>NZ_RCWB01000006.1 GCF_018448885.1 Photorhabdus caribbeanensis
GGTCTTGTGAGTGCCCACACAGATTGTCTGATTAATTGTTAAAGAGCAGGCTGAATTAAAATTTCATATTCTCGTTCAGCCGGGCTGCGTATACTACGCTTTTCGCCCGCAGAGTCAAGCGCTTATTGCCGCTTTCCCTGCCTGACCTCACAATGTTTATCAGCGTTGTGTCGGTCAGTGGTGGCGCATTATAGGGAGTTCTTTGACGCTGGCAATAATTATTTTGAAAAAAGTTAACGACCGATGATTATTCCATCAAATTTAACTTAAGTTATCAGTTTTTCCAGTTTTGAGAATCCATATTCCTGCAAAACGGGGATTAATGCATCAGTATCAGTATTCACTTTCATACAATAAGCAAGACTATCTGCTGAAGTACAAACAAAATTATTCTGATGTTTAACCAACCAAGCTGTTCTTCGAGCAATAGCGGCACCAGAATCAATTAAGTGTGTGCCATTAGGTAGTATCTGAACTAATTCTTCTGCTAATAGTGGAAAATGAGTACAACCCAATACTACTGTGTCAGGTGGTTCTTTCATTCCGAGCCACGGTTTCAGTATCTTTTTTAAAATGTCGGAAGAGACCTTACCACCATGCAGTTTAGCTTCAGCTAATTCTACCAATTCAGCAGAGCCTATAGATTCAATCCTGCAACCTGTAGCAAACTTTTCGATAAGTTCTTTTGTATAGGAACGATTAACTGTTGCTCTAGTCGCTAATAATCCAACGACACCATTACGAGTTAACTTTGCTGCGGGTTTTATCGCTGGAACCACACCAACAACCGGAAAGCTGAACCGTTTACGCAGGGCTGGCAAACTGACTGTACTTGCCGTGTTACATGCAATAACCACTATTGTCAGAGGGTGTTTTTGCTGAACAGCATCGACAATTCGCACAACTCGTTCAACAATAAATTCTTCCGATTTTTCACCATAAGGAAATGCTTCGTTATCAAAAACATATATATAGTGGAGATCTGGCAATAACTGCCGGATCTCTTGGTAAATAGATAAGCCGCCTACCCCAGAATCAAACACTAAAACTGTCGGGCGTTCGACTTTATTTAAATCAGAAGTTATAGCTCCCAGTGAGGTAGTATTCACGTCCTGGAATGCGATAGCCATAAACTGTCTCATAATCTTTATCAAGCAGGTTGGCTATTCTAGCACGGATTGTCAGATAAGAAGTGATTGGATATGAAACCGTTAAGTCCCAAAAGCTGACGCCACCTAATTTTACACGCTTAGCCGGGAATGTACTGAAATCGTTGTCATAACGCCGTCCTAGATATTGATAAGTTAACCCCCAATCAAAATCATATATCTGCCAGTCAAGTTGATATTTGACTTGCTGCTTCGCACGACGAACTAAAATTTCATTAGTTTCACTATTACGAGGGTCGATATATTGTACCGTCAATTGATGCTGAAATATGCCTGTGTCCACTGAGCCAGTCCACTCAACACCTTTAATTTTTGCTTTACCAATATTGTAGTAACGACTATTTGCATAATCGATCAATTGCTCAATCTCATTGCGATATACAGTCAGACGCCAATTTAACTGGCCTGTGACGCCTTCAATACCACCTTCCCATTGTTTACTTTCTTCTGGTTTCAAATCATGATTACCACCAAAACCATACATCTGGCTAAGCGTCGGAGCCTTAAATGCCGTACCATAAGAAGTGATCAAACGATAATTTTTAATAAACTCCCAACCTAAACTAGCTTGCCATGTAGTATTCCAGCCAGCTTCTGAATGTTTATCCGAACGAATTGCACCTTCTAAAATAAAATCTTTCAGTTGTTGCTGTGCTGTCAGATACATTCCTGTATTACGTACCGTTTCACTCTTCGGAATATAACTGGTTCCAGCTTCTATCGATTGTTTTTGGAAATCCACACCTGTACTGACCATACCCTGATATAGCTGAAACGTATTTCCCCATTGCAGGTTATATTGTTCAGAATCATTAAGGCTAGCAGACTTGTCATAGCGCCCATATTTAGGGTCAAAGTTATAGTCTTTTATATGACTATAACTTGCAACTAATTGGGATGAGTAGATCCCTTGGTTAAATCTGATCCCCATGTCATAGTGGCGGCTATAAAGTTCTCGGGTATCCGGTCTGGCATATGGATAACTCCAATTAATATCCGCATCATAAGATGTTCTATTGCTATAGCCATAAGCTCGAACAAATCCACTGACTTGCTCACTAAATTTTTGATCAACTCCCAACCAAAGCATTTTGCTCATAAAACCGTCACGGTCAGGCTGTCTAAAACCACCGGTATTACCATCAGCAACAACATCGTATCCTTTAGTATAGGTATAGTTAGCTGCCGCTGTCAGGACTGTATTTTCAGCTAATTTTTGTTGAGTTGCACCATCATAAGTCTGATAACCATGTGAGCCGATACCTACATTAAGGTTAGTTCCTAGTTTCTCTCTGGTAGTAATGATATTAATAACACCACCAATAGCATCAGAACCATAAACAGCGGAACGTGGTCCACGGATATATTCAATTTTTTGAACCAATGATACAGGTATCTGGCTTAAATCAGAGGAGCCACTGATACCCGATTGATTCAAACGTATTCCATCCATCAACACCAATACATGACGAGGATGAGTTCCGCGAATAAATAGAGAACTTAACTGCCCAATACCACCATGATGAGCAATATCAACACCGGGTAGACGACGTAAAATATCGGCAACACTATTTGACTGCCAACGCTCAATTTCATCTCGTGTTACAACAGTATAAGGAGCCAGTATGCTTGACACTGGCTGTTTAAAACGACTCGCCGTCACAACCAATGTATCCTGTGACTCCACTATAGCGGAAGCTTGATTCCAACTAGAAATCGCCACGATTGAAACAATAGATAATAAAAACCGATTTTTATTTATCATGAGAAAACATCCCACAATTTATTGTCAGAAGGACACGCTACGATGGAGCGTGAAACTTACTCATAATAGTAAGCATAGACAGGATTGAGTAATAAGAAAACTGGACATCCTTTGCTCTTTCTCTACAATTTCGCACGAAAATTTTTCTTACTACAGATACAGATATAAGAGAACAAACATAATGCAAAATCCCCTGCCAACGGAAAGCTACGAGCAGCAACTGACGGAGAAAGTCAGCCGCTTAAAAAACATGATGGCATCTTTCCAGCCCCCGGAGCCAGAGGTTTTCCGCTCACCACAATCTCATTACAGAATGCGAGCAGAATTTCGAATCTGGCATGAGCAGGATGATTTGTACCATATTATGTTCGATCAACAGACGAAACAGCGTATTCGTCTTGTTCAATTCCCTGTCGCTAGTAAGTTAATCAACAAAATGATGGTAGAATTAATTGACTCCATTAGATCTGAACAGATCTTGCGTCATAAGCTATTTCAAATTGATTATCTGTCCACTTGCAGTAATAAAATCCTTGTTTCTCTGCTTTATCACAAAAAATTGAGTGATGAATGGACACAACAGGCACTAAAACTGCGTGAAGTGTTAAGAAATAAAGGGTTTGACGTTGAGTTAATTGGCAGAGCCGCTAAAACCAAAATCACATTGAATCATGATTATATTGATGAGGTTTTACCTGTTGCAGGCCGAAAAATGATTTATCGCCAGGTGGAAAACAGCTTTACCCAACCAAATGCTAGCATCAATATTCATATGCTTGAATGGGCAATTAATATTACCAAGGATTCAAAAGGTGATTTACTTGAGCTTTATTGCGGTAATGGCAATTTCTCTCTGGCATTAGCTCAAAACTTTGAACGAGTATTGGCAACAGAAATTGCCAAGCCATCCGTTGCTGCCGCTCAATATAATATTGCAGCCAACGGGATTGATAATGTACAAATTATTCGCATGTCAGCTGAGGAATTCACCCAAGCAATGAATGGTGAACGCGAATTTAATCGCCTTCAAGGAATCAATTTAAAAAGCTATCAATGTGAAACTATTTTTGTCGATCCGCCACGTAGCGGCCTTGATGAAAAAACGCTTGAGATGGTCCAGACATATCCACGGATTCTTTATATTTCCTGTAACCCGGAAACCCTTTGTCATAATCTGGAAACATTAACCCAAACGCATCAAATCAGCCATCTGGCTCTATTTGATCAGTTTCCTTATACACACCATATGGAATGTGGCGTACTTCTGGAAAAATCAAACTGATACTTAACGAACATATAAAACAGAAACGCCGGCAGATAGTTATCTCGCCGGCGTTTTTCATCAATTAATGACCATTTTCTGTAATTGCCTGGTTTTTACGAATTTTTACCTTCCTGTAAATCCAGAATACCAATACGGTACCTATTACTGCGGGTAGAAAATTAGAGCCAATTTCAGGGTATTCAACCCGGATAATCGCACTATAACTAAATAATCCTAAGAGAAAACAAGCAACAACTAACTTAGGCATCCCATCTGGCATTGAGTAATTCAAATAGCGCTGATGGATACAATAAATTGACAAAATCAGTGTTATCAATGGGAAGACTGAAAAAGAAACAACTGAACTAAAAACTGCTGAAAACGTTCCATTCGTTGCTAGTCCGACAATAAAAGCGAGTAACAATGTACTTTTATCCTGGCGATATTGTTCCATCATTTCGTTCTCCTCCTTCATAGTTATTTAAGTTTAGGGTTCGGTGGATTCATTTCTTTGCGATACCAATAATATGCACCTTTAGCAATCATCCGTAGCTGCAAGACTAAACGCTCTTCTAAACGCTGTCTTTTCTCCAAATCAATATCCAGCGCTTCTGCACCTGCACTGAATACTATTGTCACCATTGCCTCTGCCTGCACTTCAGTAAAATGCCTCGGCATACAGCTTTCCTGTTCTAAATAGTCTGCCAGCTCAGCAATAAAATGTTGGATTTCCCGTGCGACAGCAGCACGAAATTCAGCAGAGGTCCCTGAACGTTCACGTAATAATAATCGGAATGCATTTGGATTATTACCGATAAATTCCATAAAAGTTGAAACAGACGTGCGGATGACGCTGCCACCTTTAGCAATACGTTGCCGTGCTTGCCTCATTAACTGACGTAACATCAAACCACTTTCATCCACCATAGTCAGCCCAAGCTCATCAACATCGCGGAAATGACGATAAAATGAAGTGGGTGCAATACCTGCTTCGCGGGCGACTTCACGCAAGCTAAGGCTGGTAAAACTCCTTTCGGCACTCAACTGGCTGAAAGCAGCTTCAATCAGTGAACGACGAGTTTTTTCTTTCTGTTTCGCTCTGATGCCGATAACGTTACTCACACGAATCCTGACTCTTTATCTGAACTACATGTTAGGAAATATACCAAATTTTAACGCGTTTGCCGTAATGATGTGCTTATCATGTCATTTATAATGATCAATGTCATTTTCTCAGCACATTTTCTTATTAGATATTAGGATGATAAAGGTGACGACACGTAGTTAGAAAATCATCAAGGAGAGCACCTTTCCTGTGTTAATTCAATTCAGTCGTTAGATAATTATTTATTTTCCAAAAGCTTCATGGTCTTGCGCCAGATTAACGTAACGGGTAAAACTATGTTCAGTTTACCCTACACGATGACATAAAATCCTTATGACGATTGGGTTATTAAGTCAACCAATGTTAATATAGCGTTGTAATTTTGTGTAAAAACAGGTCTTTCCTCATATGCAACATATTCATTTTGACGCCATTGTCATTGGTTCTGGTCCCGGTGGAGAAGGAGCAGCAATGGGATTGGTGAAGCAGGGTAAAAGCGTTGCTGTTATCGAACGCTATAATAATGTTGGCGGTGGTTGTACTCATTGGGGCACCATCCCGTCCAAAGCCCTCCGCCACGCCGTCAGCCGTATTATCGAATTTAACCAAAACCCTCTGTACAGTGATAATTCCCGCATTCTTCGCTCTTCATTTGCTGAAATCTTACGTCGTGCTGAAATGGTGATTAATCAGCAAACTAGAATGCGTCAAGGATTTTACGAACGTAATGGGTGTCGTATGTTTTCCGGGGAAGCCACATTCATCGATGATCACCGGGTGAGTGTGCGCTATGCCGACGATAACTACGATATTTTAAGCGCAGATAAAATTATTATCGCAACCGGTTCTCGCCCATATTGTCCACCAGATGTTGATTTCACCCATTCCCGTATTTATAACAGCGATTCCATTCTGAAACTGGATCATGAACCACGGCATGTCATTATTTATGGCGCCGGAGTGATTGGTTGCGAATATGCTTCAATTTTCCGTGGATTAGGCGTAAAAGTTGATTTGATCAACACGCGTAATCACTTATTGGCTTTCCTTGATCAAGAGATGTCAGACGCACTTTCTTACCATTTCTGGAATAGCGGTATAGTTATCCGCCACAATGAAGAATATTCTAAAATTGAAGGTGTCGATGATGGCGTTATCGTTCATCTCAAATCCGGTAAAAAAGTCAAAGCTGACTGCCTGCTTTATGCTAATGGTCGAACAGGTAATACCGATACTTTAGGGTTGAAAAACGTTGGTCTGGAAGCAGATAGCCGCGGCTTACTGAAAGTTAATAAGATCTATCAAACCAGCAATGAAAACATCTACGCTGTAGGAGATGTTATCGGCTATCCAAGCCTAGCCTCTGCTGCTTATGATCAAGGCCGAATTGCCGCCCAAGCGATGGCGAAAGGAAACGCCGAAGTTCATCTGATTGAAGATATTCCAACAGGTATCTATACCATTCCTGAAATCAGCTCTGTAGGTAAAACCGAACAACAATTGACAGCAATGAAAGTGCCTTATGAAGTTGGGCGTGCACAATTTAAACATCTTGCACGCGCACAAATCGCAGGGATGAACGTAGGAAGCCTGAAGATACTGTTCCATAGAGAAACAAAAGAGATTCTTGGTATTCATTGTTTCGGAGAACGTGCGGCTGAAATCATTCATATCGGCCAGGCGATTATGGAACAGAAAGGTGAAAGTAATACCATCGAATATTTCGTCAATACTACTTTCAATTATCCGACTATGGCTGAAGCTTATCGTGTCGCAGCTCTAAATGGCCTGAACCGACTATTTTGATTGCCCATAATAAGCGCCCATTTTAGCTCTAATAGCCTCTGCCAGTTGCTCATAGCGGCCACGCAGAGGTGAACCAGGGCGATAAATCAAAATAACCGATCGCTTAGGTTCAGGGTTGCTACACTCAAGATAACAGACACCATCACGTTTTTTCTCCTGTGGCACTGCCAGATCAGGTAATAAGGTTATTCCACTACCGGCAGCCACCATATTACGCAGAGTTTCCAAACTAGTTGCGCGAAAATGGGTATCTTCCTTTGCGCCAGCCTGAAAACAGAATCCCATAGCCTGATCTCGCAAGCAATGACCATCTTCTAGCATCAGTAATTTTTCACCTGCTAATTCATCCATAGCAATTTTTTCTCGCTCTGCCCAAGGATGACCGTCATAGATAGCGAGTTTCATGGGTTCTTCAAACAATGGCACTTCAATGAAGGCTCTTGTCTCCTTAACCATTGCCAGAATCGCACAGTCCAATTTGCCACTATCCAACTGGGCTAGCAGACTTTGCGTCTGGGCTTCATACAGATACATTTCCAACTTAGGAAACAAGCTATGAAGCCCAGGAATAATATGAGGCAACAGATATGGCCCAATCGTAGGAATCAAACCAATATGCAGAGGACCAGACATGTTTTCCCCTTGAAGTGACGCCATCTCCTGCAAAATTCTAACCTCACGGAGAACCGTTCTGGCCTGTTCTACTAATAGCATCCCTTGTTGAGTGAACAAAACTTTACGGCTGGTGCGTTCCAATAACATTACACCCAGATCATCCTCAAGCTTACGAATTTGCCCGCTCAATGTGGGCTGGCTGACATGGCAAGAATCCGCAGCATGGCGAAAGTGCCGATGCTCCGCAAGCGCCACAAGATATTCCAGATCGCGGATATTCATTCCCACCTCAACATATTTAATATAAATGATAGAAACTACCAATAGATAATTATATCAATGTGAGGAAAAGGCTATCAGATAATCATTAAAAACTTATATATAAAGATCGCATTTATTTTACAGGGGATAGATTAATCCCCTCTGTTGATAATGACTAACTTAATTTTAGCCTCTGTTTAGCCTCTGCAATCGCTTTCATGACCTGTTTTTGCGATACGCCACCCCTTGCAAGGCGTTTGTCCAGACAAGATTGCAGAGACAAAATATCATATACATCTTCAGTAATTGCCCTGCTGAACTTCTGCAACTCTGCCAATGACAACGCTTCCAGAGCCTTACCCTGGGCAAGCGCCATAATCACAATTTCCCCAACAATATGGTGAGCCTCTCGGAATGGAACACCTTTTGCAACCAAATAATCAGCTAATTCGGTCGCGTTAGCATAACCCTGTTTAGCTGCTTCCGCACAACGTGAACGCCTGACCTGAATACCATCTAACACCAACGCGGACATATGCAAACAGTCTAGCCAAGTGTCCAGCGCATCAAACAACCCTTCTTTATCCTCCTGCATGTCTTTATTATAGGCCAACGGCAGACCTTTTAAGGTTATCATCATGCCGGTCAATGCCCCCTGCACCCGGCCACATTTCCCACGAATTAACTCCAGCGCATCCGGGTTTTTTTTCTGTGGCATCAGAGAAGAACCGGAAGTGACTCGATCTGACAGTTCAATAAACCCTGCTTCACCGCTATTAAAGAAAATGAGGTCTTCCGCAAAACGGGAAAGATGGATCATACTGATGCTGGCATTAGATAGCAGTTCCAATACATGGTCACGATCTGAAACGCTATCCAAGCTGTTACGCGTCGCTGAAGCAAAACCTAGCCATGATGCTAGTTGTTCGCGGTCAATATCATAAGCGGTTCCAGCCAATGCGCCACACCCAAGCGGGCTGGTATCCAGCCGTTTTAAAGTATCCTGTAACCGACTTTCATCACGGACCAACATTTCTACATATGCCAAGCACCAGTGAGCAAATGTAATAGGCTGCGCTCTTTGCAAATGGGTATAGCCCGGCATCACTGCATCCTGATTATTCTCCGCAGTAATCACCAATGCCTGCTGTAGCTCCACAATTGCCTGATGGAGATGTGAAATGTATTCTTTACACCACAGTTTAAGATCTGTTGCCACCTGATCGTTACGGCTACGGCCAGTATGGAGCTTCTTACCTAGATCGCCAACTTTACTGATTAGCTGCCCCTCTACCCAACTATGGATATCTTCTGCATCACTTTGCAAGATGACTTGTGAATTAGCCTGAACCTCATTCAGCAATTCATTTAATGCCAACTCCAGTTTTTGTTGTTCCTCAACGGTCAACACACCAACCGTTACCAGCGCCTTCGACCATGCAACTGAACCGGTAATATCCTGTTCCGCCAACCGATAATCAAAGCGAAGTGAATCGTTAAATTGTTTGAACCGTTGATCTGCTTTCTGACTGAAACGCCCGCCCCAGAGTGCCATATTTTCGTTCCTGATTATCTGATGTCTGAGTGATTGATGACCCTTCATAAACAGCAATTTCATTTGCAATATGGAGATAATAGACAAGAGAAATCAAATACAAGGATGAATTTACGATCTGGTCATTATCTCCATAACTACGAACAATGAAATTACTCTTTACTATTTAACGCCCGAATACGCGAAGAGAGAGAATACAGACGGATAAATCCTGCTGCATGGCTGTGATCGTAAACCTCATCTTCACCAAACGTTGCAAACGCTTCAGAATAAAGGCTATTTGTTGATCTCTTCTGGATCGCTGTCACCTGGCCTTTATAGAGTTTGAGCACGACTTCACCGCTGACATCCGCAGCCAGTATCTCAGCGGCTGCCTGAATAGACTGACGTAACGGGGCAAACCAGCGTCCGTCATAAACGACATAAGACATTTCCAGGCCAAGCTGCTGACGCCATTTAAAGCTATCGCGGTCCAGAACCAGTTGCTCAACACCACGCAACGCGGCCATCATAATGGTTCCTCCCGGTGTTTCGTAACAACCACGAGATTTCATTCCCACCAGCCGGTTTTCCACGATATCGATCCGACCGATACCATGTTTTGCTCCCAGAACATTCAGCACTTCAAGGCACTGATATGGCGACATCACCTTGCCGTTAACCCCAACAACCTCGCCTTGCTCAATGGTGACACTGACCAATTCAGCTTCATCTGGCGCCTCTTCTAGGGAGGCTGTCCACACCCAACAATCTTTATTGGATGCATTCCAAGTGCTTTCGAGTACACCGCCTTCGGTAGAGATATGCCACGCATTCTCATCACGGCTGTAAATTTTCTCCAATGTTGCAGTAGTTGGAATATCCCGCGCTTTCAGATAATCCAACAACGCTTCACGGGAACGCAAATCCCATTCTCTCCACGGCGCGACAACTTTTAGCTGAGGCGCTAATGCGGTATAAGTGCTTTCAAACCGAACCTGATCGTTACCCTTACCTGTTGCACCATGAGCAAGTGCATCTGCCCCTACTTTCAGTGCCAATTCAACCTGTGCTTTAGCAATAATTGGTCGTGCCATTGAAGTTCCCAACAAATAGCTACCTTCATACAGAGCACCGGTTTTCAGTACCGGATAAACATAATCTTTAATGAATTCCTCACGTAGATCCACAACGTGACATTCTGATGCTCCAGATCGTAAAGCTTTCTGCTCTATTCCCTCCAGATCTTCACGGCTTTGCCCCACATCGGCGACAAACGCAACAACTTCACAATTGTCATAATGCTCTTTCAGCCAAGGAATAATGGCAGAAGTATCCAGACCACCAGAATAGGCAAGAACGATCTTTTTAATATCTTTAGTATGCATGAAGTTACCCTTTAAAATTCCGTTGTTATTTATCAGCAAAACTTTGCCGAAAATTAATCAAACTTAATTTAAGCCAGAATACGAGTACCGACGGGAACACCGTTAAACAAGTCGGTTAGTTGATCTGCATGACGCCAACTAGCAATATCTACCGGGCGACCTAATGTCCTAGCTGCATCTAGAGCTGCATCCACCTTCACAATCATGCCGTCAGTAATGATGCCATGTGCAATAAGTTGTTCTGCTTTCTCCGCATTTATGTCAGGGATTTTCTGGCCTTTACCATCCAAAATACCGCTAACATCAGAGAGCAATACCAAATCAGCGCCTAGTGTCTGAGCTATCGCTGTTGCCGCCTGATCAGCATTCACATTCATCAACTCTCCTTTATCTGTTACCCCAATCGAGCTGATAATGGGTATGTAACCTGCATCCAGTAGTGTTTTCAGCAACTTAGCATCGCCCGGCATCGCTTTCCCCACATGCCCCAACTCTTCATCCAGTTGGGAAACCCTGACCACATTACCATCTCCTAAATATAATCCAACTGATGCAAGTTGATATTTAGTCGCCCACGACAACAAGGTTTTATTGGCTATACCCGCTAATGCTCCTGTGATAATCCCAATTTGATCAGCGGGTGTTACCCGCAATCCTTGTTTCTTCTCTATCGGTAGCTGCAACTTCTGCATCAACTCATCCACCAGGCAGCCACCACCATGAACAATAACCAACTGGCGTTCGTGTGTTTGCCGATATTCCTGCAATGTAGTAAACAAGCGTTCCAATGCTTCTTCATTGTCCAGTAACACGCCACCTAGCTTTATGACTAAAGGTTCCATCTGCTCTACTCCTTCACGTCAATAATTAAAGTAATGCCTGAGTTTCTTCAAACCCAAAACGTATATTCATACACTGAACCGCCTGAGCTGCCGCGCCTTTCAAAAGGTTATCCTCCGTACCTACAACAATCAGGTGGTCCCCCTGTACAACAAAACCGATATCACAGAACGGCAACCCAACAACGGATTTCAATGCCGGCACTCCTTTGCTGTAGAGCCTCACCAATGGTTTATCTTTGTATGCTTGCTGATAAACTTCATTTATCTGTTCTGCGGTAACACCCGGCTTCAATTTACAGGTAATTGTGGCAAGAATACCCCGTGAGAAATTGCCAAGATGTGGAGTAAAAATCACTCTGGTTCCCAGATGTTCCTCAATTTCCGGTTGATGGCGATGGGTAAATATTCCATAAGGTTGTAAACTGATTTCGCAGAAACTGTTGGTCATACTGGCTTTCCGACCTGCACCACTCACGCCACTGATAGCATTAATCACTGGCCGATGGCTGGTATCTAGCAAATTATTTTCCAACAGTGGCTTCAGAGAGAGTTGAGAAACTGTTGGGTAACATCCCGGTACAGCAACCAATTGAGCCTGTTTGATCTTTTCAGCCTGCCATTCGGCAAGTCCATATACTGCTTGTGATAACCATTCAGTATGCTTATGTTTGAATCCGTAGTATTGTTGATAAATCTGAGCGTTTTGTACGCGATAGGCACCGGAAAGATCGAATACCGTGCAACCTGCCGCCAGAAATAGCGGCACAATGTCATGACTGACTTCATGGGCGGTAGCGAGGAAAACCACATCAATCCCTTTGGCAACGTTAATAATATCTGTCATTGGTTGCAGCGGTAGATCAACAATGCCTTTATACTGTGGATGTAAGTCTGAGAAGCATTTATCTGCATCAACGCTCTGAGCAGAAACCATGAGTCTAATCAGATTCGTATATGGATGACGATGCAGATATGCTGCCAGTTCTGCTCCAGTGTAACCACTTGCACCAACAACCAGC
Source organism: Photorhabdus caribbeanensis (assembly GCF_018448885.1). GTDB lineage: Bacteria > Pseudomonadota > Gammaproteobacteria > Enterobacterales > Enterobacteriaceae > Photorhabdus > Photorhabdus caribbeanensis. The sequence continues at coordinate 12,769 of NZ_RCWB01000006.1, forward strand.
GTATTCAACATAGGATATCTTACCTTGTGCTCAGTATTTAAACAGGATAATGTATTTTTATTCAAAAAAAATGCATGAATATTGATACTATCATGAATAAAGGCTGTCAACAGTGAATATTAAATTACCTCCATTTATTGAGTTATTTCGGCAACTAATCGCGACGCCATCTATCAGCGCCACCGATGCTAGTATTGACCAGAGTAATGAATCTCTTATCAACCTATTGGCAAGTTGGTTAAAGGAAATTGGTTTCGAGATTGAGATACAACCCGTCCCCGAAGCCCACAGAAAATACAATCTACTGGCGACGCTGGGGAGTGGCCCAGGTGGATTACTCTTATGTGGACACACTGATACTGTCCCCTTTGATGAAGGGCTCTGGACTAAAAATCCCTTTACCCTGACAGAACGAGATAACAAACTCTACGGTTTAGGTACAGCAGATATGAAAGGCTTTTTCGCCTTTATTATTGATGCGTTGCGGGACATTGATGTCAGTAAAATAACCCATCCGCTGTACATCCTGGCAACCGCAGATGAAGAGACAACAATGGCGGGAGCTCGCTATTTTGCCGCAAGTACTACTCTCCGACCAGATTTCGCTATTATCGGCGAACCAACTTCATTGCATCCCATCTGCGCACATAAAGGGCATTTATCAAATGCTATCCGCATTGTTGGCCAATCCGGGCATTCCAGTGATCCAGACCGTGGTATAAACGCCATTGATTTGATGCACGAATCTACTGGTCACTTGATTGAACTACGCAATACGCTAAAAGAGCGTTATAACAACCCGGCATTTGCTATTCCATATCCAACTATGAATTTCGGCTATATTCACGGAGGTGACGCAGTAAACCGTATTTGTGCCCATTGTGAATTGCATATGGATATTCGCCCATTACCAGGACTAACGTTACAGGATCTAAACGGGCTGCTAAATGAAGCACTGGAACCAGTGAAGCAACGTTGGCCTGGCCGCTTAACTATCGATGAATTACATGCCCCCATTCCTGGTTATGCATGTCCAACCGATCACAAGATGGTTGATGTGATAGAGAAACTGCTAGGCCGCAAGGCTGAAACGGTCAACTACTGTACCGAAGCTCCATTCATTCAGGAATTATGCCCAACATTAGTCCTTGGCCCAGGTTCTATTGAACAGGCACATCAACCGAATGAGTTCATTGATATGTCATTTATTGAACCCACCAGAAAGATAATTTCCCAGTTAATAGATCATTTTTGTCTAAGCAATAGTTAATCTTTTCATTCGTCCCCCAGAAATCAAGGGGGACTCAAACATCATAACAAACCACAAAAGTACCTTCCCCAAGCCTTATGCGTATAAGTAATACTTATGGAACGTAACCTGCCATTAAATTTTAGAAATTTCGCCAAAACTGATGATTTTCTGATATGAATATGAAAGTTTAGGGTAAATGCAACACTGTGGCGACACAAAAAAACAACTTTCCATCACTTAAATGAAATTTTTCTACAGGAACAGAATCAACATTCTGCCAGCAATAAAGGCTAAGAGTCATATGAACCAACAATATTCCGCAATGCGTAGTAATGTCAGCATGCTAGGTAAGCTGCTCGGAGACACAATCAAAGAAGCATTAGGAGAAGATATTCTCGATAAAGTCGAGACTATCCGCAAATTATCCAAATCATCCCGCGCTGGCAATGAAACACATCGCCAACAACTATTATCTACCTTGCAAAACCTATCTAATGATGAATTATTGCCAGTTGCCCGCGCTTTCAATCAATTTCTCAACCTGACAAACGTCGCCGAACAGTATCACAGTATCTCCCCACATGGTGAAGCCGCCAGTAACCCCGTTGCATTAGCAAAATTATTCACCCGCTTAAAAGAAGAAAATTTCAGTAACGACGATCTAAAAAAAGCAGTGAATGAGCTGTCTATTGAACTGGTTCTCACCGCTCACCCCACTGAAATCGCTCGTCGTACATTGATTCACAAATTGGTAGCAGTTAACACCTGTCTATCGCAACTCGATCACGATGATCTGGCAGATTATGAGCGTAACAACATTATGCGCCGTCTGCGTCAGTTAGTTGCCCAGTCATGGCATACCGATGAAATCCGCAAAATCCGTCCGACCCCAATTGATGAAGCTAAATGGGGGTTTGCTATGGTGGAAAACAGCTTATGGGAAGGTGTGCCGGCATTCCTGCGTGAATTTAATGAACAACTGGAAGAGTCCATCGATTACAGCCTGCCGGTCGAAGCGGTGCCCATCCGTTTTACTTCCTGGATGGGCGGAGACCGAGACGGTAATCCAAATGTAACGGCTGAAGTGACTCGTCATGTATTACTGCTTAGTCGCTGGAAAGCAGCCGATCTATTCCTGAAAGATATTCAAGTTCTGGTTTCTGAACTATCCATGTCTGAATGTACACCAGAAGTTCGTAAACTAGCAGGCGGTGATGAAATTCTGGAACCTTATCGAGAAATTGCTAAAAAATTGCGGGCACAACTCAGCAACACATTGACCTATTTGGAGAAACAACTGAAAGGGGAGCAAGTTCTGCCACCAACTGATCTGCTGATGGATAATGAACAGCTCTGGCAGCCACTTTACGCCTGTTATCAATCACTAAAAACTTGCGGGATGGAAATTATTGCCAATGGTCAACTATTAGATATCTTACGCCGTATCCGCTGCTTTGGCCTGTCGCTGGTACGTATTGATGTACGCCAAGAAAGTACCCGCCATACAACCGCCATTTCTGAATTAACGCAATATCTGGAATTAGGTAACTACGCCAGTTGGTCAGAAGAAGAAAAACAGGCTTTCCTACTGCATGAACTACATTCAAAACGTCCATTGATCCCACATAACTGGCAACCAAGCGCTGAAACGCAAGAAGTTTTCACAACCTGTAAAGTCATTGCAGAGTCACCGCAAGACGCTATCGCCGCTTACGTTATCTCAATGGCTAAAGTACCTTCTGATGTATTAGCGGTTCACTTACTACTGAAAGAAGCGGGTTGTCCGTTCACCTTACCCGTTGCCCCGCTATTCGAAACCCTTGATGACCTGAATAATGCTGAAAATGTCATTCAGCAATTAATGAATATTAAATGGTATCGCACTCTGATTCAGGACAAACAGATGGTGATGATTGGCTACTCTGACTCGGCAAAAGATGCCGGAGTGATGGCTGCGGGATGGGCGCAATACCGCGCACAAGATGCACTAATCAAAGCTTGTGAAAAAGAAGGCGTCACGCTGACCTTGTTCCACGGTCGCGGCGGTACTATCGGCCGTGGCGGCGCACCAGCACATGCTGCTCTGCTTTCACAACCACCGGGAAGTCTGAAAGGTGGTCTGCGCGTGACTGAGCAGGGTGAAATGATCCGCTTTAAATTCGGTCTGCCACAGGTCACTATCAGTAGCTTAGCCTTGTATACCAGTGCAATTCTGGAAGCAAACCTACTACCACCGCCGGAGCCTAAACTGGAATGGCATCAGGTGATGGATACCCTGTCTGATGCCTCCTGCAAGATGTATCGCGATTATGTACGTGAACAACCCGATTTTGTACCTTATTTCCGCGCTGCAACACCAGAACAGGAATTAGCTAAACTGCCTTTAGGTTCTCGTCCAGCCAAACGCCATCCAGCGGGTGGAGTGGAAAGTTTACGCGCTATCCCGTGGATTTTCGCCTGGACACAAAATCGTCTAATGTTGCCAGCCTGGTTAGGTGCAGGCGCTGCGCTACAAAAAGTTATCAATGATGGGAAACAGGATTTACTAGCAGAAATGTGCCGTGATTGGCCTTTCTTTACCACTCGCATTGGGATGTTAGAAATGGTTTTCGCTAAAGCCGACTTGTGGCTGGCGGAATATTATGACCATCGTCTAGTAGATAAGAACTTATGGCCGTTAGGCCAGAAACTACGCGAGCAACTTTCCGCAGATATTAAGACGGTATTAACCATTTCTAAAGATGAACACCTGATGGCAGATCTACCGTGGATCGCAGAATCAATCGCCCTACGTAATGTTTACACTGATCCACTAAACGTCTTACAGGCAGAACTATTACTGCGTTCCCGTCAGCAGCAACATCCCGATCCTCAGGTTGAACAAGCGTTGATGGTAACAATTGCCGGTATCGCAGCAGGAATGCGAAATACAGGTTAATTGCTGTCAAGAGGAGACAACCTCCGCGCGATTATAGTGATATTATTGAGCACAGTACTGGAATCTTTCCCAAACAACCCAGCACAAAATGTGCTCAATAGACAACGAAAAAGAGGTTATCTCCCACCAAGTGAAGCTTAATTAAAGAAAAATTCCTTATCATTTATCCACCTTTGTTCTGAAGTGAGATAAGCAAGCAAACAATCACCCCCGCAAAAATTTCGATCATTACATAAATAAAATTTAATAATGTGATTTTCGCTCACTTCCCTAGAATTGGATTTTTCGATTTCTAAGAGGATTCAATCATGAAGAAAAATAAACTTGCTATGCTGCTATCTCTTGCTTCCTTATTTGGCGTTAATGCCTATGCCCAAACAGAACAACCGAAGGAGGTCTCTACTGCTCAAAATGCTCTGGCAGCGCAATCCCAGCTACTGCCTAACCCTGAGAGCCCCATCCGAGCTGAAGAGAAGGAGCTCAACACTAAGTCTGAGGTAGCTTACGTCGCCGCGCCTCCGCTAACCAATATGTGGGTCTATGCCGTTGGCTCAACGAATTGCGGATGGGAATACACTTCCAACTTGCCAGTGACAAACTGCAATCACGGAGGATACCAGCTCCGCGCCGCCGTTCTGGAAATAGGCTACGGGTACAATTCCTTTGCTTGGATGAACGGCAGTATACTGCCATACTCACTGTACTCTTCTACACCAGTTTGCATTACAAACGGGCAATACAATTGGCCATGTGCTGCGGGCCAAATTGTGGTTGGCTTCCTGAAAGAATACAGCCTCGATGGCTACCAGAATGGTATCTTCAGCTACCAGAACACTTCTGCTAATTGGCCTCGAAATACCATGTCAACGCAGATCAGCATTCTTTGACCTGCTGAAACCCATTTAAGAGTCTATTAAGAGGGGCGGGAAACTGCCCTTGTTCATTTTTACGCACAGGTATCGACGCCGATGGTTTAGCCTCGTAATTAGGCAATTATATAAAATTAATTTAAAAGTTTACCTTGGTGAATTTCTCACAAATTATTTCCGTTAGGCTCTCCCTGTAGGAGAGCCTTTACCCAGTAATAAAATCATTAATCAACGAATGCACAAAATAATATCGCTCGTGGCTTGCAATAACACACCTGATTAATCTCTTAAAGTTTTTCGCCTAAACTTTGTGCCACGAACTCCCTTGAATACTGAACGTCGGCCATTCTTGGCTTTCAGTGATAGGGGCCGTAACTGTAAGGTTCCTGGCTTGTTGTAACATCCGCTCGACCAAGTTGACCAACAGCTCAGCATCCAGTCTCTCCAACCATTCACGGCTCCAGAGCAGAGTCTCACCCTCACCGCTACGGCTCAGTTGCAATGATGGCCAATCGGCCAGTGTGGCCAACGAACAAGGTTCGATATCACCTAGCGGAATAAACAAAGTTACCAACTCATCGCGCTGGCGGATATGCAAACTAAAAGGGCCGAGCGGCAGATCGAGTCCCTCCGAATGTAGAGATTCTTCGGTCTGCCCAAGGCGTCGGCACAGTTCTGATAATAAGGAATTGAACATGGTTACTCTTTATGGTTGTCAAACACAGATTCAGTCGGCGGCCACAGGTTAGCGATCGGAGGATTACTCGGCGTACCTTGCAGTTCACCACCTATGGTCGCAGCCCAAGGATCGATGACGTGTGCTTGCTTACCCCAAGTTTCGGGTTTGCTGAGTTCACTGTTGGGATCGCGACCGACCACTACAAAGCAGTGGGTCTCGCTATGCCCCTTGGAGCCACGATGAGCGACTACCTCAATGCGCTGCTGGTTATCTTGATTGTGCTTCATCAGTTCGGCTGCAGCGGAGTAGGCAAAAGTCGTGCAGCAACCAGCCTGGGCTTGAGCGACACGGGCGGCGATAGATTGTAGTTGGTTGAGACTAACGTTGCCTTGTCTAGCGGCGATAGCCGCCATGTTGGACATCATGTTGGCTTGGCTGTTACTCCTCAGACGATCTGGGTTATTCTCGTATAAACTCAATCTTCCCATGATTTGTTGATAATGGGGATTCTGCTCTCTGACGAAAGTGCGGGCATCAGTACATGCATAGGTTCCCATCTCCTTTAAGGCTGGCATAGCCTGCTTTAATATGGCCTGAGAACCAGTCGTCGTCACCTTTGGCTGGAGGGTGCGCACCACCGCGCCTTGTTCTGCCAGAGCCTGTTTAAGCTCGGCAAGACGGGAACTACGAGCCGCCACCTCTTTAGGGTGATGGCTCTCCCAATGCTGGATAGCATCCTGCACCCGTTGGGCTTGCGCACTGTTGGGAGCACTCTGCAACTGGCGCAATTCGGTGATCAAATGCTTGAGATCCGAGCTCTGGAAGTGCAGAGGGCCACGTCGGACAGACTGTTCAAACAAGCGGTTGCCCTGTTCAAGTAGGGGAGAAGCTGCTGCGCGCTGAGGAACTTGCGTTTGGCTAAACAGCGTATGGCCGCTGATGGATGAAATTGGCATAACCTTTTCCAACATAAATTGAATTAATTAAGGTCATCTTAGTATTTTTCCTACCCTACTTATGTAAAAAAGTGACCCGATTTTTATCTGTTTTAGGTGTCAGAAAAGAAGGATTATCTTGGGATAGGTGCCCAGGATTATTGAAGCATAACAGTTTATACTGGACGAAGGCTTATAGTGGGCTTTACTTATTAAACCAAGATGATCTAACAATGGCAATGTAGTGCGGGAATACAAACTCAATATTAAAACTTGCTTACTCAATTTTTATGCAGCAAAATGCCGTATACGTTAATTTTCCGTATTTAAAGAGGAATGATAATGACTGCTATCGCTCGATTTGATTTAAAGATGGACACAGATGAAAAGGAAGTTATTTCTCGCGCCGCGGCTTTAATGGGCACAACAATGGCTGCATTCGTGCGCACAGCAGCTAAAGAGAAAGCTCGTGAGCTATTAGATAGAGACTCTCGCATAACAATGACAGTCCAGGATTTTCAGGCATTCACAACCGCTTTGAATGATGCTTTCACTCCCAATGCTGCTTTACAAAACGCAATAAATGCTGCACGCAAGGTGAAACGTGTTTGAAGAGCAATTCCTAGATCCAAGCTACCATCAACGCAAGGCTTTCACCTCTGGTGTGAACGAACTTGACGATTACCTTCAGCGCTTTGCCGTCCAACAAAGCAAAAAAGACATTGCCGTTGTGCGGGTACTGGTCGATACCGACGCCCCTAGTACCATACTAGGTTATTATAGCTTAAGCGCTGCGCAGATCGATATTGTCCAGTTAGATGAACGTATCCAGCATAAATTACCACGCTATCCGGTACCTTGTTTTCGAATGGGACGGTTAGCGGTGCATTCGGATCACCACGGACGAGGGCTAGGGCGACTCCTGATAGGATGCGCAGTTGAGCGTTGCTTTGAGGCCAAGAAACATGTCGCCGCGTATGCCCTCATGGTCGATGCAAAGGGAGAAAAGGCCAAAAGTTTCTACGAACATTACGGATTTATTTCATGTCGCGATAACCCAATGACACTCTACCTACCATTTGGTACATAACCGATGATTGAGAAGGCCTACCCAGTCCCCCGGATAGTTCCCTCTTAAAAACTAGGCTTATGGAACTACATTATCCAACCCCTGATAATTTGGCACTCCATACTTATTAAGCAAATAAGCAAATAAGCAAATAAGCAAATAAGCAAATAAGCAAATAAGCAAATAAGCAAATAAGCAAATAAGCAAATAAGTAAATAAGTAAATAAGTAAATAAGTAAATAAGTAAATAAGTAAATAAGTAAATAAGTAAATAAGTAAATAAGTAAATAAGTAAATAAGTAAATAAGTAAATAAGTAAATAAGTAAATAAGTAAATAAGTAAATAAGTAAATAAGTAAATAAGTAAATAAGTAAATATAAACCAAAAATCATGTAAATTAAACTTAAATAATATAGAAAAACTCAGATTAATTTAAAAATTCACCTTCTATAAATATCTCATAAATTGCTTCTATCAAGCTCTCCTAAAGGAGAGCCTGTATTATATAATCGCTAAATTAATTAGCGAATTGTATAACGAATATGCAAAATAATATCGCTCATGGTTTGCAATATTACTTTCTGCTTGTCAGTAGCATTCGGGAATTGAATATTCAGTGTACCTTGATCATCAAGAGCAATACCTTCAAATGGCAGGTATTTGCCGTCATTGAAATCCAACTGGAACTGACCGCTATCATTAGTACCATGAGATACAGCCAATGCTGAGCAGCCTTTCGGCAACTGAGTACTGCCACCATAACTGAGCATAGCCTGAACATCCTGATAAGGCCCTACCAATGCAGGTAGCGAAACACTGATTTGCTTGATACGACGAACCTTATTGCTACCAACGATACTGTCTGGATAATCTGTTCCCAGTTTCAAGTCGGACAATTTGACCGAAGCTGATAGAATAGCGTCAATCAATGACAACCCATTATCTTTGGTTCCTGCTGTTCCATTCCCCTTATCCAGTAATGCAGGTATTTGTTCTGCCAGATTAAAACGATCACTCCCCGCCAGTGAATCATAAACGGCCGCCAATGAAACAGTGCGTTCCACTTCTAAAGCACGAGATTCCCATTTCAGATATGCCTCTTCCATCTGTGCCAGATTTTGGATCAAAGCTTCTCCACACAATAAGCCAGCGTAAGTTCCTTGCCATACCCCCGGTTTAACAAAGCTAATGGAATTATCATTCGCTTCCCATTGATAGGATTGCTCTGCCATCAGGCAACGTGATACGGCCAAGTCATAGAACTGGAAATAAATACCTGATAAACGCCCTCGTAACCAACTATATAACGCTTGATTACTGAATTTGCTTTGCAAGAAGGTGAGTTGTGCCTGTGCCTGAGTTTGTTGGGTTTTCAGGTACTCTTTTTGCATTTCAGCGGCCTCACGACGAATAGACAGTGACTCCAGCTGCGCGTTTAACTGATTAATCTCCGCCTGTGAGTTGTCACGCTGAATTTTCCATTCTTGACGGCGACGGCGATATATCTCCGACTGAGCAACTTTCTCCGCATCAACCATCTTGGCAGAAGCACTCAACTCAATACCGTCAGCGATAGCATAGGCAATAGCGCCATAATGCATGCCGCCATCAGCCAAGCCGAAGATATTCGGCGCCATATCGACACCCGCGCCAGCCATACGGGAAATCTGCGCTCCCTGAGATTCAATAGCAGATTCTGAACGTAACACCAGCGCCCGTTGCTCACCTGCGTTGATGTTTTCCTCGTACAATTGGTTATAGCTGTCAAACCGTTGTTGTGCTCCAACTAAAGAGACTTGCAAAGCGGTTTTTTCCGAATCCAATTCTGCCAATTGGTTGTCCTGCATACGAATACTGGTCAGTATCAATTCACTGGCCTGGGTTTGCAGTAGTTGGCTCATGGCTTCCGCATCCTGGCGCTCACTATACCCCAGTAGTGAACTACCAAACTGCATAAGCTGGTTAACCAAGCTCCGTGCCCCTTCTAGCATTTGTGGGAAACGGTGAATAGTCAGCGGCGCCTTCGGTAAGTCAGCTCCCCCTTGAGAAGCAGAAACCGCTGCACTCAGTAAAGCTTTTGGATCAGCCGGTTTAGCATACAGCGGCAAAGAGAGCGGCTGGCCGTCAATTGACAGATTATGACGTAAATTAAACATGCGCTGCGCCAGTGTTCGCCAGTAACCTTTGAGCTTGCTATTTTCCTGCGGCAGGAACAAGGCAGTCAGTGTGTTGGCTGTTCCCAACAACGGGGTTTTTACCGTGCTATTCAGACGCAATTTAGTAAGTACTTGATGACGAATCTGCTGTGTGGTTTTTGAAGCAGCATTGCCCAATGTTGGATTAAACCAAGTCGTACTCAATGCCACTTGTGGCTCGTCACCCAACAAGTTAAGAGCCTGTATATACCACATTTTAGCCTCAGCTAACGTATCACGTTCTAACTGACGATAAGCCGCATCACCACGGGCTATTAGCAGATCCAAAGTCGCCATAAAGGTAGCCACTTTGTAGTGCATCGGATCATCCTGAGCAACAGCATCCGGATCGGTGGAATCCAGTTGTTGTGCATTCCAACTGGTGTCTTCTTCCAACGGTCGCACGTTCCAGTAGTAAGGAGCAATTTTACCATTAACGATATAACCGGACGGACTCCAGACATAACGGAACCAGTGGTTCGCTGCATCAAAATTCTGTTCCTGCAACAAACGATGAGCCATCATCATCGGCGTGTAATAGAACAGTTCCCAGAAGTAGAGAGCATTAGCGCCAGAGAAATCCATCGGCTCGCTATCGTTCTTTAATGCCTGTGCGGAAGAGAGGCCACTAAAGGTCTTATGATCGTTGCTGAGAGACCAACCGTGTGGATCTTTCTCATTAGTACGATCAAATAAGATCTTATCAGTCGTTCCCTTTTGGTATCTGGCACGTACCCACAAGTGGTTCTTATTTCCATACGCTTCTATAAAATAGGGGAGAAAAACTTCCACAGTGGTTTGGCTAGTTTCACTTAATTCTCCCTGATAAATAACAAAATTATCGCCATCTTTAAATATATCAGTGTATTCGATAGCGAAGCTTTTATTAGTACCATGAATGGCCTCATCATATTTATCCAGAACAAGCTTCACATATGTGCCAGCCCCTAATTGCGGTTCCTGAATATTCTGAGTGTCTATACTGAGTACTGCATCAATGCCACGATTAGCACGGCTAACCAACTGTTGAGCGAATAAGGTATTCAAACGGGTACGATATGCGCCAATTTGCATATATTGAACACCGTTATTTTCGCTATATAACGTAATCACATTCTCAATACCGAGAACTTTTTTAGTTACCGGGATAATAAAAGTTTCTGAACCCAAAGATCGACCATCTTGTGCCGTAGCGGTGAAATCAATTTCAATATGAGCCTGATTATCGATGAAATTTAAATTCTTACAATCTATTGTGAGATTATTAAACTGATAAATCATCTCTTCAAAACTGGGTGCCGGCTGCTGAGGAACATAAGTACCATTATCAGCAGTAAAAATTTGATCGTCACCACCCGCTTTTACGGTGATTTTTACTTTAGCACTGTCAATACCCGTATTTATCTTAATCGGATTGGATATTTTATAACTTGACCAATATCCACCAGTAGAAGCACTAATTACATCAATCTCCTGGAGATTATAATAAAAATCTTTGTTACTGGTTCCTGCATCTATACATTGAGTTCCACCATTATAATCCGCTGTTTTATTGTCATCTTTTGAAGAAAAATACCATTTCTTATCTTCGGAGGAAGAGTTTTCATTATATATACAAATACTGTCATCTGAATTCTCGTCTTTTCCAAATTTAAACAATGGCACCAAATTAAAACGATTTGCATAATTAAATGATGAATCATAAATTATAAATTTATCACCTAATACAGCGTATTGCTTCATAAGATTACATTGTATTCGACGAGTTCCCTCATATCCATTATGAATAATACTCAATGCCATATTGGTAGATAATTTTAAATCCTCCGCGGCAGATTTAAAGGTAATATTAGGAACACTACCACCATAGAGCATAGTCAAACTGTAATCTCCCCACGAATAACTGCTATTACTTGTCACAGAGGAAGGAATGTCATAATCCTCAGCATAACGGTTATTAACTCTTCTGGTTATAATTTTCTTATTGTCGCTATCAGAATCTACCATCACAGTATCAAATTGCGGATAACTGTTATTCCAATAGTTAGTTGCTTGTGCATTCGTCATATTGTCTGATGACATATCAGCGAAAATATATAGTCCAGTGACCGGCGCATTATTATCGGTATAGGAACTATAACTATTCTGCACTGAATAAAACATAACCAACAGAGTGTCTTCTCCCTGATAACCAGTACAATACAACCCTAAAGATTCAGCAGCATCAGTACTCGATGTGTAATTTTTTACCTTTTCTGTCACATCAAAGGTAAATGGTGTATTCCAACTACCGTCGTAACGAATATGAGCCAGTTTTAAGTTATATTGATAAATCGTGTCTTTACCATCATCACTTTTCTTTGCTTGCTGCTCTAGCCATAGTAAATACAGACGAGACATATAAACGACCGGCCGGATAATATTTTTCCAGGGATTGACAGCACAGGTAATTTTATTCCACTCACCCCAAGCATTAGCGGCAAACTTGCCATTTTCACATTTGCTGTGATCGACACTACGCCAGTAATACGTACCCGGAGCGGCTTGGTCAATACCGATAAAATAAGTTAATCCTTGATCCACATTCACATTATCGTGGTAAGCACTAATTACTTTTAGATTTGCCACCTGCTCAAAGCTGGTCAAATAAGTTTTGAAAGCATCTTCCACCGTATCCGCATTTAGCTGGCTCTGATTGATAGATTGCAACAACATATCCATCATTTTGGTTTGCCCAATACGCTGAGTGGGATCAACATAGTTTTCTGGATAATAAACTAGTTCAGAGACACCAGCCCAGGTGCTGTAACGTTTATTGTAGCGCTCCCAGTCGGTGAAGAATTGGCGGGTACTAACGTCCGATGCAAGCTGGCCTTCATCCCGATTTAAAGCTCGATTAACGTACAGTTGAATACCGGCGATAGCCTCAGCGATACGTGAGGTCATCACATCGGCAGAAACCTGATTATCAATCAACAAATAAGTATATAACCCGTCACGGTCGCGTACTCCAGCAGCACTATCTATAACAGCGTTAATATAATAGTTACATAGTGCCTTACTGAACGTCTCATCCAGTCTTTTCTGCGCCTGATTAGCATGATCAGCCATCAGTGCAGCCGCCGCAGCTTGCCAGACAGCATAGTTATGATCTATTCCATATTTCAGGGCCATCATCCCTGCCAGATCCAGTGGCGAAACAGCTAAGACCGAAGACATCTGTAGCCATTGCAGAATCGCGCCAATCTGTGTCCAACTGGTCAGTTTTGTTAGCCCCTCCTCCACCTGATTAGCTGCCATTTGCAGGAGAGATGCCTCCTTATTCATGGCTTGTGCTACATCAGCAACCGTCAAGGTTCCATCTTTCAACGCCGCCAATATCAAAGAGGCATGTTGCCCTAACCCATTCACCCAGGTATGAAAACCTTCCAGCGCCATCATGGTTAACAGGCCGTGATCCAGTACGCTTTTGCCTGCTACTAGCAAGGAAGATTGAGTCACGATCAATGACAGTTCCGTTTCACTTAACCCAATACGACGATAGATCAGGCTCAATTGTGCTAACGCCTGAGCAAAAGTAATCACCTTCGAGCTGGTTGGTGCTGTTTGCACTTCTTTCCAAAACCCATCAACAGTTATTTGTGCCGGTTGAATCTGGTCTATCCACAACAGCAGGTCATACGCAACTTCCTGAGAAGTCAAATGCAAAGCCGAAGTGAAGCAAGGCGCCATTGCTCTTTTCAACCCCTCCCCAGTCAAGCCCTCTTTGCCATGTAGGGTTGAAGACAAGGTAGCCGTCAGGTTGCTAATTTCTGGCGTTAAAGTAGTGCTGTAAGTGGCCGTGGTCATTAGAAACAGGTCGGTAACTGTCCATTTTTGGACCTGTAACCATTGCGTGATCCACGACAATGTTTCTACTATTTTGGCCAGATTATCGTCGGTAATCTGATAAATGTTGGTGTCGCCATAGCCACAAATCACCAACAGAGTATTCAACTCGTCAATAGTCAGGTTATGAATCTCTGCCAACAAACTAACCAAATACAGATCAGACAAATTCTCCAAGTTATTTTTGATAACACCATTTTCTTTACGATCAGTGATCAACAACATCTGATACAACTCACTGGCGTTAACCTGAAACGCGCGTTTTAAAACAGCCTTGCGCTGATCATCACCTGTACTGTCTGGTTTAAGATTCAGATCAGGATTAGGAAGATGTTTGGAGTTGTCTTCACTGATTTCATAACGAATACCATTGAGCGGAGGGTTATTAAATAGTTGCTCAAATTGGCTAAGCTGATTAACAACAGCTTGCTGAGAGATATTAATATTAGCCAAAATAGCGGCAATATCTTCACTGATGCCATAACGATCAATGTAGAATTTTACCCGATAAACCTTGTTTAATACCTCAACCGTGATTGATTTGGTGTTATTAACACTATCAACAATACGCTCCAGAGTAGCAAAAGAGAGGCCGGTAGCTTTGAGCAACCGAATAGCCTTATTCATCTTAAGCAGGAAAGCTTTCGGAGAGTATTGGTCAATTTTAAAATTGGCGGCGGCAAAATGATAACCATCTGTAGGACCTCTTTGCAGTCCTATACTGAGTATATTACCAGAGTCGCTACGTTTGATTGTCGCTTGTGATTCATACTCCTGATTTATGACCATATCAGGGTGGGGATTATGGACAATCTCTGTCCAACCAGCGGAGCCATCTTTATATTGCAGATAAAAATCATCTAAACCAAAACTATCGCTGAGATTATATTTAATCAGATAATTGTCACCACCCTGTGGATACAGCTCAATATAATTCGTCTGACTGGTATAATTATCCGATGGTGTTCGGGTAACACGAACCACTTCCATCTTACCCGCACCATCGACCAATGGAATAACCAGAATATCACTGCTATATCCAACATGTGATAATGAAGTAGTAACATAGGCAATATCTTCCGGTGAGACGCCATAATACCGGGCCAGATAACTTGGGAACATTAACTGAGCAGTGGTAATATCGCCAAAGTTTGTTTTATAAAGCGCATCAAGCTTGGCTTCATCTTTTTCCGGGATCTCCTCAATCAGCAAGTTATACAGTTCTGGCGAAATATGGGAGCTGATACCCAATAAAGTCACTGAATCAAGCTTCGCAGCAACAATGGGTGCCTGTGATAAATGACGAAATCCTGGATCACGTTCATGAACGATTTCACGAACAGTTTCATAAGCGTGATGATAAGGTGTCTCTCCACTTAAACGATAAGTTGACAACATATCCATCACTTCATCTTGTGATTTTCCTGTTTTTGTTTCGATCCCGGCAAGGCACAATTCATTAGAGAGAGCCAGCGTTGAAATTTCTTCATCCATATTTTTCTGGCTGAGCATTAAGCTTGCTAAATCCGGGCGACGTTTATCCAGGTAGTAAATTGAACTGCTGTCATGCAAATTTTTAGCTTCACGGTATAATTCCGTCAAATAAGCCGCCGGTGAGAACATCGATGCAACCGAGCCTGGCGCAGCATAGTTATCAGCACGATTACCAAACAGATCACTATAACCTTGTGTAAAACCCAATGTTTGCCGAGCACCCAACCGAATAGCATTTTTCAGCAGCGGATTAGCATAGGCAAAAATACGTTTTTCATAAAGTAGGTTTCTATCCTGTTCCGCTTGCGCAGTTTCATAAACCCGTTTTGCTTCGCCCCAATTAACCATTCCCCGAGTTTTTTCCCGGAAAGTCTCAAAAGGATACAAAGCAATTTCCGCCGGACAAGTTAATTGCAGTTTCTGACAAATAGTATCGATAGTGCTTGATAGTGAGTTTTGCATAATTGTTTCTCATTGATAGTGTTATTGCAGCAGGCAAACAGAGCCGACTGCAAATGTGCAGTATGAACAGGTTAGGGATCAAAAACACAGACGAATATTATTGAAATAATATCGCCAGAAAACACCCATAGGGCTGATTCATCCTCTAATTTGGTTGGTATGAAATAGTGAATACGACAAAATGCCACATAATGATATCAGGCATAGGAAATATATTTATCAGCCCAGAAGGTAAAGCCACAAACATATTTTTTTACGTTGGAATGTTAAAAAATGATATGGTAATTGTTGATTTTTACCAAGATGCAGTATTTTATACGAGATGATAAATCTGACGGTTATAATTAGTTAATTTTATTTCTAATAAAGAAATTGAGAAAGTGATAATCATGTAAAAGATATTATAAAGACGTTATGACCAGAGTCATTATTTACTACAATTTATATTTAATAGTTTAATTAATAACAAAGTTTTATTTATTGCTATTCTAATCCCTCCATTCCTTCAACTTTATAAAATAAAATATCAAAAATAAATTAACCTCAATTATCCAGATGGAAAATAAAAATTTATACTTTGTAAGAATGCAACAGATAAAAAAACACGCTCTTACCAAGGCATTTCCTTAGTAAGAGCCAACGATTAAGGACGAACACCCAAAGTATGACAAATTGCATAACTCAGTTCCGCGCGATTTAAGGTATAAAAATGAAAATCCTTCACACCTTCGCGGCTTAAAATCTTCACCATATCCATTGCAATAGAAGCACCAACCAAATTAGCGCTTTCAGGATCATCATCCAACCCATCAAACATTCTGGTCATCCAGCTAGGAATACGCACATTGGTCATTACAGCAAAACGTTTAAGCTGACGGAAATTGGATACCGGCAAAATTCCCGGTACGATTTCTACATCAATCCCAGCAGCCACACAGCGGTCACGAAAACGCAGGTAACTTTCCACATCAAAGAAGAATTGGGTAATAGCCCGGTTCGCACCCGCATCAATTTTTCGTTTTAAACTAATCAGATCAGCCTGAGAACTTTTTGCTTCTGGATGAACCTCAGGGTAAGCAGCAACGGAAATATCAAAATCAGCTTCTTTCTTAAGTAATTCAACCAGATCAGCCCCATACATTTTGGGTTTTTCACCGTTTTCCGGTAAATCACCCCGCAAAGCCACAATATGGCGAATACCATTTTTCCAATAATCACGGGCAATTTCGCATAACTCATCACGGCTAGCATCAATACAGGTAAGGTGCGGAGCCGCTTCAAGGCCAGTTTTCTCTTTTATTCCCTTGATTATGCTATGGGTACGATCACGCTCGCCAGAGTTAGCGCCATAAGTAACGGAAACAAATTTAGGCTTGAGGGTGCTCAGGCGATTAATGGATTTCCACAAGGTTTTTTCCATCTCGGCTGTACGCGGTGGAAAGAATTCAAATGAAACCCGGATCTGTCCTTCCAGTTCAGCCAGATTCTGATTCAGCGCCTCTCGCTGATTTGCGTGAAAAAAACTCATACCCTGCACCTCGTTAACAAGCGGAATAATTTCCCATCTCAATAATTTGCCAGTTATTCTTTTTTACACTTCTAAACACCTATACGTTTAGACGTCTAAATAAGATGAGGGATCGGCATTTTTTAGTCAACAACAAAGTTGAGTTAAATCGGTGAGGAATATTCACCCTGAATCGGAAAAAAATTCATCGAGCAATCTTTGGCTTTGTTCATATCGGCTTAGCCGCTCGATACCTAAAGCAGCAATGAGGAAAGATGCCCTGTTCAGGACATCAACCCTCTCGTACCTCAAATATCAAGCGAAGGAAATTACATTTGATCAATCAGTGAAGGTTAGAAAAATCCGCTGTAAACCCCGCCAAATGCGAGGCTGTCGCAAAGTTTAAAGCCGTTGTGACAAACGGTTAAGATCAGACTGAATCGCTCCTGCTGTCACATCACGACCCGCCCCCGGCCCGCGGATCACCAACGGATTATCGCGATACCAACGGCTCTCAATCGCAAACACGTTGTCGCATGGTAGCAAAGAAGCCAATGGGTGATCAGGACGTACCGCCTCAACACCCACTTTCGCCTTACCATTCGCATTAAAACGAGCAACATAACGCAACACCATGCCCATTTCCTGCGCTGCGGCTAATCGTTGCACCATTTGCTCATTGATCGCACCGCTATTATCAAAGAACTGTTCAATAGTACCTGATGCTGCTTCTTTCGGGACCAGTGACTCAACACGCACCTGCTCTGGCTCAATCTCATACCCTGCTTCACGGGCAAGGATAATCAATTTACGCATCACATCCTGACCAGACAGATCAATACGCGGATCAGGTTCTGTCAATCCCTGTTGCCATGCCTGTTCGACTAAATCACTAAATGGTACTGAACCATCAAATTGCAGAAACAACCAAGATAATGTACCGGAGAAAATGCCGCTAATAGACAAAATGGTATCACCACTCTCCCGTAAGTCCCTCACGGTATGATTGATAGGTAAGCCAGCGCCGACTGTTGCATTGTAAAACCAATGGCGACCTGTTTTGGCAAATGCGTCGCGAATGAGACGATAGTCACTGCTACTGGAAGCACCCGCAATTTTATTGGCACTGATAACATGGAAACCATAGCTGGCGAAATCTCTGTAACATCGAGCAAGTTCTTCACTGGCGGTCACATCCAAGATCACCAGATCGTCATAAGGGTGCGCTCGCATCCACAGAAATAATGCATCAACATCATATTCTATCGCTTCATCATCAAAAAAAGCTAATGCTCGACTAGCATCAATCCCTTGATAGTCAAGTAAGCTCCGACGACTATCCACCACACCAGCTAGAATAAATTCAAAATCACTGCGAGCCGAAATATTTTTCTGCTCACGAGCGAATAATTCCAACCAACGGGAGCCGATATTCCCTTTACCAAACAAAATCAGGCCAATCCGCTTTTCAGCACGGAACAAACTCTGATGCAGCCCCTGAATCACATGTTCAGTCTGATTGGTTCTCAGCACAGCGACAAGGCTAATACCATCCTCCGCATGCCAGATAAACTCTACCGGCTGATCTTTAAGTTGCTGATAAAAACGGTGGCAATGTAATGGGTTCTTGCATACACCAGCCCCAACCAATGCCACCAGCGCCAGACCTTCTTTCAGGGAAAGTCTCCCCGGAAGCGCAGCATCTTCTAACACACCCAGCGCACTATTCACCACTTCGGAAGTGTAACAGAGCTGAATCAAATTACAGTCTAGATGGATACCTGTTGCCAACGGACGAATTTGTTCTCGTTTTAACAACAGATCAATGTCTTTGTATATCTGTTTAAAATCATGATGAGCGGCTACATACAACTCAATCAAGCAAACATCATCATGGCTAGTAACAATTTTTGCGCCAGTTCCAGAAGCTAAAACTCTTTCAATACGCGTTGAACCCTGCTCCGGCTGGTAACTGCAACGTAATAGCAAATCAATATCACTGATGGAAACAGGCTGTAAGGTACGGGCATGCAGCACAGGTGCGGCAAGACGGGCAAGTTCGCTGGCTTCATCCAAACGCAATAGCGGTAACAAACAGGCATCTTTAACTTTTCTCGGATCAGCACTGTAAACACCAGCAACATCACTCCAGATAGTTACCCGTCTCGCCCCTGCCAAAGCCCCGACTTGAGTTGCAGAATAGTCACTACCATTCCGCCCCAATAAAACCGTTTCTCCATCATGATTACTGGAAATAAAACCGGTCACAACCAGTCGCTTATTTGGGTTTTGCGCTATTAATTGATTTAGTAATGGTTGAGAAAGTGCAACATCAATTTGCGGTTGAGCCGCTCGCTCTGCGCGTAAAAACTGGCGAGCATCCACCCAAGAGCTAGGAATACCCTGATCTTCAAGCACGGCTGACATCAAACGTGCGGACCAGATCTCTCCGTGTCCCACCACTTCTGCGTAAGTCACATCACTAACCGGTTTATCCAGTAATGCGCTTAATTTTTCAAGATCGGCAATAAAACGCTTCACCAACTCTTCAGCAACAGTTTCAGGTAGCAAACCTCTAATCAAATCCTGCTGATAACGGCGCAGAACCTGCTGTACCTGGTGGGCAGAAATACGGTCGTTCTGGCTAAGTTTAAGCCAGTTAATTAACTGGTTAGTCGTGCTGCCTGCCGCGGATACCACCATTAAATCACCGGGTTGGCTGTAATTAGCCATAATCTTGGCTACCCGTTGATAACACTTCACATCCGCGAGACTGCTTCCACCAAACTTATGTAATTGGCGGCCATTTTCCGCCGTTGCAACTGCCAGTGCACTCATGGTCACTCCTTTACTACTGCTTGAAATGCATTTTCCAAATCAGCGATTAAATCCTGACTATCTTCAATACCCACAGAAACACGCAATAGTGAATCCGTAATCCCCGCTTCCGCCCTTGCCTGTGCTGACATTCCAGCATGAGTCATCGTAGCCGTATGGGAAATTAAGGTTTCCACTCCGCCCAATGATTCCGCCAAAGTAAATAACTTTAACTCAGACAAAAAACAGCGTATCGCCTGTTCATTACCCTCTAACTCAAAGCTTATCATTGCTCCAAAACCAAATTGTTGTTTACAAGCAATTTCATGCCCTGGATGATCTTTCAAAGCCGGATAAAAAAGTTTTTTCACTAACGGTTGATGTTGAAGATAATCGACAATCTCCAATGCATTCTTTTGCTGTAACAAGACCCGTGGCGATAAAGTACGCATACCACGCAATAGCAGGTAACTATCAAACGCGGCACCGGTTACACCAATATTATTCGCCCACCAAGCGAGTTCCGTCGCAACCTCTTCATCCTTTGCAATAATGGCCCCGGCAATCACATCAGAATGTCCGTTAAGATATTTAGTACAGGAATGCACAACCAGATCTGCCCCCAACGCCAAAGGCTTCTGTAATACAGGGCTCAGGAAAGTGTTATCAACCACAACTGTCGCACCTACCTCATGGGAAAGCTGGCATATATGGGCGATATCGACAATACGTAATAAAGGATTACTGGGCGTTTCAATTAATACCAACTTTGGTTTTTTGGACAAGACTTGCTTTAATGCCTGTTCATCACTCTGATCGACAAAAGCCACGTCATAGGCACCGCGTTGACTCAGGCTATCAAACAAGCGGTAGCTACCGCCATAACAGTCATGAGGAGCAACCAACAGATCGCCGGGCCTAAGGAAAACCGTGCATAACAGGTGAATAGCTGACATTCCACTGCTGGTCATGATAGCACCCGCCCCCCCTTCCAACTCAGCTAGCGCCCGTTGCACCATATCACGGCCTGGATTACTCCTGCGGGAATAATCATGCGTCCTTGGCTGATTAAAATCTGTAAAATTATATGTGCTGGAAAGATAAATAGGCGGAACAACACAGCCGTACTGTTCATCAGTATTCAGCCCATTGCGAACTGCTATTGTTGCCGGTTTGCGTGTCATATCAGCTACCACTGTCTGTTATAAATTAAGTCAGGGAAGAATATCCGCTACCACAATAGACGTCAACACATCTAGACATCTAAACCTCTTTACGGTTAGATTAAGCAATGGGATAATTATTCATCATAACTAATGCTACTTTATCTATTAATAGCCATTAGTTTATCGCATATACTATAACTGTATAATTGATAAGGAAATCACGATAAAATGGCAATATGCCACAACGAAAGCTAGTGCTGTTATCTGGCTTAATTTTATGATTTTACGACTATTTAAGGTACCCCATGGCTGAGTGGAACGGTGAATATGTCAGCCCTTATGCTGAACATGGCAAAAAAAGCGAACAGGTGAAGAAAATCACAGTTTCAATTCCTTTAAAAGTGTTGAGGATCCTTACTGACGAACGTACCCGTCGCCAGGTAAACAACCTGCGTCACGCGACCAACAGTGAGTTGCTGTGTGAAGCATTCCTGCACGCATTTACTGGGCAACCACTGCCCGATGATGCTGATTTACGCAAAGAGCGTAATGATGAAATCCCAGAGGCTGCCAAAAAGATCATGCGGGAATTAGGTATTGATCCTGATACCTGGGAATATTGATAGTGGCATAACGAAACCTCCTGCAAAATTCAGGGGGTTTTTTATATGGCTACAATGCAAAACGCCCGATGTAAAACACCGGGCGTTAGTATCAATTGGCCTGTTATTACGGACAGGCGCAATTTTGCAATTACTTGCTGACACCTGGAACGTTGAAACGTTTCTTGAAGCGATCAACACGACCACCAGTAGCAACATCACGTTGTTTACCCGTATAGAATGGGTGGCATTGGCCGCACACGTCTAGGTTCAGAGCGTGACCAACGGTAGATCTGATTTGTATTACATTACCGCAAGAACAAGTTGCAGTAACTTCTTCATATTTAGGATGAATACCTTTTTTCATGGGATAACCTCTGTTAAGGCCGTGTCGCTATCCAGCCCTGTTGCCGCCAGACACCACACGTCGTGTTGATAAAATGAGTTTGGTATCTTCCATACCAAAGGCGGCGGATCATACAGAAGATCTGCCTATCTCGCAATGAAATCCGTTTATTGTCTATGATACCCTATAGACAACTTTTGCTTTATTTATTGATCGTTCGGAATAATTTTATGGTTGTCGTTCAGGTTGCTCTGCCTGTCCCTCTTACCCGCTCTTTTGACTATCTGTTGCCCGCAGAGAGTCAATTACCCGTTGCAGGGATGAGAGTAACAGTCCCTTTTGGTAAACGTAAAGCTATTGGTATCGTTACCGGGATAGCTGACAACAGCGATATTCCAGCAGAACAACTGAAAACCATAGAATCTATTCTCGATATTCACTCCTTATTTCCAGAAAATCTTTGGCAACTATTACTCTGGGCATCCAGCTATTATCATTACCCCATCGGTGAAGTCCTGTTCCATGCATTGCCGGTACTACTTCGTCAGGGAAAACCCGCAGAATCAACCCCGCTATGGCAATGGCAAATTACTCCAACCGGTGCTGAATTACCGCTGGCTCAACTGAAACGCTCACCAAAACAACAGCAGGTACTGGCAACCCTACGCCGTAAAGCCATATATCGCCACCAGATTACAGAACTAGAACTGAGCGAAAGCGCTTTCCAGTCGCTCAAAAAGAAGTCACTTATCGATTTATACCCTGTGCGACCTGAATCTGAGAACTGGCGAAATCACTTCCAAGTCACCGGCGAACGCCTGAAATTGAATACCGAACAAGCCACAGCAGTTGGTGCTATCCGTGCAGAAGACCAGCAATTTTCTCCCTGGCTACTGGCGGGCATCACCGGATCAGGTAAAACAGAAGTTTATCTCAGTGTGCTGGAGAATATTTTGGCACAAGGTAAACAAGCGCTGATACTTGTACCAGAAATTGGCCTGACACCACAAACCATCCGTCGTTTCCGTGAACGTTTCAACGCACCGGTTGATGTTCTTCATTCAGCTCTGAATGACAGTGAACGCCTTGCTGTATGGCTACGGGCGCAACAGGGTGAGAACGCAATTGTCATTGGTACACGTTCAGCCCTATTTACCCCTTTCGCCTGTCTTGGCATCATCATTATTGATGAAGAGCATGATAATTCTTATAAGCAACAAGAGGGCTGGCGTTATCATGCCCGTGATTTAGCGGTATTTAGAGCAAAAAAAGAGAATATCCCGGTGATCATGGGTTCTGCAACTCCAGCACTGGAAACACTTTACAATGTGCAACAAGGCAAATACCGCCCACTAACATTATCTAAACGAGCAGGCCATGCACAACCAGCGACTCAACATCTGTTGGACTTAAAAGGTTTACCACTCAAAGTCGGGTTATCTCAACCACTCATAAAGCGTATTGAAGAACATCTACAAGCCAATAATCAGGTCATACTTTTCCTTAACCGCCGCGGTTACTCGCCTGCGCTACTCTGCCATGAATGTGGCTGGATTGCAGAATGTCAACGCTGTGACCATTATTACACGTTGCATCAATACCATCGTCAGTTACGTTGCCATTATTGTGACAGCCAGCGCCCCGTTCCCCGCCAATGCCCGCAATGCGGTTCTACCCATCTTCAACCTGTTGGCCTTGGCACAGAACAGCTTGAAGACGGTATTTCAGCCCTGTTTCCTGATGTACCCATTACCCGCATTGACAGAGATACCACCAGCCGCAAAGGAACACTGGAACAACAACTGGCTGACATTCACACCGGAAATGCCCGTATATTGATTGGCACCCAAATGCTGGCAAAAGGTCATCATTTTCCTGATGTCACACTGGTCGCTTTACTCGATGTTGATGGCGCCCTGTTTTCAGCAGATTTTCGGGCAGCGGAACGTTTCGCACAACTTTACACACAGGTTTCTGGTCGGGCTGGTCGAGCGGGTAAACGAGGAGAAGTGGTTCTCCAAACTCATCATCCTGACCATCCACTACTGCAAATTTTGCTCAATAAAGGTTATGATGCTTTCGCTATTCAAGCTATGGATGAGCGTAAAAGTGTGTTGTTGCCGCCATTTACCAGCCATATTATCTTACGGTCAGAAGATCACGATAATCAGCAAGCATCTGCTTTTTTACAGCAATCGCGCCTGCTTTTTGAACACCATCCTTTACGGGATGATAATTTATGGATCATGGGTCCGGTTCCTGCGTTACAGTCAAAAAGAGGTGGTCGTTATCGTTGGCAACTATTAATTCAACATCCATCCAGAACTTTTTTACAAAAAATCATGGCGATGGTTTATCCACAAATAACAACTTTGCCACAAACTCGAAAAGTGAAATGGAATATTGATGTTGATCCAACAGACAGTTAGTGATTAATTGCCTCTATTTTAAAACACATAACCTGAGCAGATTAAACATACTCTTATTTACTATTTCAAAAATCACATCTGACAATCAGTAATCAATGAAAAATTATTCACTAATTTGCGAGCCATATCGAATAAATGATTTATATCACACTTTTTTACAAACTAAGGAATAAACGAATTTGCCAAACTGTTTAGAATGATCCCTTAATAACATTGTCATAACCTTAAACCGCATGTCATTACTTTTCTTAAAGTCACTGACGGTTTCCCGGCAACCAGAAAATGACAATCATTTAACTAACCCGTCAGGAAATGAGGAGTGAGTTTTGGAGCAGAAAAAGAATGGCACCTCCGCAACAATGAAAGATGTCGCTGAAGTGGCTGGCGTTTCTACCGCTACAGTATCAAGAACACTCATGAATCCAGAAAAGGTTTCTTCCCAAACCCGACAAAAAGTGGAACAAGCTGTATTGGCTGTGGGTTATTACCCAAGTAACTTATCCCGTAATCTTAAACGCGGTGAGTCAAAAACTATTTTAGTGATAGTACCAAATATCAGCGATCCCTTTTTCACTGATGTGATTTGCGGCATTGAAGAGACAGCAGCACAACATGGCTATCTGGTTTTAATCGGTGATTGCCAACATCAGCAAAAACAGGAACACGCGTTTCTCAACCTGATTGTCACCAAACAAATTGATGGTCTGTTGTTACTGGGTTCTAATATCCCGTTTGATGCCAGCAAAGAAGAACAAAAAAACTTACCACCTATGGTAATGGCAAACGAATTTGCACCAGAGCTAGAGCTGCCGACTATTCACATTGATAATCTGACCGCCGCATTCAATGCGACTCATTATCTGCAAACATTAGGGCATAAACGCATTGCCTGCCTCTCTGGTCCGGAAAATATACCGATTTGTCGCTATCGTCTCCAGGGATATATCCAAGCACTGCGTCGCTCTGGCGGTACAATTCGTGAAGATTATATTGTCCAAGGTAATTTTACCCATGAAAGCGGCGCAAAGTTGACCGAACAGCTCCTCTCTCTGCTAGATCCTCCTACCGCCATCTTCTGCCATAGCGATGTTATGGCGATTGGCGTGATGTGGCAGGCTAAAAGAATGGGCTTAAAAATACCGGAAGATTTATCCATCATTGGGTTTGATAACTTAAGTCTCGCCATGTACAGCGATCCGCCATTAACAACCGTTGGCCAACCCCGTTATCAAATTGGCCATAAGGCAATGTTACTGTTGCTAGATCAAATTCAGGGCCATGCAACATCTGGCGGTTCTCAGTTACTGGAATCGGAATTAATTATTCGGCAAAGCACCTGTTCGCCTAAAAGCTAGGCAAATAACCGCAGGTTAAGTAACATATCGTTTATTTTCTTTTACTTAAATTACTCAGCGAATTAGACAGTGGCACAACGAGATTATGTGAGTCGCGGGCGTTCAAACACCCGCCGTAAAAATACTGATAAGAAAAAATACCAAGCCCAGGGGCTGCCAAAAGCAACGCTAGCCGTCGCAGTAGCATTAGTCGTTATCTTTATTGGCGGCCTTTACTTTATTACCCACAACAAACAGAAAAGCGAACCAGAAGTAGTGCCAAAACATTCTCAACAAAACAGTGGATTACCGCCAAAACCAGAAGAACGCTGGCGCTATATCAAAGAATTGGAAAATCGTCCCGTTGGCATCGAGACACCACGAGATCCCTCATCTGGGGGGCAAATCAATTCACAAACTCAGCTAACCGCCGAGCAACGGCAGTTACTTGAACAAATGCAGGCAGATATGCGCCAACCGGCAACTTCGCTGCCAGAAGTGCCATACAATGGCGTTCAAGTGCCACGTTCACAAGTGATCATCAAGCCATCAGAGGAGACACAACAACCGCAGGAAACAAGACCACAACCACAGCCTCAACAAACGTTACCACAACAACCAATGCAGACTCAGCCAGTTCAGCCACAAACTCTACCACCGGCTGAAA
Source organism: Photorhabdus caribbeanensis (assembly GCF_018448885.1). Taxonomy (GTDB): domain Bacteria; phylum Pseudomonadota; class Gammaproteobacteria; order Enterobacterales; family Enterobacteriaceae; genus Photorhabdus; species Photorhabdus caribbeanensis. The sequence goes on from NZ_RCWB01000006.1 coordinate 39,419, forward strand.
CCAGTAAACCTAAACCTGTAGAAAAGGCACAGCGTATGATTTTGCAATGTGGTTCATTCCGTAATATGGACCAAGCTGAATCAGTACGTGCCAATCTGGCATTTGCGGGCATTGAAAGCCAGATCACGACGGGAGACGGCTGGCACCGTGTTGTTCTTGGTCCCTACAGTAAAAATACCGCAGAAAAAATGCGGGAACGTCTGAAAGGTGTTGGTGTATCAGGTTGCATTCTCCGTGTTACTGGGGGTTGAAAAATTATAATTCTCCCCCATCTACTGCTAAGCACCGTGCACACGGTATTTTCGATAGCCGTATACACTGTCGAAAGTACCGTGCGTCACATTTATCTATTTTTGTAACCAAGGGCTTACTCGTGACTACAATCGTAAGTGTTCGCCGTAATGGCCAAGTCGTAATCGGTGGTGATGGACAGGCAACGATGGGTAATACCGTCATGAAAGGCAATGTCCGTAAAGTTCGCCGCCTCTATAATGACAAAGTAATCGCGGGTTTTGCCGGCGGTACAGCAGACGCGTTTACTCTGTTTGAACTGTTTGAACGTAAACTTGAAATGCACCAAGGGCATCTAACCAAAGCCGCGGTTGAGCTTGCTAAAGACTGGCGCACTGATCGCATGCTACGCAAACTGGAAGCACTGCTGGCAGTCGCAGATGAAAATACCTCCCTGATCATTACAGGTAACGGCGATGTCATTCAGCCAGAAAATGACCTGATTGCCATTGGTTCCGGCGGTCCGTTCGCCCAATCCGCCGCACGGGCAATGCTGGAAAATACCGATCTCAGCGCCAGACAAATTGCAGAAAAAGCGCTAACAATTGCCGGTGATATCTGTATTTACACCAACCATAATCACAACTTCGAAGAACTTCCTTCAAAAGCGTAAGGGTAGATAGTATGTCTGAAATGACTCCACGCGAAATTGTCAGCGAACTTGACAAACACATTATTGGTCAGGACAAAGCGAAACGCGCTGTAGCTATCGCACTCCGTAACCGCTGGCGTCGTATGCAGCTAGATGAAACGCTGCGCTACGAAGTCACGCCTAAAAATATCCTGATGATTGGTCCGACTGGGGTAGGTAAAACCGAAATCGCCCGTCGCCTGGCAAAACTGGCAAATGCGCCATTTATCAAAGTCGAAGCGACCAAATTCACCGAAGTTGGCTATGTTGGTAAAGAAGTCGACTCTATCATCCGTGATCTGACCGATGCCGCGGTTAAAATGGTTCGCCTGCAATCCATTGAACAAAACCGTTATCGGGCAGAAGAACTGGCAGAAGAGCGTATTCTTGATGTCCTGATCCCACCAGCAAAAAATAACTGGGGACAAACGGAGACGCAAGTCGAACCATCGGCCGCACGCCAGGCATTCCGTAAGAAACTACGTGAAGGTCAACTTGATGATAAAGAAATTGAGATTGATGTTGCTACCACACCTGTAGGTGTCGAGATCATGGCGCCTCCGGGCATGGAAGAGATGACGAATCAGTTGCAATCTATGTTCCAGAACCTTGCTGGTCAGAAACACAAATCTCGTAAGCTAAAAATCAAAGATGCTTTCAAGCTACTGGTCGAAGAAGAAGCTGCTAAACTGGTTAACCCAGAAGAATTGAAACAACAGGCCATTGATGCCGTTGAACAACACGGCATTGTCTTCATTGATGAAATCGACAAAATCTGTAAACGCGGTCAAACATCAGGCCCTGATGTTTCTCGTGAAGGCGTTCAGCGTGACCTGTTGCCACTAGTGGAAGGTTGTACGGTATCCACTAAACACGGCATGGTAAAAACAGATCACATCCTGTTTATCGCCTCAGGTGCATTCCAGGTTGCTAGCCCTTCCGATTTGATCCCTGAATTACAAGGGCGTTTGCCAATCCGCGTGGAACTACAAGCATTAACCACAGAAGATTTTGAGCGTATTCTGACTGAACCAAGCGCATCTCTGACAGAACAATATAAAGCTCTTATGGCAACAGAAGGAATGAACATCAGTTTCACAACTGATGGCATTAGCAAAATCGCTGAATCAGCATGGCAGGTAAATGAATCAACCGAAAATATCGGTGCTCGTCGCCTGCATACTGTGCTTGAACGGCTGATGGAAGATATCTCCTTCGACGCCAGCGAACGCCAAGGCCAGTCAGTTAACATTGATGCCGACTATGTTAAACAGCATCTAGATGAACTGGTTGCAGATGAAGATCTGAGCCGCTTTATCCTATAATCGGTGTATACGATTCCTGATCCACTATAATTTATAATTAATGATGGGAGGCTTGCCTCCCATTCGTTTTTTATAAACCTACAGGAGTAAGTGAACGCAGAAATGAACTCATCAACTTCTATTAGTCAAACTCAAGCATGGCTAGAAAGTTTGCGTCCTAAAACGCTACCACTCGCCCTTGCAGCCATTATTACTGGTTCAGCCCTCGCTGCCTGGACAGGGCATTTCAAGCTACCGGTTGCCTTACTAGCGCTATTAACAGCAGCCATACTGCAAATCCTATCCAATCTCGCCAATGATTACGGTGATGTTATTAAAGGCAGTGATACTGAAAAACGTATCGGGCCACTGCGCGGTATGCAAAAAGGCATCATTACCACCTCACAGATGAAAAAAGTATTGAAGATTATTGTCCTGCTAGCTTGTCTGTCTGGCAGTGCCTTGATTGCGGTTGCCTGTGAAGAACCCGGTGATATATTCGGTTTTCTGGTACTTGGCCTACTAGCAATTATTGCCGCAATTACCTATACAGTTGGCGCAAAGCCTTATGGCTATATGGGGCTTGGTGATATTTCAGTACTGATTTTCTTTGGTTGGTTAAGTGTTGCCGGTACCTATTATCTTCAAGCAGGTTTTTTTGACTCGGTTGTCATGCTTCCGGCTACAGCCTGTGGGCTTCTCTCTACTGCCGTATTAAATATCAATAACTTGCGTGATATTGAAGATGACAAACGGCATGGCAAAAATACCCTGGCTGTCCGCCTCGGCCCTAAAAAAGCTCGTTACTATCACGGTGGTTTAATAATTACAGCAATACTTTGCTTGGTATTATTCACCGCACAATACCTATCAGGCTGGTCAGGTTGGCTGTTCCTGCTCGCTCTACCTTGGTTGTTCAAACATATATGGTATGTACTTAATGAACCGACACCGGAGGGAATGCGTCCAATGTTGGGACAGATGGTTAAAGCGGTATTACTGACTAATATTCTATTTTCAGTTGGTCTTATTTTTAATTAAACCGCATTTGTGTTGTTTTTCCGGGAGGTGTTGTAACTTAATCATCGTGGATACCTGTTAACAATATCAATTTAATAATTGATGATTTTGCTAACATCGGCCTGAAAGGGATATACTTACTGTTCCATACCTTAACCAGACGTAAATCCTATGAAATATGATACTTCCGAGCTTTGTGACATCTATCAAGAAGAAGTAAATGTGGTAGAACCTATGTTCTCCAATTTTGGCGGGCGTACTTCATTTGGTGGTCAAATCATCACGGTTAAATGCTTTGAAGACAACGGGTTAATTTACGACCTGCTTGAAGACAATGGTCATGGACGCATTTTACTGGTAGATGGTGGTGGTTCTGTACGCCAAGCATTAATTGACGCTGAGCTGGCACAACTCGCTGTGCAAAATGGATGGGAGGGCATTGTTGTTTACGGTGCTGTACGTCAGGTTGACCAGCTAGCCGAGTTCGACCTCGGTATTCAAGCTATAGCCGCTATTCCTGCTGGCTGTCGTGATGAAGGGACCGGCGCAAGCGATATCCGGGTGAATTTCGGGGGCGTCACCTTCTTCTCTGGCGATTATTTGTATGCCGACAACACCGGTATCATTTTGTCCGAAGAGCCGCTGGGACTCGATGATGGCGAAGAAGATGAGATCATCTGATGGCAACGTATAATAGAATTAAGGGCGATTTTTTAGATCGCCCTTTTTGTCTGTTGGAAATTTGTAATTACTGAACATCTTCCATTTTGCCCAACAAGGCACGCAAACGTTCTTGCCATACTTGTTGCTCTTGTTTTAATTGCTCGTTCTCATGAACCAGAGACTCACGGCTGCTGGTGGCATTCTGAATTTCCTGAGACAAAGATCGATTTTTTTCTTTTAATTCTTCAATTTCCATTTGTAGCAGGGTAATAGTATCAATCGCCTGCTGAACCTTGGCTTCCAGCTTTTCAAAAACTTCAAATGACATTCTCGGTTCCCCCTTATAAGCAATTGTCTGATTGTATGTAGCCAATGCGCCCCTGTCTAGCAACATCCCCAACACATGAAAAATAACTCCAAATAAAAACCCCAAAGTGTCTCACACTTTAATTTTTAACAAAATAGCGGATAAATGCGGATTCGCTCATTTTGTTGACACAACACACACATTTCAATTTCGCTATTTCTCGTTTCCGCTCATTAACGATAAATTTACATAACCCTCCTTTCAATGCTGGAAGGCGAATAATAACTACCCCTCTAAAATCTTCTTCGTAGGATAGAATATATGAGCCAAACCACTAGCACGACATTAACCGGACAATGTATCGCTGAGCTTCTTGGTACCGCACTATTGGTTTTCCTTGGCGTAGGTTGTGTTGCCGCTGCACGTATTGCCGGCGCACAATTAGGTTTATGGGAAATCAGTATTATTTGGGGTATGAGCGTTGCGTTGGCTGTTTATCTCACCGCAGGTGTTTCCGGTGCTCACCTTAACCCGGCGGTGACGATTGCTTTATGGCTGTTTGCCCGTTTTGATGGCAAAAAAGTTATCCCTTTTATTATTGCGCAAATGATTGGCGGCTTTATCGCGGCCGCTCTCATTTACATGATGTACTACAGCGTATTCCTTGATTACGAACAGGTACATAATATCGTTCGAGGTACTCCTGAAAGCCTGTTTACAGCAGGTGTATTCTCTACTTATCCAATGGCGTCACTGTCCATTTCTCAGGCTTTTATGATAGAAGTTATCATTGCCGCTATTCTGCTCTGTCTAATTCTATCGCTAACTGACGATGGCAATGGTATCCCTCGTGGTCCTCTGGCTCCGTTACTAATTGGTATTGTAATTGCCGTTATCGGCGGTGCATTCGGCCCATTAACCGGTTTTGCTCTGAACCCGGCCCGTGACTTTGGTCCCAAATTAATTGCTTATCTGGCGGGTTGGGGAGATATTGCCCTGACAGGTGGACGCGAAATTCCTTACTGTCTGGTTACTCTGACCGCACCCATTATCGGCGGTATTGTGGGAGCATTTGGCTACCGCAAACTTATTGGTCGCCATTTACCATCTGATGTTCATAAAACTGAAGACCAGAAGAAAAAGAAAGCCTAGAGCATTACCAGAACAGGTTATTATCATGACAACAGAAAATATGATTGAGAAAAAGTATATTGTTGCCCTTGATCAAGGAACTACCAGCTCCCGAGCGATAATTCTTGATCACGACGCCAATATTATCTCAATTTCCCAAAGAGAATTTGCGCAAATTTATCCTAAACCGGGTTGGGTAGAACACGATCCAATGGAAATCTGGGCAACCCAAAGCTCAACTTTGGTAGAAGTATTGGCGAAAGCGGATATTAGTTCTGATCAGATTGCCGGTATTGGGATTACCAACCAACGTGAAACAACAATTATTTGGGAAAAAGAAACCGGTAAACCTATTTACAATGCCATCGTTTGGCAATGTCGCCGTACCGCAGACGCGTGTACTAAACTCAAACAAAAAGAGGGATTAGAAGAATATATTCGCCAGAATACAGGGCTGGTAGTGGACCCTTATTTCTCCGGCACCAAAATAAAATGGATCTTAGATAACGTCCCGGGTGCCCGTGAACGGGCTGAAAAAGGTGAGCTACTGTTTGGTACTGTGGATACCTGGCTGGTATGGAAAATGACCCAAGGCCGAGTCCACGTTACCGATTTCACAAACGCCTCTCGAACAATGTTGTTCAACATTCATAATCTGGAATGGGATCAGCATATTCTTGATGAGTTACAAATCCCGCGCTCCCTACTGCCTACCGTTCATTCATCTTCTGAGATTTATGGTCAGACCAACATAGGCGGTAAAGGCGGCACCCGAATTCCTATCGCAGGTATCGCAGGGGACCAGCAAGCTGCTCTATATGGTCAACTTTGCGTCCAACCGGGTATGGCGAAAAACACCTACGGGACAGGCTGTTTCCTGTTGATGAACACAGGTACAGATGCCGTGCGCTCCAATCATGGATTACTGACAACCATTGCCTGCGGTCCCCGTGGTGAAGTGAACTATGCGCTTGAAGGTGCGGTTTTCGTTGGTGGCGCTTCTATCCAGTGGCTACGTGATGAACTGAAACTTATTGCCGATGCCGCTGATTCCGAATACTTTGCCACTAAAGTTAAAAACAGTAACGGCGTGTATGTGGTTCCCGCTTTTACCGGCCTTGGCGCCCCCTACTGGGACCCCTACGCCCGCGGTTCAATCTTTGGCCTGACCCGAGGAACCAACAGCAATCACATTATTCGTGCAACATTGGAATCCATCGCTTATCAGACCCGAGATGTACTGGACGCTATGCAAGCTGATGCTGGCACCCGACTGCAAGCACTGCGGGTAGATGGCGGTGCTGTTGCCAATAACTTCCTGATGCAATTCCAATCAGATATCCTTGGCACTCGTGTAGAACGCCCAGTGGTGCGTGAAAGCACTGCATTGGGCGCAGCATTCCTCGCGGGATTGGCGGTTGGTTACTGGAAAGACCTTGATGAAGTAAAAAGCAAAGCCACCATTGAAAAAGAGTTCCGTCCGGGCATTGAAACCACCGAACGAAATTACAAATATAATGGCTGGAAAAAGGCGGTTGCCCGCGCACAGGACTGGGAAGATAAAAGCTAGGATTTGCTGAAAATAAAGAAAGGGGGGAATGAATACCCCCTTTCTTTAACTGCTTGATTAAACGACATGTCCGTGACGCTGCATCCTATGCGCCAATGGTAGCCAACAAATCAGGATCAAAACTGACGTAAAGAACATCAGCATACCCACGCTGAATTGATTATTTTGCGGCAACATTGCGGATAACCAAGTTGCCAAACCAGAGCCAACATTCTGCAAACCGCCGACCAACGCCCCTGCTGCACCTGCCAGATAAGGAAATGGCTCCATTGCCCCGGTTGTTGCCAGAGGAAATAACATCCCTGCACCAAAGAAAAAGAGCGCGGCAGGCACCAATAGCGTCCAAATATTCATGACGCCGAACCATCCAGGCAACCACATCAACACACCGGCCAATAAACAGCAAACCACCGAATGCCACATCAAATTATAAAAAGTTCTTCCTTCTCGCCCGGCATACCACGCGCCAAAGAAAGCTGCGGGAATTGGCAAAATAAACAAGATACTGACGGTAATACTGTTTAACCCAAGCACTCCACCCATCAGCACACCACTACAGGCTTCAAAGACCGCAATCCCTGACAGACCACCAATTAACATCACCAAATAAGCAGTAAACGAGCTATTTGATAACAGTTGATGGAAAGAAGTGAGCATTTTTCGTTTTTCGGTTTGCTGTGGCCGGGTTTCCGGCAACTTGCAAAATACGTAATAAACGACACCAATACACAAAAGTAACAAAAACAGATAACAGGAACGCCAACCAAAGAAATGCGCGACCACACCGCCAATCATCGGCGCAAGTAACGGGCTAACTAAAATTCCCATATTCAACAAACTATTAGCATAACGCAGGGCAGTGCCAGTATATAAATCCCTTGGCATCGTTCTGGACATCACACCTGCAACCCCCGTTCCTAACCCCTGCAAAGCACTGGCAACCACCAACACATCCAAATTAGGAGATAATAAAGCACAGACAGTCGCAAACAGGAAAATTATCATACCGGTCAGGATAACCGGGCGCCGACCAATCTGGTCTGAAAGAGGGCCGTAAAAAAGCTGTGAAAGCCCATAAGAAAACAAATATGCAGCCATCACACGTTGTACAGAACCTATTGGTACATTAAAATCTTTAGCAATATCTGCAATAACAGGCACATAGATTGTCTGTGTCATCTGCCCTACAGCAGCCAGAGCGATCAATATCAGCAATAAATAAAAGTTTTCTAATTTTCTCATCGCATTCACAACAAGTTTATACAATTCATAAAGTCACAAGAAACCCCAGGCTATTAGGAAATGGCCTGTATTCTCTTACTCCACTAATGTGACTAACTTAACAAATTTAAAATATTTTGCGAGATAGTGCACAATTTTCTTTGCAGAAAAAATAACAGTTAATTACGCCATATTTGGCAACAAATATGTACATATAAAACTAAGTATTAATAAAATTGCGGTCAATTTTTCTATGACACAGAATCGATAATGGTATTTATCTCTATAGACTAAAATAATGACGTAAAAACAAACGGTTCGGGGATTTCTTTCAGGATAGGAGATAAGTTCTAATGGCAAACTGGGTTGCAGGAAAAGTCACACAAGTTATTCACTGGACGAATACCTTATTCAGCATCAAGATGCATGCACCGGTTGAAGAATTCACCGCAGGTCAGTTTGCAAAACTGGCGATGGAAATAGATGATGAACGGGTGCAACGGGCCTACTCTTACGTTAACGCCCCGACAGATAATAATCTTGAATTTTATTTAGTGACGGTTCCTGACGGCAAACTCAGCCCGCGATTAGCAGCGTTGCAACCTGGGGATAATCTATTAGTGACAGAACAAGCCGCAGGCTTTTTTATTCTTGATGAAATACCTGATTGCAAAACATTATGGATGCTTTCAACGGGAACAGCCATTGGTCCCTATCTGTCAATTCTTCAACAAGGGGACTACCTGGAAAGATTTGAGAACATCGTATTGGTGCATGCAGTCAGACTAACACAAGATTTAAGCTATCTGCCCTTAATGCAGCAATTAGTTGAACGTCTCAATGGCAAGCTACGAATTCAAACTATTGTCAGCCGTGAACAAAACCCCGGCTCATTGACTGGCCGTATCCCGACACTGATCGAGAACGGCGAACTTGAGGCGGCTGTCGGGCTTACGATGAACAGTGACAACAGCCATATTATGTTATGTGGTAATCCTCAAATGGTGAAAGATACCCAACAACTACTAAAAGAGCAGCGTGGAATGACAAAACACTTACGCCGCAAACCGGGACATATCACCAGTGAGCAATATTGGTAATTTCAGTCATCTTTGGCAGAAATAAAATCCACTTTCTCTGTTGTTTCACCAAACCGGTTTGGCCCATCCGTACCACGGAATACACCGCAATCAAGCACCATCATTACAATGATCAATGTGGGGATAAAACGGCCAATCCCCCATTGCCAGAACGGCGCCATGCCACCCCAGTCAACAGCAATTAACAACCCTGCCAGTAATAAAAGCAGCGACCACCCTCCCCGCTTATTTCGATCATGCAGACGCTTAACCATCATTGCTGCTGCGGGATACATCACCAAGACAAGTGCAAAAACAGCATAGTGCATGATTAAAGAATTCATCCCCTGAATAGTCAAGATAACAAACATCAAAGCCAGGCAAACACCAATGCCAATCCAAAATTCACGCCGCCCAATTCGCCCTTTGAATGAAAAACCCCATTGTTGTAATGTCATCTATTCCTTTCCAATCGTGTATTCTATTTCTCAGCGCAGTTTAACCTAAGCGAGCGGCAACATGAAAATGGACGTTAATAAATTTCTAGTCATAATATTAGCGGCAAGCAGCATCGGTTTGCCGTTGGTAGCCAATGCGGATAAATACACAGCCACAGAACCCACAGTACAAGCAACCTATCTTCTACCGAATGCTCCCTCTTTCGATGAAACCATACCGCGATTTCGCGAAAAATATAACCGCCGCAACCCAACATTGCCACTACGCGAGTATCGGGTAATCATCAGTAAAAACATTTATCTGCCACTGACACGAGCTGCCAGCAGAATCAATGAAAAACTTTATTCTTCCGCCGTACTTGAACGAGGAAGCGAAAAAATCAAAAGCTTGCAACTGACATTATTACCATCAGAAAGCGAAACAGAAACACAGAAAAACCATATTCTGGCAGAACAATACATGATAGCCCTGATGCGCCACTTTAACCCGACTATTTCACAGGAACAAAGCAAAGAGAATATTGATAACTTGCTCAGAAACAGCAAAAAATCGTCATTTTACAGCCACAACATCGGCGCCATTCGCTATATTGTGGTAAATAGTAGCGAAAAAACGCTTACTTTCGCCATTGAACCGATTAAGCTATGGTTATCTGAACCTGATGACTAATCAAATTTAGTAATAAAAAAAAGCTATTGTTTGCAATGATCACTATACTGTGGAGCATTGATCTACCGTAATTGGTCCTAAATTCAGCTCACTACTTAAACTTCTCTGGTTGGAGGAAAAAACATGCGACATCCATTGGTGATGGGTAACTGGAAATTGAATGGCAGTACCCATATGGTAAACGAACTTATCACTGGCCTGCGTAAAGAATTAAGCAGTATTACCGGCTGTGACGTCGCTATCGCGCCACCAGCACTTTATCTCTCTCAGGCTAAACAAGCGCTGGCTGGCAGCCGTATTGCTCTGGGCGCACAGGATGTTGACGTTAACCTATCTGGTGCATTTACCGGTGAAACTTCCGCCGCAATGTTGAAAGACGTTGGCGCAGAATACATTATCATCGGCCACTCCGAACGCCGTACTTACCACCAAGAAAATGACGAATTCATTGCGAAAAAATTTGCCATTCTTAAACAACAAGGTCTAATCCCTGTTTTATGCATCGGCGAAACTGAACAGGAAAATGAAGCTGGCCAGACTGAAACCGTATGCGCAAGACAAATTGATGCAGTTTTGAACACATTGGGCGCAGAAGCATTCCAAGGTGCGGTCATTGCTTATGAACCTGTTTGGGCAATTGGTACAGGCAAATCAGCAACACCAGCACAAGCTCAGGCTGTACATAAATTCATTCGTGATCATATCGCGCAGAGAGATGCAGCAATCGCACAACAGGTCATTATCCAGTACGGTGGCTCTGTAAACGCAGATAATGCCGCTGAACTCTTTGCTCAGCCAGACATTGACGGTGCATTAGTAGGTGGTGCATCTCTAAAAGCTGATGCTTTCACTGTTATCGTAAAAGCCGCTGCTGCTGCGAAAAAAGCATAATTCATATTTCAACGATAATTGACCGCCGTATACCTACGGCGGCTATTCATTTTCAGCGCTGAATAATCTCATCAAACACACCACCCGTCACAAAATGTACTTTTTGCGCTTTTCCCCAACCACCGAATACCTTATCGACAGTAAATAATTCTAACGCAGGAAAAGAAGATCGGTACTTATCGGCAACTGTTTTATCACGTGGTCGATAATAGTTTTTAGCCGCTATCTCCTGTCCAACGGGAGAGTAAAGGTATTGCAGATATTCTGTTGCTAACTCACGGCTATGACGTTTATCAACGACCTTATCAACGACAGAAACCGTCGGCTCAGCCAAAATTGAAAGGCTAGGTGTCACAATTTCAAATTTATCTTTATCGAGCGCATTAATCGCCAATAATGCCTCATTCTCCCAGGCAATTAATACATCACCGATTCCACGCTCAACAAAAGTATTGGTAGCCCCTCTTGCGCCAGAATCGAGCACTTCAACATTCTGGTAAAGGGCTTTAACAAACGCTTTCGCTTTGCCCTGATCCTGATTGTTATGAATCAATCCATAACCCCATGCAGCCAGATAATTCCAACGTGCACCGCCCGATGTTTTTGGATTAGGCGTCACAACAGATACACCTGGGCGAATTAAATCTGACCAGTCTTTAATCTGTTTTGGATTACCTTTCCGCACTAAAAAAACAATGGTTGAAGTATAAGGGGCTGAATTCTCTGGCAAACGCTTGATCCATGCCTTCGCTATCCGGCCACGTTCCGCAATGGCATCCACATCATAGGCCAAAGCCAATGTCACCACATCCGCCTCAAGGCCATTAATAACAGAAGTTGCCTGTTTACCCGAGCCACCATGAGATTGCCGGATTATCACTTTATCTCCGGTCTTCTGCTGCCAATAATCACTAAAAGCCTGATTATATTGCTGATATAACTCGCGGGTTGGATCATAGGAAACATTAAGAAGTTGAAGATCTTTTGCCCATACGCTGCTACTGGTAATCAATAGTAACGCCAATGCTACACGCCATCTGACTCTCACTTGAATCTCTCCACAAACTGTTTTTAACGGTTATGAAATTCAAGGCTGACAGAAAGCGTTATTACTCAGAAATAATTAAAAGCATTTATTTATATGTGTTAGGAATATCTAAAGATAAATTACAGCCTCCAACGAGGCTGCAACAGATTTAGATTTGCCGGTATTGACATGATCAATATAGCTTTTTCGCGGTTTCCAACCAATCCTGTTTAAACACGCGTTTCATATTCTGCACGGCATCAATGATGTCATGATGAACAAGTTTCTCGTTCTGAATACCAACACAACGACCACCATAACCTTCCAACAATAATTGAATGGAATATGCCCCCATACGGGAAGCCAGAATACGATCATAGGCAACCGGGGAACCACCACGCTGAACATGGCCTAAGACTGTGGCACGGGTTTCATGATGCGTCTCTTTTTCGATATGTCTCGCCAGCTCATAGACATCACAAACATGTTCGGTAATTGCAACGATGGCATGGCGTTTACCTTTATCGATCCCGGCTTTAATTTCAGCCACGAGCTCATCACAACTAAATGAGACTTCCGGCAGAACAATAAACTCACAACCGCCTGCAATGGCGGCCGACAACGTGAGATCACCGCAATAGCGCCCCATTACTTCAACAATGGAAATACGTTTGTGGGAAGTCGAAGTATCACGCAGACGGTCAATCGCCTCAACCACTGTTTCCAGCGCAGTGAAATAGCCGATAGTATAGTCGGTCCCTGCCACATCATTATCAATAGTGCCCGGCAGACCAATGCAGGGGAAACCCGCTTCTGTCAGTTTTTTCGCGCCAAGATAGGAACCGTCACCGCCAATAACGACCAGAGCATCAAGACCGTTTTTTCTCATGTTCTCAATAGCGATAGCACGAACCTTCTCATCTCTGAATTCAGGAAAACGGGCTGAACCTAGAAAAGTGCCACCACGGTTAATCATGTCGGATACACTAAAGCGGTCAAGTTTCTTCATGCGGTTTTCATACAAGCCAAGATAGCCATCATAAATACCGAAAACTTCCAACCCTTCGGTTAATCCCGCACGAACCACACCACGAATAGCTGCATTCATACCCGGCGCATCACCGCCACTCGTTAAGACACCGATTCTTTTGATCCCATTGCTCATGATGACCTCTGACTTGTAGATGTAATAATTGCAAACCCGCTAACGGCAGACTCCGTATGCAATCACTTTGCCTGAGAAATCTGCCTTTTTAACCTGTTACCACTTTAACCTGTTACCACCTAGCGTACTGAAACAATCAAGCTGAATTGATTCAACTTTCATATCATACGGTAAAAAACCAAGTCTGCATTCACATAAGTCTCTTTTTTGAGATCAAATTGGCTAAAAAGCCATTTAATTATGCTGCCATAGCTCTTAAGATCATCAATCAACTTCAGAGAAATCCTATCCTTAATATTCCCGTTCACACTGGACAAGGGTTACAGCATTTTTTGCTAATGCAGCGAGGTTGACGTATAAAATGAGGCGCACTTTACCGCTACTTCAACAATGGAAATACGTTTGTGAGAAGTCGAAGTATCACGCAGACGGTCAATCGCCTCAACCACTGTTTCCAGCGCAGTGAAATAGCCGATAGTATAGTCGGTCCCTGCCACATCATTTTACATGATTCACCATCACATTGACTGCTCCTCCTAATTACTAAAGGCAGTCATCAACAACACAGAAACCAGCACCGCAGCAATCCATACCACAGTGCTGATTCAGCATAATCTTTATTCATTACGTTGGTGTCTTTCCATCAGGTATAGAAATAACGTGTCAGGTGGAAAAATACCGGTGCCGCAAAGCATAAAGAGTCGATTCTGTCTAACATACCACCATGTCCTTCAATCATTTCACCGAAGTCTTTAATGCCGCTATCACGTTTTATCGCCGACATACACAAGCCACCAATAAAGCCCATCAACGTAATTGCTAACGACATCAAACCTGCCTGCCACGGAGAAAATGGCGTTACCCAGTAAAGTGACATTCCTAACAAAACGGAAGCCAAGATGCCACCGGCAAAACCTTCAACTGTTTTATTCGGACTCAACTTAGGCACAATCGGATGTTTGCCAAATAATTTACCGAATACGTACTGCAAAACATCCGACATCTGCACCACAATCATTAAAAACAGCAATAATTCGACATTCTCCCCTTCATAACCTGGAATATCCAACATCAATAAAGCGGGCGCATGGCTAATACAGAATACAGCAACTAACATTCCCCACTGTATTTTGGCTGTCCGTTCCAGAAAGTTCGTTGTATCTCCAGCTAATGCAATACGAGCAGGTAAAAACAGGAAAACATAAACAGGAATGAAAATAGAAAACACGCCATACCACTCAATACCAACGGCAACGTATTGCAATGGCATGAAAATAAAAAAACACCAGAACATCGCCTCATGGTCACTTCGTCGTGTTGGCGTCAAAGTGAAAAATTCCCGTAAAGCGAAAAATGACATACTCGCAAATAGTAACACTGAACCGATTGGCCCAATAATCACCGACAACACACAAATAATACACATCCCCCACCAACCACGAATGCGGGCATTCAGATTATCGATTGTCGCATTACTGTTATCCCTTGAATATTTTGAGGAGAGTATTGCACCAACAATACTGGCAATAATTAACGGCACGAACATACCCCCCAACAATAAGAGTAGTTTATTATTAAGCATAGTCATAATATTAACGCCTCCAATGCCTGACGAGCTCGCTGTAAAAAATCAGCTTTTTCCTCTTTTGCACCTAATTTTTCCAAAGGTTGCCCAAATGTTGCTGAACAAATAACAGGAACAACAAGCGCCGAACCTTTTGGCAAAACCCTGTTTAAATTTTCCAGATAAACTGGAATAAGCTCAACATCAGGATATTTCTTCGCTAAATAATATAAACCACCTTTAAATTTATTAATTTGTTCCCCACTTCCTCGCGTCCCCTCTGGGAATAAAATTAAAGATTCCCCTCGTTTTAATACATCCTCCATTGGCGTCAGGGTATTTCCCTTTAAACAATCCTCTCCTTTACGATCAATAAGCACAGCCCGAAAAACTTTATTAATAAAATATCTACGCAGATAAGTTTTACTCCAATAATCACGAGCAGCAACTGGATGCACCCGAGAACGTAATACCCGGGGAAACCCAGCCCAGATAACTAACCCATCCAGGTGGCTGGAATGATTAGCATAATAAATTCGGGAAGCTACCGATGGCTTACACCCAATCCAACGAATTCTCACTCCTGTTAACAAACGGCAAAGCCCAGATAGAAACGAACCCATACCTTTACTTACCAGTGTCACCTCTTGTGGTCTATTCATTACAAGCATCCTTCTCTTGTAATTCATTCAATATGACTCTGGTTCGCCGAACACATGTCCAGAGACAACCCAATGTGATAACGACTAATACTGCCAATAAAAGATACTGGCCCCATAGCTGAGGTAAAAAAGCGGCAACAATGGAACTAACGGTAATTAATGCCATCCGATGCTGTTTCGCCATCGGACCGAGGAAACGCTGAGGTAAACCACAAGTCCCACCTAACAAACGAATATAAGCGGTCAAAACAGCTAATAATGCGGCAATACAACCAAGAGAAATCGCAAATGGAAAAAGTGTTAAACCATACCCTACCCCAATCAGAATAAAAGAATCAGCAATACGATCAGGAAGATCATTAAAAACAGTACCGGTAGCCGTCTTCAATCCCCCTTCAACAGCAACCATACCATCCAATAAATTACACATTAGCCGACCTTGAATAAGCAAGGCGCCAATAATCAACAAAACTGAAGTCAACCAAAAAGACTCGACTAAAAAACACACGGCAAAACACACGCCAGCTAATACAGCAAAAACAACGCTGGCAACAGATATGCCATTTGGTGTCGCCCCTTTACATTGCAACCATTTAGCCATTTTACTGGCCCACACTGCATTGCGTGTCTTGATCGGACGCCGATCTCTTACCTCGTTACCAGACATATCTTTTCCCTTTTGAGCACAAATGAACAATCAAATCTACTTAAGTTAAATGAAATAAGATAAACAGGATTGGTTAGAATAACAACAATAAAAAAACCTGCCGGTGGAAGGAGGTAAAAACGGAGGTGACGTCAATCTTTCCTTGTTGATTAATTTGAAATAACAGAATTTATTTCAACAAACGCCCACATATTGACCACCAGAAAGCAGGGGGAAAGATAGAGATAACGTTCGTTTTCACAACTCAACACTATGTAATAAAAGGATTTAAAAATAAAAATGTCCACACCGTGACCACATCGATATACAAAAAAACCCTTCACATACCGAGGGGATTTTTTATAACTCAGTTTATTGTCAGACAAAAAAATGCTCCCAGTTATCTGGCTGGAATATTTTTTAAATTCACCTCAAAGTCTTTTACTTAAAAAAGCCCGGTTATTCTTCTGGAAGTGTGCAATATTCTGAGAATTTTTATATTTTCTATATCCTCATCGTAACGATAAAGCATGATGAAAGGAAAATGAGGGACAACGAGTTTTCTATAACGCTCATCTGGACTGTTACGAGCCTTTATGCCTATGCCTGCATATGGGATAACTTTCAGAAGTTCAGCCAGTTCCGAAAATTTCGTATCAATTTTATCAGCCAATAACAGCCCAGCCTGTTCAAAGAAGTAGAGATAAATTTTTTCCCAGTCAGTTTAGGCAGTTTCTTCCCATGAAATACGTATCACTTTATCCCCTACTTAGCTTATTACGCGGCAAAGCCATCCGGTGATAACTTTCAGAATCATCAATAAAATGAGCCAAGTCGTTTTCACATCGGTCAATTGCTTTCTCAATTTCCGCTTCTAACTAGTGAGCATGGGTATTTTTTTGATACTCACGTTCTTCATTCGCCAACTCTTCGGCTTTTTGTCTCATTAACTTTGTTAAATCTGTCTGATGGCGTTTGGCAGCTAGCATGGCTAAACGCTTAGTTTCTTCATCAATACGAAAACGAATCGTCTCCATTCATCCTCCTTAGTTCACTATTGCCTCAATAGCATGTTGTCACAACAGCAAAATAACCTATAACAACAATATTGTTTTCAGAGAAAACAATCAGGTTATTAACAAAATACTGGTTTTTTATCCGGTATTTTGCCAAATTTAAAGTGGATCGGACTGACATATGGACAATTACTGTCAAAGTTAACTCGCGCATCACATTCGAATTTAAAAATGGTGATGCTTACATTTCATTAAATCCTCTTAAGAGTGGGATAGAAGTAGAATAAAGCTAGAGGGTGTAGCGAGCGTCCACACTCAAAAACTCTCGTATACTTTCTAACCCCTTTATACTTTTTTATGTTGTTGTTTTACAAAGAAATGTGTTGTAAGTGACTGAAAAAAAAGCCCTAAAAAGGGCCTGAAAGACGGGATGGTGTTTGTTTTTCAAACATAACACATTGTAATAAAAGGATTTATTTAAGTAAGTGTCCACACCTTGACCACATCGACATAAGCCCCGATTTTTTTCGGGGCTTCAGGACATTGGTAATGCAGCCTCATTTGCTGCACACTTGATGTATTAACTATTAATACATTGGTGAAATATGAGAAAAATTACTACTGTCAGTATGAGCGAACAGCTTGACGGGTTCGTACAGCGCATGATTGAAAGTGGCCGTTATGGAAATGCCAGTGAAGTTATACGTTCGGCGCTGCGTTTGCTGGAGCAACAAGAAGCTTACGATGAGATTGTACGTAAGGCGGTTATTGCTGGCTTGGAAAGTGGGGAAAGCTCGCTGACCCTACGGGATATAGCGGAACAACGGAAACACAGACATAATGTATAAGCTCACGAATCAGGCTGCTGAAGATTTTGCTGGGATTTATGATTATACAGGTGAAGCTCAGGCTGACCATTATACGGAGGCACTGGAAGCATTTTTTGACACGCTAGCTGAGATGCCACATATAGGGAGGGAATACCCATCTGTCCCAGGTGTAATGCGGGTTGAGTTTCACCGCCACACGGTTTTCTATACTATCCGGGATACCGATATTCTGATTGCGCGTATCCTTCATCAACAGATGAATCACCCCCGTTATCTCCCTTGAGCGGGCGGGAGCTACGTTGTGCTATGCATCAAGCCAGCGTAGCTGTCTCGTCCTGCGAGTTGCCATTGCTGATCGCAATGCTTTGTTGTTAGAACAAGCATTTTATATTACAGGAGAAGTGAAAATAACGTCCCAGCAGGGGATTAGACCGGGTTAATGAGGAAAATGGAGACATTAATGAAAGAAACAAACCCCGTTATTTTCAACGAAGTTTGTCAGCAGTTTGAAACCCTTCATATATGTATGAGGGGTTATAAGCCCTTTACGGGAAAAATTTTTAACAAAGCCCCTCGGCCATGCCAATATACAACAAACTATGGCGTATGCTCATCTGGCACCCGACTATTTGCAATTTGCAATCACGTTAAACCCACTGAATGGCGGCATGGAAATTTAGCAATCCTAAGCAACCGTAGCACTCAAAAGTGTCCACACTAGTGTCCACACTTGAAAATTTCCACGCTACTTACAGTTGCTTGTAAAACTTTTATCTGATTGATTTTAAAGTGAATTAATCTTAGCCAGATAAAAAAATCCCGCCATAAGGCGGGGGAAAAGACAGGGATGGTGTCTATGGCAAGGAAAAATTCTCGTTTGCTACTACTCTACTGCTATGGGTATTACAAATCAGTTCGGTAACTGGGACATACGCTGCCGATAATGCTGTTCCAATTGTGCTTGTTGCTCAGGCGTCAACAGTTGGTACATCAGATGATGGATACGGACCATTTCTACCTGACGTTCCACATTACATCTGAGCATCTTTTCAATCAGGGCTTTTACTGCTACCTCGTCAAAATCTTTCGCAGTGACTAGCTTGCGCATCTCTTCTCGCTCTGCGCGGCTCATTGACATCGATGAACGCGGTTGGTGTTTCTGCCCTACCAAATCACGCATCTGTTGACGCTGCTGCTCAGTTAAAGTGATACCGCTGAACATATGGTCGTTGTCACCAATATCATTACGATAATGATAGTTTCCTACATTTTTATAATCGCAAGGTGCACAATTGTCGGGTACCGTAGCAGCGTGTATTGTACTTGCTGTCCCAGCTAAAGATGCTACTGAGCCAAGAACAAACATTGACGCTAAAACTAACGCTGCTATGTTACGCATTAAACAACTCCTCGTTTCCCCGAACGATGCTATTAGGTCCAATGTGGACAACTATACCTACGCGGCTGCAAACTAGCGTCAAAGGCTTGTAAAAGAACGTAAAGTCGTGGAATAGCAAAGTTTGTTATCGTATTTTTGTTCTTGGAGGAAGTAATCGATGCATAAAATCCTATTAGTTGATGATGACCGTGAACTGACATCACTATTAAAAGAATTACTTGAAATGGAAGGATTTAACGTTGTGATCGCTCATGACGGAGAGCAGGCATTAAAATTCCTTGACGACTCAATCGACTTACTACTACTCGATATTATGATGCCACGTAAAAATGGCATTACGACATTAAAGGAGCTTCGTCTGCACCATCAAACTCCAGTCATTATGCTGACAGCGCGAGGAAGTGATTTGGATCGTGTTCTGGGCCTAGAATTAGGGGCGGATGACTATCTTGCCAAACCATTTAATGATCGTGAGTTAGTGGCGCGTATACGTGCTATTCTTCGCCGCTCAAACTGGAGTGAGCAACAACAAACAGACAGTGGCTTACCTACGCTTCAGGTCGATAACCTGCAATTGAACCCTGGCCGACAGGAAGCCAGCTTCGCTAATCAGATCCTCGATTTAACCGGTACTGAATTTACCTTGCTCTATTTATTAACCCAACATTTAGGCCAAGTTGTTTCCCGCGAACATTTGAGCCAGGAAGTATTAGGTAAGCGGCTCACCCCGTTCGATCGAGCAATCGATATGCATATCTCTAACCTACGCCGTAAATTACCTGAGCGGGAAGATGGTCAACCTTGGTTTAAGACTTTACGTGGACGAGGATATTTAATGGTGTCTGCGACATGATAAACAGTTTAACGGCACGCATCTTCGCAATTTTCTGGTTTACTCTGGCATTAGTCCTCATGTTGGTATTAATGGTGCCGAAACTGGATTCCAGACAACTAACCTCTCTGCTGGAAAATGAATACCGGCAGGGAGTTATGCTGGAACAACATATCGAAGCAGAATTAGCTCAAGATCCCGCTAACGATTTACTTTGGTGGCGCCGTTTATTTCGCGCGATTGAAAAATGGGCTCCCCCAGGTCAGCGCCTGATACTAGTCACCAGCGAAGGGCGAGTTATTGGTGCACAAAGAAGTGAAATGCAAGTTGTCCGCAACTTTATTGGACAATCAGATAACGCCGATCACCCGAAAAAGAAAAAATATGGCCGCTCTGAAATGTTAGGGCCCTTTTCCATTCGAGATGGTGAAGATCACTATCAACTTTATTTAGTACGTCCAGCGAATAGTCCACAATCAGATTTTATTAATCTGATGTTCGACCGGCCACTATTACTATTAACTGCCACGATGTTAATCAGTGCTCCCCTCCTATTATGGCTGGCATGGAGTTTGGCTAAACCTGCCCGCAAATTAAAAAATGCCGCCGACGATGTTGCTAAAGGTAATTTACGCCAACATCCAGAACTGGAAGCCGGCCCACAAGAGTTTCTGGCCGCCGGTAACAGCTTCAACCAAATGATCAGTGTATTGGAAAGAATGGTCACTGCACAGCAACGGCTAATTTCTGATATCTCCCATGAACTACGTACACCTCTCACCCGCCTACAACTTGCCACAGCATTACTCCGTCGACGTTATGGTGAGAGTAAAGAGCTGGAAAGAATTGAGACAGAAGCCCAACGGCTAGACAGCATGATTAATGATCTGTTAGTGCTCTCCCGCAGTCAGCATAAAAATGAACTGTTGAGAGAAAACATCAAAATGACAGATTTATGGAACGATATTCTTGATAATGCCCGCTTCGAAGCTGAACAGATGGATAAAACCCTTGAAGCAACCTTACCACCGAGTTCTTGGGCAATTTACTGCAATCCATTAGCACTTGGCAGTGCTTTTGAAAATATCGTGCGTAATGCCTTACGCTACTCCCACCACCATATTGCGGTCGCATTTCACACTGATAATCAAGGGATCACCATTACCGTTGATGATGACGGTCCGGGCGTCAACCCGGAAGACCGCGAACACATATTCCGCCCTTTCTACCGTACAGACGAAGCCCGTGATCGGGAATCCGGCGGTACTGGCCTTGGTTTAGCAATTGTTGAAACCGCGATTAACCAACATCGCGGTTGGGTACGTGCTGAGGACAGCCCACTCGGTGGCTTACGCTTGGTTATTTGGCTACCGCTTCATGGCCGGTAATACAGATTTCCACTAAGCTTATTATTAAAATTTATTAAATAAATAAACTTTATTTATGCTTGACCCAATAAGTCTGACGGTTTAACCTCCCCTATTATTCATTAAAAACATTTATCTTTAATTGCTTTTCTATTACAACATACAAAAGCACTGACAAATCAAAACAGTAGATAAAATTATAAGATTCTATAGAGTTCTGGGAACCAATAACCTAGTGCGGTAGCTTTGTTATTACCTTATTTATTATTTCAGAAATATATCTTACACAATCTATTTAAAATAGCCTGTTAAAGTTTCACTTGCCAAATAAAACTTATGAAAATAGATAGCATACTATTAAAAACCAAATGTAATGTATTTTCACAATTTCATTTTTAAGTCATCATCTTAAAAGGCAAAATATGTCCTCACTCAACATTCTCACCGAGAAATTTGATAATAAAACCGCCACCATTGCCATTGTTGGTCTGGGTTATGTTGGCTTACCGTTAATGCTCAGATATAACGATATCGGTTTTAACGTCATTGGTTTCGATATCGATCAAGAAAAAACAGATAAATTAAATCACGGCCAAAGTTACATTGAACATATTCCCGCGGCCAAAATCAGCAAAGCGATAAAGACCGGTTTTGAAGCCACCACGGATTTCACCAAAATCGCGCAATGCGACGCCATTATTCTTTGCGTTCCAACGCCGTTAAATAAATACCGTGAACCCGATATCAGTTTCGTGATTAACACCACGGACAGGGTGAAACCGTATTTAAGAGCCGGACAAGTCCTCTCCTTAGAAAGCACTACCTATCCGGGCACCACGGAAGAAGAGTTACTCCCCCGGGTTGAAGAAAGCGGATTAAAAGTAGGTGAAAATATCTTTCTGGTCTATTCACCCGAACGGGAAGATCCCGGCAACCCCGATTTCGAAACCCGCACCATTCCTAAAGTCATAGGCGGTCATACTGAAAACTGCTTAAAAGCCGGTATCGCCGTTTATCAACACGCCATTGACCAGGTTGTTCCCGTCAGCTCAACCAAAGCCGCCGAGATGACAAAACTCCTGGAGAATATTCATCGGGCGGTCAATATCGGCTTAGTCAACGAAATGAAACTGGTTGCCGATAAAATGGGGATTGATATCCACGAAGTGATTAGAGCCGCGGCAACCAAACCCTTCGGCTTCGTTCCCTATTATCCCGGCCCCGGATTAGGCGGCCACTGTATTCCGATTGATCCCTTCTATTTAACCTGGAAAGCCCGAGAATATGGTATCAATACCCGCTTTATTGAACTCTCCGGTGAAGTCAATTCCTCCATGCCCGATTATGTGGTCAATAAAACCGTATTAGCCCTTAATAAAGCGAATAAATCCATTAATGGCAGCCGCATTTTAATCCTCGGCATCGCCTATAAAAAGAATGTGGATGATATGCGAGAAAGCCCCTCCGTGCATATTATGGAAAAATTAAGAGGATTAGGAGCCAATATTGAATATGCCGATCCGCATGTTCCGGTCTTCCCAAAAATGCGGGAACATCATTTTAATTTAATCAGCCACCCTGTCACTGAAAAGAGTCTCAAAGACTTCGACTGCGTTATTTTAGCCACCGATCACGATAAATTTGATTATGAATTAATTATTAATAACGCCAAATTAGTCGTCGATACCCGTGGCAAATATGCACCCCATCACAGAAACATTATCAAAGCTTAACTTAGGAAAAGATATGCTGAGTATTATCAAAGACAGAAAGATAAGATTTGCTTTAGTCGGTTGTGGGCGGATCGCTAAAAATCATTTCAACTCTCTGGAAATACATCAAGACACGGCTGAATTAGTGGCCGTCTGTGATAACAATCAAAACGCATTAAATGCGGCGGTAGAAAAAACCGGTGTTCCGGGTTTTAGCGACTTAAATACGATGCTGGATAACATCACCGCCGATATCATTATCCTGACCACCCCCTCCGGCCTGCATCCAGAACAGGCGATGGCCTGCTTTGATAAAGGCTTTCATGTTGTCACCGAAAAGCCGATGGCCACCCGGCTGGCTGAGGGGGAAAACATGGTTAAAGCCGCGGACAAAGCCGGAAAACACCTCTTTGTCGTCAAACAAAACCGCTTAAATGCCACCCTGCAATTACTGAAACGGGCGGTTAGTGAAAAACGGTTTGGCAAAATTCATCTGGTCCACCTCAATGTTTTCTGGACCCGTCCCCAAGCCTATTACGACCAGGCCGCCTGGCGGGGCACCTGGGAATTTGATGGCGGCGCCTTCATGAATCAGGCGAGCCACTATGTGGACTTAATTGAATGGTTAATCGGCCCGGTCAAAGATGTTCAGGCCATGACCTCGACCCACTTAGATATCGAAACGGAAGATACCGGGGTACTCAATATCCGCTGGCGGGATGGCACATTAGGCTCAATGGCTGTCACCATGTGTACTTATCCTCAGAATCTTGAAGGCTCCATCACCATCTTAGGGGAAAAAGGCACAGTCAGAGTGGGGGGATTAGCCGTCAATGAAATCCAGGCATGGCATTTCGCTGACGAAAAAGAGTATGACCAGCAAGTCAAAACCGCCAATTACGAAACCACTTCGGTGTACGGATTTGGTCATCCGCTTTATTATAAAAATGTCATTGAGGTGATGAAAGGCGAAGCCAAACCGATAACCGATGGCCGGGAAGGACTAAAATCATTAGAACTGCTTATCGCGGCCTATCTCTCAGCCAGAGATAATAAAACCGTTTCTTTGCCTTTAACCTATTAAACCTGTGGAACCGGTCTCATGTCAGCGGAACACGTAATGATACATCCCAGTGCCATTGTCGATGCCGGGGCACAAATTGGGAAAAACAGCCGTATCTGGCATTTCACCCATGTTTGTTCTGGCGCCCAAATTGGCGAGGGTTGCTCCTTAGGACAAAATGTCTTCATTGGCAATCGAGTCACCATCGGCAATCACTGCAAAATACAAAATAACGTCTCGGTTTATGACAACGTTCATCTGGAAGACGGGGTATTTTGTGGCCCCAGCATGGTATTCACCAATGTTTATAATCCGCGTTCATTGATTGAAAGAAAAAGTGAATATAAAGATACGCGAGTAAAAAAAGGCGCCACCTTAGGCGCCAACTGTACCATTGTTTGTGGCGCCACCATTGGCGCCTATGCCTTTATTGGCGCCGGCGCAGTAGTGAATAAAGATGTTCCCGATTACGCCCTGATGGTCGGTGTGCCGGCCAAACAAATTGGCTGGATGAGTGAATTTGGCGAACAATTAGATTTACCGCTACACGGACAAGCCACCGCCACCTGCCCGCACACCCATCATATTTATCAACTCAATAACAACATTGTCGTGCGCATTAAATAATCAAGGACCAAGGCATGCAATTTACCGATCTGGCAGCACAGCAGCTTAAAATTAAAGATAAAATTGACGCGAATATCCAGAAAGTATTAGCACATGGAAAATATATTTTAGGGCCCGAAGTCGCCGAATTAGAAGACAGACTCATTGAATACACCGGGGCGCCATATTGCATTACCTGCGCCAATGGCACCGATGCGCTACAAATTGCCTTAATGGCGATTGGCATCAAACCGGGCGATGAAGTGATTACCCCGGGCTTTACCTACATTGCCACCGCCGAAACCGTTGCGCTACTGGGCGGGGTTCCGGTTTATGTTGACGTCAAACCCACGACGTATAACTTAGATCCGGCGCTACTTGAAGCGGCGATTACCCCGAAAACCAAAGCCATCATCCCGGTTTCCTTATTTGGTCAATGTGCCGATTTTGACGAAATCAATGCCATCGCCGAAAAATATCACCTGACCGTAATAGAAGACGCGGCCCAGAGTTTTGGCGCCACGTATAAAGGGAAACGCTCCTGTAACCTCACCACAATTTCCTGTACCAGTTTCTTCCCCAGCAAACCGTTGGGCTGTTACGGTGATGGCGGGGCGATTTTCACCCACGATGAAGAACTGGCAAAAACTATTCGTCAAATTGCCCGTCATGGCCAAGACAGACGATACCACCATATCCGAATCGGGGTGAACAGTCGTTTAGATACCCTGCAAGCGGCTATTTTACTGCCCAAACTGGAGATATTTGATGAAGAAATGGCAATGCGTCAGCAGGTGGCAGAAAACTATAATCAAGCGTTAAACAACATCGGCATCATGACCACGCCGTATATTGAGCCCCACAATCTTTCGGCCTATGCGCAATATACTCTCCGGGTTAAAAACCGCGATGAATTGCAACGCAGATTAAAAGAACAAGGCATTCCAACCGCAGTGCATTACCCAATTCCCCTGAATAAACAACCCGCGGTGGCGAGTAATATTACCCTGCCTATAGGAGACGAAATCGCACAAGAAGTCATTAGCCTGCCCATGCACCCCTATTTATCCATAGATTTAATTAATAAAATTGCTAGTTCAATTTAAAATCTATGAATTACAAACTATTGAGGAATATATCTGGCTTATTACTCTCATCATTATTCAGCCAGATATTATTATTACTATCAACGCCGATATTAACCCGACTATTCTCACCTGAAGAATTAGGTACTTATGCTTCATTTTCATCGCTTTTAAGTGTTTTTGCCGTCGGTGCTTGTCTTCGTTATGAATTTTCAATCAGTGCATCAGGAAAAACACGTGAAATTAATTCCTTAATTACATTATCTTGCATTATTCCAATAACCATTAGCTTAATAGTTATCACTGCTTTTGCGATATCTAATATCTCAGAAAAGATAATTATAGGAAACTATATATACTATATCCCACTGGGTATTATCACCTATGGGTTTTATCGTGCAGTGAGTTTCAATAGTATAAGAGACCGGCAATACCATGCACTCTCTATCACTAAAATAACACAAACCGTCGCCATGATTAGCACTCAAATCATGGGTGGCATTACTCATTTAGGCGCAAGCAGTCTCATCTTAGGTCAAATATTAGGCCAATCATTAGGTGTTCTATTTCTAAGCAAAAGATCCAAATATCGTTTAATTATTAACAAACATGAATTTAGAAAAATAAAGCTGCTTGCTCATAAATATTATAAATTTCCTGTTTATGATTTTCCTGCATCTCTAATTAACACATTGAGTAATGAACTACCTCAATTATTTATCATGTCCACTTATGGGCTAAGATCCGCAGGATTTTATTTAATTGCCTCTAGAATATCAGGCGCCCCCATTACATTATTAACCCAAACCGTTTCGTCTATATTACAAGGATATTTAAAAGACACGATTACATCACCTTTTTTAAAGATAAAAAAAACATTTTATTGCCTAACACTCATTGCTGTTTTATTTGCTATAGTGACATATTTCACAGGCATACCCATCATAACCTTTATCTTCGGTGAAGAGTGGCATGAATCAGGAAAATATCTATTATGTTTAATACCGCACTTATGCGGGCAAATAATATATTCATCGTTATCGATATATTTATCCATTTATGAACATCAGAAAAGCAATTTATTTATTCAAACAATATCGATTATATTAAGATTAATCGCTCTCCTTGCCGGATATCTATTAGGCGATATTTATCTTACCCTGTTATTATTTTCACTCACAAGTTTTATTCTTTATATGACAAGTACGGCTTATATTTTAAAATTATCTTTCATACGTAAAGAAGGTTAAAATGAAGAAAAGCAAAAATATAATAGAAATAATTCCCTATATCATTATTGTAATGATTGTAAGCTATACATTTAATAAATATGCTTATGAGCTGGATGAATTCAACGGTAATGTGAGAACTTTCGTCATGAAAGGTAAATTCACTCAACGCGAATTTAATAGCAATGGTTTTCCTTTATCACACTCACCTCATATTCCAGAGCCATTCTTATCCCCATTTTATGTTGTCCACTATGGCCTGATATACTCTTCTTTAGGCTTAAATAAAGATAATATCAATATATTATGGCGAACTGATTCATCTTTACCCGGATGGAATATACCGCCTCCGAAATTCAGTCAAAAAGAATTGGTCGCTAACTTTAAATTTTCAGCCGACTGGTTATTAAACAATATAAAATTATTTCATGGTGAAAGTCATTACTTATATGATTTTGACTGGTCATATAAAGGCTACAAAAATAATAAACTCTTTGCCCCCTGGTGGTCTGGGCTAACAGATGCCTATGCCATTATTCTCTTATTAAGAGCTTATGACTATTTTGGTGATGATAAATATTTGCTAACTTCGAAACGACTCTACCAATCATCACTAGCACCTATCCATAAAGGCGGCAGTTTAACAACGTTAGACAATATGCCGTGGATTGAAGAATATGTTGATCCTCAAGCCAACTCAGACCAATTGGCTTTTGTATTAAACGGCATGATCTACTCTACTTATGGCATTGAATCCTTTGAGAATTATTTAAATATAGATGAAAATGCCAGAATATCCGATAAATTATATAAATCAATCAGTCACAATATATTTAAGTTCGACATAAAAAATGAATGGTCCAGCTATGATTTAATTGGTAATCCAAATAACATTAAATATCATAGAATACATACCCTTCTTTTAAAAGATTTGATAGAGAGAAATCAAAATTTCAAAAACAAAGAAATAATAGATTTATATAATAATTGGAATAAATCCGTCGTTAATAGTGGGTATTATTACATAAAACATGGCCCTACGAGTTGGGCATACTATCAATTTATCACTATGTATTTCTTATCTATCTTAGTATTATCACTCATTTACTTCTTTATCAGAAAAAATGCAAAATAATATTAAAATAATCCTGAAAATATTTATCTATCAGGTTATTATCTACCTGAATTCAGTGCTTATATTAGACACATTCCATGAGGTAAGAGGCTATAATATTACCCCTCAAGGTTACTTAAGTATTTTTTTCTGCTGGATATCATTCTTACCGCTCATTTTACTCAACAACCAAAAAAATCCCGTGATGGTCTTTTTATGGTTAATCTATATCACTTACATTATACCGGTATCAATTATATTTCCATTGATTAATTCAGCCTCTATCAACTCAATCATTTTCGTCTGCACAATAAACATATTATTTTTCTCATCAATATTATTCTTTCGGATAATAGATAGAATAACGATGCCAAAACTAAAAATCCCGTGGGATTTATATAAAATACTGATAATAGGGTGTGGTATTATTGTACTCTTATTCGTTTTGAGTAATCCTGGATTAAGTTTAATACCCCCTAACATATTTAAAGTTTATTCGGTGAGACAGCACTTTAAAGACAACACACCGCTGCTCACTATGTACATCATCACCAATGGGGGATATGTTATCTCACCATTACTACTATTAGCTTCACTCTATATAAGAGGTCCAATTAAATATCTCCTCATTACAATAAGTATTTTTATTTCCTATTTAATCTACAGCTCCTCAGGATTAAAAAGCATCGCATTCATGAATCTCGCGGTTATCATTCTATACTTCTATATAAAAGGAACAAAATCGATAAGCAATTCGGTGATAAATATCATTCTCTATTTATTTCTTGCTGCCGGGGTATTATATTTTATTTTCGATTTTTATGATCCACTGATACATTGGCTACGCAGAGTATTCTTCACACCCACATTAAATACCTATTACTTTTACGATTATATCTACAATAACAATAGTGAATTTACGACAGAAGCGCCTCAAATAGTGTCTCAATTATATTATGGTACATCAGGTTCGGCTAATACCGGCTTTATTGGAGATGGCATCGCCAGATATGGCACACTGGGTTTAATCATAAACTTTTTTATATTTAATATATTACTCTTTGCCATGAACCTGAGCTCAAAAAAGGTTCCATTTGAATTTTCAACGACACTCTATTTACCCTTTGTATACACAATATCAAACTCAGCGATTACAGCATTACTACTGACCTATGGGCTGCTGGCATTAAGCATATTATTATTTTTATTCCCGACAAAAACTAACAAAATATCCTTATGAAAATCACACACATGACCTCGGTACATCCACGTTTCGACACTCGTATTTTTCTAAAAGAATGTTCTGCCTTACAAAAAGAACAGGAGGTCTCCCTTATTGTCGCAGATGGTAAAGGTAATGAAACCAAGAATAACATTGCTATCATTGATGTCGGTATATTACCCGGCCGATTAAACAGAATTTTTAAAACAACCGATAAAGTTTATAAAAAAGCATTAGAATTAGACGCCGACATATATCATTTTCACGATCCAGAACTCATTCCTGTTGGACTAAAACTGAAAAAGAGAGGTAAAACAGTCATTTTTGACTCCCATGAAGATGTCCCTAAGCAAATTTTTAGCAAACCTTACTTAAATAAATTTACCCGGGTTATTATCTCTAAACTATTCGCCCTCTACGAAAAATATTCTGCGCCTAAATTTGATGGGATTATTACAGCCACTCCATCAATAAGAGACAAATTCTTAAAACTCAATAACAACACCATAGACATTAATAATTATCCCATATTAGGCGAATTACATAATAAACATGCCAACTGGCATGAAAAAGAAAAACAAGTCTGCTATGTCGGCGGTATTTCTGATATTAGAGGTATAGCCGAGATGGTTGAATCTCTCTCTTACCTCACAACAAATACAGCAATGAAATTAGCGGGCAATTTTTCTGAAAAAACTTTAGAGAATAAAATAAAAAGTATGAAAAATTGGCACAAAATAGATGCGCTGGGATTTTTAAACCGCATAGAAACCAAAGAACTTTTATCTCAATCTATTGCAGGTATCGTGCTATATCACCCACTCCCCAATCATATCGATGCCCAACCCAATAAGATATTCGAATATATGAGTGCGGGTATCCCAGTCATCGCTTCAAATTTCACATTATGGAAAGATATTGTTGTAAAAAACCATTGTGGCATTTGTATCGACCCATTAAACCCTAAAGAAATAGCTAATGCGATAGATTACTTGTCAAATAACCCTGATATCGCGGAAGAAATGGGTCGCAATGGGCTTATAGCAGTCAATGAAAAATACAATTGGGATATTGAACAAAATAAACTTCACAAATTCTACCAACACATTGGACGTTAATCGATATGAAAAAAATCATTACCGTATTAGGCGCCAGACCACAATTCATTAAAGCCAGCCCAGTCTCTCGCGCTTTAAAAAATCATAATAAATTTAAAGAGATTATCATTCATACAGGTCAACATTTTGATGCTAATATGTCTGATATATTTTTTAATGAATTAGCTATTCCCAAACCGGATTACACCCTCAATATTCATGGCGGCTCGCACGGTGAAATGACCGGAAAGATGCTAATCGAAGTTGAAAAAGTACTTATCACAGAAAAACCGGATGCCGTTATGGTATATGGTGATACAAACTCGACTTTAGCTGGTGCATTAGCCGCATCTAAATTATATATTCCCATTATCCATGTTGAAGCCGGTCTACGCAGTTTTAATATGCAGATGCCAGAAGAGATCAATAGAATATTAACCGATAATGTGAGTTCAATTTTATTCTGCCCAACAGACACCGCCGTCAATAATCTACAAGCAGAAGGCTTCGGCTCAAAACCCGTTCATATCAGAAAAGTCGGTGATGTCATGGAAGATGCGGCTTTATATTTTAGCCAAATGGCCAAAAAACCCGATGGGCTGGATTCCATACAAAACTTCATATTAACCACACTCCATCGTGCTGAAAATACCGATAACCAGGCACGTTTAACTGAAATAGTCAACGCATTGAATGATATACACAGAAGAATTGCTACTGTTGTTATACCGATTCATCCAAGAACTAAAAAAATGTTAGCACAATACGGCTTGCATTTAGATGTCCACTTAATTGAGCCCGTGGGATATTTAGAGATGATCTGGCTACTCAAAAACACCGCTCTGATTATTACCGATAGCGGCGGATTGCAAAAAGAAGCTTTCTTCTTCCGTAAACCTTGTATCACCGTGAGAGATCAAACTGAATGGATAGAATTAGTTGCAGCAGGCGTAAACAAACTATCAGAGGCTGAAAGTAACAAAATAACCCAATCAGTTCATGACATGATGGGTATTGATATAGGTTCGGTTCAATCCATGTATGGCGGCGGTATTGCCGCGACAAGCATTGCTAACGAATTAGAAAAATTACTATGAACATAGTCTATATAAACCATTATGCGGGTTCGCCGGACTTGGGTATGGAATTTCGCCCATATCATTTAGGGCAAGAGTGGATTAAATCGGGCCATAATATTACCCTACTCGCAGCCTCTTACTCTCATGTCCGAACAAAACAACCCAAGCTGATAGATAATAAAAAAACCACCGAAAATATTAACGAATTAGAATATATCTGGTATCCAACCCCGCGCTATAACGGAAATGGATTATCCAGAGTCAAAAATATTTTCTCTTTTTTACGGCAAATTTGGTTTGATAGTCACAACTTAGTCGAAAAATATCGACCTGATGTTGTCATTTCTTCAAGTACCTATCCGATGGATATCTGGGTGGCAAAACGTATTGCTCAAAAAGCTAACGCTAAACTGGTCTTTGAAATCCATGATTTATGGCCGCTTTCACCCATAGAATTAGGGGGAATGTCACCTAAACACCCATTTATTCAATTATGCCAACTTGCTGAAAACTCAGCTTATAAACATGCTGATGTGGTTATTTCCATGCTCCCAAATGTACAAGAACATACGAAAGCACATGGATTAGACCTCAGCAAATTACATATTATTCCCAATGGTGTAGTTATAGATGATTGGGTAAATCAACTCACGCCATTAAACAGTTCACTGGAAACATTAATTACAATCGAAAAAAATAAAGGACACAAAATTGTATGTTATAGCGGCGCTCACGGGCGGCCAAATGCGCTAGAAAAACTACTCAAAACGGCTTCACTTCTTCGAGATAAACCAATGACTTTCTTATTAGTCGGCACTGGCCTTGAAAAGTATAACTTAATAAAGGAATCTCAATCACTGGGAACAAATAACGTTATATTCTTTGAGCCGATCCCTAAAACTCAAATCCCGACGCTACTCAATAAAATTGACATTGCCTATATAGGGTTACAAAAACAATCATTATTCAGATTTGGCATCAGCCCCAATAAACTTATTGATTATATGATGGCGGGCAAACCGATTTTATGTGCAATTGATGCCGGTAATGATCCTGTTTCCGAAGTGAATTGCGGTATTACCGTTAAATCAGGCAAGCCAGAAGAGATTGCTCATGCCTTATTAAAACTCAGTGAGTTATCAACTGACGAATTAAACCAAATAGGGCAAAAAGGTAAAATTTATGCTTTAGAAAATCACGCCTATTCCATATTAGCAGACAATTTCATCAAGGCCATTATCAATCATGAATAATAAATCCCTCTCTTTTATATTACCTGAAATTGTGCATTCTGAAATTGTTGAAGTCATTGACTCACTTAAAACAGTGGTGGATAACTATCCTACTTAAAACAGAAATATTTTTAATAAAATATAGGGATTATATTTAAATAGCTATCATTACTATCCAAATAGAGTGATTATTAAACCATGATAAACATATCAGTTATTTGCCCTATATTAAATGAAGAAAAATATATAGAATTATGTATTGAATCACTGCTAAAACAAGATTATCCTACCGGGCAATTAGAGATTATATTTATAGATGGTTGTAGCTCAGATGGTACTTTAAAGGTAATTCAGAGTTATACTGAAAAATATGATTTCATAAAATTACTGTATAACCCAAAGAAACATGTTCCTGCTGCCCTAAATATTGGTATAAAAAACTCATCAGGGGAATATATAGCCAGAATCGATGCTCACTCTAGCTATCCCAGCAACTATTTATCCAAACTATATAATTTATCAAAAAAACTTGATGCCGATAATATAGGTGGAATTGTTAATACAAAACCATGTAGTTCTACAACCATCGCCCATAATATTGCATATTCCTTAAGTAGTCGCTTTGGAATGGGTAATTCCTATTTTCGAATTGGCATTAATGATATAAAGAAAGTTGATACAGTACCTTTCGGCTTTTTCAAAAGAACAATATTCGATAAAATAGGGCTATTTGATGAAGATTTAATTAGAAACCAAGATGATGAATTTAACAACAGAATTATAAAGCATGGAGGTAATATATATCTTTCCCCAGATATTATTATTGATTATTATCCCAGAGATTCAATTAAAAAAATCTGTTCTATGTTCTACCAATACGGATTATTTAAACCACTAGTCAATGTCAAATTAAAAAAAATAACATCATACCGGCAATTAACACCACCTATTTTTGTCTTAGGGTTAATCCTAGGGTTAATCCTCTCATTCACTAACTCAATATTTTTATATCTATATATAGGTTGTATTTTCATCTATTTCTTCTTAACTTTACTGGTATCAATAAGAGCCTATTTTAAAAATAAAAAAAACTATATTTTCTTACCATTAATATTTCTGTGCATACATTTATCTTATGGATCAGGGTATCTCATTGGAATAATGAAAATTATATTCAATAAGAAATTCCACGTAAAAAACAAAAGATAAGGATTATATCATGAACACTTCTTTTCTCCCTTTTGCACTCCCTGAAATCAGCCAAGAAGAAATTGATGAAGTCATTGACTCACTTAAAACAGGCTGGATAACTACCGGACCTAAAACCAGAAAATTTGAACAAGATTTTGCGCAATATTTAGATTCTGATGTTGAAGCCATTGCGGTAAATTCAGCAACAGCGGGATTGCATTTAGCGTTGGAAGCCATTGGTATTCAGCCGGGTGATGAAGTTATCGTTCCAACCTATACCTTTACGGCAACCGCAGAAGTTGTCCGTTATTTGGGAGCTCACCCTATTTTTGTTGATTCTTTACCTGACAGCCTGAATATTAATCCAATAGCAATAGAAAAGGCCATAACTGCTAAAACTAAAGCGATTATGCCGGTACACTTTGCAGGCTTATCTTGTGATATGGATGCCATCATTGCGATAGCTAAAAAATTTAATCTGCGAGTCGTTGAAGATGCCGCCCATTCATTTCCGACTTTATACAAAGGAAAGAAAATTGGCACGCTAGACACCGATGTCACCGTATTCAGCTTCTACGCGAATAAAACCATGACGACAGCAGAAGGTGGCATGCTCGTCTCCAGACATCCAGATATCATAAAAAGAGCAAAAATAATGCGTCTCCACGGCATTAGCAAAGACGCCTTTGATCGATATCAATCTAAAATACCTGCCTGGTATTATGAAGTGATTGAGCCAGGCTATAAATATAACATGCCAGATATTTGTGCATCCATCGGCATCCATCAATTGCAGAAAATAGACACTTTCCACAAGAAAAGAGAGGAGATGGCTAAACTCTATGATGATGAATTAAAAGATCTGCCTATTATCTTACCGACTAAACCTAAAGAACCTAATAGCCAACACGCCTGGCATCTATATACCATTCGATTAAATGACAAAGCCAAAATATCCAGAGATGACTTTATTATAAAAATGGCAGAAAAAAATATCGGCTGTTCTGTCCATTTTATTCCACTGCATAAACAACCCATCTGGAAAAATACCTATTCTCTTAATGAAAACAACTTCCCTGTCGCAGAAGAAAATTTTAAAAGAATTGTATCGATCCCTTTATATACAAAAATGACAAAAGAAGACCAAATCTACGTTATCAAAACAATTAAAGAGATCTTGGCATAAATGATGACATATTATTTAGCTATAAAAAGGCTTTTTGATTTTATTTCTTCCCTCATTGGACTCATCCTATTACTCCCTATTTTAATCACTATTGCTATTTGGATAAAAATAGATTCAAAAGGACCTATTTTTTTCCGACAACAACGAGTGGGCCAATATAATCAAGACTTTTATATTCACAAATTTAGGAGCATGACGACGGGATCGGAGCAAAAAGGACAGCTCACTATTGGTAATGACCTCCGTATTACCAACTCAGGAAAATTTATCCGCAAATATAAAATTGATGAATTAGCACAACTGATTGATGTTATTCGAGGAAAAATGAGCTTAGTCGGACCAAGACCCGAAGTACCACAATTTATGGACAAATATCCAGATGATATCAGAAACAAAATATTGTCGGTAAAACCCGGCATAACCGATTTGGCTTCCATAGAAATGATCGATGAAAATCAGATATTAAGCCAATATAAAGATCCTCATCAAGCTTATATCGATATTATTATGCCGATAAAAGCCAAGTATTACTTAGAATATATTGATAAAAAGTCATTTTTCTATGACCTGAAGATTATTTTTAAAACAATTTACAAAGTAGTTTTTAGGTAATTAACCATTATGAACAAGAGAATGTTTTTCAATCAAGATAGATTAATGAAGACCATCGTTCTTCTGATTGTAGATATATTTATTATCATTATTTCATACTGGCTAAGCATGTGGCTACGCCTCGATAGAGAAGTACCCATCTACAGCTTAAAACATTGGTTAACTATTATATTCACCATACCTTTCACGCTATTTATTTTCTTAAGAATTGGCTTTTACAGATCTATATTAAAATATGTCAACATGAGTATATTAAAATGGACCATTGTTGGTTCATTTCTATCTACTCTACTATTGACCGCAATTTCTTTATACCAACAAGCATTTTTGCCCAGAACTGTACCGATTATCTATTTTTCTTTTCTGGTTATCTCACTCTGCGGCCCAAGATTTATCTATAGAACGCTGCGTAATTTAATAAAATATAAAGGCGCTCCTGTTATCATATACGGAGCAGGAGAGTCTGGCAGACAACTCTTACCCATATTAAGAGAACATAGAGAATTCAACCCAATTGCTTTTGTTGATGACAATATTAAATTACACAATTTGTCCATTCATGGAATTTGTGTTTTTCCTCCAGAAAAGATAACGCTCTTAGTAGAAAAATATCATATAAAAAAAATATTATTAGCCATACCCAGTGCATCAATATCCAATAGAAAAAAAATACTTGAAAGACTCCAAAAAGAGCATTGTGAAATCCTCACCATCCCAAGCTTCAATGATCTGGTTGAAGGAAAAGCGCAAATAAACTCACTGAAACGTGTTTCCATTAACGATCTACTAGGAAGAGAACCCGTTAACCCATTACAAAGTTTACTCAGTAAAAACATCAAAAACAAAAATGTGCTTATTACTGGCGCCGGAGGTTCAATTGGCTCAGAGTTATGCAGGCAAATCATCACTCAGTCTCCCTCTCAACTGGTCTTATTTGAATTAACCGAATATTGCCTTTACTCAATAGAAAAAGAGTTACAAAAGATAAACTCAGATAAAGATTTGAATATAACGATTACAGCAATCCTAGGTGATATAAAAGATTCAGATAAAATAACTAGAATAATAGATAAATTTAACATTAATACCATATATCACGCTGCGGCATATAAACATGTTCCACTGGTAGAAATGAATACCATCGAGGGCATTAATAACAATATTTTTGGCACCCTCTCACTGGCTAAAGCCGCAGTTAACCAAAAAGTTGAAAAATTTGTATTAATCTCTACTGACAAAGCCGTCCGCCCAACGAATACAATGGGCGCGACAAAAAGATTTGCCGAACTGATACTACAAGCTTTTGCTAAAGAGCACAGTTATACCAAATTCTCAATGGTTCGCTTTGGCAACGTCCTTGGTTCATCCGGTTCCGTTGTCCCCCTGTTCGAGAAACAGATAAAAAGTGGTGGACCGATAACCCTCACTCACAAAGACATTACCCGTTACTTCATGACAATTCCAGAAGCCGCCCAATTAGTCATCCAGGCAGGGGCTCTGGGCAATAATGGCGATGTTTTTGTTCTGGATATGGGAGAATCAGTAAAAATTTATGATCTCGCCCGGAAAATGATCCACCTCTCCGGACTGACTGTAAAAGATGAAACCAATCCTCATGGCGATATCGAAATCAAAATTACCGGATTAAGACCCGGTGAAAAACTTTATGAAGAGCTCTTAATTGGTGATAACGTTTCTGGCACCAATCACCCAAGAATCATGACAGCCAATGAAGTTTTTCTCACTTGGGATAAATTAAACCCATTATTAAACGACTTAAAAACATCTTGTGAAAATTACGATTTTGAAAATATTAGGAAGATCCTTACCAATGCTCCTATTGATTTTCACCCTAAAGATTACATTTACGATCTTCTAAAATAATATCTATAAATACATTCATGCCATGAAGATAGCTGAAAATTATATTGCCGACATTAGCCTTCTGGATAAACAATAATCCTATGAAATTTTTAACACACGAGCAATTAAGAATCATATAATTCGAAAATTAAAATAGCAAGCCAACAAAAATCCCATTATTAGATATATCATATGCATTATACTTCCTTCATTTCTTCCTTCAACAAAGGAAAATGGTTAAACATCTGGAAATTATAAAACCAGCTTCTTAGCATGAGTCTATAAACTTATGAAACAGTACCCAAATGGCTATATTCATCAACCGTAAAATAACAGCCAATGCCTATGGACTCTCCTCTGGTATCTTCTGGGGACTAAGTGGCGTGCTTTTCGCATTATTACTAAAAAACACCGCACTTTCCTGTTGTTTCTTCATTCCCATCATACTCGCTTTCCTAAATGATACGATTTCATGCGGATATATGCTTATATATCTTGTAGTTAAAGGAAAATACCGAGCGATACGCCTTATCCCAAAAAACAAGGAAAATGGAATAATTGTACTGGCAGCTATATTTGGCGGCCCAATAGGCATGTCTTGTTATATTTTAGCTATTCAATACATTGGTATTAGCTACACAGCAACTATTTCGGCAACTTACCCTGCTATTGGCGCACTAATTTCTTTTTTCCTACTTAAAGACCGCATTCACCTTATCGGAATATTGGGATTAATATTAGCTGTTATATGTACCATGATACTCGGTTATTCGGCATCAACTCAGACAATATCTGGCTGGATAGGTTTTCTATTCGCTTTTATATGCGCACTAGGCTGGAGTTCCGAAGTTGTTATCAGCTCTTATGGCATGAACAAAGATATACCTGCTGATATTGCTTACTTCATCAGGCAATTATCATCCTCAGTGGGCTATTTAATTATTATCATATTATTCATTCACTCTTTTCCTGGTATTGTAAACATATTCTCAAATATAGAATTATACCCCCTATTATTTTTCACTTCTCTGGTAGCCACGCTATCATACCTCTTCTACTACAAAGCAATCTGCATGCTTCAACCCATCCGTGCTATGAGTTTAAACATCACCTATGCTATCTGGGCAGTGATTTTTGCTTGTTTGCTGGTAGATGAACCCATCTCTATGAAGCTATTACTCCTATGTGTAGGAGTCTCTGCTGGATCATTCCTGACTGCTGTAAATCCACTTAACATCAAAAAATTGATTCTGACACTGAAATGAGTGCGATTCTATTCGCAACAAGTTTAATCTCGTTTTAATGCTATAGCTAAAGAAAACCACTAAAACTCTACTGGCTATCAATCATATATTGCCAAGTATTCCTGAATCTACACCAACCACTCCTCCCCTTCTTTGGCCTTTTAGATAACAATTACCACTGGATTTATCTATACCTTACCTTCAAAGATTGCGGATTGCAGAATCAGGAACATCGTTACCCCACCGATCACAATGCCAAGTAAATGTCACAATTAAGCTTTACTACCGAATGGATATCACGGAAATATTGCCACATCCCGAGACGAATGGAATAGCAGCAAACCTATTGAAAAATAAGGCATCATAGTACGTTGTTGGTAAGATCTAACTACCATTCCATGAACAGTAATACAGGTTTCAGCTAACTGTATTCTACCAATTAGCTAAACAAGTGGTTTGTTAAACTTGACCCAGAAGAGTTTACAGTCTAATCTCCCCGCAACTAGTTACAAAATCTTATCCCCCATTACTTTTTGTTAAGACAGACAAAAGTGTTGTAAAATCAGTGGAGTAGATAAGATTCCCGAATATTACAGGCACTCTGGGAGCCAAAAACCTAGTGCGGTAGCTTTATCTAATGACTCTTAATATGTTGATTTAGATTTTTCTTGCATATGCAAATTACAAAAATTTTTATATGTTAAGCAAGAATCATTAAGCAACTTCACTTAGTGATTTTCGTAAAATTAACCCATACCCAAAACAATATATTATTTGATCAAATTAATCTGAAAGGCATCATCTTAGCCGGTGGTTCCAGTCCCTATAACAATGTGTATATCTAAACAGCTTCTCTCTGTATATGACAAACCAATCATGCATTATCAGTATTGATGCTAACAAGGATACAAGATTTTCTTATATTACAATTCCTTGAAGATCAAATAAGCTTCAAATGCCTTTTGGGTAACAGAAGTAGCTTAGGAATAAAGATTAGTCACACGGCTTAGAACAAATTTGAAGGATCAACCCAAACATTCATTAATTCGTGATGACCAAGGAAATGATGTAAAAGTCTCTTCTATATAATGGCCTGAGCACACTTGGATAATGAAAAAACATTTAAGACAGGGTTCAATAAGGAAAGCCGTAATATAAATACATGCTATCTGTCAAATGCTCTTGTTGCTACACACAATGTTTCGTAGCCTTTCCTTAGATAACAACAAAGCCAAAGTTGTTAGCATAAGATTTTGCCGCTTTGGTCAAGGATGAGAATAACAACACGTTATCTATCGGCTATCGGCATTATGAATATGCCACATTAACTTTAAGTAAAAGAGATATATTTAGTGAAAATACTCGTCACTGGTGGTGCAGGATTTATTGGTTCCGCAGTTGTGCGCTATATAATCAATAATACACAAGATAGCGTGGTTAACATTGACAAACTGACTTATGCCGGCAATCTGGAATCTCTTATCGAGGTCCTCAACAGTGAACGTTACTCATTCGGACATATCGACATCTGTAATCGAGTAGAAATGGACCGAATACTTGCTCATCATAAACCGGATGTAGTTATGCACTTGGCCGCTGAAAGCCACGTTGATCGTTCAATAAATGGACCTGCTGACTTTATCAAAACCAATATTGTAGGAACTTATATCCTCCTTGAGGCCATTCGCGCCTACTGGTCTGGATTGGATGAGGTACGAAAAGCCACATTCCGTTTCCACCACATTTCGACCGATGAAGTATATGGAGATCTTCCACATCCAGATGAAATCGTTCAGGATGAGAAATTACCACTATTTACTGAGACAACCCCTTACACTCCAAGCAGCCCTTATTCTGCTTCCAAAGCATCCAGTGACCATCTAGTTCGTGCTTGGCATCGTACCTATGGTTTACCAACCATAGTCACCAACTGCTCTAACAACTATGGCCCCTACCATTTTCCAGAGAAATTGATTCCGTTGGTTATCCTCAATGCGTTGGAAGGGAAACCTCTGCCTATCTACGGTAAGGGCGACCAAATCCGAGACTGGCTCTATGTCGAAGATCATGCTCGAGCCCTCTACAAAGTTGTCACTGAGGGAAAAGTTGGGGAAACCTATAATATCGGTGGTCACAACGAAAAGAAAAACATTGAGGTAGTTCATATCATTTGCAACCTCCTTGATGAAATCAAACCAAAAGCTCAAGGCTCCTACCGCGATCAGATTGCGTATGTAACAGATCGTCCGGGACATGATCGCCGTTATGCTATCGATACCAGCAAGATTAGCCATGAGTTGGACTGGCAGCCACAAGAAACCTTTGAGAAAGGGATCCGCAAGACCGTTCAATGGTATTTGGACAATCAAGCATGGGTCAACAATGTGAAAAGTGGTGCTTACCAATCCTGGATTGCCGA
Organism: Photorhabdus caribbeanensis; assembly: GCF_018448885.1. GTDB lineage: Bacteria > Pseudomonadota > Gammaproteobacteria > Enterobacterales > Enterobacteriaceae > Photorhabdus > Photorhabdus caribbeanensis. The sequence goes on from NZ_RCWB01000006.1 coordinate 81,117, forward strand.
GCATTATGGGGAGAACAAATAATGCATATACTACTGTTTGGTAAAAATGGTCAGGTGGGTTGGGAATTACAACGTGCGTTAGCACCTTTGGGAAGAATTACAGCACTTAACGTTACTGCCAGTGATTACTGCGGTGATTTCAGTAATCCGGCTGGGATTACTGATACCGTTCGGTTACTCAAACCTGATGTGATTGTAAACGCTGCTGCACATACGGCGGTAGACAAAGCAGAATCAGAACGAGAATTCACCGAACTACTTAATACCCGCAGTGTGGAGGCTATCGCCAAAGAAGCCCAAAAATTGGGGGCCTGGCTGGTTCATTATTCTACTGACTACGTGTTTGATGGCAGTGGCGAGCAGCCTTGGCGTGAAAATGACATACCAGCTCCTATCAATGTCTATGGCGAAACTAAACTAGCCGGTGAAATTGCGGTACAGGCTCATTGTAAGAAGCATCTTATCTTCCGAACCAGTTGGGTTTATGCGGCTCGTGGAACCAACTTTGCCAAGACTATGCTGAAACTGGGCAAAGAACGCGAGACACTCTCCATCATCAATGACCAATTTGGTGCACCGACTGGTGCAGAATTACTGGCTGATTGTACGGCTCATGCGATCCGCGTGGCACAACAGAAACCAGAAGTGGCTGGACTCTATCATTTGGTAGCATCGGGTGAAACTACCTGGTTCAACTATGCTCAGCATGTGTTTGAACAGGCTCGATGCGCTAGTGTTGAATTGGCTATCAGAGAAATTAAGCCAGTATCTACTTCCGCATTCCCTACTCCTGCACAACGCCCATACAATTCGCGGCTCAATACCGACAAGTTTCAGCTGACTTTTGATTTAATACTTCCTGACTGGAAGGCAGGAGTAGACCGCATGCTGACCGAAATTCTGGGGCAGTAAGCCAGTACTGACGATATTTTTATTTACGATAATCAATTAAACAGTATGACAACACGTAAAGGTATTATCCTTGCGGGAGGATCGGGTACCCGCCTTTATCCCGTTACTATGGCGGTAAGTAAGCAGCTGCTGCCTATCTACGATAAGCCCATGATCTATTATCCGTTAAGTACGCTGATGCTGGCAGGGATCAGAGATATTCTTATCATCAGCACACCACAGGATACACCTCGATTCGAACAATTACTGGGAGATGGTAGTCAGTGGGGGCTCAATCTTCAGTACAAAGTACAGCCAAGTCCCGATGGTCTGGCACAAGCCTTTATCCTTGGCGAGGAGTTTATTGGTGAAGACGCTTGCGCTCTAGTGCTAGGGGACAATATCTTCTACGGTCATGACCTACAAAAGCAACTGGAACAGGCAACTGAAAAAACAAATGGCGCAACAGTCTTTGCCTATCATGTACTCGATCCAGAGCGTTATGGTGTAGTAGAGTTTGATTCTGAAGGGAGAGCTATTTCCCTGGAAGAGAAGCCCCTAGAGCCGAAAAGTAACTATGCGGTTACCGGCCTCTATTTCTATGATAATCGTGTGGTGGAGATGGCTAAGGAGCTTAAACCTTCCAAGCGTGGTGAACTTGAAATCACCGATATTAATCGTCTCTATCTTGAGCAAGGCAATCTATCTGTAGCCATGATGGGGCGGGGCTATGCCTGGCTTGATACGGGGACTCACCAGAGTCTGATCGAGGCGAGCAACTTTATCCAGACTATTGAAATCCGTCAGGGGCTTAAAGTTGCCTGCCCTGAAGAAATTGCCTATCGTAAAAAGTTTATCAGTGCTGATCAAATCATTGATCTAGCCACTCCATTGGCCAAAAATGCCTATGGTCAATATCTACTAAAAATGGTGGAAAGAGATAAACAATAAATTATCAAGAGAAATAACATATTCCCCCATACTCATACTTAAAGATATATCCGATGAATGTAATCAAGACAGCTATACCCGACGTATTAATATTCGAACCCAAGGTATTTGGAGACGAACGCGGTTTTTTCTTCGAAAGTTTCAACCAAAAAGTATTTGAAGAGGCAGTTGGACGTTCCATAACGTTTGTTCAGGATAACCACTCTAAATCTAGTAAAGGAGTGCTACGTGGACTTCATTATCAATTGCATCCCTACGCTCAGGGTAAATTGGTGCGTTGTATCGCGGGTGAAGTTTTTGACGTGGCTGTTGATATTCGTAAGAGTTCTCCCACCTTTGGGCAATGGGTAGGTGTTCATCTGAGTGCAGACAACAAACGTCATCTTTGGATTCCAGAAGGATTTGCGCATGGCTTCTTCACTTTGACTGAAACAGCAGAATTTTTATATAAAGCAACCAATTATTATGCACCTCAGTACGAAAGAAGCATAATGTGGAATGATGAGAATCTTGCGATTGACTGGCCTTTAGAAATAGCACCTCAACTTTCCGCGAAAGACCAAACCGCTCCAGCATTTACAAGTGCACAATATTTCGAGTAAATGATGGGTACCATAGTTAAATTGACTCCCTCTCAGGTTAAATTCAGCGCAGTAAAAAATAAAACAATCCTTGAATCTGCGCTGGAATCTAACGTAGTACTAGAATATAGCTGTAGGAATGGTTCATGTGGCATGTGCGAATCACTTCTACTTGCTGGTGAAGTTTCCGATGAACAAGAGCGTGTATACAAGGCTGGCGAATGTTTCTTGACTTGCCAATGTAAGCCTAGCTCTGATGAGATTGTCATAGAAGCTGAATACTATCCAGAGCTTGCTGAGCTAACGAAAAAGATTGTGCCCTGCAAAGTTAGTTCAACCAGCATAGCGGCAGATGAATATATGGTCATTAAATTCAGGCTACCGCCCACTGCATCTTTTGCATTCTTACCCGGCCAATATATTAATCTTCATTATCAAGGTGTGGTACGAAGCTATTCCATTGCCAATGCTGCGGTTTCAGAAGGGATCGAATTACATATCAGACAGGTCGCTAATGGGGTTATGAGTGGTCTTTTATTCAATGATCTGGCTGTGAATACCCTGATGAGACTGGAGGGACCATTGGGAACATTCTTCGTCAGAGACGATACTCGACCAATTATCTTTCTCGCTGGCGGCACTGGGTTTGCTCCAGTTAAAGCCATGGTGGAAAAACTTATCGAACAAAATTCCAAACGTGATATTCACATCTATTGGGGAATGAACAACGGAGCTGATTTCTATTTAGACCTTCCAATAGAGTGGGCTATCAAGCATGAGAATATACATTATGTACCCGTGGTATCTGGTGAAGATTCTCAATGGTCAGGAAGAAGAGGATTCGTCCATAAGGCGGTAATGGAGGATTTTGATAATCTCTCAGCATTTGCCGTTTATGCCTGTGGATCTCCAATTATGATAGAAGCAGCAAGAGCTGATTTTGTAAAAAATGGATTGCCTGGGAAGCACTTCTTCTCTGATGCATTCACCGTATCTAAATAAATGAGGAAATCATGAAGGCAGTAATTTTGGCCGGGGGCTTGGGTACCCGTCTGAGCGAAGAGACAGTGGTAAAACCGAAGCCAATGGTGGAGATTGGTGGAAAGCCCGTCTTATGGCATATCATGAAAATGTACTCTGCTCACGGTATTAATGACTTTATCATCTGTTGTGGTTACAAGGGATATGTTATCAAAGAGTATTTTGCCAACTATTTCCTGCATATGTCTGACGTAACATTTTATATGGCAGAGAATCGGATGGAAGTACATGAGAAACGAGCTGAGCCTTGGAATGTCACCTTAGTTGACACCGGGGATACCTCTATGACAGGAGGACGCCTGAAGAGAGTAGCAGATTATATAAAGGACGATGAAGCTTTTCTATTTACCTATGGTGATGGTATTTCCGATGTAAATATTCAGGCCACTATCGATTTCCATCGCAATCATGGAAAACTGGCTACCCTTACTGCTACCTTCCCACCGGGACGTTTTGGTGCGCTTGATATCAACAAGAATAAACAAATCCGTTCGTTCCAAGAAAAGCCAAAAGGTGATGGTGCCATGATCAACGGTGGTTTCTTTGTACTTAACCCAAAAGTGATTGATCTCATCGATAATGATGCTACTACTTGGGAACAAGAACCACTAATGACCCTGGCAGAACAGGGCGAATTGATGGCATATGAACATACAGGCTTCTGGCAGCCCATGGATACTCTGCGCGACAAACATTATCTCGAAGCATTATGGGAGAAGAGACAAGCTCCGTGGAAGATTTGGGAGTAAACACTGTGATTGAAGCGAACTTCTGGCGTGGAAAACGTGTTTTTCTCACGGGGCATACCGGTTTTAAGGGGGGATGGCTCTCCTTGTGGCTTGAAGAGATGGGAGCAATTATTCGCGGTTATTCACTCCCTGCACCAACTGAACCCTGCCTATTTGAAGTGGCGAGCGTTCATAGAAGTCTGCTCTCTGAAGAAGGGGATATCCGTGATTTTTTTCATCTGCGTGAAGCCATAACCGACTTCAAACCCGAGATAGTCTTTCACATGGCTGCTCAACCACTAGTAAGACTTTCCTACGATAATCCTATTGAGACCTATTCCACTAATGTGATGGGTACAGTCTATTTGCTGGAAGCTATCAAGCAGGTTGGCGGTATTAAGGCAGTTGTCAACATTACTAGTGACAAATGCTACGAAAACAAAGAATGGGTTTGGGGCTATCGTGAAAACGAGGCTATGGGCGGCTATGATCCCTACTCCAACAGCAAAGGATGTGCAGAACTGGTAGCTTCTGCCTACCGTAACTCTTTCTTTAATCCCAAAGATTATGAGCATCATGGAGTCGCGCTGGCATCGGTACGTGCCGGTAATGTGATTGGGGGAGGTGATTGGGCCAAGGATCGACTGATCCCGGATATTTTACGCTCTTTTCAAAATAGCGAACCTGCTGTGATCCGTAATCCGCATTCTATTCGTCCGTGGCAGCATGTATTGGAGCCACTTTCCGGCTATCTGCTATTAGCTCAGCACCTTTACCGGGACGGATGCGCCTTTGCTGAGGGATGGAACTTTGGCCCCAATGATAATGATGCCAAACCGGTACAGTTTATTGTTGAAACGATGGCTCAACTATGGGGGAAGAATGCCACTTGGCAACTCGATGGCGCAGAACACCCGCATGAAGCTCATTACCTAAAACTGGACTGCTCCAAAGCTAAGATGAGAATGGGCTGGCATCCCCGCTGGGATCTGGTCAACACACTGGAACGTATCGTCAACTGGCATAAGGCATGGTTGGCAAGTGAGGATATGCGTGAAACCTCGCTACGCGAAATTCGTGATTACATGGCCGCGCAATAAAATGAATCTGCTACGGTCACATGACTTTTGAGGTTTGTAGCCGTAACATATCGCCCCTTTATATTTGTTTGTCTGCCGCCCTGAGGCCAGCAAAAACAGGTAATACAACCCATTGACAGGAATGAATTAATGAGTTCTCAAGCATTACGTGAACAGATCTCCTCGCTGGTTGCCCAGTATGCAGAGGAAGCGATGGCTCCTAAACCTTTTGTAGCCGGTACTAGCGTAGTACCTCCTTCCGGCAAAGTCATTGGTGCCCGAGAACTACAACTAATGGTTGAAGCTTCTCTGGATGGCTGGCTGACCACTGGGCGTTTCAATGATGCCTTTGAAAAAAAATTGGGGGAGTACATTGGCGTACCCCATGTGCTGACCACCTCCTCAGGTTCATCTGCCAACCTGTTGGCGTTAACCACTCTGACTTCCCATAAACTGGGTGAACGTGCACTTAAGCCGGGTGATGAAGTTATTACTGTCGCGGCAGGTTTCCCGACGACTGTTAACCCGTCTATTCAGAACGGCCTTATCCCCGTCTTCGTCGATGTGGATATTCCCACCTACAATATCGATCCGACACTGATCGAAGCAGCGGTGACCCACAAGACCAAAGCTATCATGATTGCTCATACTCTGGGTAACCCGTTTAACCTGGCCGAAGTGCGCCGTATCGCCGACAAGTACAATTTGTGGCTTATCGAAGACTGCTGTGATGCATTGGGTACCCGTTATGATGGCAAAATGGTCGGCACTTTCGGTGATATCGGTACCGTTAGCTTCTACCCTGCGCACCATATCACGATGGGTGAAGGCGGTGCCGTGTTTACCAAGTCAAGTGAACTGAAAACAATTATTGAATCTTTCCGAGATTGGGGCCGTGATTGCTACTGTGCACCGGGTTGCGATAACACCTGTGGCAAGCGTTTTGGTCAGCAACTTGGATCTCTACCTCAAGGTTATGATCACAAGTACATCTATTCTCATCTGGGTTATAACCTGAAAATCACCGATATGCAGGCAGCTTGTGGTCTGGCTCAACTAGAGCGCGTTGAAGAGTTTGTCGAGCAGCGTAAGGCGAATTTTTCTTACTTAAAAGCCGGTCTATCTAGTTGCTCTGATTTTCTTGAATTACCAGAAGCAACTGAAAATTCTGAACCTTCTTGGTTTGGTTTTCCTATTACCTTAAAAGAAACATCCGGTATTACCCGAGTTGAACTGGTCAAATTCCTTGATGAGGCTAAAATTGGTACGCGTTTGCTGTTTGCCGGCAACCTGACCCGCCAACCCTATTTTGCTAACCGTAATTATCGTGTGGTTGGCGAGTTGACCAATACCGACCGCATTATGAATCAAACTTTCTGGATTGGTATTTATCCTGGCTTGACTAAAGATCACCTGGATTATGTCATTGCTAAGTTTGAAGAGTTTTTTGGGTTGAATTTCTGACAATAAATAGATGGTAGCCAGTAATGGCTACCTTAAAAATAATGAATAGCATATTAAGAGATGATTTACAGAGGTTAATTTCAGGTAATCGAAACTTATTTTCATCCTTTCGTGAGCAAAAAATATTTATTACAGGAGGAACTGGATTTATTGGTAAGTGGTTATTATATAGTTTCTGTTATGCCAATGATGAATTAAAATTATCATGCGAGCTCATTGTTATTAGCCGAAATCCAGAAAAGTTTATTCAAGATAATCCTTATTTTAAATTACGTCAGGATGTTTATTTTATTAAATCTGATGTGGTTTTATTACATCCAAATGAACCACCTAAATGTGATTATTATATTCATGCAGCAACAGATGTGGCAGATCCGTCAGGTGCTACAGATTATCTGAGTATAATGGATGTAAATACTAAGGGTACAACAAATATTTTGGAAGCGGCGCGATTAGCTGGCGCTAAGTCGGTTTTACTTCTTAGCAGTGGTGCTGTTTATGGTGTTCAGCCTACTCAATTGAATTATTTTACTGAAGAATATAACGGTGCCCCTTCTTCAACTGATGTTAAGTCAGCTTATGGGTTAGGGAAACGCTATTCAGAATGGTTAAGTTCTTTATATCATTCTAAATATTCATTAAACGTTATCAGTGCTCGTTGTTTCGCATTTATTGGTCCATTTCTGCCTTTAGATAAACATTTTGCAATTGGTAATTTTATTAATGATGCGATACATGGACGAGATATTAATATTGGCGGAGATGGAACACCTCTGCGTTCTTATATGTATGCAACAGATTTAGTGAAATGGCTATTAGTATTAATGCTCAATGGTAAAGGTGCAACTGCATATAATGTAGGTTCTGATCAAGCTATTTCAATTGCAGAACTTGCGCAGTTGGTCTCAGATGTTGTAAATCCATCATCCAAAATTCATATAGCTAAAACCCCCGTCCCAGGCACTCCTCCTGCGAGGTATATTCCCTCTATCCAAAAATCTTATCAAGAACTGGGGTTATCAATTGATACTACGTTGACAAATGCTATTGAAAGAACTGCACATTGGGCAATTGAGGAAAAAAAATGAATTCAGTTATCTTAGGCAATCAGATTAGAAAGTCTGTACTTGAATTGTGCCATAAAAAAAGGGCATCACATATAGGTGGTGCTTTCTCAATCGCAGATGTTCTTGCAGTATTATATAGTAATGTAATGAATGTAAAAGTTGATAATCCCGGTTGGCCTGAACGTGATCGCTTATTTTACAGTAAAGGGCACGCATGCACAGCTTTATATGCGGTTCTTCAGGAAAAAGGGTTTTTCAAAGAATTAAATCTATTCGAAGATTACACATCAGATAGTTCATACTTTACATCTCATGTAAACCATAAGTTACCAGGTATTGAACTATCAACAGGTAGTCTTGGTCATGCTCTCGGTGTAGCTTGTGGTGTTGCTCTAGCGGCTAAACGCCAAAATAAGAAATATCATATTTATACTATTGTCAGCGATGGTGAGTTGGATGAAGGATCGAATTGGGAAGCTATATTATTTGCTCCTCATCATAAATTGAACAATATGACATTGATTGTTGATTATAATAAAATCCAGAGTTTTGGTCGGATTGAAGAAGTTCTTGCACTTGAGCCACTGAAAGATAAATTTGAGGCTTTTCAATGGAATGTTATAGATATTGATGGTCATGATCACCGAGCAATCAAGAATGCGTGTGGTATTAAATTTGATAACCTTAAACCTAAAGTGATCATTGCTCATACAGTTAAAGGAAAAGGGGTTTCTTTCATGGAGAATGAGTTGCTCTGGCATTATCGTTCACCAAGTGATGAGGAATATATTAAAGCACTGGGAGAACTGGAGGCGAATAATGCGTAATACTTTTATAAAATCTTTGTGCGAGCAGGCAGAAAAAAACGACAAAATATTTTTACTCTGTGGTGATTTAGGTTTTTCTGTTCTTGAACAATTTGCTGAGCGTTTTCCTGACCGCTACTTAAATGTGGGAATTGCAGAACAGAATATGCTACAAGTTGCATCAGGTCTTGCTTTAGAAGGTTATAAAGTATTTGTTTATTCGATAGGTAATTTTCCTACATTAAGGGCAATGGAACAGATCCGTTATGATGTCTGCTATCATAATCTAGATGTGACAATAGTTGCTGTAGGTGCAGGCTACGCCTATGGACCACTAGGAACATCACATCATACAACTGAAGATATCGCGATGATGAGAGCCATTCCTAATATGTTTGTGTGTGCTCCGGGAGATCCTGCTGAAGCTGAATTAGTGGCAAAAGAATTGTGTGAACGGCATAATGGCCCGGCTTATGTAAGAATTAATAAGGCTGGTGAAAAACGAATACATATTGAAAAATTAGAATCAGAAAAGGAATTGCCAATCTTTATTAAAAAGAAAGGAAATGATTCAACTGTTGTATTTTCTACCGGAGCAGTCCTCTCCTACTCACTAAGCCAATTAGAATCTGAATATGATGATTATGTGTTATATTCAGTTCCTTTTATCTCAGGTTTAAAAAAAGAAGCGATTTTGAAATCAATATTATCTGCCAATAATGTCATTACAATTGAAGAGCATCAGCTTAATGGTGGTTTTGGTAGCCATATTCTTGAGTTATGTAACGATTTATATTTATCCGGACAGTTATCTGTATTCCCCAAAATAAGGAGAATTGGAATAAATAATCAATTTGCTGGTGTTGCTGGCTCTCAGGATTATTTGAGAAAAATATCGGGCGTTCATTTTTAATGCTCATAATTATATTGGAAATATATATCCAATAATAGATGATTATTGCTTGTGAGATATTCCTTATGTTTCTTACATGCCCATTAAAGTCTAATTATTGGTTTGTGATTTTTTAATGGACTATCTATGGTGGCTAATCCAGAGCTTTCTATTAGTCCATTCTTTTATGCTTATGCCTATCTTTAAATACGGTTTTTCGTGATCGAAATGTACATTATATAGCTGATGTTGGTAATAACCAAATGTGGGCTGCGACACTCTATGTTACTGACTGGAAAACAGGTTATGCATCATTCTGGTGGCTTGGGAGCAATGGGATTTGTTATCCCTACCGCAATCGGAGTTTCATATGCAAGCCAATTACCTGCGGTAGTTCTAACTGGTGATGGTGGAGCACAACTCAATATCCAAGAACTAAATAACAATTCGTAATAGTGGATCACTTCGCACAATACCTTATGCGGCAAGGCTTTAGAAAGCTTTTTAGTAGAATCATAAACTGATGCGACCTGTTAAGCATTAAATTTGACTTATACATTTATCAATCAAAAGGTCAGGCTGTATCACTATTATGAAAGCTTATTTAGACATTATCGCTCGTGAAAATTTACCTATATTGACGATAGTATTTAATAATGATTCCCTTGGCATGGTTCGATCATTTCAAGAAATGTATTTTGATGGTAAAAATAAATCAACATATTGGAATGGTTATAGTTCTTCTTTTTGCAGAGTGGGCAAGGCTTATAATATTACTTCTTTTTCAATATTTGATATAGATGAATTCACAATCTTGGTAGAAAAATTTTTGAATCAGCCTACGCCAATGTTAATTGAAATTTTAATGAGTAATGCCCGAGAATGTCGTCCAGGATTAGCTTTCGGTAACCCGATTGATAAACAGTTTCCAATTAAAGGATGAATAAAATGAAAATAGCTATATTGAGTGCAACAGACCAAATTTTTAAATATATACTTTGCCAATAGAGAAAACTACAATATTCTCATGAACTCTTTTTATTTCCACATAACTTACAGAGAGTATTTGAGATATTTTCCTCTATTAAATACTACGGTGATTGTTATATCTTAGATATTAACGGTTTTTGTAAATTAGAAACTAAACTTGATGCAATAATTAATTTCATTGGTGTTGGAGATCCCGCCAAACTGAAAAAATATGGCAATAAAATACTTCAAGGATTATTATGATTCAATTTTATAAATTTATATGTAAAATATATGTATTAAATGATTAACATTATTGAGATAATATAATGTATGCAGATAAATTTGGATTAATAAAATCACTATATTGACAACAATAAAATTTAAAAAATTATTTTAAAAAACACTGGATCTTATGATCAAAGAGGATTTTTATTAATATGCTTGATAAAATAAAAGCATGGAAAACATTTTTATTGAAAAAAACCTCCATCGATTATCATGTTGGTTACAGCCTTACACTTCGCCTTTGGAATATATTAGCTGGTGGAATTTTAATGTTGTCAATTCCGTTTGTTTTTAGCCTAGAAGAACAAGGATATTATTTTACATTTACAAGTATCATTGCATTACAAGTATTTTTTGAGTTAGGACTTAATTATGTCATTGTACAACTTGTAGCACATGAAATGGCATACTTAAAATATGATAAAAAGGTCTCATTATTAATAGGTGATTTAATTCATATAAAACGAGTTCACTCCCTTATTAAAATGTTAAGAAAATGGTATTCTATAGTATCAATTTTATTTTTATTAGTTGTTTTTATTATAGGTTTTTATTTTTTTATAAGAAATGGAAGTCTGAATTCCGATAAGTGGGTTATTCCATGGGGAATGCTTGTTTTCTTTTCATCAGTAAATTTATTCATAAGTCCATTTCTTTCTGTATTAGAAGGAATGGGATTCGTTGGAGAAGTAGCTAAAATAAAGCTCTTTCAATCAATTCTAGGATATAGTACTCTAATATTATTTTTTATTTTTGGTTTTAAGTTAGGCGCTATATCAGCCATTCCAGGTATAGCCGCAATATGTTCTCTATTATGGATTTATAAAAAGTATAAAAATTTATTCTTCTTAAGTAATAGCGACCATATTTGTAATGAATTATCATGGAAAAGGGACATTTTCCCTTTCCAATGGAAAATAGCGATTAGCTGGTTAAGTGGATATTTTATATTTCAGGCCATTATACCTTTGATATTTGCACATCAAGGAGAAAAAATTGCGGGTCAAGTTGGGTTGACTATGACCGTTTTTTCAGCCCTTCTTTCTCTATCCATGAGTTGGGTCTCAGCTAAAATAAATGTAATGGGAAGATTAGTCGCATCGAAAGACAGAGAAACACTTAATCATATTTTTATTGATATAACCAAAAAGTCAGGAATCTTAAATATATTCATTATTCTCTCATTTATCTTTACATTATATTTTTTAAAGAGTTTTAATTTTAATATAGTAAACCGATTTGCTAGTTTAGATATTATTTTTATTTTATCTATTGTTGCTATATTTAACCACTTAGTATTTTGCTTTGCTGCATATATGAGATCTCATAAAGAAGAACCTATGTTAACATGCTCTGTCATAGTTGCGTTATTAACCTTTTTTGCAGTATATTTCACTTCTTATCATAGTGCTACCACAACTATATTATCATATTCTATAATAATAGTTTTTATTAGCTTTCCTTGGTCTCTTTGGTTATTTAAAAAATATTACTTCAGTAACAAATAGTTTATTAAACAGTTAAAATAACTAAGTATCACTTATAGGCAACACTATGTCATTTGATAAAAAATTTTGCATAATTATACCTACATATAATAGAAATGAAGTTTTGAAAAAAAACATATCTATATTAATGGATATTATCAAAAAACACTCTCATACAATTAAAGTAATAATTCTAGATAATGCATCTCCAATACCTGTATCTATTACATTGTCAAAGTTATTATCAGAACATACTGAAGATGAATTACAAATCATTAGACATAAATATAATATTGGAGGAAATGCTAATATACCATTAGCATTTCAATATAGCGATTCGGATTATGTTTGGGTACTTAGTGACGATGATATCCCGGCAGAAGATAGTATTAATACCATAATAAGAACAATAAATAAAAATCCTGAATGTGCTCTTTATAATTTTGATTCATGCGAATATGGATCCAAGCAAGATACTTCTATAATTACAATAGGTACTCATGAATTTATCAAAAACATGGTACCCATAAATAAAGTTATGTTTATTTCCGACTGCGTCTGGAATTCCCAAATTATTGGAAATAATTTACGTTTTGCATTCTTTTATCAATCTACTTGTGCACCGATTCTATGTGCTCTGATTACTTCACTAGGAAATGATGGAAGGGTTGTTTTTTCATCAGAAAAACTGGTCAAATATGGTTCAGAAGAAAGCCCTGAATCGACACACTTTCCCCTTATTCCTATTGCGTTAGGTTTACCATCAATAAGAAATTTACCTTTAGATTCAACATCCATAAAATTATTAGATTCTAATATAGCAAAAGCACTTAAAATCTGGATTAAACCACATAATATTATCCACCAACTTCTATTACACGCTATAAAAGATAATTCTTGGGCTGAAACTAGAATTACATATAATTCTTTATTGAAAGGTATATTCTCGATGAAATATACTGGCTTTAAATATTTTGCTTTATACTTATTCAAACTATCATTATTTTTCCCAAGAACAATTAAATTGTCATACCCCTATGTATATAAAATGATTAAAAAGAAAAAATTAAAAACTCAATTCTCCAGAGATATTCGGTTTCTTTAAATATATGGGTATACGGGTAAGTTAAATGAAAGTTATTTTTCTAGGTGTGAAAAAACGAAATAAAAAAACAGGCGTAGGCAAATACAATAAAGATCTTATTGAAATGTTAAATGAAAACCCATTGATAAATGCTGATTTTTATTATGTTCCAGACTCGAAATATAAAATAGGACGTTTTCTTATTAACTATATATACTATCCATTTTCTTTACTATTTTTTTCTAAAAAAAACTTTTACATAATTTCTAATGAATCTTGCGCATTTTACTCATTATTTCTATTTTCTAAACGGTATGCATTGATTGTTCATGACCTACGAAACCATGATTTATTTAAGGCTCATCTATCTTCATTCATCGATTATTTAAGTTATCTTCAAGTTAAATTTCTAAGAGTAAAAAACTGTATAGTTCCTTCTAAATTTACTAAAGAAGCTGTTATAGCTCTTACAGATAAATCTAAGCCAATATTAATTCCAAATGTCTTTGATAGTTCTATGTATAAAGCTGAAGGTAGAAAATTCTCTCATACTAATCCCCTAGATAAGGGAAATAGTGAAAATTATATTTTATATGTCGGAAGTGGAGAGCCGAGGAAGAACTTTAAAACTGTATTAAAAGTTGCACAAGAGGCATACATTAACTTTGGATTAAAATTATATACAGTTGGTATTAGTGAAGATGTTGTATCAGGGTATGAATTTTGTATTTCATATTATAATATCTCTGATATTGAACTTTCCCGATTGTATGAAAATGCATTCTGCTTAATTAATGCTTCACTCTATGAAGGATTTGGAAGGGTTATCATTGAAGCTCAGAGTCAAGGTTGTCCCGTTATCTCAACAAAGGAGTCTGCCCTTGCTGAAATTCTTGGTAATTCTGGACTAAAAATAAATAACCCACTATCATTAAACGAATATTTGAGTGCAATTGAAAAACTATTTGACTTTGCTTACAGACAAGAAATGATTAAAAATGGATTTGAAAATGCCTTAAAATACAAAAATAATAGCTCACGAGTTAATGAACTTTATAAACTGATTTTATCGAAGTAAAACTATTGAGGTGTCTCTAACACTTCAAGGAAAAATCACAAAACCGACTAAAAAAATTATATTAGAATATCAGCAACAAGGTACAGTTCTTTCTCCTTGGTTTTAGATCGAATCCTATTTGTTTTAGAGAAGAATAAATGGCGACGAGAAAATAAGCATTAAGGACATTACTTGAGCATATTTTTGTCACGCATGAGTCACGCCAAGAATGGAAAGTTGAGCATAAACTAGTAATATCTTTTATTGACAACATACACAATAAATAATTTCTGACGATAAAGGCAGGGAAGAAAAATACATATTCATATCGTAAGATTCAGTGATTTTGGTTTTTAATGGACACAATTTAAATAAATTATGTATAACTCCTTCTTCCCACCAGAAAAAGAATGAGAATGAACCGGAAATTTCGAAATATTTAAGCACCAATAAATTTATAAAGGTAAATAAGAAGTCACTGAAATATTGAATGAACTCTGCGCTGTGAACCAGATGTAGTGATGACTAACAACTATCTGCCCAAAGTCTTTGTAAGACAGAAGCTTTCGTAATCTTTTCCTGTATTAAATTAATAAGTGAATGATGTATCACTTATTAATGAACTAGAAATACTCTTTTAAGTAGATAATGAAAATGCCAAATATTGATTCCATAGTAATAATATCTTTATTTTCGCTTTTGTGGTGCTTGATATATTTATTTATTTCTTGGCATGAAAAGAATGTAGTTAACTTTTTAACTCCTGAACTACTAAGTACTTTCCCTACTTATTATATTTTTGAATTAATTAGTGTAATCCAATCAAATGAGAGTGTAAACTCAGTTGCATATTTTTATATATTCTCTCTATATTTTACATCCTTATTTTCTGTTGTGCTTGGATATATTTTCGTAAAACAAGGTAATTATATAATAAGTAGTTCAGTGCCTTTTAAAGGACGAAATATAAAATCGGCTTACTTATTTTTCTCTATAGTGTTTTTAGTATTTGCATTTTTCTTATACCTACCGATATTAATTGACTTTCGCGAGTTTATTTTCCAACCGAGAAGAATATACGAGTTAACCAGAAGTGGGTATGGGTTATCATTCTTTCTGTCAATTTTTTTCTCTTTACTGTCGATACTATTTCTTTTTTACGTAAGAAAGTCGCATTACTTTATTTTTACATGCCTGTTTTTATTTAATGTAGTCTTGTTAGTATTGCATGGTACAAAATCTACTTTACTTACAGTTGTATTTATGTATATTCTATTTTCGGTTAAAGTTGAAAGAAAGAAATATAATTTTAAAAAAATATTCATCTTTGGTATGCTTGTTTCTTGTTTTATGTTTTTCTTCTTTAAAACCACATACGGGATAGATTATTCTCAAGTTTTAGGTGCTATGGCTGCTTATTCTGATTATACAAGAAATGCGATCATTCTCTTTAACAAAAATTATTGCTGTCAATACGGTTACTTGTTGTTAGAGACTGAGATTTATTCAAGAATCCCACGGTTCATTTGGGAAGCAAAACCAGCAGATTTCGGCTATCTTCGTATTGCTAAAGATATTTTTCCTAAACTATTCTATATGAATCAAGGTGCACCAGCATTTGGTTTCGGTTCTTATTATGCCGACTTCGGATATTTTTCTCATCTATTTATATTTGCTATTTTTTCTATAAAAGGATGTCTACTTGCTCTTTTTACAAATCAGCTGAAAATTGATCGCAATATTTATGTACTAATCCCATTCTTATTTTTATGCGGTGTAGGATTTATTCCTACAGGTTTGGGGTGGTTATTCTGGGAGCACATTGCTACAGCAATTATTATTCTTTTCATTCTCATATTATGGAAGCAAGTTTTTCATGCTAATAATTAATCTCTCTAGATTAGGTAAATCTGGTACAGGTATGTGGCGATATTCACTAAATTTTTTAGATGCATTATCAAGTCAAGGTTTAGTATCTGGAATCATTTGTGCTAGAGAACACGTTGATAAACTCGAAAAATATGGTGTTAAACTAATCGCAGTTCCTAACTGGGTTGCAAATTCATCTCATATTTCCCATATAAGGCCTGTGCTTTGGTTTTTATATAGTTATTGGCTGGCATTTCTACTTCGCACAAAATTTGGTAAGGAAACTATTGTTTCTACAACTCACCATACGCTTCCATTTTTGAGTAACCAAGTGATCACTGTACATGACCTGCGTCCATATCACTATCCAGATTCATATTTGCAACAGTTCTATTTTCGATGCTTATTACCGCAAGCTTTACCACGTTGTAAGCATCTTTTGACTGTGTCAAATACAGTACGTCAACAGATTTCTAATACCTTTGATTTTCCACAAGATAAGATATCTGTTATTTATAATTCCGTTGATACCAATGCTTTTAAACCTTACAGTGAGAAAAAAGGCTATCTACTAGCTGTTGGGGCCAGTTGGCGGCATAAAAACATTGATTCATTACTCAAAGCACACCAGATATGGTTCAAACAGTTTCGTTTGGTTATTGTCTGCGGTCACACGGATTATGTCGATGAGATGAAACAATATGTTGTGGACTCTCAATTATCTAATGCTGTTTCCTTTCATCATAATGTACCCTTCAATGAGTTGCAGAAATTATATGCTGAAGCTTCAGCATTGGTTTATCCATCTCTGGATGAAGGATTTGGCATTCCACCAATTGAAGCTCTAGCATGTTTAACTCCAGTTATCGTCTCAGATATACCCGTTTTTCATGAGGTTTTGGGAGATGCTGCCATTTATGTTAAACCTGATAACTTGGAAAGTTGGAAACAGGCATTCTTACAGCTAAACTCTCATCAAGATTGGTACGAAAAGGCAATGTTCTGTGCAAATAAATATAATTTAAATATGATGAAAATGGCGATTCGTAATTGGATATCGAGGATGGATCAATGAATGTTACGTTGATCGTACCCACTTATCAGGCAGGGAAAATGTGGCCGCAATGGTTATCTCTGTTACAGTCACAAACTTTGCAACCTGTTAAATTGATTATGATTGACTCTAATTCCACTGATAATACTGTGCCGTTATCAAGAAAGTATGGAATTGAACCAATTATTATATCTCCGCAAGAATTCAATCATGGTGGTACTAGAAATCTGGCTGCTAGATATACGCCGGAAGCAGATATATTAGTTTTTTTAACACAAGATGCGTTGTTTGACAACTCAAACTCATTATCAGCAATAATTGACTGCTTTAAAGATCCTGCTGTTACCGCTGTTTGTGGACGCCAACTACCTCATCTGGATGCTAACCCTCTTGCTACACATGCACGTCTTTTTAATTATCCAGATAAAAGTTGCATCAAATCATCAACAGATATCCCGATGTTGGGATTAAAAACAGCTTTTATGTCAAACTCGTTTGCAGCCTATCGTCGAGATGTTTTTGAAAAATTAGGAGGGTTCCCAGAGAATACGATTCTGGCCGAAGATATGTATTTAGCTGCAAAAATGATTTTAGCTGGCTATAAAGTCTCTTATTGTGCAGAAGCAACTGTAAAACACTCTCATAATTATAGCCCATGGGAAGAATTTCGTCGTTATTTCGATACAGGCGTCTTCCATGCCTGTGAACCGTGGATTCAGCAGCAGTTCGGAGGGGCTTCTGGTGAGGGAATGAAGTTTGTAAAATCAGAACTAAAATATTTATGGCACCATGCTCCCTTGTGGATTCCGAGATCTTTATTAACAACGGCTTGTAAACTAATTGGCTATAAGCTTGGGAAGAATTACCGCATCCTCCCCAAAAAATGGCGACCTAAATTTAGTATGTATAAAAGCTATTGGTCTCAGCAAAGATAATAAGTTTCTAAGGATAAAAAGATGACTATCTTGCCCGTCATCATGGCCGGTGGTTCCGGCAGTCGGTTATGGCCCCTTTCCCGCGAGTTATACCCGAAACAGTTTCTTAAACTTGATGGTGAGTTCACCATGCTGCAAACAACAGTGCTGCGTTTAAGTGAACTATCAACAGAATCTCCTTTAGTGATTTGCAACGAGGATCATCGTTTCCTCGTGGCTGAACAGTTGCGTCAACTAGGCAAGCTAGCACACAACATCATTCTCGAACCAATAGGGCGTAATACGGCACCAGCAATTGCACTGGCAGCACTCACCGCTCTTCAAACCGCAAGTGAAAGAGAAGACCCACTATTATTAGTGTTAGCTGCCGATCATGTGATTCGGGATGAGGAGACCTTTATTGATGTGGTAAGACAGGCGATCCCTTATGCAGAGGCCGGTAAACTCGTCACCTTCGGTATCGTACCTACCCATGCAGAAACTGGATATGGCTACATTCTCCGTGGAGCCAAACAGGAGGATGCCTTCGACGTGATGCAGTTTGTCGAAAAACCTGATGCAATGACCGCAGAACAATATTTGCAGAGTGGTGAATATTATTGGAACAGTGGCATGTTTCTGTTCCGTGCCAGCCGGTTTCTAACCGAGCTCAAAACGTTCCGACCCGATATTCATTCAGCCTGTGTGGCGGCAGTGGGGACCGTCAATCCCGATCTCGATTTCGTGCGAGTTGATAAGTCGGCATTTCTCGCCTGTCCAAATGAATCGATTGATTATGCAGTTATGGAAAAGACGGCTGATGCCGTTGTCGTTCCTCTGTCTGCTGGCTGGTCCGATGTCGGTTCTTGGTCTTCCTTGTGGGACATATCAGAAAAGGATGATGATGGTAATGTATTCAGAGGGGATGTATTGCAACACAATAGCAACAGCAATTACGTTTACTCTGAAAACAGCTTGGTTAGTCTTGTCGGCGTAAAAAATTTGGTTGTGGTTCAGACCAAAGATGCTGTTCTGGTTACAGATCAATCTCAAGTACAAGATGTAAAAAAGATTGTCGAGAATCTGAAAGACTCCGGACGTTCAGAGCATCGTTTACATCGGGAGGTCTATCGCCCTTGGGGAAGATACGATGCCATTGATAAAGGGCAACGTTATCAGGTCAAGCGCATTACTGTAAGGCCAGGAGAAAGCCTATCCACCCAGATGCATCATCATCGTGCAGAGCACTGGATTGTGGTCGCAGGGACGGCCCGAGTAACTCAAGGAGATAAATCTTATTTGGTTACCGAGAATGAATCTACTTATATACCTGTGGGCGTTGTTCATACTCTGGAAAATCCGGGTAAGGTTCCGCTGGAATTGATAGAGATCCAGTCCGGTTCTTATCTAGGGGATGACGATGTTGTCCGCCTCAGTGATCGTTATGGCAGAGTGGAAATAGAAGAAAATGAATAACAAAAAACTGAATAGCCAAGAGGTCATTGCCACCAGCGGCGTCGTCTTTGGTACCAGTGGAGCCCGTGGACTGGTTGTTGATTTTACCCCGGATGTATGCGCCGCTTTTGCCCACGCTTTCGTATCGGTAATGCAGAAGCAATATAAAGTAGCCCAAGTTGCATTAGCTATCGACAACCGTCCTAGCAGTCCTGATATGGTCATGGCTTGTGCTACAGCCCTTCGCCAGGTTGGCATTGAACCTGTCTATTATGGAGTGATCCCAACGCCTGCGCTTGCCTATAAGGCAATGCAGGATGGTATGCCATGCATCATGGTTACCGGCAGTCATATTCCCTTTGACCGTAATGGACTCAAATTTTACCGCCCCGATGGAGAAATCACTAAGGCAGACGAAGAAGCTATCCTCTCGGCAGAGGTTATTTTTGCCCCCCTTACTGAAATGACGTCGCTGACTGTTTTATCAGACGCCTCAGAAGCATATATAAATCGTTATCATTCTCTGTTTTCCGCAGATTTGCTGGCAGGAAAACGTATTGGTATCTATGAACACTCTAGTGCTGGGCGTGATCTTTATGCCCCTCTCTTCAGATCATTGGGTGCGGAAGTTATTTCCCTTGAGCGTACTGATCAATTTGTTCCCATCGATACGGAGGCTGTCGCTGAGGAAGATCGGCTTAAAGCTAGAAACTGGTCGGATAAACTTGCTTTGGATGCCATCTTCTCGACCGACGGCGATGGGGATCGCCCGTTGCTGGCGGATGAGCACGGGGAATGGCTGAGAGGTGACATATTGGGACTGCTGTGTGCCGATGCATTAAACATTGAGGCTCTAGCCGTCCCCGTAAGCTGCAACAGTGCAGTACAGAGTTGTGGCCGTTTTTCCAGTGTTGTCTTGACCAAAATCGGCTCTCCCTATGTTATTGCGGAGTTTACGCCTCTTTCACATCAGTTTAAACGTATCGCTGGTTTTGAAGCTAATGGCGGCTTCTTACTCGGCAGTGATATTGATGTAGGAAATAAAGTACTGACAGCTCTGCCTACTCGCGATGCACTTTTACCCGCACTTATCACATTGAGTGCAAGCAAAGATAAAGGGATTGCTTCATTAGTGGATGATCTGCCTTCTCGTTATACACATTCTGACAGGCTTAAAGAATTTCCCACAACATTGAGCCGCACTATTTTGAATAAAGGGACTCAGGCTCCGGAGCAATTACTAACTTTATTGGGGCTTGATAACCATCAAGTTATTCATCTCGATCTCACTGATGGTTTAAGAATAACCCTTGATCACAATATTATTGTCCACTTGCGCCCATCCGGTAATGCACCAGAACTGCGCTGTTATGCTGAAGCCGAAAATGTAGATAGAGCAAAAGAGATTGTCAAAACCTGTCTAGACTCACTTGCAACCCAAAAATAATTGCAACTTACGGCAGAGTGCTTATTTGGCGCTTTGCCGAATACTCTTTCGAATTTAGGTAAATATTATATGGATTCAAAAGAAATGATCCGGCACTCTAAGGACGGACATCTCGAATATGGAAACTATTCAGCATCTGTTAACCATTTTTCTCTAATGGCAAGTGATCTTCTAGCTATGGCTGGTGCTTTTGCTCTTTCATGGTGGTTTGAAAGTATTCGTACCGATGTTTCATTCTCCCTTGTTTTTAAAAACGGATCAGATGAGGCCAGAGCATGGAGTTTTCTGGCAATTACCTTAGTTGTGCTTCTCTGGTCTTGGGGACATTTACGACATTACACTTATCACAAACCATTCTGGAATGAGCTGAAAGAAACTCTATTGATGATCATCGGACTGGCTGTGGCCGATTTGGCGATAGTAGCTATCTCTAAGTGGAATTTTTCTCGCTACCAGTGGGCAATATTCTGGTTGATTGCCATATTTGCCCTACCATTTTGCCGATGGCTGACTAAGTTGTTATTAGTTAAGCTTAGATACTGGAGTATGCCGACTATCATCATCGGCAGTGGAAATAATGCTCGTGAAGCTTATCTGGCTATATGCAGCGAACCTTTACTTGGCTTTGGGGTTATAGGCTTTGTTGCCCCAGACAATAATTGTGCTGTTAGTCCAGTGGAAACTCTTCCGCTCTTTCATCTCACTCCTGAGCAGTTGCTTGAAAAGTACCATCAACATAAGATCTTCATCGCTCTTGAATATGAACAAAACGAACTACAGGACGAGTGGCTGCGTTACCTCTCTGCACATGGTGTTCGTAACATCTCAGTGATCCCAACCTTACGTGGAGTACCACTCTATGGCACAGATGTCTCTCACTCTTTTAGCCATGAACTTTTGATGTTAAGGGTTAAGAACAATCTGGCCAAGCGGTCGTCGAGTATTCTGAAGCGTAGTTTCGACATTGTCGTTTCTTCCCTTCTGTTAGTGCTCTTTTCCCCTCTATTTCTTTTTATCGGCTGGAAAGTTTCCCGTGATGGTGCATCTCCTTTCTATGGTCATGAACGTATAGGGCAAGGAGGGCGTCGATTTAAGTGTTTGAAGTTTCGCTCCATGATTATCAATTCTAAAGAAGTGCTGGAAAATCTGCTCAAGACAGATCAGAACGCTATGGAAGAATGGAAGAAGGATTTCAAACTCAAGAATGACCCAAGAATCACCCCTATCGGCCACTTTCTGCGTAAGACCAGTCTTGATGAGCTTCCACAGTTGATCAATGTACTAAGAGGGGAGATGAGTCTCGTTGGTCCAAGACCCATCGTTCAGGAAGAACTTGAACGTTATGGAGATGACAAATCATATTATCTCATGGCGAAACCGGGTATGACAGGGCTATGGCAGGTAAGTGGACGTAACGATGTTGACTATGCGACGCGCGTATATCTTGATAGCTGGTATGTAAAAAATTGGGCTCTTTGGAATGATATCGCGATTTTATTTAAAACAGTCAATGTAGTACTTAAACGAGATGGTGCCTATTAATTGAGAAGTAGAATTGTGCGCCATAATACTATTGGAAAAGCAGGTTTCAAACCTGCTTTTTTATCTGCTCTTTTGACAAGGAACAGTTTATTTTCAAGTTTTTTGATAATAACATTTGAAAAATAAACTTTTAAGCTCACATACAGCCTAATTAAACACTATGGCTGAAAATTCACGGAGATATTCAAATGATTACCCTAATCACCGGCGGAGCTGGCTACATCGGTTCCCATACAGTATTAGCGCTTCTGGAAAAAGGAGCAGATGTTGTTGTTATCGATAACCTTTGCAATTCATCACCAGAATCTCTTCGTAGAGTTGAAAAACTTACTGGCAAATCCGTGAAATTCTATCAAGGCGATGTACTTGATCTAAATTTACTTAATACAGTTTTCCAAGAAAACAAAATAGACACGGTTATCCATTTTGCCGGTTTAAAAGCCGTTGGTGAATCTACCAGAAAGCCACTTGAATATTACCAGAACAATGTTACTGGCACTTTAGTTTTGTTGCAGGCTATGCGTACCAACGGTGTGTATCAATTGATTTTCAGTTCATCGGCGACAGTCTACGGTGATCCTGAATTTGTACCACTCACGGAAAATGCGAAAGTAGGCGGCACTACCAATCCTTATGGCACTTCTAAACTGATGGTTGAGCAAATTCTAAAAGATTTTGCCGCAGCCGAGCCAAATTTCAAAATCACTAGTCTAAGATATTTCAACCCTGTTGGTGCACACCCATCAGGTATGATTGGTGAAGACCCTAATGGTATTCCCAATAATCTATTACCTTATATCACTCAGGTTGCCATTGGCCGTCTGGAATGTTTGTCAGTGTATGGCAACGATTATCCAACCAAAGACGGTACCGGTGTTCGTGATTATATTCACGTAATGGATTTGGCTGAAGGCCATATTGCCGCCATTGATTATCTAGATAAACAGCAATCCTATGAAGTTTTTAATCTAGGTACCGGTGCTGGTTATTCTGTACTTGAACTACTTCACGCTTTTGAAAAGGCATCAGGTAAAGATATTCCATATAAAATTACAGATAGACGTCCTGGGGATATTGCTGAGTGTTGGTCTGATCCATCCAGAGCTCTCAATATCCTTGGCTGGCAAGTGACACGCAATATTGACGATATGATGCGTGATAGCTGGAATTGGCAGAAGAATAACCCTCATGGTTTCCATTCAGAGGAGAAACGCTAAAAGCCTTTTTACGATTGATTTAGCAACCACTCGGTTACTCATAATCCTAGTCAGATCAGCAAATAATTATAAGCTAACAGATATTCTGTCGTTAACAATCAGTGCCGTAATTGCCGACATCAAAGACTGAGAAGAAATTGAAAACTTTGGTGTTGGACATCAAACTGACAAAAAGCTCAGGGGTGCCACAGATGGAAAAACCGTCAGGCGTTCCCAATTCAGTGCGGTAACTCAGGGAAATTGTTATCTCAGATAAAACACATTGCAGTGAATGTACTGAATAACACTAAAATATTTAAGGATAAGATTGAAACAAAAGTAACGATGAGCACAGCCTATCTATCTGAAATTCTTGCTAAGCAAGCCCTCCCGTAATCTTTTCCTAAAATACCGTCATTAAAAAATAATCTATCACTAGATCATAATAATTCACTATAAAAGTATTATCAAAATAATTAATTCATTGGTCATTTTATGAAAACAGAGAACTCAAGAGAGCTACTCAATGATGTAATAGAGTGGGATATATGTAATTGGAGTCATGCTTTAAAATATTGGCAAGACCATTCTAACCTAGAATTAAAGTCAGCTAATATTCTAGAACTAGGCAGCCGCGATGGTGGATTATCACTGTGGGCAGCATTACATGGAGGTAATGTTTTATGTACGGATTTAAATGGTCCTACTTCAAAAGCACAGGAGAAACATAAGCGTTATAATATAGAAAATAGAATTCGATATGGTAAATTAAGTGCATTAGATATTAAATATAGAAACTATTTTGATATCGTTATGTTTAAATCAGTATTAGGTGGTATTGGTTATAATTCAAATAAAGCAGCACAAAAAGAAGCAATTAATCAGATTTTCCATTCATTAAAAGAGGGGGGTGAATTTTGGTTTGCAGAAAATTTAATCGCATCACCATTGCATAAGTTTCTCAGAAAAAATTATGTTAATTGGGGAAATGCCTGGGGCTATGTTACTGTCAGCGAAATGACTGAGTATCTATCAGCATTTTCAAATGTTAATTATACAACTTTAGGTTTCCTTGCTACGTTTGGCAGGAATGAATCTCAAAGAAAATTTTTAGGAATGTTAGATAATAAAGTTCTAAATAAGGTCGTTCCTAAACATTGGCACTATATTATAATCGGTGTGGCAAAAAAATAATTCAGAGAATTTCTAGAAAATTTAGTATGTTAGATTATATACAGTGATCTTTTTTCACTTTTAAGTTTGCTGGCAATACAATCAAGCCCCCAACAGGGAAAGATCTTTTAACAGATAAAATAAGAATATCGATGAAGATCCCCCTGCATCCCCTCCTGATTTCTGCTAACCTGTGCCCCTTGTTTTTGGGGGGCATTATGCTAAACATCGTCTTATTTGAACCTGAAATCCCACCTAATACCGGTAATATTATTCGTCTTTGTGCTAACACCGGATTTCAATTGCATTTGATTCAACCTCTGGGTTTTACCTGGGATGATAAAAGGCTACGTCGAGCCGGGCTGGATTATCATGAGTTTGCCAATATTAAACAACATCATGATTATTTTGCTTTTTTAGAGGATGAAGGATTAACAGGAGAGTCTTCTGCTCGTTTGTTTGCTCTCACAACCAAAGGAACTCCGGCACATAGCGCCGTAGGTTATCAAGCAGGAGATTATTTAATGTTTGGGCCGGAAACCAGAGGATTACCACCTTACGTACTGGATAATATGCCACCACAACAAAAAATTCGTATTCCAATGCTCGCAAACAGTCGCAGTATGAATCTTTCCAATTCAGTTGCCGTTGTTGTTTTTGAAGCCTGGCGGCAACTAGATTATCAGGGCGCTATCATCAGAAAATAGTGCGTCAATAAATATGCCTAATATCGATACACATTCCGGCAATGGTTCAACGTGTTGTTGACCATATCACGGCAGTTTTTTCCTCTTTGCGTGGGTCACAGAAAAATGCAGTATAGAAACTGCTCTGTACCAGACCCACGGTGAGAACCAAACAACCATTTTCGTCATGTGTTCGGATCAAGCATGGTACGGCCACGATGGTTATCAGCTCAGTACTCTAGGGCAGAGTACAATAGGTTTTATGATGTAAGTGGCAGAATGACCATAATGTATCGTTAGGAAAACAGTAAGACATCAAGGGTATAGTTTTTATTCTAAGTTTTATGAATAAGTTTTTGCGTTAAATCATAATTCATCACAAGAAGTAGGTGCTATGATTAGTATAAATTAACCCTATTGGGGAATTTTTTCCCTTTAGAAGTTGATTCATATAACTTAATCAGGGTTGATTCCCTTAAATGATCTTCTATTTTATAAAACTATTTAGATCATAATAATTTAATAAAGTTATTATTAAAACACCTCACCTTCATTGATATATATTGGTTACGCTATGAAAGCAGAAAATTCAAAAGAATTTCTCCATGATGTCATAGAATGGGACATATATAATTGGAGCCATTCCTTAAAATATTGGCAAGATCACTCTAGATTAGAATTAAAGTCAGCTAATATTCTAGAACTAGGTAGTAGAAATGGTGGTTTATCATTATGGGCAGCATTGAATGGAGCCAATGTCTTATGCACTGATTTAGATGGCCCTACGCCAACAGCACTGGAGAAACATAAGCATTATGATATAGAAAATAGCATTCAATATGATAAATTAAACGCATCGGATATCAAATATAAGAACCATTTTGATATTGTTATGTTTAAATCAGTATTAGGTGCTGTCGGTTATAATTTCAATAAAACAGCACAAAAAGAGGCTATTAATCAGATCTTTCATTCATTAAAAGAAGGGGGTGAACTTTGGTTTGCAGAAAATCTGGTTGCATCACCATTGCATAAATTTCTCAGGAAAAATTATGTTAATTGGGGAAATACTTGGGGCTATGTTACCGCCAAGGAAATGACAGATTATCTATCAGCATTTTCAAATGTTAATTATACAACATTAGGCTTCCTTGCTACGCTTGGTAGGAATGAATTTCAAAGAAGATTTTTAGGAGTGTTAGATAATAAAGTTCTAAATAAAGTCGTTCCTAAACATTGGCACTATATTATAATAGGTGTAGCAAGAAAATAATTTATAAAAGCTCTAATAAATTAAACGTGCAAAATCATATTTCCACATTTGACATGTGAAAATATGATAGTGATTATTAATATCCAGATTTCGATAAATCAAATCCCATCACCGTACTCAAAGCCATGATTGATACCATTAAAATGTTGGTTCATATCCAATGATGGCTTTTCGCTTTCAGGTTTACCGACAATACGGGCAGGCACCCCAGCGGCTGTGGTGTGTGGTGGAACAGAACGAAGTACAACTGAACCGGCGCCAATTTTGGCTCCACGACCAATTTCAATATTACCAAGTATTGTCGAACCGGCGCCAATCATCACCCCTTCCCTGACTTTCGGATGACGATCACCCCCTGTTTTACCAGTACCGCCAAGGGTGACGGATTGCAGAATAGAAACATCATTTTCCACTACCGCCGTTTCACCAATCACAATACCTGTAGCATGGTCAAGCATAATGCCACAACCAATCTTTGCTGCCGGATGAATATCAACGCCAAAAGACATCGAGATTTGGTTTTGCAGATAAATAGCCAATGCCTTACGCCCTTCTCCCCAAATCCAATGGGCAATACGATAGGCTTGTAGAGCATGAAATCCTTTAAGATACAGTAGAGGAGTTGAATATTTATCTACAGCAGGATCACGTAGACGTACCGCTATGATGTCGCGGGCAGCAGAGACAATCATCTTTTGATCTGAGCTATAAGCCTCTTCTACAATCTCTCTAACCGCAATAGCCGGCATAATCGGTGTAGCCAGCTTATTAGCCAACATATAACTTAGGGCACTGCCAAGATTTTCATGCTTGAGTAATGTTGCATGAAAAAAACTGGCCAACATCGGTTCACATTCAGCCAGCGCTCTCGCCTCTGTTTTTATGTTCTTCCAAACTTCGTCCAATTCCTCTAGCGACATATTTTTTACTCTCACATTTAGAACCTATTTCATTAGATTTTTATTTAAGAGCGCACATCATCGCTCTCATCCTTTCTGGCTCTTCCTAATAATGCCTGAGCAGCTTCTATCACATTTTTATTGCAATAGAGTATCTGATAGATTTGTTCTGCAATCGGCATTTCTACATTGACACGATCAGCCAATGCACGTACTTCTTTGGTATTGCGATAACCTTCAACAACCTGCCCAATCTGATTCTGGGCGTCTTCGACACTAATTCCCTGCCCTAGCATCATGCCAAAACGACGGTTGCGTGACTGGTTATCAGTACAAGTTAAGACCAAATCACCCAATCCCGCCATGCCCATAAAGGTTGAAGGATCAGCACCAAGCGCTGTACCAAGGCGACTCATTTCCGCCAACCCACGAGTAATCAAGGCAGTACGAGCATTAGCGCCAAAACCCATTCCATCAGATATTCCCGCACCAATGGCAATCACGTTTTTTACGGCGCCACCGAGTTGAACTCCAATAAAATCAGGATTTTTATAAACCCGGAAGCTTTTGCCACAGTGGAACAATTGCTGAAGTTCATCGCCAAAAGCAGATTCCGTCGCGGAAATAGCAATCGCAGTGGGCAAACCAGCCGCTAACTCTTTGGCAAATGTTGGTCCAGAGAGCACCGCTAGCGGTATTGTATTGCCTAATATCTCGCGGGCCACATCCTGTAATAACCGACCGGTATTCGCTTCCAAGCCTTTAGTTGCCCAGACGATACGTGAATCAGCCCGTAGATGTGGTTTTACCCGCTCTAACACTTCACCAAACACATGGCTAGGTACCACAACAAGAATATCGCGACTCGCTGTTAGCGCTTTTATTAGGTCTGTTTCAAGCAATAAACTATCAGGAAAGGAAACATCCGGCAGAAATTCCTGATTACAACGCGTCTGTTGCAATGCCCTAACATGTTCTGGATTATGTCCCCAAAGTACAACATTATGACCATTACGAGCCAGCGTAATGGCTAATGAGGTGCCGTATGAACCGGCACCGATAACTGTCATAGAAACAGTACTATTCATTAAGCTTCCTGTTCAGTTTGTTCTCCGCCCTGAGACTGTTCTGCCTGCTGTTGCAGGTAGTTCATGAACAGGGCATCAAAGTTTACTGGAGCCAGATTCAGTTGTGGGAAGGTACCACGACTAACCAAGTTAGTGATGCATTCACGAGCATATGGGAACAGGATATTCGGACAGTATGCACCCAAGCAGTGAGCCAGCTGAGTTCCTTCGATACCTTCAATAGAAAAGATACCCCCTTGCTGTACTTCACACAGGAATGCCGTCTCTTCTCCCAAAGTCGCCGTTACAGTCACACGCAGAACAACTTCATAAACCCCTTGAGCCAACTCACTGGAAGCTGTATCCAGATCCAGTTTTACTTCCGGCTGCCATTCCTGCTGAAACACTTGCGGTGCGTTCGGTGCTTCAAAAGAGATATCTTTGGTGTAGATACGTTGGATCTGGAAAGCCATTTCTGTATTGCTTTGTTCTGACATAATAATTGTTACCTTTAGATGTCCTTATTAAATTTTTTATGTGAATGTCTCCATTCACGCCCAAAATGATTACTTTTTACCACGCGCCAATGGCAAGTTTTCACCAGTCCAACCCGCCAAGCCCTCTTTCAAGGAACATACGCGTTCAAAACCGGCACGAATAAGATTTTCTGCCGGAGTACGAGATTCAGTACCATTCGCAGAAACAACAATTACAGGCTGCTTTTTATGTTTTTCCAACTCAGCAAAATTGTTGTCTTTAATTTCAGAGGGAGTCAGGTTTACTGCACCAATAATATGCCCTTTGCGGAAATCTTCACGGGAACGTAAATCCACGACGATGGCTTCTTCTTTGTTGATCAGATTAATAGCTTGAGCACGAGTTATCTCTTTGGTTTTAGAGAAGAAACCTCTCGTTGTAGTCACAATAACGGCAACCAGCAGTGCAATCCAAATGAGGCTTAAGGTCATATGCTGGTTAATAAATTGCATGATTTCTTGCAGCATGGGGGCAACAACTCCCGTTGGTTAATAACAAATTTCTAAGGTTCCAGAGTATACCTTTGTGCTGCGTCAATTACAGCCAAATAGCACAAGCTCAATGCAAATTTTGCGGAGAGTTTCGAGAAAAAATAAAAATATCCTGAAAATGAAGCATCTTAAGTACATTACCAACATCTGCCCTGCCACACTAAATGCATGCAGGAATTTCAATGATAAGTAAGCTAATATGTTTATTATTATTCGATTTCGATGTTAAGACAGCATTATCTGAAAGTGTAAAAAATCAGCGTAGCATCTGGTAACTCTTTGTTCATCATGGAATAATCTAGTGCATACAGTAGCAAGGTATATTTACAGAAATGGCTGACAACCAGGAAATACATAGCCGTAATTATCGGCGCAATCAGAACTCACGGCGGAATAATATCTTTGCCTCGTTGTTCTATGCTTTCCTGTTGGTTATTTTCAGCTTTAATACCTTCGCAAATCAAATTATCGCCAATAAAAATCAGCTGAAAGATCTCCAACAAGACATCGCGGAGAAAGAGAAAAGTGTGCAACAACAGCAGCAAAAACGTAGTTCTTTGCTAAATCAGCTAAAAGATCAGGAAAATACCATTTCCAAAATTGGTCAATCTCTACACAACACTCAAACTCAACTCAGTAAGCTGAATAAAGAGATTACCGCTCTAGTCTCCAACATCAAAAAATTAGAAAAACAACAAAAAGCACAACGAGATATGCTGGCACGCCAATTGGATGCTGCATTTCGTCAAGGGCAACATCAAGGGCTTGAACTGATGTTCAGAGGAGAAGAGGGCAAGAGAGGTGAGCGCATACTCGCTTACTATAGCTACCTTAATCAAGCCCGTCAGGACACCATTGTTAAGCTTGAACAAACAGCCGTTGATTTAACTGAACAAAAAAAACTTGAGCAGCAGAAACAGGAAGAGCAAAAACAAGTTCTAACTGAACAACAACAACAAAAGCAGCAAATGGAAGTAGCCCGCAACGCCCGGCAGAAAACCCTGACTGAGCTGGAATCTTCCTTAAAGAAAGATCAGAAAAATCTCGCTGAACTAAAACAAAATGAAACCCGTCTGCGAGATAAAATTGCTAAAGCAGAACGGGAAGCGAAAGCGCGTGCTGAACGAGAAGCCAGAGAAGCTGCCCGTGTTCGTGCTCAGATTGCAGTGAAACAGAAGCAAGCGCAGCAAAAAGGTTCCAGCTACAAGCCAACTGAGGATGAACGCGCATTAATGGCGCGTACCGGTGGCCTTGGCCGTCCGGCAGGTCAGGCAATCTGGCCTGTCCGCGGTAAAGTGATACATGAGTTTGGTGAAGCGCTGCAAGGCGAATTGCGCTGGAAAGGCATGGTGATTTCTGCCCAAGAAGGTACTGAAGTTAAAGCGATATCCGATGGCCGGGTGCTGCTGGCTGATTGGTTACAAGGCTATGGGCTGGTTGTCGTGATAGAGCACGGTAAAGGTGATATGAGTCTCTACGGCTATAATCAGAGCGCTCTGGTCAATGTCGGCCAGCAAGTTCGCGCAGGACAACCTATTGCATTGGTCGGTAACAGTGGCGGTCAGCAACAACCCGCACTCTATTTTGAAATTCGCCGTCAAGGAAGAGCGGTAAACCCACAACCGTGGCTTGGGAGATAATCAGGTGAGACAACGCAAATTAGCAAAACTCATTGGTACTACCGCCCTGTTACTTTTAAGCCTACAAACCAGTGCAGCTCGTCTGGCAATTGTTATCGACGACTTCGGCTACCGTCCTCACAATGAAAATAAAATATTGCAGATGCCTGTTGCAATCTCTATCGCCATTCTGCCGGATTCACCGCATGGCAGGGAAATGGCTGAAAAAGCCTATAAACAAGGACGGGAGATCTTAATCCACCTGCCAATGGCGCCTTTAAGTAAGCAACTGCTAGAGCCGGATACTCTCCAGCCAACCATGAGCAGTGAAGAAATTGACCGCATCATCCAGCATGCAATACAAAAAGTCCCTTATGCTGTAGGAATCAATAACCATATGGGCAGCGCTATGACTTCAAGCTTGCCGGGAATGCAAAAAGTGATGCGCTCACTTTCTCGTTATAACCTCTATTTTCTCGACAGCGTGACGATTGGCAATACTCAGGCAACAAAGGCAGCGCAAGGCACACCTGTTCGCGTTATCCGCCGTAATATTTTCCTGGATGATGTGCAATCAGAAGCAGAAACTCGCCATCAGTTAAATCGTGCGATTTCCATTGCTCGTAAAAATGGTTCCGCTATTGCTATCGGTCATCCTCATTCAACAACCATTCGCGCATTACAACAGATGCTGCCAACGCTTCCCGCTGATATTGAGTTAGTCAACCCAAGTAGGTTGTTAAGTGGTAAACCTGTTGGTGATAATCAGCATAAATGGGGCAAGCTGTGTGAAATAAAAGAGGCCCCCATTACAGTTACCAGCCAAGATTATCTGACAGTTATCGGCGATACTCTGGTTGATAATCCTATTGTGAACACGGTAAGCCGATATATCCAGAAACTGGCCGGAGATAAATCTCAGGATAAAACAGAATAGAAATTCATTTTAAAAAATAGCCAATCACCTTGTTATTTCTATTTATTCGATGATAGCTTGCAATATTGCTAATGCCTCAAATAGGCGCTTAAGAACTAAAAGCGCCTGTTAATTTTAGTGATAACTCAATCGATTGGTTAATCCCAGTTCAGAATAACTTTACCAGACTGCCCTGAACGCATGATGTCAAAACCTTTCTGGAAATCATCAATAGAGAACCGGTGGGTGATAATGGGTGTCAGATCCAAACCAGATTGAATTAATGTAGCCATCTTGTACCAGGTTTCAAACATTTCACGACCATAAATACCTTTGATAAACAAGCCCTTGAAAATCACCTGATTCCAATCAATCGCCATATCTGATGGAGGAATGCCCAACAGTGCAACACGGCCGCCGTGATTCATGGTATTTAATAAGGTACGAAACGCCGCCGGGGCGCCGGACATTTCCAAACCAACATCAAAACCTTCGGTCATGCCCAATTCTGCCATGACATCGGTCAGATTTTCCTGACTGACGTTCACCGCACGGGTGACGCCCATTTTACGTGCCAGCTCAAGGCGATATTCGTTAACGTCGGTGATAACAACATGACGCGCGCCAACATGTTTACACACTGCCGCAGCCATAATACCAATTGGGCCTGCACCAGAAACCAGCACATCTTCGCCAACCAGATCAAACGAAAGCGCGGTATGAACAGCATTGCCAAATGGGTCAAAAATAGAAGCCAACTCATCAGAGATGTTATCTGGAATTTTGAACGCATTAAATGCAGGAATAACCAAGTATTGAGCAAAACAACCCGGGCGGTTTACCCCTACGCCAATGGTATTACGGCATAAGTGAGTACGGCCACCCCGACAGTTACGGCAGTAACCGCAAGTAATATGCCCTTCGCCAGACACCCGATCACCAATTTTAAAACCCTTTACTTCCTGACCAATAGCGACAACTTCACCGACATATTCATGACCAACAACCATTGGCACAGGAATGGTTTTTTGCGACCAGTCATCCCAGTTATAGATGTGCACATCCGTACCACAAATCGCTGTTTTACGGATTTTGATCATCACATCATTGTGCCCCAACTCAGGTTTAGGCACATCGACCATCCAAATGCCTTCTTCTGCTTTTAACTTTGACAATGCTTTCATAGAGATGCCTTATGCAATTACATTTAATTGCTTACCAATTCGCGTGAACGCCTCAACTGCACGTTCAATTTGCTCTTCCGTATGCGCGGCTGACATTTGCGTGCGGATACGGGCCTGATTTTTAGGGACTACCGGATAGAAGAAGCCGGTAACATAAATACCTTCTTTCAGTAATTCTGCGGCAAACTCCTGTGCCAATTTTGCATCGCCTAACATGACAGGAATGATAGCGTGGTCAGCCCCTGCTAAAGTGAAACCTGCTGCTGTCATTTTTTCACGGAACAGGTTAGCGTTCTTCCACAGACGATCACGCAATGCATCCCCCTCTTTCAGCATATCGAGCACCTTAATAGATGCCGCTACAATCGCCGGAGCCAGTGAGTTAGAGAACAGATATGGGCGTGAACGTTGGCGCAGCCACTCAACAACTTCTTTACGGGCCGCAGTATAGCCGCCGGAAGCCCCACCCAATGCTTTACCTAAGGTACCGGTAATGATGTCAATACGATCCATTACATCACAATATTCGTGAGTACCACGGCCGTGAGCACCAACAAAACCAACCGCATGGGAGTCATCCACCATGACCAGCGCATTAAATTCATCAGCCAGATCACAGATAGATTTCAAATCAGCAATCACACCATCCATCGAGAACACACCATCGGTTGCAATCACAATATGACGTGCATTATCTGCTTTCGCTTGTTCCAATTGTGCTCTCAGTTCCTGCATATCATTATTAGCATAGCGATAACGCTTCGCTTTACATAAACGGACACCATCAATAATAGAAGCGTGGTTTAACGCATCAGAGATAATGGCATCTTCCGGCCCAAACAGCGTTTCAAATAAACCACCATTAGCATCAAAACAAGAAGAATAAAGAATGGCATCTTCCATACCCAAAA
The DNA here is from genome assembly GCF_018448885.1 of Photorhabdus caribbeanensis. Taxonomy (GTDB): domain Bacteria; phylum Pseudomonadota; class Gammaproteobacteria; order Enterobacterales; family Enterobacteriaceae; genus Photorhabdus; species Photorhabdus caribbeanensis. The sequence continues at coordinate 115,735 of NZ_RCWB01000006.1, forward strand.
ATTCTGCCAGTTTTTTCTCCAGCTCTTTATGAGTATCCTGAGTTCCACAAATAAAACGAACAGATGCCATACCAAAGCCGTGGCTATCCATTCCCGCTTTAGCAGCGGCAATAAGCTCAGGGTGATTAGCCAAACCTAAATAGTTATTTGCGCAGAAGTTAATAACGTGGCTGCCATCGGCTACAGCAATGTCAGCATTTTGTGCAGAAGTGATGATACGTTCGTTTTTGAACAACCCTTCCAAATGGGCTTGTTCTAATTGTTCATTAATTTGCTGATAAAATGATGCTGACATTTATTTTCTCCTGATTTATAAATGAAGGGTCATTAGGCATTTTACTCATTGATCAGGCTACTGACGACACTATCAGGCAGATAATATTAACTTTGCCGTATCCGTCACGTCATGCGACCTGAATTACCATAACATTTCAGTATATTCCCCTGCTTAAGCTGCTGTCGTCATGGATGTTAGATGTTATTATAGAAGTAATTTGCTTCATTAACCTGATCGTAGAGGTAAGTCGGATGATTATTGTCACTGGCGGTGCTGGATTTATTGGCAGCAATATTGTCAAGGCACTAAATGACGAAGGATATAAAGATATTCTGGTCGTAGATAATCTAAAAGATGGTACTAAGTTCACCAATCTGGTTGACTTGGATATTGCTGATTACATGGACAAAGAAGAGTTTATTGCCAGTATCCTGGCCGGTGATGACTTTGGTGATATTGACGCTATTTTCCATGAAGGCGCTTGTTCATCTACAACCGAGTGGGACGGCAAATATATGATGGATAATAACTATCAATATTCCAAAGAATTGCTGCACTATTGCCTTGAACGCGGCACTCCTTTCCTGTACGCCTCCTCAGCAGCAACCTATGGCGGCCGCACTGATAACTTTATTGAAGAACGTCAATATGAGAAACCGCTCAATGTTTATGGTTACTCTAAATTTCTATTCGACCAATACGTCCGGGAGATCTTGCCTCAAGCTGATTCACAAATTTGTGGTTTCCGTTATTTCAATGTATACGGACCACGTGAAGGGCACAAAGGCAGTATGGCGAGTGTCGCCTTTCATCTGAACAATCAAATCAATCAGGGACAAAACCCAAAACTATTCGCTGGCAGTGAAGGCTTTCAACGTGATTTTATCTATGTTGGTGATGCCGCCGCGGTTAATCTTTGGTTCTGGAAAAACAGCGTTTCCGGTATTTATAATTGCGGAACAGGTCGTGCTGAATCTTTCCAGGCGGTTGCAGATGCCGTGGTTGAATTCCATCAAGATAAATCACTAACTGTTGAGCATATTGATTTCCCTGAACATTTGAAAGGTCGTTATCAGCGCTTCACGCAAGCAGATCTGACTAAACTTCGGGCGGCGGGTTATGATAAGCCATTCAAAACCGTTGCCGAAGGGGTAACGGAATATATGCATTGGCTTAATCAGGATAAGTAATCTACTCGCTATGAAAATATTGGTGATCGGCCCTTCGTGGGTGGGTGACATGATGATGTCGCAGAGCCTTTACCGGACATTAAAGGCTTTGCATCCTAATGCAGAAATTGATGTGATGGCCCCAGCCTGGTGCCGCCCGCTGCTGGATAAAATGCCGGAGGTCAATCAAGCATTAGCTATGCCGTTAGGGCATGGCGCACTGGCATTAGGCGAACGCCGTCGTTTGGGGGTCGCCCTGCGTGAACGTAAATATAATCGCGCTTATGTGCTACCAAATTCTTTCAAATCTGCCTTGGTTCCTTTCTTCGCCAATATTCCTCTGCGCACCGGCTGGCGCGGTGAAATGAGATATGGGTTGCTCAATGATATTCGTACACTGAATAAAGAAGCTTTCCCATTAATGGTGCAACGCTATGCCGCATTGGCTTACGATGCAAAACCCAGTAGTGCGGCAGACCTGCCTCAACCATTACTTTGGCCTCAACTAGATGTCAGTGATGAAGATATTGCTGAATCCACCGCAGCATTCAATATTTCTGATCATCGTCCGATTATCGGTTTCTGTCCCGGCGCAGAGTTTGGCCCGGCCAAGCGTTGGCCTCACTATCATTACGCTGCGTTAGCTCAACAGCTTATCACTCACAAGGGCTATCAAATTCTGCTATTTGGCTCTGCCAAAGATCACGAAGGTGGAGAAGATATCCGCAAGTCACTGACGGAAGAAGCTCGTGAACACTGTATCAATCTTGCTGGACAAACCTCTCTTGAACAGGCAGTCAATATTATCGCTGCCTGTGATGCTATCGTCACCAACGATTCCGGTTTGATGCATGTCGCCGCAGCGCTTAATCGCCCTCTGGTTGCACTTTACGGCCCAAGTAGCCCCGATTTTACGCCGCCATTATCCGATAAAGCGGAAGTTATCCGTCTTATCACTGGCTATCACAAAGTCAGAAAAGGTGACAGCGCACATGGCTATCATCAGAGTCTGATTGATATTCAGCCAGAGCAAGTTATCGCTTCCCTGGAAAAATTATTACAAGCGGAGAACCAGAGTTAATGCGGGTTTTACTGGTTAAAACTTCTTCTATGGGCGATGTCCTCCATTCGCTCCCTGCGCTGACTGATGCAGAAAAAAATTTACCTGATGTCCGTTTTGATTGGGTAGTAGAGGAAGGTTTTGCTCAAATCCCCGGCTGGCACAATGCGGTTGATCAAATCATTCCTGTAGCTATTCGCCGCTGGCGTAAAAACTGGTTTAGCCCAGAAATTCGTGCAGAACGTCGTTTATTCAAAGAAAAATTAAAATTACACCAATATGATGTCATCATTGATGCTCAAGGGTTATTAAAAAGCGCATTTTTGGTCACTCGATTAGCTTATGGTCCTAAACATGGTTACGACCGCAAAAGTATCCGTGAGCCACTAGCGAGTTTTTTTTATGATTGCCGTCATGCGGTCAGCAAGCAACAACACGCGGTAGAACGTATCCGGGAATTGTTTGCTGTCAGCCTGGGTTATACCAAACCGGCAGCACAGGGTGATTATGGGATTGCCCGTCATTTTCTGAATCAGCATCCAGAAGACCAGAGTAATTATCTGGTTTTTCTTCATGCTACAACTCGCGATGAAAAACATTGGCCGGAAAGCCATTGGCGGCAACTTATTACTGAAATTCAGCCGACAGGTGTACGAATTAAGCTCCCTTGGGGCGCAGAACATGAATACCAACGTGCGCTGAGACTGGCAGAAAACTTCCCTCATGTGGAAGTACTACCAAAGCTGACTTTGGCACAAGTGGCCCAAGAGTTGGCCGGTGCAAAAGCCGTTGTTTCTGTAGATACTGGCCTGAGCCACCTCACTGCCGCATTGGATCGCCCTAATATCACGTTGTTTGGCCCGACAGATCCAGGACTCATTGGTGGCTATGGCAAAGAACAAATATCTTTAAAAGCGGAGGATGGGAATATCAAAAGTATTACACCATCGAAAGTATTATCTCATCTTCAAAAAAATATTGGCTGATTAATTATTAAATCTGAGGCGTTTCTGGTAGACGCCTGATTTTTTAGTTGTTAACTGAAAACAGATAATTGGCTATAAATCATAGCCCATATTATCTATTTTCCTATTCAAACGCTAAAATAAGCGATTTATAATAATATATTTAAAGTCATATTTCCCCATTAATCCAATAATGACAAATATATTATTTAATTATTTTTAACGAAAATTAAATAATATCAATCCCTGCTTCAAATTTTATATTATTAATAAAGTTAATTCTCATTTTAAAATAATATATTTAATAATCAACCTAATTTAGGCAGTATTATCTGCCCAAAATTAAGTGAATCTCTATTAATGTCATTGATCATGTTAATTTTATTTTATTAACTATGATAACCTCTTCCATTGATAATATTCAGCTAATGTCATTCCTTGAACCTGAGGCTGTAAGTAGTTAAATAGTGCCTCTAGATCTTGATAAAGTAATTCAATCTGCTCTTCATTTTTAAATGTCGGGCTACCACCAGGCATAAATTCAGATGAGTGCAGCATAAATTCAACATAATCACAGCCTTCTGCTAATGTTTGCTGGACCACTTTTTTCATTTGCTCCAGATTTCCCCCTTTTGGCCTTAACCAGTTAACAGAGGGAGAACGCTGTTTCCCACGTAAGCTATCATATTTCTGTTTAAGGAAATTCATCAACGGAGGGTGTTTATATTGAATGCTCATAGGGACTTCCAGCAAAGAAGAATCACCTTCTTTAGCAATATTCTGCAAGTCCATAAAATAGGCATAAGATGGAAAGTGACGATAATCAGTTCCACCGTTACCATTAGGATCGCCTTTGGTAAAACGCCAATTAACCCGTGGTGTTACTGAACAATCGACTTGATAACCATATTCCACCAACAATTCAGCATAATATTCATTAAATGCCCAACGACCTGCCCGATGGCTTAACATTTTAATCTGTAGTTTGTCTTCCAATAACTTAGTCATCAGATCAACTTTGGCTCTAACTTGTTCTTTTGGAAATTCAATCAGATAAGGTTTATAACGCATATCATCGTCTGTCAGAGGAACAAGTGGTGGATTATTCCAGGCATGTAAATGCATACCAATTTCCCCCTGCCCTCTGGCAATAATATCTTTGGCAAATTCAATGTATAAATCATCCATTGCCATTTCATAGTTCGTCAACCAAACTGGCTTAAAACCAAAGCGTTCACATAAATGCTGAAATCTTGGTAAATAATGGGTATTTTTTGTCGAGATCTGACCGTGATTTTGCCACAGGTCATCGCCCTCAGTATCAATAGTGATAATAAATGCAGGTCGAGTCATCAGAATATGCCCACAATAGAATAAAATGATGGCTTTATAGTACGCAGATCTATAAAATAGTGCAATTATCTTATCATACGTATAGCAGTTCTATATCTTAATTAAATTTCATGCTTCGTATTGTTAAATCAACAATATAGATGTTATTTCAGCTCATAACATACTTACTATTAAGCAATATATGGAAATATCAGAGAATATTATTAATTTCGGTTTCGGTGACTGTAAAGTAACAAACTTTGCTTTCCTAGGCGATAAATTTGATCCCTCTGTGGAACATTTTGATGTTTTCTTTGGCGTAACCAATGATTATTTAAGGCATGCAATAACGACTACTGCCTCAATAATTGAGAATAACAAAAACATTAGTTTTGTATATCACTTTATTTCTTCTGATGATTTATTAAATTACCAATACTCTATTGAAGAATGGATTAAAGATAAGAAAATAAAAATAATCATTCATGAATTAAAGGATACTGTACTTAACAATAAGGAATTTGATAGTAAATACTCAATCGCTGCCTTTTTCAGAATATTATGTCCTTACTTTTCTAATAATGACTACTCTCTATACGTTGACAGTGATGTCATATGTATAAATAATATAGAAGACCTATTCATAAAATCAAGTAACAGTCCATTAAAAGCTGTCAGAGATTGCTATTCTTCAGCAAAATCAAGAATTGATTTTTTAGGTCTAAAAGATAACAATTATTTCAATTCAGGAGTTCTTGTTTTTAATAATAAACCCTGGCTAGAAAAGCAATTAACTAAAAAAATCATTAATTTTGTTTTAAATGATACTAGAGAATTTGATTTCCCCGATCAAGATGCTATAAATGGTTGCTTGTCCAACGAGATAGAATGTTTAGATGATAAATACAATTATTTAGTAAACTCGCAAGAAGTAAATTCAAACATATTAAATACAGATAAAATTGTATTCTTACATTTTGCTGGTGATAAGAAGCCCTGGTTCCCATGGTATTCACAATTACCGTGTTCAAAACTCTACATAAAAGCCACAGCTTATTCTCCCTGGAAAAACTCACCTTATATTTTAGAAACTAAAAATATAGTACAATTAAGAGCAGCTTATAAATTTTACGCAAAAAATAAAATGATTATCCATTTTCTAAAATATTATGCAAAGTACCGATACTATAAAATGAAATTATAAATATTTTGTATCTATAAAAGCGCTGATAAAGTCATCAGTGCTTTTATTACTATATCTTTATTAAATAATCCCAATAAATAGAAATCCAATATGTACACAATATCATAATATCTAATGGATTGAGAATATCTTATCCGTTATCGCTACGTAGATATCAGACAATGGGATATCACCTATTTTCCCATTTTTACTAATGAGTTGGGTTGCATTTTTATTTCCAGGTCCCCAAACGTCATTATTTACAAACTTACCATGAAGATCATTACCATATAATGCGATTGTATTTTTTTCATAAGCGGCTGCCACATGGACTATTGATGTATCCGGAGAGATTATTAAATCAGCATTCTTTATTATTTCCACCGCACTCAAAAAATCACCAAAGGGGTTACAGATACTCCCATTCAAATAAGAAAGGGATTTTAACTTATCAGATTTACCAATAAGAATAATATTAACTTTCCTATCCAAGCTTTTAAAATAATCAACAATACCAATTAATTGCTCTCTGGATATATCTCTTTTCCTTTCCGCCGCAAATGGATTAATGACTACGGTAATACCATCTAATAGTCCTAATAAAAAATTATTTACTTTTTCAATCGTATCCGCTGGAATATGAATATCATATCTCATATTATATTGATTAATATCCATAGCGTGCAAAAGAAGTTTATATCTTTCTGTAATATGAGAGTTATATTCCAAATATTTAATGCTCTTACTATAAGTGTTAATATGTTCTTTATTAAATCCAATAACATATTTAGCATTAATTATTCTTATGAATAAAAGATAGATAATGGGTATCTGTTCACCCATATCAATGATCAGATCAAAGTTTTCCTTTCTTAAGGAAAATGCTAATTTTATAATATCAAAAGTTTTTTGGGGATAAAAATATACTCTGCCAATATATGGATTACTCTCAATCACACAGTAGTTCGCTTTCCCTGATAATACATGGAGCTTTATCCCTTTTTTGTCCAACTCTCTAAAAACAGGCGTGGATACAATCATATCACCAATCTTATCATCATCTCGCAAAAATAAAACTTTTTTGATGTCTGATGATATAAAGTTATCTCTTCTGATTTTATCGACAAATAATTTTAAAAAATTAAATTTTAGAGATTTCAAAAAGTAATTTCTTTTTCTATTCAGTTCTCTTAATTTCTGGAACTTTTTTTTATTCATTATCTTATCTCAACAACCAAGCTTAAAAATCTGATACAACAATGTTTATTTTTTTAGCAAAGTTAAATATTTTGCCAAAATAATATCTAAATCAAACCTCTTATACATCTCCTCTGTAATTACAGGTGGCTCATAGCAAACAAACTTCATTTTCTCTGCAAGCGAATCAACTGTCAGATCTGATTTATATTTTTCCAATTCACCAATCATAATTTCATTAACGCCACCAGGACACATCGTGCTAACAATTGGCGTATCGCAAATCAATGATTCAATCAGTACGTTACCTAATCCCTCGCTATCAGAACTCAAGACAACTGCTTTAGCTCCACGGATAACAGGTAATGGGTTTTCAAGGAATCCCGTTAAAATAACTTTAGACTGTAAGTTTAAATCCACAATCTTCTGCTTTATCTGTTGAGTAATTGCTTCATCTCCGTGGCCAACAATCAATAACTTACATGGAATATCTGCTTTTGCAAACGCTTCTAATAAACGATCATGCCGCTTAACCCGATGAAATCTACCAACATGTAATAAATAGGTTTCATCCGAATAAAGGTTATTTTGCAGAGATTTTTCTTTAATATCTGGGATATTAAAAGGATTATAAATCGTCACCGTTTCATTAGGCGTAAGTAACAAATTATTTTTTAAATCTTTCCCTACAGCATCAGATACGCAAATTAAATTCCGGTTATTATATGTCCACTTAATTTTTTGTTTCTTGATCCAGCGAGATAATCCCGTCTTATTACCAAGATATGAGCTAGAGAATACACCATGAATACAAAACCATACATTTAACCCCGCTAACACTTTTGATTGCACGACAATACGATCAGTTTTATGCAAGTTTGAGACAATCAATGCAGGGATTCCCTTGCGAAGAAAAACTTTTTCTAAAACTTTATCCATAGATTTAGCCCGACGGCAAATCTCAGTCTGTCTTCTAAAAATCCCTTTGTACCCATCAGCATCAATGATTAATTCAATACCATCAGGTACTGAATATTCACATTTCTCTGCCAAAGAGAGCAGCGTAACATCATATCCCCTCTGTTGCAGACCATCACAAAGCCGAATAGTGACATTTTCTGCACCGCCACCAGGTAATCCATCAATGATAAATAATATATGTTCTTTCATGATGAGAGCACCCTTTCATATAACCCAATGAGCTGTTGTGATAAATGTTCCGGTGTATAACTGAGTATTCCCGTTCTTGCTAATTCTGACATTTTATTATTCAAATGATTTGAAGGCGTATTCTGAATCGCTTCCGTAATATCTGAGATAGCCAAAGCATCACAGACAAACCCGTTATTCCCAGAAGTAATAAATTCAGCGCCTCCACATGTCGTACTGGTTATTACCGGAAGCCCGCAAGCCATTGCCTCCAGTATCACATTTGGAAACGGATCATATAAGGTCGGTAGCAATAAGCCATCTGCAAGCTGATAAAAAGGCAATGTTCTTTTCTGAACTCCCATAAACCTGATCCGCTCATTACATCCCAGTGAATTAGCTAACTGCTGATATTTCTTCTCTTCTTTATCCTGCCCCACAACGATTAAATAGGCATCAGTCGCACTCACTGCCTGAATCGCTGCTTTTAATCCCTTCCGCTCAAACCCCGAACCAACATAAACTAAGCATTTAACCTGTAGGGGAAGGTTGTGTTCTTTCCTTAATTGTATTCTCTGAGACTCCGTTGCCGGAAAAAATTGTTTATTGTCTATCGAATTATAAATAACCGATATTTTTTCCTCAGAAAGCCCAAAAACTGTCATGACCTCCCTTTTTACCATTTCCGAGTTACAAATGACCATTTTTAACTCTGGTGCCGAATACATCTTTTGCTCAGCATCCATCACATAACGATGGTAACGACTCGTAAAAAGCAATTTACTTCGCCAAGGAGATAAAACACGCGCACGCTGCTGTAGCCAACGCTGATGAACACCATCACCCGCACGATAAATATCGCAACCCGCAATACGTTCGTGACTTTGAATAAGATCAAATTGCTCTTTTTCCCATATTACTTTAGCAGCTTTGGCAAATCCTCTCTCACGGCTGATGCGTCCCCATTTATGAGGATTTGCTAAATGCACATGCCAATCAGAATTAACGTCTCCCTGCCAGGAGCGCGTAATAACGTTAAGCTCCAGATTTTCATTCCCTAAAGCTTCTAAGGCGCGGGAGACAAAACGTTCTGCACCACCATCCGGACGATATTTCTGCCGAACAATCGCAAGACGTACTAATTTCATAATAAATTTCTCCGGGCGGCAGCAATAACCATATCACTGGGAATGACATTCAGATAACGTATATCCGTTTTAGTATCAACATCATCAGGATCAGGTAAATCACCATAATCACCAGCCCAAATCACTTCACCTTTCGCTTCCCACGGACGCCAGAATACTAACTTTGATGGCCCAAATAAAGCGATAACAGGTGTTTTCAACGCTGCGGCCATATGCATAGCAACGGAATCCATCCCTATGAATAAATTAGCCCCCTCAATCAGCACTGCAAGTTGCGGTAAAGTTAACTGTCCAGCAAAAGAAACCACTCTTTCTTTTGGGCAGTGTGATAAAATCTTCTCCACCATCTCCTCCTCCTTACTATCTGGCCCGGAGGTGACAACAATTGTCCAACCATCAGACTGCAATGCACTAATCGTTTCACTCATCTTTTTTTCATCCCAACATTTAAAAAGCCAGCGGGATGTTGGTTGCACAACAATATATTTTTGATTCACACCACGCTTATCAAGAAGCGCTAAAACAATCTCTTTATCCTCCTGGCGGTAACTCATCGTCACTTTAGTGTTGATCAACGGAAGATTTAACAGCGAAAGAGCTGACAAATTCTGCTCAACAATATGCAAAAACTGGCTATGCTCTGTCGGAACAAGATTTGTGAAGCATTTTTTCCAAAACAGGCTTCGTCGTTTTACTAAATCGAACCCAATACGCACTTTTGCGCCAGTAAATCGTGCCACAAATGCACTATACCATTGATCAGCAAGATTAATAACCAAGTCGTATTGACGATATCTTAATCGTCTAAGCAATCTCCATTCATGACCAAGATGTGCTTTGGTTCCTTGTTTTTTCCATTGTCTGTCTATAGAAAATAGATTATCCACAGCAGAAAAATAAGCCAATATTGGTTCGGTTTCTTTGTAGAGTAAAACATCTATTTCCACCTCAGGATAATTATCCTTAAGGGTATTAATAACTGGTGTAATTAATAATACATCACCATGATGTCGTAACTTTATTATCAGAATACGGTCAAATTGAGTGTGTAATTTACTCATTGCATTCCCAGTATAAAGATACAGATTAAAGAAAAAGCTGCCGCGACCATATGCAGAAGCTGCAAAAAATCCGTGCTACTTTCATATTAATAGAAGCACGATCTTGCTTAAAAATCCTATTTACCTTTCTAATTCTGTTCAGATTCTAGAGGCCATACGCATTTTCATACTTTCTTTGAAGCAATGTGATACTATTGGCACTAATTTATGTAAATGAATTTGATAGAATGTTACTGCGTTTATATCAGGTACTTCTCTACCTTATCCAACCTCTGATTTGGTTGCGTTTATTGCTCCGCAGTCGCCAAGCCCCTGCTTACCGTCAGCGCTGGGGTGAACGCTACGGTTTTTGTGCTGGCAAAGTTGCCGCTGGAGGCATCCTGCTCCATTCTGTTTCCGTTGGTGAGACGTTGGCCGCCATCCCTTTAGTCAGAGCCTTGCGCCATCACTACCCTTTTTTACCCATTACCGTGACAACGATGACGCCAACGGGCTCAGAAAGAGTGCTTTCTGCTCTGGGAAATGATGTTAATCACGTCTATTTGCCATACGATCTTCCCGGTTCTATGGAGCGCTTCCTCAATCAAGTTAATCCAAAGTTAGTCATTATTATGGAAACAGAACTTTGGCCTAATCTGATTTTCCAACTTCACCAACGTAACATTCCTCTGGTCATTGCTAATGCCCGTTTGTCTGCACGTTCTGCTGCGGGATACCAAAAGGTAGGGAATTTCGTAAAAACAATTTTGCGCAGCATTACCTTGATTGCTGCTCAGAATCCTGAAGATGGCGAACGCTTTATTGAACTGGGTTTAAAACGCTCTCAACTGACTATTACCGGCAGTTTGAAATTCGATATCTCAGTAACGCCTGAATTGGCAGCTAAGGCCGTGACACTACGGCGCCAATGGGCCGCTCGTCGGCCTGTCTGGATAGCCACCAGCACCCATGATGGGGAAGAGAGTATTATTCTGGATGCTCATTGCAAGTTACTGAAACAGTGTCCAAGTCTGCTACTGATCCTAGTTCCTCGTCATCCTGAACGTTTTATTAAAGCTGAAGAGTTAACCAAGAAAGCTGGACTCAGCTACATTCTTCGCAGTTCTGATAAAATCCCTGACGCCAATATTCAGGTTGTTATCGGCGATACGATGGGTGAACTGATGTTGCTCTATGGTATTGCCGATCTGGCCTTTGTTGGCGGCAGCTTGGTTGAACGTGGCGGCCACAACCCGCTAGAAGCGGCAGCCCATGCTATTCCGGTGCTAATGGGCCCACATACCTTTAACTTTAAGGATATCTGCGCCAAGCTGAATCAGGCTAATGGTCTGATTACCGTTACGGACAGCCACTCTTTGTTCACCGAAATCAATAGCTTACTGACTGACGAAGATTATCGCCTGTATTATGGTCGCCACGCAGCAGAAGTGCTGCATGAAAATCAGGGCGCACTTCAACGTCTGCTTAAACTGCTGGAACCCTATCTCCCACCTCGGAGCCACTGAATGAGTGACAAAAAACGTCTTTCCGTTGTCATGATCGCCAAGAATTCAGCGGATCTGATAGCAGATTGTCTGACCTCCGTCCATTGGGCTGATGAAATCATCGTGCTCGATTCTGGTAGTTCAGACAATACTTGCCAGATAGCACAGGCAATGGGTGCAAAAGTATTTTCTAACACAGAATGGCCCGGGTTTGGTCGTCAGCGTCAGCTAGCTCAGCAATATGCCTCTGGCGATTATATTTTTATGATCGATACTGATGAACGTGTAACACCAGAACTGAGAGCATCCATAGAACAGGTTCTAACATATGCTGATAACAGCAAAGTCTACAGCTGCGCCCGCCGGAATCTATTTCTTGGCCGTTTCATGAAACACAGCGGCTGGTACCCGGATCGGGTCATCCGCCTCTATGCTCGTGACCGTTATCAATACAATAACAATCAGGTTCATGAATCCCTTGAAACCAATGGTTCGCCGGTTGTTACTCTGCAAGGGGATTTACTTCATCTTACTTGCCGTGATTTGATGGAATTTCAGAGAAAACAGCTAAATTATGCTAAAGCCTGGGCAGAACAGCGTTATGAACAAGGTAAACAGTGCAGTTATTTCTCAATTTTCAGTCACACTTTTGGGGCTTTTTTTAAAACCTGGCTGTTGCGAGCTGGCTTTCTTGATGGTAAACAAGGGCTAGTACTGGCTATTGTCAATGCTCAATATACGTTTAATAAGTACGTCGCGTTGTGGGAAAAGAGACAACAGAAGGGTAAAAATTGATGAAAACCAAAGCCATTTATCCCGGAACATTTGATCCTGTCACCTACGGTCATATTGATATCGTCACCCGAGCCGCGGATATGTTCGACCACGTTCTATTTGCTATCGCCAACAGTGCCAGAAAGAATCCTATGTTTACTCTGGATGAGCGCATTGCTCTGGCAAAAGAGGTGACTTCACATCTGGATAATGTAGAAGTGGTAGGTTTCTGTGAATTGATGGCTAATTTCGCTAAAAAACAACAGGCCACTATCCTTATCCGTGGCCTTCGTTCAGTATCTGATTTTGAGTATGAATGGCAACTTGCCAATATGAACCGCCACTTTATGCCCGAATTAGAGAGCGTTTTTCTGCTGCCATCACAAAATCTCTCGTTTGTCTCTTCATCCTTGATTAAAGATGTCGCTCTTCACGATGGCGATATCTCATCATTCCTGCCAGAACCTGTCGCCCAAGCCATGCTAAAAAAACTGGGCAAGTAATTCACTCCGTTCACTGGAGGCGGCACAAAGTAGGATATTCCCTATGCAACGCCTCCCCTAACTATCCGATATCAACTAATACTGACAGTGACGGCAAAAGAAAGTACTGCGCTGCCCAAGCTTAATACTCTCAATTTTTTCACCACAAATTCGGCATGGCTCTCCTGCTCTGCCATAAACAAACAACTCTTGAGCAAAATAGCCCGGTTTACCATCAGATTGCAGGAAATCCCTGAGTGTTGTGCCACCCTGCTCAATAGATCGTTGTAGAACCTTCTTAATCGTTTCTGCCAGTAAATTGGCTTCACACTCAGTTAAAGTATGCGCGGGACGATCAGGCTGAATATGGGCAGTAAACAACGCCTCATTTGCATAGATATTACCGACCCCAACAACTAATTTGTTATCCATTAGCCAGGGCTTAATCAAGGTTTTTTTCTTACTTGACTGGGTGTAAAGATAAGAACCATTAAAATCATCAGAAAGCGGTTCCGGCCCCAAATGAGCCAATACCGAGCACCGTTCGAGATTATCACTCCATAACCACGCCCCAAATCGTCTGGGATCGGTATAACGCAAAACCTTACCATCTGCCATCACTAAATCCACATGATCGTGTTTCTCCGCAGGGCGCTCCTCTGGCAAGATACGCAAGCTACCCGACATCCCCAAATGGACAATAATCCAGCCACTTGCCAGTTCAATCAGCAAATATTTGGCCCGGCGTTGAATGCTAAGCACAAGCTGATCACTCAACTTCATAATTTCTTCCGCCACCGGCCAACGTAGCCGACCATTCCTGACTACCGCATACTGGATCACATTCCCTACCAGATGTGGCTCTATTCCCCTCCGGCTGGTTTCTACTTCTGGTAGTTCTGGCATGGTAATAACTCCTAACTATGTATATTGTTTCAACTCTATTGCATCTGAGCAGATTAAGATAATCTTTTCATGTATTATTTCCAACCAAACTCAACAGAAACGAAAGCAGATTGATGAATATGTTTAATATTAAAAGTCGTGATAAAAGATCATTATGGAATTTATCCATCATTGGGATTTATATAGCCCTTGTTTATCTGCCCGATATAACGAGATATAAAAACCTGGTTATCGTGCTTATTGGCATTACAGCACTAACCTACCTGGTGACAGATTTTCGTCAAGTGCTGCGCTCCATGCGTAATTCTCTGTTTCTATCCATTCTGCTATTCATTTTAGCCATGTTCTATTCAGTGGCGATTTCCGTCGATCCGGCATTGAGTTTTCAGGAGATGAATAAACCTATCTTAAATGGACTATTATTGTTCAGTTTTACTTTTCCTGTTGTCTTGTACAAAGAAAACAAAGAAAGTATTGCCAAGATGATCCTGTTCTCATTTGCCATTGGTATGCTGGCAATATGCCTCACTGATATTGGTAAATACATTATTAACTACAATAAAGGTGAAATGCCTTTTACTGACTTCAATCACCGAGAATTTTCTTACGGCTTTATTTTCTATTTCCCCATCTTACTGTGTACTTGGGCATTGTGGAAGAAACATACCCTAGTGAGTTGGCTGATACTGGCTGTTGCTTCCGCTATCAGTCTGTTTTTGTTATTAGGTACTTTAGCCCGTGGCGCTTGGGTCGCCGTTGCTGTCATCACTGCTTTTATCATTATTATTAATCGGGAATGGAAGCTGACCATCAT
Source organism: Photorhabdus caribbeanensis (assembly GCF_018448885.1). GTDB lineage: Bacteria > Pseudomonadota > Gammaproteobacteria > Enterobacterales > Enterobacteriaceae > Photorhabdus > Photorhabdus caribbeanensis. Next base: position 130,736 of record NZ_RCWB01000006.1, read on the forward strand.
AGCAAGTTTAATCCTTAGTTTTTCAGTTGTACTTTCTCACACTACGATCATAGCTAATGAAAATACTAAATTATTATTTTGGAAGCTTACTCAAACTGATAGCAGCCATCGTTATAAAAATGGCACACAGGGTGCTGCTCTTGAGTTAATTCAAGAAAACCCGATTAAAGGCTACGGTTTTGGCAATAAAGTCTATCACAAGGTCTACAATGAACGAGCTGCTGACTATCCAGACTGGATATATCGCACATCCATCGGCCCCCATAATATCTTTTTGGCACTCTGGTTTGCCGGTGGAATCATTGGTTTGATTACCACTTTGCTGATGACCTTCTCAGCGCTATACACGGGTAGCCAAATTATTAGCCGTAACAATGGCGTAATAAAGCAGGCCAGTATTATTCTACTGACGGGATTTATCGGATTATTTATCGTCCGAGGCGCCTTTGAAAATACCTATATCAATGAAATAGGTATTCTATTCGGTCTGATGATTGCTCTACATCAGCAGAAAAACGATTAACCAGACCTCACGGCTATACTATCAAACCGATTATTATGCAGAAATATCCTTTGATATTGTCTGCATAATAAACTTCGCTCGCTGTTCCCAATTAAAACGCTCTGTCACCAACATTTTCGCATAACTGACTTGTGACTTAACTTTTTCTGGATTATCTCTTATTAACTGAATCTGTTGAGCAAAACTCTCCGCATTTTCACTATCAGCAAAACTGACCGCATTCTCATCAGCTACATCACGAATCGAAGGAAAATCGGAGATAACCACCGGCTTATCCATCGCCATATATTCAAATAATTTCAGTGGCGAAGTATAGCGACTACCAATGCTGGTTTTAGTTAATGGCAACAGACAAATATCATTATCTGCAATTATCTGAAAACGTAATTTAGGTTGAATAAACCCAAGAAAATTAATTTTATCGCCAACTCCCATTTGCTGAGCAATCTGCCGCAATTGCTGAATTTGCCCTAGTTCACCACCAGCAATATTTAATACCGCATTTTCAAGGTAAGCCATCGCTTTGATCGCCGTAGGAACACCTTTCCAACGATGCAAGCTGCCCAAATAAAGGATCTGGGTTGGTAATTCACCATCGTCTGATACACGTTTATCTAACGACATCGACTCGACTGCCAACATATCCACACCATCCGGCGCAACAACTATTGGCGTGTTGACATTGTATTCACTAATAATATCATCACTGAGTAACGACGTCAGAACGAAAATAATCCTGGACTGACGATAAACAAAGTGTTCGATTTCTTTCAGCTTCTGATATTTACGCTGATTTTTATTTTTACTTAAATCATGCGATTCTTTAAATGATTGAGCAAAAATTTCATGACTTTCAAAAAATAGCGGAATTTCTGAATGTTCACATAATAAATACTTTGCCATTTTCAGATTACGGGTAAAAACGGCATCTACCTCATTTCTCTTCAACCAATGGGAAACTTGGAAATAGAACATCTTTTGAGTATTGAATGGAAAATACCATTTACGCCGAATATTGCGTAAAGAGATCAGCGTAGCGGATGGTGATAATGGACGTCCCAAGATCTCCTCTGCGGTATTTTTACCTTCAGGCGTAACCAGATATACACTAGCTCCCTGGCGCGCAAATGCATCAACATTCTGCAAAATTTGCAGTGATGCTACCCGATAATCAGGAACCGGATAGGGATCAATATAGGCGATTTTCATTATTTATCGCTTTTAGTAAACGATTTGCTGAATGCTCCCAGGTATACATTGTTTCAATCCGTTGACGAGCTGCTTTTCCCATTTTTTGCCCCCTGTCTGGTTGAGACAATAAAAAATTAACCGCATCAGCAATTGCTGAAGCATCTCCTGGCGTAACCAAGATACCTGAATTACTTTCATTACCGACAACTTCAGGTATGCCTCCAACATAACTGGCAATAACCGGCCTGCCACACGCCATCGCCTCCGCAATCGTAATCCCAAATGCTTCATCACCAATACTTGGGAAAATCCCTGCATCACCAGCAGCATAATATTCAGGTAACTGATCATGCCCTACAGGTGGATGGAAGATGACCTGTTTTTCCAGCCGCAGCGCCGAAACCCGCTTTTCCAAACGTTTCAGATCTTCACCCGCCCCAATAATCAGCAACTTAACATCTTTATCCTGTAGCTGAGCCATTGCATCAACAGCCACATGTATGCCTTTCCAGCCAACCAAACGTCCGGCAAAAGTCAGCAAAAATGTTTTATCACTGATCCCAAGACGCGTTCTGACAGAGGAGTCTATCGGTCTAAATTTATTAATATCAACACCATTGTAAATAACTTTCGGGAATTGTTTAAAATGATGCTGAATCTGCCAGGCATTAAAATAGCTGCATGCCACCCAAGCCGAAATTCGCTTACTCAGCTTTCTGTCACCCTTGAAAAAACTGGTGCCGCCGCTCATATAGCAAAATTTGGTGCGACTCTCTTTTGGCATCATTCGAGGCCAGAAAAAATCAAATGGCTTCGTCAGAATAATCCAGTCAAAATCTTCAGCAATAACCGTATCACGGGCATGGCGAGCAAACGAGTAGCGTTCAATAATACGTTGGAAACGTCGACCAATATTAATCACTTTCTCTCTGGGAATGAATGGAAAAGTATGAACCTGGATTGCTCTTCCATTGAGTTCTGGCTGGATATCACCTTTCCCACCAAAAATATGGATCTCATGACCAGCATCAGTCAACGCTTTCGCAAGTTCCCAGACTGCCGTCTGAATACCACCGTAAGACATAGTTACAGTGACATCAACCAAACCTATTTTCATCTTTTCTTCCTGACGACGTAGTTCCTAGTAACTTTTGCGTTGCCTGCCAGACTTGTTCAACAGATATTGCAGACATCGAGTCTTCGCGGGTGGCTTGCATATAGTGAACCGGATGTTCAATAACCGCCAAATGTGAATGCTGTTGAGGCGCTAAGAAACAGCCTGGGTGAAAACTATGATACATAGCAACCATTGGGATATCTAATGCACCGGCTAAGTGTGTCGGCCCTGTATCAACACCAACATATAAATCAAGTCTACTCATTATTGCTGCATTCTGTCGCATTGTCAGTCTACCAACCAATGAAGTACACTTTTCAGCGCCTAATCTTTTTGCCAGTGACTGTGCAGCCATTTTACCGTCAGTACTGCCTAATAACATAATATGCGACTGGGTATAACGGCTATAAATGCATTGAGCTAATTGGTAAAAATGTTCAACTGGCCAATCACGATAAGCTTTTGCCGGGAAACTTTGTAACTGAAAACCAATCAGGAGTTTGTCCTCTAAATGATTCTGCCGCACAAAATCATCAGCAAAACGTAACTCCTTTTCACTAATACAATAATTCAACCGCCAGTCACTTACCTCAACATCTACCGCACCAGCAAGCATGGCCCGCTCCTGCTGAGCGGGCATCAACACCTTTGGCTTTTCCACAGTTAGCCAATCAGATTGCAACGTGGACTTATCTGAAAACGAAACTGTTAAGCGCGATTTACGTTTTGCATACTGCAATAAAGGTTTATCGTCACTATAGACTAAAGCCAGATCATAATGTTTACGGCTAAACCAACCACACCATTTTGCCTTACCTTTCGAAAAAGCAGTCAATTTATTGATATCATTTATATTTTCAAGGATCTGTTTAGTCCTTTTATGAGCCATAACATCAATATTCGCACCAGGCCATTTCTGTTTTAAAGCACGGATCACCGGCGTTACCAGTAAGGTATCACCAAAACGTGCTATAACAATGACCAAAATATTCTTGATCTGCATAAGACAATTATCTAATTAATCCGCTACAAAATTCAACAAAATATACAAAAAACCATTTTGCATACAATTGATTGCAACAGAGTGATTTAACGAACAATCAACCTTAAAGTAATTTAATATCAATAAGTTAATATTACCTAAAACCATAAGCCAAAGGATCAGGATCAGAATAAATCTTAAAAAATGTTAACGTTTTTTACCTTTAATGCTGTGAAAAAAGATATTTTCCATTTTATCCAACATATTATCTATGCCAAATAAAGCAATTGCCCGCTTTAATGAAGAACGACTGAATTGCAAGCGCAGTTCATTATTATGAATCAACAAATCTAAACTTTTCGTCAATAACGCTGTATTTCTAGGTTCCACGATATAACCCGTTTCACCATCAACGACCGCTTCGGCAATTGCACCAACAGAGGTTGATACAACAGGTATTCCACACGCCATTGCTTGCATAATGCCTTGCGGTACGCCTTCATTACCAAAAGAAGGTAATGCAAATAAATCCATCGCATTCAAACAATCAGGAACATCCTGACGATTACCTAAAAAAATAACGCTATTTGACAAACCCTCTCGCTTTACTAATGGTTCCAATGACTTACGTTGTGGACCATCACCAACAAATAAAAGTTGCCAATCAGGATATTTCTGGTGCAGAACTTTCCAACTTTCTAACAGATAACGATGCCCTTTCCAAGTTCTCATGGTCGCAACGACACCTAATGTCGGTTTATCTTGAATTCCAATCCGCTGACGGCAAACTTTCTTATCTTCTGGTCGGAAACGATCTAAATCGATGCCGGTGGGCACTGATGTCATATGTTGTAACGGATAATGATTATTAGCATGCAGATGTTGACGTAATTTTTCACCTGTAGTCGCAATATGTCGGCACGCTCTCAAATACAACCAACGAGTTGATATTGAATTAGAAACATGGGTAGAAACATGCCTGGTTCTAACCATTGGCGGCATATGCCTTAACGTCGTGCAAGCCGCAGCAACCAACCATGCATCTGTCGAGCTATGCGTATTAATCACGTCAAATTGACGGCCCTCTTTTTTCAACCAACGACGCATAGCAAGAAAGCAGGACAGCCGCTTTTTCTCAATAGGCAGGGCTACTACCGGCACACCATAAGATTTTGCTTCACGGTAGATATTAGAACCAGGACAACAGACAATAACCACCTTGTGTCCACGTCTTATCATTCCTTGGGATTCCGTCAGAATACGGATTTCCTGACCACCCCAACCACAAGAAGATTCCGTATGTAAAATATTTAGTTTTTCTTTAGCCATTTCGGTTTCATATCCAGCCTACCGGAAGGCGTTAGTATAGCGAAACAACATTTTACGTCTACGAATAACAGGATATATATGAAATGCAGAGAAGAATTAGTGAATATCTGTTAAAACTCTTCAGACAACAAAAAACCCGACCTAGGCCGGGTTTTCATCAAATCAACCAAAATTTTATTTAATCTTGGCTTCTTTATACATAACATGCTGACGAACAACTGGATCAAATTTTTTCATTTCCAGTTTCTCAGGCATAGTACGCTTGTTCTTCGTAGTGGTATAAAAGTGACCAGTACCAGCCGAAGAAACTAGCTTAATTTTATCGCGAATACCTTTAGCCATTTTTCAGCTCCTTAGTACTTCTCACCGCGGGTACGAAGCTCAGCCAAAACTGCATCGATACCCTTCTTATCAATCACACGCATACCTTTAACAGATACACGCAGAGTTACAAAGCGCTTCTCGGACTCAACCCAGAAACGGTGGGAATGCAGGTTAGGCAGAAAACGACGCTTAGTCGCATTCAATGCATGAGAGCGGTTATTACCACTCATCGGGCGTTTGCCAGTAACTTGGCAGACTCGGGACATGTCTATTCTCCAAAAATCAAATCAGCTCGAGCTTTGTATTGGGTATGGCCGCCTCGTCAGGCTTAGGAGCCCATCTCAGCAAATTCTACTGAAAAGACTCACATTTACTCAGAAAATGTGCTGAGATAGGCTCTTCTCGCCAAACCAAAGATCCTCAAAGGTGGCGTAGTATACGCCCTCAATCGCCGACGCTCAAGTCCCGCACAACCAAAGATCCACAAGGATCTTGAAAAAGTTAGCTTAAATCCATCCTCGCTCAGCAAATGAGACACAACATTGCCGGCCAATAACCAGATGATCTAGCACTTTTACACCCACCAAATTACAGGCATCAATCACTTTATCTGTAACAATCTTATCTGCCAAACTCGGCTCTGCATGTCCTGATGGATGATTATGAGCCAAAATAATGGATGAAGCATTCACCTTTATCGCTGATCGGACAATTTCACGAGGATGAACTTCAACTTTATTGATTGTGCCTTTAAACATCTCCTCATGACAGATGACTCTATTTTGATTGTTGAGAAACAACACAACAAATATTTCCCTATCACGCCCTGATAATAGATTTTGCAAATACTCTTGAGTCACACTTGGGCTACTCATAATATCTTCATGCATGAACTGGCTGGAAAAAAAACGTTTTGCCAGTTCTGCAATAGCCTGTAATTGTGCATACTTGGCTAATCCCATTCCTTTATGAGAACAAAAAGTGTCATAATCAGCAGAGAGTAAATGGTACAAAGACCCAAATTCTTTCAATAGAAATTCCGCCATTCGTAAAACAGGAAGTCCTCTGGTCCCGGTACGTAAAAAAATAGCCAGTAACTCAGCATCTGTCAGAGAAACCGAACCATAAGCCAGTAATTTTTCTCTGGGAGCTAAATTTGAATATATTTCTCCTGTATTTTCAGCGATATCAATTCCCATATATTCATCTCCCTGCTCTGTTTTACCTGATACAAGCAGTATTCCATGCCTTAAATATCAGGGCGAATATCATTTTCAGGAGCTGCGTAGCCGCTCGCAAACTTATTCTTTTTCACAGTGAAAGCTTAGACTCTGCTCAACTCTGTAATCTCTTGTGATAAAATCTTGGCCCCTTGCAACTTAATATTCGGACAATCATGATGGCAGGACTTTCCGGCAAACAGATTGTGCTCGGTATCAGCGGAGGGATAGCCGCTTACAAAACTCCCGAGCTGGTACGTCGCCTGCGTGATCGCGGCGCACAAGTACGTGTAGTGATGACACCAGCAGCAGAAGCGTTTATTACACCAATGACGTTGCAGGCAGTTTCTGGTTATCCCGTTTCTAATGATTTGTTAGATCCGGCAGCAGAAGCGGCTATGGGGCACATTGAACTTGGCAAATGGGCTGATCTGATTATTCTCGCTCCGGCTACCGCTGATTTGCTGGCGCGCCTGGTAGTCGGTATGGCAAATGATCTCATAACAACCGTCTGTCTAGCCTCCTCAGCCCCAATTGCCGCAGTGCCAGCAATGAATCAACAGATGTTTCGAGCTCAGGCAACACAACATAACCTCAAGCTTCTCGAAGAACGGGGCGTTCTTCTGTGGGGACCGGATAACGGCAGCCAAGCTTGTGGCGACGTTGGTCCCGGCAGAATGCTAAATCCTATGGCGATTGTCGAACTTGCTGAGCAACATTTTCAAACCAACCAAGACTTAGCTCACCTAAAACTTGCGATTACCGCCGGACCAACCCGTGAAGCATTGGACCCAGTTCGCTTTATCAGCAATCACAGCTCTGGCAAAATGGGGTTTGCTATCGCCCAGGCTGCGGCAACACGTGGTGCAGAAGTCACCCTGATCACTGGCCCCGTTAATTTACCGACACCACCGGGAGTCAAACGAATCGACGTCACCAGCGCTCTGGAAATGAATGAACAAGTACAGGCAGTAGCGGGTTCACAGAATATCTTCATTGGTTGTGCCGCGGTTGCAGATTATCGCGCTAAACAGATTGCCGAAGAAAAAATTAAAAAACAGGGTGATGAGATCACTTTTACCCTGATCAAAAACCCGGATATTGTTGCCAATGTAGCAGCAATGCAAGAAAACCGCCCTTTTGTGGTTGGATTTGCGGCTGAAACCCAGAATGTGGAAGAATATGCACGAAAAAAACTGAACCAAAAACATTTGGATCTGATTTGTGCAAATGATGTATCCCTTACCGGCCACGGCTTTAACAGTGATACTAATGCATTACATTTGTTCTGGCATGAGGGAGAAATCCGCTTACCTCATAGTAATAAGTTATTACTTAGCCACCATTTATTAGACGAGATAGTCAGACGCTATGATGAAAAAAATCGACGTTAAAATTCTTGACCCACGTATCGGGGAGGAATTTCCTTTGCCAACTTACGCCACGCCAGGTTCCGCAGGTTTAGATTTGCGGGCTTGCCTGGACAATGCGATAGAACTGGCTCCAGGGCAAACAGAACTGCTGCCAACCGGGCTTGCTATTCATATTGGCGATGAACAATTGGCCGCCGTTATTCTACCCCGTTCAGGTCTTGGACATAAACATGGCGTCGTTCTGGGTAATCTGGTGGGTTTGATCGATTCTGATTACCAAGGTCAGCTCATGGTTTCCGTCTGGAATCGTGGTGATAAAACGTTCACTATCCAGCCAGGCGAACGTATCGCTCAGATGGTTTTTGTACCCGTCGTCCAAGCTGAATTCAATCTGGTAGCAGATTTTGAAGCCAGCGAAAGAGGCAGCGGTGGTTTTGGTCATTCCGGTCGCCAATAACTCTCTGTAAAACCTAATACCATTTAACCCATTATCATATTCTTTGCTCAAAATACTATTGAGCAAAGAATGACTGATTTGTTTGTTTTGCTGTTCTTAACGAAGGTCTTGTCAGACATGGCAGAAAACGAAAATACGAAGAAAAGAAACAGGCGCGAGGAGATCTTGCAGGCACTGGCGCATATGTTGCAATCCAGTGATGGCAGCCATCGAATCACTACTGCTAAACTGGCCGCCAACGTGGGCGTTTCCGAAGCTGCCCTATACCGGCATTTTCCTAGTAAAACCCGGATGTTTGACAGCTTGATAGAGTTCATTGAAGACTCATTAATTTCCCGGATTAACCTGATTCTACAAGATGAGAAAGATACCTCGACTCGTATTCGCTTGATATTGATTCTGATTCTGGGTTTTTCAGAAAAAAATCCCGGTCTGACCCGCATCATGACCGGTCATGCTCTAATGTTTGAACAAAACCGGTTGCAAGGGCGCATAAATCAGTTATTTGAACGAATTGAAGTACAGATCCGTCAAGTTTTAAAAGAGAAAAAATTACGTGATGGGAAAGGTTTCAGTTATGATGAGTCGTTATTAGCTTCCCAGTTACTTGCGTTTTGTGAAGGGATGCTATCACGTTTTGTACGCTCTGAGTTCCACTATCGTCCAACGCAGGAATTTGAAGCGCGCTGGCCATTATTATTGGCTCAGTTACAATAAGTTATTCTACTACTCACCCCGCCCGTTATTGGGCGAGGGCTTTTTTTAAAGCTTATCTATCAGATACCGTACTGCGCACGATAGGCTTTTACTGCATCCAGATGATCTTTCATCTCTGGCTGACCACTCAAATAATTAATCAAGTCATTCAACGTAATGATAGAAAACACTTTGCAACCATAATCTCTTTCCACCTCCTGAATTGCCGAGATTTCACCATTCCCACGTTCCTGACGATCAAGACAAATCATCACGCCGGCAAGCGTCGCATTATGCTGCTTGATAATCTCCATAGATTCACGGATAGCTGTGCCTGCGGTAATAACATCATCAACCAGAACAACATTGCCTTTAAGTGAGCTACCAACCAAAGTACCACCTTCGCCATGATTTTTAGCTTCCTTACGGTTAAAACAGTATGGCATATCAATATCATGATGCTCTGCCAGTGCAACTGCCGTTGTCGTCGCAATTGGAATACCCTTGTAAGCGGGTCCGAATAACAAATCGCACTGAATACCGCTATCCAACAATGCTGCTGCATAAAAACGCCCGATTAACGCCAAATCACGCCCAGTATTAAACAGCCCGGCATTAAAAAAATACGGGCTTTTACGTCCTGATTTCAGGGTAAATTCCCCAAATTTCAGTACCTGTTTTTTTAGCGCAAGCTCGATAAATTCGCGCTGATAGGCTTTCATTGGTGTCTCTCCTCTCTTTTAGTCATAGTTATCGCCATACAACAGGCACAAAAAAGGCGACTACTCCGTCGCCTAATCAATTTATTATTTTAATGCATTTCTCTGCGCTGCAAAAATGTCCTCTAATCCTCCCTTGGCAAGAGCCAATAAGGATAACAACTCATCATGACTAAATGGCTCGCCTTCCGCAGTGCCTTGCACTTCAATCATCCGACCATCTTCCATCATCACGACGTTCATATCAGTTTCAGCGGCGGAATCTTCCACATACTCCAGATCACAACGGCCTTCACCATCCACAATGCCAACAGAGACCGCAGCAACCATTGATTTCAGAGGACTCTCTTTCAGCTTGCCTGCTTCAACCATTTTATTCAACGCATCAGCTAACGCGACACAAGCACCAGTAATAGAAGCTGTACGGGTACCGCCATCAGCCTGAATAACATCACAATCCAGTGTAATGGTGTATTCACCCAGTTTTTTCAGATCAACAGCGGCGCGTAGTGAACGAGCGATTAAACGCTGAATTTCCATCGTACGGCCGCCCTGCTTGCCTTTAGCTGCTTCACGAGCATTTCGGGTATGAGTAGAGCGCGGTAACATACCATATTCCGCCGTCACCCAACCCTGCCCCTGACCTTTCAAGAAACGCGGAACCCCTTCTTCAACGGATGCATTACATAACACTTTGGTGTCCCCAAACTCTACTAGAACCGAACCTTCCGCGTGCTTAGTATAATGACGGGTTATAGTGATAGGACGCACTTGTTCTGCCGCTCTTCCTGTTGGGCGCATAGTGTTATCTCCGTTGTTAAACCATTATTGGGGGCGCATTATACGGCCTAACAGGGCTAATTCCTATCCTGCATCTACAACGAGCGTTATAATCTCTTAATCTTTTGTTTAAATTGGGAACGAATCATGATCCGTAGTATGACTGCTTTTGCACGGCGAGATATCAAAAGTGAATGGGGAAATGCGGCCTGGGAACTACGCTCTGTTAATCAGCGTTATTTAGAAACTTATATCCGCCTACCAGAACAATTCAGAAGCTTAGAACCGGTAATCCGTGAACGTATTCGTTCCCGTCTGACTCGCGGGAAAGTTGAGTGCAACCTGCGTTTTGAACTGGACTCACGCGCACAAGGCGAACTTATCCTGAATGAAACCTTGGCAAAACAGCTAGTCAATGCGGCGACCTGGGTCAAACAGCAGAGCAACGAAGGTGAAATCAACCCTGTTGATATTCTGCGTTGGCCTGGCGTTATGGCCGCAGAAGAGCAAGACCTGGATGCTATCAGCACTCAATTGTTGCAAGAACTGGATACAACACTGGATGCCTTTATCCAAAGCCGTGAAGCCGAAGGCAATGCACTTAAGATTATGATTGAACAACGTTTGGACACAGTAACCGAAGAAGTCAGCAAAGTGCGCCAACAAATGCCTGAAATCATGCAATGGCAACGGGAACGCCTGCAAACCAAATTGGAAGAAGCGCAGGTACAGCTTGAAAATAACCGCCTTGAGCAAGAATTGGTTTTACTGGCCCAACGTCTTGATGTGGCAGAAGAGTTAGATCGCCTCGATGCCCACGTCAAAGAAACCCGCAATATTCTAAAGAAAAAAGAAGCCGTCGGCCGCCGCCTGGATTTTATGATGCAGGAATTCAATCGCGAATCTAATACGCTTGCCTCCAAATCTATCAACGCCGATATCACTAACTCCGCTATTGAATTGAAGGTGTTAATCGAGCAGATGAGAGAGCAGATTCAGAATATTGAGTAAGGTTTCACGCGATCTCTTCTCGTCTCACAAAGTCTCGCGTAGACAAAAAGGCCATTGTAAATCATTAATGCCAGTCAGTTAAAGCTGACTGGCCTTTCTTTTTATTACCATTTTTGTGGCTTACACCTCACTACTCTCGGATATTTTCTGTCAGGAAGCTTTGCGGGTAATTCAAACATGCTTAATGTTTCCAATAAGTAAGCACAACGCTTAGGTAAATTACCTGCACTGGTCAGTGGCGTTGTGATCAGGTAGAGCATCACATGCCGTGCACAATGTGAAAAGCTGAGTCTATTTGGTAAGATTTCGGTTTCCTTCACCGCTTCAATCATTGCAATACGGACAAGGTTATAAGCGAGTAAGACGCCCCAAAGTTCCTGTTTCACCATCTCAGGTTTTTTACTTCTTAATAGATGGTTTGACTGAAGAAGTGTCTGCTTGATTTCTCTATAACTCAATTCTATTTCCCAACGCTGCTGATAGACTTCAACTCATTCATCATAAGGATGTTTTTGCTGAGAAACTAAAAAACTTAATACACGATATTCTTTTTTATCTATCGTATAACTTGTTAATCTTGCTGTTATTTTGTCCGGTAAATCAGTGAATTTTTTCTTGATTGTGGGGATGTTTGTAAGGTAACAAGCCAATCCCTATCGCCCAGCTTTCTGACCTCTTCATAGTTTAAATCCTTCTTTGCAGGTATCATCCAGTGTCTCTCTATTCCTGTTGTCGCCCACTGACTTAACAGGCCTAAGGAATAGTCACCTCTGTCAAATAAGGTTAAATAATAATCAGGGGTTCGTTCAATAAGGCAACTGGCTAAAGTCATTTCACCCACATGTCGTGAATAACCACCCGCATAGCGGGTGGTTTGCTCTAGCCCTATAAGGGCATATTACCGACTGGCATTAATTGTTAATCATGGCCTTTTTACCTTACATCTTCTCATGTCGAAGTCATTTATTCAGCTTTCTTATAAAACCTACGTCAGTAACCGCCGCACTGGCTGATTTTAATTTACTAGATACGTGATACTACCACATATTAGAAAGCGACAGGTGAATTGTGATCCGAACATTTCATTTAAATGTCCCTTGAAATATTCAGCTACGATATACCAATGATGTCTTCTTCAAGTTCTTTAACAGCAGATGTTATTTTATAGTTAAATTTCCTTTCAACCTCAGTTTCTCTTAGTTTACTAGCAACCTCCCTGCCAATCCACATAGCTACTATCTCTCGTTTCTGCTCTATGGTGAGATTGTCAAAATTCGGTATATATTTTGATGTAAATGCTGCACCATGATTCAGCTCATAAAATGTCTTTATTAAAGATTTTGCTTTAATATCTTCAGTGAGTCCAAATCGCTTAATAAAGTTTGTGATAGTATGGTTTACTGCACGTAACTGAGCTGTACTGGAAATCTGCGAAAAATAAGACACCCATCCAAGACGTTTACCACCAAAAATGCAACCTGTAATCCTTAAATTTAGCTTCCATTTACAGTACGCGATTGCTTTTTCTTTGTCGCGCTTATTTCTGGCTTGTGAAAGAGCGTGTCGGTAGGCAGTGAAAATCTTTGCAAGAGATGATTCAAAACGAAGAATACTTTCCCTCTTAATTAAAAGTTCATTACCTATAATTTGATATCCTAAAAAACTAAAAGGCGTACCAATCATGCCCACTACTGATTTAGAATTTTCTTTGTTTAGTGGATGCGGCTGGAGTCCGATAGATTCTAACTTGCGGATAACATTATCAGTAACAACACTGGCTTGACCGGAAGGCGTCAAAATTAGTATGTCATCAACATATCGTTTAAACCATATATTAGGATCAGCTGATAATTCCTTATCGATTTTGCCAAGTGATATTTCAGCAAGGATATTTGAAATAGCTAGCCCTTGAGGCACTCCCTTTGTATTCGGCAGAGCATGCTTACTTCCCTTGAATTCACTAACTGTAGGTACAGCTAAAGCTGACATAATCAGCTTCCTAAATTCGGTTTTCCTGATTCTATTTTTTATCGAGCATTCTATAAGTGAATGCTCGATTGAAGGGTAAAATGATTTGAGATCAATCTTGGCATATTCCTTAAATATTTCCCCATGCAAGGCCTCCTTAAGGGAGTCAATGACAGTATGAGGTAATTTAAGCCTTGCTTCAGGAAACACATCTGATAAGCATTCACATAATGCCCTAAGTGTTATTCTGTCTCGAACTGTAGGAATTGAAATCTGTCTAGGATTAGAGTTTGCACCTTTGGAAATTAATTTTTCTTTGTAAGCTGTAAATTTATAGTTTCCACTATTAACTTTTTTCGATATAAGTCCTAATTCATCATTAAGTTTTTTTTCTAAACTTGAGGAGCGAACTCTATCTATACCTATCGCCCCAGAGCTTTTTATTTTTTCTTGATAAATAAATCTAAGATTCCTTACAGAAAACTTTCCCTTAAACTTACGCGCCGCACTCATAATTAATCCACAATAGAATCAACGGGGTTAAATATAATAAAGATGTAATAACGATTTTTAATATCTTCCAACGCCCAACTTCATCTATCTCTTCAGTTGTTGGTTTTCGCGTTGTTAATGTTGAATGAGCAGAAACTCTAGCCATTTTATCATCAATTTCCTGATGATTCTCAACCTCACCCAAAAGATCATTATATTCTGCAATCTGCGCTGATGTGAGAGGCTGTCCTTGAGGAATTTCAGCATATAACTTCTGGAGAGCCAGATAATTTTTTCGCATTGCAATAGCTCGTCCGCGAAAATCCAGATTAGATACAACTAACGAAACACCAAGCAAAACAATGGACAGGATTGCCGCCCAAATATCTGTATTGTCTCCGAGCACTCTAGGATAACGTATTGTTATTACAGAAAGCACTGCACCCAAAATAGCATACCAGACAAGAAGAAACTGTGAGTGTTTTTCCATCCATTCAAGGCGATGATGCGCATTTATGCGAGCTTTGTAAGTAAACCAAATATTATCACGCACAAAAACTCTCCGATTTAGATAGAGGAAAGGACAGGGACTATTGAGAACCGTTGAACATCCCGTAGGATCAGTGAGCTGAAACCCAACAGCTAAAAAAAGAAGCTGTTCTTTATTAGAGCCGCCCTTACGCAAGTAAGAGGAAAAACCTGTCCTTCCAAATATATTAGTAACAACTTAATTAAGTTACAGTCAACCTAATTTTTCATTTTTATTAGCCCATAGTTACCGATTTTGCCATAGTAACTGTACAAGAGCATTTGGATAAAACTACTATTCGGAACTGGACATAGATACGCTTTCTCAAACGCGCCCTGTATTGAAATACGGCACCTTGCAAGATATGCGATGCTCACGTTTGCCTTGAAGGTTGCTAGTTTAGTTGTTGAGCACGAAATAGAACTATTTGATAAGCGCACAATCTAGACTCGGTGGTCACGCTGTGTTGCTCAATTGAGCGGCATATTCAGTATAGCGTCAGTTTTCTGTGTACATAGGAGTGTACATACTGAAAAAATGGAGTATAAAAAACTCAATAAAATCAAATAACATATACCATTACTCAACATTCAGATTCACATCTCTTCTCATCTCACAAAGACTCATGCGGACAAAAAGGCCATTGTAAATCATGGTCTTTTTTGTTTTATATAGTCTCACATAGTATCAGTACAGCGCGTATTTGAAGTGTTTATAAGGTGTACTTATTCGTTTTAAGTACACCCCCTGATAACGAGTGACATATGGGCAAATTGACAGACATACAGATTCGTACATGGATAAAAAATAAGGAGTACTTCGCGGGACGCTCCGGGACATGACATAGCAGGAGAGAAGCAAGAACGCAAAGCAGAAGCGTTGAAGAAGATGGAGGAAGAAAAACACGCACTCCGTGTTTCAGAACTGGCTGCTGAATACTTTGAGCACCAGATCCTCACCCGCAGGAAACACCCAGACATCCTGACACCGCCGTATAGACAAAGATATCAACCCAGCGATTGGGCATCTCAGAATCGAAGATGTTAAAGCCTAGCATATTGACGACATGTTGCAAAAAATCGTCCAGCGTGGTGCACCAACAGTCGCAAATGATGTTCTTAGATGAGGCGTCGTATTTTCGATTACGGCATTAAATGACATATGCTTGAAACCAATCCCACAGGCGCTTTTGAGATCTCAGATGCTGGCGGCCAGGAACAAAGCAGAGAGAGCCGGCTAAGCCGCGAAGAGCTTATGAAGTTCTTTCAGGCAATACCAAGACAAAGGGATTCTCACGTCAGAATGAGCTAACAATGAAGCTTCTACTGGTATTCTGCTGCCGTAAAATGGAGCTTTGCGGTACCCGTTGGGAAAAGTTTGATCTTAATGAAGCTATCTGGCACTTACCCGCAGAGCGAGTTAAGAATGGCGATGCAATCGATATCCCAATTCCAGCACCGACACCTAGTTGAGAGAACTTCACCAGATGTCCTGTAATAGTCTGTGGGTGCTTTTCCGTCCAGAAAAATGCAGCATCGTATGATCCCTCGCATTCAGGAAAGCACATTGCTTGTGGCCTTGAGTAAGGTACAAACCAACCTTCCCGATGAACCTAATTTTACTATTCATGACTTTCGGCGCACAACACGATCACATTTGGTTGCATTAGGTGTTGATCCGGTAGTAGCAGAACGCTGCCTGAATCACAGAATTAAAGGCGTTGAGGGGATATACAACCGCTATCAATATTTCGACGAGAGAAAACGAGCATTAGATTTGTGGGCTAACATGCTTGTTTCATTAGAAAGAGGTAAAGATTATAACGTGACGCCATTGAGAAAGGTTATAGCATGAAATGTACTGGCTCATACTCGATCTGACATTTTTTCCGACTTAAACGCAATCTAACAGTCGGTTATGTGCCAATAGCGGACGTTCTTTACTTTATAATTGTTACTGATTCTAGAAGCGACTGTACCTATAAGTGATAGAAACTTAGTGAAAAGTAGCGTAATGTTTAGTTCATTAAATTTACAAAAGCGTGTTGGCCCGTGTTGAAGTGTGGGGAGACCCGTGGGAAAAGCGTTAAGTGTCCACATTTAAAGAATTTTTAACTTGGTTCGCCAAACTAAAAAATACTTGGGAGTATGGATTACAGCGAGTCACAAGCCAAAAATACAACTGTAGTCTGCCCGGGAGCGTGCCATGGGGGAGATTTCTTAGATATATTTAGAATAATAGTCTGAGTGCGCTCAAATTTAAAAAAACTTTGAATTTGACGGTGCTACGCACCGTTACTTAAATAAAAGTTATATACTCTGGGAGTAAAGACGGACAATTATGAATGGATTAGAAAAAATAAAATTCTTAGATGATATTGGCTCAGAGCTACAGTCTAGGATGACATTTACGGATATTGACACGTACTTCCGGGGACATGGTGTTCCAACACAGGATAATTATCCTCATAATAGCAAAAGGGCTTATGCGAAAGACATGCTTGCTAAGGTCGACGAGGAGTTACTTTTCACAATAGCTGGTGAGTTGGGACTTGTAAACGCCCCAAGTAACTCTAACGTGGTGAGGAAAGTCGGCTTTTGGAAGGCCGGACATTTTAGGTTGTTTCTGAGTCATTTGGCGTCATTCAAGGTTCAAACTGCCTACCTCCAAACGGCGTTAAGAAAATTTGCAATATCCAGCTTCGTCGCCCATGAAGATATTGAACCGACGAAGGAATGGCAAAATGAAATCGAAGCTGGCTTAAGAACCATGGATGCCCTAGCGGCCATCCTTATGCCGGGTTTCCAAGAAAGCAAATGGTGTGATCAGGAAGTTGGAGTTGCAGTTGGTCGCGATGTTCTAATTATTCCAATCCGTAAGGGGCTGGATCCATACGGATTCATTGGTAAATACCAAGGGATTCAGGCGCAGGGAAAAACAATAGGAGAAGTGGCTGAAGCTATTTTTGAGACATTGGTTAAGTCCCCTAAAACTAAAAATAAAATACTGATTTCACTTTCGGGCGCTGTCTCAAATGCAACTACAGCTGAAGAAGCTATCGAGAGAATCGCTATTTTCAAATCCTTAGACGGGGTGCCATCAGATATTTTGGAGAATCTTAAGCAGCAAGTAGCGGATAATGGACTCCTTACTGAGTCAAAAGCATTTTTAGACAGCCTTAATTCGATGCTAAGTAAATTCAATGTTCAAAAGATAATTGTAGGAAAGGCGAAACAGGAAGCAGAGTGGGGTGACATTCCATTTTAGGAAAACACATAACAATCACAGATACAGCGACGAATTTTATATTTCGGTTACATCGACATTACAAAGCCGCCCGTGCTGCTGGCGTTAATGTCAGCTTTTCGCTCCCTTTTGCTGTTGGTGTTGCTGAGATGTAGGTAATAGCTCACAAAGTGTTGCTAGAACGGCGTTAGCAACCAATCCAAAGCTTCGCAATGGGGATGAAAGCTTGTGTATAGCACAATAGATTTGCACCGGAAACAACCTGATGTGACCTTAGAACAATATGTAAGAGAAAAGCGAGTACAGCTTGGAGTAGAGGTTACAAGCAAATATAGAATTTATCTGGACCTACGATTTTGGATACTCTTTAGAGATGTCGAACTCGGTAGAAATGGCAATAAAGATTTAATTCAGCTTCTTAACCAGATTAAATGCCTAGTTAATGACGGCATGTGTATTTGTCCCATATCTGAAACAGTTTTTGTTGAGCTTATGAAGCAAAGTGACCACAGAACAAGGCTTGCCACAGTAAATTTAATAGATCGCCTAAGTTGTGGTGTCACGCTTATTGTTAATCAAGAAAGAATCAGTCAAGAACTATGTAACGCGATTTATTTGTTGGCTGGGGTTGAAAACCTTATACCAATAGATAACTTGGTATGGACAAAATTCAGCTATATATTTGGTGAGATTCACCCACATCAAACGCCTTTTGAACAGTCCGAAGAACTTATTATTCAAAAATCATTTCTTGATTATATGTGGGATATTACGCTTACTGAGATAATGGACTATATTGATTTCGAGAGTTGGGAACAATTAGATTGGCAGAAAACGGCAGAGCGCCTTAATCTAGGAAATCAAGAGCATGCAGGTGAAATTCTAAGTTATAAACAGGCATACCGTGTAGAGTTTGACGGAGTATTAAGCCTCTTTAAAGAGCAATTACTGCAACTATCCAAAGAATTAGATAATGCAGGGTATAAGGAATTTGAAGCAAATAACGAAAATCTATCGAACCAAGAGCGATTTAGAAAATTTTCAAAATCAATTCGAACACTACATATTAGCGCTTGTTGTCATGCCTCTGTAAGATGGGACAAAAAACGCCAACTCACAGGTAATGACCTTCTAGATTTCTGTCATGCTGAAGCGGCATTAGGATATTGCAATTTATTTTTAACTGAAAAACCACTGAAGAGCTTAGTGAGCCAGAATCATTTAGGATTAAGGAATGATTTTCCATGTGCTGTTGAATCATCAGCGGCTGGTGGGCTTGAAGTTCTGAATGCCAGGAAATGCTAACAAAGTGCTGCTGTCGGGCAAATTTTTCACCGTGCTCTAAATTTGCCCAGAGCATGACATTAAAGCGGAACTTTTCTCTCTATTTCTCAATTAGGATGATGTTTACCATAAATACGATAATGAGGAACTACACGCATGTTCTGCATATCTTCATCAAGATTCGCGCAAGTAACCTGTGCAGAACAATCTTCGCCAGGACATATAAATAATTTTTTATTAGTAATTAATCCAGACCAATACAAATCATAAGCTCGATCAGGGTCGATATACTCATTTAATTCAATGCTATAAGCCACATCCAAAGACATATTTCATCACCATCGCACTATAATCATTCTGATAAGTTACTCCCAATAAGTTAAAAAATCTATAGTGTTTCTCTTATCTGAAAAAGCTTCCACCCATTTCCCTAAGTACAAGAATAATGAGCAATTAACATAATTAATAAATATCAATTAGTTATGCTGTTAAAATTTACCATTAGTGTAATAGATACTTATTTTTAAGGCCATACCGAAGAAGTGACTATACTTATTGTAAGAAATTTTTAAGCGGCACAACATTTTGAATGCTCTCTAGATTAGAGTAAAGTCTCCTAGATATCAGAACAGAGGAATTTATGCCTAACACTATGACAAATAAATTTCCAACATTTGATTTATTACTCTCTCCTCCTATTAGTGTGGAGGTAGCTGATTCAGAACTAGCTAAAATGGCTGAATCAATAGAATCATGCCTGGCTGCTTATGACATCATGGTCAATGTAGAAAATATATCTCCAGGACCCGCGTATATTCATTTTGATTTACTTCCAGCACCCGGCGTTAAAGTTTCCCAGATTATTAATTTATCTCACGATATAACACGCTCACTTTCTGCATCTACTATACAGATTGTGCCAATCATACCGGAGACACCCTATATTGGCTTAAATGTACTTAGAAATTGTCGTGATACCATCTACTTACGTACTGTATTAGATTGCGCTCAATTTAAAGAAATCGATTCTCATCTGGCAATAGCTTTGGGCAAAGATATCTCTGGAAACCCCATCATTACAACTCTAACTGATATGCAACACTTATTAATCGGGGGAGCTACAGGATCGGGTAAGTCTACGTTTATTCATGCCACGATTCTTAGCTTACTGTACAAAGCCACTCCTATAGACGTTCGCTTTATCATGATTGATACGAACATGTTGGAACTTTTGGTTTATGAAAAACTACCCCATTCACTAACAAGAGTTATTAACAATACGGAAGAGGCTGTTCACGCGTTACACTGGTGCCTCAATGAGATGAAGTCGCGTTATAAATTGATATCAGCGCTTGGCGTACGTAGCTTAATTGAGTATAACCAGCATGTACAACAAGCAATAAATCTGGGGCATCCTATCCCCAATCCTTTCTGGATCCCCTCTGATGGAGCAGATACGACATCACCAATATTGATGCAACAACCCAATATTATTGTTGTGATCGATGAATTTTCCGATTTGATGCTTAAAGCGGGTAAAGAAACCGAAACATTGATCGTATCCCTCACTCAACAGGCTCATATTGTTGGTATCCATCTAGTGCTTGCTACTCGATATATCTCCGTTGATATCATGACCAATTTGATTAAAAGCAACATCTCCACACGGATTGCTTTTTCGGTATTCGACAAAACTGATTCACGTATTATCTCAGGCCAAAATGGCGCTGAATTGCTGCCGACGGGAGACATGCTTTACGTGGCTCCTCACTTGATTGAGCCGCTTCGTTTACATGGTGCTTTAGTTCATGAACAGGAAATACGCTCTGTAGTACAAAAGTGGCAAAAATATAGCCAATCTCAATATATTAAGATTACTTCTGCAAATGATTATAAAGCACCGGAATTTGAGGGGGAAGAGCTTGATTCACTGTTTGAGCAGGCTGTTATTTTTGTGGTAGAAAAGCAACGAGCATCAATATCTGAAGTCCAACGTCAATTCCAGATTGGCTACAACAGAGCTGCACGTATTATTGAACAGATGGAAACCATTGGTATCATCAGTATGCCAGAGAGTAATGGCAACCGGAGAGTATTAGCCCCTCCATCATAAAAAAACAAAGAACAAGTCACTTCTGCAAATTACCGTTGTATGCCAGCAATAGCATTAAAAGGTGCATTTGCCTGTCATGTCATGTTTATATTTCCAATGTTCATCGACACGTACAGTCTTCATGTCGATAAAATCGAGAAATTTCGACACGTGTTAGCAATATGTCGATGGAATCGACATACGGAAACCTTGCGTCGAAAAAACAGAAAAATATCGACGTGTCATCAACAAACGTCGATATCATGAGCCATTTTTTACACCATAAAACAGAACTACTCAGCCACCAATCTAATCTTCGCTGCTCTCCACGCGGTAAACAGCGCCAGCAAGGGTGCGATAGCAAATAACAGGAATAACCAGTATGCGGCAGAAGCTGTCCCCGTTACACCACCCGGTTCATTAAACCCCGAAAGGTTCACCACCATCCCCGCCAATGCGGCGCCAAAAGCAGTTGCGAAGAGCTGCACGGTTGTAATTGAAGCACCAGCAATATCTTTATCCCTCTCTGACGAGACCTGTAATATGCGAGTGAGCAAATGCGGCCAACCAAAACCAATACCAAATCCCACCAAAGTCAGTGCAATCACGATGGGTATCATCACTTGCCAATGTCCAACTGAAGGCCGTGATAATATCAACGATAGAATCAGCATACCGATTAATACCAATATTGGCCCACTGATAATTGCCCGGCGTATACCGGCACCACGCCAACCCGCACTGATTATCTCCGCAACTGTCCAACCGGCTGCCATTGCCGCGGCCATATAACCAGAAATTAGCGGTGACTGACCATGCAATATTTGCAGGAAATACGGCACAAATACTTCACTGGTCATGCCGACCACCAATAATGAAATCGTGGCGAATAACACTGCATGAGGTGATCCAAAATGCAATGCGCCATGAGGTAATAGGCGTATGACAGAACGCCGTTCGTGACAAACTAGCAGTATTATTAATACTAATGCCAGCATAATTCCTGCAAAATTCAGCTTCACATTTTCGGATACGCTACCAGCAGAAACCATCAATACCGCTCCCGCTAATAGAACTAGCTGTACTAAGGGTAACGCTGTTTTATTCCGTTCCTGAAGTTTACCTTTTGGCAAAGTTAAGCAAGTGAAGACTGCATACAACAGCATTATTGGCAGCATGATGCCAAAGGCATAACGCCAAGCATGCATCTCAGCAAAAACACCGCCCACAGCAGGGCCAACTAACGTCGCAACGCCCCACATACCGGATATCAGAGCCATCGCCCGCGGCCAAAGCGCCTGTTCAAATACCAGATTGATCATGGCATAGGAGAGTGCAAACAACAGTCCACCGCCAAAACCTTGCACCGTTCGCCCGATCAACATCACCTCCATTGTTGGGGCAAGTGCGCATAACAAGCTGCCAAAGAAGAACAACAGCGCAGCAACCAGATAAGCATTACGTGCTCCCTGTGCATTCAGCAGACACGGAGATAATACTGAACCAATAATAGAAGCAACAACGAACAGCGTCGTATTCCAAGCATAAAGGTTCAAACCCCCAATATCCTGTACAACCGAAGGTAAGATAGTGGTGGCAATTAAGATATTAATCGCATGTAACGCAACACCTAGCGATAAAACCAGGGCGCTGGCCACATTTTTACCGGAGAACAAATCGCTCCAGCGGCTTTCATCGTTTGTTATCACAGTCATTATCCTGCATTAGCATTGAGTTAATATGAGTCTTACGTTAAATTAAACAAGAATTATCTTGGAATAAATTAAGATGGGGAGAAGGAGTATGTCAAGAAAAAGCTTTGAAAATAGCACAAACATGACACAATCAGTAGGTGAAAAGTTACTGATGTTATTGAAAACCCGTGGTCCTCAACAAGCTTCTGACGCCGGGAAAATGCTAGGTACAACCGGGGAAGCTGCCCGGCAACAGTTTGTGAAATTAGCGAAAGAAGGGCTGGTGGAAGCTATTGCAGAAGCACGAGGCGTTGGCCGTCCAATACAACTTTGGCACCTGACAGCCGCAGGTCATAATCATTTCCCAGATGCACATGCTGAACTGACGGTACAATTACTCAGCACTATCCGTAAACAGTTAGGTGAAAAAGCCATAGATATATTGATTGATACCCGTGAGCAGGAAACCCGGACTAATTATCAGCAGGCAATGAATGGAGCAACGAGTCTACAAGAGCGAGTCGAACGGCTAGTTGCTATAAGATGCCGTGAAGGTTACATGGCTCAGTGGTCATCTACCGAAGATGGCGCCATTTTGCTGGTAGAAAATCATTGCCCAATTTGCGCTGCCGCTACCGCCTGCCAGGGCTTTTGCCGCGCTGAACTCAACGTATTTCGGGATATACTCCAAGCTCAGGTAGAACGCGTGGAGTATATGCTCACCAATTCACGGCGCTGCGCTTATCGCATAACTAGCAACATTAAGCCTGATTAAACTGCGCTGCTACTTTCTCGGCTGCCTTCTCCGTTAAACATAAAAAACAGTGCGCCAGTCAGTAATATCAATCCACCAGATATCATTAAAAGAGATTGAATACTGATATAGTCAGCGATTGGACCAAACAGCACCATACCTAATGGCAGAGAACAGGACAGAGCAATCTGAACTAAACTAAATACCCTGCCCATCATTTCAGGTTCGACTCTTTCCTGAAAAACCGCGGTTATCGGTGCGTTAAAACAAGGTGTTACCACACCTAAAAAGACATTGATTACTAGATAAAGTGGGAACCAATAGGCATTACCAAGAGCTATCATAAATATGCCAAAAAAGGCGCAAGCTATCGCCGTTATACGCATTTTATTTTTATATTCACTCCAGAAAGAAATCAGCAATCCACCTAAAACCGCGCCGGCACTGAATGTCATTTCATTAATGGCTAAACGCCACGGCTCTTCCCCAAATGTCCTATTAACTAATAAAGGTGTCAGAAATGCTGCCGGACTAATCAGAAAGCAGACACAAATCAGAAAAATCAAAAGATTTCTGATTAATTTATTCTCTTGCAGATAACGGAAACCCGCTAAGATTGCCTGAAATTTATTATCCGGTATGGAAGCGGAAGCAATTTTAGGAATAGGAATAAACGCAACAATGCTGATGCCAATAATGGCAGTCGTTACGTCCACTAAAAAAATATTCTCAATTGAAGTTTGAGAATATAAAAAGCCGCCAATAGCAGGAGATGCCAACATCATCAGTGAAGTCAGAGAAGTATTAATACCATTGACCCGCAGCAATTTCTCTTTCGGCACGAGTTGCGGAATAATAGCACTCACTGCCGGCATCTGGATGCCCGTCCCGAATGAGCGGACAATCAACGCGACAAATAACAACTCAATGCTCTTAAATCCAAGCATAAAAGAGATAGCTAAACCAAGAGTGACTAATGCAATTGCGGCATCAGAGGCAATACTGAGCAACTTACGGCTATAAGTATCCGCCCAAACACCAGCAAATAAGGAGATCAATACCTGTGGAAGAAATGCACAGAGTACCGAAATAGCCAGCATTTCTCCCGATGATGTATTTAAGGTGATATACCAGACGATAGAAAACTGGACAATGGAAGAACCTAGCAAAGAAATTGTTTGAGCTGATAAAAATAAAACCGTTTTGCGTTTCCAACCTGGAAGTAATTCACTCATTTTAACTACGCCCCTTAAAATCTAAGAGGCGTAGTGCCTGAAAATAATTATTCAAACACAAACTCCTCTAGTTCTTTTATTGTTGGTGCACCCGCAGCACCAGAACGGTTGACGACAATGGCGGCAACACGATTGCCAAGCTCAACAGCATCTCTTAATGACATTCCCTGCGATAAACCTGCAAGCATGCCACTACTATGAGCATCACCAGCACCGATGGTATCCACCACTTTCACTTTATAAGCAGCAACATATTCTGGCTCACTATCAGGCAGACATATCCACGTACCCTGTGAACCTAACCGACAGATAATAGTGATTTTTCTTTTACTGGAATAACGGCTAGCTTGGACGACAGGATCACCTTCTCCGCACAATATAGCAACTTCATCACCGTTCAGTGTCAGAATAGTCCGGTCAGCAGGTAATGCATCAAGGAAAGTAGGATCTATTTCCGGTAAACGTGGGCCAAAATCCAGCAATAACGTCTGCCCGGATGGCGACGCCAGTAACCAGTCACATAAAATCGCTGTTGATTTACTCGCCATGACATAACCACTGGAGTAGATATACCCTTTTTCCGGCAAAGCAATAGAAGAGAGCATGGCCGTATTCCAGTCAATTTCACAGCCACTCACAGAAACAAAACTTCTTTCACCGTCCGGTTCAACCATCGCCAAACACCAACCATTATCAAGAGATGAATGGGTCAATGTAACCTCAAGCCCAAGGTCTTGCATCTCTTTGGCGACTTGCTTACCCCAATATCCATTACCAACGGGTATACCATTGATCACAGGGACTTGCAGGCGGACTAAGGCCCGAGCAACATTAAAACCAGAACCGCCAATCTGCCGATCAATTTCTTTAGCTTCCTGATCTGCCCCACTACGGGGAAGCCTCGGCAAACTAAGAACAATATCTCCTGCCGCCGCACCAATTACAGTAATCGGTAGTAAACCCGCCATCAGGCTCTCCTCTTACCGGCCTAAATATCAGCCATAGTCACATCAAATTGGAAAAGAAACAGATAAATCACTTAGGAAAGAAAACTTGCAGCAATTATTGCTGAATTTACATACATAAGAAATACTTATACTTTAACATTAATCGGGTTCGATAAAAGTCAATCTGTATCAATTATGTGACACCAACGTGCTTGATCTCCAATTTATCGGTCATAGGACGACAATAATCCCAATATGAAATAGTGACACATAACCATTGTTGCCAAAATATATGAAAACTCATGGGAAAAGTTTATGAATTCATGCAATTAGCCTCATGAGGAGAGCCAAAACGAATGAAAAAGCCAACATTTTTATCTGATACTGCCCAAACACACTTTTATAATAAACAACGGCAAATAAAATAGTTCTACTGGGATAAACAGTGAGTTGATTTTATTGTATTTCCAATGGCGTGTTATCCGTGCAAGATAAATATTTATAATTTTATATGCTTGATAAATAAAAATTTAATTTAAGAAATTAATAAAAAAATAAAAAATTTATTTAATTAGTTTTTAGTAACAATTACTTAAAACATATTATCTCTTTATGTCCATAAATATTACTGCTATTCTACATAATTATAATTATCAACTAATGAAGCACTTATCAATCTTACAAATTACTTTTACCGGAAATCCTACGTTGAAAACACACATTATTATTCAATCCGCAAAACAACGACCTGATTTAAAAAATGCCACTGATGATCTTATTTACCATAATTGGCCTTTGTTTATACAGAATTCTCCAGTGACATATGAGCATTGGAATAAATTATTTGAGTCAGATTTCAGCCGTTTTCAGCAATTTGCTATTTTGCAGCAAGGGAAAAAACAGCGATTAATTGGTGTTGCCAATGCAGTACCTTTCCCTTGGGAAGACGATTCATTAGAACAACTGCCAGATAATGGTTGGGATGAAGTTTTCCGCAGAGGTATGTTTGCCCGTGGAAAAAAAGTAACAAAAATGTTGTCAGCACTGTCAGTAACAGTATCTCCTGAATTTCGTGGCAAAAATTTACCGGCATTACTCATTAGTAGCTTAAAACAAGCAGCTATTGAGGAGGGGTTGAAAGGGTTAGTTGTTCCTGTTAGACCGACGTTGAAAAAAAACTATCCATTGCAGGATTTTGTACAATACTGTGAATGGAAAAATGATAACAATGAACCTTTTGATCCCTGGATTCGGGCACACTGGCGTCTGGGAGCGAAGATTATTCGACCGGCTATGCGCTCAATGTATATAAATGGCACGCTTGATCAATGGCAGGAATGGACAGGAATGAAATTTCCGCAAAGTGGGCAGTATATTATTCCTGGCGGTTTAGTGCCGCTAGTGGTGGATATACAACAACAAATGGCTTATTACATTGAACCCAACTTTTGGATGTTTCACAGCTTGCATGATTCAGAATTATTGCGATAACCTCGGTTGATTAATATGAAAATAAATTTTTCACATTAATCACAGTAGGAAATGCGAGCGTTCTTGATGTGCCTATTTTTATGCTCATTTAACTTATTAATCTCTCAGCATGGGTATAAATAGTCGCTTTACCGGGTTTACAAAAACCAACCAAGGTTAAATGACATCGGTCAGCAATTTCTACCGCCAACGAAGTTGCTGCTGAAACAGCAAACAAAATTTCAACGCCACAGATGGCTGATTTTTGTACCATCTCATAACTGGCACGGCTGGATACCATAGCAGCACCTTGCTGCCAGCCTGTTTTTGCCTTCATGCCTAACATTTTATCCAGTGCAACGTGACGACCTACATCCTCACATCCCCCCAATAATTTACCTTCTGGATTGATCCAACTTGCGGCATGAGTGCAACCTGTCAATGCACCAATATCTTGGACGTTAGTTAGTTGAGAGAGAGCGTGATCAAGCTGGCTTAACGAAAAGGTTTGAGTAAAAGGCAACGGGGAAATCGGGCGAAAAACATCAGAAAGTTGCTCTGTACCACAGATGCCACAGCCTGTTCGTCCAGCCAGATTACGTCTGCGCTCTTTCAAACTCGCAAAACGACGGCTAGAAAGTTCGATTTGCAACTCAATACCGCCATTACAATTAGCGATAATATCAATGCCACGAATCTCGTGTTGAGATCCAATAATGCCTTCGGAAAGCGAAAACCCAATAGCAAAATATTCGAGATCTTTAGGACTTGCCATCATTACGGCATGCGAAATACCGTTGTAAACTAAAGCAACAGGAACTTCTTCTGCAATCCAATCAGCTTTTAATGTATCGAGATGGTGTTTTTGTTGCACGTTCGTTCGTTTTACGCCCTCAATCACACCAAATGGTAACAACTTCCCTGATTTTACGTTATACATTAGATGAGTTCCTAATAGTGTTACGACATAATAATCGTGTGAAAAAAGAGTCTATACTATTTGTCAGGCAATAAATCTGATCCCGCTACGGAAAGTGGTTTTAATAAGAAAGAACACATTTGAAATTTTTCCCATGATGGAATGGATACTGTTTTAAAACAATTCGTTTTTAAGACAATTCATTTTTAAGACAATGTGAGTGAGGAGATTCCCATGCAAGTCAGCAGAAGGCAGTTCTTCAAGATCTGCGCTGGCGGTATGGCAGGTACGACGGTAGCCGCGTTAGGCTTTACGCCAACCGCAGCCCTTGCACAAACACGTAATTATAAATTGTTGCGTGCACGTGAAACCCGAAATACCTGTACATACTGCTCTGTCGGTTGTGGGCTGTTGATGTACAGCCTTGGAGATGGCGCAAAAAACGCGAAAGCAACTATTTTCCATATTGAAGGTGATCCTGATCATCCGGTAAACCGCGGCGCACTTTGTCCTAAAGGGGCTGGCTTAGTTGATTTTATCCATAGCGAAAGCCGCCTGAAATACCCGGAATATCGCGCAGCGGGTTCTGACAAATGGCAACGTATTACTTGGGATGAGGCATTTGATCGCATCGCTAAGTTAATGAAAGCAGACCGTGACGCCAATTTCATTAAAACTAATCAAGAAGGTGTGACAGTCAATCGCTGGCTGACGACCGGCATGCTGTGTGCATCTGCTTCCAGTAACGAAACAGGGTATCTGTCGCAAAAATTTAGTCGCGCTCTCGGCATGCTCGCCGTAGACAACCAAGCACGTGTCTGACACGGACCAACGGTAGCAAGTCTTGCTCCAACATTTGGTCGCGGTGCGATGACCAACCACTGGGTTGATATCAAGAACGCGAATCTAATAGTCGTTATGGGTGGTAACGCTGCCGAAGCGCATCCTGTGGGATTCCGTTGGGCAATGGAAGCCAAAATCCATAATAACGCTAAGTTAATTGTGATTGATCCACGTTTTACCCGTACAGCATCTGTAGCGGATTTCTATACTCCAATCCGTTCTGGTACTGATATTGCTTTCTTGTCAGGTGTTATCTTATACCTGCTAACCAACGATAAGATTAACCATGAATATGTTGAGGCGTATACCAACGCCAGTCTGATCGTGCGTGAAGATTATTCGTTCAATGATGGTTTGTTCAGTGGTTATGACGCAGAAAAACGTCAATATGACAAAACCAGTTGGAACTATGCGCTGGATGAAAACGGCTTTGCTCAACGAGATATCACACTTAAGCACCCACGTTGTGTGTGGAATTTGTTAAAGGAGCACGTTAGTCGTTACACGCCCGATGTCGTCACTAATATTTGCGGTACGCCAAAAGAAGATTTCCTGAAAGTCTGTGAATATATTGCAGAAACTTGTGTTAAGGATAAGACCGCTTCTTTCCTGTACGCACTGGGTTGGACTCAACACTCAGTTGGTGCGCAGAACATCCGAACTATGGCAATGATCCAACTACTGTTGGGCAACATGGGTATGGCGGGTGGCGGTGTTAATGCATTGCGTGGTCACTCGAATATTCAGGGCTTGACTGATTTAGGGTTGTTATCACAAAGCTTGCCGGGATATCTGACACTCCCCTCAGAGAAACAGGCTGATCTGCAAACTTATCTCCAGGCAAATACACCCAAACCGATGCTGCCGGGCCAGGTTAATTATTGGGGAAATTACCCAAAATTCTTTATTAGTCTGATGAAAAGTTTTTACGGTGATAACGCTCGTAAAGATAACGACTGGGGTTTTGACTGGCTGCCAAAGTGGGACAAAGGTTATGATGTTCTGCAATTTTTTAACATGATGTCGAAAGGTGAAGTCAATGGCTATATTTGCCAGGGTTTTAACCCGGTAGCCTCTTTTCCGAATAAAAACAAAGTCGTTGATGCCCTGTCGAAACTGAAATTCCTGATCACTATCGATCCGCTTAATACTGAAACTTCAACTTTCTGGCAGAACCACGGTGAATTTAACCCAGTCGATTCATCCAAAATTCAGACAGAAGTTTTCCGCCTGCCGTGTTGCTGTTTTGCAGAGGAAAACGGTTCAATTGTTAACTCTGGTCGCTGGTTGCAATGGCACTGGAAAGGTGCGGATGCGCCGGGAGAAGCCATCGGTGATGCAGAGATCCTCTCCGGTATCTTCAAACGCATGCGAGATATGTACCGTACTGAAGGTGGTGCATCACCAGAGCCGGTGCTGAACATGACCTGGGATTACTTCATTCCGAACAGCCCCACATCGGAAGAGGTGGCCCAAGAGAGTAATGGCCGAGCACTGGTTGATTTGATTGATGCTAATGGCAATGTCATAGTGAAACAAGGTCAACAATTAACCTCTTTCGCTCAGCTACGTGATGATGGTACCACCGCTAGTGGTTGTTGGATCTTTGCTGGAAGCTGGACGCCGGAAGGTAATCAGATGGCCCGTCGTGATAACGCCGATCCGTCAGGATTAGGTAATACACTAGGTTGGGCATGGGCATGGCCGTTAAATCGTCGTATTTTGTACAATCGCGCATCGGCTGATCCACGGGGCAAACCTTGGGATGCGAAACGTCAGTTATTGACGTGGGATGGTATTAAGTGGGGTGGCGTCGATACTGCTGATTACAGTGTGGCTGCGCCGGAAACGGATGTTGGTCCATTTATCATGCAACCGGAAGGTATGGCGCGTCTGTTTGCTATTGATAAGATGGCAGAAGGGCCATTCCCTGAACACTATGAACCCTTTGAAACACCATTAGGGACCAATCCGTTGCATCCCAATGTGGTATCCAACCCGGCTGCCCGAGTGTTCAAAAGCGACTTTGAAGCAATGGGTAAGGCAGATAAATTCCCTTATGTGGGAACGACTTACCGTTTGACAGAACATTTCCACTATTGGACAAAACATGCATTGTTGAACTCGATTATCCAACCTGAACAGTTTGTGGAAATCGGTGAAAAACTGGCAGAAAAGAAAGGCATCAAGCACGGTGATACCGTCAAGGTTAGCTCTAATCGTGGTTATATCAAAGCGAAAGCGGTTGTCACCAAACGTATTCGTACCCTGAATGTACATGGTCGTGAAGTAGATACTATCGGTATTCCTATTCATTGGGGCTTTGAAGGGGCAGCGAAGAAGGGCTTTATTGCCAATACATTGACGCCATTTGTTGGTGATGCGAACACACAAACGCCTGAATTCAAAGCGTTTCTGGTTAATGTGGAAAAAGTGTAAAGGGAAAAATTATGTCATTGCAAACTCAAGACATCATTCGTCGCTCTGCCACAAATTCTTTTACTCCTGCACCACGGGTGCGGGATGACCAGGAGGGCGTTGCGAAACTGATTGATGTGACGACATGTATCGGTTGTAAAGCTTGTCAGGTGGCCTGTTCTGAGTGGAACGATATCCGTGATGAGATCGGTCATAACGTTGGTGTTTATGATAACCCGGCTGATTTAACCGCCAAATCATGGACCGTGATGCGCTTCTCAGAGGTTGAAGAGAACGGCAAACTGGAATGGCTGATCCGTAAAGATGGTTGTATGCACTGTGCTGATCCGGGTTGCTTGAAAGCTTGTCCGGCGGAAGGAGCGATAATTCAGTATGCAAATGGGATTGTTGATTTCCAGTCGGAACACTGTATTGGCTGTGGCTACTGTATCGCGGGTTGTCCATTCAATGTGCCGCGACTCAACAAAGAAGATAACCGGGTCTATAAATGCACTCTGTGTGTTGACCGCGTTAACGTTGGTCAGGAACCTGCCTGCGTGAAAACCTGTCCGACCGGCGCAATCCATTTTGGCAGTAAAAAAGCCATGAAGGATTTGGCGGCTGAACGGGTGAGTGAGTTGAAAGGTCGCGGTTATGAGAATGCCGGTCTGTACGATCCTGATGGCGTTGGTGGAACCCATGTGATGTATGTACTGCACCATGCTAACAAACCACAGCTATATCATGGCCTACCGGACAATCCCGCGATCAGCCCGACGGTGACTTTCTGGAAAGGAATCTGGAAGCCGCTGGCCGCGGTGGGATTTGCAGCCACATTCGCTGCCAGCCTCTTTCATTACGTGGGTATTGGTCCAAATCGAGTAACCGAAGAAGACGAGGAAAATGCGCGTCGTGATGCCGAGCCTTCACAGCAATCAGCCAATGGGGAGGAACCGCGATGAAAGGCAGGAAAGATATTATTATCCGTCACTCACCCGCTGAGCGAGTGAATCACTGGGCAGTGGTACTCTGTTTTCTATTTACCGCCATTAGTGGATTAGGATTCTTTTTCCCCTCGTTTAACTGGCTGATGAATATCTTCGGTACGCCGCAATTATCACGGATTTTGCATCCATTTGTCGGTTCAGCGATGTTTATTTTATTTATCTTTATGTTTTTCAGATATTTTAAACATAACTTTATCGACAAAGATGACATTGTATGGCTAAAAAACATCCATAAGATTATGAAAAATGAGGAAGCGGGCGATATTGGCCAGTATAACTTAGGTCAGAAAGGGGTTTATTGGTCTATTAGTATTTGCTTGATATTACTCGCTGTCAGTGGTGTTGTTATTTGGCGCCCCTATTTTGCTGATCTCTTCTCTATTCCGATAATTCGAATTGCACTTCTAATCCATTCAATGTCAGCTATTGGTTTAATCTTGACGATTATGGTTCACGCTTATGCGGCATTCTGGGTGAAAGGATCTCTCCGAGCAATGGTTGAAGGCTGGGTAACTCGTGGTTGGGCGAAGAAACATCACCCACGTTGGTATCGTGAAGTGATGAAACAGGAACAACAAGAAGAGAAACGTTAATGCGTTTCGAATATAATCTAATCATAAGCAGGATAGTCATATCCTGCTTATTACGCATTAAGTGCAAGGAATGATTAGATATTAAGTTCAATATTTTTTTTAAATTATTTTTTATCATAAGATTTTAAATTAAATTCACTTTCTATTTTAATCTATCTATTTCTTTGATATAAAATAAAGCATCAAAAAATTGATGCTTTATTTTATCTATCCGTTCCTTAAAGAGACAATATCCATATTAATCATCTTTGGGAATAATCTGTAGTTCCTACAATTTATTTTATCCGTAGTTCGATAAATGAATATGGTGAATATGATTGTTCTACCAGTTTAATCTCTTGAACGACAAGGCCAGCTTGATTAGCCAGATATTCGAACTCATCAACACTACGTTCTTTCCCCGCAAATAACATATCCATTAATATATCGAAAGATCTAGAAAATTCAGGCTCTTTCACCATATTTATCAATAATAGAGATGAGTTTTTATCCATTGCTTTGCGGAAATTCTCCAAAATAAGTATTGAGTCACTATCGGACCAATTATGGAGAACATTTTTTAAAATATACAAATCATAACCGGATGGAATTGACTTTAGAAAATTTCCATTGATAAACTCTATATTGTCAGAAATGGGAAGTTCATTATATCTATCCAATACAGCGTAATGTTTTCCTTTTACCTTTTCACTAATTCTTGCTAAAAGCTCCCCTTCTCCCCCTCCAACATCTAATATTCTATTATGCTGATTAAAATCATAAATACCAAGTAACTCCTCAACGATTAAATTTGAGACTCTTGTCATTAAAGCATCAAAATTTGATTTGAGAAATTTGTTACCATCCAGATATTCAAAGAATGGCTTGCCATGTGCCATTTCAAATGCCGATTTGCCATCATCTTCAAATAAGGATTTTCCATACATTAACCAAGCGTTACAGTAATATGAGCAAATTTCAAGCTTTATCATGAATGTCTCAAAACTTTCAGGATCTGCAAACACCTGGCACTCATCAGAAAGCTTGAATTTATTATTCTTGC
This sequence comes from Photorhabdus caribbeanensis, assembly GCF_018448885.1. GTDB lineage: Bacteria > Pseudomonadota > Gammaproteobacteria > Enterobacterales > Enterobacteriaceae > Photorhabdus > Photorhabdus caribbeanensis. Next base: position 164,991 of record NZ_RCWB01000006.1, read on the forward strand.
TAACCAACACCCCCATTTCAACTAAGAAATCACATAATCGACTAAACCGATCATAATTAACACCAGATTTACGGGAAAGCTCGCTTATATCCACATAAATTCCATCTTTAAAGTGAGTAGATAATCCGGTATCAACAAAAGCATGAATTGCAGCTGATCTTCTATTTGATGCAATTAGTTCAGTTAGCATTGAGCCATCCTTTATATCTGTATATTATTAAGAAATTAAATATTTTATCAAAAATCCAAAAAATACCATGATGATAAATTGGATATCCTGACAACCCATTTGAGCTAAAATGTAATTATTAGCTTCGTTATCTTTTCATGTAAAGATTCAATTCATCTTACTTCCGCATTTTTGATGAGTAAGTTGTTAACTAGCAGATTATATTAAATTTGATAAAAAGAAATGACAAAGATCACAATTAACTCTTCTCGTAACCCCTAAAAATTAAATAGAAGAAAATAACATAGTGTATATATTGTCATTTACATTCATTTATTAAAAAATGATAATTATAAAACCTGAGAAATTACAGGTATTTTTTGAATGTGTTATTTAGGCAATAGGAAAAAAAACATCAATGATGTTACTCCCTAAAGATCATCAATGAAGGGTAGTGATATTCTACCTATTACTAATTAATTTCAATATTAAAAATATGGCATCAAACATTTTGATGCCATCTTGTTATATCTATTTTAAGAGATACAATATCCATATAATTATCTTTTCGAAACTCCATAATTATCTATAATTTATTTTACCCCCAGCTCTATAATTGCATATTTCTCGTTTATATCTTTGATACGTTTAACAACAAATCCTGCCTGGTTGGCTAAATCTTCTAATTCATTCAAATAACGCTCTTTTCCTAATAACAGTACATCCATTAATATATCCGTAGAATCAATTATTTCTAATCGTAACTTTTTCACCGTGCTTATCAACAAAACAGTTGCATTATCATCCATAGCCTTTCGGCAACTCTGCAAAATTAATACTGCGTTATCATCAGACCAATTATGAATAACATTCTTTAAAATGTATAAATCATAACCTGATGGAACTGACTTAAAAAAATCTCCGTTTATAAATTCAATATCTTCTAAAACAGGAATTTCATTATATCTATCTAATACAGCGTAATGTTTTCCTTTTATTTTTTCATTCATTCTTATCAGAAGCTTCCCTTCTCCTCCCCCAACATCTAGTATTCTTTTGTATTGATTAAAATCATAAATATCGAGGATTTTGTCTATTATTTTGTCCGAGTTCTTTGACATAAAAGAATCAAAATTTGATCTAAACAATTCATGATTATCCAAATATTCAAAGAATGGTTTTCCATGCGCTATTTCAAATGCCGTTTTATTATTATTCTCATATAATGATTTTGAATACATTGACCAAGCATTCCAGTATTCTGGGCTAACTTCACACCTTACCATTAATGACTCCATACTTTCAGGATCGGCAAGCGCACTGCATTCCTCAGAAAGCGCAACGCCCTCATTGCTACTAACCAATACCCCTATTTTGATTAAATATTCACATAACCGGCTAAAGCGAGAATGATCAAGACCATATTGACGGGAAAGCTCGCTGATATTTACGCAGGCTCCATCTTTAAAGTGAACAGACAAACCCATATCAACAAAAGCATAAATTGCGGTTGATTTTCTACATGATGTAATAAGTTCGATTAGCATAGCTTTGCCCCTTATCTGATAAATAAATGAAATGTTTTATCTAAAACTCTGGAAATACCGTGACGATTGATTAGGTATTTTAATAACATATTTTCACCAAATTGTGATTATTAGTTTTGTCACCTTTTCCTCATGAAATAATAAATTTTTATTCCCCTTATTTCCCAACCAGTTAACTCACTTTAATTATCCATTGTTAGGGGTAACTTATTATACTATATTAAATTTAATAAAAATAAATGATAAAGATCACAATTAATTCTTTGCAGGATATTTGAAAATTAAACAAGGAAATATAATTTAATTTTGATATTAAACCACCTTGGATTCACATAATCTATTAAGTCTCGAATAATCAATACCATATTGAATAGCAATTTCATTGATATCCACCCTGGCCCCGTTCTTAAAGTGAACAGCCAAACCTGTATCAACAAAAGCATAGATGGCAATTGATTTTCTATATGATGCAATAAGTTCAACTAGCATTAGTTACCCTTTATATTTATCTTATAAAAAGATGAATTGTTTTATCTAAAAATCAGGAAATACCATAATGATTAATTATTGTATTCTGATAACGAAAATGTAATTATTAACTTTACTATCTTTTTCGTGATATAATAAAGATACTATTCTCCTTATTTTACAATTTATTAAATCACCTTGATTCTATGTTTTAGAGATTCAAATTGTTACTAATCAGACTATATTAAATATAATAGAAAAAAACAATGAAGATTAAAATTAACTCTTTTAAGGGGTTTTAAAAATAAAACAAAATGATTTAATCTGTTTATTTTTGCCATTTAAATAATTTTTACCCCAAGAGAATGAATTTTCTCTCCGTTTTAATGTCTATATATTTCATTAATATAAAACAATCATGGCATAAAATATTTCGACGCCATGATTGTTACATATTTTTTCAGAGGCGAAATATCCATATAATTATCTTTACGTTACTTTATTCCCAACTGAATAATTGAAGACAATTCATCAATATCCTTAACATCTTGAATAACCAATCCTGCCTGGTTAGCCAAACGTTCGAACTCCGTCAAATAACGTTCTTTTCCTGAAAATAGTACATCCATTAACATATCCAAATATAGCACCGCTTTAGATTGTGGTTTTTTCATATAATTTATCAATAAAATCTTTGAACTACTATCCATTGCCTTACGGCAATTTTCTAAAATTAATACTGCTTTATCATCAGGCCAATCGTGGAGAATATTCTTTATAATATATAAATCATAACCTGATGGAATTAATTTTAAAAAATCTCCATTTATAAAATCTATATTTTCCAAAACAGGAATTTCATTATATCTATCTAATACAGCGTAATGTTTTCCTTTTACCTTCTCACTGATTCTTACCAGAAGATTTCCCTCCCCTCCGCCAACATCTAATATTCTGTTGTATTGGCTAAAATCATAAATATCAAGTAGCTTTTCAATGATTTTATCTGAGCCTTTTGACATTGAAGAATCAAAATTTGATTTAAGTAATTTATTACTCGCCAAATGTTCAAAGAATGATTTTCCATGCATGATTTCAAATGCAGGTTTTCCATCATTTTCAAGTAAAGATCTTGAATACATTGACCAAGCATTCCAGCAATCTGGGCTCAGTTCCCATTTTACAATCAATGACTCCATACTTTCAGGATCAGCGAGTGCACTGCATTCTTCCGAAAGGGTGACTTTATGGCCGTGGCTAACCAATACCCCAACTTCAATTAAGAAATCACATAATCGTTCAAGTCGGGAATAATCAATACCACATTGACGGGAAAGTTCGTCTATATCTACATAAGCTCCATGTTTAAAGTGAATAGATAAGCCTGTATCAACAAAAGCGTAGATTGCGGCTGATTTTCTATACGATGTAATAATTTCGGCTAGCATTGAGTTATCCTTTATGTCTTTATCTTATATACCCGTCATCTTTCAAGTTGCCTCTTTGTTGACTGCACTCGCTCACCCCGGTCACATAGTTTGCTATGCTCCCGGGGATTCACTCCCTTGCCGTCGCGATGCATCTTGAAATCCATAGGGTATATAATCATCTTTTGAAATAATTATGAGTCCCTATAATTTATTTTACTCCTAATTCGATAAGTGAAAACATTTCATCTATATCTCTAGAATATCGAACGACGAGTCCCGCCTGATTAGCTAGATGTTCGAATTCACTAAAATAACGCTCTTTCCCTAAATATAGCATATCCATTAATAAATCAACAGATTTAACTATTGGGGATTTTTGTTTTTTCATTAAGGTTATTATCAGGATGTTTGCATTATCATCCATCATTTCTCGGCAATTCTTCAAAAGAGATATTGCGTCATTATCAGACCAGTTATGGAGTACATTCTTTAAAATATATAAATCATAACCTGACGGAATTGACTCAAAAAAATCACCATTTATAAAATCTATACCCTCATAAATAGGAATTTCATTATATCTGTCCAATACAGCATAATCTTTTCCTTTAAACTTTTCACTGATTCTGATTAAAAGCTCTCCGTCGCCACCTCCCAGATCCAATATTCTGTTATATTTATTAAAATCATAAATAACAAGCAGTTCTTTAATTATTCTATTTGTATATTTTGACATTAAAGCGTCAAAATTTGATTTTAGTACTTTATCATTATCCCAAATCTCATAAAATGATTTTCCATGCGCCATATCAAATGCCGGTTTACCATTGTTTTCCAGTAAGGATTTTGGGTACATTAACCAAGAATCCCAATGTTCTCGATTAATTTCATATTTTATTGTCAAGAATTCAAAACTATCAGGATCGGCAAGTGCGCTGCATTCTTCAGAAAGTGCAACCCCATCGTTGCCGCTAACCAATACGCCTATTTCAGTTAAGAAATCACATAGTCGATTAAGTCTAGAATAATCAATACCATATTGATCAGCAAGTTTGTTAATATCTACATAGGTTCCATTTTTAAAGTGAATAGATAAACCCGCCTCAACAAAAGTGTAGATTGCGGCTGTTTTTCTATATGACGTAATGAGATTGATTAGCATTGAATTACCCTTTCTGTATTTTTAAATGAGGTTATTATATAAAATATAGATAGTACCACTATGACTAACTATATATATTTGAGACGCATTTAAACCAAAATGTAATTATTAACTTTGCTATCTTTTCCTTATGCGGCAATGAATAATTAATTCTCTTTTTACAATTAATTATTCACTTTAATTATATGTTTTTAGGCGTGAATCAATGAATCATTAGGCCATATTAAATATAATAGAAAGAAATGTTAAAAATCACAATTAACTCTTTTTAGGGATTTTTAAGATTAAATTGAACGAAATTTCTTAACAATATTTTTCTTTCAGAAAAAATTCACACAAAGAATAAATGGTTATAAAAAATTCTCAATCATTTCATGAATATATTAGTTATTACTGACCACATCATTTCCAGTATTATCTCTGTAGCCCAGAAACCACTTTTGATCTATGCTGAACGCTAACAACAAGCTTAAGATTATCATTAATCTGAAAGCCCCAAAGCAGATAGCAGGAAGATAGAACTTAATGAGTATTCGTATCGTTCCTAAAGAACAACTAAGCAAAGATCGTATCAATGAAAAAGCAGCAGATTATATCCCGCCATTGCTTTTTGCTAATCTAAGAAACCTTTATCAACGCCGGGCAGAGCGCTTGCAACAACTGGCAGAAGATAGCCCGTTCGTTGATTATCTTAACTTTTCAGCACAAGTTGCCCAAGCTCAGCAAAAAGCATTGCATGATAATCCATTGAAAATGGAGATAGCAGATATCTTAGAAAAATCTGTCATTGACGGTAAACCACCTCTGGATTGTAAAACCTTCCAACGTACTGGACACTGGCAAAAATTGCTTCACTCTCTGATAGCAGAATTACTGCCGGATGCATCGGAACATGTTAATGCCGCTCTGGATAATTTAGCCAAGGCGTCGGAACAGGAACTGGAGCAGATGGCCGATGCTTTGCTGAAAAATGAATTCAGTAAAGTCAGCCCTGAAAAAGCACTTTTTATCTGGGCGGCACTCTCCCTCTATTGGGCGCAAATGGCGAATCAAATCCCAGGAAAAGCGAAGGCAGAATATGGTGAACATCGTCAGTTCTGTCCAGTTTGTAGCAGTATGCCGGTTTTAAGTGTTGTTCAGATTGGCACAACCAACGGGCTGCGTTATCTGCATTGTAGTTTGTGTGAAAGTGAATGGCATGTGGTGCGGGTAAAATGCAGTAACTGCGAACAGACACGCGATCTTAATTATTGGTCGCTGGATAGTGAGCAAGCCGCCGTGAAAGCGGAAAGTTGCGGCGATTGTGGTAGTTATTTGAAAATTCTCTATCAGGAGAAAGATCCGAAGGTTGAGGCCGTTGCTGATGATTTAGCTTCACTTATCCTCGATGCCAAAATGGAAGAGGAAGGTTTTGCCCGCAGTAGCATCAACCCGTTTTTGTTCCCAAATGAGTAATAGTGAGTTGACGGAATTACCATGACATATAAACCGAGCCTGTTGTACAGCCAGCTCCCCGCTATTGATCGTCTATTGCGTGAGCCACAAATAACACCATTCGTGGAACAATATGGACAGACGCTGGTAACTGCCACATTAAGAGGAATGCAGGAGCAGGCAAGAATCTATATCACGCAGCATCAAGCACTGCCTGATTGGTGTGATAACTGGGCCCTGGCTCTCGGTCAGCAACTGGAGCAGAAACAAACTTTGGCTTTAAAACCGGTGTTCAATCTCAGTGGTACGGTGATTCATACCAATCTTGGTCGAGCATTAATGGCCGAATCGGCTATTGAAGCGGTAACACAAGTGATGCGTTCACCCGTAACATTGGAATATTCCCTCAATGACGCCGGGCGTGGACACCGTGACCACGCTTTGGCAGATTTACTGCGCGAATTAACCGGAGCGGAAGATGCCTGTATTGTTAATAATAATGCAGCGGCTGTGCTGTTATTATTGGCAACCGTGGCATCCGGTAAACAAGTTGTAGTTTCTCGCGGCGAACTAGTGGAAATTGGCGGAGCATTCCGTATTCCTGATGTCATGGTTCAGGCAGGATGTCGATTAGTTGAAGTCGGTACAACAAACCGCACTCACCTGAAAGATTATCAGCAAGCGATTAATGAAGAGACCGCTCTCCTCATGAAAGTACATGCCAGTAACTACAATATTGAAGGTTTTACCGCAGAAGTGTCTGGTCATGAATTGGCCGCTCTGGGAATGGCCTCGCAAATCCCCACTGCAATTGATCTGGGCAGCGGCTCCATGATAAATATGGCGCAATATGGCTTGCCAGCCGAACCTATGCCCCAGGATTATCTGAATCAGGGCATCGATCTGGTCACTTTCTCAGGTGATAAATTACTGGGGGGGCCACAAGCTGGCATTATTCTCGGTAAAAAGCGCTGGATAGAAGCAATCCAGCGTCATCCGCTGAAACGTGCTTTGCGGGCAGATAAGATGACGCTGGCCGCTTTAGAAGCCACATTGCGGTTATATCAGCGCCCTGAACAGCTTTGCCAGCAGTTGCCAACGTTACGTTTATTAACCCGTTCACAACAACAAGTGCATAATATGGCACAACGGTTATTACCTCAGCTTCAAGCACGTTACGGTGATCAGTTTATTGTCCGTGATGAGCCATGTTATTCACAGATTGGCAGTGGCTCACTGCCGGTTGATCGCCTGCCAAGTTGGGCTTTAACTTTCACCGCTATTGACGGTCAGGGGAGTTCGTTGGAACGGTTGGCCCGGCGCTGGCGTGAATTAGCCAAACCCGTTATTGGCCGTATCTCTGACGGGCGTTTTTGGCTGGATTTACGCTGTCTCGAAGATGAAAAAGTGCTATTGCAGACACTATTGCTGTAATTTTCTGAAATACAATAAATTACCGAAATACAATAATTTCCTGAAACTATTATGATTTTTGCCACCGCGGGCCATGTTGATCATGGTAAAACCACACTTATCCAGGCAATTACCGGCGTTAATACAGCCCATTTGCCGGAAGAGAAAAAACGCGGGATGACCATCGATTTAGGTTATGCCTATTGGCTGCAACCGGATAGCTCTTCGGTTGGTTTTATCGATGTGCCCGGACATGAAAAGTTCCTCGCTAATATGTTGGCAGGGATCGGGGGTATCGATCATGTTTTATTGGTGGTTGCCTGTGACGACGGAGTAATGGCTCAAACAAGAGAACATTTAGCTATTCTGCGTTTGATTGGCCGCCCGTCTATGACCGTTGCGCTCACTAAAGCAGATCGAGTGGAATCACAACGAATAGTTGAAGTCCGCCAGCAAATTGAACATGAGCTGGCAAAGCAGGGTTGGGGCATCCCCTCTCTATTTGTAACGGCTATGACGGATGAAGAAAGTATTGCCCCTTTGAGGCAACATCTGTTGCAGTTACATCAGCAAAATAAGCAGCATGAAAAATTACATCAACGTTTTCGTCTGGCGATAGATCGTGCTTTCAGTGTAAAAGGAGCCGGTCTGGTCGTAACGGGAACAGCATTGGCCGGCCGGGTCAGTGTGGGAGATCTCCTCTGGCTGACTGGCCGGAATCAACAAGTCAGAGTACGTGGCTTGCATGCTCAGAATCAACAGACCGATACGGCTCAGGCCGGGCAACGTATTGCGCTCAATATTACTGGTGATGTCAGTAAAGAACAGCTTTCCCGTGGTGATTGGCTACTTTCCCACAAACCCTTTCAGCATGTAGAAAAGGTCTTGGTGGAAGTCGAAACTGATGAACCTTTGCGAAACTGGCAACCACTTCATATTCATCATGCTGCCAGCCATATAACGGGACGGATTTCATTACTAAATCAGCCTTCTGATAAACCTCTGTTGGCTGAATTGGCGCTTGATAGCCCATTGTGGTTGGTTGAGAATGATCGGCTAATATTGCGAGATATCAGCGCCAGAAAAACATTAGCTGGCGCGCGGGTGATAAACCTAAATTCCCCCCGCCGCGGTAAGCGTCAGCCAGAATTCTTGCATTGGCTCACTCAGCTTGCCAGAACATCAGATCATGCGGCGAATTTAGCGCTCCATTTGCCACGAGGCGCACTTTCTCTCGACCACTTTTCTTGGGCGCGTCAATTAACGGAAGCAACTCTCCACCAGCTAATCGTTGATAAGGATGTGATTATTGCCAATGGTATGGTGTTGTCACAGAACAATGCCAGATCAGCAAAGCAGAAATTACTACAAGTTTTGGCCGAATATCACCGGCAACATGTTGATCAACTGGGTTTAGGAAGGGCGCGTCTGAAACGAATGGCGCTGCCAACACTGGATGAAGCGCTCGTTTACACTTTGATAGATGCATTGCTCAGTGATGGACAGCTAAAGCAGTTACGTGGTTGGTTATATCTTCCTGAACACGGTTTGGCTTTTAGCGATGAACAAGCAAAATTGTGGCAACGAATCGCCCCCTATTTCACAGATGATCCGTGGTGGGTACGCGATCTAGCTGCGGATTTAAAAGAAGAAGAGGCAACTATCCGCAATTTGTTGAAAAAATCCGCTCAATTGGGGCATATTATCGCGATTGTTCCTGATCGTTATTATTGCAGCCAACGAATTCAACAATTCGCGGAGTTGATTCGCCAATTCAATCAAGATTATGGTGCAATTACCGCTGCCGATTTTCGTGATCAACTCGGTATTGGTCGTAAATTGGCTATTCAAATATTAGAATTTTTTAATCGCAGCGGCTTTACTCGTCGTCAGGCTGAGTCACATATTCTCAGGGATAATGGACTGTTCTGATGATTTTTTTATTTAAAATATAGATGATTTCAGCAAAATCACCGTCTTGCTTCATCGATTCAACTGATCTGTGTTATTTTGCCAACCATGAACCATCTATTAATTGGATTCAATACGATATGAAAAAGAAGATAATATCAGGCGTTTATCTGGGATTATTGTTCATTGCAACTTTAATACTGGTTTTTGAAAAAAGTGAAGATATTTACCCGGCGCTGATCGCTGTCGGCGTGTTTGGTGTGATATTTGGTCTGGTATTTTTTGTATCAGCTCGGTTGCTGTTTTCCGCTGCCTTTACCGGAACACTGTTTATTATCTTTAAGTTTCTCAATCAGATAAAAGTTCATTACTACAAAGAGCAGTTGATGTTCTCCGATCTAAACTTGATGTTTGATCCTGCCAATCAGGAAACATTACGCCACTATTGGCTGGCCGGTTTAGGCGTTGTCGCTATGTTTATCTGGTTGATGTTTAACATGACGCTGAGTTGGAAAAAATCATCTCCCCGCCGTGGTTTCAAATGGCGTACCGTCGGCTTGGTTCTGGCGGCGTTTTGTACATGGGAAGTGAGCGCTACTGCCAATGCGTTCAGAGAACAGTGGGAATCTTCACTACCAAAAGGACGTGGTACAGTCACCAATATGGTGATGTCGGCTAAAGATGCCAAATATCATGCACCTCAGTTTGGGCAATCATCCGATTATTTTCTGCAACAAGCTAAGAATGTTGTGCTGCCTGTGCCGCAATCAACGATTAAACCTGACGTGGTAATGTTATTACAGGAATCCACCGTGACTCCGCATATCTATCAATTGCCTGATGATACCCGTTTACCCAATCTTTATATGTTCCAACGGGATTCTGGTGTCAGCGCACAAAGCCCAATGCGAGTGCAAACTTTCGGTGGTGGAACCTGGTTATCTGAATTCTCCGCACTGACGGGCTTAAATACGGACGATTTTGGCTCACGTAAGAATGCAGTTTTTTATTTTATCGTCGATCACCTGAAATACAGTTTGTTCCGTGAAATGAAACAGAATGGTTATTACACGGTTGTTTTGACGCCATTTAATAAATCTTCTTATCATTCCGGTCATGCTTATCAGACTCTCGGCGTTGATCGCATTATTCAGCCACAAGAATTGGGATATCCCGCCAGTCTCGATAAAAATCTGTGGACTATCTCTACACAAGAGATGTTGGGTTATGCGAAAGAAATTTTGGCACAGGAAACGGATAAACCACTCTTTATTTTCTCACTGACTATGTATGAACATGGCCCATATGATGAAGATCACGCTGATGATTACGGGCTTACCGGACATGTGAAAAATTCACAGGCAGTGGGTAAATTCAGTCACTATATGGAGAAAATCAAAACTTCTGATCCGGCAATCAAAGATTTCAGTGAGTTTGTTGCTAAGCGGGAAAAACCAACCATGTTCCTCTATTTTGGTGATCATCAACCTAATATCAGCCTAAATCAGTACAATGGCGTATTTTCAAATCCAAGTCATATCACCCAATTTACTATGCGGGATAACTTGCAACAGGGAGAACCCATTCAGACTGATGAACTGACGGATATTTCATTCCTTGGCGGCATGATTATGGAGAGAGCTAAACTGGATGCTTCACCTTTTTATCGCGCGAATATGACCATGCGTCATCTTTGCCGGGGAGCGTTGGATGATTGCCAGGATAAGGCGCTAGTGGAGAGTTATAAACACTATATTTATCAGCAATTAGACGTTGCAGGTAAAAAGTAAGTTATACCCGTTATCTTTCAAGTTGCCTCTTTGTTGGCTGCACTCTCTCACCCCGGTAACAGAGTTACCTATGCTCCCGGGGATTCGCTCCCTTGCCGTCGCGATGCATCTCGAAATCCATAGGGTATATATACCCATAATGTGAGTAGGTGCCATATTTATATGGCGCTTGCTGTAGATAATATTGATGAGAATGTTAATCTCACCCAATTTTCAGGCGCTTTGCTCTGGCTTGTAACCCTCCCAATATCGAATTACTGATATGAACAGGGAAATCTATCGGCAACTGGTCTCTGACATTCATGACAACAGTATCAACCGACTCAGCATATTCAGTAAGAATTCTTGCCATCGAATCCTTATCAAATCCAGCGACCTTGGCTGTTTGAAAAAAGTGCCTTGGGAATATCTGTTCTATACTGTACTTCCTACCTCTCGTCCCAGTTAGCCCCATCGCCAATTTGGCATCTCGGGGATGAAGCCCTCTGCCTCCGAATACAGGGTACATGGAAAGAATGTCATAAAAAGGCGTTAGCCGATAATGCCCCTCAGCCTCAATAAACAGCGAAAAGTTTTTTGCATGGCCGTCTGTGGCGGCCAACAGCCAAAATAATACCTGGATCTTCATAAATTCATAACGGTCAGTCTCGGCTTTAACCGAACCCAAGAGGCAGGACATGATCTCGGGAATCCCAGGGCCACCATGACTCTCATACTTTTTCGCCGAAGGCACGCTCAAGGTTTGGCAGAAATCTTCCTGAGGCAGCCGCATTATCCAACTGTTGTCAGATGAATACTTGCGATCAAATCGTTCTACCGCTAATGCTTTTATCTCTCCCACTTTCATTATTAAGCAGTGAGGAATAGACAGCCCAAACATCCTGGCAATCAACATGCACAGATATTCATTTTCCACACTTTCAGACATATCAATGGAATATGAATGACTCTCAATTTTACCAATGGGAAGTTTGATGATGTGTGTTGTCGGCGTGGCATTTAATGGCAAACACCAATTTCCATCAATATTTAAAAGCGCTGTCTTTTCCTGTGCGCCGGCAATGGATATACGAAAATCTTCCTCTTCTTCGATCATCCCCAATGGCGCACCAGCTTGGTAGCCAGTTAGCACTTTCTCTAGTTCCACCTTGGATAAGGGCTTGTATTCAATCCTCTTGATATCATTAGCGGATGTACCTTGCGGTACCAATTGCAAAGCTCCTACACTATCTTGACCAACTTTAGCCAGCAGATCAAAAGGTTGAGTTGATTCAGCATTGTGCCTGGCAACAATTCTTCTTCTGACTTCCGGGTTATCCGGCAGTAGATTATCGAAAAAGTTATATACCTCGTCACCCTGATAAGCTTGATGACGCAGAGGCATAGACAGTGAAATGGGACGACTACCCGATAACTTAAGCCAGGACTCATCATATTTGAAATGGTGGGAACCAGTATTGGCTTTGGTGAATACTCCAACCCGATAACCGTTCATGTAGACATCCAGTGCTGCCATTACCACTCCTCTTTCCACACCGGGTCCGACGTTGTGCAATCATCTTCCACTGACGAATTTATCTTAGTCACGTTTCTTGGCCGGATATCGAGTTCTAAATTCAACGCCGACATAATCTTAAAGAAGGTTTCCAGCTTGGTAGAATCTGGGTGCAGCTCAAAGCTTGATACCGTGTCCTGCCGAATACCCACTTTGCTTGCCACTTTACCCTGAGAAAGTTTTTGAGTAAGCCTGATATCTTTTAAATATACGCTAAGTTGTTTCGAGTTAGTCACTTTCATATTGAGGTCAACCAATTTGAACAGTTAACCTCATTTTTACACGCTATGACAGGTAAATCAATTTTTACACGCTATAGACGGTAAATATAATTTTACCTGCTATAACCGGTAAAAAATTCCACTTTTGCCTTTTACCCACTTACTTGCCAATACAAAAACTCGAAAAAATCCTTCCTAGCAGATCATCGGAGGTAAATTCACCCGTGATCTCGCTCAATGCTTGCTGCGCCAGACGCAACTCTTCTGCCAGCAATTCACCTGAACGGGCAATCACCAATTGTTCATGGCCCTGTTGTAAATGTTCCGCTGCGGTATTTAATGCTTGTAAATGACGACGACGAGCCAAGAAACCGCCTTCGGTATTACTGCTAAAACCCATCGTTTCTTTCAGATGATCGCGCAATAAATCGATGCCTTCACCACTACGGGCAGAAAGTCGAATGAGCGAGTAACCACTTACTTCTGCAATACTTGTCTCTTCATCGGTCATATCTGTCTTATTACGAACGACTGTGATAGGGAGCGATTTAGGCAGGCGAGCCATAAATTCAGGCCAGATTTCCACAGGTTCAATCGCATTCGTTGTCGTGCTATCCACCATAAACAGTACCCGATCAGCCTGCTCAATTTCCTGCCAGGCACGCTCAATACCAATACGCTCAACTTCGTCACTGGCTTCACGTAAACCCGCTGTATCAATGATATGCAACGGCATACCGTCAATATGGATATGTTCACGCAGCACATCACGGGTTGTACCGGCAATATCCGTCACAATCGCCGCTTCACGGCCTGCTAATGCATTAAGCAGACTGGACTTTCCTGCATTAGGGCGACCAGCGATAACAACTTTCATACCTTCACGTAAAAGGCTGCCCTGACGAGCCTGAGCACGTACACGCCCAAGTTCAGCCATCACTTCATCCAACTTAGCTTCGATTTTCCCATCAGAAAGGAAATCAATCTCTTCATCTGGAAAATCAATAGCCGCTTCTACATAGATTCGTAAGTGAGTAAGTGCTTCCACCATCTGGTGAACTTGAGTCGAAAAAGCGCCCTGTAAGGAGTTCATCGCTGAACGGGCTGCTTGCTCCGAACTGGCATCGATCAGGTCAGCAATGGCTTCCGCCTGAGCTAAATCCAGTTTGTCATTAAGAAAAGCGCGTTCAGAAAACTCACCCGGGTTAGCGATTCGCACACCTGGCAGAATCAGAATACGTTTAAGCAGCAAATCGAGAATAACCGGCCCGCCATGCCCTTGAAGCTCCAGTACATCTTCCCCGGTAAAGGAATTCGGCCCCGGAAAGTAAATAGCAATCCCCTGATCAAGTATCTGACCATCTACATCACGAAATGGCAGATAATCTGCATAACGGGGTTTGGGTAATTTACCTAATACCACCTCAGCGACCTGTGCGGCTTTCGGGCCGGAAACACGTAAAATACCAACCCCTCCTCGTCCTGGTGGGGTAGCCTGAGCAACAATCGTATCCGTGGTATTCATGGTTATCTCTCTATTGACTTTTTCGCCCAAATTATTTTTTTACTCAAATTACTTTTAACTAAAATAGTTAAGGCGGTCAGTGACCGCCTTTTCTGTTACAACGGCCAGCATATATTCATTCTGGCTGAAGCTACGTTTTATTTCGCTGGCTTTTTCTCACGACTATGCAAGCCGCGTTTTTCCAGCCCACGATAAATTAATTGCTGCTGGATAATTGTCACCAGGTTACTGACGATATAATACAGAACCAGACCTGATGGGAACCACAGGAAGAATATGGTAAATATGACAGGCATATAGGTCATAATCTTCTGTTGCATCGGATCAGTAATTGTCGTCGGAGACATTTTCTGAATGATGAACATTGTCACACCCATCAGCAATGGCAGGATGTAATAAGGATCTTGCGCAGACAAGTCATTAATCCAGCCAGCAAATGGCGCATGACGCAATTCAACAGAACCCATCAACATGTAATATAAAGCAAGGAAGATTGGCATCTGGATCAACAGAGGCAAACAACCACCCAGTGGGTTCACTTTCTCTGCTTTATACAATGCCATCATTTCCTGGCTCATACGCTGTTTATCATCACCAATACGCTCGCGCATAGCCGCCAATTTCGGCTGTAACAGACGCATTTTCGCCATTGACGTGTATTGTGCTTTGGTCAGCGGGTACATGATACCACGCACAATAAAGGTGATAACGATGATGGAGAAGCCCCAGTTACCAATAAAACCATGCAGGAACTTCAACAGCTTAAATAATGGCTGAGAGATAAACCACAACCAACCATAGTCTACCGACAGATCCAAATGAGACGCCACAGCGGCCATTTCATCTTGAATTTCCGGGCCAATCCACAGTGTAGAGGAGATCGTTTTTTCACTATTAGCCGCAACAGAGATTGGCGCACTCTTATAGCCAATCGCAGCCATCTCTTTACCTAATGCGGCTGTGTAGAAAGTACTAGTTTCATTTGCCGCGGGAACCCAAGCGGTAGCAAAATATTGCTGCAACATGGCAATCCAACCACCTTTGGTGGCCACGGATAAAGGTTCACCTTCAATATCGCTAAAGCTATATTTTTTGTATTTGGTATCGTCTGAAGAATAGGCCGCGCCACGGTAAGTATGCAGTGCGAAGTTACTGCTGCCTGTATCACGATGCTTTGGCAGTTCAACACTCTGTTTCAACTGACCAAAGAAGGTCATCTGTAACGGTTTTTCCGTCGTGTTATTAATATGGTAATCCACACTAATCGCGTATTCACCACGTTTCAGGACAAATGTTTTAACATAAACAATGCCATCTTTAGTGACGAAATTCATCGGGATACGCAATTCATCCTGCCCATCAGCCAATACATAGCTATCCTGTGCTGCGGTATACAGCGGGCGTTCACTATTCAGCGGATTATCTGGACCATCTTTCCCCGTCAATCCACTTTGCGCTTGATAAGTGAAAGCAGGTGTTGTTTCCAACAACTTGAATGGCTGGTTTGAACCCAAAGTATCAGGATAGGCTAACAGGTCAGCCTCTTCGATATCACCTCCACGAGTATTGATGGTCAAAGAGAGCACATCAGTTTTAACCGTGATAAGTTTACCTTTTCCACTGCCTGGTACAGCTTGATTCTCACTGCTCGGCATATCCGTTTGTTGCGTGGCCTGTACTGTCGTTGGCTGCGGATTTTTATCTGTTTCCCATGCTTGCCAGACCAAGAAAGAAACGAACAGCAAAGCGATGAGAAGAAGATTACGTTGCGAATCCATCGTTAGTGTTCTCTGTTATCGTTGTTTTTTACGGGTGGGACAGGATCATCACCACCTTCATGTAAAGGGTGGCATTTTAATACGCGTTTCACCGTTAACCAACAGCCTTTTATCACCCCAAATCGGCATAATGCCTCAATGCCATATTGAGAGCATGTAGGATTAAAGCGACAACGAGGCCCCAACAGCGGGCTTATGACCAACTGATATCCCCGGATTAATGCGATCAGGAAGCGCGAGCCAAACGACAGTGACGACGCCATAATTTACCCAACGCCTCCGTTAACTCACGATTATCAAGCTCAGCAACACCTTTCTTAACCAATACCACAAAATCCATAGGAGGCAACTTATGTTGGTTTAAACGGAAGCTTTCACGGGCCAACCGTTTAATCCGGTTACGCTCATGAGCACGTTTAACATTTTTCTTGGCTATAGTAAGACCGATACGGGGATGCCCCAGCTCATTCAGGCGACCAAGGATAGTAATCTCTGGCGAACTTGCCCGTTGGGGTTGCTGGAAAACATAAGTGAAATGCTTGGGAGTTAACAAGCGTAACTCCCTCGGAAAAGCGAGCGTAACCACTAGATGGTTAGCTTTATTACTTAGAAACGGTCAGACGAGCACGGCCTTTTGCACGACGGCGAGCCAGAACCTGACGACCATTTTTGGTAGCCATACGAGCGCGGAAGCCGTGAGAACGGTTACGCTTCAGTACGGATGGTTGGAAAGTGCGTTTCATAGCGATTTCTACCTAACTTAAGATTATTACTGATTCAGTAAATGCGTTGGCAGCCAGTGAGAAATAGACACCGATGCCTCAATCGCAACATCAATATAAAAGAAGCGGGATTGTAATAAAATGTACAGCTCTGAGTCAATTTACATAACACAAAGTCGGCCGGCTTTTCTACTGAGTCGGATATTTACCAACACTCTGCCCATGCGTACACCAAAACCCTTCACTAAGAATTATCGGTAAAAAACTCTGGCATCGCACATAGGGTGCAACATTATACGGACTACTGAACAAAGCGCAACGATCACCGGCAGATCTTCGTTTTCTGTTATGATCCTTAGTCCGATTTTATTTTAAATATCAACTTATTCTCGATCTGCATTTGACCGCCGCCATAACTTCACTACAACCCCTTTACAGCCCTATATTTCACAGACAATTTTATCCTGTGGATAAAAAGCGCTTAAACTGTGTAAAAGAATGAAGATCTATATCGTCTTTTGCGCTATGATCCCCAGCCATGATTTGGATCTTATCCTCGGATCATGGGGGGAGCGATGACATTAAAAATCGCCATACACATGACAACTGATCCTTCCTCGCCTTAGAGGAGTCGTTGTTTTGTACCCAATATAATGAGCTAACCACTCCGATTTCTTTAATTGTTAATTGGCCTTGTTTTAGGGGAGTCCACCGTGTCACTTTCGCTTTGGCAGCAATGTCTTGCCCGATTGCAGGATGAATTACCTGCCACAGAATTCAGTATGTGGATACGCCCCCTTCAGGCAGAGCTAAGTGGTAACACTCTGGCACTTTATGCCCCAAATCGGTTTGTTCTGGATTGGGTAAGAGAGAAGTATATCAACAACATCAATGGGTTGTTGAATGACTTCTGTGGAGCAGAAGTACCATTATTACGTTTTGAAGTTGGCAATAAACCCGTTTCCCAAAACGATAGCCCACCACAAAGGGTTGTTGCTCACACGCCGGTTGCACCTGCACCACAAAACACATCAGTACGCCCTAGTTGGGATAACACTGCGGTACAACCAGAGCTATCTTATCGCTCTAATGTTAACCCAAAACATACTTTTGATAACTTTGTTGAAGGTAAATCCAACCAACTTGCTCGCGCTGCGGCAAGACAAGTAGCTGATAATCCCGGCGGTGCTTATAATCCACTATTTCTTTATGGTGGTACAGGTTTGGGTAAAACCCATCTATTACATGCCGTAGGCAATAGTATTATGGCACGTAAGGCGAATGCCAAGGTGGTTTATATGCATTCTGAACGTTTCGTTCAGGATATGGTCAAGGCATTACAAAATAATGCAATAGAAGAGTTCAAACGCTATTACCGCTCTGTCGATGCATTACTGATCGATGATATTCAGTTTTTTGCCAATAAAGAACGCTCGCAGGAAGAGTTCTTCCACACATTCAACGCATTACTGGAAGGTAATCAACAGATTATTCTGACATCAGATCGCTATCCAAAAGAGATCAATGGGGTAGAAGATCGGTTAAAATCCCGTTTTGGCTGGGGGCTAACCGTTGCAATTGAACCACCAGAATTGGAAACTCGCGTCGCTATTTTGATGAAAAAGGCAGACGAAAACGAAATCCAGTTACCAGGAGAAGTTGCTTTCTTTATAGCTAAACGCCTACGTTCTAATGTCCGTGAGCTTGAAGGGGCATTGAACAGGGTAATAGCAAATGCCAATTTTACCGGTCGAGCGATTACTATTGATTTTGTACGTGAAGCATTACGTGATCTGTTAGCACTGCAAGAAAAACTAGTTACCATTGATAATATTCAGAAAACAGTCGCTGAGTATTATAAAATCAAGGTGGCCGATTTACTTTCCAAACGGCGCTCCCGTTCCGTTGCCCGTCCAAGGCAAATGGCAATGGCGCTGGCAAAAGAGTTAACCAACCACAGCTTGCCTGAAATCGGGGATGCCTTTGGTGGACGTGACCACACAACTGTGCTGCATGCTTGTCGTAAAATCGAGCAACTGCGTGAAGAAAGTCACGACATCAAAGAGGATTTTTCTAACTTAATCAGAACATTGTCTTCCTAGTGCTATGAAATTTATCATTGAACGTGAGCAATTGTTAAAACCACTGCAACAGGTCAGTAGCCCGCTGAGTGGACGCCCTACTCTGCCTATTCTTGGTAATTTATTACTACAAGTTACAGAAGGCTCCCTGTTGCTGACCGGCACAGATTTAGAAATGGAAATGATGGCAAGAGTCACGCTTTCATTGCCACACGAAGCAGGTGCAACCACGGTGCCAGCACGTAAATTCTTTGATATCTGGCGAGGTTTGCCAGACGGGGCCGAAATCAGTGTAGAACTGGATGGTGATCGCCTATTGGTGCGTTCTGGTCGCAGCCGTTTCTCGCTCTCCACATTGCCTGCGTCTGATTTTCCAAATCTTGATGACTGGCAAAGTGAGGTAGAGTTTTCACTGCCACAAGCCACACTGAAGCGCCTTATTGAATCGACTCAGTTCTCAATGGCTCACCAGGATGTTCGCTATTACCTCAACGGTATGTTGTTTGAAACCGAAGCAGAAGAGCTACGTACAGTTGCAACCGATGGCCACCGTCTGGCAGTCTGTTCTATGGGAATTGGTCAAAAACTGCCTTCCCATTCGGTTATCGTGCCACGTAAAGGCGTGATTGAACTCATGAGATTGCTGGATGGCGGCGATACTCCGCTACAGCTACAAATTGGCAGTAACAATATCCGTGCCCATGTTGGCGACTTTATTTTCACCTCTAAATTGGTGGATGGACGTTTCCCTGATTATCGTCGCGTATTGCCAAAGAACCCGGATAAAACCCTGGAAGCGAGTTGCGATATGCTGAAACAGGCTTTTTCACGCGCGGCAATTCTCTCTAATGAGAAATTCCGTGGAGTTCGCCTCTATTTCAGTAAAAACCAGCTAAAAATCACAGCCAATAACCCTGAACAGGAAGAAGCCGAAGAGATTGTAGATGTCAGCTACCAAGGCGCTGAAATGGAAATAGGCTTTAATGTTAGTTACGTGTTAGATGTTCTCAATACACTAAGATGTGAAGAGGTTCGTTTATTACTGACGGATGCTATTTCCAGTGTTCAAATAGAAGACTGTGCCAGCCACAATGCGGCTTATGTCGTGATGCCAATGCGCCTGTAACCGGATTTTTATTTCAGGTATATGACTCTCACGCGTTTACTTATCCGCGATTTTCGTAATATCGCCGCCGCTGATTTGCCTTTAGCTACCGGATTTAACTTTCTGGTTGGATCTAATGGCAGCGGCAAAACCAGTGTGCTGGAAGCGATTTATACGCTGGGCCACGGCCGCTCTTTTCGTAGCATTCAGACAGGACGGATAATCCGTCATGACTGCAATGAGCTCGTTCTGCATGGACGGCTAGGGCAACCGGAGAATGAGCGGGAACAGTCTATCGGTCTGAGTAAAAACCGTAATGGCGACAGTAAAGTCAGAATTGATGGCAAGGATGGTTGCAAAATTGCCGAACTAGCCAAGATGTTACCTATGCAGCTCATTACCCCTGAGGGGTTTACCCTATTGAATGGCGGGCCAAAGTATCGACGGGCCTTTATTGACTGGGGCTGCTTTCACAATGAGCCACGCTTTTTTTCTGCATGGGTAAACTTAAAACGGCTACTCAAACAACGCAACGCTGCACTACGACAAGTTACCCGTTATAGCCAGATACGGCCTTGGGATCAGGAATTGGCGCCACTCGCTAACCAAATAAATCAGTGGCGTGGTGAATATGTTACAAACATCACTCAGGATATTACGGATACCTGTAAGCAATTCTTACCCGAATTTATATTAAGTTTCTCTTTTCAACAAGGATGGGACAAAGAGAGTGATTATGCTGAATTACTGGAGCGCCAATTTGAGCGCGACAGAATGTTAACCTATACAGCTTCCGGCCCACATAAGGCAGATCTGCGCATTCGTGCAGAAGGAACGCCTGTAGAAGATATGCTATCCCGCGGTCAATTAAAGTTATTGATGTGTGCACTGCGGCTAGCACAGGGTGAATATTTCACCCGACAGAGCGGACAACAATGTCTGTATCTGCTTGATGATTTTGCCTCCGAACTGGATACCGGCCGCCGTCAGTTGCTGGCCGCACGTCTAAAATCCACGCAAGCTCAGGTATTTGTCAGTGCGATAAATCCCGACCAAATAACAGACATGCTTGATGGAAATAGCAAGATGTTTCGCGTGGAAAATGGCAAAATAGAGGTTCAACCACAGGATTAAAAATGAGCGAGAAACGTTGATGTCGAATACATATGACTCCTCAAGTATCAAGGTATTAAAAGGGCTGGATGCGGTGCGTAAACGTCCGGGCATGTATATCGGTGATACAGACGATGGTACCGGCTTACACCACATGGTCTTCGAGGTTGTCGACAACGCTATCGACGAAGCCCTCGCTGGCCACTGTAGCGAAGTTATCGTCACTATCCATGCTGATAACTCTGTCTCCGTACAGGATGATGGCCGCGGTATTCCTACCGATATACACGAAGAAGAAGGTGTTTCAGCAGCCGAAGTCATTATGACAGTGCTGCATGCGGGGGGTAAATTCGATGATAACTCTTATAAGGTCTCCGGCGGTTTGCACGGCGTAGGGGTTTCCGTTGTTAACGCCTTGTCTGAAAAGCTGGAATTGGTTATCCGCCGTGACGGCAAAGTTCATGAACAGACTTATCACCTTGGTGTGCCACAAAGTCCACTGAAAGTCGTTGGAGAAACTGAACAGACAGGTACCCGAGTCCGTTTCTGGCCGAGCATGGATACTTTCCGTAATAACACAGAATTCCAGCACGACATTCTGGCTAAACGCCTGCGTGAACTCTCCTTCCTGAATTCCGGTGTATCCATCCGCCTTATTGATAAACGCACTAATACGGAAGACCACTTCCATTATGAAGGTGGAATTAAAGCGTTTGTTGAGTTCCTAAATAAAAACAAAACACCAATTCATCCAAATGTTTTCTATTTTTCTACAGAAAAAGATGGCATCGGCGTTGAAATTTCAATGCAATGGAATGATGGGTTCCAGGAAAATATTTACTGCTTCACCAATAACATCCCACAACGCGATGGGGGAACTCACTTAGTTGGCTTCCGTACTGCGATGACACGTACCCTTAATAGCTACATGGATAAAGAAGGGTACAATAAGAAATCCAAAGTCAGTGCTACTGGTGATGATGCTCGTGAAGGTTTAGTTGCCGTTATTTCCGTTAAAGTGCCTGATCCAAAATTTTCTTCTCAGACTAAAGACAAACTCGTCTCCTCCGAAGTGAAAACTGCGGTTGAAACGTTGATGAATGAGAAGCTGGTGGAGTATCTGCTGGAAAATCCAAACGACGCTAAAACTGTCGTCAGTAAAATTATTGATGCTGCTCGCGCTCGTGAAGCAGCCCGTAAAGCGCGAGAAATGACGCGCCGTAAAGGGGCTCTTGATCTGGCTGGACTGCCAGGCAAACTGGCTGATTGTCAGGAACGTGATCCGGCACTCTCTGAACTCTACTTAGTGGAAGGGGACTCTGCGGGTGGCTCGGCAAAACAGGGCCGTAACCGCAAAAATCAGGCAATTTTGCCGCTAAAAGGCAAAATCCTGAACGTCGAAAAAGCGCGTTTCGATAAAATGCTCTCTTCTCAGGAAGTAGCAACCCTGATCACCGCATTGGGCTGTGGTATTGGCCGTGACGAATACAATCCAGATAAGCTGCGTTACCACAGCATTATCATCATGACGGATGCGGACGTCGATGGTTCTCATATTCGTACTCTATTGCTGACTTTCTTTTATCGTCAAATGCCAGAAATCATTGAGCGTGGTCATGTATTTATTGCTCAACCACCGCTGTATAAAGTCAAAAAAGGCAAACAAGAACAATATATTAAAGATGATGAAGCAATGGATGAGTACCAGTTATCCATTGCATTAGACGGCGCTGCACTTTACACCAATGAGCACGCACCAGCCCTGAGAGGCGAGCCACTGGAAAAACTAGTGACCGAATTTAATGGCGTCCAAAAAATCATTAAACGCATGGAACGTCTGTATCCGCTAAGTTTATTGAATAGCCTAATTTATCATCCGAAGCTGACCGAAGAAGCATTGTCTGATAAGGCGAAAGTTGAAGAATGGATTGAAATGCTGGTTACTCGTCTGAATGACAGTGAACAAAACGGCAGCAGCTACAGTTATCGCCTCCATGAAAATCGTGAGCGCCAAATGTACGAACCGGTGCTGTGTGTTCGTACACACGGTGTTGATACTGATTATCTATTGGACTTCGATTTTGTCCACGGCGGTGAATATCACCGAATCACTCAGCTAGGCGATAAACTTCGCAACTTGATCGAAGAAAGCGCTTATATCGAACGTGGTGAACGACGCCAACCGGTTAGCAGCTTTGAACAAGCGCTAAACTGGTTGACTAAAGAGTCTCGCCGCGGGTTGTCTATACAGCGTTATAAAGGTTTGGGAGAAATGAACCCTGAACAGTTATGGGAAACGACCATGAACCCGGAAACTCGCCGCATGATGCGTGTGACAGTAAAAGATGCCATTGCAACTGACCAACTGTTTACAACTCTAATGGGTGATGCTGTTGAACCTCGCCGAGCATTTATTGAAGAGAATGCCCTGAAAGCAGCCAATATTGATATCTAATTGATATTATTATCAATTTAAAAAAGCGCTCATATTGATTCTCTATGGGCGTTTTTTTTATCTGTTATTTCCAATAGATAAAGTGTAATTTATTTTATGATTTTACAAGGTATAACTTAAAACTAATTTTTATATTTTCTTGGTAACATACAAGCATATAAAATAGAAAATATCACACTACCTACTCTAATTACCTCACTATTTAAATTAATAAACATCGATATAATTTCATGATAACCATCATATTTAACAATAAACAATTGAGCAGTTCCAAACATGACTATTATAAAGAATGAAAAAACAGAGAGAATATAACTCTCTCTTTTCTCTATAATAACTTTAACAATAAGAAGTAAAAATAATATTACCAAAGATAAAAAATAGTACAGTAAAATATCCTGCCAAGTAGATTGAGTGGAAATTGTAACATCTATATAGTCCATCATTATTTTTCCTTTTCTAGCTGATAAATACTCAGAGCTATAGCGTTATCAACAATTAGTCCAGTAACTAAATTAATTCCGATATTTTATTATATCTTTGAAAAATCATCTAGAATATCTTCTTGGCATTAAAATAATATACAATAAGGAAAATATAAAACCACCAATCTTTATACTTTCGCTTTTAAAATTAATAAATTTGGGTATATTGTACTCATATCCTGTTAAAATTAATTGATCACTAGATAATATAAGAACCAAGATAACACCAAAAATAACCATAATATTGTTATTTTTTTCTTCTATTATTATCCTAAGAATAAATAGAAAAAACAATATAACAAGAGATAAAACATAATAGTATAATATATCCAGCCATGATGATTTAGTAGAAATAATAATTTCGGCATAATCCATTATTCTTTTTCACCAATAATTTATCGTCAACATTTAAACTTCCTTGGGAACATTATCATAATTAAAATTGAAAATATCACCGCACTTACTCTTATTACCTCATCATTTAAATTCAAAAATATAAATGGTGGAATCAAGGAATAACTAAATTTAGATATAATTAATTGATCTATACAAAAAGAA
The DNA here is from genome assembly GCF_018448885.1 of Photorhabdus caribbeanensis. GTDB lineage: Bacteria > Pseudomonadota > Gammaproteobacteria > Enterobacterales > Enterobacteriaceae > Photorhabdus > Photorhabdus caribbeanensis. Next base: position 189,913 of record NZ_RCWB01000006.1, read on the forward strand.
AATAAAAAACAAAAGGTTAATTATAAATAGAGAAATACTCTTTTTACTTTTCGTGTATTTTTTAATAAATAAAAAAAACATAGAAAAAACCATTATAAATAAAAAATATAATAAAAAATCCATATCAGATGATTGAGTAGATATAATTAGTTCCTGACCCATATTATTTCTCTTCTTCTGTTGTCTTATAAACATTCCGAAGAGCAATACCATCAACCACTATCTCTATAAAAACGATTTACTGTATATTTAGATAAAAAACAATTAAAATATCTTATGTAAGATAACAAAAATAAACCAACAAAGAAACAATGAACAGAGCTACATAGATAAATCCACTCGAATAACGAGTGGATTTTCACATAAACAAATAGATTAAAATAATTAAACCAAGATACGCAGCATACGACGCAGAGGCTCTGCGGCTCCCCACAACAATTGGTCACCGACAGTAAAAGCAGACAAATACTCTGGGCCCATATTCAGTTTACGTAAACGCCCTACAGGAGTATTCAAAGTTCCCGTTACCGCCGCCGGGGTTAATTCACGCATACTCAATTCGCGATCATTTGGAATAACACGAACCCAGTCATTATGCTTAGCCAGTAATTGCTCAATATCAGGAATCGAAATATCCTTTTTCAATTTCAAAGTAAATGCCTGACTGTGGCAACGCAGCGCCCCAATACGTACACACAAGCCATCCACGGTAATGATGTTATTACCGGTATTCAGAATCTTGTTGGTTTCTGCCTGACCTTTCCACTCTTCACGGCTTTGGCCATTATCAAGTTGTTTATCAATCCACGGAATTAAACTACCTGCCAGCGGCACGCCAAATTGCTCAGTTGACATAACACCGCCACGAGTGAAATCCGTTACTTTTCTTTCAATATCCAGAATAGCCGATGCCGGATCTTGCAACTCTTTTGCTACCTGAGTATGTAGAGATCCCATCTGAACCAGCAATTCCCGCATATGACGAGCGCCCGCACCAGAAGCTGCCTGATAAGTCGCAACAGAAGCCCATTCAACCAAATCATTAGCAAATAGGCCCCCCAAAGACATCAACATTAGGCTAACAGTACAATTACCACCAACAAAAGTTTTTATGCCTTTATCAAGACCTTGCTGAATATGCGTATGGTTAACTGGATCTAGAATAATGATGGAATCATCATTCATACGTAGTGCTGACGCCGCATCAATCCAATATCCCTGCCAACCTGTTGATCTTAACTTTGGATAAATCTCATTAGTATAATCTCCACCCTGACAGCTAATAATAATATCCAAAGCACCAAGCGCTTCGATATCAAAAGCATTCTGTAACGTACCTTGCTGACCAGTAAAATCAGGTGCTGGCTGTCCGTGCTGTGATGTCGTGAAGAATACCGGACGAATAACATCAAAATCCCGCTCTTCAATCATACGTTGCATTAATACTGAGCCGACCATCCCGCGCCAGCCGATAAAGCCCACATTTTTCATCATTATTATCCTACTTTGGTGAGTGTTGATCAGTGATTCTGATTACACCAAAGCTGACAAAATATGACCAAGGACGCAAGTGAATTTATTAACTAATTCACAAGATATTTAGCAACATGGTTAGCAGCAAGATATATAACAAATCTGGCATCTGAGTAAAAAGCCACCTATTGGTGGCAAATATTTACAATTAACTTTTAATTTTCAAGTCACATTCAATTGAGTTTTAGTTTTTTCTTTGGGATGCGGCTTAACACTTATTACTTCACCAGGTTTGGAAATAAAGCGGACAAACGTTTCATGGCTAACGAAAGTTGCACCACAATTGATGTTTTGACATTGATTATAACGTTCTTTCGTATGACTGGAATGCTCAAAGCTACTGCGTGCATGAGCCGCTTTACCACAAAGAGGACACTTGATCATATTTTCTTACCCTTAACTAAAACATGAACTCTCATAATGCGAACAATATAACAATGAGATCTCCATTAAAGAACATTTATTTCATATCGAGATCATCAATTTTTAATTCCAGAGTCAGTGCTGTTGTAAAACCACCAGAACCATTCACCGTGTGGGTAACTGTCGTTAATGTCCATTCGACAGCATCTATTTCTGGTTTAAAGCCGCTAACTTTAATTGGTATTTCAGGGTAGAGATCTGCACGCCCCTGAGCCAGTTGAATCGAAAACGTCGCAGCCCCACGCTGTATTTTCTCCCAAGCAACTTTGGCAGCACGTTTAGCGCTGGCTTCATCAGCATAAGTACGGGAAAGTTCCAATACGTTATCTTTGCTACCTACTAAATAAGAGGTTAATTTATCAGCATTTTTCTGACCTTTTCGCTCAACCGTTAAGGTATGTTTTTTCTCCGGTTTACGAACATCCAACCAGTTTGCTACCACGCCGGTATAAGCCTCACGATCGGAGAGGGTAAAATTGTGGCTATCACCCGACCGACGTGTAATCACTAATGCAGGGATAACCGCACCACTGGCTGTTTTATTTTGTCCTTGCCGGATAAATATCAACTTACCATTTTTTACTGAAGCAATTGCCCCTTCTTGCCTTGCCAGGCGGGTCAGAAAACTACCATCTGATTCATTCGTCTGATCAATATGGTTAATAAATATCTTCGCAATATCCTGATGCAAATCGGCGGTAAGGTTATTTCTAGCTGCAATAGTATGGACAATCTCACCTATCGTTTTCTTATGATAAGACTCTTCACGTCTCATATTGAGAGATTCACGAAAATCAGCACTACGAGCACGAATCGTTAATTTGTCCGGAGCTCCACTGTGGCCAATTTCATCCACAGTAAAACGTCCTTTACTAATCAGTGGTTGATCACGCCATCCCAACGCCAATGAAATCACATTACCTCTGGAAGGTAGCACCAAACTTCCATCTGCATCATCCAGTTCAATATCAAGCTGATCGGCTTCAAAACCTCGATTATCTGTCATTGTTAGTGATATCAGGCGCGATTGAATGCGCCCGCTGATATCCTTATTACCAATTTCCAAAAGAAATGAAGGTGCACTGCCTTTTTCAGTTCCCCTGCCAAATTCAGACGTCATGACTATACCTCTCTGACTCTATTTGACAAATTGTCTGTAAGCATAGAGAACTGTTCCTGAAGATCACCGAACATTTCAATTAGAGAACTATCCACTCGCTTCAATGTCAACGTGAAATCAATTTTACGGGCAGAACCATTCGACATAAATTCAGTTCTTGTCTGGTCGATACTCTGAATGACAAACATACCGTAAACCGTGCCGCTGCCACCTATAAAAGACCAAGCCTTACCGCTATCAGCCATCACTTGTAGTACCGTCAATGATAAACGACCACCAGTAATTTCTGGATATAACGAACCGGAAAGTGTCATTGTGTCGTTATCCGGCCCTAGAAATTGCCAGGCAGGCCGCATCCCGATACGGCTATTAAAAGCATGTCGCCATGACTGAGTATATTGCATACTCTGGTATGGTGTGGTTTTCAACATAAAAACAAATAAACCCAGTGCAGCCATCATAATTAGAATTCTCCTCTATCAGAGAATGAACTGCGTAAACGAGCCTGCTGTTTACGTTCCCGATCATCCAATTCGCGCCTAACCGCTGCTGCAATATCCTGCGCAGATTGCCCCGGTGCACCATAGATATTTATATGATAAACCGGTGATTCACTGCGGTACTCTACCATCTGACGTTTGTCCGCTTTCTTTTCCTGAATCTGCGGATAAGAATGAACCGGTAAACTCTGAACATGCAATGGCGCTGTTCTGGCTGCGGTAGAAGGCGCCATTACGCTTAAAGAAAATGCCGCAGCGGCAGCAAGTCTAGCAGTCTGTCGTCGGCTAATAACATTGACAGGGCCAGTGACAATCTCTGGTCCATATTCACCCACAATACCCAATCGTCCAGCCGGAATAACGCCACCTTTGTCATGTTTGGGCAGAACCGAACTGACATTAGGGCTCACATTGCTATTAGCTTCTTTTGAAATATCCTCCTTTGACCGCATCCAGTCAGGGAGATATTCAGACAATGAAGTCAGTTTCTTTTTCAGGGCTTCCCATTTTTCATTAATCCCCTCCAATAAACTGTTAACTATCGCTGTGCCAGCCTCTTTAAATTTACTGGGCAGATTCATTACGTCAGTAATAATTTCATTCCATTTATCCGAGATCGATTTTTTAATATTCTCCCAGATATCCAATGTATTCTGTTTAACTAATTCCCAGGCATTACTGATATTAGTTTTAATACTTTCCCAAGTTTGCAGAACACTCTGTTTAATGGATTCCCATTTCTCACTGAGGCTAATTTTAATATTTTCCCAAAGCTGAGAAAATTTCGGCCCCAATGTTTCCCAGTTTTGCCAAATATAAACAGCCGCCATAGCAATGACACCAATAATGGCGAGGATTGGGTTAGCCATCATCAAACGACCGACGATCATCATGGTGCTACCCAACATTTTCAGAGCATTCCCAACTAATCCGAGAGCTCTCACACCAGTACTACCAAAGAAGGTAAGACTATATTTCGCTACAGCCAATGGAAGCAATATCGCAGCGATCGCCTGTGCCAATGCGCCAAACACAGTTAACATGCCTCCAACTACCACCGTAATAGTCGCAAGCGTTGCAGCCAAGCGAGGATTGGCTTCCATCCACTCACTGACTTTATTGACTACATTTGTTACTTGCTGAGTGACTTCCCTTGCAGGACCTTCTACGCCAGAAAACATCTGAACACCTAGATCACTCCAAGCGGCATTAAGCTTTTGTATATCACCGGTAAGACTATTCGTCATTGCAGAGGCAACTTTTTGGGATTCACCTTGAGCACTTTTTAGTTCCGCGATAAAAGATTGCAACCCTCCCTGTCCTGCCTGATTTACCAATACATCCAAAGCAGGAGCAGCATTTTCACCACCAATTGCTGTGAAATAACTTGTACGTTGTTTGCCGCTCATTGAACGGGTTTTATCATCTAGTTCAACGAGAATATCAGGTAATTGCCGTAAATTACCTTTAGCATCACGAGTTTTAATATCTAGTTGTTTCAATGCGGCGACGGCAGCTTTAGGTGGTTCAGCCAACCGGCTTAGTACATTGCTCAAAGCTTCTCCAGCTTCACTTCCCTTGATATTGGCATCACTTAGCTTTCTTGTAGCAGCCGCAACGGTTTCAATATCAATCCCCAAAGAAGTAGCCGCTGGAGCGACAGATTTCATGGTGTCACCCAATCCCGCCAACGTTGTTTTTGAGCCAATAAGCGTTGCCGTCAAAACATCACTTACATGCCCCATCTCTTCGGATTGTAATTTAAATCCTTCCAGTACATTAGTACTAATATCAACCACATTGGCGAAATCTGTACCGCTTGCCTGTGACATTAATACCGCGCCAGGCATCATATTCTTTATCTGGTCAGGAGAATAACCTTTAGAAGCATAAAGGCTCTGCCACTGCGCAATTTGGCTAGCTGAAATCCCTGTGTTTTTACTCAACTCACGACTTTGGTTGAGCAACATGGCGTATTCAGGAGAATTTTTTTCAATATTGGTTTGTGCCTGAATTTTGGACATTTGAGCACTAAGATCATAACCCGGCATCAGAAAGCTTTTACTGGTTGTCAGTATCTTACCGCCTGCCGATTTCGCATTAGCGCCATATTGGCTAACGCGATCACGAAACTCTTTGATTTTGCTATAACGATTTCCACCACGATTTTCTTCGCTTTGGCTACTGGTATGCACAGTTTCCTCAGTGTTTTTACTCAGCTCGCGACTTTGATTGAGCAACATGGTGTATTTAGGAGAATTTTTTTCAGTATTGGTTTTTGTCTGAATTTTGGACATTTGAACACTGAGATCATAACTCGGCATCAGAAAGCTTTTACTGGTTGTCAGTATCTTACCGCCTGCCGATTTTGCATTAGCGCCATATTGGCTAATGCGGTCACGAAGCTCTTTAATTTTGCTATAACGACCTTCACCGCGATTTTCTTCCTTTTTGTCACTGGTATGCGCAGTTTCCTGCGCATATTCAGGAGCAGAATAAGGTTTAATTGCTTTATAAGTCTGATTTAATCGCTTGAATTCATCGCGATTTTGCCGGATAGAATCCGCCAACCTTTTATTATTTCGCTGTGCGGATTTCAAGGCGCCGGTCAGCTTATTAACGGACTGTATTACCAATTTAAGCTGTGACTGTGTATTACTCATTTTCTGCACCACTTCGTAAGATGGCCCGATGTCGCCAGTCCAGTAATTCCGGTAGTGACATTTCACTTGTCACTGCCGGAGACCAGTGGAAAACGGTGGCAATATCTGCCACCAATTCATCTACGGTTAGTCGGTCTGGAAACCGGACTTCGCCGACTTCGGTAACAAAAAATTGACCACCTCAACACTGAGATTAATCAGATCGCCGGGTGTCATTGACAACAGATCGCTTTTAGTGAGAGCTGGTGTGGTAACACGTGGCAAAACCAACATCATTGAGTCCACATCCATCTCCAGCAAAGCCTGTAGCCGAGCACCACGCAGCGCGCCACTGTTCGGTTTACGCACCACCACTTCAGTGATGTTGCTATTACCACGTGCAAGCGGTTCTTCTAATACGATTGTGCGCTGCTCGTCGTTTTGAGTAATTAGTGTTTCTGTCATGGTTCAACCTTGTTTATCCGATTAGATTAAAGACCCATAGCGCGACGATGATCTGCCAAGCGATCCTCACCATTAACGACTTCAACCATGTTAACGGTATCCACTTCGATCAGAACTTCACCATCCCACGTCAATTTGAAATAGGTGTTTTTAGCGCTTATTTTGGTCTGAGTATTATCTCCCTGCTTATAAGTACCGTGGTCAAACTCATGGAAGCGGCCACGCATCACGATTTCAACAGCAATCACATCGCTGGTATCATCGCGCTGGCAGGAGCCTGCAAAGCGCAACATTACGCCATCAGCTTTGGTCAGACCCCATTGCCGATAATGTTGAGCTTCCATTCCTCCCAGAGTAAATTCAACGTCCAATGCACCTTCATCCAAGCCTAAGTCCACGGTTGCGCTACCGTTCATACCACCGCCACGATAGGTTTCCAGTTTACGACTCAGCTTAGGCAGAGTAAGTTCTTCCACTATTCCCTGATAACTATTGCCATCATTAAACAAGTTCAGGAATTTAAGTTTGCGAGGTAATGCCATCTGTTTCCCCTTAGCCGTTTATGCTTTTCGCGAAATCCATCAGGTAACGATCTGTAATACGCTGGCGTAACATCATGTTTTCCAGTGGTGGTACAGGTGTATAGTCGTAATCGAGGGTCAATTTCCCTGCTTTCAAGGTGTCTTTATCATTAGCGTTTTCGTCATACCAACATTGACCGTCAATAATGTAGCCCCCAGATTTCAGTTCGCGGAACTTAGCATTGATACCTTCGATAATGTCTCGTACGAGTGAAGGAGTTAGTGGCTTATCGATTGCCCACATATGTGCTTCTGCCATAGTGTCAGCTAATACTTGGGCAGTACGAGTGTAACTTTCGAACTGGAACAATGGGTCATCAGCGCAGGTACGGGAACCCCAGAAACGGAAGCCATTTTTACGGATAAGTGTCGTGATACCATTTTGGTTTAGCAAACCAGCATCAGTTGCTGGATCTTGAAGATCCCAGAATACGTCTGCTGAAAGACCGGTCACGCCATTGACACCGATGTTGGACAGTGTTTTGTGCCAACCTGTCTCTTCATCAATTTTTGCACGCAAACCCAGTGCGCGAGCAGTGGCGTAGGCGATAGTTTCTTTATTAGAAACAGTATCCCAACTCAGGAAATCAGGCCAAATCAACATTAGCTCTCGTTGACTGAAGTTTTTGCGATATTCGATAACTTCTGAGATAGTCTTACTGCCATAGGCGCTGATATAAGCCATTGCTCTCAGTTTCTGCGCGATACTCGCCAACTCAACAGCAACAGCCTTCGTATCCAGCCCAGGGACGCCCAGAATACGTGGCTTCACACCTAATTGGCTTTGTGCTGCCAACAGTGCCTGTATACCGGTTTTCTTACCTTCATTAGTTGTAGTACCAATGATGTTGCTGGTAGTTTGTTCTTCCGTTTCACCTTGTGCTACACGGACAACAACAGTAACGGGTTTAGACTGGTCTGAGATAGCTTTGAGTGCCTGAGGCAATGTACCGGTTTTACCAGCTTTGCCAATGGCGAGTGAAACATCAGTAATCAAGACCGGAGTATTTAATGGAAAAGTTTTTTCGTCTGCTTCAGGACCGGTACACACCATACCAACAATAGCGGTGCTAACTGTGGTGATGGTACGTGTGCCTTCGTTAATTTCCTGTACACGGACGCCGTGATGATAATCTTGTGCCATATTAGCGGTTCTCCTGTTAAGGTGTCTCGCTATGTTGAAGTATCCGAATTATTAAATCATTCGATGAGAAATGTGTGGGAGATGGTACAAATCAGGTCAGTTAATTTATTATTTTTTCTAATAATTTAACTACCCGTACTTTATAGAGCGCGGAAAAAGAAACCCTGGAAAATCAATATCTGTTTCTTCTGTCATGAACTTTTAGTTCTGTTTATTGATTATTTTTTCACAGATTTTCCCCACAAAAATAGATGATAATTTATACACATCAACACTTTTCTCTGTAAACCACCGTTCTGATTATTTATTGGCACCTGAATATAGATAATTTTCACCCCATGAGCCCCTGCTTAGTACCAATACGAAACTATTCTTTCGGAAATTTCATGGAATAGTGAGTTTTGAAAAATCTTGGTTTGATAGAAACGGTGAATTTGGCTCAGGGAGCAGTGCCGAATAGCCGGAAAGTGAATGGCAAAGTTCTGACTGAGGATATCAATATTACGTCTCAGGATATCTT
>NZ_RCWB01000007.1:0-160457 GCF_018448885.1 Photorhabdus caribbeanensis
GGCGGGGACCGGGGTGCGGCTGACCACCAGATTGATGCCGCTGTCGTCCGGCAGCACAAATACATTCATGGATTCATCCCGCCAGTTGTCCGGGATAGCCAGTGAGCCTTCATTCATCTGATAGGTTGTGTTTTCCATGCTTTTTCCGTTGTTGATTGAAACAGGTTGTAATGTTCCAGTGAACTCCCCTGGCGTGGTCAGATAACAACAAGATGAGATGTTAACTGAACGCATTATCAGGCCAGGAGAGCAGCTCATAAGCTCCTCAAGGGTTAAAGAGCCTCGGGCAAGTTTCAGAACTATAAAGGCGCCAGCAGTTTGTCGCTGATAGTCTTATTGATAACCTGTATGAACAGGCAACGTCGGGGATATTCCATTACTGTTAAGATAACTGAACTGATAAGTCATTTTATGTGTTTAATATCCAGTCAGGAACATATAACAAAAAACTTAGGTTGTCCCGTCTGTTTAGGTGATGAATATTTGATTAACTTAATAAATGTGACATAAATCCCAAATTTTTAACCCACTACGCTCACCCAAAACCCGAATTTTATTCAATGGAAGCAATGATAAAACCTGAGGCTTCCTAACAAGGAATCCTAAAAAAGCCAAGAGTAGCAACTTGGCATGGGCATTAAACTCTTTTTTTATCGTATTTTGCTACCACCGGCGGGGTTTTAACGTTGTTTTTACTGTCTTTAATCTTTCGTTTTAGCGTTTTTTATATCGTTTGAAAGCCAGAGGGTCAGAAATTTTCACTCATTCAGGCAAGATAAGAGACGCTTTATCTGGATATGATAAAACCGTCGTTAAAAAGCAGTTTAGGGTCTGTCAGTATCGTTTTAACATCTGGAAAAAATAGTCAGTGTGTGATGAAAAAACAGGTGAAAACTTTAATCATTAACGGTGAAAATAAGTGATTAAGGCTTTTAAAAACGGGTAAAAAATTCGCTGCTATATTGATATTGGCAGAGAAAACATCAGGCAAAACCAGTCCTGAGTTGATTAACAAAGTGACCGCGTTAATCCAATAATAAAAGTAAAAATATTTAACAGGATTAACCGAATTAAGCTAATGTGCTTAAATAAGCGGTTTTGCATGGGCTGTAAGGGGTTTACGAAAAACAGAGACAATCATTAAAGAAAATCGATAAGTTTTTAGATTGATTAGATTAGCATTATTAAACATGACGAAATAATCAGGCATTAAGCTTAAATATGATTAGCATCCCGGTTATCTGCTTGGGTTTTAATGTTGAAGAGTTAAATACAGGGAAGAGAGAAAACTTAAACATCAGTTTAATGAACATAGGGCAGTTAAATGCGTATCAGGAAACGAAAAATCATTAGGTTGATAAAAACTGCTTAATCAAAACCATCTATTGGATGCATTTTTGCTTTAAAAAAATAGGAAAAACCTAGGAATGATAATGGTTTTACAGATCCCTTCTCTTTTAACATGGTCAACTTTCTCTTTTTACTTGTATTTCCCGTTCTTAGCGATTGCAAGCGATTTTTTATCGGTAATTAACTCAGCTAAGTATTAAAAAAGTAGGTATCCCGTTAATAACAGCTTTTTAACAGGGATTAAAGTGCATAAAAAAGCGCTTATTCCTTGCTGTGGTCATTTAAAAGTGAGAATACAAAGAATTTAAAGGTTTTATGTGAAAGTAAAAGGCGGATTTAACGCAATAGATGTACTTTTTATAAAGGCAGTTAATTACATTTAATCAAATGCTATTAACCATTACACAGAGAGTTGAAAAGCAATCAGCAGATAAAATAATATTACCCGGCCTGTTGATATTAACGTGTTTTCTCACTGTTATTTTACTCAGCAAGTTATAAACATAACGCAATAAAAAGAGGGGTAAAACGGTTAGTGTGGCAGGATTTAAACTCTAAACAGCACGTTGATTATCCGAGAAAATATAAATGGGCATCTTTAATATTATCAGGCTAAATAGCCTCAGCAAAGATAAAAAGCGGGTATGATTAATGTTTGTTAAATGTAAAATACGATATGCCATAATGATTAAACTGAATAAAAATCAGGTAGTAAATGTGATAAAAACAACGGTTAAAACCTGATACCGATTAAAATCAGAGATTAAAACAAGGTTTTTAAAAACAGTTTAAAACCTGCCTACCATAAAGCCATCAGTGAAAAATGAAAATCGGCTTTGTTTTTGTTAATGCGCATACACCTTGGAGAAAAGGATAAACAAGAAAAATAATCCGGTATAAAAAGCATATACCGGATTATCATATCAAGGTTAAATTATTCAGAACTTCTGACTATATCAGTATTACGATGTCTCCTCATCACAACTGATTGCCAGCGCCCTATTTAAAGCCTGAGCTAAAGCCATTTTATTCTCATCATCCTCCAATAAACTAAAATGATTACCCGGCATTGCAATCAGTTTAAGCGAAGTATCAGCTATTATCTGCGCCCAACCTAGCGATGGATCGATATTTAAAGGCTCTGATTTTTCATCCGTCACAAAAGAAATAGATGGGTAAGGTTCCATCGCATAAAACTGATGCAACGTTGCCGCTAAGGCTGGTGGCTCATAATCTTTGACTATTTGATCATAATGTTCTATCTGTTCCCAACGTTTTGCTATTAAGTCAGCACTCAAATTGGCGGGATATAACGCCAGTTCCTGAGCCGCTGCAATAAATTGCACCAAATTCAATTCATCGATTCGCTGATATAACGTCGCAATCTCTTCAGCGTGTTCTTCCCCTAATTGCCTGACCAATTCGGCAAAGAATTGGTGTTTTGGTTGCGCTACCTGCTCACCAAGGCTCTGTCCACCAAAACAATGAGGAGCAAGCGTGTCAATCAGCCCCAGGAAATTAACCTGTTCGCCAGCACTCAAAAGCTGTTGGGCTATGGCATAAGCCAATATTCCACCAGAAGAGTAACCACCTATCCGATATGGACCTACCGGTTGAACGGTTTTCATCAAGGTGATCATTCTGGCAGCCTGCTCTTCCATCGTTGACATCGGTTCTTCATTGATGGAAGGCCAAGGCAGCGCATAAATCGGATAGCCTGACGAAATATGTTGAGCTAGCCCGAAAGCATAGGAGTAGTCACCCATGCCACTGGGAACAAAGAACAGCGGCAGTTCTGTTCCATCAAGTCGTACCGATATAGCACTGTTTTGCGGTTGAGACAGTAAATCTGAGGTGATTTTCGCAGCCAGTTCAGCCAGCACCGGGAATTGGAACAAGGTATTCAATGTGCAAACCATCCCTCGACCAGCGACAATATTGGTCATTCGCATAGCAAGCAGTGAATGGCCGCCTAATGAGAAGAAGTTGTCATATCGACTGATCTGTTCAACACCCAATAGCTCACTCCAAATAGCCGCCAATGCAATTTCCGTTTCCCCTTGCGGCGCTTCATAGACCTGACGGGAAAAATCTTCCTCCCTCGGTGCCGGTAATGCCCGGCGATCTAGCTTGCCGTTCGGAGTTTGCGGGAAGGCATCCAGACGCACAAAAGCTGATGGCACCATATAGTCTGGTAAAATGGCGCTCAGATGAGCACGCAAACTGGCCGTCAAACCTTCATTCGCCTCCGCTACCATATAGGCGACCAAATGTTTGTCTCTACCATCCTCCCACACCGACACCGCCGCCTCTTGCACTTCCGGGTGTTCCAACAACCGGATTTCAATCTCCCCTAGCTCAATTCGGAAGCCCCGAATTTTAACCTGCTCGTCGTTACGTCCCAGAAATTCCAGATTACCGTTCGGTAAGTAACGAGCCAAATCCCCCGTGCGATACATCCGTGCACCGGATACCGGACTAAAAGGATCAGCTATAAAACGTTCCGTACTCAATTCCGGCTGATTAAGATAACCCCGTGCTACACCGACGCCACCAATATACATTTCGCCAATGCAGCCTAATGGGACGGGTTGACCATATCTGTCCAGTAGGTAGATGCAGGTATTTTTAAGCGGCCGACCGATAGAACTATCATCCGCCAAGGATAATATCTCCTTACAGGTCGCCGTCACGGTATTTTCTGTCGGGCCATAGGCGTTCAACAGGCGAGGTCGGTAGGTTTCCCGCGCAAACCAGTCGTGAATAGCGCTCTTTTTAACCGCTTCACCACCAATAATGATAAACCTGAGGCAATCCGGTAGCGGTAATGTATTGTCTCCAGCAATCAGTTCAGACCAAAATAACGCCGGCAGAGACATCACTGTGATACGATTCTGCCAGGCTAAGGTAATAAATTCCTGCATCGAAGTCAGCCAGCGATCATCACGTATGACCAATGTGGCGCCATTACATAATGACAAGCAGCACTCTTCTACTGAAACGTCAAACGCAAAAGAGGCAAATTGTAACAACCGGTCTTGCGCAGTCACCGCATAGGTCTCATTAAAACCCAGATGACGCTGATACACCGCTTGATGTTCTATCATCACCCCTTTCGGCTGCCCAGTTGAGCCGGAGGTATAGATAACATAAGCGAGATGTTGTGGCATCAACCCAGTTACCTGTGGGTTACTGTCCGGCTGGTCTGGCAGGGTATTCAAATCAAGTACCATCAGCCCGGCCAATGCCTGTTCGCCAAGCGCCGTCCGGCCAGCTTCATCAACCAGTACCACTGATGGGGCCGTATCATCCAGAATATACGCCAGGCGTTCTCCCGGATAAGTCGGGTCCAGCGGCACATAAGCCCCGCCCGCTTTCAGCACCGCCAACAAAGCCTCCACTATCGCCGGTGAACGCGCCATGCAAATCGCCACCCGTTGATCCGGTATGACGCCCAGTGCAATCAGTTGATGGGCAAGCCGGTTGGCGCGGGCATTTAATTCGGCATAGCTGAAACGCTGCTCTTCATATACTAACGCGGTCGCCTCCGGGGCTTTCTCCACCTGTTGTTCAAACAGTTGGTGAATACATAGTGGGTCAGGATACGGGTTTTCCGTGGTATTCCAGGTTTCCAGCAACAATGTGCGTTCCGTTTCAGGCAGGATGTTCAGCGCACGTACCGGCGTTTCAGGCGCCTGTTCAAGCGCTTCCACCAGACTTTCCAGAGCCTGCTGCATATAACCACATAGTCTCTCTGGCTCAAACGGCTGCACCACCAGAGCGGTCAGCCCCAGTGTGGAACCACCATCCTCCACCGACAGCCCAAATGGATAGTTAGTCCGCTCCTGTCCATCCAGAAATTCAACACCTGTGATGATGTCATCCGACATTGCCGATAAGACATTATGTCGATAGTTGAACAAAGCGCTAAAAAGTGGCGTACCGCTGGCAATGCCACTGCACCGTTGGGCCAGCGCCAGCGAAGCATGCTCATGTTCCAGCAACCCAGCCAATCGCAAATGTACCGCACGCACACTATCCCGAACCGAGGTATCATCGATATCCAGTCGCAACGGCAGGGTATTCATAAACAGCCCCATGCCATTGTCTGCCCCCTCTCCCGCTTCCATGCGCCCAAATAGAACGGTGCCAAACACCACTTTCTCTTGCCCGCTGGTATGCGATAGTACCTGTGCCCAGGCCAGATGACACAACGCCGCCAAACTGACACCAAAACGCCGAGCCAGGCTGCGCAAACGGTCATTCAGCTCAGGCGCCAACATCCGGTGAAATTCCCTCATTTGAGAGCCGTCGCGATGCACTTCCGCCAGTCCGAATGGGAATGTTGGCTCATCCACCTCCGCCAACATGTCGGTAAAGAAACGGGTATGTGCTGCCTGATCCCCCTTCAACCGGGTCTGAGCCACCAGATTGCGGAAAGGAACCGGCACCGGCAAGCTATCCCCCTGCTCGGTAAAGTAGGCCCGCACCTCACGGTGCATCACTTCCAGTGTTTCATGGTCGCCAATCAAGTGATGTTGCAATTCCAGTAAGAACCAGCGGCCATCGGTTTCCTGAGCAATGACAAAATGCAGTAATGGTGCCTGACTCAAATTAAGACGATGATGCCCCGGATCAAAACGCCGGGTTAACTGGTCAATGACAGGGCCGTCAGCCGGGTCTAACGTCAGTTCCGTCACAGGCAACCGAGCCTGACGCCAAACCACCTGCGCCGGAACTGATAATCCTTCCCAGATAAAAGCCGTACGCAAGATGTCATGGCGATCAATCGCCTGTTGTACCGCCGCCAGATAACGCTCCAATAGCGAGCGATTCTCAAAGATCACCGGATAGAGCAGCAGATACGGGTCGCCTTTCTGCTCTAACAAGTGGTGGAACAGGATACCGTCCTGCAATGGTGACAAGGCATAGATATCCTGAATATTAGCCACGCCACCCGGCACCTGCCCGACAATGCGATCAATATCAGTCTGATTCAGATCAATCAGCGGCAACATTTCCGGCGTCAGCGTCATCGTGGCCGGGGTGATGACGTTAGGCGGCACCACGACAGCCTGATGCTGTCCCAATGTTTGGGCCAAGTCTGACAACACCGGAAATTGGAACAGATCCCGCGCCGTCAGAGTTAACCCCAAGTGACGCAGACGTTCAATCATGCGTACAGCGAGCAATGAATGGCCGCCCAATACAAAGAAGCTGTCATGCCGACTAATCTGCTCAATACCCAATAACTGACTCCAAATAGCAGCCAAGGCGATCTCAGCCTCCCCTTGCGGCGCTTCATAGACCTGACGGACAAAATCCTCTTCCTGCGGTGCCGGTAATGCCCGGCGATCTAGCTTGCCGTTCGGGGTCTGCGGGAAAGCATCCAGACGAACAAAGGCCACTGGAACCATATAGTCAGGTAAAATCGCACTCAAGTATTCACGTAAATCAGCCGCTAATCTCTCATGTGCCTCCGCTGCCACATAGGCGACCAGCCGTTTGTGCTGCCCATCATCCAATGCCAGCACTGCCGCCTCTCGTACCATCGGGTGTTCTATCAACCGGGTTTCAATCTCCCCTAGTTCGATCCGGAAGCCCCGAATTTTTACCTGTTCGTCGTTACGGCCCAGGAATTCCAGTTCACCATCCGGCAGGTAGCGGGCCAAATCGCCCGTACGATACATTCGCGCACCAGATGCCGGGCTAAAAGGATCGGGTATAAAACGTTCCGTACTCAATTCCGGCTGGTTAAGATAGCTCCGTGCCACACCCACGCCGCCAATATACATTTCGCCAATACAGCCTAATGGAACGGGCCGACCATATTTATCCAGCAGGTAAATACAGGTATTTTTAACCGGTCGACCGATAGAACTATCATCAGTCGGGAATAATATCTCCTTACAGGTCGCCGTCACGGTATTTTCCGTCGGGCCATAAGCATTCAACAGGCGAGGTCGGTGGATTTCCCGTGCAAACCAGTCCTGAACGGCGCTCTTTTTCACCGCCTCCCCGCCAATAATGATGAGCCGGAGGCAATCTGGTAACGGCAATCCATTATCTCTGACAACCAGTTCGGACCAAAATAACGCCGGCAGAGACATCACTGTGATACGGTTTTGCCGGGCTAAGGTAATAAATTCCTGCATCGAAGTTAGCCAACGCTCATCACGCATCACTAATGTGGCGCCATTACACAGTGACAAGCAGCACTCCTCTACCGAAACATCAAATGCAAAAGAGGCAAATTGTAATAACCGGTCCTGCTCAGTGACGCCATAGACATCATTAAAACCCAGATGACGTTGATACAGCGCCTGATGTTCTATCAGTACCCCTTTAGGCTGCCCGGTTGAACCGGAGGTATAGATGACATAAGCCAAATGTTGTGGCGTCAATTCGGCTACCTGTGGGTTCCTGTCTGGCTGGTCTGGCAGAATATTCGGGTCAAGTACCGTCAACCCGGCCAGTGCCTGTTCGCCAAGCGCCGCCCGACCAGCTTCATCAACCAATACCACTGATGGGGCCGTATCATTCAGGATATATGCCAGACGTTCTCCCGGATAAGTCGGGTCCAGCGGCACATAAGCCCCGCCCGCTTTCAGCACCGCCAACAAAGCCACCACTACCGCCGGTGAACGTGCCATGCAAATCACTACCCGCTGATCCGGTATCACGCCCAATGCAATCAGTTGATGGGCAAAACGGTTGGCGCGATCATTTAATTCAGCATAACTGAGGCTCTGCCCTTGGTACTCTAACGCCGTGGCCTCCGGTTTTTTTTCTACCTGTTGTTCAAACAGTTGGTGAATACATAATGGGTCAGGATAGGGGATTGCTATGGCATTCAAGGTTTCCAGTAATAGTGTACGCTCCGTTTCAGGCAGGACATTTAACTCGCGTATCGGCGTCTCCGGGGACTGTTCAAGCGCTTCCACCAGACTTTCCAGCGCCTGCTGCATATAACCGCATAGTCTCTCTGGTTCAAACGGCTGCACCACCTGAGCAGTCAATCCCAACGTGGAACCACCATCCTCTACCGACAATCCAAATGGATAGTTGGTCCGTTCCTGTTCCCCCAAGAATTCAATCCCGGCCATCGTCTCATCGAGCATTTCCGGTTGCTCATTATGGCGATAGTTGAATAGGGCGCTAAAGAGTGGGCTTTCACCTTGTACCCCGCTGCACCGCTGGGCCAGCGCTAGTGAAGCATGCTCATGCTCCAGCAATTCAGCCAATCGTAGATGAACCGCACGCACGCTATCCTGTACCGGGGTATCATCAATATCCAGTCGTAACGGCAAGGTATTCATAAACAGCCCCATGCCATTATCTGCCCCTTCCCCCGCCGCCATTCGCCCAAACAGGACGGTGCCAAACACCACTTTCTCTTGTCCACTGATACGCGATAACACTTGCGCCCAGGCCAGATGACACAACGCCGCCAGACTGATACCCAAACGCCGAGCTTGGCTACGTAGACGGTCATTTAATGAGGTGGTTAGCATCCGGTAGGATTCCGTCATTCGAGATCCGTCACGATGCACCTCCGCGAGTCCGAATGGCAATGTTGGCTCATCCACCGCCGCCAACATGTCGGTAAAGAAACGGGTATGCTCTGCCTGACTCACCCCCAGCCGGAATTGAGCTACCAGATTGCGGAAAGGAGTCGGCGTAGGCAGGTTCTCTTCCTGCCCTGAAAAATAGGCCCGTACTTCACGGTGCATCACTTCCATCGTTTCATGATCGCCAATCAGGTGATGCTGCACTTCCAGCAAGAACCAACGACCATCCGTTTCCTGAGCGATAACAAAATGCAATAACGGGGCCTGCCCCAGATCAAGACGATACTGACTCGGGTCAAAACGCCGAGTTAATTGATCAATGACTGGGCCGTCAGCCGGATCTAGCGTCAGTTCCGTTACGGGCAACCGTGCCCGGCGCAAGACCACTTGTGCCGGGACTGACAATCCTTGCCAAATAAAAGCCGTTCGCAGGGTGTCATGACGATCAATCGCCTGTTGCACCGCCGCCAGATAACGCTCCAGCAGAGAGCGGTTAGCAAAGACCACCGGATAGAGCAACAGATACGGGTCGCCTTCTTGTTCCAATAGGTGGTGGAACAGAATACCATCCTGCAACGGCGACAACGCATAGATATCCTGAATATTGGTCATCCCGCCCGGCACCAGTTCAACGATGCGATCGATATCAGTCTGAGTCAGATCAATCAGTGGCAACATCTCCGGCGTCAGCGCCGTAGTAGTGGGAGTGATAATGTTAGGCGGTATTATCACCTCTTGGTGCTGTCCCAATACTTGGGCCAGCGCTGACAGCACCGGCGACTGGAACAGATCACGCGCAGTTAATGTCAATCCCCAGTGACGCAGGCGTTCAATCATGCGTACAGCAAGCAGTGAATGGCCGCCCAACGCAAAGAAACTGTCATGCCGACTTATCTGCTCAATGCCCAATAATTCACGCCAGATAGCAGCCAGAGCAATCTCAGCCTCCCCTTGTGGGGCTTCATAAATCTGACGGGCAAAATCTTCCTCTCTTGGCGCCGGTAATGCCCGGCGATCCAGTTTGCCGCTCGGAGTCTGCGGGAAGGTATCCAGACGCACAAAAGCGACCGGAACCATATAGTCAGGTAAAATCGCACTCAAGTATTCACGTAAATCAGCCGCTAATCTCTCGTGTGCTTCCGCCGCCACATAGGCGACCAGCCGTTTGTGCTGCCCATCATCCAATGCCAGCACTGCCGCCTCTTGTACCGCCGGGTGTTCCACTAAACGGGTTTCGATTTCCCCCAACTCAACCCGGAAGCCACGGATTTTAACCTGCTCATCGTTACGGCCCAAGAATTCCAGATCACCGTCCGGCAGGAAGCGGGCCAAATCCCCTGAGCGATACATCCGCGCATCAGATTCCGGACTAAAGGGATCAGGTAGAAAACGTTCCGAGCTCAATGTAGGTCGATTCAGATAACCCCGTGCCACCCCCACACCGCCAATGTACATTTCACCAATGCCACCCAGAGGAACCAATTGCCCCTCTCTGTCCAACAGATAGATGCGGGAATTTTTAACTGGTCGGCCAATAGAACGGGCATCTTCCGGGGATAATAGGTCCTTATAAGTCACTGTCACAGTATTTTCCGTCGGACCGTAACCGTTCAATAACCGGGGCCGATAACCTTCCTGCATAAACCAGTCCTGAACGGCGCTCTTTTTTACCGCCTCACCGCCAATCATGATGAGTCGAAGGCAATCCGGCAGTGGCAACCCAGACTCTCTGGCCGCCAGTTCAGACCAGAATAGAGTCGGTAGAGAAACGATCGTAATACGATGTTGCCGGGCTAAAGCAATAAATTCCTGTACCGAAGCCAGCCAGCTATCATCCCGGATCACCAGTGTGGCCCCATTGCATAATGTCGAGAAAAATTCTTCTACTGAAACATCAAACGCAAAAGCGGCAAATTGCAATACCCGATCTTGCGCTGTGACGGCATAGGTGTCATTAAAGCCCAGATAACGTTGATAAATCGCCTGATGTTCTATCATCACCCCTTTCGGCTGCCCGGTTGAACCGGAGGTGTAAATCACATAGGCCAGATGCTGTGGCGTCAACGCAGCCACCAATGGATTGCTGTCCGGTTGGTCAGGCAGGGTATTCGGATCAAGCACTGTCAACCCGACCAGCGCAGTTTCACCCAACGCGGCCCGTCCGGTTGCATCAGCCAAGACCACTGGCGGGGCAGTATCATTCAGGATATACGCCAGACGTTCCGCCGGGTAGGTTGAGTCCAGCGGCACATAAGCCCCGCCAGCTTTCAACACTGCCAGCAGCGCCACCACCATCGCCGGGGAGCGTGCTACACAGATCGCTACTCGCTGGTCCGGTATGACACCCAATGCAATCAACTGGTGTGCCAGCCGGTTAGCGCGAGCATTTAATTCAGCATAACTGAGGCTCTGTCCTTGATGCTCTAACGCCGTGGCCCCCGGAGTTCGTTCTACCTGTTGCTCAAATAACTGATGAATACATAACGGGTCTGGATAAGGGGTTTCAGTCGCATTCCAAGTTTCCAGTAATAATGTACGTTCAGCCTTAGGCAACAAATTAAGCTGCCCGACGGGAATTTCGTCCCCCATCCTGTTCGATGCTGCCAGCACCTGTAAGTGTTCACTCATCCGTAAAACAACTTCCGTGCTCAGGCGGTTTTCATCGTAGATCCAACGAAAACCCCCCTGTTCATTTATCTGGAAAGTCAGCAATTCGCCAGATACCTTCTTATCTCGCGGCCTACCATCCTTTATTAACGAGACGGCGATTCGCCACGGCCGACTGGTTGCCAACGCCGGGATATCATGCAATGAAGGAGAACAAGAGAAGAGATCACAACTAAATGTACCGTGCTGCGCCAACCGGGACAGCTCGCCATCAACCCAGCCAGCTACCTCACGCCAAGGCTTATCAAGCGCTACCTCAACGGCCATAGGCACCACCGTCGCCAGATTTGCTGATTTATCTTTTACCTCATCCACACGCCAACCGATTTGGAATTCAGTCTGTTGAGTCAAGCGTGCAAGGTAAATGACAAAAGTCTGCAACAACGTTCGCAATGGCTCCTCTTCACGATTTTTAGGCAGAGGGGGCAGCCAAGCGCTCATTGTCCATCTGGGTTCTGTTTGTTCTCCGGCGGTTTCGAAAGGTAACTGGAGGGGTTGCAAAGCAGTAAGACGCTCATACCAGAATAATTCACTGGGTGTGAGTCTTTGAAGGATATTCTTTGTATTTCGAGTCTGTTGTGAAACGTCATTTGCGTCGGTCATATTTTCTGACGTCTGAGTTTTAAACGCACTTCCCACTTTAGCAATGTTATTTTTCATCTACTACTACCTCAATGAATCTGTTAGAAATTTGAAAACCGTCATTCCCGACAGTCATCACTAATGTTTCTCTCCTACTTCTTGCCCAAAAATAAAAATAGACACATCTGCTATCCATCCAAGAGACTCAGATACCGGATGCCACAACTCGATTAATTAATCGCAATTTTTGTTGACTGACGCTGAATTACATAATCAAAAACTTAATCATTAACTGTATTTATTATCCATGACTACCCAATAACCTTTATATTTTATCCGTTTTCCATTAATACCCAATTAAAACTATTTAGAAAACAAACCAAGCGTTTTTAAAGACAAAACAGACCAACTCACATTTAATTATCAAAGTATTACTTTGACAATCACCTATAAAACAGTCTCCATTCCAATAATAAAAAGATATACTAATTACAAATGCAGTTATTGAATAGGCATAAAATAATTCTGTGTATTCAATTATATCAAAATATAACACCAAGTTAAAAATAATTCATAAAAAATCATTTTTCAACAATAAGACAATACCACTAATGAATATACCACAAATGGATAAATGAAAATTATATTTAAATTAATTACATATATCCCGTAATAATTAAAAAATAAAAAAATACAAATGTTACTATATCAATAACCATCAAAAAATAATTTCAAATTAGAACAACTTAATTTTTCATTGCTTTATAATAATACACAATGCAATCTATATACTACTCAATAGTATTTACCATCGCACAAATTAACCTCCCATTTAAATGATTTAACTTTAAGACATCTTATACCTCATTCAAATTTTAAATGTAATTTTCATCACATATATTTACAACTAAATACCTATATTAAATCATTTATTAAAATCATAAGAAAACGACAACATTAATTTAAATTTCATGATTAATGCTATTTTAAAAACAGCATGGATATTAACACCAGCTATTTTTAAAATATTAATTGCTATTTTTATAAAATTATCTATTTATGTCTTCTATAACTCACCCCCTTAAATGTTAGTGATAAAGCAGCTATAATAGCCGGAATAGATAAAATGGCAAAAATAGTGCTATAACTTAATCCAAGCTTGATCAATTCCGCGCCAAATAAAGTACCGAAAATCCCACCGAATCTTCCAAATCCTAACATCCAGGCAACACCCGTTGCCCGACAATGAGTAGGATAAAATTGTGCAGAGATTGCTCCCATCGACGCCTGAGCGCCATTCATCGTTATCCCTGCAAGAAATATAAGAATACTCAATAATAATACATTTTCTTCCCGGCCAATAAAAAAGACCAAAACACCAGCCAAGGCATAACTCGTTGCAACGACTTTATGAGGATTAATGCGATCCATTAGCCAACCGGAAAAAACCGTGCTTATCACGCCTCCCAAAGGGAATAATGCTGTCAGTGTTGCCGCCATACTAATACTGAAACCAACATCGTTCATTAAAAACGGCATCCAACTTGTCAGAACATAAAAAACCAATGCTCCCATGCAATAGGTTATCCATAACATTATCGTCCCAACTAAGAATCGATTAGATAAAACCGTTTTAATTGACGACTTATGTATAACTTCTTCTCCCTCAAAGGTAAACTTGTTTATATCATTTAAATTATTGCCGGTCATTTTAGACAAAATTCGTCTTATATTATTATTATCCTCTGGACCACCTTTCAAAACCAAATACCTAAGTGATTCAGGTAACAGAGAAAAGAGAAATAGCGCCAGCAATAACGGCAGAATACCCCCTAAAATCAAAACTCCCTGCCAACCAAAATGGGGAATAATCCATGCGGAAATGATCCCACCCACTGCTGCACCAAGAAGAAAACCACAAAAAACGATATTTATTAACAAAGATCGCCGATTCTCTGGTGCATATTCAGATATTAAGGTTATTGCATTTGACATTGCGGCACCAAGACCTAACCCAGTCAAAAAACGCAAAATAATTAATATCTGTATTGAATCTGCGGCAGCGGTAGCAAGACTAAAAAGGCCAAAAACAGTGACGGATATTGTCAACACTGACTTTCGACCAAACCGATCCGCAAGTGGACCGGCAAAAATCGAGCCTAACGATAACCCAACAAGAGCGGCGTTCATAGCCAGCCCAAGAATAGCACCGTCTACTTTAAAATCATTTACCACGGCTGGTGCAATATACCCCATTAATACCGTGTCAAAACCATCAATAACAACAATTAAAAAACATAAAATTAAGACTTGCCATTGAACTTTCGAGAATTTTTGATTATCAATAATATGTTGGACACTGACTGTTTTAGTGCTATTCATCTTGAATCACCAATGTCATAAAATTCACTCCCTTTGACTATAAAGATAAATTATCAGTTTAATATTAGATGTAAAGAAAATTTATTTTCAATGTTACCTAAGTTAATTTCATCAATATCCATATTATCACCATGAAAATATAACTAACGTTATTATTTTCAATTTATAATATTTACCTGAAATATTTCCATTGACTGACAGTCATACCTTTAATTTAAAATCTCTGTCCTCTTAATTCACAGATAAAAATCCGCATTAATAATAACGAAAGACATGTGATTCTAATAATCCATCCCTCTCTTGGGATCTCAGGAATTCCTAATCAACTTTCTTAATTGCTCTTTTATAATTTTTCCACTCGCGTTTCTAGGTAAAGTTAAAAAAGTATATCCTTTAGGGCGCTTATACCGTGCTATTACCGTACAAATATAATTATTCAGTTCATTCTCAGTAACTGATGAATTTTCTTCGAGCTCTATAAATGCATACGGTACTTCACCCCAATGTGAATCTGGCTTTGCTACAACGGCGGCAGCTAAAACACCGGGATAGTTTGACAGCATATTTTCCAATTCCAGACTAGAAATATTTTCACCACCAGAAATAATGATATCTTTCTTCCTATCTATAATTCTGACATAGCCGTCATTTTCAACAACAGCCAAGTCCCCCGTAAAAAGCCATTGACTTGCTGTGTCAAAAGTCACATGCCGATCTGGGTCATAAGATGCAACCATATTTCCACGAATTACGAGCTCACCAACAGTCTTTCCATCAAAAGGCACCTGTAGTCCCGTATTTTCCTCAATAACACAAACTTGACCTTGTAAATTTGAGACAATGCCTTGACGCATCCTCTTGGATATTCTTACGGATTTATAGAGCTTCTCCCAATCGCTCTTCTCTTCACACACAACGACCGGCCCATATGTCTCAGTCATACCATAGACTTGCGTTACTGCTATTCCAATGGAATCTAATAGAGAAAACATCATCTCTGTAGGCGGCGCACCTGCGACTAATCCATGAATTTTCTCCTTAAAATGCAGCCCTTGTTTCCGCGCCATAGTACCTAATGCACAATGGACAATAGGCGCTCCACAATAGTGTGTTACCTTATGCTTCTGCATTAGCAATATCGCTTCTTCTGCGTCAAACTTGCGCATACAGATGTGTGTACCTCCCCGAGCAGTGATAGCCCACGGAAAACACCACCCATTACAGTGAAACATTGGTAACGTCCATAAGAACGTCGGTCGTTTTGGTATATCCCAATCCAGAACATTAGAAATAGAATTAAGAAACACGCCACGGTGAGAATAGACAATAAGTTTAGGTTGTCCACTTGTTCCTGAAGTTACATTTATGCTGATCGCCTCTTGTTCATCTCGTAGAGAAAAAGACAGCTCTCCCGATTTATGCGTAGTTATCAGCGATTCATATTGAATAAATTCCCGGTCAAAAATTGATTCTGAAATGACTGCGCCATCTACATCAACAACGATGATCTTTACTTGTTTGTCTAGGGAAACATCGTCCAACAGTGAAATAAAGGTTCTATCAATGAATAATACCTTAGGATTAAGTTTTTTAAATATAAAATTTAAAGTATTTGAGTCTGTTCGGGTACTGAGCGCATTCAAGATACCGCCTGCCATTGGAACCGCAAAATGTAATTCAAGAAGTTCGTGTATATTAGGTAGAAGCGCGGACACAACTGTTTCTTTACAAACGCCAATATTTTTCAGAGCTATTGCAAGCCTTTCGCACCGAGATGCATATTGGCTCCAAGTCCAACGATATTCTCCATCTATTACCGCAATATCATCTACGTTACTCAGTACTGCTCGTCTTAGAAATGAAATAGGTGAAAGTGCGACACCATCATATTCACTCAAGAAGAAATTAAAATCAGTCATATTTCTCACTCCCTTTTTTATATATTCTAAAAGCGATTGATATCATGATAAGAAGCAATATAGCGTCGATAATAATTGGTGCATCGACTCCACCAAATTGCTGAGCATATGGTGTTACAGCTTGACCGACTGCTTGAGCTAAAAAAGTACTTGTGCCTAAGAATCCATAAATTACAGGTATGTGTTCAACAGGATAAGTCTTCGATATAAACTGATGAAAGGCAGTGAAATAAATGGTACTACCAAGACCACCCAATAGTAACATTATCCAAAGACCTAAGTGAGCTGATACCAAAAGAGCACCGCTCGGTTGTAAAAACAAAAGCATAAGAGAGATGACGAATCGTGCCTCTAAAGCTGTTTTTCGTAACAACTTACGCAGTGGTAAAACCAAAAAACCTCCCGCAGCCGCAACAGCAAACGAATAACCAACCTCTGTTGGATTGAATCCACTAGCGTATATAGCAAAGATAGGCCATGAGGCTAACCATAAACCAAGACATATAAATTCCAGATGGTGAACTAGGAGTAGTCTCCAATTACGACTAAAGAGCTGAGCGTACGTTATCCGAATATGTTCACGACTATGATTGTCAGTAGGTGTAATTGCAGTTTTTTGGGGCAATATTATCAGACACAAAGAATACAGAATTGCTGAGAGTAAGAAAACACTATAAAGGTCAAATTTCGCAACGATAATCCCACCGGCCATTGGACCTGCTAAACGTCCAGCATTTTGGGAAATAACATAGCTATCATTCACCGACTCAAAATTCGGAGATTGGGAAAATCTATTAAGCTGTGTTCGCCAAGAGATAATGAATCCTGAAAAAAAAGCCCCTTCCAGCAGCTTGGAACACAATAGTAAACTAACAGGGTTGCTAAAAAGGAATAGACAGAGGCTGCAAGACATAAGTCCAATTAATGCACCGGTATATACCTGTAAACAGTTTTTAGGTGAGATAAATTGCCCCATAATAGGCTGGAATACCATTCTTCCAATAGCAGTTCCCGATAGGAAGACGGCTGCTTGTGTTGTGGAAAAACCCGTCGTTTCTACAAGCAAAGGCATATAACCCACGGCCGCAGTAGCTGCGGCCCAAAAAAGGAAACCTCGAACAAATGTAGTAAAAGGTAGCAGATCTAATTTTCCATTCATAACTCGGCCTCTACTCTACTTGAGCTATTAAGGAACTGTATTTGTCTTAGAGACCTGTTCATAAACCGCAGCAAGCAATGCAACTGAATTTTCGTGAGTTGATAATTCTGAATTCGCATCTCCACCACTTAAAAAATCGCGAAGCTGCTCTTTTCTTGCGTGGACATTCAAGCCCGCGCATAGAGGGAGGCTTGGATTTAACTGTGATAGATCTTTACGGTTGATTCGTAACACAGTTCGTTCCCCCCTCCGGGTAAACATTGGATGGGTAGCAATAGTTATATTAAAATCTTCCGGTATCGTGTTACCCCCTGTCAGTTTCCTGAAAGAATTCGATACGATGCTAATTGAGCAGAAATGCCCTAGATGAATATTTACGATTTCCTGTCGTATTCGTCCATCGCTTGGAATACTATTCGGCATTATCCTGCCAGTTAAGGTTGTTTCTATCAGATCCATGCTGAAAAACATTCTATGCTGAATACCTTTGGAATAATTTCCTATTACTGAGAAGTCTAATTCACCATAGTCCGATAATTGATGTGCAATTTGATCTTGGCTTTTATCCTCTTTCTTAAGGACATGTGAATAAGTCGTAAATGGTAGAGCTTCCGCCAGCGCATTTGGGCGTACTACCATTGTTTTGACATGTGGTTTCAGGAGGTCTATCTCCTGTATTTTTTTATTGTAGAATGCAAAGCGAGCAACCAGATCTAAATAATGATACCCAGAATAAAATAATACTCCATAACCGTATTTAAGTGGATGGTTTTCCAAATTGAGCATTTCCGATGGAATTACCCACCACCCGCCACCAAAATGAACATGCATTGATGTGATAGGTATTTGGAATGAGCCCATGAATTCAGTTAGAAACTTTTCCACATATCTATATCCAAATTGCATTCGACGTTCACAACTGATTACAAATCTACTGTTGGTTTTTCTTGAGGCAGCCAATAGTTCTGCAAAATCTACCATTAAATTTTCTGCGTTTGATGAATAAGGGGCGGTTATTGGTTTATCCATGAACACGTTCAATCCATTTTCGGCTGCCCATAGAGCATACACTTTATGAGCTTTTGGTTCAGTACTCACTATAACAGCATCAGCTTGATGGGCTTCTGGAATTGTAGAAAGTAACCTGTAAATTTCGTCTGAATCTGGATAATTTCTATATTGTTCATCAAGAAACAAGTATGCTCTGGGCTTTAATCCTTTCTCATTTAATGCACAACGAATTTTCATTTCTCGGCATTTCAAGTCAACTATAAGCATAACCTCAATGGTATCTCGGTACTCCAATAGAACATCCAAATATCTATTTAAAAAGTGAGGACCACATCCAAATACGATTAGTTTCCGTACTGGTTTATGCTTTGTTTTCATAAATATAGCTCCTGTGGTCGCAGAATTGGCGCTTTACTGTCAATACTGTCATAGTAATGAGCCAACCAACCAGCGGCACGGCTAAAGCAAAGGAGAGCAGTATTCATGTGCGACTTGAAACCAGCCCTACGAAGTAGCAACCCATTAAATAGATCCGGATTTGGATATAATCCCCGTTGCGAAAAATACGGCCTTTTCGATACTTCTGATGCAAGTTCCTGCGAAATATTTACATAGGAAGAAATAACATCGAATTTTTCCTTCTGTTTGATAAGAATATCGCTCATGTAAGAAGCTCTAGGGTCTGGTTGTTTATAAATTCGATGACCAAATCCCATAAGACGTTGCTTTCTTTCTACTAGCTCATCAATAAAAGTACTAATATTTTTAGAATTGTCGTGTATATCATCGATCATTAAACCAACTTCCCCACTCGCTCCTCCATGAAGAGGGCCACTGAATGCGCAAATACCCGCAGCTACAGCATTAAATGGATCTGCACCGGAACTCGCTACAGCTCTAACGGTTGCAGTTGAGCAGTTCAGCCCATGTTCTGCATGAAGAATTAAAAACTTGTTTAACATTTCTTCTGCTACATCGTCACACTGTTGTCCAAAACATGTTGCTAAAAAGCTTGCCAAGAATCGATGCTTAGTACCGAAAAAAGTTTTAAATACAGGTTCGGATATAGCATATTTCTGAACATATATAGCAATTGCGGCAGCTATTGCTGCCAAAATAGATGCAGTAATTATCAAACGTTCGTCCTTTGTTTTTACAGAACAGTCAGAAAGCCATTTACCCTGCAAAGATAGAACTGCAATTGTAAGGAAATCAGTAGGAGTAGTATCGAATATTACTGGTGTTAACTTTTCAATATGCTTGAGTGCTGATAGGTAATTGTTATGGAGCATATCTAAAAACTCCTCACTTCCTTCTGAATTTAGTTTTCCTGTAATTAGAAGATACACAACATCACTAAAAGAATAGTTATTTGCCAGATCTCTGACATTATGGCCTCGGTACTCAAGCTTCAACTCTTTTTCATCGATTCGTCCTACATTACTTCTACAGATGGCTGTTTGCATTAAACCTTCATCGAGGATCTTCATCTTTATTTTTCTATTTGGCTTGAGAATAGTTTGGTCTGATAATTGTTGTACTTCAAAAAATTCATTAATTGATTTTGGTAAGATTTTGGACGTCATACTTTATTCCTCTTAATAATATATGTGCATTAAACTGACACATTGATTTAAATAGGATTACAATAATCAAATTATTACACTAGCTAATGACGATGTTTGGATACGAATCAATACCTTACTGATCGTAATATGTTTATACCCGTTATCTTTCAAGTTGCCTCTTTGTTGGCTGCACTCGCTCACCCCGGTCACATAGTTTGCTATGCCCCCGGGGATTCTCTCCCTTACCGTCGCGATGCATCTTGAAATCCGTAGGGTATAGTTAAAAGAACTAGCGTCATTCCGTCTATAAAATTGACTTCTCGACCTGTACCATATTTAATCTCTCTGCCACTATTTCACATGCGTCAAGTAATAAATAGAATAAATTTTCTAATTCCGCTCGACTTCCAATAAGCAATTTTTGCTTCAGCGTATTCTCACATTCTTTTAGGTTTTGCGTATATTTAATAATGTCGGTGAGGATTTCGTTGTCTCTGTAATATTCCAAAACCTGAGTTTTCTTTGTTGGATAGAAACCACTTTTTAGGATTTGCAAAGGGCGTAAGCAACCGTGATCGGTAAGTTTCATCATCAGCCCAAGCATATAATGTGCTCGATGTCCATATGTACCAGAAATCAGATAAGAACGAGCTATTTGCCTTATAGTAAATAAGTTATTAATAATGCCATATATATCGCTTTTCAATGACGGTTTCATTTCTAAAGCAAGATTACCATAGACACGCTTAGTTCCATTAATGAGCGCATATGCTCTGAAACTAGGATACTGGTGAACATTCGATTTACTATATACAGAGATGGATAAATCCTTGAACCTAGATTGTGTTGAGCGAATTGCTTCAAGGATAACTGTATCGACTTTATCCACGATAACAATAGAGTCTATATCTGAACCACTTCGCATATCACCCCGGGCAGCACTACCGTGGAGATAAAAGGCTAATAATCTACCTCCAATAAACTGTCTTAAAAGAATAATCACTTGATCAATAAGCGGTTGTAATGAAAGAAGATCGTCTACTTTACCCTGTGTTGAAACAATACGTGTCTCCGGGTAAAAGTGCTGCAACAACGTCGAATAGTACTCCGCGATTCCACTTAACCGTGCCGCTGCATCACGAAAAATATTAATATTGGACAAAAGTTCTTTTTCAAATTTTTGCCAAGATGTATTGCAAGTGACCAGCCAATTAAGATCTTCTGTTGGTATTTTCAAAACATATGCACTATTTTTGTGAATACAAGATAGTTCCTCCGATTCGAGCAAACGATATAGCCCCAATTCGGCGTAACGCATTGCCCAACCAAGCTGGCGTACTCCCCAAACGTGAGTCTTTGGCGTCAAGTTTCTGAGGTAGTAAAGACGTGCAATATGGGCAACGCTAAAAACTGCTTGTCTATATATATCAAGATTTCCTTTGATATTAGGGAGTACCACATCACTTATTTTTTCCGACCGTAAGAGCCAAGGATTCTTAGTAAATTGCCACATACAATGAGGCGGATAATATGACAACTCACTAATCGTAAGATAATTTAGGGTAAACTCAAAAAACTCTGCCTGAAGGTATCTTAGCGATGTAATGCAACCTGTGACGAAATTATCAGGTAAAATCACGTAGAAATGCCTCACACACCGAGAAGAATAATCGGGTTGACGGAGATATGAATCAGTTTCCACAATACCAAGGAGATTCTCTCCAAAAACTTCTAATGCGGACTGAATAAAATAGTCAGTTCTTGCGTCCATATAAATTTACCCTATAAGTATATCAAATCTATAAATCATGCATCGAATCAAGCTACATGCTTTAATAAGTTATAGTCGTAAGCAACAGGGATCTCAATTAAAAACGGTTCATTAAGAAGATATGCCTGTTCCAAGACTTTCGGAAGTTCTTCTGGATTCCTGAGTAAAACAGATTTCATGCCGTTAGCATTCGCCAATAAATGAAATTGAACCGGCCCTAGCTCCGTCATGCCTTTTGCCGGTTCTTCACTGTGTAAGCCTTGATAATACTTTATTAAACCGAAACAAGAATCTGACAGTACTATGATGATAACTGGCAATTTATATCTAACAGCTGTTTCCAAGTCTTGACTTGTAGAATGAAAACCGCCATCGCCACAAATGGCTACAACTTTTTCTGAGGGATTACAAAGCTTCGCGGCTAACGCTGCGGGAAGGCCGAAACCAAAACTTCCACACACGTTGGAACAGATGAATCTATTAGGCATATGAGTACGGGCTAATAAACCAGCATACTGTTTGTGCAAACCGACATCACTGCATAGAATACCACTATCCCCCAAATAGTTGCTGATTACCTTCATAATCCTAGGAATATCAGTCGTTCCAGGCTTAACACTAATTGCTTTTCGTTCATCGAAGATCTCTTTAAGCTCTTTATGCTTTTCAGAGAAACCTTGGTTCCTCACAGTACAAACATTCCTGAGATAACGCAATGACTGCTCAATATTGCCTAAACAATTCACTTTTGGCTGAAAAACTTCTTCCATCGGAATATCGAAACTATTTATTACAATAGTATCCTTATTACAGCCCCACAAAGATGGTTTTAGATCTTCCCCAAAGTCGTAACCGATTAAAATAAGAAGATCAACATCGTCGAAAAGGTCTGATACTATTGGCCGACGATATACTCCATCAAGATATTTATTAGCTGCGGTTAAAAATAAACGATGTTTTTCAGATATTGCACCTTTTGCAGCCAAAGAACATATTATTGGAACATTGAGCTGTTCTGCAAAGAGTCTTACTTCGTTATGAAACAGTTGCCGGGTATGGGCCTATTAGCACCTCAGCCCTGATAACTGGACAGTCTTTCCATCAAAAGGCACCTGTCGTCCCGTATTTTCCTCAAAAACACAAATTTGACCTTGTAAATTTGAGGCAATGCCCTGACGCATCCTCTTGGATATTCTTGCAGATTTATGGAGCTTCTCCCAATCGCTCTTCTCTTCACACATAACGACAAGTCATACCATAGACTTATGTTACTGTTATTCCAATGGAATCTAATAATGAACGTCCTACGTGATGAAATATTTTCGAAGTGTAAGAATATGTCTTATACTATAGAATATTAATTATCTGAATGAGGTGTATTATGGTATCGCGTACAATGACAGTAGATACCGGCGAAGAATTACGTGGTTTTGTAGAAAGCTTGGTTAAATCAGGTTATTACAAAACTAATAGTGAAGTCGTTCGGGAAGGATTACGGTTATTACAGGAAAAACAAGCTGAGTCCAAACTGGAAGCGCTTCGTCAGCTAATTGATGAAGGTGATAACAGTGGCGAAGTTGTAGCGTGGAATCTCAATACTTTCCTTACACGTATGAAAAATAAAACACACAATGTCTAGTAAAACATTTTTTCTAAAGCCTAAAGCTGAACAGGATTTAGAAGCCATTTTTGAATACAGTTATCAAGAATTTGGCCTAGAAAAAGCGTATCAATATATCAAGAATATCGACAGGGCTTTTCATACACTTGTTGAAGCTCCCGGGCTGGCCCGGAATTACAACCATGTTCGACTTGGGCTAAAGGCATTCCCGGTTGCTTCACATATTATCTTTTTTCGTTTAATGGCAAATGGGATCACAATTGTAAGAGTCTTACATCAATCTATGGATTATCAACAGCACATGGAATGAATACTGAGGTTTCGCAAAAACCAGCCTGGCAGGAAGGAGGGGAAGATCAGGATCTCTAATGATCGGGTTTTGAGATTCAATCGTGTAAAAAATCACTTAACACGTGCTGAACATTTGGCATTGGCATCTTGATCGTCATAGTTAAATATAGAGGCTGTCCTAGATAAGTCATTTGCTCTAGGATATCCAAATGAGAAAAATCCTGATTATTAAGAAGATATGCTTGTTCCAAGACTTTCGGAAGTTCTTCTTTTTGAATTTGTTCCCATATTAAGAAATACAGTCGGTACCTTTCAATTCCAGATCCACATCACAGTATTATTGAAGCAGCCAGACCATGAATACTGGTAAATTCACTGTTATCACAAACCACTACCACGACATCACACAATTTCAGGTATTAAGGGAATACTTGGTGCACCAGTCGCCTATCAGCACAAGCGCACCTAGCAATACGGTAGATCAATCCATTGCAAGCTATAATCCCGGCGCTTTCCATAATGAAGTTGTCAAACCATGATCGACCAACGTTAATTGATCGGCATATATCGCCTGCCAGTCCTGTTTAGCCTTTTGATACACTTCATAATGTTCAGGATTTGGCTGATATTCATGCTGCCAACGCACCAGTTTTTCCCCTGTCGTTCCCATTGCATCATAAAGCCCAACCCCCACTCCGGCGGCAATGGCACACCCCAAAGCAGTTGATTCTTTAACCATCGGCACCCGAACCGGCAATCCTGTCACATCAGATAAAATCTGGCTCCATAATTTTCCTTTTGAACCACCACCAGCGAATACCAGTGAATCCGGTTTCACTGCGGAAAAAGCAGAAATCAGATCCAGATTACAGGCCGAGACAATCGCTGCGTTCTCTTCCAACGCACGAAATAGGGTCGCTTTATTACATTTTTCAGGATCAATGGAAAGGTTAATAAAGGAAGGCGCGGCGTGATACCAAGCTTTAAATCGCATCACATCAGAGAAAATTGGCATGATACCGTAAGAGCCTGCCGGGACTCTGGCCGCCATATCTTCCAGTAAGCTATAAGTATCAACACCAAGACGCTCCGCCAACAGCTTTTCTTCTGCGCAAAATGCATCCCTAAACCAACGCATGGTTAAGCCAGTAAAGAAACTAATGGACTCCGCCTGAACCATGCCGGGAATAACATGAGGATTTATCCGTGTATTCATATTTGGGTCAGTGACCGGTTCCGGCAGATTGACCACCTGCTGCCAAAATGTGCCGCCAATCACGGCGGTCTGAGCTGGCTTGACAACACCTAAACCAAGGCAGCCGAGCTGTACATCACCACCCCCCATAATGACCGGTGTGCCAACGTTCAGTCCACATTGAGTAGCGGCTTTCTCAGTGACGTAACCTAACAAGGTTCCCGTCTCTTTTACCGGCGAAAGAATATCAGAGCGCAATCCTGCCATCTCAAGGAGATCAGGACGCCAATCACGGCTTGCCAGATCCAGCATGCCTGTCGTACCGGCATTGGAGGGATCAACCGCCAACTCACCACTGAGCATACTTGCCAGCCAGTCGCTGATCATGGTTAAGGCCGTCGCCTGATGATAGATATCCGGGCGATGATGAGCCAACCATAACAGACGAGGCATCGCACCCAAGGCTAATGTTTGCCCTGAACACTGATAAACATCATACTCAAAAGTGTTGTTATACAGCGCCTTCAATTCACTCACTTCATGGCTGGAACGCGCATCCACATTGGCACAAGCCCAAATCGGCTCACCATTGCGGTTATAAAGCACAATGCCTTCCCGCATGGAACAGGATGCCACCCCCTGAATAGCACTGGCAGGCAATCCCGCGGTTTTTAGCGCCTGGCGAATACATTGGCATGCAAGTTGCCAGTTCGTCGCTAAATCAAATTCCATTGATCCCGGTACATCAGGCACAGGCTGATGTATCCATTCAGCCTGCCCTGCGGCGATCTGATTCCCTTCAAGATCAAATATCACTGCACGAACACTCCCTGTTCCTGCATCAAGCGCCATCAGATATTTTCCCGATGGATTAGCACTACGGCGTTGATTCATGATGCTATCCTCAGTTTAATTACTTTTTGAACTTATAGCTTTACCTCAAATTTTTTCTGCTTATTTCACGGATAGAATCAATACAGGGTTCAGCGCAGCAAATTCAACATTGCTTTGGCAGTCTGTTCTTCTGTCACCAGTCCATTGATATATTGACCATTCAGCGCAGCAATAATGGCTTCCGCTTTCTCTTCCCCTCCCGCAACGCCAATCACTGTCGGGATGGTTTTCAGTTCTGGCATGGAGATGCCAATCAGCTCCTGATGAATCTGCATATCCTCCACCAATTCACCATCAGCGCGCATAAAATAGCCAAGAATATCGCCCACAGCGCCTTTCCGGCCAAACATTAGCTGTTCACCACCACTGATATAACCAGAACGCATAATTGTCGCCTGCTGTTGCTGATTAACTGCGCCAATGCCAACGATAGCAATATCAGCCGCGCAAGCCGCTAGCAATACATCTCGGACACTGCTTTCCTGACGGAATGTCTCAGCAACCTGAGCCGTGGAAGCGCGTAATGGGGCGGGGATAATACTGATTGAACAAGCTGCATCCAGTTGACCAATACCGGTCATATAAGGACCGACTCCACCGGATAATGTGACTAGCCTAATTTGTTGCGATGAGATAAAACCACTTAAATGTTGCAATGTGCACATGGTCGTTTCACCAAATCCCACTGCTAATAATTGCTGGGGTTCAATCAATGCCATCAGCAAATGTGCCGCGCCAACCCCCAATCTGGCATTAAGATTCATATTCGCCAGCGCAGGTAAAACGCGCACCTGTTTCAAAGAGAAATGTTTTTGCAGGGTATCTTCCAGCTCCAGACACCCCTCATAACGAGAGTTAATTTGTACCCGAATGACACCTGATTGCCGCCCTTTCTCCAGTAATCTGGAAACTTTTAACCGGCTCAAACCAAGCAAATCGCCGATGTCGCCTTGTGTCAGGCCATCGTGATAGTAAAACCATGCAATACGCGCAAGCAGCTCTTCTTCACTCATGCTATTACCCGGATAGGTGTCCTCAGACGATATATTTTTCTCTTTAGCTGATTTTTCTTTCACTGATTTTATCGACATAACCACTTTCTTTTATCCGCACTCAACAGATAACCATTAAAACGTATAACACGCCAGAGTCTTACTGCAAAAATTTGAACACAATGCAATTAATATGTAAATTTTTCACAAAGTGTGATCTAAATATTGCCAATATCATAATTTAACAGCTACCATGTTGAACAATTGTTTTTCAAATATATAAATGTTCATTTTATTTGCCTCCGCACCTGTATGTAAGAGGATGCCGCGATGTTACATAACAACACCGCAGTACCACCGCTATTAGAAGTCAGTGGCATCAGTAAGCAATTTTCCGGCGTAATGGTACTGAAACATATTGATTTTACTCTGCTTCCAGGGCAGATACATGCTCTGTTAGGGGGTAATGGCGCGGGCAAATCAACACTGATGAAGATTATTGCCGGTCTCGAACAGCCGGATAAAGGCATTCTCAAGATCAGCGGTAATCATGTTAGCCATCTTAATCCCACTAAAGCCCATCAATTCGGTATTTATCTGATACCACAAGAACCATTGCTATTTCCGAATTTGTCTGTACAGGAAAACATCCTGTTTTGTTTGCCAAAGCATCAGGTAGATAAGTCTAAAATGAAACAGCTACTGGCATTACTTGGCTGTCAACTAGATCTACATGTCAGTGCTAGCAGCCTTAATGTTGCCGATCAGCAATTGGTCGAAATTATGCGTGGCCTGATGCGTAATTCAAAAATCTTAATCCTTGATGAACCAACCGCCTCCCTGACGCCAGCAGAAACCGAACGCCTATTTGCCCAGCTCCGCGAGTTACAACAGCAAGGGGTCGGCATCATTTTTATTTCTCACAAGATCCCTGAAATTTACCAATTAGCGGATCAGGTCAGTGTCATGCGTGACGGTAGTATTGCTTTAAGTGGCAAAATCCACGATTACACAACCGATGACATTATTCAGGCCATTACACCAATCACGAAAAATCAGCCATTAAATGGCGCCCCAAAATTGAGCCTGGATCTCGGCAATAACCGGTGCCAAACAGCACCCGATCAACCAATACTGACAGTCACAAAACTGAGCGGCGAGGGTTTCAGTAATATCACTTTCTCAGTGAAACCGGGTGAAATTCTTGGCTTGGCCGGGGTTGTTGGCGCAGGTCGTACAGAACTGGCTGAAACACTTTATGGCCTGCGCCCTGCAATATCCGGTGAAATCAAGTTAAAACAACATGCTGTTAATGGGCTAACAACCGCTCAACGTCTGGCTCAGGGTTTGGTTTATTTGCCGGAAGATCGGCAATCATCAGGGTTATTTCTGGATTCATCACTCGGCTGGAATATCTGCTCTCTAACCCACAACCGCAATACATTCTGGATACGCCCTGCCTATGACAACGCGGTACTTGAACGCTATTGTCAAATTCTGAATATCAAATTCAGCCATATCAACCAACCGATTAAAACGCTATCCGGCGGTAATCAACAAAAAATTCTGATTGCTAAATGTCTGGAAGCTCACCCCGCCGTCCTTATTATTGATGAACCTACACGTGGTGTGGATGTCGCGGCCCGCAATGATATTTATCAACTGATTCGTCATATCGCCCAACAGCAAGTGGCCATTATTTTTATTTCATCGGATCTGGATGAGGTGGTGCGCATGGCTGATCGGGTATTAGTCATGCATCAAGGAGAAATCAGTGGCGAATTAACTAAGCAACAGATGGATGTTGACACCATTATGCATATCGCCTTCGGCGAACATAAATCACAACAGGCGGCATCATGTTGAAACTTATCCAGAATAACCGCGAAATTACCGCATTGATTGCCATTCTCGGTCTATTTGGCTTACTTAGTATCATCGACCACCAATATTTTAGCTTACAAACTGTCACCCTCGTTTTCAGCAGTGCGCAGATCCTTATCTTGCTTGCCATAGGGGCAACACTGGTCATGCTGACTCGCAATATTGATGTCTCTGTCGGTTCCATTGCCGGTTTATGCGCAGTCATGATGGGAATGTCATTGAATGCCGGTTTTGGCCTGCCGGTTTCCTGCCTGTTGACTCTTCTACTCGGCACGTGTGCCGGGTTCATCAATGGCGCACTGGTCGCCTGGCTGAAAATTCCCGCGATTGTTACCACTCTCGGCACCTTGGGGCTTTACCGTGGACTGATGTTATTACTTACTGACGGTAAATGGATTGAAGGCTTACCGGACGAGCTAAAGCGCCTCTCCACACCTTTATGGCTCAATATCTCACCTATCGGCTGGCTGTTAATGATCCTGATATTAGCAATGACGTGGATACTAGCAAAAACCCCATTTGGCCGGAGCTTTTACGCCACCGGAGACAACCTGCAAGGCGCTCGTCAACTGGGTGTCCGTACAGATAGCATTCAAATTATCGCTTTCTCCGTGAATGGCGTCATGGCAGCGCTGGCCGGGATTGTTTTTGCTTCCCAGATCGGTTTTATCCCGAATCAGACCGGCAGTGGGCTAGAAATGAGAGCTATCGCAGCTTGTGTGCTAGGCGGCATCAGTCTGCTTGGCGGCACCGGTACCGTGATCGGCGCTATTTTAGGCGCATTTTTCCTGACGCAGATAAACAGCGGATTAGTACTGTTAAAACTCCCTGCCTGGTGGAACGATTTTATTGCCGGATTTGTTCTGCTGGCGGTATTGATTTTTGATGGACGCCTTCGTTGTGCCATCGAAAAAAATATCCGCCAACAGAAATATTCCCGTTTCCTCAAAAATGACAAACGTAATCAGGTGACATAATGAGTATCGGTCAACGTTATGGCTGGGAATTCGCTTTAGCCGCATTACTGATTATTGAAATTCTGCTGTTTGGCATAGCAAACCCGCGCATGCTGGATATCAATATATTGTTGCTGAGTACCAGCGATTTTATCTGCATCGGGATTGTGGCCTTGCCATTGACGATGGTTATTGTGAGTGGCGGCATCGATATTTCATTTGGCTCAACCATTGGTTTGTGCGCGATATCGCTCGGAGTGATGAATCAGGCCGGTATTCCAATGGCCGCCGCGATTCCTTTGACGCTACTGGTCGGTGCAATATGTGGAATAATCAATGCAGCGCTAATTTTATATACCGGCATTAATCCATTGGTTATCACACTCGGTACCCTATATCTGTTCGGCGGCAGTGCTCTGCTGCTTTCCGGCATCTCCGGCGCAACCGGTTACGAAGGTATTGGCGGCTTTCCACCAGCATTGACTGATTTCGCTAATTTGACTGTGTTTGGCCTACCTATGCCATTAGTGCTGTTTTTACTCTGCCTCCTTATTTGCTGGCTGTTCATGCATCGTACCCACAGTGGACGCAATATTTTTCTAATTGGGCAAAGCAGTAAGGTTGCCCGTTACGCGGCAATTCCCATTGCCCGAACACTGTATCTTCTCTATACCCTGACCGGCATAGCTTCTGCTATCGCCGCCATTGTATTAGTTTCCTATTTTGGATCAGCTCGCTCTGACCTTGGCGCGTCATTTCTGATGCCGGCAATCACCGCGGTAGTATTGGGCGGAGCCAATATTTACGGTGGTTCAGGTTCAATCATCGGCACCGCGCTGGCTATATTATTAATTGGTTATTTACAACAGGGATTACAGATGGCAGGCGTTCCCAATCAGGTATCCAGCGCCCTCGCTGGCGCCCTGTTGATTATTGCAGTCGTAGGACGTTCCATCAGCCTGCACCACCACCAAATCCGTGATTGGATACAGCGATGGCGAAATCAGAGATTGTCTTCATAAAACCTACAGATTGAATTTTATGACATTACAACCCCTCTGAAACCCAACAAATGGAGAGAGTAATGAAAACATTAATCCTGAAAAAACTGGCTCTAATTAGCCTATTAAGTCTGGCTTGCGCCTCTTGGGTACACGCCGCCGAAAGAATCGCTTTCATCCCTAAACTGGTCGGTGTCGGCTTTTTTACCAGTGGCGGTCAAGGTGCGGTAGCCGCCGGGAAAGCCTTGGGTGTCAATGTTACCTATGATGGACCAACAGAACCCAGTGTTGCCGGGCAGGTTCAGCTTATCAACAACTTTGTGAACCAAGGCTATAACGCTATTGTGGTCTCTGCGGTTTCACCGGATGGCCTGTGCCCCGCGTTGAAACGGGCCATGCAACGAGGTGTGAAAATTCTAACTTGGGATTCAGACACTTCGCCGGAATGCCGTTCTATCTATATTAACCAAGGAACGCCAACCCAATTGGGCGGAATGCTGGTGGATATGGCGGCTAATCAGGTGCAAAAAAAGCAAGCCAAGATCGCGTTTTTCTACTCCAGCCCAACGGTAACTGACCAGAATCAATGGGTAAAAGAGGCCAAAGATAAAATTGCCGCGGAACATCCCGGTTGGGAGATTGTTACCACCCAATTTGGTTATAACGATGCCACCAAATCCTTACAAACCGCAGAAGGGATCTTAAAAGCCTGGAGTGATCTAGACGCCATTATTGCCCCGGATGCTAACGCCCTGCCAGCCGCGGCACAAGCGGCAGAAAATCTGAAACGACAAGATGTTGCGATCGTGGGTTTCAGCACCCCCAATGTCATGCGTCCTTATGTTGAACGCGGAACCGTCAAGCAATTCGGACTCTGGGATGTGGTCAACCAAGGCAAAATATCAATTTATGTCGCCAATGAATTACTCAAAAAAGGTGATTTAAATGTCGGCGATAAACTAGATATTCCCGATATTGGCATTGTTGAAGTAGTACCAAACCGCGTTCAGGGCTACCGCTATGAAGCCAAAGGAAACGGTATTGTTGTTCTGCCTGAACGGGTCATTTTCACCAAAGACAATATCAATCAATACGATTTCTAATACTACGGCCCAGCAATCTCTGCCATGCATGGTTGCTGGCCCAATGTCAGTGAGTTAGGAGAAGAAAAATGGCAGATTTAGATGATATTAAAGATGGTAAAGATTTTGGTATTGATATCCCGCAGAAGAACAGCCTGTTTGAACTGAAAGGCTGCGGCGCACTGGATTGGGGAATGCAATCGCGACTTTCACGCATTTTTAATCCCAAAACCAATCGAACGGTTATGCTGGCTTTCGACCACGGCTATTTTCAGGGGCCAACAACCGGGCTTGAACGTATCGATATCAATATCGCTCCGCTGTTTCCCCATACCGATGTCTTGATGTGTACCCGCGGTATTCTGCGTAGTCAGGTTCCACCCGCAACCAACAAACCCGTGGTCTTGCGGGCCTCCGGCGCCAACTCGATTCTGACGGAGCTGTCTAATGAGGCAGTCGCGGTTGCGATGGAAGATGCTTTACGCCTGAATGTCTGTGCAGTAGCCGCTCAGGTCTATATCGGCTCTGAATATGAGCATCAATCAATTAAGAACATTATCAAATTAGTCGATCAGGGAATGCGTTACGGTATGCCAACAATGGCAGTCACCGGCGTTGGCAAAGATATGGTTCGGGATCAACGTTATTTTTCTCTGGCGACGCGCATTGCGGCCGAAATGGGCGCACAAATCATTAAAACTTACTATGTCGATACTGGCTTTGAGCGTATTGCCAGCGGATGTCCAGTTCCTATTGTGATTGCCGGTGGTAAAAAGTTACCAGAAAAAGAGGCTCTGGAGATGTGTCACCAGGCAATCGATCAAGGGGCTGCCGGTGTTGATATGGGACGTAATATTTTCCAATCCGAAGCACCGGTTGCCATGTTAAAAGCGGTTCAAGCCGTCGTACACCAGAATGAGAGTGCCAGCAAAGCTTACGAGTTATTTTTAAGTGAAAAACAATAAGGAGAATCGAGATGCACGTAACTTTGGTTGAAATTAATGTTAAGCAAGACAAATTAGACGAATTTATTGAAGTTTTTCGCCTTAATCATCTGGGATCAATTAAAGAAGCGGGCAATTTACGTTTTGATGTATTACGGGATGAAAATATCCCTACCCGCTTTTATATTTATGAAGCCTATGTTGATGAAAACGCAGCTAACATACACAAGCAAACCCCTCATTATCTGAAATGTGTTGAACAACTCGAATCTCTGATGTCTGAACCAAGGAAAAAGAGATCGTTTATTGGTGTGATGCCAGAAATAAAATAAATATACCCGTCACCTTTCAAGCTGCCTCTTTGTTGGCTGCACTCACCCCGGTAACATAGTTACCTATGCTGCCGGGGATTCGCTCCCTTGCCGTCGCGATCCATCTTGAAATCCATAGGGTATAAAACGCTTCAATATAACGAGAAAATACAACTTCGCTTAAATCACTAAATTACCCGGGACAGAATATTCTGCTTGGGGGTTTTGTTCTCGTATCACTCTTAATATTTCACAACCAAGAACAACATTGCGTCCATTAGGTATATCAGTAAAATCAATCAACAATAAATTCATATAAAGATTGAAGATCAACAAAATTAAAATTTTTCCCTGAAGCGTTCGGCAATCTTTTCAAGCTCGTCCATTAATCCAATGTCTCTGTCAGTTCCCACTATGTCATTAGATTCATTGTGATTCCAGTGCTTAATAATCGCAATTAACAAATAGGTACTTCGGTCAAAGAACCCAGAACAGTAAACTAGAACATAACCGCTCGTTCGTCTAAATTGCACCAGCTTGAGTGAAAAACCACTTTCTCTGTAATGCAAGTGTTGCAACTCAAGGTAAGAACGGTTATTCGTGAACTTATAGGGAACATCCCGACCAAAGGTAATGGGCAAACCTTTTCCTTCTTTGTAGGCTTTGAAGTCATCAACCAAGGCTTTGGTTTTTTGTTCACCCAAAGCATCTTTCAAATTGCTGTATGTGAATATTCTTACCACCGTTAATTTCCCTTTTTCTTGATCAGCAATTCCGCCATTTTATCTGCAACTTTTTTCATCTCACTTTCATTAAGGTGAAAATTGCCGGTAGCTGAAAGCACTCCTTGTTCATCAAACTCGCAAATCACTAATGGCTTGCCTTGCCCCTTCTTTGAAGAAATTTGTATGTTTTTTATGACCATTCTTCGTAATCTCCAGTGGAGCCGTGTTTAAGCTTCGTTGCCATCTCAGTAGCAATCTGATTCATATCCAAACCTTCACCAGTAAAATTAGCAGGAATGTTTTTTAACTCAGTTGTCCCCCGTTGAGCAAACTCAACAAAATTAATAATCTCTTCATACATATGTGCAGGCACAGCATAAAACTGGATCTGATTGTTTGATGAGACAGCAATAGCATCTCCTTGGGCTTCCGCCAAGGCCGCGCTAGGATTGGATTTAAACTTGCTTATCGGTATGGTGTAACCACACATAACCTTCTGTAACATATAGAATACCTCCACTTTACACTGCCATATATAGTTCCAAATTCAGCTCTAAGTATAGATCTATATTTGGAGACAACCAACATTTTGTTGGTTGTAGACAACAACCTATCAGCGTCTAGCGAGCAATCCGCTCCTACACTTTTTAGTTACCGTTTACTCTGAATATACATACATATTAATTAAACACTCGCCTATAGTGCAGTTATTAGTCCTGATGAATCATTATAAAGCAGCTATATATTGCCGTTTGCAAAATGAATTTATTGACTTACAGAATGCTTACAACAAACTTTATCTTCCAAGAATAACGCTGCATTCTTCCTGTCTATTAATAAAATCAACCAACAATAATTCCCAACAGAATCTCTCAAAGTCAAAATCTGCATTACTGAATGTCGTGTTAATAACACCGATATCGTCAACAAACAATTGCTTTAAAACCAACCAAAAAGATTGACTTTTAATCAAATTTCGCTATTTTTGAGGAATGGAAAGAGCCTTGATTAGCATTCTCCTCTTTGATACTAACTTAGGATATTTCAAAATGCTCTCCAAACAGGCAAGCATACTTATGTTTTACCTTCTTGGCAGCATGACGAAAGTTAGAAGAAAGAGAGATGAGTCTGAAAACAAAACTACTTTCTTATCTACATCATTCATACCAATGACATAGGAGTAAATATATTTTGGCTGACTTAATCTATTTGACGATAAAAGGGAAAAATCAGGGACTCATCTCCGCGGGTTGTTCATCAATTGACTCGATTGGTAATAAATACCAAGTTAACCATCAAGATGAAATTCTGGTTTACGGTTTGAGCCACTCAATGTTACGTAAGAAAAACGTTAAACATCAACCGGTGATAATTAGAAAACCCATTGATAAATCAACACCTCTGTTAGGTGTTGCAATTTCCAATAATGAAGTAATGGATTGTTTTATTAACCATTATCGGACAAGTTTAAATGGAGGATTAGAATTATATTTTAATTTAAAGCTAATCGGAGCTCAAATATTGGAATACAGTGTACTCCATCCTAACTCTTTAGAAAATAATGACCAGCAACCTCAATAAACGCTATCGTTAATATATAAAAGTATAACGTGGAACCATATTATCGCAGGGACCGGCGGTTATAGTATATGGGAAGATACGGTATATTAACTCTCAATAAAATACCACCTCCCAAACGGGAGGTATTTAGATAAACCTCAAAACAAAC
Organism: Photorhabdus caribbeanensis; assembly: GCF_018448885.1. Classification (GTDB taxonomy): domain Bacteria; phylum Pseudomonadota; class Gammaproteobacteria; order Enterobacterales; family Enterobacteriaceae; genus Photorhabdus; species Photorhabdus caribbeanensis. Next base: position 35,606 of record NZ_RCWB01000007.1, read on the forward strand.
TTCAAAATAAATTTCACTCTATAATCCATTAAATAAATATCAATTATTTTCTTTTTCTTTTTCTTTTTCTTCACTATCAGATTTATTCATAGTAAGAAGACAAGAATATGCAATTGCAAAAAACAAAGCACCAAACCGGATTGATCTATAATCATAAATACTAAAATAATGTGGAAATATATATACCAGTACACCGCCATTTACAGCAATGTTATGCTGTACAGTATTAACAATCACAAAGATAACAGTAAAAAGCACCGTTCGAATATGACCCCTTACATATTCCCTCAACTTAAACAGTACAATAAGCACCAAAATAGACATTGCGTAATAAATAATTACAAAAAAGACATTGTAATAGGATAATGTCACATCATCACTCATCTTTTTCACCATTATCTCTGCTTTCCTTTTCTTTACTATAGGGTCTATCCATAATAAGAAGACAAGGATATAAAAATAAAAGAAAATTCGCACCATATCTAATTGAATCATAATCGTCAATGCTAAAATAATGTGGGAATATATATACCAGCACACCACCATTTACAAAAATACCATATTGAATAGCACCAATAACCACAATAATAACAGTAAAAATCACCTCTCTAATATAGCCCCTGACATATTCACTCAGCTTAAACAGTACAATAAGCACCAAAATAGACATTACGTAATAAATAATTACAAAAAAGACATTGTAATAGGATAATGTCACATCATCATTCATGTTTCTCACCTTCAGAAATCGAATAAATACTGAGACCTGTCACCATATCACCAATAAGTTCAGCAATCAAAGGTATCCTCCCCATCACCTGCCATCCCCTAATGTAATCAGTTTTTATATACCGAAATAAACGAAAAGTTCCGGGCCTCACAACAGATCTTGCCATTCCGTACCCAGACAACGCCAGATCTACATAACCGTAAACTCTATCACCATCAGTTTCACTATAACCAAGCGTTTTAGCTGCATCACGATAAACATCTCTTACCGGACCTGAAACCTCTTTCCTTAATAACAGGTAATACCCATTCTCATAAACATTATTTCCTCCCTGTATCAGTAGAGGTACACCAAAACCGGCACAAGCGGCGCCAAGAGAGGCCACACATACGCCAAGACCGGCAAAAATCTGAGAACCACCGCTAACAAAACCAATTCGTTTCAAAGTTAAATTGGTTTTTTCATCCTCTTCTTCTTTTTGAACAATCATATATATCTGGCTATCATTCATTAACAGGTCAAATTCCTGTCTCTTTAGGTTATCTATTTCATCTTGCAGGATTGCAATACCACCATCAACAGACAAGCAATTTGTACCTATCTCATGATTAACCGTTCTGATTAGTTCATTTATTTCAAAAAGGAAACGACTTCCGCTTCTAGCATCAGAAAGATATCTAAAATTAAGCCTGGATGATATCTCATGTAGTTCTTTAATTTTGAGCTCTAAATAATGCAAACTCTGTCTTGATGAAAATGCCATGTTAAACCTCTAAACTCGTTAATTTTGACTCATACGATCCCCAAACAATGTGATAACCATTCCATGATCCTGTCCAAAAGAGCGCTGCAAGCCCTTAACCTTAGAATGCTGATTGTAAATTCCAATGGATAACCGTGATATAAAAAGGCTCTCATCCACTGCTGAATCAGATAGCTATGATTTGGTCCCACATGATCCTAATTCCTAACAACACCTATTAAAGCACTCCAATATCGAGAAATGTTTTTCCATAGCGAATACCCAGATTATCTGGGCGATACAATATCTTTACGACTTCTATCAAATCAAACCCATTAAATCACAACAATAGAACAACAAACAGTCTTTTTTCCCCGAATATTCTATTTCATAAACACTAACCATTATTCAAACCTAATTTTTTATTTAAACACTATCTATTCTTCAACAATAACGATCATATCCCCCCAGAGTTCTCCACCCTTAAAGAACTCGGTTATTTTCATTAATAAGATCAAGAGGCTTAAAATCTTCATGCTCTTTTTACTATCTAATGCGCTTTACATTCATTGCCCTGCTATATGCTATTATTTTCTTCCTTACACGATTAGAGTTTCATTTAAAATAATGTTCCTCGCATCGGCTTAATGCCAAAATCAGCAATATCAGTCAGGCAATGTCTCTTATGTTCAGGCATAGTGCTCTCTAATTGGAGGATGCAATGCACAATGATAAAACTGACGCCTACGTCAAACGATTCAATCAGGTATTTCATTATATTGAACGCCATTTGGATGAGCCGCTCACATTGGAACAACTGAGTGAGGTAGCGAATTTTTCGCGTTATCACTTTCACAGGCAGTTTGCCAATTACTGCGGTATACCTGTAGGACGCTATATCCAATTAATGCGATTAAAGCGTGCTTCCTACCGTCTGGCATTCAATCCGTTAGAAAAAATCATCGATATTGCGTTGGACGCAGGTTTTCAAAACCCAGAATCGTTCAGCCGAGCCTTCAAGCAGTCATTTGGTCTGACACCAAGCCAATTCCGAAAACAACCGGCTTGGATAAATTGGCACCAATGTATTCCTGAACAAAAACATATAAGGAGACAAACCATGAATGTAAAAATTGTTAATTTTCCAGAAACACTTGTTGCTATATTGCCCCATCACGGTCAACCCGAATTGGTCAATGCAACCGCTGCACGTTTTATCGAATGGCGCAAAACCACAGGACTGTCGCCTGTCACCAGCAGCCAAACCTACGGTATCGCTCCACACGATCCGGCAACGATAAAAGGAGAAGATTTCCGCTTTGATATTTGCGGTACAATAGTCGCGCCAATCCAAGAGGATAATCTGTTCGGAGTGACTAACGGCACCATACCCGGTGGGCGTTGTGCCGTGGCTCGCCATCATGGTTCACATGATTCTTTATCGGAAAGTGCGCGATATTTGTATCGCGACTGGCTACCTGCCAGCGGCGAAGAACTGCGCGATTTCCCACTGTACTTTCATTACCTTAATTTTGTGCATGAAGTCGCTACACACGAATTACTGACGGATATTTACTTGCCGCTTAAATAGAGTGGTACTTGTACCGCCAAGCACATATTTTACGGCACGTTATTAACAACCTCGAAAGGACAGTACAGTCGTATTGGAGGATGGCTAACAACCATCCTCCAGCATTTCATCAATAAGAATATGCCCGTCATCTTTCAAGCTGCCTCCTTGTTGGCTGCACTCGCTCACTCCGGTAACAGAGTTATCTATGCTCCCGGGAATTCACTCCCTTGCCGTCTCAATGCATCTTGAAATCCATAGGGTATATGCAACCTCATTAATTTTTACTCAGATTAATTTAGATAATTCTTTTTGGGCTATTCTCATTTTTTTCTATTGACAATAATTGCATCAAAATCGTTATTACGTGTCAGCCACAGAGAAAGTGCTTTCAGCGAATCAGGAGTGAATTCATCACAACGCGCGGTTATCTCCTCCGGCGTCAACCAGCACACATCATCAATTTCCGCTTCCTGTAAAGCAAACGGACCATGACTGATGCAACTGAATAATGCGCCACAAATACGGCAATCCTCTGCTTCATAATAAAAACTACCATGTTCTGCAAAAGGCACACCGGCAATACCTAACTCTTCTTCTGCTTCGCGCCGGGCAGAATCCAGCATATTTTCACCCGCCATCACCACACCGCCTGCGGTCGCGTCCAATTTTCCCGGATAAAAATCTTTAGTTATTGTACGATGTTGAACCAAAATCTTTCCCATGCCGTTATGCACGACAATATAAGTCGCACGGTGTCGTAAACGTTGGGCGCGCATTTGCCGACGTGTAGCCTGAGCAATGACTTCGTTATTTTCATTAACGATATCAATCCACTCAACACTCACTACATTCTCTTGATTCTCTTGTTCCATCTTCAAAAAACCTTTTTTATTAGCAAAAATTTGCAAATCTACAAGATGTTTATTCTACTCAAAACAACCAAATCGATAAGGGCTCTACGAAGTTATTCGTTTCGGACGGCTCATGCAACCTTTTCGCTAAACTCGAAATAAAACTGTAAAGAAACTGTAGTCTGATAAGATTTTTACTGGTAATGATAACAGGGTTGATAGCTTCATCTTATCAACCCTGAAAATTAGCAAAGAGAATATTCATCATCGTCCGCCCATATTATTCATTATGGCGGCGTCATTTTCCAGCATTCTATTGTTTGGTTATAAATGTCAATTTCACTGATCTTGATATTTGATTTATTCACCTCTGTCTCGTCATAACTCTTTCTCAATCCGCGTAGCAATATTGCTATAACGTGTTAAAGCCAAAATACCACGTTCATCTTGCAGCGTATCAATAAGTGCTAGCTCTAATTGGTCATCCATATTCAAAAACAGTGTATTACGTTGCCGAATATCAGGAATAATATCACTCCTTTCATTCATTGTTTTTATAAATAATTGTTTCTGCTCTTGATAAAAAGAGTATTTATCGGGAACAAACAACTCTGCAATTCTATCGCCAATATAATGAATATAGTTAAGCATACGGTGATCAGGGACACCTAAGGCATATTTTAAGGTCGGGTTTGCATTGCGTGGAAACCATTTATCCTTATCAGCATTACTTATCTGTTTAAAAAATTCTTTTTGAATCTCCAATGCCACCTTCATATTATCTTTAGTTTCATGATTCAGTGATGGAATCAAATACAATTTTGCCATGACAGGCAATACCTCTGTAAGCCGTATAAAGTTGTTTGAATTATCCTTTTTTAAAGTTTCAATAATAAGATCAGCTTTATAAAAATGAACTATTTCTCCATGATGTAAGAAAACTTCCTGACCTTTTGTCAAACCCAACAATTCAATGGTACTAAATAGATAACCCAATGGTCCCCAATAATTATAAAGCCAGTTATCCAAATCTTTTTCCGGCGGCATTGAGGGAACCAGATCATTTTCATTCACATGACGGTAATGTGTCATATCCTCCAATTCTTGTACCGCGCTACGAGTTAATGTCCGAGGCATCCCATAGCTATACAAGCAAGGATGATGTTCCTTCAATTGGGCACTATGCAATAACCCTAAAGCGCCACCCAAACTATGTCCACAAACAAATACGTTTCGGTTTTTAGCTAAATCAATAATTTTATCAAACACATTTTCATCAGAACCGGGAACTTTTAATTGACCAATAAGATTGAATGCCTCCCAAAACCCCCGATGAACTTTACCATTATTAATAAAACCACTGCATACCCCATCTGGTTCACAACCCAATTTCAATGGTTGATACATAATATCAGTAATGGCGTCATCAACACTCGCCGTCCCCCGCCAACTGACAATAATATCTTGTTGATTAGCTACATAAAATAATTCCGTATCTCCTATTCCGTTTTCACCTGCTTTTGAATCAATAAATACAACATCAGTGTAACGTTCACTAAATGGCACATCATAAACAATGGGCGTACGCGCTATTTTTTCCACCTTACTGGGCAATTGAGATATATCCAGCATCTGTCGGTTAAAAAAATGAGTAATAGAACCTGCTATATCGACATTATCATCAAAATATGACAGCAATCCCATCAATGCCAAATTATAAGCATTCACCAGGGAATAATCTTTCTGATGATGTAACAATAGTACCCACGCACGAAACGGACACACTTCCAAAACATACCGGCAGTTTGTCGAGAGAACACGAAAACCTTTCGGTACCGGGTCTGGGAAATGATAACGTGGCGGCTGCTCTTCTATCCATTTATCAATTACAGGCAAGCCATCACTTATCTGTCCAATCGTCACATAACGATGTTGATAACCTTCCGTTTCTGCTTTGGGTTTGACAACTGACGCCCTAATACTGCGTTTTTCCCGTAATGGACGCAGTTCCATTTCATCAGCTAATGGTTGAGCACTGATATATAACGTCACCGCATCAGGTGATAAGTTTTCTTCCCTAAGCAATCCTTGATTATTAGTGACACCTTTGCGTTCATCTCTAAACCTCCCGCTACTTATCAGACGATAAGGCATATTCACTAATGGATTACCTTGTTCATCAACTAATTGAAACTCCACCCAATTTTCTGCTATTTTTTGGCTATCAATAATATCATGCAGGCATAATTCGCTCATAATTATTATCTTCCTTTTTTTATTCTGCAATATTAATTCGACACTTATTATTAGGTCGATACACTAATAATAGTGGGAGAGAAAATTCATTCACTCAAGCCTGTAATTACAATAAAATTCAATAAATGCAAAACGAATATAATTATGAAAAACACAAAGTAAAAAATGGCAACCAAATAACAATGCAGATCATTGATTTATTTAATTTCATAAATACTAAATCCACAAAAACTAAAAATCACAAATTTATTCACCTGACATGGAGTTATCATCACCATAAAATTGAAAAATAATACTTTGATTTACATAAGAAAAAAATTAACCATACTAACTGTCATGATTAATCATTAAATTTTATTTTTAATGAATTAAATAATGAAAAAATTCCATCCATGCTCAATAAAAACATAAATAAGAAATAAACTAATAATTTATCATTGATATCACATTTTCATTTTAATATTATTAAAACAATAAGAAAATGTGTAGATTATTTTAACAGTTATATAAGGTGTTGTAGTTTTAAATAAACCAGATAAAATCCAATTATATCAAGGCAATAGCAAGCATTAAATATCTCCATTTTCTTGCCATAGTCATCATGCAATTTATTTAGCCTATTCCCTCAGTCTACAAAGGCTTAGAAACCATCACCGAAGAGTAGTATTGAAATTGGCTATTCACCTTATCCCGTTAGATTTAGCGCCAAATTCTTCATAGAAACCAACCGTCACTATATGTTGACGATATTATTTCATTACCCCCAACAACCCACCCATCTGATTAATTCTTACAATATTTTTGTCTATTTTTGATAGACGATCGCATGCTTCGACCACATAATTTGAACAATATTTTATTGTTAATTTTTTTGATGAGATTTATTGATGTCCAAATTAGAAAAATTATGCGCAGATTTTGCCGCTCAGACCAACATTATGTTGAATCTTTCCACTGGCGCAGTCCAATTGAACATTGGTGATTATGGCCCTTGGTGGTTAGAAGTGGATTCAACGGGATCGATGCTGACTTTTCATCATACGGTGGCTTCGTTTGTGAATAGTGATGCGGAATTTTGGCTCTCATTGAACAGTAACATAAATATACTGGGAGGAGCATGGCTTGCATTACATCAGCCAACGCAAACTATTCGCCTCTGTTTATTACAAGATATAGAACGAATCGATGCTACTGACTTGGCTAATATTCTGGGAAACCTGCAAAAAATAAGAGCTGAACTTCCTTTTCCAGACACTAAATCCACCACTTCTGCGGCGGCCCACGATATTTTTGTTTGACCTGTTTTCTCAGACCAAACGGTTCACAACAGAAAATAAAATAATGGAGAAAAAATATGCCAGATTTTTCAATACATAGAGCTAACACCAGAATCGATATTCATCAAACTGAATTACATCAACCAACTGCAACAGATAAAACTAGCCATTGCTGCGAGCCATTATTAAATAATACCATTGATAATCCGCTTACTGCACCGACCTCTATTATCACACGATGGAATGAAAAATCCGTCGTAACCAATAAACAAGTTGAAGCTAATATTTCTCGTTTAGCCAGCGAAAGCACCGCCGCCCATAAAACGGTTGATTCTCTCTTATCCAACCTGGTGAAACTTTTTGTTCGGGCGGAGGGTAATGAGTTAACCGCAATCACTAAAATGCTTAATGCCTATACCGGTGATAAACCCGGTTTTAGTATTGTCGGTCAGCTCGGCGCAGGTGGATTTACTCGTATCATTAGCGAAGCACGGCAGAATGGCGTCAGATCTGATAGGGCAGATACAGAGCCGCTAACATTAAGGGAGAAGGCCACTGCTTACTATGATCTCACCAACTCAGCTTATTTCCGAGACACTCTGGAGAAGATCTATTCATCACCTGAATTGAAATCAGAATTTAAGGATATAATTGATATTGGTTACTTGGAAAGTAAAAACTTTGCGCCAGCCCGCGGTTCCACTAAGGAAAAACCCTTACCTGACCAATTGGCACTCTACACGTTCAAAAATGAAAATAAATTTAATGCCTCTGAAAACCCCGAATTATATCAGGTGACGAAACAGGTCAATGGGCAAGAAGTTATCAGTAATCCGGCTCTGGCTGGCAATAGTCTTACAAAAGTCCAGAATGATTTCAGAGCACCAGCTCCTGATAAGGATGGGGTCTGGTCAACCGCCGCTTCACTTGAGGCCGATAATCGTCTGACCAATCGGGAGTTGGCGTTTGCCAGTCTAAATCCTCGCAACCGGCTGGATAGAACTGACTATCAATTTGGTCAGTCAGAACCTATCAAAGCACATCAAGAATTAGCTAAGGAAAACATTATCGTACAACGTGGTAACGGTTTTTCTGTCTGGAATGTGAAAGAAAATACCGGATTTTCTCAGGATGCCGCTCTACACAATTTGCCAACTGTCGCTGCGCCTTCTGGCACCACAGATCGTTTTATTACTGCGGCCAGGTTGTTGGGTGCGGGCCTGAAAAATGATCTTGCTTTAGGTACGCCTACTAACGGCGAATCAACAGAGCAGTCAATTCAACGTGGGGATCGGGAAATGAAAGAACTCACTCGATGGCTGGCAACAGGTTATCTGGTTGATGATAATCATCACTCTATGATTGAAGTTAATTTAGGTGCGGCTAACCACGGTTTAGCGCCTCAGTGGGGATTGAATCTCTATACCGAGCCCTTCTCTTCTCCTATCCATGCCAAAGGATTTAGCATATCCAGCCAGGAAATATTGGCAGAATTAGAAGGCCGTGATGATGTCCACACAGATTATTCTACTTTTAGGAAAGATCTGTACGGCGGAAGCCGAGCAACAGTTAACGCCGATGGCAGCATAAAGACAAGCTCCAGATAAGTACGCTTTTCTCCAGAAGAAAAACTGATCATTTCTTTATCAGATCTTCCTGTCGTACTGTTCAGGAAGATCATTATTCAGGCGCCGTTGCGTTAGTGCATCAACATATCTTACACGCTGCGCTAATTAGTGATAATGTGTGATGCAATTACGTGTTCCACTGGAGGTTCCATGATCGATCTGTATTATGCTCCAACGCCAAACGGCCATAAAATCACACTCTTCTTGGAAGAAGCTGGCCTTCCCTACAATATTCACCGAATTGATATTGGCGCTGGGGATCAATTCAAACCTGAATTTCTTGCCATTTCGCCTAATAATAAGATTCCCGCTATTGTTGATCAGCAGCCAATCGATGGTGGTAAACCTATCGCCATTTTTGAATCTGGCGCCATTCTTACTTATCTGGCAGAAAAAACAGGCAAGTTACTGAGCAAAGATATGCGTGAACGCATGCAAAGCCTGCAATGGCTGTTTTGGCAGGTCGGTGGTTTTGGCCCAATGCTAGGACAAAATCACCATTTTAGTCATTTCGCGCCAGAGAAAGTCCCTTACGCGATTAATCGTTACCAAGAAGAGACAAAGCGCTTGTATCAAGTTCTGAATACTCAATTGGAAAAAACACCCTATCTGGGCGGTCAGGAATACAGTATTGCTGATATCTCAACTTATCCGTGGGTTCGTGCCTATGAACGTCAGAATATTGATCTGAACGATTATCCGGCAGTGAAAAAATGGTTTGACGTTATCAGCCAACGCCCCGCCACTCAAATTGCTTATAGCAAAGCTTAATACCTGTCTGCGGGGTAACTATTTCCCCGCAAAACTTGATCCGACTGACAGATAGCTATATCTTTAACCACCAGCCCTTATATCTCTGCTATATGCTATAGTTTTTATATCAACAACAGTTCTTATATCAACAATTTAGGTTATAGGAGTGGTTATGCGTATTTTAATCACTGGAGGAACAGGTTTGATTGGTAGCCGTCTGGTTTGCCAACTTCTTTCCCTATCCCATTCCATTACTATTCTAAGCCGCTCACCTCAAAAAGTTTATTCTCTATTCAGCAATCAAGCTGAATGCTGGACTAGCCTGAAAGATAAAACCGATCTCGACGATTTTGATGCCGTAATCAATCTTGCTGGCGAGCCCATAGCAAATAAGCTATGGACTTCAACTCAAAAAGAGAAGCTGTGCCAGAGTCGCTGGACATTAACAGAGCAACTCAGCAAGCTCATTAATGCCAGCCAGACACCACCAGAAGTCTTTATTTCCGGCTCTGCTGTAGGCTATTACGGGGATCAAAATCAAACAGTTGTCACAGAGCATGAGCCACCTCATGATGAATTTACTCATCAGCTATGTAAGCAATGGGAACAACTTGCATTACAGGCAGCTAGTGATAAAACCCGGGTTTGTCTTTTACGTACTGGTGTTGTACTGGCAAAAAACGGCGGGGCACTGAAAAAAATGCTTCCCCTGTTCCGTCTTGGGCTTGGCGGCCCGATGGGAAGCGGAAAACAGTATCTGCCCTGGATTCATATTGACGATATGGTGAATGGCATCTATTACCTGTTAATGACGCCTAACTTGAGTGGTCCTTTTAATATGACCGCCCCTTATCCAGTACATAATGATCAATTTGCCGCAACATTGGGAGAAGTATTGCATCGCCCCGCCATTATTCGAACACCCGCTTTTGTGCTGAAATTACTGATGGGAGAAGCTTCGGCACTGGTACTCGGCGGACAACAGGCCATACCGCATAACCTGGAGCAAGCAGGTTTTGGCTTTCGCTATTTTCAGCTAAAAGAGGCATTTCAAGACTTGCTGGACACTAAATCTCAACGCTTTTAGCCCCTCGCCAACGGGTAAATAGATCATGAGGCAGCTCGATATCAAATTGATCAATCACGCGGTTAACCGTCTGGTCGATAATATCCTGAATCTGTTGAGGCTGATGATAAAATGCAGGTACAGGCGGCATAATCACCGCGCCAATTTCCGCCGCTTGAGTCATTAGCCTGAGATGCCCCAAATGCAACGGCGTTTCTCTCACCCCAAGCACTAACTTACGGCTTTCTTTTAATACAACATCTGCCGCTCTGGTCACTAATCCATCAGTATAACTGTGAACAATACCTGAAAGCGTTTTTATTGAGCATGGTAGAATGACCATGCCCGAAGTTTTGAATGAACCTGAAGAGATGGCAGCAGCAATATCTCTGTTGTCATACACAACATCAGCCAGCGCCTGCACATCTCGTAAACTATAATCTGTTTCAAGCGCCAGTGTCTGGCGGGCGGAACGACTGATAACCAGATGTGTCTCTACTCCTTCAACTGGTTGTAAAACTTGCAGTAGCCTTACGCCATAAATAGCCCCGCTTGCTCCTGTAAGCCCTACTATCAATCTTTTCATTTTTTCCTCATCAAACACCGAACAGCTATTTAAACCCGAAGGTCATCAACCTTCATTATAGATATCCAGGTTTTCGATTTCATTCTGATTATTCAGTTTTACTTCATCATCTTTACGCAGATTCTCCAGATAATAGAGATAAGTCTGGTCAACGTCTTTGGTAACATAAACACCATTGAATACTGAACTCTCAAACCCGTCAACATCCGGGTTTTCTTCACGAACAGCGTCGATCAGATCGGTTAAATCCTGAAATATCAATGCATCTGCACCAATAAGTTGGCGAATTTCATCCACTTCACGCCCATGAGCAATCAGTTCATTTGCATTGGGCATATCAATGCCATAAACATTCGGGAAACGCACTTCCGGCGCTGCCGAAGCAAGATAAACTCTTTTCGCGCCAGCTTCACGAGCCATATCAACAATCTGTTCTGATGTTGTTCCACGCACAATAGAATCATCCACCAATAACACATTTTTATCACGGAATTCTGCGCGATTAGCATTCAGTTTACGGCGAACTGATTTCCGGCGCTCCTGTTGCCCAGGCATGATAAATGTCCGGCCGACATAACGGTTTTTCACAAATCCCTGACGATAGGGTTTGCCGAGTATGCGGGCAATTTCTAGCGCGACATCGCAAGATGTTTCGGGGATTGGAATAACCACATCAATATGCAAGTCTTCCCATTCACGGGCAATTTTCGCCCCTAGCTTATGCCCCATCCGTATGCGGGCGTTATAAACCGAAATTTTATCAATAAAGGAATCTGGGCGAGCCAAATAGACAAATTCAAATAAACAGGGCGTCAGAGAAGGATTTTCAGCACATTGACGAGTAAATAACTGACCTTGCTCAGTAATGTAAATCGCTTCACCTGATGCAACATCCCGCAGGAATTCAAAGCCTAGCGTATCCAATGCAACGCTTTCAGAAGCGACCATATATTCATTACGGCCATCATCCAAAGTACGCTTACCTAAAACCAACGGACGAATACCATGCGGATCACGGAAAGCCACTAACCCATGACCAATAATCATCGCAATGCAGGCATAAGCACCACTCACCTGTTTATGCATTGCCGCTACTGCCGCAAAAATATTGTCAGGCTCTAATGGATAATGCTGGAAGCAATCCAGTTCACTAGCAAACACATTGAGCAAAATCTCAGAATCTGACGTGGTATTCACATGGCGACGGGCATTCTCAAACAGCTTTTTCTTCAACTCATGAGCATTCGTCAAATTACCATTGTGTGTCAATGTAATACCAAATGGAGAGTTCACATAAAACGGTTGAGCCTCCGATGCACTGGAACTGCCCGCTGTCGGGTAGCGAACATGACCGATCCCGATCGTTCCCTGTAAACGGAGCATATGCCGGGCTTCAAACACGTCTCTCACTAAGCCATTGGCTTTGCGTAAACGAAACCCATTGTTACCATCAATAGTGGCAATGCCCGCAGCATCTTGCCCACGGTGCTGAAGCACCGTCAACGCATCATAAATCGACTGGTTAACCGGTGTAAAACCGACGATACCAACAATACCGCACATGTAGTTTTTCCTCATCAGCCAAACGGAGAGGTATATTTCTCCGGCAAGAAACTTGACGCATTTTGCAGGTAGTCAAAGAACCACCTAATGATATGACTGAACTGTGGGATCAATTGTGACTGTTTCCAATCTTCACTTCGAGCTAATGGTGTAAATGTATCCAGAAAAAATAGAATAGCCGCAACAATCAGCACACCACGTAATGCCCCAAAGCAGACCCCCAGTACTCGATCAGTACCTGACAATCCAGTCCGTTGCACAAGAGAACCTATCACATAGTTCACCACAGAACCGACAATCAAAGTAGCAATAAACAGCAACGCAATAGCGATCCCATTACGCACCAATTCATCTTCAAAACGGGTGAAATAGACCGCTAAGTAAGTATAGAAATGGCTTGCTACAAAGAAAGCACACCCCCAAGTGACCAGTGATAATGCCTCACGAATAAACCCACGAATCAGGCTAACTAACGCCGAGAAGCCAATAATGGCGATAATAACGTAATCAATCCAAACCATGTTTTAATTCCAAAATAGACACCTCGGCATCCGTTTCAAGTGCATTCTAACAGAAAACGAAAACGTTTGCGTAGCAAGATTTCCTATCCTACTGAAAATAATTGAACGGCGAATTTGAGTAATCATCATCACCGCAATCACTTAATATTTACTTCTTCATGAACATTTACTTCTTCATGATAGTTGTCCTATTCGTCACATAGGCATCACCCACTTTTATTACGGCCTGTAACTCCTTACCTGCCCTTGTAATCCAGTCAAACTTTTCAATTCTGATAATGCCGAGTCAAGTTGTTGCTTAGAAGCATTCGGACCAACATATATTCTGGTTAATTGACCCTGAACCGGAGATGAAGGAACCGTATAAACCTGATAACCAGACAAACGTAGTCTGGCAACGATCTCATCTACCTTTCCAGCATTTTTCAAAGCACCCAGTTGTACGACATAAGCCTGCCCTTGCGGGGCGGTTTCAACCGGTTTAACTTCCGGTTTCGGCTCCGGCTTAATGTCTGGTTTAGGTTTAAGCGCCGGGGCTAGCGGCTTGATCTCTGGTTTTGGTTCAGGCTTTATCTGTGGTTGAGGCTTTACTTCTGGCTGAACAGCCGGAGGGACTATCGGCGTGGTCTGAGGAGTAGTAACCAATGGTATTTCCGGCTGCTCCAGTGTTTCTGGCTGCAATGCCTCTGTCTCATCTTCCAGAGGCACTGATAATATTGGTGGATTAAGTGGAGGTATAGATTCAATTTCTTGCTCGTCCCCTGGCTTTGGAACCAGGGGAATTGATGCAAATTTATCTTCGTTATATTTCTTGTTGCCGTCTAACAACGCAGGCAGCACAATGACACCCAATGCTACCAATACAATTGTACCAACCAAGCGATTCTGAAATTTACTTGCCACTTTCCTTCTCCCTGCCCAGAACCTCCATGACATGCGCTACTGTGTGGAATGAACCACAAACGACCACAATATCTTGCTCATCAGCATCAGCCATCGCCTGATGCCAAGCACTTTCCACATCAGTAAATAGCCGTGGCTGTTCAAGATACTGAGCCAGTGTCTGCGTATCGGCACCACGGAATTCAGTCAACGGAGCGCAATACCACTCATTTATTTGTTGTGACAGGCAAGTCAGTGTACCGGCAATATCTTTATCACCCAACATACCCACAACGCCAAGGACTCGACTACCCGGTTGACGGGGCAATTGAGCCAATCTCTGTACCAGATAAGCCGCCGCATGGGGATTATGCGCCACATCCAAGATCAATAATGGATTTTCACGAACTATCTGGAAACGCCCGGGCAACTGTGCATTTTGCAACCCTTGATGGATGGCGTTCTCATTAATAGCCTGACCGACTTTATCATCTTGCCGTAACAGACAACAAATAACCCCCATCGCCGTTGCAGCATTCATCAGAGGAACATTTGGCAAAGGTAGATTACTAAATAGTCTATCATCAGATTGCCAGTGCCAGTTTTTATCCTGTTGAGAGAAACGCCAATCAGTGCCGCAGCGGAACAATTTGGCTCCTAATTCGCCCGCAACTTCCGCAACAGAAGATGGCATATCTGGCTCACCCACTACGGCAAAATGATCTTTGCGGAAAATGCCCGCTTTCTCACGACCAATATGCTCGCGGTCCGATCCCAACCAATCAATATGATCAATTGCAATGCTGGTAATAGCGGCAATATCGGCATCCACAATATTTGTCGCATCCAGCCGACCACCTAAGCCTACTTCTAAGATGACCACATCCAGACAAGCTTGTTTAAACAGTTGCAAAGCCGCCAATGTGCCATATTCAAAATAAGTTAGTGAAATATCACCACGACGAGATTCAATATCCGCAAATACACGGCAGAATTCCTGTTCAGGTAACTCTTTCCCCTGAATACGAACTCTTTCGGTATAACGTACAAGATGCGGAGAGCTGTAAACACCCACTCTCAGCCCAGCCGCCAATAGAATAGATTCTATCGTGCAACAGGTGGTTCCTTTGCCATTAGTACCGGATACCGTTATCACCTTAGGCGCGGGGTTAACCAATTCCAAGGTGCGGGCAAGTTTCCCCACACGCTCAAGCCCCATATCAATGGCCTTGGTATGCAGATTTCCAAGATAGGAAAGCCACGTCATCAATGGCGACGTGGCTTGAGGAATTTGTAAATTATCAGACATCTTCTTTATTGGTATTGATTTGAATATCCGCCTCAACATCAGCGGGTTCTGCCACAAATTCAGCAACAATTGGCTTAGTACCTGGCTGAGATTGATGAGTTAGTTTAGAAAGTAAACTGGCAAGTGTGTCACGCATTTCAGGACGACGAACAATCATGTCAATCGCCCCTTTTTCCAGCAAAAACTCACTACGCTGGAAACCAGACGGTAATTTTTCACGAACCGTCTGCTCAATAACTCGTGGCCCGGCAAAACCAATCAATGCCTTTGGTTCAGCAATATTGATATCACCCAACATCGCCAGACTTGCTGAAACACCACCCATTGTCGGATCGGTCATGACAGAGATATAAGGCAAACCACGTTCTTGCATTTTTGCTAAAGCAGCACTGGTTTTCGCCATCTGCATCAGTGACATCAATGCTTCTTGCATACGAGCGCCGCCACTGGCAGAAAAACAAATCAGAGGACAATTGTCTGCCAACGCCTGTTCTACGGCTCGAACAAAACGGGCGCCAACAACCGAAGCCATAGAACCGCCCATAAATGCAAATTCAAAAGCAGCAGCAACAACTGGCATACCACTCAGGGCGCCTTTCATCACGACCAGCGCATCTTTCTCTTGAGTTTGCTTCTGCGCTGCTGATATACGATCTTTATACTTTTTGGAATCGCGGAATTTAAGAATATCTTTTGGCTCTAATTCCCCCCCTAATTCCGTCGTTGTTCCTTCATCAAGGAATGTAGCCAATCGGGTTCGCGCCGAAATACGCATGTGATGATCACATTTAGGACAAACCTCAAGATTACGCTCTAGCTCAGCACGGTAGAGCACCTGACTGCAACTATCACATTTAGTCCAAACCCCTTCTGGAATGTTCGCTTTACGAGTTTGGGTAATGTTGCTTTTATTAAGAATTTTTTCAATCCAGCTCATTGAATGATCTTTCCGTCTGAATCTGGCTTATGCCAGTTTTGTTATTGTGTGCCATTAAACCACAATGCTATTACAGTGTGGATAAAAAACTGCTCAAACCTGTTACCGGTTATTGGTCTTCTGCTTCATCGCCGTACGACGATGACGCCAGATTTCAATCACTCCGGGCAGGATTGAGATAAAGATGATAGCGACAATCAACAGTTTCAAATTCTGTTGTACCATTGGCATATCACCGAATATATAACCAGAATAGGTGAATAACAGTACCCAAACTAGTGCGCCAATCACGTTATAAGCAGCAAAACGACGATAAGACATTTTCCCCATACCTGCAACAAATGGTGCAAATGTTCTGATAATCGGCACAAATCGCGCTAAAATAATTGCCTTCCCACCATGTTTTTCATAAAACTCATGTGTTTTATCTAAATAACTGCGGCGGAAAATCTTTGAATTTGGATTAGTAAATAACCTTTCGCCAAAGATGCGGCCAATAGCATAGTTCACCGCATCACCAATAACAGCCGCAATAATCATCAATACCACCATGAGATGTACATTCAGATCATTTGAGCCCAAAGCCGCTAAAGCGCCAGCAACAAATAACAACGAATCTCCCGGCAGAAACGGAGTAATCACTAACCCTGTTTCACAAAATAAAATCAGAAACAGAATGCCATACACCCAATTACCATATTGTGCGACTAGCTCGGCTAAATGAATGTCAATATGGAGAATAAAATCAATAATAAATTTGGCAAAATCAACAAAATGAGTCAAAAATTCCATAATATTCCCCGCTATGCTCAAACATCCGTGTCGGCAATTAAAAAGGTTAAATCAGATCATCTGCCAAAAACAGAGGTCCCATAACAGCGCCAGGTAAATCAAATTGCGCAGGATAATCAACAGCAACCAGATACAACCCTGCCGCTTTTGCCGTCGCAGCGGCTTTCGTCCGATCTTTTAACGCAAGTAACTGGGCCATCCAATTAATACCCTGATTCCCGCAACCAATTTCCATCAAACTGCCGACAATATTACGCACCATATGATGTACAAAAGCATTGGCTTTAATATCTATGACGACGTAATGTCCGTAACGATTGACATTAATATGCATCACATTACGCCAAGGCGTTTTAGATTGGCATTGGACTGCACGGAAAGAGGTAAAATCATTTTCCCCTAACAAACATTGCGCAGCCTGATGCATCCGCTTTTCATCCAATAGATAGTGAAAATGAGTCACGCCATTAGCCAGCACGGCCGGACGATAACGATGATTAAAAATAATGTAACGGTATCGCCGGGCAGTCGCACTAAAACGGGCATGGAAACTCTCATCCACGTTTTTTACCCAACGAACCGCAATATCCGGCGGTAAGTGTACGTTCACCCCCATTGTCCATGCGGCATCCTTGCGCTGAACAGACGTTTCAAAATGCACAACTTGCCCTGTTGCATGTACTCCTGCATCAGTCCGACCAGCACAAAATACCGATATAGGTTCATCGGCGACTTTTGATAATGCCTCCTCAAGGCATCCCTGAACACTTTTCACTTCTTGCTGACGTTGCCAGCCATAATATCGGCTGCCATCGTACTCAATTCCCAATGCAATTTTCATTTTTGAACCTGGCACAGATTCTGTTTGTTCTGTACCAAACATCAGTAAAATTGCTCCTGAACCAGTTTTTCCGCGGTCTCAACAGCCATTAATGCACCGCCAAACCGGATATTATCGGCCACAGACCAGAATTGTAATACTTCCGGCATACCATAATCATGGCGCAGACAACCAATACTCAGCACATCATTACCCGATGCTTCTGTCACCGGAGTCGGATAATCGCCTTCATCTGCAACGTTAATATCAACCATCCGCGCTAATTCTTCTCGCGCTTCTTCTACCCCAACCGGACGCAAGGTTTCCAAATGGACTACCTGAGCATTACCATAAAAAACAGAAGATTGAACGCAACTCACTGAAATAGGTAATCCCTCATCCTGCAAAATTTTGCGGATTTGATCCACAAGGCGACGCTCTTCACGCACAGAGCCTTCAACATCTGTTGGCAACGGCAGAAGATTAAATGCCAGTTGTTTACTGAAACGACCTGGCTCCGGTGGGATGCCGTTAAGTAAACGGGCGCTCTGCCCTGCTAACTCATCAACCGCCGCTTTGCCGTGAACAGAAACAGAGAACAGATTAGTCAAATGCAAACGTGCAATTCCAGCAGCATCCACCAGCGGTTTAATGGCTGTCAGTACTTGACTGGTCATACTGTCTGCCAAGGCAATAATATTTCGGTTACGATAATCCGCCAGAGCATGAGGATTCACCCCGGGAACAACCAAAGGCACATCCGGTTCCATAGCAAACAACCCACTGCTATCAATCACCAAACAACCTTCTTCCGTCGCTTTTTCAATATATTGTGCCGTAGCTTCCAATCCAGCGACGAAAAAAGCGAGTTGTACCTGTGACCAGTCAAAATCAGCCGCATCACCAACAACAAAATTTTTACCATTAAAACGCAGGCTTTCACCGGCACTACGCTCACTAGCGAGAGGATACAATTCACCAACGGGAAACTGACGCTCTTGTAATAACGCCAATATCGCTTCACCTACTGCCCCTGTTGCACCCAACAGGGCAATATTCCAACCTTCTGACATGTTGGTTTTCTCCATCTATATTTCTGACATGCAGATATATTTCTGCACGGATTAAATCAGTTCTGTACTGAAACCAAGAGCGGCTAACAATTCAGCACTCTCTTTGTTATCACAACATACAGTCAATGATGACCATTCCCGGCGTTCTAAATAATTTTTGCGCAAATAATCAAATTGCCCTTTTTGACCGGCTACTTGCCGTAATGGGGTATCATCGCGGCGCACATCATACACTAAATGCATCAACCGCTTTAGTGTGCTTTGAGTTACATTACCATGCAGGGTAACACGGCTGAAATCCGGCTCCGGCAATAGATCAGATAAAGCCACTTTGCGAGGGTGGCCGAGGAATCCACAGTAAGCTTCAAATACCTGCGTAGTACCACGCGCTTTACCTTCGAGGGTATAACCTGCGATATGTGGTGTACCAATATCAACTAATTCCAGTAACGGCAGGGATAAATCAGGCTCCGGCTCCCAAACATCCAGAACAACACGAAGTTTCTTGCCGCGTTTCAACTCGGTAAGCAATGCTTGATTATCAACAACTTCACCACGGCTAGCATTAATCAATATGCGATTATTCGGCAAAGCCGACAATAATTCAGCATCCACCAAATGATAGGTTTTATATGGGCCCGATTTATTCAATGGCGTGTGAAATGTCAGAATATCCGCCTCTTTGACCAGTTTTTCCAATGGCCAAAATTCGCCAACATCCCCTCTGGCAGCTCTTGGTGGATCACATAAGAGTGTCCGCACGCCAAGAACAGCTAATCGTTCCGCCAGTCTACTGCCGACATTACCGACACCGATAATGCCTACAACCTTATCTTTGAGCTCAAAATTGTCACGTTCAGCCAGCAACATTAATGCAGAGAAAACATATTCAACCACAGCAATAGCATTACATCCCGGCGCAGCAGAGAATCCAATTCCTGCGTGCGATAACCACGACTTATCCACATGGTCAGTCCCTGCGGTAGCCGTACCGATAAATTTTATCGTGCTGCCTTTCAACAATTCTTCATCAATCTTAGTCACCGAACGAACCATAAAGGCATCTGCGTTATCCAATGCTCCCTCCGGCACTGGACGCCCCGGAATAGCTTGCACATCCCCCAATGGCTGAAATAGTTGTTCAGCATAAGGCATATTTTCATCAACCAGAATCTTCATTTAATTCCATCCTGTGGCATAAAACGGACGTAGCCAGCTATTTTGCCACTGAATCATAACAAAACCCATAATAACGGTTTGTTTTATTATTAACTCTTCCTGAAACGCTCCGGTGTCGTACCCGCCAACTGCTGAAACATAGCAATAAACGCAGAAGATGAGCTATACCCCACATCAAAAGCGACTTCATTCACTGTTTTCCCTTGTTCCAATAAGGAAATAGCATGTAAAAACCGTAACCGTTGCCGCCACTCACGAAATGACATTCCCAATTCTTGTTGGCAACGCCGTGACAAAGTACGCTCCGAGGTATAACGCAGCTTTGCCCATTGCGCCAATGAAGTATTATCAGCCGGATTATGTTCGATTTCCTGTAATATCGATGCCAAAAGTTTATCTTTAGATGAAGGCAGATAGGTATACTGCACAGGGGATTGAACCAATTGATCAATCAGCACCTGAGCTAACCGCAAATCCTGCTCTGTTTCCGGTACCTTCAAGCCACGTTCAAAACAATCAGCCATAATGATATTGAATATTGGACTCAGCCGGATAATACAAGGTTGATCTGGTAATAATTTTCCCCATTGAGGAGAGATATCTATTGCCCTAAATCGCATAGCCTTTTTGCTATAACCCGAATGTTCTACTCCTTCCGGTATCCAGACACAAAATTGTGGTGGAGCCAAAAAATGTTGTTCCCCAACATTCATTGCCATTACGCCACAAACGACATAAATAAGCTGCCCAAATGGATGGATATGACGTAAACATTCTGTATTCGCACTGAATAATTCGTTACGAAAAGAGATACTCGCAGGAATAGCCATGATATCTACAGGTTCATTCAGCTTTTCTGTCATATTGTCTTAATTGCCTTATCTATTGTCTGATTATCGTTATATATAATAAACCAGACACCTTTAGACTAAACCTTCATTTTTATCTCAATGTGATTCACTTATATGAATATGATTTTTCCACTTCTGGCAGTCTTGATTTGGTCAATTAATGCTGTGGTGAGTAAAGCCTCCGCCACCGTTATTGATCCGGCTGCAATCTCTTTTTACCGTTGGTTCCTTGCTTTTCTCACATTAACCCCCTTTGTTGTATTACCTGTCATTCGCCAATGGAAAACAATCCGTCAACACTGGTGGAAATTTTTAATACTTAGCTCGCTTGGCATGGTGCTTTATCAGAGCCTGGCTTATTACGCAGCACACAGCGTCAGCGCAACATTTATGGGAATTCTTAACTCACTTATTCCTCTTTTAACTGTCGTCATTAGTATATTTATTTTACGTGTTATCCCCACTGTCGGTATTGTTCTCGGTACCGTTATATCTTTGTTTGGTTTAGTCTGGTTGGTTAGTACCGGTGATCCTATGTCATTGCTACAACATGGTTTAGGTCGCGGAGAGTTGATGATGTTGATTGCTTCCATCTCCTACGCACTCTATGGCGTATTAACCAAACGTTGGTCTATTCCATTACCCAACTGGCAATCACTGTATGTACAAATCGCTTTTGGCGTCCTGTTATTACTGCCTAATTTTTTGTTAGCAAAAGATGTTCAACTAAACACCAACAATATTTCGTTAGTTTTATTTGCTGGCATTCCTGCCTCAATCCTCGCTCCCTACTTATGGATACAAGGTGTTATAAAGCTTGGCGCTAATACTGCTTCTATATTTATGAATCTGGCCCCGGTATTTACCGCAATTATCGCTATTCTGGTTCTACATGAAGAGATGCACAATTACCATCTAATTGGTGGCGGTATAACGTTATTAGGCGTTATGCTGGCACAGCAACTACGTACTCCTCTTATTAGGCGTAAGACAGAAAAATCTCAGGAAATTAATCATCAGAAAGCTTAAAAGGAATTCTTACCAGTAAGCCTCCTAGCATTTCGCTAGGCAATAATTGGGGGTGAGTGCCATGATAAATACTGATGTCTTTGACCAGGGCTAATCCTAGCCCCGCCCCTTCATGCCCCGCAGCATTATCAAGACGATTAAAAGCCATCAAAGACAAATTAACTTCTTCTTTAGCAATCCCCGGCCCACTGTCATCCACTTCCAAATAACAGTATGCCTTACAAGAGCTGAGAATCACTCTAGCCGTGACAATGCCGCCTTCCGGCGTATATTTAATCGCATTGTCCAATAAATTAGCGCACATTTCTGTCAGTAATACAGGTTCCCCCTTGATCCATTGAGCACTTTCACCTTCATAACCCAAATCAATATTCTTACTTTCAGCTTGTTGCAAACGAGAAAAACACGCCTGTTGCAACAATTCAACTAAATTGACCGGCCTATAATCTCGAACAGCCTCCTTTTCATGCGCTTTTAAACGAGAGAGTTGTAATAAGCGATCCGTCAGAGAGATAGTGTTATCCAATGTATTATCAATAGCCTGTAAGCTTTCTTTCCATTGCGCGGGATCTTCGCTGGCAAGCGCTACCGCTACTTGAGTTTTTAATACCGTTAATGGCGTTCTGAGTTGATGAGAAGCATCCGCACTGAATCTTTCCTGCCGACTTACCATTAGTTTCAGTCGTTCTATATAACGATTAAATGCATATAATAATGGGGAAAGTTCTGACCAAGGCAACATATCCGGTAACGGAGTGAGATCATTAGCAGGACGACGGACCATGACGCCAGAAAGTTTATGCAATGGTTTAAGTAACTGTTTCAACAGAAAATAAGCTAGAATCAGAGTCAACCCAACCACGGTTCCTTGACTCATCAAAGAAGATATTAATAATTGTTGTGCAAGATAATGACGGGAAGCCACTGTTTCAGCAACCAGTATCAACGCCATTCCCATCATTCCCCCTTCATTGATTGGCTGATAAAGGGCTGCAACCCGAATAGGATGGCCATGATATTCAGCATCATAGAAATAAACCAAAGCGGTGTATAAATTGGAGCGCAGCGTATCTTTAGGTATCAAAGGTAAATCATCATAACCGGAAATTATCTCCCCATCAGGAGATAACACCTGATAAAACAGCCGATCATTCATATTTCGCTCAAAACTATCCAGAACCACATAAGGTACATCGACAATTAATTGGTGATCCTTAACTGCCAGCCGTTCTGCCACAGTTCGAGCAGATGCCAATAAAGTACGATCATAAGCCAATGTTGCCGCATTCTCTGCACTGAAATAATGGGTGCAAACCGATAAACAGCCCAACAAGAATAGCGGAACACCAAAAAACAAAAGCAACTGGTGAAACAATGAGTTCGGTACTTTAAACCATGTCATCTTTCTGGCACTCCAGACGATAACCTAATCCCCGTAATGTACTGATCCCCACATTACTGCCTGACAATTTTTTTCGAATCCGGTGTATATAAAGTTCAATACTTTGTGGGTTTGCTTCATCTAATAGTGCAAATACCTGTTCAAATAGCTGTTGTTTAGAAACGGGCCTCCCTCGACGATGGAACAATGTCGTCAAAACCGAAAGTTCCCTTGGCGTCAAAGCCAATGGCTCATCGTTCAGAACAAAGTAACCATCATCCTGATAAACCAGAGAGCCGAATGTCAGCGTCTCCTGTAGCACATTTACACTACGCCGAAGTAATGCCCGGATACGTGCTTCCAATTCCTGTAAGTCAAAAGGTTTCGTCAGATAATCATCAGCGCCAGAATTAAGCCCTTTCACTCGCTCAGAAACATCAGCCTTCGCCGTTAATAATAATACCGGCAAATTTTGTCCACGTTTACGCAAACGAACCAACAATGAAAGGCCATCTAGCCTCGGCAAAGAAACATCCAAAATCAGCAATGCATAGTTTTCTGTCTGCAATAATTGATCAGCGACAATACCATCACTCGCAACATCTACAGCAAACCCCGCACTACTCAGTGCTTTTTGCAACCAGTGCAATAATTCAGGGTGGTCTTCCACTAAAAGTAAGCGCATATTTTAAATATCTACACCCGTTATCTTTCAAGCTGCCTCTTTGTTGGCTGCACTCACCCCGGTAACATAGTTATCTATGCTCCCAGGGATTCGCTCCCTTGCCGTCGCGATGCAACTTGAAATCCATAAGGTATAACCGATTAATATAAATATAATTACAAACATAACTATATTTTCAGTTCATATCGCCATACCTATTTTCTGAAAAATAGTCAGACACTGATTCAATTCCATTTGAATGCCAAAATACCGTGCTATAAATAACAGGATATCCTGTCATACCGAATCAAGTAATAGATTTCTATTACCATTTCCATTTACTCAGATATTGCCATGAGCACAGGGGTAAAATCAAAACGTTCATCTAATGCAGATGCCACAGAGACATTAGACAAAGTGAGTTTTATTTCACTGCCTACTTTTAAGCTAAAATTCGATATCACCATCGGCTCTTTATCATTAAGAAATGCGGATAAACCCGTCATTTTTAAAACCTTATCTGTATCATTCTTAATATTAATTGAGATCTTGGTCTTTGATGCCATTGAACTATCTACCTGGTTAATTTTCTTTTTCATCTCTTTCGGGACGCTTATCACCAAGATATCTGCACCACTACCGTAAAGATGAATACCCTTACCAGTTACACTTGAATTACCTACACTCACAGGAACTTTAAAGTGAGCAAACGAATCCATATTTTGTCTAAAACATTCCACGTATTCTGCATTGGCAAAAATAGTCGGCACTTTTTCCTGAGCGTCTAACAAAGATTTTGATGGTTGTCTGGAATCTTTATAATCACCACAGGCACTGACTTCAACCAACAAATCAGATGTCACCGTTTTAACTTGTTCAGATAACAGCTGGTTAACAGATACCGAAGTACTGAGTTCTGTTTTACATCCTGCCAAAGCAAAAGCCATAGCACTACCCATAACACTACAAAGAATCAATTTTCTCATCATTTCCTCAATTCAGATTTTTTCAAGATAAAGTCTTATTATGTGAATCCAAGTATTCAATAAATTCTCCGTTTAATTTAACACATTGTATAAATAATTAATTACCATTTGCATGATCCGAATGTAAAGTTCTCGCGAGCAAAACAGAGCAACCTCAAAACTACGAGAAACTTACAACAAACCAAAACAAAAAAGAAAGCCTGTAGCCACTTGTTAACTCATTAATGCGAAACACTACGCAAATTTAAGCGATTAAAATCACATATCAACAACTTTTCTTGTTAATGAAAGGTAAATGAAAGGTTTTGTTATTACTAATTGAATCAACCAGGGCCATTTGTAATGGTTATGTCTTACACCGGTATTGATGAGAGCAAACAAATGAAAACTATAATGATCAAGATGTTAGCGGCAACCGCTTTACTATTCAGCACAAGCAGTGTTTTTGCTGCCAGTGCGCCTGGCAGGACAGAATGTATTGCCCCGGCAAAACCGGGTGGCGGGTTTGACCTGACCTGCAAGCTGATCCAAGTTTCATTACTGGATACGAAAGAGATCAGCAAGCCTATGCGCGTCACCTTTATGCCCGGTGGTGTTGGCGCTGTCGCTTACAATGCTATTGTCGCACAACGACCTGCTGAAGCGGGAACCCTTGTTGCCTTTTCTGGCGGCTCTCTGCTCAATTTGTCTCAGGGGAAATTTGGCCGCTATAACGTTAATGATGTGCGCTGGCTGGCAAGCGTTGGTACTGATTATGGAATGATCGCTGTGCGTGCTGATTCGCCTTACCGTACCTTGAACGATTTGATGGACGCTTTCAAGGATAATCCTAATAACATTGTATTTGGCGCTGGCGCGTCTATCGGCAGTCAAGACTGGATGAAGACCGCACTGCTGGCAAAAGAGGTTGGCATTGATCCTCACAAGATGCGTTATGTCGCCTTTGAAGGGGGCGGCGAACCTGTTACCGCTCTGCTGGGTAATCATATTCAGGCGGTTTCCGGTGATCTGAGCGAGATGGTGCCTTACCTGAATGGAGACAAAATCCGGGTCTTAGCTGTTTATGCAGATAAACGACTAGATGGTGATCTAGCCAATATTCCTACTGCTAAAGAGCAAGGTTATGACCTGGTGTGGCCGATTATCCGCGGATTTTACATGGGCCCAAAAGTTTCTGATGAAGAGTACCAATGGTGGGTTGATACTTTTAATAAACTACAACAAACGGATGCTTTTAAAAAACAACGTGATATCCGTGGGTTGTTCGAATTCAACATGACCGGCAAAGAGTTGGACAACTATGTGAAAAAACAGGTTGAACAATATCGTGAACAAGCCAAAGCTTTTGGTTTAGCCAAATAACAGAGTCGTCATTATGAGCGATCGTATCTTTGCTACTATCTGGCTAGTGCTCTGTGCCATTGGGATGGTTATTGGTTGGGGCATTCAGAGCGAATACACTTATGAACCTTTGGGGCCCAGACCTTTCCCAATGATCATTCTGTCTCTGATGGCGCTCTGTGCCTTACTACTGCTTTTCAAAAAACCAGAACAGAACACTTGGCCTAGCGCCCCCGTTATCCGTCGCCTAATGTTGTTGATTATCTCTTTGGTTATCTATGGCTGGGCATTTGAGTGGCTGGGGTTCCCTCTCGCTACAGCGCTGCTGACATTCAGTGTCGCACTGTTGTTTAACGCAACACTGCTTGCCGCAATTATTTCCGGGGTGTTCCTTGGCGTCACGCTCTATTTCGCCTTTGACCGCTTACTTGACGTAACTCTGCCTCTCGGTAGCTGGCTCAACTGACGGAGAACTTATGGAAACGTGGATGTATCTTAGCCAAGGTTTTGCAGTTGCAATGGTGCCGCAAAACCTGATTATTGCTTTAATTGGCTGTTTTGTCGGTACGATTGTTGGATTGCTGCCGGGGCTTGGGCCGATTAATGGTGTTGCGATTCTGTTGCCACTGGCTTTCGCTTTAAAGCTACCTGCTGAATCTGCCCTGATTTTACTGGCAACCGTTTATATCGGCTGTGAATATGGTGGGCGTATATCATCGATTCTGCTGAATGTTCCTGGTGATGCCGCTGCCATTATGACCACACTAGATGGTTATCCGATGGCCAAACAGGGTCGTGCGGGTGTGGCGCTGTCTATTTCCGCAGTGAGTTCTTTCTGTGGTTCTTTGCTGGCAATTTTCGGCATCATTTTATTTGCTCCATTACTGGCGCGGTGGTCACTAGCTTTCGGCCCTGCTGAATATTTTGCACTTATGGTTTTTGCTATTGCTTGTCTGGGTAGCATGATGAGCCAGAATCCGCTGAAATCACTATTAGCAGCATTAATAGGATTGGGTCTGGCAACTGTCGGAGTAGACGCCAACACCGGGGTTTATCGTTTTACTTTCGATAGTGTTCATCTGTCAGATGGTATACAGTTTATTGTTGTGGTAATAGGTCTGTTTTCTGTCAGCGAAATTCTGCTGATGTTAGAAAACGCCTCAACCGGCAAAACCATTATCCGCAAAACAGGCCGCCTGCTGTTCAATCGCAAGGAAGCGGCTGAATGCGCCATACCAACGCTTAGATCATCTTTTATCGGTTTCTTTGTCGGTATTTTGCCCGGCGCAGGAGCGACAATTGCCAGCGCAATTACCTATATGACTGAGAAAAAGCTCAGTGGGAATAGCGACTCATTTGGTAAAGGTGATATTCGCGGCGTGGCAGCCCCAGAAGCAGCTAATAATGCCTCGGCCTGCGGCTCCTTTATTCCAATGCTAACATTAGGAGTGCCAGGCTCAGGCACCACTGCCGTCATGATGGGAGCATTAACGCTCTATAATATTACGCCTGGGCCGGGAATGTTCACTGAGCAGCCGGATATTGTCTGGGGGTTAATTGCGGCTTTATTAATTGCTAATATTATTCTGCTGATTATGAATATCCCAATGATAGGTCTGTTTACACGGATGCTGACTATTCCACTTTGGTTGCTTGTCCCAGCTATTGCTACTGTTTCAGCGGTTGGTGTATATGCCATACATAGCACAACGTTTGATCTTCTATTGATGGTAGGGTTGGGTGTTTTCGGCTATATTCTGAGGAAAATGAATTTCCCGATGTCGCCATTAATCCTCGGTTTCGTATTAGGAGAAATGCTGGAACAAAATTTACGTCGCGCGCTTTCTATTAGTAACGGAGAATTTAGTATTCTGTGGAATAGTGCAATTGCTCAGAGTTTATTGATCCTGGCAGTGCTGGTTTTGATTATTCCACCCATATTACGAATTGTCCGTAAGCGCCGCATTCAGCAAGCGGCTACCGAAAATAAAGCATAATAAGAAAAACCCCATAATATTACAAAATTATAATTATCATAAAAATATTATGGGCTTTTCTATCGCAACAACAATATATTTCCGTATTCACATTATATTTCATACAAAATCGAAACTCAGCAAAACAGGGTTAAAATTCACTCTATATAAACGAATAACGAAACACGCCAATTTGTTGCAACATTCATAGCAAGAATCATCTTTCGATAAAATGCCGACTTTACCAAATCGGCAATTCAACATTCCCGACGACTGTTAAATAGCTATTAAATGATATTGCTGATATTGCGTGCTCAATATTATTATATATTGGCCTTTTTTGTTGAAACAGACAAGATACGAATAGCACGTAAAAATAGGGCTATACAATGGAAAGGTGACTCGCTATACGCAGTCACCTAAGATGTATCAAATAATGACCATTTTTGGTCCAAAATAATCTGTGATGGGAGGAATCAACCTAAATATTTGCTCATCACCAAAGAAGCATTAGTTCCGCCAAAACCAAAACTATTGGACATCACCGTATTCAATTTTTGCTCAGTAGGTTTAGTGATGATATTCATGCCTGCCGCTTTATCATCAAGATCTTCAATGTTAATACTCGGTGCAATAAAGCCATGCTCTAACATCAATAGGCTATAAATCGCTTCGTGTACACCAGCAGCGCCCAGTGAATGACCAGTCATCGCTTTTGTTGCAGAAATTGCCGGTGTTGTATCACCAAAGACTCCCCTGATCGCTTCCAACTCTTTCAAATCACCCGCAGGAGTAGAAGTACCATGCGTATTCACATAATCAATGGAACCTTTCACACCTTGCAGCGCCATATTCATACAACGAACCGCACCTTCACCAGATGGAACAACCATATCCGCGCCATCGGATGTTGCACCATAACCAACAATTTCAGCGTATATGTGTGCGCCGCGTGCCAGTGCATGCTCTAATTCTTCCACAACAACAATACCGCCGCCGCCAGCAATAACAAAACCATCACGGTTTTTATCATAAGTACGGGATGCTTTTTCTGGCATTTCGTTGTATTTGGTTGAAAGTGCGCCCATTGCATCAAATTCACAGCTCATTTCCCAACACAGCTCTTCACCACCACCGGCAAAAACAATATCCTGTTTTCCTAACTGAATAAGTTCAGCCGCATGACCAATACAATGAGCAGAAGTAGAACAAGCAGAACTGATAGAATAATTTACCCCTTTGATTTTAAAAGGAGTTGCAAGGCAAGCAGACACACCGGAAGCCATTGCGCGAGTTACCATATAAGGCCCCACACCACGCAAACCACGAGCACGCATACCATCAGCACTCGCAACCTGGTTATATGGTGAGCCACCACCAGAACCCACCACCAATCCGCTACGAATATTGGAAACCTGATCATCAGTCAGGCCAGAATCTTTAATTGCCTCATCCATCGCCAGATAAGCATAAACAGAGGCATCGCTCATGAAACGCTGAATTTTTCGGTCTATTAATCCGGTGGTATCCAGTTTTACATTCCCCCAGACATGGCTTCTCATTCCTATCTCTTTGAATTTTTCAGAAAAAGTTATCCCGGAGCGGCCTTCTTTCAAAGATGCCAGTACTTCTTTCTGATTATTACCAATGCTGGAAACAATACCCAAGCCAGTGATCACTACACGCTTCATTAAATACCTCATTAAATGTGTTTATCCGCGGGATTTCTATCTATGCTATGTAGCACTTTAGCGTACACTTGTACGCTGAACAAGTCCGATCAGGATAAAATTACGAAGAAAAATTCATCTTTCTAAAAATCCCAATATGTTTTCATGTCAAAATAACCGTTAACTTTCATAGAATACAGTAAAAACCATTCGGATTTTAATAGATAAAAATAAATTTCAGACAGGAATTATTTTGGAAAAAAACAAAATCATAAAATACTTGTAATTTACATCAAAAATTTAGACCAAGGGTAATAATATCAATACAATATATATGAATTTATCAAGCATTCTAATAATGATTAGCAGGCTTATATTTATATATAAGTTGATATACTTGTTATTTTTATTAATTTTATTGCTAATTAGAAACAATTTTAATAACTGATACTAATAAGGGTGAATAAAATTTTTATGAAATGAATCAATCCCTATGTTATATTACTGACTGCATTACGTAAAATATCCAAACTTACAGCAACAAACGTTTTAGAACAGAAAATTTCCTGACTTTATCAACAGATAAAGCCATTATTCATACAAAAGATGATGGTAATTATGCTATGTCATATGCAAATAGTTGGTTCATTGTAAGACCTAAGTAATTTTACCCAATAATCTTAATGGGGGTTAATAATGAGAGGACTTGGTTATCTTCTACTGAGCGTTGGTATCATATGGATTTTAGTGGCTTTTAATATGGACACAAACACTTTATCACAATATGGCAACAAATTTAACAATATAGAACCAATTGCTTCACAACAAAATCATATCCTAATTGGCGCATTCATTACACTTTATGGGCTAATTATGATTATATCCAGTAAGAATCAGAGATTATTAGAGTCTATATACAGAAGTAATATTAAGGAGATTGCCGAGTTCAATTCAAAAGATGTATCCATACCTACACCGATGCAAAACTCAGATGACTTAAAACGAGCTAATAAGAAGCGGCCAAGCGTAAAGTGATAGCAATGATTGATACGATTGCCTCACATTTAAAAGAGAGGCAATCAAAAGAATTTAAAAGATTATGTGAATTTCATATTCATTTATAAATACAAACCCCGCTTCTTTGGCGGGGAATTATTTCCTTGAACACTCCACTTTTATTATGAGAAGAGCTTATTCATAATAGAGTATATTATAGTGTGTAAAACTATTTATTATTTAATAGTGAACATATCCCCAGAGAGAAACGTTCAATATCAAAGCAAATGTCTTCTCAATAATTCCCTTTGCCAAAGTCAATATTTTATTCAGATACACATAGGGAAAGATTGGTAACTCATATTGGCAACATATGAGTAAGTTTCGCCGTTTCCATCGGCACTTCCGTCTTAACACTCTGAATACTGTCGATCCGGGTTAGATGTTCAGCATGGAAACGGCGGTAAGAGTGGAGATCCTCTGTAACAATTCTCAAAAGCGCATCACATTCTCCTGCCATTAAGTGGCATTCCACCACTTCAGGCATTTCTTGGATAGCATCGGTAAAACGCTGAATTGTCTCTGCATCCTGAGCCTTGAGCCAAATTCGGGCAAACAATGAAAGACTAGCGCCGATCTTCGAACCATCAAGAACAGCAACATAGCGCTTGATAACTCCTGCTTCTTCCAATAACCGCACACGCCGCAAGCAAGGCGATGGCGATAAACCAACCTCTTTAGCTAATTCGACATTCTGGAGTCGGCCATTACGTTGTAAGGCACGAAGAATACGTTTATCAATATTATCTAATTTCATTGGCATTCGATTCCATTAAAACCAAAAATAAATCACGCAGATTTTAATATTAATATAAAAATTGAAAAAACAGACACAAAATATCATAGAAATTAGATTAAAATACCAATAATTATCTTTTGTAGATTGATTGCAGTATCTACCTGCCCTACTTAATTGCTCTAATCCAGTAATTGGCATGCCTGTTAAATATTTATGGAGGAAAAATCATGCAATTAGAGAACTTGTTAATTTTCGCTGCAACTGTACTGCCGCTAATCTGTACTCCCGGACCCGATATCATGTTTGTGGCATCTCAAGGTCTGTCAGCAGGAAAAAGTGCCGCCCTACGTGCCAATGCAGGGATCATCTCCGGTTATTGTCTACATAGCGTTCTTGGCGCTCTGGGTGTTACAGCTATCGTGGCAACCTCACCAATTCTGTTCGAGGTGATGCGTTGGGTTGGCGTTGTCTACTTAGCCTATTTAGCGGTTCAGATGTTTCGTTCAGCCATGCATCCCGGCAAAATTATTTTCTCGTCCTCATCAGCCAAGACCTCGCTGACCAAAGGTTTCCTAACCAGCTTTCTAAACCCCAAAGGATTGCTAATCTACTTTGCTATTCTGCCAAACTTCATCACTGCGGACAGCAACTATACGCTCCAATCCATTATTCTCTCAGCAATTTTCATCACTACCTGTGCTCTCATTTACGGATTAATCGGTATCATCATAGCTAGCATGGGGGAAAAAGGCTCATTCAGCGATCATCGCCGTCGCTGGGTTGAAGGAATTGCCGCAGGGCTTTTATGTTTAGCCGCCGGGCACCTGGCGAAGAGCTGAACAGAATGATTGTTGATATAATGCCCAATAATGTCCAGCACTTGTCCAAATACAGGTGCTGGCTGCTGTTCAAATCAGCACTTTTCCACTCTTTTCTTCCGTCAGGTGGTACATCAACCCCAACCTCGCTAAAATCGCATTATTATCAGTAATATTGCAGGCATTACCGTGAAAAATTCTGCTATCTGTAACGCAACCCTAAGTTGGAATGATCAAGGTACTCCAGTTTCAACACAGTTTGATGACGTTTATTTCTCAAATCAGGATGGGCTGGAAGAAACCCGTTATGTATTTCTTAATGGCAACCACTTTCCCCAACGATTCAGCACTCATTCCCGTTCTAACTGTGTCATCGCGGAAACCGGCTTCGGTACGGGATTAAATTTTCTGACGCTTTGGCAATCTTTTGATCTATTTCGACAGCAAAATCCTGATGCGTCATTGAAACGTCTACACTTCATCAGTTTTGAGAAATATCCGCTGAAAACCAATGACTTAAAAGCCGCTCATCAACGCTGGCCTGAACTTGGAATTTTTTCACAGCAACTTTGCCAGCAATGGCCTCAACCACTAGCAGGCTGCCATCGGCTGATTATGGCAAATGGCGCTGTCACATTGGATTTATGGTTTGGCGATGTCAATGATCTGTTGCCCACAATGGATTCCAGTCTTCACGGTAAAATAGATGCCTGGTTTTTAGACGGCTTTGCTCCTGCCAAAAACCCGCAAATGTGGAGTGAACGGTTGTTTGCCGCAATGGCGCAATTTGCCCATCCAGAAGGCACCTTTGCAACCTTTACTTCTGCTGGTGTCGTCCGTCGCGGTTTACAACAGGCTGGTTTTAATGTCAGTAAAATCAAAGGATTCGGGCGAAAAAGAGAAATGCTGACTGGAGTTCTAGCAACTCAGAAATATCAGCCATTACCAGCACCTTGGTTTGCCCGGCCGCCAGCAAGCCACACCGATGATATCGCGATTATCGGCGGAGGGATTGCCAGTATTCTTACCGCACTTGCGCTATTGCGTCGTGGAGCACAGGTGACGCTTTATTGTCAGGATGCAGCCCCGGCACAAGGTGCGTCTGGTAATCGCCAGGGAGCGCTTTATCCGCTACTGAACGGTAGTAATAACGGACTCGAAAAATTCTTTACCTCTGCATTCACCTTTGCCCGCCGCCAATATGAACAGTTATCAGCGCAGGGAATTGATTTCGACCATCAATGGTGTGGCGTCAGCCAGCTTGCTTATGATGAAAAAAGTAGCAATAAAATTGAGAAAATGCTGGCAACAGAATGGCCGAATGAACTCGCCATCGATATGAATTGTCACCAGTTAAGTGAAAAATGTGGGCTGGATATTCATCACCACGGCATTCACTATCCACAGGGCGGATGGCTATGTCCGGCTGAACTCACTAAAGCAGCAACAGAGTTGGCACAACAGCAAGGAATGCTCTGTTGCTTCAATCATCAAGTTACTGCGCTTAACCACAACCAATATGGCTGGCAACTGCATCTCATGCATCAAGGACAATCGTTAAATGCACAGCACAAAACGGTAGTGATTGCCAACGGTCATCATCTACCCCAGTTTGAACAAACCGAGAAACTGCCAGTGACTGCCGTGCGTGGTCAAGTCAGTCACATCCCAACCACAACTGATCTGAGCCAATTGCAAAATGTGCTTTGCTACGATGGTTATATGACACCGGCTAATCCAGCCAATCAACACCACTGTATCGGCGCCAGTTATCAGCGTCATCGGCTTGATAATGAATATTCTGAAACAGAACAGCAGGAAAACCGTGATCGGTTGCTGAAATGTTTACCTGATGCCGAATGGACAAATCAGGTTGATGTTTCTGCTAAACAATCCCGCCAAGGTATTCGCTGCGTTATTCGCGACCATATGCCAATGGTGGGAAATGTGCCGGATCTCAATAAGATAATGACAGATTATCAAGATTTGCCAGAAAAAATCCGCACAGGGAGCCCCATTACAGATGCAGCCTGTTATTCCAATCTGTTTGTTATCGGGGCATTAGGTTCCCGTGGATTATGCTCAGCGCCACTCAGTGCAGAAATTCTTGCAGGACAGATCTTTGATGAGCCATTACCATTGGATAATGAAATACTGGCGGCCCTTCACCCAAACCGTTTCTGGATTAGAAAACTACTGAAAGGACGTAAAGTGAAAATTGAAAAGCCATAAGGAACTGCACTGCCTAAGCAGTGAAATGCTTATGTAACTTTTGGGAGACAGCTTAATACTATTGCTGATATCACATAATAAAATCTGACAAGTGGAGGAGACAAAATGGTTGCTCAAACATCAATACTGCACGTTCGTGTAGACGATAAACTCAAGGCCGATGCTATGGAAAAGCTCTCAAATTTAGGCTTAACCATATCGGATGCGGTACACATTCTACCCACCTATATCGTCAAAGATGGTGTGTTACCTGCTGACTCAGAAGCTTACGACGCCTGGTTTCACGCTTAAGTGCAAGAAGCGCTCGACGATACGCGCCAACCTCTCCCACATCAGCAAATAATGGATGAAGCTCAAGAATTAATTGAAAGGAAACTTCGTGCTTGCTCTTGAATGGTGGAAAAAGGAATAAAAATCGCCATTAAGTCTCCGTTTCTGATGCACTGCCCCCAAGAAACTCATATGGTTTCGTGGGGGTGTAGCTCGTTTTTTCTATTCTATTGCTTTAATTCAACTTATTGAGTTTTAGCATTATCCAGCAGGCGCTGCCAAGTATTAAGAACAAGAACCTGATCCGGCGGCGCCAGTTCTCCCGCTTTAATTGCAGTTTGGATACTTTCTTCAACACGGTCATGAAGCTGTTCAGCCGTATGAGCGCCTTCCTGCTCCAATTCTGCTACCGCTAAAGTGAGATGCCCGCGGAGATAACCACCAGCAAACAATTCATCATCACTGGCGTGATCTACCATGTCATCAATTTGCGCTAAAATACGCGTTTCAAACTCAGCGAGCATCATTTTTCCTCAAATTCAGTTTCATTCTGCGAATATATCTTCCGGGTAAGGAAAATGTTCCGCTTTTAACGGAGGCGTATTGTAAAACGATTGCAGCCCCTGAATAAAGCACTCCGCTCTTGCAGGTATCCCCTGCGCTAAATAGTCCATGATCTGATCATGAACTTTACGCTGAAAAGCTAATCTATCAGGCTCAAAATCCCCTTCAAGGTTGTCACAACTAACATTAAACGGAAAACCTGCCGCAGTACAAAACAACCAATCAAGTGCCTGTGGTTTAATTTCTACTTTTTCAAATTCACTTTGCGTCTGTGCGTCACGCCCATCCGGGCAATACCAGTAACCAAAATCCACCAATTTCCGGCGCTCTTGACCCGCAATGCACCAATGAGCAATTTCATGTAATGCACTGGCATAGAAGCCATGAGCAAATACAATTCGGTTATAAGGAGTCTCTTCATCTGCCGGCAGGTAAATAGGTTCGCCATCACCTTTAACCAAACGTGTGTTGTATTCGTCACCAAAACAGCGATTGAAAATATCAATAAGTTGTTGATAGTTATGCGTTATCATGAATTAAAAACAAAACCCTGAATCAAAAATAAAATGCCAGCCAACTACGGATCGTATCGCCGTGATTATCATTCAGTAATTTAATACTCATCAAAAAGGAGATGATGACAATCATAGGGCGAATCAGTTTCTGTCCATGAGTCAAAACTAAACTCGCACCCAACCGCGCACCAATCACCTGCCCTGCCAACATTACAAGGCCCAATACCCACAAAACTTGACCGCCAAGGATAAAAAGCGCTAATGAACCTACATTGGAAGCAAAGTTCAGTACTTTAGCATGAGCGGTGGATTTCGCCAGGTTATAACCACACAACACGACATAAGCTAACGCATAAAATGAGCCAACACCGGGGCCAAATATGCCGTCATATAAACCCAGTCCACTCCCGACAAGCAAAGCAAATGCCACAGGCGTCAAGCGACGATGGCGCTCTTCTCTGCCAATAGTTGGCGTCAAAAGGAAATAAAGACCAATAATAATGACCAGAACCGGTAATAGCTGACAGAGAAAATCTGGCTTTATAAATTGGACAATAATCGCACCAGCCACTGAGCCAAGTAATGTCATCAATATGGCAAAGCGTTGAGATTTGAGATCAACCGCACCATAACGGACAAAATAGACGCTGGCAGAAAATGAACCTCCCACTGCCTGTAACTTGTTTGTCGCCAATGCCTGTACCGGAGAGACGCCAACGGATAACAGCGCCGGAATAGTTAGTAAACCGCCGCCGCCAGAAATCGAGTCAATAAATCCAGCCATCATTGCAACCAAAAAGAGCAGAATGTAAACTTCCGCACCTGACGACAATAACCAGTCCATATTTCATCCCATCAACAGCAACTTCTTATCAATATTCAAGCTACCCATTTCAGTCTCTGGGATTTTCAAGGCTAGCTTCATTCTCAAGTTCACCAGCGAGGAAGGCTGGATTCGATATCAGCACACTGCGCCCTCTGGCGTAATAGGTGGTCCATCAGCACGATAGCTACCATTGCTTCTGCAATCGGCACAGCTCGAATACCAACACAAGGATCATGGCGGCCACGAGTGATCATTTCCACTTCTTCACCCTGACGATTAATCGTTTTACCCGGCACCATAATGCTGGACGTTGGCTTCAATGCAATATGAGCAATAATTGGCTGACTGCTGCTAATACCACCCAGAATCCCGCCCGCATGATTACTGGTGAATCCCCGAGCAGTTATTTCATCTCGGTTTTCGCTGCCGCGTAAATTGATAACACCGAAACCATCACCAATTTCGACGCCTTTTACTGCGTTAATACTCATCAGCGCATGAGCAATATCAGCATCAAGACGGTCAAAAACCGGTTCTCCCAAACCAGCCGGAACATTTTCCGCGACAACAGTCACTTTCGCGCCAATAGAATCCCCCGCTTTTTTCAGTTCACGCATCAAGGCATCAAGTTGTTCAAGTTTAGTCTCATCAGGACTGAAAAATGGGTTTTGTTCCACCTGTTCCCAATCTTTCAATTGGCAATGGATATTGCCCATTTGAGTCAAACAGGCACGGACACGAATACCATATTTATCCAGCAAATATTTTTTCGCTATTGCACCTGCGGCAACACGCATTGCCGTTTCACGCGCAGAAGAGCGGCCCCCACCACGATAGTCACGGATACCGTATTTCTGTTCATAAGTGTAATCAGCATGGCCTGGACGAAACACATCT
This sequence comes from Photorhabdus caribbeanensis, assembly GCF_018448885.1. Taxonomy (GTDB): domain Bacteria; phylum Pseudomonadota; class Gammaproteobacteria; order Enterobacterales; family Enterobacteriaceae; genus Photorhabdus; species Photorhabdus caribbeanensis. Next base: position 73,959 of record NZ_RCWB01000007.1, read on the forward strand.
TTAATAGCACTGTAATCCTGAGAACGTTGGTCAGTATTTTCAATGAGTAAACCGATACTGGTACCGGTCGTCACCCCCTCAAATACACCCGAAAGAATGCGAACCTGATCCGGCTCACGGCGCTGTGTTGTATAACGGGAAGTCCCCGGACGACGCCTATCTAAATCAATTTGCAAATCGGCTTCTGTGATTGCAATGCCCGGTGGCACACCATCGACAATACATCCCAACGCCAAACCGTGAGATTCGCCAAAAGTGGCGACCCGGAAAAATTGCCCGATACTATTTCCCGCCATCCCAATTCCTTCCTGTTAATCGTGCTTTTATTTGACTCTGCCTGTTTTGCATTATTACCGCAGTTACAACCTATCCAATTATTCAATCTTTGAATAAGCGAAAATGTTCGTGATGTTCAACCAACTGTTGACGTGTCAACATAAATACGCCATCACCACCATATTCAAATTCCAACCAGGTAAATGGCACATCAGGATATTGTTCAATCAAATGCACCATACTGTTGCCAACCTCACAAATCAACACACCTCGTTCAGTGAGAAAATCTGGAGCAGTCGCCAGAATACGGCGTGCCAGTTTCAAACCATCTGAACCCGCCGCCAAACCCAATTCAGGCTCACGGCGAAACTCTTCCGGCAAGTCGCTCATATCCTCGGCATCGACATAAGGCGGATTTGTGACAATAAGATCGTATTTAACCGGCGGCATATCGCGGAACAGATCAGAACGAATCGGAATAACCCGGTGGTCAAGGCTATGATTCTGAATATTCTGTTCAGTCACGGCCAGCACATCCGCGGAAATATCTACAGCATCTATTTCTGCTTCCGGGAAAGCATATGCACAGGCAATAGCAATACAACCACTACCCGTGCAGAGATCGAGGATATTGGCAGGTTGGTCAGGGATCAATCCCGTAAATTCATTATTAATTAATTCACCAATCGGTGAACGCGGAACCAAAACCCGTTCATCAACATAAAATTCATGACCACAAAACCAGGCTCTGTTAGTCAAATAAGCAACTGGAATGCGCTCATTAATACGGCGCAGTACCCGCTCGACAATACGATGACGTTCAGTTGATGTCAGTCGCGTAGTTAGCATCTCTTGTGGGATATCCAGCGGCAAAAACAGCGATGGAAGAACCAATTGCAGTGCTTCATCCCAAGGATTGTCTGTACCGTGCCCGTAATAGATATTCGCCGCATTAAACCGGCTAACAGACCAGCGCAACATATCCTGAATGGTATATAACTCAGCTACTGCCTCATCGATAAAAATCTTGTCCAAAAGCGCCTCCAGCCCTGCAAATTCATTAGCCTGCTAGTTTGCCACGATCATTGAAACAAATCAGCTTTATATCAGGCTAATGACATAGAATTTTAAGTACTAATGTTCAGCAAGCAATGAATTAAGGAATGACAATTAAAAAGGCAGCTCGGATGTTCTATTGCAGATTTTTAATTAATTTTCAGCTCAAACCGTCTTATTCAACAACAAGACGGTTTGGTTTCTACATATTTAACATTGTGTTTCTTTGACTGATTGAGCGCTCACAATAATGACATTTTTTCGTATCCATAAATAATAGGCGGATGTTAACAGCACGATCCATACTCCTCCCACATAGAACGCAATACGTGTCGCTGGAAAGTAACTGAGAACAGCAATAATAAATATCATAAACACGATGGTCAGAATCGGCGCAACAGGCCACATCGGTACTGGGAATTGTAATTTCTGCACTTCTCCCGGCGACATTTTTCTGCGCATAGCAAATTGAGATAGCAAAATCATTAACCAAACCCACACGGTGGCAAAAGTCGCAATCGAAGCAATAATCACGAATACCTGTTTAGGGAGCAAGTAATTGAGAACCACAGCACACAATAATGCCAGCGTCATAACCATGATTGTCACCCAAGGCACCCCGTTACGGCTTAAATGCATAAATTTTTTATGGGCTAATCCTTTCTCGGCCATACCGTACATCATACGACCAGCACCAAAGATATCGCTGTTAATGGCCGAAATTGCCGCCGTAATGACGACAATATTCAGAATATTCGCCGCCGAACCAATGCCTAACCCCTGAAATATTGCGACAAATGGGCTACCTTCTTGGCCGATGCTGTTCCAAGGGTAAATTGCCATTAATACAAAAATAGTGAATACATAAAACAGAAGAATACGAAACGGGATAGAGTTAATCGCTTGCGGGATCATTTTCGCCGGATTCTTAGCTTCACTGGATGTAATACCGATAATTTCAATACCACCGAAAGCAAACATGACAACAGCCAGAGACTCAATAATGCCGCCCAACCCATTAGGCATAAACCCACCGTGTTGCCACAGATTGTGAATTCCCGTCGCCTGAAAATGGCCGCTAAAACCAAACAGAATAATACCTGTTCCGGCAATAATCATGGCGCTGATTGCAGCAACTTTCAGAATCGATAACCAGAATTCCATTTCGCCAAACACTTTAACTTTACAAAGATTAAGTGCGCCAATAATGAAAATAATACTCAGTACCCATATCCAGCGCGGTACTTCCGGGTACCATAGCCCCATATAAATGCCAAAAGCAGTCACATCCGCCAGACAAACGATGATCATTTCGAAAGTATAAGTCCAGCCGGTAATAAATCCGGGCAATGGGCCTAAATATTGATGAGCGTAACTGGCGAAAGAACCGGCATCCGGCCTGTGGACCGCCATTTCGCCTAAAGCGCGCATAACCATAAAGACAGCAGCACCGCCTATTAAATAAGCTAACAATACCGCCGGACCTGCCATACTTATTGCTTCAGCAGAACCATAAAAAAGACCTGTACCAATCGCAGAACCCAACGCCATAAACCGGATATGACGTGCGTTGAGTCCTCGCTCTAGTTGTAATGAGGCTTGCATGATTTACCCTCTTATCTTTTATTATTGGGTTTTATCAGAAAGATAAATGTGACAATCAGGCCGGTCAGGCACCGGCCATTGGTTTATTTAATGGTTATTTTTACTCTGTAATATCTGTCCAGAAGGAAGTAATGAGGAGAGATGTTGCTCGGCTAATAATTTCACAGCAGCATCAATATCAGGCGCAAAAAAACGATCCTGATCGTAATAATCTACTTTCGCTCGCAGGATATTACGCGCTTCTTCCAAAATCGGGCTGCTTTTCAGGCCATTGCGGAAATCGATTCCCTGACAGGCAGATAGCCATTCCACTGCCAGAATACCTCGGGTATTTTCTGCCATTTCCCATAAACGACGCCCCGCAGCCGGCGCCATTGATACATGATCTTCCTGATTGGCCGAAGTCGGTAAACTGTCAACACTCGCCGGGTGCGCCAACGCTTTATTTTCACTGGCAAGCGCCGCTGCCGTCACCTGTGCAATCATAAAACCTGAATTCACCCCACCATTCTCAACTAGGAAAGGCGGAAGCTGTGACATATGTGAATCCATCAACAACGCAATACGTCGTTCTGACAATGCACCTATCTCTGCTAATACCAGCGCTAAATTATCAGACGCCATTGCAACAGGTTCAGCATGGAAGTTACCGCCGGAAATCACCTCGCCCTGCTCAGCAAACACCAATGGGTTATCAGATACGGCATTAGCTTCAGTCAGAATAACCTCAGCAGCATGGCGCAACTGAGTCAGGCAAGCGCCCATGACTTGTGGCTGACAACGTAATGAATAAGGGTCCTGTACCTTGGGGCAATTGATGTGAGAATCTGATAGTTCGCTGCTCTCTTCCAATACATAACGATACAATGCAGCAACATCGATCTGCCCTTGTTGCCCCCGTACCGCATGTACACGGGCATCAAATGGTTTACGTGAACCCAATGTCGCCTCTACGGATAAAGAACCACAAACTATCGCTGCCGCCAGCAGATCTTCTGCTTCAAATAACCCACGTAATGCAAAAGCAGTGGATACTTGGGTTCCATTGAGTAACGCCAAACCTTCTTTAGCCGCTAATGTAATGGGTTGTAAATTAGCCTTTGCCAGCGCTTCTTTGGCTGACAGCCATTCGCCCTGATAACGCGCTTGCCCTTCCCCAAGTAATAACAGGCTCATATGTGCCAACGGCGCCAAATCACCAGAAGCCCCCACCGATCCTTTACAAGGAATATGAGGATAAATTTCCGCATTGACTAACGCGATTAATGCCTGGATAACTGTAAGACGAATACCGGAGTAACCACGGGAGAGGCTGTTAATTTTCAATACCATGATCAACCGAGTCATATTATCGTCCAACGCTTCGCCGACCCCGGCAGCATGAGAGACAACCAACGAACGCTGTAGTTTTTCTAAATCATCTTCTTCGATCCTTGTACTGGCTAATAGCCCGAACCCGGTATTAATTCCATAGGCAGTGCGATTTTCAGCAAGAATCGCGTTAACACACTCCACGCTGTGATCAATAGCAGGAAAAATCTGACTATCCAGAGCGATTTTCACCGGTTGTAGATAAACCTGACGTAGTTCATCAAGGGTCAATTTACCTGGATAAATAGTTAACTGCTTCATAATGTTCCTTATTTTGTATTAAGCATCGGCAAGTCTAATCCTTGCTCTTTGGCACAATGGATAGCGATTTCATAACCTGCATCAGCATGACGCATAACCCCAGTGGCGGGATCGTTATGCAACACCCGAGCGATACGCTCTGCGGCTTCATCGGTTCCATCACAAACAATCACCATACCGGAATGTTGTGAGAAACCCATGCCGACACCACCGCCATGATGCAGAGAAACCCAGGTCGCGCCGCTAGCAGTGTTAAGTAAGGCGTTTAACAACGGCCAGTCCGAAACAGCGTCAGAGCCATCACTCATAGATTCAGTTTCGCGGTTCGGACTGGCTACAGAGCCGGAATCCAGATGGTCACGGCCAATAACAATCGGCGCCGAAAGTTCGCCACTGCGTACCATTTCGTTAAAAGCTAACCCTAGTTTGGCTCGTTGCCCTAAACCGACCCAACAGATACGGGCAGGTAAACCCTGAAAGCTGATGCGTTCCCTCGCCATATCTAACCAATGATGCAAATGTTGATCATCGGGGAGTAATTCTTTAACTTTGGCGTCAGTTTTATAGATATCCTGTGGATCGCCGGAAAGCGCTACCCAGCGGAAAGGCCCAATACCACGGCAAAATAACGGGCGAATGTAGGTAGGAACAAAACCAGGAAAATCGAAAGCATTTTCTACGCCGACTTCATATGCCATTTGGCGAATGTTGTTGCCGTAATCAAAAACAGGAATGCCCTGCTGTTGGAAAATCAACATCGCCTTAACATGTTCCATCATTGAAGATTTTGCTGCTTTGATGACCTCCTCGGGCGCTGAAATAGCGCGTTGGCGGTATTCTTCCCAACTCCAGTTTTCTGGCAAATAGCCGTTGAGAGGATCGTGTGCGCTTGTCTGGTCAGTGACTAAATCCGGGCGTACGCCACGACGAACTAATTCCGGCAAAACTTCAGCCGCATTACCACACAGAGCGATAGAGATGGCTTTGCCTTCCTGAGTGTATTTTTCGATCCGAGCCAAGGCATCATCCAGATCTTTCGCTTGTTCATCGACATAACCAGTACGCAGACGGAAATCAATTCTGCTTTGCTGACACTCAATATTTAGCGAACACGCTCCAGCCAATGTTGCAGCCAATGGTTGTGCTCCCCCCATACCGCCCAAACCAGCAGTTAACACCCAACGACCCTGTAAGTTACCGTCATAATGCTGACGGCCAGCTTCCACAAACGTTTCATAAGTACCTTGAACAATTCCCTGGCTGCCAATGTAAATCCAACTACCCGCCGTCATTTGGCCGTACATAGCCAGCCCTTTAGCATCTAACTCGTTGAAATGTTCCCAAGTCGCCCAATGCGGCACCAAATTCGAATTTGCAATGAGTACCCGTGGAGCATTGCTATGGGTTTTAAATACCCCAACTGGTTTACCCGATTGGATTAATAACGTTTCGTCGTCTTCCAACTTTTTCAATGTTTCAATGATCTTGTCATAACATTCCCAATCTCTAGCAGCCCGGCCAATGCCGCCATACACCACCAGTTCATGAGGATTTTCAGCAACTTCTGGATCAAGATTATTCATTAACATGCGTAGAGGAGCTTCGGTTAACCAGCTTTTAGCTGTTAATTTTGTTCCCCTCGGTGCCCGGATATCGACATTACGAAATTTACTATTCTGGGCGGTCACGATCTGGCTCCTTTGTGGTCTTTGGATATTTGTTAAATGTATAGTTGTATATACATGTATATTCAATAGGCCAAATCGTTAACTAAAATAACATAATTACAGAGTTATTATTTTTATTTTCTTATAAATCAATTTGTTAATATTATTTCTTTCTAATTATCAATGAATAATGTTTTTCTTATTTTTGTGTTTACAATCACAAATTATTTACATCAATTTTACAAAAATATAATTTAAGGACGAAAAGGGCTTTCCTGGTACGACAGTCGTAACCCATAACGAGGTTCAGCAATGGAAGAACTGATATCGACATATTGCCTTATCACTGTGGTGCATGCGGTGCTACAGATACAGGAAAAAATGACGGCATTATCTTGTCAGGAATTGTATTGTCTATATTTTATTCAATTTAGCTACTGAGAAAATTTTTAGAAATTACCTCTCAAGGTGCATAGTATCTACTCTCAAAAAGAGTATATAAGATCACCTATATTTTTTCGAATCAATTGATTTATTCTTTATTTGTGATTAAAAAATATTAGCGATCTTGCTCTGATTAAAAAGCTTGTTATACAATATAGACACCAATTTAAATGACAATCATTATTACGCCGCAAAAAACTATGATTATAATACGATAAATAAAGAAAATAATAATTTACGCAAGTAAATTTAATAAAAATAAGGTTGGTGACAAATATGTACTCTTAAATGTATAGGAAATTAATAGAAAGTGAATCATTAGCCAATAAATACTATGTTAACTATTTTTTCATGAGGAAGAGTGTTGAAAGATTGCGAGATTATCTGTAATGACGCTATGATAGATTATGCCAATGCCTATTAAATTAATGCGGTAGCATAAATAATTTGAAGTCAGAAAAGTAATGAAATCTACTCATTCATGCTATAAATTACAAATAACTTACAAACGGAATACATTCGTATAATTTATTATGAAAACATCTGAGGGTTCGCTGGATTCGAACTTATATAGTCTTCATCCTTCTCAGGAAGATGTGTTTTACGAACAAGCGCTTTATGAGAATAGTCCAATACACAGCCTCGGCTGGTATACATTGATAGAAAAAAATGTTGATATCGTTATTCTGCAAAAAGCGTGGAATTTACTATATCAACACATTGATATGTTACGTTTACGTATATCAATTAATTCTAATAATGAAGCTATTCAATATATTCAAAATCAGAGTACGCCAGAATTAATCAAGTGCTACGATGTTTCGGCGCAGCTTGATCCTGAAAAGGAAGCACATCTTTGGATGAAGCAACAAGTAGGTATTCCTATCGATTACTTAAAGGAAACTCCATATCAAGTTACAATAATTCGCTTAAATAATGAAAAACACTACTTTTTCACTAAATTCCATCATATTATGATTGATGGTGTCGGGCTATATCGACTTCATGAATATGTCCATAAGCTATATACATATATTGAAAACGGAACATCAACAACATGGTTATCAGAAATCCCACAATATTTAACTACAATAATCAAGTCGAGAAAATATTTCAATAGCATTCAGTATGAAAAAGATAAGAGTTATTGGTTTGATTTTCTGAAACAAAAAGAAATACATCAATTAACACCCTGTTATCAGAATACAGGCAGTGATAATTGTACGTTAATATTGCCTCTTCCAATTAAAGAAGATTTACGTACTTTTTGCAGAGAATACAAAACCAATCCGCTTTTCATCTTTTCGAGTCTGGTCAGCATTATTATGACTGAACTTACAGGACAACAAGAACTGGTTTTTAACACGATCACACATGGCAGAGAGGGAAAATCAGAAAAATATGTTGTTGGGATGCATGCAAATATGTATCCGGTGCATTGTCATATTTCTCATGCGGCTAGTCTAATTGAACAGATTAAATTAACAGAATTCGAACTCAAAAATAGTTATTATCACTGTAAATTTCCTCAATCCCACCTTGCTCGAATTGCTCATAAACATAAGCTTTCTTTACCCAATATATCTATTTTCTATGAACGTTTTTCAGAGTCAGACCTCGAAGTCACCGAAAATCAGCACTATCACATAGATGGGGCATTTAATATTTATCCTATCGTCTTTAGATTGAAAAACTATGGGTATGCTCAGGAGCTAAAAATAACGATAGATTATCTGCGGAAATACTTTAGTGAGCAGGATGTCAACAGAATACTTGAACGATTACAAAACCTGTTTATTACCTTACTCAACAATCCTGCATCATTAGTCAGTGAATTACCTATTTTATTAGAACAGGAGCGCCATACATTACTGCATACCTGGAACCAGCCCAGTATATCCTATCCACAAGACCGTACTCTCCAGCAGAAATTTGAGGCTCAGGCGGCAGCCAGACCAGACAACATAGCGTTGGTGTTTGAAGGGAAAACACTGACTTATCGCCAACTAAACGAACGGGCTAACCAGTTGGCCGTGGTGATCCGCGAACAATATCAACAGCAATGCAATAAACCCATGCCAGCCGATACGTTAGTGGCTTTGTATCTGGATCGTAGTCTGGAAATGGTCATCAGCATTCTGGCGGTACTGAAAGCAGGGGGAGCCTATGTACCAATCTCCCCGGAATATCCGCCGGAGCGGGTCCGGTTTATTTTAGAAGATACCGCATCCCCCTGTGTGGTGACTCAACAGCAATATCTGACAACGCTAGGGAAATATACGCAGACACAGACTAAACAGCCTACATTGATAGCTACGGATGATCGAACAGTGACAGAAAACCTCTCGACAGAGAATCCGGTACCCGTCAGCGGAGCCACAGATCTGGCGTACGTTATCTATACTTCAGGCACAACCGGACAACCGAAAGGCGTGTTGCAGACACATCATAATGTTGTGCGTTTATTCGCAACTACTCAGGGAGGTTATCAATTTGATCAAAATGATACCTGGGTGCTTTACCATGCTTACACATTTGATTTCAGTGTCTGGGAATTATGGGGCGCATTGCTCTATGGCGGGCGTTTGATTATTCCGACAGTAGAATGTACGAAGGACTTCGGCAAATTCAGTCGCCTCTGTTCAGATCAGAAAGTTACCGTATTAAACCAGACACCCGGGGCATTTTATGCCTTTATTGATGCGTCATTGAATATTGGCGCTGAATTTCCCCATCTTCGCTACGTGATTTTTGGTGGAGATAAACTGAATCCAGTTCAATTGAAACCCTGGTGGAACCATTACGGCGATCAATCCCCTACTCTCATCAATATGTATGGGATAACCGAAACAACCGTACATGTTACCTACAAGAAATTAACCCAAGACGATGCCACAGCAGTATCTTGCATTGGACGACCATTAAATGACATGTATGCCTATGTCTTGAATCACTCCGGGAGCCTTGTACCTCCTGGCGCCCCCGGAGAGCTTTACATCGGTGGCGCTGGACTGGCGCGAGGATATTTAAACCGGCCTGAACTGACTGCCGAACGTTTTGTGGAAAATCCATTTGCTACTAATGAAGATAAGGAACGCGGTTACACTCGTCTGTATAAAACCGGCGATTTAGTCCGCTGGCAGCCGGATGGCAATCTGGAATATCTGGGGCGTAATGATTTTCAGGTTACAATCCGCGGCTACCGCATAGAACTGGGCGAAATTGAAACTGCACTCGCTTTGCACCCACAGGTAAAACAGGCGGTGGTGATCGATCGCGAATATGAGAGTAATAAAGCACTGGCAGCATATCTGGTTACAGCCGAGAAACTCTCAGACGATGGTCTAATCAGTCACTTATCTTCTCTCTTGCCGGACTATATGCTGCCAGCCAGCTTTACCCGTATTGAAGCCGTGCCTCTAACTCTGAATGGCAAAGTGGATCGGCGGGCATTGCCGGAGCCTGTCTGGGAAGACAAAGAGGGATATGTGGCGCCCCGCAATGTGCTGGAAACCCAACTGTGTGCCATTTGGCAGGATGTATTGGGACTGGAGCGAGTAGGCATTAAGGATAATTTCTTCCGTATCGGGGGCAACTCCCTGACGGCAATTAAGCTGACTACCGCCATCCGCCGCATACTGGCAACTGAGATCTCACTGGCGCAGTTGTTCGCGCTAAAAACCGTCGCGGGCCTGGCAACCCAGATGGAACAGCAGATTTATACGGTTATCCCTCATCTGACACGGGAACGTTACCCTTTATCGTTTGCCCAGGAACGGATGCTATTTATCGAGCAATTTGAACAAGGTTCCGATACTTACCATATCCCTTATCTGGTTCAACTGGATAATGATGCCTGTCTGCCCCTGTTGGAGACCGCCATTAACCGGCTGGCTGAACGCCATACTGTAATGAAGATGGTGTACCGCAGCGATGATGATGGACAGGTTTACCCACAGAAACTGAACAGAAATTTGGTTATCCCGTCCCAGTCCTGTGAAAATGCTGACATGCTATTGAACATGGTGCGTTCCGAAATAGCCACCCCGTTTGATTTGACCACAGAACCCAGCCTGCGCCTGTGCCACTATCAGCTTTCCGACCAACACTACTTATTAATGCTATGGCACCATATCGCCATTGATGGCTGGTCGGTCGATACCTTTATGGCTGAACTGGCAGAGACTTACCATTCCTTGCGGGAAGGCCATGACAGCCAGCTTCCCCCGTTGGAGATTACCTACGGCGATTACGCCGCCTGGCAACGGGACTATTTACAGGGCGATATCCGTGAACGTCAGCTCACTTACTGGCAACAGGTCCTGTCCGGCTATGAATCACTGGCCTTACCCACCGATTATCCCAGACCCACACGGGTGAATTATCAGGGGCGAGATTTCAAGTTTGTACTGAACACCCGGCTGTCTGAGCAGTTAAGAACACTGGCAAAAGCGCAGGAAACCACCCTGTATACCGTGCTACTCAGTGCCTTTTATATCACGCTGGCAAAATTGTCCGGGCAAAACGATATCGTCCTGGGGACACCGACGGATAACCGCCACCATGCCCAAACTCAGCCCCTGATTGGGATGTTTGTCAATTCACTGGCTTTAAGGACACAACTTCAACAAACCGCCAGCATAGAAGCACTGATTAAACAGACGCATCAGCGGGTGACTGAGGCTAAGGCCCATCAGGATATGCCGTTTGAACAACTGGTTGAGGCGCTGGATATTGAGCGTGACACCGCCCGCCATCCTATTTTTCAGGTGATGTTCGGGTTGCAGAACTTTGGCGAAAATCCGCCAGACAGCCGCCTGCCGTTCAGACCGGTGACACTGGATGAGCCGTTATACAGCCCTGCCAAGTTTGACCTGAGCCTGTTTTTATCCGATGGGCAAACCGATATTACCGGGTGTCTGAACTACGCCGTCAGCCTGTTTGCTGAGACTACCATCGTGAGACTGGCGGGGATTTATCAACGGGTACTGGCAGCCTTCGTGGCAGACCAGACACAATCGTTGTCCGACATTGACATCCTGTCCGCCCAGGAGCGTCATACCCTGTTGCACCACTGGAATCAAACTGATGCGCCTTACCCGCAGGATAAAACCCTGCAACAACTGTTTGAAGCTCAGGTGGAAAGGACACCGGATAACGTAGCGCTGGTGTTTGAAGGCGAATCCCTGACCTACCGCCAACTTAACGAACGGGCAAACCAGCTGGCTTATGTGATCCGTGAACGCTGTCAGCAACATCATCATGTCCCTATGCCAGCTGATACCCCCATCGCCCTCTACCTCGACCGCAGTCTGGAAATGGTTATCAGTATTTTGGCGGTTCTCAAAGCCGGTGGCGCTTATGTGCCCATCTCCCCTGAATATCCACCAGAGCGGGTTCGGTTTATTTTGGATGATACCCAATCACCCTGCGTCGTCACTCAGCAAAGGTATCTGGCAACACTGACGACGGACACGCAAACATGCGCAGAACAACCGGTACTGATAGCGGCGGATGACCCGACAATCACCGCAGGCCAGCCCGTGGACAATCCGACATCAGTAAGCAAATCATCGGATTTGGCCTATATCATCTATACCTCAGGCACCACCGGCCAGCCAAAAGGCGTCATGATTGAGCACAAAAATGTGGCTCATCTGGCGGCGGCACAGGCAGAAATTTTTGATGCCACCAAGAGAAAGAAAACCTTAATGTTTGCCGCCTATGTGTTTGATGGTTCTGTTTTCGAACTCTTCCCCAGTTTATTTAATGGACTGACTCTTTACCTTTGCAGCGAAACAGAACGTCATGCCCAAGCAGTTGAAAAACTCATTCAACGAGAAACCATTGAAATAGCGGCCTTACCGCCAGCAATATTGAAGCTGTTAATTGGCTCGCGCTTACCTTCCTTGCAGTTATTAGTCACCGCCGGAGAATCTCCCTCGCTGGATTTTCTTGACCATTTCAACCGTCATAGCGATGTCCTGAATTCTTATGGTCCGACCGAAGTGACCGTTTGTGCGACCGAAAAGAGATATCAACGTGGGGTCATCCCAACAAATATCGGCAAAGCCATTAATAACGCCCGCCTTTATGTTCTTGATAATCACGGCAATCTGTCTCCTGTCGGAGCTCCGGGAGAACTCTATATCGGCGGCGCCGGGTTGGCGCGAGGATATTTAAACCAGCCGGAACTGACCGCCGAGCGGTTTGTGGCAAACCCCTTTGCCACTAAAGAAGACAAGGCACTCGGTTACACCCGCCTGTATAAAACCGGTGATTTAGTCCGCTGGCAGCCGGATGGCAATCTGGAATATCTGGGACGCAATGATTTTCAGGTCAAAATCCGCGGTTATCGCATAGAATTAAGCGAAATTGAAACTGCACTCGCTTTGCACCCACAGATAAAACAGGCGGTAGTGATTGACCGTGATCATAGCGACCATAAAGTACTGGTGGCGTATCTGGTGACAACGGGGGAACTTTCAGACGATGAGCTCGTCAGGCACTTATCTTCCCAACTGCCGGGCTACATGCTGCCAGCCAGCTTTGTCCGCATTGAATCCGTTCCTCTGACTCTGAACGGCAAAGTGGATCGGCGGGCATTACCAGAACCTGTCTGGGGAAACAAAGAGGAATACGTAGCGCCCCGCAATATGCTGGAAACCCAACTGTGTGCCATTTGGCAGGACGTGTTAGGACTGGAACAGGTGGGCATTGAGGATAATTTCTTCCGTATCGGGGGGAGCTCCCTGACGGCAATAAGACTGACCGCCGCCATCCGCCGCATACTGGCAACTGAGATCTCACTGGCGCAGTTGTTTGCGCTAAAAACCATCGCGGGCCTGGCAACCCAGATGGAACAGCAAACTTATACGGTTATCCCTCATCTGACACAGGAGCGCTATCCCTTATCATTTGCCCAGGAACGGATGCTATTTATCGAGCAATTTGAACAAGGCTCCGATATCTACCATATTCCTTACCTAGTTCAGTTGGACAATGATGCCTGTCTGCCCCTGTTGGAGACTGCCATTAACCGGCTAGCAGAACGCCACGCTGTAATGAAGATGACGTACCGCAGCGATGATGATGGACAGATTTACCCGCAGAAACTGGACGAAAATTTGGTTATCCACTCCTGTGAAAATGCTGACACGCTGTTGAACATGGTGCGTTCCGAAATAGCCACCCCGTTTGATTTGACCGCAGAACCCAGCCTGCGCCTGTGCCACTATCAGCTTTCCGGCCAGCACTATTTATTAATGCTATGGCACCATATCACCATTGATGGCTGGTCGGTCGATATCTTTATGGCTGAACTGGCGGAGATTTACCACTCCTTGCGGGAAAAGCGTGATAGCCAGCTTCCCCCGCTAGAGATTACCTACGGCGATTACGCCGCCTGGCAACGGAACTATTTACAGGGCGACGTCCGTGAACGTCAGCTCGCTTACTGGCGGCAGGCTCTGGCCGGCTATGAATCACTGGCCTTACCCACCGATTATCCCAGACCCACACGGGTGAATTATCAGGGGAGAGATTTCAAGTTTGTACTGAACACCCGACTGTCTGAGCAGTTAAGAACACTGGCAAAAGTACAGGAAACCACCCTGTATACTGTGCTGCTCAGTGCCTTTTATATCACGCTGGCAAAATTATCCGGGCAAAACGATATCGTCCTGGGGACGCCGACGGATAATCGTCATCATGCCCAAACTCAGCCCCTGATTGGGATGTTTGTCAATTCACTGGCTTTAAGGACACAACTTCAACAAACCGCCAGTGTGGAAGCTCTGATTAAACAGGTCCATCAGCAGGTGGCTGAGGCTAAGGCCCATCAGGACATACCGTTTGAACAACTGGTTGAAGCGCTGGATATTGAGCGTGATACCGCCCGTCATCCGATTTTTCAGGTAATGTTCGGGTTGCAGAACTTTGGCGAAAATCCACCAGACAACCGTCTGCCGTTCAGACCGGTGACACTGGATGAGCCGTTATACAGCCCCGCCAAGTTTGACCTGAGCCTGTTTTTATCCGATGGGCAAACTGATATTACTGGTTGTCTGAACTACGCCGTCAGCCTGTTTACTGAGGCCACCATTGAGAGACTGGCGGATAGTTATCAACGGGTGCTGGCAGCCTTCGTGGCAAACCAGACACAATCACTGTCCGAAATTGACATCCTATCCGCCCTGGAGCGCTATACCCTGTTGCACCGCTGGAATCAAACTGATGCGCCTTATTCGCAAGATAAAACCCTGCAACAACTGTTTGAAGCCCAAGTAGAAAGCACACCGGATAACGTGGCGCTGGTGTTTGAAGGCGAATCCCTGACCTACCGGCAGCTTAACGAACGAGCCAACCAACTGGCTTATGTGATCCGTGAACGCTGTCAGCAACACCAGCATGCCCCTATGCAAGCTGATACCCCTATCGCCCTCTACCTCGACCGCAGTCTGGAAATGGTCATCAGTATTTTGGCGGTTCTCAAAGCCGGTGGCGCTTATGTGCCCATTTCCCCTGAATATCCACCAGAGCGGGTTCGGTTTATTTTGGATGATACCCAATCACCCTGTGTCGTAACCCAGCAAAGGTATCTATCAACGCTGGCGACAGACACGCAAACATACGCCGAACAACCGGTACTGATAATAACGGATGACCCGACAATCACCGCAGACAAACCTGTGGGAAATCCGGCATCGATAAACACATCCTCGGATTTGGCCTATATCATCTATACCTCAGGCACTACCGGCCAGCCAAAAGGCGTCATGATTGAGCACAAAAATGTGGCTCATCTGGTGGCGGCACAGGCAGAGCTTTTTAATGTGACAAAGAGAAAAAAAGCCTTAATGTTTGCTGCTTATGTCTTTGACGCTTCGGTTTCCGAGTTATTCCTTAGCCTGCTTCATGGTCATACCATTTATCTTTGCAACGAAACAGAACGTAATGTCCCCGCCGTTGAAAAACTCATTCAGCGGGAACATATTGAAATGGCTACCTTACCCCCTGCCATATTGAAATTATTAATTGGGGCTGAGTTGCCTTCCCTACAATTACTAGTCACCGCCGGAGAGTCACCTTCTTCAAATTTTCTTGACTATTTCAGCCAGCACAACAGCATACTGAATGCTTACGGCCCGACAGAAGTGACCGTTTGTGCGACAGGGAAACAGTATCAAGGTGGGGATATTGCAGCAAACATTGGTAAAGCGATTAATAACGTCCGCCTTTACGTTCTTGATAATCACGGCAATCTGTCTCCTGTCGGCGCACCGGGAGAACTGTATATCGGCGGTGCCGGAGTCGCACGAGGTTACTGGAATCGGCCAGAACTGACAGCCGAGCGGTTTGTGGCGAATCCCTTTGCAACCGCAGAGGATAAAACCAAAGGATATACTCGCCTGTATAAAACCGGCGATTTAGTGCGCTGGCAGCCGGATGGTAATCTGGAATATCTGGGACGCAATGATTTTCAGGTCAAAATCCGCGGTTACCGCATCGAATTGAGCGAAATTGAAACCGCGCTCACTTTGCACCCACAGGTCAAACAGGCGGTCGTAATTGACCATGAGCATAACGGCCATAAAGTTCTGGCAGCATATCTGGTGACAGACGAGGAACTCTCAGACGATGAACTCGTCAGACACTTATCTTCCCGTCTGCCGGACTATATGGCGCCGGCCAGCTTTACCCGCATTGAGTTCGTTCCCCTGACGCTGAATGGCAAAGTGGATCGGCGGGCATTGCCGCAACCTGTCTGGGGAGACAGAGAGGGATACGTAGCACCCCGCAATACGCTGGAAACCCAACTGTGTGCCATTTGGCAGGAGGTATTGGGACTGGAGCGGGTGGGCATTGAGGATAATTTCTTCCGTATCGGAGGCAACTCCCTGACGGCAATTAGGTTGACCGCCGCTATCCACCGCAAGCTGGCAACCGAGATCTCACTGGCACAGTTGTTTGCGCTGAAAACCATCGCGGGCCTGTCAACCCAGATGGAGCAGCAGATTTATACGGTTATCCCCCACCTGGCACAGGAGCGTTATCCCTTATCGTTTGCCCAGGAGCGGATGCTATTTATCGAACATTTTGAACAAGGCTCCGATACCTACCATATCCCTTATCTGGTTGAGCTGGATAATGATGCCTGTCTGCCTCTGTTGGAAACCGCCATTAACCGACTGGCTGAACGCCATGCTGTAATGAAGATGGTGTACCGCAGCGATGATGATGGACAGGTTTACTCGCAGGTGCTGGACAACCCTTTGGTTATCCAGTCCCAATCCTGTGAAAATGCTGACACATTTTTGAACATGGTTCAGGCTGAAATAGCCACCCCGTTTGATTTAACCGCAGAACCCAGCCTGCGCCTGTGCCACTATCAGCTTTCCAACCGACACTACTTATTAATGCTATGGCACCATATCGCCATTGATGGCTGGTCGGTTGATATCTTTATGGCTGAACTGACAGAGATTTACCACTCCTTACGGGAAGGCCGTGACAACCCACTTCCTCCGCTGGAGATTACCTACGGCGATTACGCCGCCTGGCAACGGGACTATTTACAGGGCGATATCCGTGAACGTCAGCTCGCTTACTGGCGGCAGGCCCTGACCGGTTATGAATCACTAGCCTTTCCCACCGATTACCCCAGACCTACGCGAGTGAATTATCAGGGACGGGATTTCAAGTTTGTGCTGAACACCCGGCTGTCTGAGCAGTTAAGAACACTAGCAAAAGTACAGGAAACCACCCTGTATACCGTGCTGCTCAGTGCCTTTTACATCACGCTGGCAAAATTGTCCGGGCAACACGATATCGTCTTGGGGACACCGACAGATAACCGCCACCATGCCCAAACCCAGTCTCTGATTGGGATGTTTGTCAACTCACTGGCCTTAAGGATACAACTTCAACAAACCGCCAGTGTTGAAGCACTGATTCAACAGACCCATCAGCGGGTAACAGAAGCTAAGACCCATCAGGACATGCCGTTTGAACAACTGGTTGAGGTGCTGGATATTGAACGTGATACCGCCCGCCATCCGATATTTCAGGTGATGTTCGGGTTACAGAATTTTGAAGAAAACCCACCAGACAGCCGTCTGCCGTTCAGGCCGGTGACACTGGATGAGCCGTTATACAGCCCTGCTAAGTTTGACCTGAGCCTGTTTTTATCCGATGGGCAAACCGATATTACCGGTTGTCTGAACTACGCCGTCAGCCTGTTTGCTGAGACTACCATCGTGAGACTGGCGGGGATTTATCAACGGGTGCTGGCAGCATTCGTGGCAGACCAGACACAATCGCTGTCCGACATTGACATCCTGTCCGCCCAGGAGCGTCATACCCTGTTGCACTACTGGAATCAGACCGATGCGCCTTACCCGCAGGATAAAACCCTGCAACAACTGTTTGAAGCCCAAGTGGAAAACACACCGGATAACGTGGCGCTGGTGTTTGAAGGCGAATCCCTGACCTACCGCCAGCTTAACGAACGGGCAAACCAGCTGGCTTATGTGATCCGTGAACGTTGTCAGCAACATCATCATGTCCCTATGCCAGCTGATACCCCCATCGCCCTCTACCTCGACCGCAGTCTGGAAATGGTCATCAGTATTTTGGCGGTTCTCAAAGCCGGTGGCGCTTATGTGCCCATTTCCCCTGAATATCCATCAGAGCGGGTTCGGTTTATTTTGCACGATACCCAATCACCCTGCGTCGTCACTCAGCAAAGGTATCTGGCAACACTGGCGACGGACACGCAAACATGTGCAGAACAACCGGTACTGATAGCGGCGGATGACCCGACAATCACCGCAGGCCAGCCCGTGGATAATCCGACATCAGTAAGCAAATCCTCGGATTTGGCCTATATCATCTATACCTCAGGCACCACCGGCCAGCCAAAAGGCGTCATGATTGAGCACAAAAATGTGGCTCATCTGGCGGCGGCACAGGCAGAAATTTTTGATGCCACCAAGAGAAAAAAATCCTTAATGTTTGCCGCCTATGTGTTTGATGGTTCTGTTTTTGAACTCTTCCCCAGTCTATTTAATGGACTGACTCTTTACCTTTGCAGCGAAACAGAACGTCATGCCCAAGCAGTTGAAAAACTCATTCAACAAGAAAGCATTGAAATCGCTGCCTTACCGCCAGCAATATTGAAGCTGTTAATTGGCTCGCGCTTACCTTCCTTGCAGTTATTAGTGACAGCCGGAGAATCTCCCTCGCTGGATTTTCTTGAATATTTCAACCGTCATAGCGATGTCCTGAATTCTTATGGTCCGACCGAGGTTACTGTTTGCGCGACTGAAAAAATATATCAACGTGGGATCATACCAACAAATATCGGCAAAGCCATTCATAACGCCCGCCTTTACGTTCTTGATAATCACGGCAATCTGTCTCCTGTCGGCGCACCGGGAGAACTCTATATCGGCGGCGCCGGGCTGGCGCGAGGATATTTAAACCAGCCGGAACTGACCGCCGAACGTTTTGTGACGAATCCTTTTGCCACCGCAGAAGACAAGGCACGCGGTTATACCCGTCTGTACAGAACCGGCGATTTAGTCCGCTGGCTGCCGGATGGTAATCTGGAATATCTGGGGCGCAATGATTTGCAGGTCAAAATCCGTGGCTACCGTATTGAACTGGGAGAAATAGAAAGCGCCCTGACTGCCCACTCACAGGTCAAACAGGCGGTGGTGATTGACCGTGATCATAACGGCCATAAAATTCTGGTCGCGTATCTGGTGACAACGGGGGAATTGCCTGATGACAGCCTGACTGAGCACCTCTCCTCCCGCCTGCCGGAATACATGCTGCCTGCCAGCTTTACCTTTATTGATGCTGTGCCCCTGACCCTAAACGGCAAACTGGATCGACACGCTCTACCTGAGCCAGTTTGGGGGGATCGTGATAACTATGTCGCGCCCCGTAATGCACTGGAAACTCAGCTCTGTACTATTTGGCAAGACGTGTTGGGACTGGAACGCATTGGCATTGAAGATAACTTTTTCCGCATCGGGGGGGATTCCATTGTCAGTATCCAACTGGTCTCAAAACTACGTCAGGCGGGCTTTTTCCTCCAAGTTAAATCAATTTTTGAAGCACCAACGGTGGCCCGATTAGCCCAACAGCTAGCTCTCTCATCATCTACCGTAAACGTGCTCGCAGAGCAGGGATTGTTAAGCGGGGAATTTGACCTGTTGCCTATCCAACAGACCTTCTTCGATTGGAATTGGCCAAATCCACATCATTGGAATCAGGCATTTATGATTCAGATCCCCGGGAATATCAAATCTTCACAGATTGAACAGGCTCTGATAACGCTGACTGAACAGCACGATATGCTACGTACCCGTTTTATAGATACCAAAAATGGCTACCGTCAGTACTATTCCGCAGAAATGCCATCTTCATATTCCATTTTACATCATTGTGATATCAGGAGATTAAATAAGGAAGCATTACATCAACAACTAACCCAATGGCAAAGTGGATTCGATTACAACAACGGGCCATTATGGCAAGCAGGTCATCTGACCGGATACAGGGATGGCAGTGCCCGGTTATTCTTCGCATTCCACCATCTGATTATTGACGCTGTTTCCTGGCGGATTATTGCTGAACATATGCGTCTGTTGTTACAGGGGACGACCTTACCGCCGAAGACCAGCAGTTATCGACAATGGGTAACGGCTGTCCACCGTTATGCACAACAGCATCAGGATGAAGTGCCCTACTGGCAACAGGTGATAGCAGGAAACGACGCCAAACCCACACTGGATAATATCACTCAGCACCGGTTAAGCATTCCTGCCGAAATGACGGACATACTACTACATGAAGCCAACACCGGTTATCACACTGAAATTAACGATTTACTGTTGAGTGCATTGACACTGGCCTTGCAGGAGACCTTCACTCAAGCTGTAAACTACATCATTCTGGAAGGACATGGGCGGGAATCCATTGACGACACATTAGATCTTTCCGAAACCGTTGGCTGGTTTACCATCATGTACCCTATCCGTCTGGAAATGCAGACTGATATTGCAGAAACCATCATCCACACCAAAGAGATGCTTCGTGGCGTACCGAATAAAGGTATTGGTTACAGTGCGTTACATCAAGCGGGATATCTGGCTGGCGATTTACCAACCATCAGCTTCAACTACCTTGGCCAGTTAGTAGGAGCCAGCCATCAAGACTGGTCCATAACCAACGATGATTGTGGGGCTGTGATAGCTAGCGAAAATGGCCGTCATTTACTGCTGAGCATCAATGGCTCAGTCCAGGAGGGAAAACTGCAATTCTGCATAGATTCCCGCTTACCACAAACCCGGACAGAGATATTTATCACAGCATTTAAACAAGCACTCAATAACGTCATTACTACGGGTCAAAAGCAAGCTCAATTGGGCGGAATAAAAACCCCCAGTGATTACGGATTCAAAGACGTTTCAATGGAACAGCTAAATCAGCTCACTCATCGTTTTGAGCATGTGAAGCATGAAAATGCAGCCCCTCACTCAGAAAAGAAAACTATTTTGGAAATGTAAAAGATGTTGATGCTAATTAAAGAACTCAGTAAAAATCATATATCAATATGGGCCTGTGAGAATAAGTTGAAACTGGCGTTTACCGGGGAAACTCCTCCCTCCCAACTTATTGATAAGGTTAAACAGAGAAAAGAAAACATATTAGGCTTTTTAAACGAAAGAAGTATTTTCTCTGAAAAAGATTTTAAAAGTTTTACTTTTCATGAAAATCATTCTGGTTCAAATGATTCAGTCATATCCCCCAGAAACAAAATTGAAACGATATTTCCTGCCACCAGCTTGCAACAGGGATTTGTTTATCATCATCTGACTCAACCACAGGATGATGCTTATCGTGTGCAATTGCTGTTGGATTATCACGCCAATATCAACTTTGCCGTCTATCAACAAGCTTGGTCGCTGGCTTCACTACGTTTCCCCATTCTCAGAACCGCATTTGATTGGGCAGGAAAAATATTACAGATCGTCACAACGGGCGCCAGTATTGGGCCATTGAACTTCAAGTTCAAAGATATCAGTCAAATACCCAAAGAAGATCGAAATAAGGCGATTGACGAAATTCAACAACACGACCGTACCCTACCTTTTGATTTAAGTCAGCCCGGGTTAATCCGCTTCACTCTCATCAGGCAAGATGAGCAGTTAGTCACCATACTGCTTACACAACATCACTGCATTGCTGATGGCTGGAGTAACCCGATTTTGTTGCAGGCTGTGCATGAGTATTACAACCAATTGATAAAGGGACAAAAACCCCAGATTGTGGCGGAACAGACTTATCTGGCAACCCAGCAATATCATCTGGATCATCAAGCTGAATCAGACGCCTATTGGGAGGCACACAAAGCCCAATTTCAGGGCGCCAATGATTTTTCTGCGTTGTTAAGTCACCGTGTCGATTTAGCGCAGATAAAAAGCATTGAAAACCCGGCTGAACAAGAACTCATTGTTCAGGGCGACGCTTATACGCAGCTTAAGAATATGTGCCGGACACAAGGGGTGACGTTGAATGTAGCCCTGCAATTCGCCTGGCATAAACTCCTGCATAGCTATACGGGTGATGCACAGACCCTTGTCGGCACCACCGTCTCCGGCCGCGATGTTCCGGTGCCGGGGATTGAATCCAGTGTTGGCTTATATATCAATACCTTGCCGCTGATGGTGCAATGGCATCCAACAGACAGTGTAGCGACGGTTTTACAGGATATTCAGACAGCTATTGCTGCCCTCAACAGCCACAGTGCCGTCTCACTGGCCAGTTTACAATCCGACGGGGAACGGTTGTTCCACAGCTTACTGGTATTTGAAAACTACCCTGCTCCCGTGGTAAGCGAAAACCCAGCAGGTATAGAACATACCCTGACATTCCGTCAGTCCGTCGAAAAAGTGGATTATCCGGTATCGCTGTTAGCCTATGAGCACAACAACAGTCTCATCATCAAATTCAATTATGGCAAAGACTGGCTGACAGAAGCACAGACACAGCGTGTACTAGGTCAGCTTGAACGTATCCTGCACTCGGCGGCATGCAATCCAGACCAGCCACATACGTCAATCACCTTCCTCAGCGAAGCCGAACGTCATACTTTGCTGCACCACTGGAATCAGACCGATTTACCCTATCCGCAGAATAAAACCCTGCAACAACTGTTTGAAGCTCAGGTGGAAAGCACACCGGATAACGTAGCGCTGGTGTTTGAAGGCGAATCCCTAACCTACCGCCAGCTCAACGAACGGGCAAACCAGTTGGCTTATCTGATCCGTGAACGTTGTCAGCAACATCATCATATCCCTATGCAAGCTGATACCCCCATCGCCCTCTACCTTGACCGCAGTCTGGAAATGGTCATCAGTATCTTAGCGGTTCTGAAAGCCGGTGGCGCTTATGTACCCATTTCACCGGAATATCCATTAGAGAGGGTTCAGTTTATTTTGGATGATACCCAATCACCCTACGTCGTCACTCAGCAAAGGTATCTGGCAACACTGGCGGCGAACACGCAAACACACGCAAAACAACCGATACTGATAGCGGCGGATGATCCGACAATCACCGCAGACCAACCTGCGGGAAATCCAGCACGAATCAATAAATCAACCGATTTAGCCTATATCATCTATACCTCAGGCACTACCGGCCAGCCGAAAGGCGTCATGATTGAGCACAAAAATGTGGCTCATATGGCGGCGGCACAGGCAGAAATTTTTGATGCCACCAAGAGAAAAAAATCCTTAATGTTTGCCGCCTATGTGTTTGATGGTTCTGTTTTCGAACTCTTCCCCAGTTTATTTAATGGACTGACTCTTTACCTTTGCAGCGAAACAGAACGTCATGCCCTGGCAATTGAAAAACTCATTCAACAAGAAGGCATTGAAATCGCTGCCTTACCGCCAGCAATATTGAAGCTGTTAATTGGCTCGCGCTTACCTTCCTTGCAGTTATTGGTGACAGCCGGAGAATCTCCCTCGCTGGATTTTCTTGACCATTTCAACCGTCATAGCGATGTCCTGAATTCTTATGGTCCGACCGAAGTGACCGTTTGCGCGACAGAGAAGCAGTATCAACGTGGAGATATTGCAACAAACATTGGTAAAGCGATTAATAATGTCCGCCTTTACGTTCTTGATAATCACGGCAAGCTGTCTCCTATCGGAGCGCCGGGAGAGCTGTATATCGGCGGCGCCGGGCTGGCGCGGGGGTATTTAAACCAGCCGGAACTGACGGCCGAACGTTTTGTAGCGAATCCCTTTGCCAACGCAGAAGACAAGGCACGCGGTTACACCCGTCTATACAGAACTGGCGATTTAGTACGCTGGCAAGCGGATGGCACTCTGGAGTATCTGGGACGCAATGATTTTCAGGTCAAAATCCGTGGCTACCGCATTGAACTGGGAGAAATAGAAAGTGCCCTGACTGTCCACCCACAGGTAAAACAGGCGGTGGTGATTGACCGTGATCATAACGGCCATAAAATACTGGTCGCGTATCTGGTGGCGGAGGCGGAACTGTCTGATGATAGCCTGACCAGGTATCTCTCCTCCTGCCTGCCGGAATACATGATGCCAGCCAGCTTTACCCACATTGAGTTTGTGCCACTGACCCTGAATGGCAAACTGGATCGCCGCGCCCTGCCTGAGCCAGTCTGGGGGGATCGTGACAGCTATGTCGCGCCCCGCAATGCGCTGGAAACCCAATTGTGTGCCATTTGGCAGGCCGTGTTGGGGCTGGAGCGGGTGAGTATTGATGATAACTTCTTCCGCATCGGGGGGAATTCCCTGATGGCAATTAAGCTGACCACAGCGATACGCCATGAAATGGGGATTGATATTCCTCTAAATATTTTATTTAGCTGCAAATGCATTTCTCTGTTATCCCAATGGTTGGAAACAGGCAATACAAAATCCAGCTTGATTAATTTATTAACACCAAAATCAACGGCA
The DNA here is from genome assembly GCF_018448885.1 of Photorhabdus caribbeanensis. Lineage (GTDB taxonomy): Bacteria > Pseudomonadota > Gammaproteobacteria > Enterobacterales > Enterobacteriaceae > Photorhabdus > Photorhabdus caribbeanensis. Next base: position 98,659 of record NZ_RCWB01000007.1, read on the forward strand.
ACAAATAAGCTGTTTATGGTTCATCCTGCTAATGCTGGTAGTGAAGTCTATGAATTTCTGGCAAATACTTTATCTGGTGCGTATAACTGCATAGGCATCGATAATTATAATCTCTGTACAGATAATCAGATAGATTCACTACAAAAAATAGCTCAAATTTATAGGGAGTTAATTCTGACTGAAACTTCTATTGATCAACCTATTCGCATTTTAGGATGGTCATTAGGTGGACAATTAGCGATGGAGATTGCTTTTCAATTAGAACAGCTAGGCGCAAAAGAAATTCAATTGTTCTTGTTAGATACTATAATCAATAACGAAAAGATAAAAGAATTCAGAGATAACTTAGATATATCAAGTAAACATGTGCCAATCGTTGGAAAATTGCGAAAAATGGGAGCAAGTGATACCTATATTAATAAAGTTTTAGCAGCAATACCATTTGAATGTAGCATGACTAACTGCAATTTAAGTGGGAAATTATCTCATACCAATATTACCTTATTTAAAGCTGGTCAAATGACACCATATTATACAGATGAAACTCAATTAGCTATGGGTCAATTGATAACAAAAATACCGGATAACAATATCTCCCAATGGACAGTCAATCCATTAGTTATTACATTGCTTAATGATTATTATCACGAAAATATTATTGAAGCTGTTTCCATTATCAGCGAAAAAATAATCAACACTCGGTCAATTAAGGATAATATCAATATCACTTAATTATAATTAACGGGGCTGGCATTGCTGGCCCCGTCAAATTTCTTGTCGAAATGAACACTCAATCCCTAGCCAAGCCACTAAACGCACAATCAATAACCTTATCGACAAATTCAGGTGTAATAAGAGAAAAAGAAACTATATATTTGTAGTAAATAGCACCAAAAATGCAGTCTAACAATAAGTCGCTATCAGTATTAGAGGAAATCTCTCCCCGTTCAATAGCATGTAAAATGATCTGCTTTCCTAACTGTCGTCGTGGTTCAATCCAGCGCTGAATAAAAACCTCCCTCACCTCGGTATCGTACTGCGCTGATCCCAACAGATACCTGAACAACAACCCGCGCTTGCTTTGCAACACTTCAATAAATTTTTTAATGGCAACCCGCATGGATTCTATCACTGGCATCTGTTTATCATAAATAATTAGAGGTTCAATATCATCAAAGAAAGCATCCATTAAAACCGCTGATACATTCGGCCATCTACGATAAATAGTCGATTTCGCAACGCCTGAATACAAAGCAATATGATTAATAGTGATATCTGCAATCCGTCCACTTTCAGCAAGAACAAGTGCAGCACTCAACACCGTTTTTGTCGTGTCATTATCGCGCGGGCGCCCACGTCTTATTGAGGATAGCCGCTCATTCTCACTCATAACTCCCTCCGTTTATTTCAAAAACTACCCATATTTAGGTATTGACAAATAAAACCAAAAAAGCAAGTTTAGACGCTCTAATTTCGATACCAATAGTTTCGTATTTAATAAGGGTAATCGGAATAGAGTGCTATTTCTAGTAAAAAACGGGATGTACTCCGTAAAACCGAACAAACAATTCAATGCTCAACTCATAGAAAGTGTTCCCAGGAACATCAATTCTGACTAAAGAATGGAGGAGAGAAATGTCTGTATATGATGTCGCTATTATTGGCGCTGGCCCAGCAGGCTTAGCTGCGGTACAGAAATTGAAAGGAAAAGGTTTACGAGTCGTACTAATCGATAATGGCAAAGCTATTCATGAACGCGATAAAGATAATCTTGTTGAAATAACCGAAGGACACGGTGGCGCGGGGCTATTTTCTGACGGAAAATTCTCATTTTTTCCTTCTGCTAGTGCACTTTGGGAGTTACCAAATGAACTGGAATTACGACAAGCTTATGAATGGACGTGCACCACACTAAATACATATGGCCTGGACACCCCACCATTCCCAACAAACCCCAAAGACTTCACAGTAGGTTCCGGAGAATGGGTATTAAAAGATTATCCCTCCAATTATATGTCTCTCGAAGATAGAATTAATCTTGTTGAAGATATGGTGCAAACGGCAGATGCAGATATCATCACACAAACTAAATTCCTGTCTTATAAATACGTCGGAAGAAAAGATTCTCTGATTATGAATTTAAGAGACAAAAATGCTAATACTTATCAAATTGAATGCCGACGAATCATTTTGGCTAGTGGCAGATTTGGTCCATTAGAGATTGCTAATCTAGTTGAAAAACAATCTTTCAATCGGCTAGAAGTTGGGTTCCGCATTGAACAGCAAGAAGATTTGGCATTCTTTAAAAATATGAAACAACTCGACCCGAAGTTAAAATTTCGGTCGGATGATGGCGTTATTGAATGGCGTACTTTCTGTGCTTGCCGGGATGGAGAAACAGTATTAACAAAAACCCAAGATTTATGGACCGTTTCTGGTCATTCTGACGGCCCTTCGACAGGACGATCTAATGTTGGGTTTAATACACGTATCCTTGATGAAAATATCGCGGACAGAACACTCAATAATGTTGTGTCCGCCATGAAGCAAGAAGACTCTTACTTTAGAATCAAAGTACAAGATGTATTAGCAGGAAATGCTCACATCACTACACAACTTACATCTATTTATGGAAAAGAGCTATTCGATAAGATGTTGCAAGGATTGCGTAATATTATCAAAAAATTTCCCGAAATCGATCACGAGAATACGCATATTATCGGCCCTACACTAGAAGGTGTCGGTTGGTATCCCAGCCTTGACGGCGATTTAAGCCTGGAAACGTCCCCTTATCCTGTATGGGTTGCAGGCGACGCTTGTGGAATTTTCAGAGGTATTGTTGCTGCAATGATTAGTGGTCACTATGCCGCCTCAGCGGTTCTTAAGACCCTGGCAGTAGAAGCCGCCTAATTCGCGAGCTAGCTGAATAAGCGGGGGATTACTAAGATAGGTAATCCCTATATGTTTACCATCACGAACAAACCTAATTTATCCCTATAACGAAAAAATTACCTGGGTTTATTATGAAAGTATTACATATTTTTGATATGGATGGCACTCTCCTCAAAGGAACCACGGCAAGTCTGGAAATTGCCCGTACCATGAATTGCCTGACAGAACTTCATCTGCTGGAAAAACAGTTTTCTCAAGGAGATATAAATACCAAAAAGTTTGCCGCGGAATTACAGCTTTTATGGTCAAACTTGCAATACGTTGACGTTGCCGAAGTTTTTCATGCCTCACCGTGGATTAGGGGAATAAAAGAGGTTTTTGACGATATTAGAGCCAAAGGTGAAATATCTATGGTCATTACCCTCTCACCAGATTTCTTCGCCCAACACTTAAGAACATTTGGAGTTGATATCGTTGTTGCATCAAATTTCCCTGCTTTACCTTTTCGTGAACCGGTTGATCCGGAACAGATATTAACGCCTGAAAGTAAATTACAGATAGTCAAAAAGTATGTACGGGAATACGGGCTAAATTTGGAAAAGTGTGTTGCCTATGGTGATTCTGACTCTGACCTCCCTTTATTTAATGCCCTTACCAATACGGTTGCCATAAATGGGACGGATAAAATACGTGAAATCGCATTAATTCATTACGAAGGTAATGATCTATGGCAACCCTATCAGCTCATACGGAAAAAAATCAGTTGTGAATAATAAGGATACCGCTATGAGCTGAAACGCCCTTTTAATTTATAGCGATTACCGGGAAATAGCAGCCTGGCACTGGAGACAGTGTAATGAGTGGACCAAGTTCGACGACTAATTAATAAACAAGGAGCTCCTGACTCAATTTGCAACAACTTACAGGATCGAGGATCGCCAGCAATAGCTTCCACAATGTGTTCACCTTCCGTTAGTGGGGCAATCATTGACAAATAATCGTGTGGCGTAAGCTTGGTAAAATCCTGTTGCAAATAGCCAGAAGCCGCTTGAGCATTGACATAACGATCTTCTATCTGAACAGGAATATCGTTTTCATAGTGGATAATAACCGAATGGTAAATCGGCGTACCGACGATAATATCCAATTCAGCGGCCTGTTTCACATCCGCATTCAACTCGGATAATTTTAAGATTTTACAGCTATGCTGATGAGAACGAGCTGAAATCTCATCAGCAATGCTGTGAATTTCGAATAGCGCAGATTGTCCCTTCGGTTCAGCGACAAACGATCCTACGCCTTGCAGCCGTACTAATAATCCTTCAGCGGTCAACTCACGCAATGCACGGTTGGCAGTCATACGGCTACAGTTAAATTGTTTAACCAATTCAGCTTCAGAGGGAACACGATCATTTGATTTCCATTCACCAGTATAAATTTTTTCAATGATGGATTGTTTCACTCTGGCATACAGAGGCGCAGGTTTGGCAAATGATCCTGATAAGTGCGTCGTCACAATAAATTCCTTATGCTATAAAAATGTTAAGTGATTAATTACATTCACTTTATCAGGCTATCTTTGCCAAAATAAAAAACACAATAGTACTGTTATTCTAGATAATCAATACCACCAATGTGCTAATTGCCAGGCAATACGCGCCGCTGCTTTTCCACCTATGCCCTGTATGTCAAATATTGGATTGAGCTCAACCAAATCAGCCGCCTGTAGTTTACCACTCTGACAAATTGGCTGAACTAATTGCAAAAGACGCTCTAATGGCATCCCCAAGGCGGCTGGCGCAGAGACGGCTGGCATCTGATAAGCAGGTAATACATCCAAATCGATCGTCATATAAATCAAATCAACTTGCTGGAGTATATCTTGTATCTGCTGTTGCACCTTGTCCAGCATAGTTTCACGACATTGTTCATCCCAGATAATCGTGGCATTCAAATGGTTTGCCTCATCCACCAATGCCTGAGTATTAGACGCCAAACTTGCGCCAATGCAAGTATAGTGAAACTGGCGTTGATGTTGCTGACAATATTCAGCAAGTTGACGAAATGGCGTGCCAGAAGTGGGCTGCGGCGACCGACGTAAATCGAGATGAGCATCAAAGTTAATAATACCAATACGTTGATGTGGAAAAGCATCATAAATTCCAACACCATGAGCAAAAGCCGTTTCATGCCCACCACCCAATATCAAAGTACGTACATTCTGACGTTGGCATTGGGTAACAGCATCAGATAAGGCTTGTTGCGCCTCACATAATTGATTGGGATTAGCACGAATACTTCCCAAGTCCACCAATCGATCATGCCCTTTATGACTAGCCATATTTGCCAACGACTGCCGCAAATAATCAGGGCCTTGATTGGCGCCTGGCCTCCCCTGATTACGTTTTACACCTTCATCACATTCAAACCCTAATAGAGCAATATAGTGAGAAAATTCTGCCGGCGTAAAATACGGAGATAATTTAACTGTTTGAAAAAGCCGTAGTGCATTATCCGCTTCTGCCAAATCATTTCGTCCTTGCCAAATAGTCGGCGAAGTAGCGTGCCATAAATTCATTTACTGCTCCTTAATCTGTTTATATGCTGGAATGAGTCATAACGCCACGAAACACTCTGGTATTCAAAGGGTTATGACCAAGCTCATAGAAAATATCAACGGGATTTTCTGCATCCCAAACAACAAAATCGGCGTAAGCCCCTGCACGCAATTGCCCGTGGCTCTGTTCTCTGCCCAATGCACGAGCCGCATGCCGGGTTACACCTAACCATACTTCTTCTGGAGTCAATCCAAATTGGACACATGCCATATTCATAGCCATTCGCAAAGAGGCAAATGGGCTGGTTCCGGGATTAAAATCGGTAGATACGGCTATCGGCACATTAAATTGCCGCAATAAATCAATAGGCGGGCGCTGTGTTTCCTGCAAAAAGTAGAACGCGCCAGGAAGCAAAACAGCTACCGTACCACTGTGACTGAGCGCCTCAACTCCCGCCTGATCTAAATATTCAATATGATCTACAGAAAGGCCATGATAGCGAGCGACCAGTTCACTTCCGCCTAAATGAGATAACTGCTCCACATGACCTTTTACCGGAATATTCCAACGTTGTGCTTCCTGAAAGAGCCGTTCAGTTTGTGCCAGGGTAAATCCCACACTTTCACAAAAAACATCTACTGCCTCAAACAGCCCTTTTTGCCACAGTTGTGGAAGGATATTTTCACAAATCAGATTCATATAAACATCGGGATTATGCTTATATTCAGGTGGGCAAGTATGAGCAGCGAGCAATGTGGGGCTGATTTCTATCGGATTATGTCGCGCTAAGTTCTGCGCAACTTGTAGCAACTTTTCTTCATTTTCCAGATTTAATCCATAACCCGATTTAATCTCAATAGTGGTTACACCTTCGGCCATAAATGCAGCAAGACGCAGCTGCGCGGAACGTTCAAGTTGTTCATGAGAACTGGCCCGAGTCGCAGAAACTGTCGCATTAATCCCCCCACCTTGAGCACTAAGTTCAGCATAGGACATACCATTTAAACGCTGTTCCCACTCATAAGCCCGGTTGCCACCAAACACTAAATGGGTGTGACAATCGATTAAACCAGGGGTAATTAGGCGTTGTTGAACATCAATAACCTGACAGCAATTCGTCTGTAATGTTGCAGTGGGCAAAATAGCTAAAATTTTGTCATCACGTACCAGAAGATCATATTCTCTTAATAATCCGTAAGCTGCATTGACAGCAGGGTCCATTGTCGCCAGTCTTGCATTGCGCCAGATGATATCAGTATCACGCAGTTCTACCGCCATGATTAGCATCCTGTATTGATTGGTCTGTATCTGATAAATCAGGTTTCTAGTTGTATATACATTTATTTTCCAACCAACTGTCATTGTCAAATTATTTTATCGACTACCTAGATATACTTTCCTATCAGCATTTTTAAACCACAAACTCGGTAAAATCAGGTTTCATTAAATATAATCAGGTTTAATAGTTAAAAATATGCAGTACACTTGTCACAAAATGGTTTAATCAACTGAGCAATGATGAAAAACAAATACTCCCTGAATGAGGAAGAAATTCAATTATTTCAACAATCTATAGCAGGCACTAAACGCATCAACCAGGATACCGTCTTACATTCTCCTAGAAGAAATAAAACCAGCTATATTGCCCCTGAACGAGTTCAGCAAGAGCAAATTGATGCCAGCTACTATTTTTCTGATGAATTTCAGCCCAACCTTGATACCGAGGGTCCTACCCGTTACGTAAGGGGAGATACAAGCCATTACGAATTGAAGAAATTACGCCGAGGTGACTATTCGCCAGAGCTGTTTCTTGATTTACACGGACTAACTCAAATGCAGGCCAAACAGGAAATTGGGGCATTGATCGCTGCTTGCCGTCGCGAACATGTCTATTGTGCCTGCATCATGCACGGCCACGGAAAACGTATTCTCAAACAGCAAACACCTCTATGGTTAGCCCAGCACCCGGATATCATAGCCTTCCATCAAGCGCCGAAGGAATGGGGAGGTAACGCCGCACTATTGATACTTATCGAACTTGATGAGCCTTGAGCCTATATCCGTTATCTTTCCGTAGGGTATATACGTTGCTGGATTATTAGGCTTTTTCTGCTAATTGTGACGGACTGACCTGCCAGACAAGAGTCCCTTTGCCAGTCTGGCTGTTTAAATCTACACATATCATTGCAGAAGTTGCAAACATCGGTGGTGTTTCTGCCGGACATAGCTCAGCAACTAAGTAGCTGACTAATGGTAAATGAGAGACAACTAAAACAGCGTTATGACCTTGCTCAGCAAGAAGCTGGAGATAACTACTCACTGTAGCAGCATCACCTGACGGCGTTAACCCCAACAACACTTCTTCACCATCTGGTAAAGATAAGGATTTACGAACAACTTGTAACGTCTGTTCAGCGCGAATATAAGGACTTACTAATACGAGATCAATCTGATGCTTTTGCTGTGCTAACCAGCAAGCCATTTTTTGCGATTCATTACAACCGCGAGGAGTCAGTTGCCGGGCGGCATCGCTCATTGCATCTAAAGCCGCGTCACCATGACGCATAATAAAAATTTGCATAGTCCACCGTATGAATGAGTAAGTGCAGTTATTCTACCGCTAACAAATACCAGCAATCTCAACCTGAGTTATACAATAAAAATTGTTACTACAAAAACATTTCAAACTTGACATCCTCCCCCATTTTCGCATTTCGTGACTTAAGAGGGGGATTCCCGTTAGTGGGCGACGGCTGATCGCTCTGCGTCAGGTTCCTGCTTCAACGGGCGGCCTGACCGCTCCATCCCTCCACAGGCAAGCACAGCATGCCCTGCCGCTAAAATGTTACGAGCGCCGTTTACATCTGCGTTCGCGGTATATCCACACACTTGGCACACGAATTGACTCTGCGACAAGCGGTTCTCTTTTGCTGTATGACCGCAACATGCGCACCGCCGGCTGGTGTATGCCGGAGGGATTGCCTGTACCGTCATGTTTTCGTTTCCATACAGGCGATTTCGCTGCCAGTGTTTTATCGAAGCAACGCTGCCATGCCCCATGTCAGTCTTTCAGTTTTTGTTGAAGGTTATCAGTGTAAGCTTCCTGTAAGAAGGCATATTCCGGTGTTTTTTTCCACCCCGTGAGCATGCGGTTGAGTTCAAACGCGGAGGGAAGTTTTCCGCCAAAATCCAGAATGTGTTTTGTTACCTCAAGTCCGTGATCCCAGACAAAACGAGCACACCCGCATAACTGTCGCAAACGCTGCGACTGTTCTTCCGTTGGCTCTGGTCTGAACTTGCAGGCTTTCAGTATTAGCATTATCATTCAGTGTGTAGTAGGCTTATTCTCTATTTTACTGTGCCTTCGACTAACTTCAATGCAAAAATACACAATTAATCGTTCACGACATGCCGCCTTTATTTTGCATGTACATCTTGTGTTTGTGACCAAATACCGTCGAAAGATTCTTGGCGAGCCACACTATGCCGCCTTTCATCAGTATGCAGGTGAGATCTGCCGTGACTTCGGCGCAGAACTTAAAGAGAGTCACGGCGATTTAGATCATGTTCATATGCTGATTGAGTATCCACCGACCGTTCAGCTATCGATATTAGTTAACTCGCTGAAAGCAGTCACCTCCCGTCGCTTACGTAATGAGTTTCTGGACTTACGCGAAGCATACGGAAAGGCGGTTCTCTGGTCTCGCTCCTACTTTGCGGGTTCATGCGGTGGAGCGCCGCTGGAAGTGGTGAAACAATACATTCAACATCAGCGTGGCTGATGATTCTACGGGCTTTTCAAGCCCATCCCAATTCCCCTCCCACCTGATGTCGGCGGAAGTACCCTTTGGAGCTAAAGATAGATGTTGCTTAAATCTATAAAGAGATCTTTTTCATTCAAAAATACTCAATACAATTCCGGTGCCTCAACGGCACCGGAAATCATTTTTTCATCAATGCAGCACTAGCCACTATGGATAAAAACTTTTATTCTGTTCAGCCATTTTCACTAAACACTCACAAGGTACAAATCTATCTCCATACTGGCTTTCCAGCCTACGCAGAATCTCCACCACTCTGGCACAACCAAGGCTATCAATATAACGGAATGGACCACCAAAGAATGGTGGAAAACCAATGCCAAATACCGCCCCAATATCACCATCACGCGGACTTCTGATAATGCCTTCGTCCAGACAACGAACAGCTTCATTAAGCATTAACATCACACAGCGCTGAGCAATTTCTGACGAGAGCATATGCGACTCAGGGGTTATATTCAGCAAGGTATAAATTGAGCTATCAACTTTTTTGCCTTTCTTACCCAACCGCCAGAATTTTCTGGCTTCTGATGTATACAAATAGAAACCACGCCCATTTTTCCTGCCCTTGCGACCATCTTTCAGTACAACATCGAGAGATTCAGGCGCTGCAAACCGCGGACCTAGCTGTTCTACCAGAATCGGCATGATTTTGGTGCCAACATCAATACCGACTTCATCCAATAAATTAATCGGCCCTACCGGAAAACCAAAATTAACCAGTGCTCCATCGATATGGTCAATAGGCTCTCCTGCTACCAGACAATGAGCGGCTTCACTAATATAAGGGACAAGAATCCGGTTTACATAAAATCCGGCTTTATCACCTACCACAATAGCGGTTTTACCCTGTTTCTTCGCCAACGCAACGGCTGTAGCAATCGTTTTCTCACTAGTCCCTTGATGTGGGATAACTTCCACCAACGGCATCTTATCCACCGGACTAAAATAGTGCAGACCAATAACCTGTTCTGGTCGTTGGGCTTTTTCAGCAATCTGATGGATAGGTAATGAAGAAGTATTAGATGCAAATATGGTGTCCGGTTTAGCATTCGTTTCAATTTCTGCCACCATTTGCTGCTTTAGTGACAAATCCTCAAACACTGCTTCAACAACAATATCAGTTTGTGCGAAACCACGATAATCCGTCGTTCCTGAAATCAGCATCATTTGTTGAGCACGCTCTGCCGGGCGTAGTCGCTTTTGCTTCACCCGTTTGGACAACAAATCCCAAGTATATTTCAATACCTGACTAATGCCCTTTTCATTAATATCTTTAATCCGCACGGGTAGTTTGCCACGGGTGGCTGTTACATTCGCAACGCCTCCGCCCATCAAGCCACCACCTAATATACCAACGCGCTTAATTTCCGCCGGTTTCTCTGATGAACCCGTTTCATTCTTCAACGAAGTTGCAGCAAAAAACAGATTACGTAAAGCGGCAGATTCCCGTGTCATTGCCAGTTCACCAAATGCTACCGCCTCAGCCCGTAAACCCTGACTCATGCCTTTTTCAAGACCTTCTTTGACAACATCAATAATTCGTTCAGGTGCAGGATAATGCCCACGAGTTTTCGCCAAAGTCTTTTTACGAACGATATTAAACAAAAAGTATCTTCCCAAGGGGCCAACTAATAACCGTTGTTGCCACGGCAAAGGCTTACGCACAGGAATACCTTTTTTGACTTTTTCGATAGCAATGTCCAGCAGAATATCCAACGGCACAGCATCATCCACCAATCCGAGCCGTAATGCCTGTTTCGCCCGTAGCTGTTTACCTGTCAAAATGATATCCAACGCTGAACTGACGCCAATAAGTCTTGGCAACCGTTGAGTACCACCAGAACCGGGTAATAACCCAAGTTGAACTTCAGGTAATCCAAGACGAGTTTTATCATCCAGTGAACACACACGCCAATGACATGCAAGGGCCAATTCCAAACCGCCCCCCAAGCAAGCGCCATGAATTGCTGCTACGACAGGTAAGGGGTAATTAGCTATCTGAGAAAATAGTTTCTGACCTTTTTCAGCCAAATCTCGCGCATCTTCTTTGGTCTTACATCCGGCAATCATGGAAATATCAGCACCGGCAATAAACGTATCCGGTTTACCGGAAATCAATATTAATCCTTTAAGACCAGAAGATTGCTGAGCTTGCTTGAAAACATTCAGAAACTGATCAACAAATTCTGCTTTCAGCGTATTGACCTTTTCTCCCGGCACATTAATGGTGATAACGCCGATTTTATCTGGCCTGACATCAAAATTGAAAACAGAAGCAGTTTGGTTTGTACCCGTAGTGATGGGTGCAGCATCATGTTGAGCCTGAGTCATTATTCCACCTCCAATACCATAGCAGTACCCAACCCGCCAGCAGCACAAGCGGTTGTCAACCCAAGCCCACCGCCACGACGACGCAACTCATTCAATACTTGCGTCACCATACGAGCGCCTGTCGCTGCGAATGGGTGCCCATAAGCGATTGAACCACCTAAAACATTAAATTTGTCCATATCGACTTCACCAATTGCTTGAGCACGCCCTAATTTATTACGAGCAAATTCATCACTGGCAAACATTTTCAAGTTTGCCAATGTCTGAGCTGCAAAAGCTTCATGCATATCGATTAAAGTCAGATCTTTCAGTGTAATACCTGCACGATCGAGTGCTATTGGCGTGGCGTATGATGGCCCTAATAACATATCTTGCCAGACATCAATGGCTGAAAATGCATAACTACGCAGATAACCAAGCGGTTTTGTTCCCAACGCCTTAGCCACTGATTCACGCATCAATATGACTGCCGCCGCACCATCCGTCAGCGGTGTACTATTTGCAGCAGTGACCGTGCCGTACTTACGGTCAAATGCCGGACGCAGCTTCGCATAAGAGGTCAGTACAGAATTTTTACGAACATTATTATCTTCAAGCAATGCTTCACGGTACGGTGGGAAGTGAGCTGTCATGACTTCATCAGCTAACAATCCCTGCTCCCAAGCTTTCGCTGCCAGAATATGGGAGCGGTGTGCTAACGCATCCTGATCTTCTCGACTGATACGGTAAGTCTTCGCCATCTGTTCTGCGGTATCTCCCATACGCAGACCTGTCGAATACTCCGCTACCGCCGGAGATACAGGCAATAAATCGCGAAATTTAAGGCGGCTAAGTAACTTAAGGCGTTGCGATAGCGTTTTAGCCTTATTCATATCCACCAGAGTACGAGCCAGGGATTTAGTCACGCCAATCGGCAATACAGACGAGGAATCTGCTCCACCAGCAATCCCAATATTCACCGAGCCAGCCATAATGCTTTCAGCCACATTGGCAATCGCCTGAAAACTGGTGGCACACGCGCGGGATACACTGTAAGCATCAGTACTCACACTTAACCCAGCACCGAGAACGATCTCACGGGCAATATTTGGCGCCTCAGGCATTTGCACTACTTGCCCAAATACCAGTTGGTCAATCTTTTCAGGGAGTAAACCACTCCTAGTCACGAGTTCGCTGACAACTGATTTACCCAAATCCACAGCCGGTATGCCGTGATACGATGTTGCCTGTTTAGCAAATGGAATGCGTAGCCCACTGACAATGGCGATACGCTCACCTTGCTGTGTCACTTTTGTTAAAGGACGACTCATAACGGCTCCTGAAAGATTATCGTTAACTGAATCAAATTACTGAAAAAACTTTTCAACCAATCTGGACAGGTCTGACCTGATAGATCATTGTTAGCGTAATGTTTATAAATAGCAAACCTGAATAAATCAAAAATGAGAGGGAGCGCAACTTTAATTTATTTAATAGCTAAATGGTTTCAATACTTAATTCGAACATGTTCGCAAGCTTTTATGCGACACCAGCCTATTACACCAGTCACAATTTCATTACTAAAATATTCATAATGAATTTTAATATTTTATCTCTCTTAAACTACCGGGAAACTTGCACTACCCCTAAGAATATTTATCTGCCGAAATTTGATCTTAAAAAATCGTTTTTAAACGTTTTTATTAATATCAAAAATCATTTTTTTGTTAACTGAGTCGCGTTTTTGATATCAACTTGGTAATATTTTGAAAACATTCTTGCAACACCAACTGTTATCAGACCTATACTTCACGACTGGTCTGATTTGTCATCAAGACAAACCGACCCTACAATCCTGCGCTCCTTGCTAAGATAAGTGGCATAGTTAAATAATAAACAAGAGGGTTTTGGTTATGAACCAGAAAAACCTGTTCACCCGTTCAGCATTAGCGGTTGCAGTGGCAATAATTTCATCGAATGCTGGCGCTGCTGGTTTCCAGTTAAATGAATTTTCTACTTCGGCTTTGGGCCGCGCTTTTTCCGGGGAAGGCGTTGTTGCTGATAACGCAACGGTAGGAAGTCGTAACCCAGCAGCAATGACACTGTTTGATCGCCCATCATTTTCTATTGGCGCTATCTATATCAACCCTGATGTTGATATTAGCGGTAAATCCCCAGTAACGGGCAAAAGCACTAACGCTAAAAATATCGCGCCTACTGCTTGGATACCTAACCTACATTTCATTATGCCAATCGATGATCAATGGTTTGTTGGTACTTCGGTCACTACCAACTTCGGCTTGGCAACCGATTTTAGTAATAACTATGAAGCAGGCCCTATCGGCGGTAAAACTGACCTGACAACGCTGAACTTCAACTTAAGCGGTGCTTATAAGCTGAATGATCACTTTAGCTTTGGTTTAGGGCTGAACGCGGTTTACGCGGATGCAGAAATCGTCCGTCATGCGGGCGCTCTGTCGTATCACCCTAAATTGCCAAAAGGTCTCATAAAACCAACAGATGAAGTTGCTAATCTGTCAGGTAAAGATTGGGGCTATGGCTGGAACGCAGGTATCATGTATGAAGTGGATGAAAATAACCGCTACAGCTTGACTTATCGTTCTAAAGTTAAAATTAAGTTTAAAGACGGTGACTATAAAAACGACATACCTGTTCAGCTAGGTCAAATGGCGCAAAAAATGGGAATAAATTTACCGGGTACTGGAGGCCAAACCATTGGCGGTAGATTGGATCTCAATTTGCCTGATATCTGGGAAGTTTCTGGTTATAACCGTGTAGCACCTAAATGGGCTATCCACTATAGCCTGGCATACACAGGCTGGAGTGAGTTTAATGAACTGAAAGGGACCAGAAATAAAGATGGATCTGTCCTGTTTAGTAAACATGAAGGCTTTAAAGATGCCTACCGTATTGCTTTAGGTACAACGTATTATCACGATGACAACTGGACATTCCGTACAGGTATCGCCTTTGACGACAGCCCGATTCCTGCTGAAAACCGTTCTATCTCCATTCCGGATCAAGATCGTTTCTGGCTGAGTGCAGGCGCAACCTACGCATTTAACAAAGATGCTTCTGTTGATGTAGGTATTTCATATATGCATGGTCAGAAAGTCACCGTTAAAGAGAAATTGTCTGAAGCGTTGCCTAACGCATATGAATTCGAAGCTAAAGGCACTGCTTGGTTGTACGGTGTGAACTTCAACTACGCATTCTAATAATATGCCACTCTAAAAAAGGATAGCGATATTATTGCTATCCTTTTTTATCTACGCAGCTAAAAACCCAATAAGGAGTTATCAATCATCAATACTATCTAAATCATCCTGTAATGCTTCAGCATTTGGATTTTTCGTGGCTTCCAGTTTACCGCCGCTTGCCATAAAATCATGGCTCTGGAAGTAAGCCTCACGCATCATCAAATAGGGATCTGACGAGTTCTTCAACAAGCCATCAGAATCCAGTAAACGAGCACGGGTTTCAATCCCTTCAAATGCCCACTTACCGGCTGACATCCAAATAGTCAGATAACTCAGCATTGGATAAGTCATATCCGCCCAGTCTCCCCCTTCATCACGTAGGGTAAAACTGCCATAGCCCGGTAATACAACATAAGGGCCATACCCCACCTTATGATAGCCCAGAGTACTCCCAAAGCGTTTTGACTCTTCTTTTGCCAATTTAGGGTTTGCCATCGTTGCAACATCAATCAGCCCCCCCATACCCAAAATGGTATTCAGGAAAAAACGATTAAAATGTTTCATCCCCTGATATGGATTACCACGCAAGAAACTGTTTACCATACTAGCCGGCTCTTCGAGATTACTCAGAAAATTACCCAAACCATTTCGAGCAGGCATCGGCACATAATCACGCCACACTACCGCGACTGGACGTAAAACATAAGGGTCAAGAACATCATAATTAAAGTTGAACATTGTACGGTTAAAGCCTTCCAGTGGGTCTGAACGCCCCTGTTCAACAGTATCAGATGAATTAGCGCATCCAACTAGTAATACGGCGGTAAGAGCGATTCCGCCCAAACGATACTTCATACATCTCTCCAAGTAATAACCTTCTAGATCCGGCAGATCAGTTTTTGCACGACTCGCCGATAATCATCAATAATATAAATATTACTGACAATCCAACTTGAATGGTACTCAATTCAAGCGATCACTAAATAGGCAAACAGTTTATAACGCCTTATATTATGAATGAAAAGCCGTTATAATGAAGCTATGTCCCCTTAGTTAAATGGATATAACAAGCCCCTCCTAAGGGCTAATTGCTGGTTCGATTCCAGCAGGGGACGCCAGTCTAATGCTAATAAACATAACCTTCCGCTAACAGAATTTCTTTAAAAACAGCCCTTCTCCACCTTTGTCGTAGAAGATGTTTGTATGTTGTCAGATCACATTAAGCACAAAAAACCCCACCAGATAATTGATGAGGCTTATTTTTATATTTCTGGAGCTTTCAATCGATTATTTTTAGCTTAAACGACAGGTATTAGCCTGTAGACAACGGTTTCAAGATAATTTAAAGATCGTAACTCAGCCATAATTCTCTTCTTCTAAGGCTCTTCTGTACCGTCGATCTCCAATGCAGCTTTATCAAATGTATAAAGCGGTGAAACCGACTCTTTATTTTTTATTCCATACCGCTGAGACTTATTCACTATCAATGCATCCGCAAAGTCGGCCTGCTTAGTCTTACCGCCGCATTTAATCGGTTTTGCATTGATATAGTCATCCAATGCACACCAGAGCGCATGACCATCTTCGAAGACAACATTAGGCTCTTCAATAAGCCTGTGCAACACTTTCACCAGAGACTCTTTAGGTAGCAAGTAACGCTTGCCTCTCAATGTCCAGATTGTCTCAACTAAGACTACATCTGTGATTAAGATTTTTTGATTACCTTCAAAGAGTGCATTGGCCTTTTGAGATTGGTTCGCATCATCTTGCAGCAGATACCTGAGTAAGACGTTTGTGTCTACCGCAATCATCAGTGCATGCCACTCTCAAGTGATTCTTCTTCACTCACCTGGTGATCGGTCAAGACATCCTTCAATATCCCCTTCGCGGCACCTTTGCGCTTTGTGACAATTGAAATGACCCCTTTTCGGCTGACAAAACTCTCATACTCATCACCTGGCTGAATGCCAGCTATCAAACATTGCTCAAGCGGTAACGTCACCTGCCTTTTTTGGCTAACTATTGGCATACAACACCTCTTTACTAAATTTAAAAAGTAAAGATATGCGTATCTTTGTATGTTGTCAACAGTAAATATATACCCAATGGATTTCAAGATGGATCGCGACGGCAAGGGAGCGAATCCCCGGGAGCATAGATAACTATGTGACCAAGGTGAGCGAGTACAGCCAACAAAGAGTCAACTTGAAAGATAACGGGTATAGAATCTTTTTTTGAATTACATGACAACTCGCTATCATCAATAAATTGAAAGTAAGTTACGTATGCATATCAGAAGGAGAATAATATGGATTGCTGCTGGTCTTCATTAATTGGAAATAATGCCGGTAAAAGCCGACATTATTTTATTAATTGGTCATCGAATAGGTAAAAACCTAAAGATCTACTTATTTGGCATTTAACACTTCGTTTAATTTACTTTCATCAAGCTGACGACAACGTTTCGCTACCACAATCGTTGCAACGCCATTACCAATTAGGTTCGTTAACGCTCTTGCTTCTGACATGAAACGATCTATTCCCAATATTAATGCCAGCCCCGCTAGTGGTAAATGCCCAACCGCAGAAATTGTCGCAGCTAATACAATAAACCCACTACCTGTTACACCAGCGGCACCTTTAGAGGATAAAAGCAATACAACTAATAGCGTTATTTGATGCACTATATCCATATGAGTATTCGTTGCTTGAGCAATAAATACCGCAGCCATTGTCAGGTAAATAGAGGTCCCATCCAGATTAAATGAATATCCCGTTGGTATTACCAAACCAACAACAGATTTCTGGCATCCCACTTTCTCCATTTTATCTAACATACGCGGCAATGCAGATTCAGAAGACGATGTTCCCAATACGATTAATAATTCTTCTTTAATGTAATTAATGAATCGGAATATACTAAACCCAGTGGCTTTAGCAATCGTTCCTAAAACAAATACCACAAAAAGAATACAGGTAATATAAAAGCAAACTATTAATTGCCCTAATTGTACCAATGTACCAATACCATATTTCCCGATAGTAAATGCCACTGCACCAAAAGCCCCTAAAGGAGCTAACCGCATTATCATATTGATAATACCGAAAATAACATGAGAGAAACCATCAATAATATTAAAGATTGGTTTCCCTTTCTCTCCTAAACGATGAAGTGCAAAACCAAATAACACAGCAAATAATAAGACCTGCAAAATATTACCACTGGCAAATACCCCGATGACACTGGCCGGAATAACATCAAGTAAAAATGCTACTGTCCCTTGTTCAGCCGCCTTTTCCGCATATAGGGATACCGCTTTAACATCTAATGTAGAGGGATCAATATTCATCCCCGCGCCAGGCTGTACAACATTGACAACAATTAGCCCAATAATCAAAGCAATTGTGCTAACTATTTCAAAATATACCAATGCAATAGCGCCTGTTTTACCAACAGCTTTCATACTTTCCATACCTGCGATACCGGTTACAACGGTACAGAAAATAACTGGAGCAATAACCATTTTGATTAATTTGACAAACCCATCACCTAATGGCTTCATTTCTGCACCAAGCTGTGGATAGAAATGCCCCAGAAGTATGCCGATAGTTATTGCAACCAAAACTTGAAAATAAAGACTCTTTAGTAAATTTTTCTTCACTTCTTAATTCCCTAATCCATAGTATAAAATCAGATTCTATTTATTCTTATTAGAACGGTGTAGCTATTGTTAAATGTACCTTATGTCTTCATTCATATAACACATAAAGTAAATTTTCATCATTTTTTCACAAAAAATTAAAATTAACACACAATTTTTTAAGATATAGATCACATAAACACACAATCAATAACCTCACTAAGATGATTGAACCGATAATCATCTCATAAGTTATTTAAAACTTTCCATTTAATAATACTATTTACTTGAAGAACATTTATTTTTCAATCCATTAAGTATTACATTGAAAAAATTAACAAGTTTTTGATGCATGAGCGTTTTGATAACCATTTAATCATAAGATATTATTAACTATAATTGTACAACCCAGTTGCTTTTTCATAATTTAAGCAACAATATACACGGTACGATATCAATACCTGACAGAAAATAATTCTCATCATGAAATTAGACACCCCGTTAAATTACCATATGCAGATACCGGAAAATCCGCTCTCTTCTACTCCTGTGGTATTCATCCACGGGTTATTCGGTGATCTCAATAATCTTGGGGTTTTGGCCCGTGATTTGCAGCAATACTATCCCGTCATTCAAGTTGATGTACGCAATCACGGTTTATCTCCACGGGCAAATAACATGGATTACCACGATATGGCACAAGATGTTATTTCCCTGCTGGATCATCTGCAAATTCAGGCCGCCATTATTATTGGTCATTCAATGGGCGGTAAGATCGCGATGGCAATAACCGCGCTAGCGCCAGAACGGATAGAAAAAATTGTTCTTATTGATATAGCGCCTATCGCTTATCAGGTTCGCCGTCATGACCAAATCTTTACCGCACTAAACAACGTGACAGAAGCCGGAGTTAAAACCCGTCAAGACGCCGCTAAAATTATGCGAGAAAATATTCAGGAAGAAGGTGTCATTCAGTTTTTACTGAAATCATTCCATCAAGGGGAATGGAAATTCAATTTGCCGGTATTAATTGACCAGTACGAAAAGATCAGCGGCTGGCAAGAAATCCCTACCTGGCCTCATCCCGCTTTGTTTATTCGTGGCGGCCTCTCCCCTTATATTCAGGAAGAATATCGGGACGATATCGCCAGACAATTTCCACAGGCTAAAGCTTGGGTAGTCGCCGGTTGCGGCCACTGGGTTCATGCAGAAAAACCAGACGCAGTTTTAAAGGCAATTCATCGCTTTCTTAATACCGATACGCAATTAATGTAGGAAACCAGTCGATTAGCGATAAAAGTGGCTCATTTATCTTGAGCCACTTGATTACCAGGAATTTAATTAAGCAAATTTCCCCTTGCCAATCGTGACATCTGCCCATGCCGTTGCGATAGCCACTTTCGCTTGACTTTCTAGCCCTTCAATAAAACCATTATCACCGGTTGTCGGAGCAAAACCACTCATTGCCTGGATCAAAGAATCCACCACATTATCTGACAGTGCCGTAAATTCACGCTCCCCTAATACGTTCTTATCACCTATCTGAGTCACCAATTTGGCGCGATTGCCATTAAAGTAATCATCAAAGGTAATCGAACCTACTGATTCAAATAACCCCTGAGCGCTATTGTCCCGAGTTTGGCGCTTCACTGACAGCACCAAATCATATCCGCTGCGCTGCAACCACAGGTTTCGCCAGTCAACGTCATTCAGCAATATCATGTCTTCTGCGTTGATATCATTGACCGACGTATCAATCACCTCTCCGCTAACCACAAAACTGTCTGCGCCCGAACCACCCAGGAAGCGGTTCTGGTACCCGCCTAGCACCAGTAGATCCTGACCTTCACCGCCATCAAATTCACTGAACTTCGAAATCGCCGCAGCTATCAAGTGATCATCACCTTCTCCACCGTTGATTACCGCATGATAGCCCATCAGTTTTATTGCATCGTTACCGGAATAGCCGTCGATCCGGTTGTCATTGCCAAATACTCGGGCAAAATCATTGCCTCCACCCAATTCAACCTGGTTATTATTGCCGATGGCGACAACATAATCCTGACCTTCACCGCTATCTACTCGGTTATAGTTGCCGGAGATAGTGACGTAATCCTGTCCGTTACCCGCATCAATAAAACCGCCTTCACCAAAGACAAACGCCTGATCATTACCTTCACCCATAAACACATGGTTAATACGCCCGGCCACTACCGCGGTATCATTGCCATTACCGCCAAACATCCAGTTTTCACGTCCCATCAGGACGCCCAGATCATCGCCTTCACCGCCGGTAAAGATGTTGGAAGTACCAATTGAATAATAAACATCATCACCTCGACCACCCCAGAAGTTGTTGTTATCTCCCAGATAAGCACCGAGATCTTTACCATCTCCACCCCAGTTGAAGTTGTAGTTTCCCAACGATATATGGATATCGCCATCATCATGCAAATGACCGCTGTTACGCAGGAAATCAAACGTTTTTTCCTCCATATTAAGCAAATCAGCCGTCAGGTTTTCTTTCAAATGCGTGGCTAAGGACGTCATTTCTGCTTGCTTATCTTTACTGAACATCGTCGCAAACAGACTAGGCAGATTCAGTGAGTTAAAGCCAAATGCAAATTTTGCTGTATCATCGGCCTGAGTACGCTTTCCATCAATGTTTACTGGAGATTCCGGTTTACGGTTTTCATCAGAGGCTTTCTCTTGCAAACCATGACTTTCCGCAAACGATCTGACGCCATCCTCGCCCATATCAATTCCCGCTTTCAAACCATCAAGCAATCCCTCTAGATTTGTAAAAGCTTTCAGTTGATCCCCACTAAAGTCTGCAATCACTGTCAGCATCTCTTGCAGAATCGCTTCGCTATTAACCGGTTCTCCTGTACGGGAAACAATGTAGCCCTCTGCGGTGTAATTCACGGCAAAAATGTCCGCTAAGGTAGTCTCTGCATTTACACTTGCTAATCGGCCAAGCAGCTTATTCTTAAGCTGACGCGGCAAGTCTTGCGGATGATAGGTAAAAGTGGTCTTCGCCATACCCGTTGTCGAATATTGCTGAGTCATCAGACCAAACAACGAACCCAGGTTGGTATCCATAATCGACTGGATATGATCACCAAACATAAAATTCCAGTTTCCGGCTGTTACCTGGATATCTGCCCCTTGACCACCGACGGCAAAGTTAAAAGCCAGCTTCTCATTAGCCTGACGGAATTTATTTGCGCGGCTCATTGTGCCCATATCATTCACATTGCTGGTTAGCCATTGGTAGTATTTTTTATTCAATGTGGCTTCAATATCTCGCTTCAAACCACGGCTACTACGTTCATGCTGTAAATCCAGCTCAACCAACGTCTTGTAGTTCACACTACTGGTCTGATCCAAACCAGACATATCCTGCACAAATTTGCTCGCACCGGCGATAGTCCATTGCTGATCTTGCGCGATTAACCAATCCTGTTCTCTACCAGAGCGGGAAATACTTTGTAGTACCCCACTAACATGCGCCACACCATCAAATGGGTTAACCAGTGGCGGCGTTGGAATGGATTTATCCATCATCACAATCAAGTCATTACTGCTGCCCTGACTGAAACTAACGTTACGATGACCGATAAACATCTGCGCCCCTTCAAGCGCCTGATAACCACTGATATCGTAGCTGTGTTTGCTGTCACCGTCACCGATATGAACCATCACATTATTGTCACCGAAGGCCAGTGATTTAAAGCCACCGCTACCCACTTTAATACCGACATTTGATGTTCCCCAATTGAGCGCAGTAAACTCCCCTTCACCCACATTAACCTGAATGTTGCCGGAGTAGCTAAACTGATCGTTAGGGTCAATTTGAATAATATTTTCACGTTTCTTTGGCGCAGTAAAAGGGCGACGATAATCTGCAACTGCCCCTCTCGTCACCACATCAGCCCCAGAGTATCCCACTTTGGAAAGAATGATGTCACTTTCAGTAATACCGCGAATAACCCTTTCTGTACTGGTCGTCAATCCATCTTGTTTATTCCATTCGAATACGACTTTGTTATCAGGCAAGTTATTAACCCACTGGTTATTGGCATCACGGGTAAATTTACGGCCTGTTGCATCAACCGCTACTTCGCTACGGCGGGCGGAAACATTACTGCGAATACCTTGCTTATCTAACTCTGTGATAAAGCGATGGGCAAAACCGTCCCGTTTGTCATCACTTATCAAAGAACAACCCACGATGCTGATATGGTCAGGTTTACCCGCTGGTTTAAAGTCGTGACTGAACTGCCTTAGTCTGACAGCCAATTCATCGGCAGTGTAACCACTCAGGCGAATGTTATTTTCCTCCGACGTATCACGGCCATGACCGACAATTTGCCAACGTAACTTGCCGGATAATCTGGCAGAATCGCCATAAACGACACGATATTTACCATCAGCATCGAGTTGCACCACCACACTGGAATCCGGGTGTTTACCGGCCAGATTGGCGGCAGCTTTAGCAACAACCGGATTATCCTCCATTTGAATAATGACCTGATAACTAAAACGAGTCGTACGCTCATCGGCTTGTGGTGTGACAGCTACCTGCTCCCAATCCCCTGCATTTTTGTTTTTGATGATGTCACTTGATGACAGTTTTTCCAGTAACGTGCTCGCCGCATCACTATCAACCGGCATTTTAAGTATCAGCCGATTTGTTGCTGGATAAGAGAGGACTTTATCGATATTCAACTGCACAAAGCTGGTCGCTTGTTTAAAGTTGTTGCTCTCAATGTCGACCAGAACCTTCTTAGTTTGTTTACCTTGCTTAGCTGTCACTTCCAAGGTGATATCACCTTCTCGGTAATCAACTACACGGCCAGTGACGTTTTGAATTAAGTTAAATACCTTGCCTTGCTCTTTCAATGCACGCAATACGTAGTTTTGTTCACCATCACGCGACGTTTTCCAAACGCCGTCATATTTCGCAATGGTTCCCTCTTCAAACTTATTAAAGTGAATATAAAAGCTTTGGTCGGGTTCTTTACTTGCCTGAAATTTATAACTCGTTATAAACCCTTTATGAAACGCATCCATAAAACGGCGGAAATCGTTATAGTTAGCAAACGATTTGCCGCCATAGTTAGGATCATAAAATGACCAAACTGTTTGGTTGAGTTTTTTATGCACCACAACAGACATGGCATGTTCTTCAGACATGAATGATATGTAAGTCGACTTTCTCACATGAAGCAACTTATCCATAACGGATTCATAGCCCTCAGCAGAGTAATTAAGTGCATTACTAATATTCGGCCCGGCCAATCCATTAGCTTTCAATTTGCCGCCATAGGCAGCATTCGCTTTTTTATAGGCTTCAAGAGTAGAGTCATCCATAAATTGGCTGTACTGCATCGATAATAAATCTTCAATAACCAGCCCAATATTTTGACGGCGATATTGGATTAACAAAGCGGATTCGATGGCGTTGATATCGTTTTTCTTATTGACTGATTTGTCGTTGTAGGCTTTTACAGTGTCCTTCAACCACATCATATAAGCTTTACCGCCTCCTGAGCCATGTACTCGTTCTTCCATTAAATAACGAGCAGATAAAGCAAAACACAATCCTTTCATGAGTTTTTTAGACTCGGCGGTATCTCCTTTAGTCAGAAGCACACTGCCAATTTCCGGGATAATTTCGCTAAGTTTTTCCAACACATTACCGTCCTGGCTAAAATGAAATGAATAAGCCTCCAGCTCTTTTCCGTGTGCTATAAAGTCAAAAATTTTATTATCAATTTTTTGTAAAACATCCCCTTTTATTGTCCCACGATGTTGAGAAGATGTTGTTAGTAGATTTTTATCCAACAGGATTTGATTATTAACCTGCAACCGATTAATCATGTTTTCCGCATCTTTCAGTACGGCCAGATCTTCTTCCATCAACCCTGCACTGAATCGCCCATCTGCCTGTACAGCAAACTCGGGGTTGACATGGCTGCTGGTTTCAACCATAGCCGTTGACTGGTAAGCCTCTCCAGACAAACCGCTGCCAAGTGCCCCCATACGCTGTGGCTTAGCATTGTCACTCTGCTTGGCGCTCTTCGCATCGGTTTGTGCCTGAATCACTTTATCCTCAGCCACAGCAATTTCCTGTTTGCCTCGATTCTCTGCCTCCTGATAGGCAATGTTAATATCATTCTTAGCTTTTTCTGCCTGCTGCTGTTGTAATAGCGCCTCTTTCTTTCTCAATTTTGCTTTTTCATAAGCGCCTATTGCATCTTGTTGCATACCAATACGATGCTGCTCACTTTTCGCTACACCTGCCTCCGATTGCGCAATCGCTTTTTTTATTTTTTGTTGATTATCAGTAACATTTTTCTGAGCATTAAATAACTCTTCCTGTGTAGTAAATTTGGTGTGCTCCCATTTACTTCGAACATTGTTCAATAATCCAGCAGCAAATTGATTACGCCATGGATCACCTGATTTACCGTGGTAATTATCAAAGTCATTCAGTGTATCCAAACCTTGAGTCATGGAGAGCAGTTCATCTGTTACTGCTTGTGATTCTTCTTTTATTGCATCACGTTGTGCTTGCCCATTGGTGTTTAGCGCTGCCTGATCCGTTGATTCCAACTGAGACCGCGCTCCTGCAATTGCTGCCAGTTGTTTCTCTTTCTCTTGTTCTAAGATGCGGCGATCTTTTTCAGCTTTATCTTTATCGTTTAACGCATTTTGCGCCGCTTTATCCTGTTTTATCTGTTCGATAACAGCCTTGGCTGGTCGTAGGCTCTCCGATTTCGCAACAATATTATCGAGAACATAACCTACGCCATCATTTAAACCTGTACCTTTAAATGCAATTTGGTTACTACCTGCTTTTGCTGTCAACTCCAGCGTTTTGTTTTGCCATCCAGCGGCATCTCCAGCAGTTGAGAATACCTGTTCCCCGTTCCAGAAAACCTCCATGCCATTGTTGGTAAGATAAGCATTATGACGATTGGCAAAATCAAAACTCAGTGAAATAACTTCTCCTTCGAACAAGTTTTGTAGATCCTGATAAATCGCAGTGTTTTTATCCGCATCAAGTTCACTAACCCGCTCTCCATGCCCCTCGTTATCAAGACCGTAAGCACCGGCTGGGTGATATGCCTCAATACCATTAGTTGCCTGCCAGCCGTAATTACCTTGTTCAAAATTACCATTGATGATCAGATTGGCTTCCTGTTCCGGATCATCGCTTTCATTAATATTCAATGAATGATGGGTATTTTCGAATTCGGGCGTTTCGACCGCTGTTATAGAACCATTTAGGCGGCTGCTCAAGTCTGAACTCACTGGTGCGATTTCATCCAGCTTAAAACCATCAATAGCAGAAACTTCGGCTAAATTAATCGCCCCTCTGCCTTTATGTGTCCCTGACGTATTAGCCTCGCCCCCCTCAACCAGATAGTTAATCGCCTGACTGCCCCCCACACCTAACGCTGTCTGTTTGATATGTTCAAAGAAGGAAGAGAGTTTGTTGCTTGGCGTATTGCTTGCTGCAACAGAGAAGCTATAGAAATCACCGTTACCAACCTTAATCGCCACGTTATTACGTGCATAAGAGGCATTCATCCCCAAGCCATCACCAATATGAATATTGGCGTTATTTTTACCTTTCATCACCGCAACATTCAGGCCATTTCCAACTTTAGTATTAACATTGAAATGACCCCATGCCACGTTAACGGAAACACCCTCACCCACTTTGGTATTCACATTCAGGTCGCCATGCGTCGCCGTTACATTTAAGCCATTTCCCACGGTGGTAGTGATATTCGCTTTGCCTTTTGCCACAGTAACCTGCATGCCATCACCCACTTTAGTGACAATATTCCCTTTACTCCACAAGGCATTAAAACTGTTACCATTACCCACCTGAGTCACAATGTTAGCCTCACCTTTGGCAAGCACCACATTGCGCCCATCACCGACCTTGGTAATGACGTTAGCTTTACCCCAGGCGCCAGTGTAATCATCACCGTGACCAACATAAGTGATAATATTGGCGTCACCTTGAACGATGGTCACTTCTTGTCCATCACCCACTTTGGTTATGATGTTCGCTTTACCTTTCGCGAAGTTATAACGATCACCATGCCCCTTTTGCGTCAGGATATTGGCCTCCCCCCAAACCGCATTAAGACCATCACCATTGCCCACTTTAGTAATGATATTGGCTTTGCCTTTAGCCAATCCCACTGTTGTGCCATCACCAACATGGGTCATAACATTACCCACATTCGACACCAGCAAGCCGACGGTCGTCCCCTCTCCTACTTTGGTCAGAATATTACCTTCGCCAAGTAGTACGCCAGCGGTCATCGAGTCGCCTACATGAGTAATAACGTTAGCTTTCGCCCCTGCAACAACCCCCATAAAATCATTACCGGTTTTGGTGACAATATTCGCTTCTCCTAACGCCAAAACACCGGTTAAGCCATTGCCGACATGGGTCATGATATTGGCCTGACCAAACATTGCCGCCAACGTTGTACCATCACCGATTTTAGTCATCACGTTCAGTTCACCGGCAAACAAGCCAATACTGGAGCCATTACCCGCATGGGAATAGATGTTAGCTTTACCTATCATCAAAGCAGTTGTCAGACCATTACCGATCTTAGTCAACACATTGGCGCCACCGATCATGGCGGCAAAGGTATTGCCATCTCCCACATGGGTAAAGATATTGGCGCCGCCAATCATTGCGGCCAAAGTCATACCATTACCCACTTTAGTCGCGACATTGCCTTTCGCCAGCATCAGGGCAACACTTCCCCCATCACCAATGTGGGTAAATACGTTGCCTGCGGCTATCATCAGCGCCAACGCATCACCATCACCCACTTTAGTAAAGATATTGACTGCGCCCCCCATCAGCGCCCATACATCACCGTTACCAACATGAGTAAAGAGGTTGCCTGCGCCAATCATGGCTGCAATCACAGTTCCATCCCCGACTCTGGTAAAGATATTGCCTGCTGCCCCCATTACCCCCAAAGTCTGACCGCCACCGACATGGGTAAGTACATTACCTATACCAAACAGAGTGCCAGTAGTATCGCCGTCTCCTACTTTGGTCAGGATATTGGCGCCACCGAGCATCACACCTGTCGTATTCCCATTACCAATGTGGGTCAGAACGTTTGCTCCTCCCCCCATCACTGCCAGCACATTGCCCTGTCCTTTCTTGGTAAGTACATTAGCACCACCCAACGCAATTGCCCTGGTACTCGACATTTCAGCATCATCACTGATATGCGTGATAATGTTAGCCCCACCGAGCATACCGGAAACCAAATCACCGGCACCGAACTTAGTCAGCACATTAGCGCCGCCCACCAATACCGAGGAGACATTGCCATTTCCTTTTTGGGTCATGACATTAAAACCGCCCGCACCTAACCAACTCGCTCTGCCATTACCTATCTGCGTGTGCGTGTTGTAACCACCCAGCATAATAACCCGACTGTTACCATTGCCTTTTTGAACCGAAATATTGCCAACTGCCAGAAGATGTGCCAAATATCTTCCATCTCCAACCCGCACCAGAACATTTGCGGCACCACCAGCGTTAACATCCATTTCTCCATATTGACTTTGATGAAGGATAACGTTTGCTAAACCAGCACCGTTAAAATTGACATTGCCATAGGTGACGCTGGAGGTAATAACATTTCCTCCGCCAGCGCCATTGAATTGAATATCACCGGAACTGTCACCACTGTTAGCAGATGAGTTCACCAGTGCTTGCTGACAGTATTCTTCGGTATGTGCTAACCGATCAGAACCACACCGCATCGTTGCATTAAGGCTATATTGAAGCTGACTTAACACACAACTACCTGCACTCACCGAGTAGTAATCGTTTGCGGATGAAATATCTTCATCAGCCAGATTACTGGTATGATCACCTGCTTTGCACCACGCATTAACAAAGTATTTGAGTTCCTGCGTGATAGGATCATTTCCTAGTTCAACCACCACCACTCTCGTGCACGATTCCAAATATTTAGCGTACACATAAGTATTTGGTTGACGGTTCGATCTCACCGCGGAAACATCAAACTTCTGACAATTGGCAAAGATCGTATCTCCTCCCATCTTTGCATCAGAGAGAGTGATATCTTCCGCTTTGACCGTTGTTCCACTCGCATAAATAATCCACTCGTTTTCAGATAACCCCTCTTCAACGGCATGAATAGTTACCGGCTGATGATGTTCGACCATTAAATTGAAAAGACGATAAGCATCATTGATGTTGATATTGACAAATCCATTACCGGAAGAGATCTCCGTTGAAGCGAGACCATTAAGGTGATTACCTTCCTTATACCAAGAGGTGGCGTAATAATTGAGCTTACCGGTTTCGGGATCATTTTGGAGCTGAATTTTGCTGATTTTTGTATACATTTCGTCAGCAAAGGCAAAAAGATAAGTATCAGGTTCAACCGTTGATTTAATACCTGTCACTTGTCGGGCTTCTTGAATCCAAGTTCCGCCCATCGTTGCTGTGGTTAATACAATATCTTTAGCCTTAGCATATTCCAGTGTCTCATCACGGAGACTGTTATTTACACCGATTCTTGATATTTGGTTGTAGGCTCCGGCGCCGGAGAAATTGATATTGCCATGTGCAATATTAGAATAAATGTTGTTATAACCACCTGCCCCCTCGAAAGAAATATCACCACGGGTTTGTACGTAAACATCTTCTTTTTGGCGAATACGTTTAATTCGGTTCGATGCCCCGGCGCCAATCAAGGTAATATCACCTTCTTTACCTTTACGTACAATATGATTATCAACCCCGGCGCCTTCGAAAACAATATTACCTAACTCTGTCCGCGAGCTAAGACTATTTGCCGCGCCTGCGCCATTAAATGTGACATCGCCACGGCTTCCGTTGTAATTGTCATACCAGGTGCGGTCAATTTTGTTACCCGCTCCAGCGCCATCAAAGAATAAATCGCCCTGATTAGTTCCATGCCATAATTTATTGTAGCCGCCAGAGCCATTGAAGCTCATATCACCCGTTAGACCGTTACGGTTCATTTCGTTATAAATAGCCGCACCGGTAAAATCCAGATCACCATGATGACCTGTATGATCCATAACAACGCCACCCGCAGCGCCAGAAAATGAAATATTACCATCACCATTTTTATCAATATCGGCGTAACCCGCACCACCTTTTACTATCAGATTACCAGTGGAATCCTCAACGGATAAATATGCGGCACCACCGACTACCGTGTCATTACCTGCGCCGGCATAGACTTTGGCAGCAATCGACCCTAACGTAATATGGTCATTTCCTCCACGGGCATAAATGTAGCCACCAAATCCAATGGCATTAATGTCATTATCATTGTCATCAGCGAAATAATTCCCAGTAAAAAAATATTCCGCACTCCTGCTTGATGATTTCCCCATAAACAATCCCTTAGTTTAATAGAAGTTAGAACCGTACTCGACGGATATAATGGTTAGGTTGAACATCTCATTTTTTGGCAATACAAATCCTTTAGCCTCTCCATGATAAAAAGAGACTTAAAAACAAATTGTTAGCAACGTTAAAGCGGTGATCACCGGATATGGCCATTTCGAAAAAAACAGATATTCCGGCTCAACGATTAAGCTTTATTTAAAATACTGAGAGCAAGAAAATGCTACTCCACCGTTTTTCATTTATCCGATAATTTTATTCTTAGCACACGGAATATAAGGCCAGAAGTTCTCCTGCTAACATGCAGATTAGAGATAATTTGTACGAATCTTTCAGACATACTTTTACTCAAAAGACAATTTATTCATAAAAAGTGCACAATAAAACTTTAAAATCAGAAAATACCTAAACTGATGTATAGACAAATACTTTCAGATAAAACCAAGAATAAAATAAAACCAAAATTCAAAAACAATATTTAACCCAGAAAACCCCTTTCTTTCACATAAGATATAACGTTTCACTAATTATGATCAATTATTTATTTTTTCTTTATTAAAATACCAAAAATATATTTTCACGAATAATATTAATTTCACAAACATAATATATATTTAAAATAATATATATTTAAAATAATAATAATTTGAAATAATTAATATCGATTCTATTTAATGTAAACCTGCCACCTATCCTGACGTTAAAAAAATGCCCAGTTCACATTTAACTGGGCATTAATCTAGAAAAGAGAGGTTAAAGAAGGAGAATGATTTTTCTTAATTCTATAAAGAAATCATGAGAATACCCCATGCTCCAGACGCCCGATGAGATCTAACACTTCAAGTGCGCCGCTTTCAGTTGCAATAAGAGACATCGGAGTGACTGCACCAAGGCTCTTAACAGGGCTTTTTAACCATGTCCATGCTTCATTCTTATTTCCGCCAAAAAGTTGTACTGCGGCATCAAACACACGAATCAGCCGTGCAACACGCTCATTCTCTTCGACAGAAAGGACGAAACCTGCATTTTTTCGGCGGATAACGTTTTGCTCCTTATATTTGTATTTGTCAAAGTTGTACATATGACACCTTAGTTAATCTGATAATGACCGCTATAGCTCAGCTACCACAAATTACGAACTTGGAAGTTTGCAAGATACAAAAACAACCGTACAGTATGTTGTACGAACAATGGGCACTTCGTTGTATTTTTCAGGTTATTTCTTGGCATAGGTAGGATAAATGAAAGTGTTAACTGACTCAGAAGCAAAACAAAATCTTTCTGAAACGATGATAAATGTCGTGAACGATTGTAGCCCAGTGATTATCACTCGTAAAAATGGCGAAAGTTGCGTACTTATGTCATTAATTGATTTCGAATCTTTGCAAGAAACAGCTTATTTGATGAGATCACCAACCAACGCGAATCGTCTTCTGGAATCTATCTCTCAGTTAAGAACCAGAAAAGGGAAACTCAAGGAATTAGATTTAGACTGATAGTACAGAGCAGGAAAAACTCCCTGCTCTGACTACTAACGAGGTCTTGGATAATTTATTCTCCCGGGCACCGATTTACCCATTCTTCATTTTACCTTTTACTGCTGTGGCAAACGGTTTACCACCATCTAACGCAGTGTAATGAAGATGAATCTGAATATCTTTCAACTGCGATGTGAGGATATTGGGAACCAAGACATCAATCACAGACTGATCGGGGAATTCCAATGTCCAAGTTGAAATAGCGCCTGTTCCTTCGAAAGGCAGATAGCGATCATCATCAAACATCAGGGTGCAGAGCCAATTCTCTTTCGCAACACCACCATCATCTTTTTCATTTAAGGAAGAGAGGGCAATTTGCTGTTGGGCTCGTAGATTCTTCACAATATTTTTATCGCTTCCACTATTTCTGGTTGGATCATAAAGCCAAGTTATCCCATCAATATCGGCACTGGTTAAAGTGAAACTGCTGGTTTGTGTCAGGATGGCGCTAATCTCCGTCGGTAACGCAGGATAAGGGCTAAGTGCGTTTACCAATATCGAAACAGAAATGCGCTTAATCTGGCGTAAATAATGTCCGGGATACCAGAAGAACGCCAAACTCACCACTTTTCCACTATGCTTTAAGCTTACACAGGATGGAAAGAATAGCAGCATCGCAGCGCTTCTATGGTGTTATATTATCAACCTATCTATTTACTTATCAATTTTCGGCAATGGCCCCAATTTCACACCTTCTGGGTAATATTTCCAGCCATCACGAATACGGATGCTTTCATCCCAAGGCAATTTATATTCACCGTTTGCCAAATCGCGCACCCAAGTCAAATAATTAGCTCTCTCTCCGCCAGGTTTACCAACATAACCTCGGCAACCGAGATTAAAAATACTGTTCTCTAATGCCCAATTCTCACGAGCCTTATCTGCCAGACGCGGGAACAATTCAGCGGTGACAATTTCCCACGGATTACGCTGGCCTTGCTGGATAACGTTACCGTCATAATTACAAATTGTACCTTCACCGAAATAATAAAAAACCTCATCATAGCCTGCCAGATTAACCGATACGGTATACATTAAGTTCTGCCAGGCATTAGTGCGATTAGTCCAGATCCATTGATCGTTAACTTGGGTAGAATAACCGGAAATACGGATAAAAACGTTACAGCCTTTATAGGCGGCTTCGCGTGCCAATTCAGGAAACATACCATCGTGACAAATACACACCGCCAGCTTCGCACCTTTTGGCCCCTCACAAACCGGCATTCCCAAATTACCCGGCATCCAAGGTTCAATCGGCACCCAAGGCTGCAATTTTCGGTAATGCAATGCAATCTCACCATTGTTGTTAATAATAATTGCGGCGTTATAAGGTGGCTGTGACGAATCTTCATTACGTTCCATGACTGAAAACACGCCCCAAATATCATTGCGAATACAAGCCTGACGAAAACAATCCACTTCTGGACTATCTAGTGATAATAGCATTTCATCATAGGTCCAGATCTTGGTATTTAATCCCTGAGCGGAATATTCAGGAAATACAATAAGATCCAAATCAGGATAACCGGCTTTAG
Source organism: Photorhabdus caribbeanensis (assembly GCF_018448885.1). GTDB lineage: Bacteria > Pseudomonadota > Gammaproteobacteria > Enterobacterales > Enterobacteriaceae > Photorhabdus > Photorhabdus caribbeanensis. The sequence goes on from NZ_RCWB01000007.1 coordinate 131,657, forward strand.
TTGAATCGATTGTTTTACAAATCTGCCGCACTTGAACCTGAATATCTTCAGGCACCTTAATCACAGGAACAGGATATTGAATAGCAGCAATTAATAACGCCTCATCCCATGCACTGACACTTCCGGTACTGCCCATAAAGACCTCTGAATGAATAGTAATTATTAAAATTGAATGACAAGTTTCATCGTTATACAAACAAATAGAACTTATCTTTACCCGTCGTTAAGTGATTTCACTAATGCATAATAGCGCCTCTTTTGTTTACAAAAATGCGATCTTTAACATTAAATAAAAAAATTAATAACTTTTTAGTAAAGAATACTGTTATTAAAACTAGGGTTAATTTGCCCTTAATAACTTTGCAAATAGTCGAGCACTTTGAAGGAACTCAATCCGGTTTGAGCGATATGAGGAGTTATAAAAAATCCCAAACGACCTGTTTGGCCTTTGCAGCATGTTGACCATCAGCAATCAGTTGATAGAGGACTTAGATTCACTGTATTTGAGTGTAAAAGCTAATAATGCAAGTTCGTAAAAGCTAGTAATTCAATATCGTAATAGCTAATATTGTATTCCCGTATTAGCTAATACTTAAACATCTGCTGGAAGAAAGACATGGCAAAAACTGGAAACGAAAGGTTGGCAGAAGCGCTGAGAGCTGCAAGCGATGCGGCCGTGGGCAACGTGCTGAGTTCTAAGTCAATCACTGATAAACAACGCACACTTCTGATCAATAAAGGCTATTTCAAGCAAATCATCAGGGGATGGTATCTCCTGGATGCAGATCTCACGACTGAAAAAGCGGGTGATTCAGTACTTTGGTATGAATCCATCTGGTCTTTCGTTGGGCAGTACGTCGAAAATATCTTCGGAGGTGATTACTGGCTAAGTCCCGAATCCTCTCTTGATTTACATACAGCAAACAATGCCTTACCAAACCAGATAATTGTCTACACCTCAGACACGACGCCTCGCACACTTAACCTACCTAACAACATGAGTATGGTGATCATCAAGGGAAGGGTTCCCTGTAAGACTGTCAAAGTAAACGGTATAAATGTTCATTCGTTAGAAAGCGCACTCGTTGAAACTGGCCCACAAACTTTCAGAGCCAACCCTATAAGCATTCAGCTAGCACTCAGGAATGCTGATCTGAGTCTGCTTTCAGAAGCAGTACTGACAACCAAGAATGTTGCCTCAGGGAACAGATTAATTGGCGCCTACCAGCAGCTAAAGATGAAGGCCGAAAGCCGGAAACTACAAACCATCATGGAAGGAGCCGGTTTTGAAGGTATTAAGCAGGTTAACCCATTTGACTATATTCCGATGATAGTAGGTGGTAGTCGGGGAGAATCCCCAAGCGCAGTTCGCGTTAGGCTCTTGTGGCAGGAGATGAGACAAGAAGTCGTCGAGGTATTTGATGACTTTCCACCACCTTTTGACTTCTTTGAGCGCTCAATCGAAAAAACACACGCCATGATGAGCAACCTCTACATAAGCGATGCCTACAACTCACTATCCATCGAGGGTTACAAAGTTACGCCAGAATTAATCGAGCGTCTGTCTAAAGGTGACTGGTCGCCGGATACCATCCAAAGGGACAAAGAGCAGAAGGATGCAATGGCTGCCAGAGGCTATTACGATGCCTTCAACAAGGTGAAAGACCTACTGCGTGAAGCACATGAAGATAAGGAAGGCTTGGACATCCACTATCTGATTGACGTTGGCTTAACTGACTGGTTCACTGCGCTGTTCAATCCCTGTGTAGATGCCGGAATCATCAACAGACTGGATTTGGCGGGATTTCGCAAAGGACCAATCTATATCCGCACTTCAATGCATGTACCGCCCTCCAGCGAGCAATTGATGGACTGTATGGAAGCACTGAAAGAGTTGATCGCTACTGAGAAACACTTTGTGGTAAAGGCTATCTTGGGGCATCTTTTTCTGGGTTATATTCATCCGTTCCCCGATGGGAATGGCCGCACTGCCAGATTCTTAATGAATTTCTTGCTGGTAATCGGAGGATACCCTTGGACGGTAATTAAACTGAAAAATAGAACTCAGTATCTATCAGCGTTAGAATCAGCCTCGGTAGGAAAAAATGTGAAGCCATTTGCGGAGTTCGTAAGGCAATCTATGCAGGAAGAATACAATATCGCAATATGAGTGGATATTGACCTGAGTTCTAAGATCGGAGCTGACAGGTCCCTTAGAGGCCAGCAAAAATAAATTCCTATTCGGGACCGGAAAGTTAAGAAAGAGGTGCGTCATGATATATCGAAGTAAAGTTTTTATGAGCAACCAAACTCAGAATGTGAGATTACCCGCAGATCTCCGTTTCCCTAGAAGTTATTGTTAGGTCAAAAAGCAAGGAACGAATTATTACGCCCGTACAAAATACATGGGATAGTTTTTTTCTGTCTGATCAATCTGTAACTGACGATTTTTTACTTAGACGTCCTGATCAAGTAACAAGTGAAAAAGAATCTTTCGATGATTAAATATCTTCCCTCTTTAAAGACATTTATTTATCCATAAGTTCAAAGCTTAGATATAAAAATTTTATTCAATTAAATACCTGTCAATAAAGCCCGGAAGTGATGTACTATCCCGGCGATGCAATTTAGAATCCCTGTCCATAAAAGTAATATTGAAATTAATTACGTAAAAAACAATTAGCATATATTTTTAATATAAACGTGATAAAAATAACATAAAATAAATAAAAAATTGTTTTATATAACACAGCTATTTAAGACAAAAAATATCGCCAATTTTTATCAGTATTTTCTTTTAAAATTATCACCAAGTTAACCATCTATATAATAAAATTAAAAATTTTTATAAAATCATTATTAATAATTTTATAAAACAACTACTGAAAGAGTCACATAAAATAAGTGAAATTATAATAAAAATTTATTTCAGAGTGATTAGATGCTATTAAAAAGCGATTAAAAACCACAAATAATATTAGAAATCAAAATTAAAAAAAATAAATAAACAATAAAACCCAGTGAAATCAATAACAGCAATATGTATTACCAAATAACGAATACTTTATCTATTATGTAAGTTTTTTTAAACTAAATTATATTTTATGTAAAAATAGAAATATCAATTTCGCATGATTTTATTTATTTAAAAGACAAGAAATTAGTATATAATTGAGGTACTAAGTTATTTACAAGCTATCAGCCTTTTAATTTATTCGATTAACAATTATATTTGGAATTGCATTTTATTTTTATCTTAAAAATATATATTTATATTATTACTTTGGTTTTATTTTATTATTTGAAAATATTGTTTAATTATATATGTAAAACAAAATCAGATTATAATTATCTATTTATGATTTTTAGTCTATTTTATCTATCCTAAATAAGATTCCAAAATAGCATCACATATTACACTATTCATAATTCCATATATAACAATGGGTTGAGGCAGGTCATGTGTGGCAAAATTATGAAACGTTATTGAGTTAAAAATAAGATTTATACAGTAGTTATTAAAATTAAGTTATTTTGTAAAAACATTCAATAAGAGTCATTAAAATTTTTGTAACTAATCTTTATTCAAATATATGGCAGACAAAATCACCCCGATTTTATGAATTATCCCCAAAAATTGAGCAATTAAACACACGTTTATCAAGGTCTGAGTCCTGTATTTTACTGGACTCAGACTCTTTAATTTTTACTTGATTCAGTAATAAATGGAGACTTCAATTCTGCCAACAACTATTTATCACTCGCTAAATAGTCACTTATTCATTACCGGAATGCTTCCACGTAACCAACTGCCTAATTTACGCTGGTAAAATGGCTGCGTATGCTGAATCAAATAATGGCTGATGCCACTCTCTTTTTCATCAACTAAACAGAAGTCAATCGGCTCTTCTTCCGATGTGTATTCACAAGCAATAGTGCCCGCTTCATGGATTAGTTGTTCAATTTCGTCTACGGCGCCACTTACTTCCAGTCCAATTAATAAATTGGGGGTTTCATCCACATTTTTATCATGAGCTTGAATGATAAAAGCACGGCGAACAGGTTTACGTTGGCTAAATAAACTGACCAGAGCCTCAATGAGCTTCGCAGGATATTCTTCCGGTTGGCTAAGTGTTATTTTACTACCACTTGGAACATCAATCTCAACCGAAAATAATTCACTTAATGAACCCATAAAAATCTCCAATCAGTTTTTTAGATAAAATAAATTTATTTCGCCTTCGCCAACAACAAATTAGCAATCGAACGAACCCCATAACCTGTCGCACCAGCAGACCAATGTTCTACTGCGGATTTACGATAAGTTGCCGAGCAATCAATGTGAATCCAACCTTTTTGGTATTCTTCCACAAAGTGAGACAAGAAAGCCGCCGCGGTACTGGCGCCCGCAGTATGCGATGGCGCAGCAACGTTGTTCAAGTCAGCAAAATTCGATGGCAGTTGGCTACGATGGAATTCAGCTAATGGTAAACGCCAGAACAGTTCATTCTCGGATGCAGCCGCCGCCAACAGATCAGCCGCCAGTTTGTCATCAAAGCTGAATATAGAGTGGTAATCATTACCTACTGCCGTTTTCGCCGCACCGGTCAAGGTTGCCGCATCAATGATTAATTTCGCTTTTTCTTTGCTGGCATCAATTAAACCATCAGCCAGCACCAGACGACCTTCCGCATCCGTATTCATCACTTCAACAGATTTGCCATTACGGTAATGAATAACGTCACCCAGTTTAAAGGCGTTGCCACTGACCATGTTATCCGCTATGCAGAGGAACAGTTTAACTCGCTGCTTCAAACCACGACTGATTGCCAGCGCCAATGCGCCTGCCAAGGTTGCGGCTCCACCCATATCCGATTTCATGGAATCCATAAAGGAAGATTGTTTCAGGCTGTAGCCGCCAGTATCAAATGTGATGCCTTTACCTACCAAACAGGCAAACACCGGCGCTTGCAGGTTGCCAGTTGGGTTGTAATCCAACGCCAATAGAATCGGATCGCGAGAAGAGCCACGGCCAACGGTGTGAATGCCAGCATAACCCTGTTCACGTAAATCTTCGCCTTTAATAATGCGATAACTGACTGATTCACCCGCCATACAACACATCAGGTCAATCGCACGCTTCGCCAATTGTTCCGGCCCAAGCTCTTCCGCTGACATGTTGATGGTGTCACGCACCCAATCAATAATTTTAATTCTGCTTTCCAGTTCCTGTTTTTCAGCCGCAGGCAATTGAGGCCATTCGATAGAACGATTACCTTTCGGCGCGCGGAATCCTTGCCAGAAAGCCCAACTTTTCTCTAAATCCCAACCTTCACCCACCAGAGCCACATGACGAATTCCCTGACCGTCAATTTTACGCCCGGCACGCTGAATAGCACCTAATTTACCTTTACCAACCAGATGGATGGTTATCCCTTGCTCACTGGAACTAATCAGCGCTTTTTCACCCCAGCAAGCTGCTGCTGGTTCATAAGACAGTGTTATTGGCATGATTTGTTTAGTCATTCTTTTTTCACCTCTTATTATTACCGCTTGATGGCAGTGAGAAGCTTATTTAAGCTTCTATCGATATAATTCTTCGTCTGCCAGATATTCATCCTATAAAAAAACCGGCCAAAGCCAGTTTTTCATTGAAGAGCAGCCTACCTTAAAACGATAGTGGATAAATAACAAATTAATGCTATTTGTTATTCAAACTCATCCAACCAAACAAGCAGGATTGCTTCCAAAATCTTTTCATTGGATTTTTCAGGCGCATCATCAAAATCATCCAGCTCACAAATCCACTGGTGCATATCAGTAAAGCGAACCGTTTTTGGATCTACTTCAGGAAATTTGTCATATAGCGCTTCACCAATTTCACGGCTATTGGACCATTTCAGGCTCATTTATTTTTCTCCTGCCAATCAGTGCTCACGGGCATGGTTAATGGTGTATTTTGGAATTTCTACCACCAAATCTTCGTCAGAGACTCTAGCTTGACAACTCAGACGACTTTCCGGCTCCAGCCCCCAAGCTTTATCCAGCATGTCATCTTCCAGTTCAGAGCTCTCTTCCAATGAATCGAAACCTTCACGAACGATACAATGGCAAGTGGTGCAAGCACAGGATTTTTCACACGCATGCTCGATTTCAATCCCATTGCGCAATGCAACATTCAGAATAGATTCCCCTTCTTTGGCTTCCAGAACTGCACCATCAGGGCAAAGATCGTTATGAGGTAAAAATACAATTTTTGGCATAATTAAATCTCGTCCACAGAATGGCCCGCCAACGCCCGACGAATAGATGAATCCATCCGACGCGCAGCGAATTCCTGCGTTTGCTTATCCAGTTGTTTAATCGCGTTTTCAATAATTTCAGGATCATTGCCCTGAACGCTTGTTATAAGTATTTCCACGGCAGCATCAATTGCCGCCTGTTCTTGTTCATTTAGTAGGTCAGCATCTTTTTCTAACGCATTGGTGACACTTTCCAGTACTCGCGCCGCTTCCACTTTTTGTTCTGCTAGTTTGCGCACACTGATATCTTCCTGAGCATTTGCCATCGAGTCTTTTATCATACGAGCGATTTCTTTATCAGATAAGCCATAGGAAGGCTTCACCTGAATAGAAGCTTCGACGCCTGTGGATTTCTCCAACGCACTAACACTCAACAAGCCATCAGCATCGACCTGGAAAGTAACCCGGATATGAGCCCCACCAGCGGGTAATGGAGGAATTCCACGTAGGGTAAAACGGGCCAGTGAACGGCAATCACTTACTAATTCCCTTTCCCCTTGCACCACATGAATACTCATTGCACTCTGGCCGTCTTTGAAGGTAGTGAATTCCTGCGCTTTGGCAACCGGAATGGTCGTGTTACGTGGGATGATCTTTTCAACCAAGCCCCCCATCGTTTCCAGCCCAAGTGAAAGCGGAATCACATCCAACAACAGCATGTCGCTATCTGGCTTGTTACCCACCAGAATATCCGCCTGAATCGAAGCGCCCACAGCAACCACTTTATCAGGATCAATGGAAGTCAACGGTTCGCGGCCAAAAAACTCGCCAACCATGTGACGAACCAATGGTACACGGGTTGAACCACCCACCATAACCACCTGTAAAACCTCATCCGCAGAGACTTCTGCATCTTTCAATGCCCGACGACTTGCCAGTAAAGTCCGTTTTATCAATGGTGTTATCAGGGCTTCAAATTCGCAACGGGTGATTTTACCCTGCCAGCCGCCAATGTTTATTTCTGCAATATCAGCATCACTCAAGGCGATTTTTACCTGAGTAGCCATATCCAATAGCTGGCGTTGCAGACTATGGTCATTTCGATCGCCAATCCCCGCCTGTTCACGAATCCAATCAGCCAGTATTAAATCGAAATCATCACCACCCAGTGCGGTGTCGCCCCCGGTTGCCAGCACCTCAAAGACACCTCGGCTTAACCGCAGAATAGAAACGTCAAAGGTACCACCGCCTAAATCATAAACCGCAATTACACCCTCTTGACCAGAATCCAGTCCGTAGGCAATCGCAGCGGCAGTAGGTTCATTAAGCAGACGCAGAACGTGCAACCCGGCTAAACGCGCCGCATCTTTTGTTCCCTGACGCTGTGCATCATCAAAGTAAGCAGGAACCGTGATCACAACACCATCAAGCTTACCATCCAGTGTTTCTTCTGCACGCTGCGCCAGCAATTTAAGAATTTCAGAAGAAACCTGAATAGGATCGACCAAACCCGTTGCGGTGTTGATTAACGGCAACCCGTTTTCACTCGCTTGAAATTGATAAGGAAGATTTGGATAACGTTGCTGAATGTCAGCCAGAGAGCGTCCCATCATACGTTTTACTGAGCTGATGGTATTAGCCGGATCGCACGCAGCCTGTTGACGGGCCTGCCAACCAATTTCAGGCCCCTTTTCATGGTAGCGAACAACCGAAGGAAGCAGATAACGATCTTCACTATCCATCAATGTTTCTGCTTGCCCACTGCGAACAGTGGCAACTAATGAATGTGTCGTGCCTAAATCAATACCGGCAGCTAAACGACGTTGATGTGGTGAAGCGGATAACCCCGGCTCGCTAATTTGTAATAAAGCCATATACGCCTTCCTTAAAAGTCGTCCAGTAAACGTTCTTCCAGTTGCTCAACCTGCTGTTGCAATTTATCCAGAAAACGCAATTTACGCACCGTATCGGCTGCTTGTTCCCACTGCTGTTCATCCAATCGCTGCACCATTTGCTGACTGCGGGTTTTAATCATCCCATTCAGGCGAGCGGCAAAATCAGCCAATGCCGCTTCTGGACTAGCTTTGCCGGCAATACATTCCAACTCTTCCCGCAACATGAGCTGTTCCATCAGGAAAGCGTTGTCATTCATGGTGTGCTGTTCGTTGGCTAAATCAAAACCATGCAAAGAGAGCATATATTCAGCGCGTTTCAGTGGATGTTTAAGCGTTTGATAACCGTCATTGATAGTCGCGGCTTGCTGCAACGCCAGCGTTTTTTCACGCTCTGGCTGACTAGCAAAGCGATCAGGATGGAACTGACGCTGCAATTCTTGATAACAGCTTGCCAGTTGTTCTCGATCAACAGCATAACGAGCCGGCAGCCCAAATAAAGTGAAATAGTCCATAATCTAAACTTACTCTGGATTTGGCCGAAAAACGGAATTAAACGTTAAAACTCTCTCCACAACCACATTCACTGGAAACATTTGGGTTGTTGAATTTAAAGCCTTCGTTAAGGCCCTCTTTAACAAAATCCAGCTCTGTACCGTCGAGATAGACCATGCTTTTGCCATCTACGATAACTTTGACGCCCTTATCTTCAAACACTGTGTCGTCTTCGTTAATCATATCGGCAAATTCAAGCAGATAAGCCATACCTGAACAGCCTGATGTTCTGACGCCCAGACGCAAACCAACACCTTTTCCACGGTTACTCAGGAATGACGAAACACGTTGTGCAGCACTTTCTGTAAGGGAAATTGACATACAACAACCTCACTTTTTAAAACCAGCAAAGGCAGATACCGGATGGTATATAACAGCCAGTATCCACCAAATTTTTTGCTATACCCGTCATCTTTCAAGTCGCCTCTTTGTTGGCCGCACTCACTCCCCCCGGTAACATAGTTATCTATGCTCCCGGATTCGCTCCCTTGCCGTCGCGATGCATCTTGAAATCCATAGGGTATATCTTGTTATTATCAAGGGCCGTTATCTGCCCTGGCGTTTACTTTTGTAATCCGCAATCGCTGCTTTAATCGCATCTTCTGCCAGAATAGAACAGTGGATTTTCACTGGCGGCAGTTCTAATTCATCGGCAATTTCAGTATTTTTAATCGCTTCCGCCTGCTCCAGAGATTTGCCCTTCATCCATTCTGTGACTAAAGAGCTGGACGCAATCGCAGAACCGCAACCGTAAGTTTTGAAACGCGCATCTTCAATAATGCCTTCATTATTGACTTTGATTTGCAGTTTCATCACGTCGCCACACGCAGGGGCGCCGACCATGCCGCTGCCAACCATTGGATCTTCACTATCGAAAGAACCGACGTTACGTGGATTTTCATAGTGATCAATTACTTTTTCGCTGTAAGCCATGTTGTTACTCCTGAAACCGTCTGATTAATGATGAGACCATTCGATACTGTTTAGATCCACACCTTGTTTAAACATTTCCCACAGTGGAGAAAGTTCACGCAGGCGGCCAATAGATTTGTGAATCAGTTCAATGGCGTAGTCGATCTCTTCTTCTGTTGTAAAGCGCCCTAAAGAGAAACGGATAGAGCTGTGAGCCAGTTCGTCATTCATCCCCAACGCACGCAATACGTAGGAGGGCTCCAGACTGGCAGAAGTACATGCAGAACCCGAAGAAACCGCCAGATCTTTTAATGACATCATCAGTGATTCACCTTCAACATAGTTGAAGCTGACATTCAGAATATGCGGCGCGCCGTGCTCCAGATCTCCGTTAAGGAAGACCTCTTCGATATCTTTAATACCCTGCCACAGACGCAACCGCAGGCCGCGCAGACGCTGAGATTCACTCTCCATTTCCTGCTTGGCAATACGGTAAGCTTCACCCATCCCCACAATTTGATGAACAGGCAAAGTACCAGAACGCATACCGCGTTCATGACCGCCGCCATGTTGCTGTGCTTCAATACGAATGCGTGGTTTACGACGAACGTACAGCGCGCCAATCCCCATCGGGCCGTAAATTTTATGGGCGGAGAAAGACATCAAATCGACTTTCAATTTAGTTAAGTCAATTGGCAGCTTGCCCACGCTCTGGGTGGCATCAACATGGAAAATGATACCGCGGCTGCGACACATTTCACCGATGGCGGCAATATCCTGCACCACGCCAATTTCATTGTTAACATGCATGATAGAAATCAGAATGGTGTCATCACGCACCGCAGCTTCCAGATCGTTTAAATCAATCAACCCGTTGCTCTGAGGCGCCAGATAAGTGACTTCAAACCCTTCACGTTCCAATTGACGGCAAGTATCCAGAACCGCTTTATGTTCGGTTTTACTGGTGATGATGTGCTTGCCCTTTTTCTGGTAAAAATTAGCCGCGCCTTTGATGGCAAGGTTGTCAGATTCCGTCGCGCCAGAAGTAAAAACAATTTCTCGCGGATCTGCGCCCACCAAATCAGCAATCTGATTACGGGCAATATCAACCGCTTCTTCAGCCTGCCAGCCAAAACGGTGTGAACGAGAAGCGGGATTACCAAATATCCCGTCCCTGGTCAGATAGTTCATCATCTTTTCAGCAACACGCGGATCAACCGGCGTTGTTGCTGAGTAATCTAAATAAATTGGTAATTTCATTGCTCACATGCTCCCTACTTCTAATACTTCAATTCATCACAAGTTCTGCTTATGGGCGCAGATTGACATTAATTGTTTCTTGTGCTCTACCGTGAGGTGCACGGCGTTTATCGTTATCCTGGCGACCAGCAACGTCCAATACTTCTTGGTTATTGACTAATTCTTCTAAACTGATACTGCTCAGGAAACCGGTAATACGATCACTTAAATCGCGCCATAAAGCATGAGTCAGGCAGCGATCGCCGCCCTGACACCCTTCTCTACCCTGACAACGGGTAGCATCTACTGATTCATCAACTGCGAAAATCACTTCGGCAACAACAATTTCACTGGCATCTTTGCCCAACAAATAACCGCCACCTGGACCACGGACACTTGAAACCAGACCATTTTTGCGCAAGCGAGAAAATAACTGTTCAAGATAGGAGAGGGAAATACCCTGACGTTCAGAAATGTCGGCCAATGGTACCGGACCTTCTTGTGAGTGCAACGCCACATCAAGCATGGCAGTTACTGCATAACGCCCTTTAGATGTCAATCTCATAAATGAATTACCCCGTGGTGAAATATGAGCGAAATTGTGTCATTCCTGAGTATTTTAGTCAACTATTTAACCTAGTAATTTACTCAACTATTTCTTCGCCCATTTTTCAACGGAGGACAAGATACCACGCAGAATATTCAGTTCCTGCATCTCAGGCCGGGCACGGGTAAAAAGCCGCCTTAATCTATTCATTATCTGGCCTGGATGCGCTTTTCTGATAAAACCGGAATCATTTAATACACATTCAAGATGATGATAAAAACGTTCCATATCATCAGCTAATGGATATTCCACTTCATCAATTTTTTGCTCATTTTTATCCTGACGCGCTAAATAAGCCATACGGATTTCATAACTAACAAGCTGAACCGCCATCGCCAGATTTAATGAACTGTATTCAGGATTAGTTGGGATATTCAGATGATAATGGCACTTCTGCAATTCTTCATTGGTCAGCCCTACCCGCTCACGGCCAAAAACAATAGCAACCGGCGCGTGCGCAGCCTCCTGAACACTGCGTTCACCACATTCACGCGGTTCGACCATCGGCCATGATAACGTTCTTGAACGGGCACTGGTGCCAATCACCAATCCACAACCCACCAGCGCTTTATCCAAACTATCGACTATCGTCGCATTACCAATAACATCGCTGGCGCCAGCAGAAAGTGCAATCGCGTGAGAATCTGGCTGAACCAAAGGATTTACTAAATAAAGATTGGTTAATCCCATTGTTTTCATTGCCCGGGCGGTTGACCCCATATTTCCGGTGTGGGAAGTTTCAACCAGGATAATGCGGATATTTTCTAACATGACAACTTCTGAATAGTCTGGATAGTTATAAGAATCAAATATCTTAACACAGCATTAGTCATTTTTCCGAACTACTGCTATACTATGCGCCGATTAATTACCCGTTCTTTAACATCCTGGTGGAAGATATCCCATGCATCCGATGCTGACCATCGCCATACGCGCTGCGCGTAAAGCCGGCAATCTAATTGCCAAAAATTATGAAACTCCCGATGCGGTTGAAGCTAGCCAAAAAGGCAGTAACGATTTTGTTACCAATGTTGATAAAGCCGCAGAAGCGCTCATTATCGACGTTATTCGTAAATCTTATCCCAAACACTCGATTATTACCGAAGAGAGTGGCGAGCTGCTAGGCGAAGAAGCTGATATTCAATGGGTAATCGATCCACTGGATGGCACGACTAACTTTATCAAACGCCTCCCTCACTTCGCCGTTTCTATTGCAGTACGCATTAAAGGCCGTACTGAAGTTGCGGTTGTTTATGATCCAATGCGTAATGAGCTTTTCACCTCAACCCGCGGTCAAGGGGCTCAGTTGAATGGCTATCGTCTGCGTGGCACTAATGCCCGCGATCTGGATGGCACTATTCTGGCAACAGGTTTCCCATTCAAAGCAAAACATCATTCCACTGTTTTTATTAATACTTTGGGTAAATTATTTGTTCGTTGCGCTGATTTCCGTCGTACAGGCTCCGCTGCACTGGATCTGGCTTATGTTGCGGCTGGTCGGGTGGATGGTTACTTTGAAATTGGCCTAAAACCGTGGGATTTTATGGGTGGCGAACTGCTAGTTCGTGAATCTGGCGGTATCGTAACTGATTTCGTTGGCGGTCATAATTACATTCATTCCGGCAACATTGTTGCAGGTAATCCACGCGTTGTTAAAGATATCCTGGCAGAAATGCGTGATGAATTATCAGAAGCATTGAAACGTTAATTCACGCGAATTTTAAATAGAATTACAAGACGGTATTTTAGGTAGACCGCAAAAAATGCGGTCTACCCTGCGATTCATTTAACCAACAACAAAGGCCATTGTCACTCCGCTAACCAATAAACAGCTTCATAAGGCTGTAGCTGCATATTTTCTACCGGTAATTGGTTTTCAGGATAGTTCCCCATCAATTTCACCCATGAACAGTGGGATAAAGAAGCATCCAGCGACCACTCTTGCACTTCCGCGCTGAGGTTAGCAATAACCAGCAACGTTTGGTTTTCCCATCGGCGAACATAACACCATAGCCAAGGGTGGGACGGCAACAAATCTTCATAACTGCCATAAGTCAATACCGGATATGTCTTACGCAGTTTTATCAAGCGGGCATAACAATGGAAAACTGAATCCTCATCCTGGATGGCGTTTTCAGCGTTCACAGCCTGGTAATCACTATTCAACGCTATCCACGGCTCCCCTTGAGTAAACCCTGCATTGGCAGTCGCATCCCATTGCATTGGTGTTCGTCCATTATCACGAGATTTCTTCGCTAAGACCGATAAAATTCGCTGTTTATCACTGCCCTGCTCAATCTTCTCTTGATAAATATTTAAACTTTCTATATCCCGGTACTCTTCAATATGCGAAAAATTAGGGTTAGTCATTCCCAGCTCTTCCCCTTGATAGATATAAGGGGTTCCCTGCATACCATGCAGTACCATTGCCAACATTTTAGCCGACGGCACCCGCCAAACGCCTTCACCACCAAAGCGTGAAACAATACGCGGCTGATCGTGGTTACACCAGAACAGTGCATTCCATGCCCGTTTGTGCATACCTTGCTGCCACTTGGCAAAAATTTTCTTCAATTCAACAAAATCAGGCGGTGCTGCAACCCATTTTTCACCATTGGGGTAATCGACTTTTAAGTGATGGAAAGCAAAAACCATCGACAGCTCTTCACCATCTAATGAAGAATAGCGTTGACAGTGTTCCAGTGAGGTAGAAGACATCTCCCCGACCGTCATCACTCCGGCAGGCTGGAATACTTCTCTGTTCATTTCTTGCAGAAATTCATGAATACGCGGGCCATCAGTGTAGAACTGACGCCCATCTCCCTGAGTTGATTCAGGGAAGTCTTGCTGCTTAGAAACCAAATTAATGACATCCAGGCGGAAGCCATCAACACCAAGGCCAGCCCAGAATTCACAAATCTTTTTCAGTTCAGCCCGTACAGGTTCATGTTCCCAGTTTAGATCGGCCTGCTCAACAGCAAACAAGTGCAAATAATACTGTTGGCTTGCTTCATGCCACGCCCAAGCATTGCCGCCAAATTTTGACGCCCAATTATTAGGCGGCGTCCCAGGTTCCCCATCCCGCCAAATGTAATATTGCCGATAAGGGCTATCAATATCCTGTGCTTGTTTAAACCAAGGGTGTTGAGTCGATGTATGGTTGAAAACAATATCCACGATGACGCGGATATCACGTTGATGTGCCTCATCAACCAAACGCTTAAAATCATCCATTGAGCCGTAAGCTGGATCAATCGCACAATAATCAGCGACATCATAACCGTTATCTACCTGTGGCGAGCGGTAAAAAGGCGTCACCCAAATAGCATCTACGCCCAATTTCTTCAAATAATCAAGCCGATAAGTAATGCCGTTAAGATCGCCCGTTCCACTACCTGTCGTATCCTGGAAACTCTTAGGATATATCTGATAGATGACGCCTTGTAACCACCACGGAATGATTTTGTCCATCAAAAACACCTTATCAATATATTTCCTGAATTAAATAGCCATGAATTGAATAACCACATCATTCAACCGCTAACATACCGGCCATATTCTTCCTGCGATAAACAACAGTCGTGAGAATCAACGGAACAATGATGGCGACAAGCATAGCTAATGCGTAAATTAGCCAAAATTGCGGTTTGATCGAAAGAATACCTGGCAGGCCGCCTACACCAATACCATTTGCCAATACACCACTGAACCCACAAATCAACCCGGCTAAACTAGAACCAATCATGGCACAGAGCATAGGGAATCGATATTTGATATTAATACCGTACATTGCCGGCTCAGTGACGCCCAAATAGGCGGAAATAGCCGCAGGTACGGATAATTCACGTTCATTATGCTTTTTACTGATTAAAATGATACCAACAACCGCGGAGCCCTGAGCAATATTGGATAATGCAATAATAGGCCAGATCGGTGTTCCTCCGATACTCTGCACCATCTGCATATCTATGGCTAATGTGGTTTGATGGATACCTGTAATCACCAATGGCGCGTAAAAGAATCCAAATAAAGCTGCACCAATAGGCGCAAAACTTCCCGTCATCAACGCCTTAACAACCCAAGCAACTCCATCACCCAGTAACCGACCAAATGGCCCAATAAGGCTATGTGCTAAAAAAGTCGCCAATATTAACGAAACTACCGGAACAATGACTAAATAGAGATAACTAGGAACCACCCGCTTTAACTGAATTTCAATCCACCCCAAAGTAATACCCGCCAAAAGTGACGGAATAACCTGCGCCTGATAACCCACTTTTCCAATCGTGAACAGGCCAAAATTCCATAGTTCAGGGATTTGTTGCCCTAAATGATAAGCATTCATTAATTGCGGCGAGACTAATGTTACTCCCAATATAATACCTAATATTGGTGTTCCACCCATCATCCTAACCGCCGACCAACAAATACCCACTGGCAGATAGAAGAATATCGCCTCTCCTAACAGCCATAAGAAATCATATATTGTTTTCCAAATAGGATATGTTTGAGCTAGAGTTTTACCGTCACTAAAAGGAATGTCACCAATAATGTTACGGAAACCTAGAATAAGTCCGCCACTAATTAATGCGGGTAAGAGAGGAAAAAATATCTCCGCAAACTTAGAAATGAAGCGCTCTTGCCATTTCATATTTTTCTTCTCAACCTGCTGTTTATCTTTTTTGTTCAATTCAGATTGACCAAGATAACTATTTAACGCCTTATAATAATCACCAACATTAGTACCTATCACTACCTGGAATTGCCCTGCATTGGTAAAACAGCCCTTAACCATCGGTAAGTTCTTTATCTCATCCGGCTTGGCTTTAACTGGTTCAACTAATACAAACCTCAATCGGGTAATACAATGACTTACACTGGCTATATTTTCACAACCACCGATTAATGTAATTAGTTTTTCTATATCTTTAGAATTTATTTTGTTTTTCATAACAGCCAGTCATCATAAGTGAATATCAATTACTAATTAGCATGCTTAGTAAACTAATTTCATCCTAATATCATTTGGTTATGCTTGTCATGGGAACGTTCCCAAAAATGGGTTGAAGATCACATTGAAACGGCAATATTTCTTATTTTTAAGCCAACTTACTCGGAATGATTACTTGTTGTTTAGGGTATTGCCGGTTTATCTGAGCAATTAATTGACCGGCTGCATATTTACCTGCCTCACTATAACCCAGATCAATAGAAAGCGTGTTAGGGTATAAAAAGTTCAACAAAGGTGTATTACCAATGCTACCTATTTGTATATCTCCCCGATTATTTTGCTGCAAATATTTATATGCACCTAAAGCCAAACTATCGGTTGCACAGATTAAAGCTGTTGTTTTTTCTCTCAATACCTTATTAACATGCTGGAACCCACTCTGATAGCTTAAATCACATTGGACGGAAAGCGGATGCAACCCCTTCTGTTGACAATAATTCAGATAAGATTGATGGCGAAGAAAACCTGTCGTGGTATCACAATCATCTACACCAAGAAAACTGATATTTCTGTGCCCCCGCCGGTAGAATTCATTCATCAATAAATGCACAGCACCAATATCGTCATAACATACAGAAGAAAAACCCGTATATTCGCGGGCAAATACCACTATTTTGTCACGCCAAGGGCAGAGGAGCTCTTCTGACAATCCAGTGAAACCGAACAAAATAATGCCATCTGCATGACGCAATGCCAATTGACGTAGATGTTCCTGTAAAAGCTGTAGATCAAAATTACTTTCCATAATAATCGGATCGTAACCACGCTGGTAAAACAGAGGTAACATGGTACTTATCGATAAATTCTCTGAAAAAGATCCCAGACGCGACACAATTAAGGCTATGATTTTGTCACTTTTCACTCGCATCGCTCTTGCTGATTTAGATGGAACAAAATTATTTTGTTGGATAATCGCCTCAACTCTTTCACGTACTTGTGGACTTACGCTATTTTCATTGTTTAATACCCGCGAAACGGTTGATTTACCGACATTAGCCAAACGAGCGATATCTTTTATTGTTAATTTATTCGACATGATATCTCATAAAAATATTATTTGAGATACTTAGTTTCTTACAAAAATATTGTAAGAAACTAAATTTATATTATTAATAATTATGAGCTTTAACCTGTGGCCGCAAGAAGATAGCAGGAAAAGCAACCAAAGCCATCATCCAGAAAATGCCGCTGTGCAGATAATCATACATAAATCCGGCAATGACCGTCATGATAGCGATCCCACCCCCCATTGCCAATGCGGAATAAGCCGCTTGCAAACGCACAATTTCCCCTTCCTTTCTCGCACCGATAAAACGCATCGCAGCCAAATGGCAGACAGTGAACGTGCCACAATGCAATATTTGAACAACAATCAACACCGGTAATGCGGTGAATGTTCCCATCAATCCCCAGCGAACAACACCACATATACCAGAAAGCAGCAAAAGATTACGGGCATTCCAGCGGCGAAATAATTTATTACTCAGAGTAAAAATAATCACTTCAGCCACTACGCCCAATGACCAGAGATAACCGACTACCGAGGCAGAATAACCTGCGTTTTCCCAGTAAATTGTACTGAAACTGTAATATCCCGCGTGGGCGCCCTGCAATAAAGCCACACATAACAAGAATCGGCGTACTGATTTTTCAGACAACAACTGTTTAAATGACACAACATCCACTTTGGCAGATTTGGTTTCACCAACCGGCATGATAGAGGGCCGAAGTAATGTCACCAACAAGGTAGAAAAGACGCTAAACAATATCGTGATGAGGATGGCCCGATGTCCCCAGACAGAGATCAATTCCCCGGTTAATGCTGAACTGATAATAAAGGCAATTGAACCCCAAACCCGTATTTTGCCGTAATCAAAAGAAAATTGTTTTTGCCATGTTCCTGCCAACGCATCACCCAATGGTATCATCGGCGAAAAAAATAGATTGAAGCCGACCATAACGAACAGGAGCCACGCCCAATGATTTCCTAATGTAAAACCAACAGCGAAAATCAGAGTCAGCAACGCCAATATACGCAGTGCAAGAATAAGTTTTGCGGGATCTTTAACTGTAGGCGCAATTAATAAACTTCCCAGGAAACGGGAAACCAAACCAGCCCCCAATAAAATCCCTATCATATCGTGCTCTATACCTTCACCCTGGAGCCAGGTTGCCCAGAAAGGTAAAAATATCCCGTAAGAAAAGAAATATGTGAAGTAATCTAACGCCAGCCAACGCGTCGATTGAATAACCATTAATCCCCCTGGTAAAAAATGCAAAAAACCCGCCCTTAACTAACTTAGTTAACTCAAGAAACTAGATATTGAGCGTTATCTTGAAGTGGATCTTCCCCGGAGGAAAATCCACACATCACTCCTCAATATCTCACTTAAGCAAACGATGTTAGCCGGAGCAGGTTTTGTAACGACTTATTGAAATTTTAATTTATGCGTAAACCGGATATTTTGCGCAAATAGCCAGAACTTTCTGTTTAATTGCTTCAATGGTCGCTTCATCATTGATGTTATCCAATACATCACACATCCAACCAGCCAATTCACGCGCTTCGGCTTGTTTAAAGCCACGACGGGTAATCGCAGGCGTACCGATGCGCACACCAGAAGTCACAAATGGGCTCTTCGGATCATTAGGCACGCTATTTTTATTTACCGTGATATTTGCACGGCCCAACGCAGCATCGGCATCTTTACCAGTGATGTTTTTATCAACCAGATCCAGCAGGAACAGGTGGTTTTCTGTACCACCAGAAACCACTTTGTAACCACGAGCCAGAAACACTTCAACCATCGCTTTCGCGTTATCAGCAACCTGATGTTGATACGCTTTGAATTCTGGTTCCATTGCTTCTTTCAATGCCACCGCTTTACCTGCAATAACATGCATCAGAGGCCCACCCTGACAACCAGGGAACACAGAAGAATTCAGCTTTTTATACAGCTCCTCATCGCCACCTTTCGCCAGAATCAAACCACCACGTGGACCGGCCAGTGTCTTATGCGTCGTGGTAGTGACGATGTGAGCATGAGGAACCGGGTTAGGGTATACCCCTGCGGCGATCAGACCAGCAACGTGCGCCATATCAACGAACAGATAAGCACCAATGCTGTCTGCAATTTCACGCATCTTTGCCCAGTCAACCACACCGGAGTAAGCCGAGAAACCGCCAATAATCATTTTTGGCTGGTGTTTTTGAGCTTGTGCCGCAATATCGTCATAATCGATTTTACCGCTCTCATCGATGCCATAAGGCACAACGTTATATAACTTACCAGAGAAATTAACCGGAGAGCCGTGAGTCAAATGACCGCCATGTGCCAAATTCATCCCCAGAACCGTATCGCCCGGTTGCAGCAAAGCCATATAAACCGCCGCGTTCGCTTGAGAACCAGAGTGTGGCTGCACGTTGGCATAATCAGCGCCAAACAGCGCCTTAGCACGATCGATAGCTAATTGTTCAACAACATCTACATATTCACAACCACCGTAGTAGCGTTTACCCGGATAACCTTCAGCATATTTGTTAGTAAGTTGAGAGCCCTGTGCCTGCATAACTCTTGGGCTGGTATAGTTTTCAGAGGCAATTAACTCGATATGTTCTTCCTGACGAACAACTTCCTGCTCCATCGCCTGCCATAGTTCGGGATCATAACTAGCAATATTCATTTCACGCTTTAACATTGGGTTCTCCTGACTCAGCTAACTTCTCTTCAAACAACACCCCAAGGGGCCGAATGGCACACAGTGTAAACCCTTTTCACCGAATGAGATAGTCTTGACAAAATATTTTACGCAAACGATTGCATGCCTGTCACAAGCAAGATCTCTGTTTTAAATAGAAGAATGGAAATTACGCTAAATTTTTCCTCTTTGGTTAGAATTTATGACCTAAAGTAGTCATTTATTTAGTGTAAATATCTTTTATGAATATTTTTTTCACCACAAAGACCACATTCTATATTTACAAAGTCTCCAAAAGGGTATAAGTTGCATTTAAATTACATGTTATAACTTTCATTACCACTTGAAAGAAATTCAGGAGCTTCACCATGTTGGATAGCCAAACTATTGCAACTGTCAAATCAACTATTCCATTACTTTCTGCTACTGGTCCAAAACTGACAGCACACTTCTATGAGCGGATGTTTAACCATAATCCTGAGTTGAAAAACATTTTTAATATGAGCCATCAACTTAATGGCGATCAGCGTGAAGCCCTATTCAACGCGATCTGCGCCTATGCAGCCAATATTGACAACTTAGAGGTGCTACTACCGGCAGTAGAAAAAATCGCGCATAAACACGCTAGCCTGAATATTCAACCAGAACATTATCAGATTGTCGGTACTCACCTGTTAGCAACATTGGATGAAATGTTCCAGCCGGGAAATGAAATTCTGGACGCCTGGGGAAAAGCTTATGGCGTGCTCGCTGATGTTTTTATCAATCGTGAAGAACAAATCTATCATAGTGGTGAATCAACAGATGGCGGCTGGCGTGGTTTACGTCCATTCCGTATCAGCCGGAAAGAGGTAAAAAGTGAGGTGATTTGCAGCTTTGAATTTATACCACAGGATGGCGGGAAAGTGATGGATTACAAACCTGGCCAGTATCTGAGTATTTATCTGGAAGATAATAGCTTTGACAACCGAGAAATTCGCCAGTATTCACTGACAACAGCGCCAAACGGCTCCAGCTATCAGATTGCGATTAAACGTGAGCCACAAGGAATCGTTTCTAACCATATGCACGATAAGATGCAAGAAGGCGATACCGTCTGGTTGGCCGCCCCACGCGGTGATTTTTTCCTTGATATAAAACCAGAAACGCCGGTTACTTTGATTTCCGCTGGCGTTGGCCTGACACCCATGATGAGTATGTTGCATCACCTCCACCAGCAAAACCATGATAGCCAGATTAACTGGTTACATGCGGTGGAACACGGCGGCCATCACGCGTTTAGCAATGAAGTCGCAACAATGGCGCAAGCAATGCCAAATTTTGCTAGCACAATTTGGTACCGCGAACCAAGGGATGAAGATCAACAAGGTATTCATTATCAACACCAAGGCTTTATGGATCTGACGGTTCTGAATGAAGAGTTGAAAACAGAAGGAATGCATTTCTATTTCTGTGGTCCTGTTCCCTTCATGCAATATATAGCGAAACAGTTATTGGATATGGGAATTGATAAACAATTTATTCACTATGAATGTTTTGGTCCACACAAAGTGATTTAAATTTTCAGCTTAATATTAAAAACGTTATAAGGTGATAATAGCCAATAAAGTGAATAGAGCAGAAATTATCTTTAATTTATAGGCTCTGATATTCAATATTCATCTGTATTGAATGTGCTTAATGTGACTGAAAAAACCAATTCATCACTATTTTAGAGACTTTATAGAGTTTGTTTATCATGGAGCCCGCCTTATCGGACGTCAGCTCCATTGATTTCAAGAGTCATGGGTAAAAATACATATCATCAGCTACTTGCGCTACTATATCTTGATAAAGCTTTAAGCCAGAGGTATCGGGTGAAGAATAACGCCCCTAATGCGTACATAAAAGCCATAGCCAACGTGCCGAAATTAAGCATGCCCAAGGCAGCTTGCACAGGTACGTTACTTACGAAAACAATTGGTAATATAAAACTCAGAACGAACCGCATAGCACCTGGATAAGCACTGACAGGAAACCGTCCCATATCCATAAGAGAGTAGCAAATAATCCATACATCAGAAACTTTAGTGAACCAAAAGGCAATGAGATTTGAACACATAAACAGAGAATAGAAAATACACGCGCCCAATAATAGCGCCAGATTAAACTGTATAAAGTTTGAAAATATCAAAGCATCTTGTTGATGCATAGCCACCAGAACAACTATATAACCAACGACAAAATTCGCACCATCCCACACATTAAAACGATGAAATGTGATAAAAAATTGATGGTCAACGGGGCGAATAAGCATAAAATCCAAGTCACCTCGTCTGATGTATTCAGATAAAGAGTGGATACTTGGAAATAGCCAGCTATCGATTAGTGACTCCACAATGAGAGTCACACCAAGTAAGGCAACCATTTGATTGAAACTCCACCCCCCTACTTGGGATACCTGACCGAAAAAACCCGTCAGAACAAGTAACGCCAGCAGGCAAGCGAGAGAGGAATTGATCAAATTAACCAAAGCATTGAGTCGAAATTCAAGTTCCAAGACGAAAGAATTCCTTATCAATACCAACAATAGTAAACAGTATCGCATTTAGTTAGGCTCCTGAAGCCGTATATTTTTTCAATCCCATCGACCATAGCAAAGCACGAATTAACATGAGCGCGATAACCCAGAATAACTGTATCAAGAAACCTATTAATAATTCACCATGATCTAGTTTTCCTAATATTATTTGCACTGGAAAATCCATTGCCGATGCAAAAGGCAAAACTTTTAATAACCCGGCGATACCAGGCGGATATAAATCAAGAGGAATGAGCGAACCTCCAAGTATCGTATAAAGCGCCCAAAGCAATGGGTCAAACGCCATTGTGTTATTAATCCAAAAAGCCAACAAACCTAGACAATAATAAAGATGAAAAATGATAATCCAAGCAAACATGAGTGAGGGCAAAAAAGCCAAAAAGTTCCAGATATCCAAGCGTTGCAAGTTACCACTTAAAACGATACCAGAAATAAAAACCACTAATATAATCGTACGTGACTTACAATACGCTGAAATCGGTCAGACATACCGGGTGCATGGCGCATGCCCGTCGTAAATTTACCGAGACCCAGAAAGTTCAGCCAGGTAAAAAAGCCGGATGGCGTTACCGAAAAGTGCCATCGGTACCGCGATCACGTATGCCCTGAATCAGTGGCCAAAACTGATCGTCTATCTGGAAGACGGTCATCTCAGCATTGATAATAATGTCACGGAGCGGGATATCCGCCCGTTCACGACCGGGCGTAAAAATTGGATTTTTTCCACCTAGCCTGACAGAGCCTTTGCCTGCACCAACTTATTACAGCCTGGTGATGACCTGCCGGGCCAATGACATCAATCCTTATTTTTATTTTCGGCATATTTTTACGGAACTTCCCAAACGCCATTCTGATGATTCATTGCACGATCTGTTGCCGTGGAACGTAAACATCAACGACATCATGTAAACTGCACTGCTTAATTGGGCACTTACGGAATTACCCAGTATAATTATTACTTAGTAAATCATAAGTAATATTTCTTACAAAGGGATTTTAATTAAAATGAGCATAATTTATCATTATTGTAGTCCTGATTCCTTTTTTAGCATTATTCAGAATCAGCGTTTATGGTTAAGTTCTATGGATCACATGAACGACTACATGGAAAAGAAGTGGTTCTATGCTGCCTTGAATAATTATTTATCTAGAAATCTCGATCCTAACTGCTTTAACCAGTTAATAACACATCTAGAGAGTAATATGTCCATCGGGACACCATTTGCTTGTTGTCTATCAAAGTCAGGGGATATTTTGAGTCAATGGAGAGCTTATGCAAAAGATGGATTCGGCGTATCTATTGGATTCAATAGAGCAAAACTTAATATCCATAATGGAATTATAGGTAATAATATTGACCCGAAGTGTCGACTAACTCTAAACGATGTTGATTATATGGATATTCCAGAAATTAATTATTTAGTTGAACCAATATTGTCAAAATATTCCTTTATAAAAAAATACTATACGAATGAAATCGTAACATCATCGGGATTTAGTCGATATGATAAATGCATTTATAAATTAATTAGCAATATCATTCACTTAAATACAATCACTAAAAACCCAGCATTTAAGGAAGAGAAAGAGGTGAGATTAGTTTATCAAACTCTAGGTATTGAAAGATATGAATATCCAGAATCATCATCAATTAAAGATTTAAAGTACAGAATATCCAATGATCAATTAACATCTTACTATGAATTTACCTTCCCCAAACATGCCATTTCAGAAATAATATTGGGTCCAAAGAGTAAATTCAAAGAGAATGACATCATTAATTTCTTGCAGTATAATAGATTTAATCACAGCATAAAAATATTAAAATCTAAAGCTAGCTATGGGTCTTAAATGGAATCTTTACCCTATTTATTGATCGCGGTTGTTTTCGCTTGACATGGCAATTGCGTATTTATTATGTAATAGAGTATTGAGATTGGATTAATACACATAATAAAAAAGGCTTAACAGGTGGGATGGCTCACTACGTGAACCACCAACCAATGCAAAGGATATTTATTTTTGAATATCATCAAGAACAATAGCGGAACCCTTGAAAGGTCTCCCTCCATTCGTATTGACGAGTTACCGAAAAGTGCCATCGGCCCCGCGATCACGTATGCCCTGCACTAATGGCCGAAGCTGATTGTCTATCTGGAAGACGGTCATATCAGTATTGATAACAACGTCACAGAGCGGGATATCCGCCCGTTCATGACCGGACGCAAGAACTGGATATTTTCAACTTCAGCTGAAGGCGCTTTTGCGAGCGCCAACTTATACCGTCTGGTGATGACCTGCCGTGCCAATGATATCAACCCTTATTTTTACTTTCGGCATATCTTTACGGAATTACCCAAACTCCATGCCGATGACTCACTGCACGATTTGCTGCCGTGGAATGTCAATATCGACGACATTATGTGAAGCGCTCACTGCTTAATTGGGCGTTTACGATTTATCAATATCATCCTGATTTCTTCCATCAAAAATGCCTTTTTTGGTAATAATCAGGGAGCCGGTCTGTTCATTACTTTGATACACAGGGAGCACATCCTCCGCCATTGGCAGATAGGCTTTATCAATAATACGGGGCTGGTAAAGCATCCAACCAACGCTGAGACGATCAGGGAAAACTTGTTTATTCCGTAATGTATATTCGTTGGTTTCGACCTGAATATAAGGGAGGTCACGGCTAGTCACCAAGTATTCGACAAGCTCAATTAATCGGGAAATACCAAGCTGACTGCTGTCAATTTTTAGGTTCAGTTTTAATTTAACCCAATTATGACCTTTTGTTGACAATTTATTATAACTAACACTACTAGATAACTCATCCTTTTCACCATCCCATATACCTTCAATAAGTGAAGGAAAATCTTTTTTATAAGATTTTTCAAAATAACTTACTGCTTCGTCTGTAGGCCCTTGTTCATCAAACACGATATGTTTTAATGCCTATTTTCGTGAATATTCTTTTAAGAACCGTGTTTTTTCTTTCCGAAAAATATATCGATTTGCTGTGTGATATGAAATAAATCCATCAATGCCGTATCAGCAGTAATGTTTTTTGCTGTTCATAACGTACATTGATTTCTATACGAACTATTGCCATGTTGACCTCAAATTAAAATAAACTGTCGCAAGGGATATAATGAACTTTGATATTTTTATGCTCGCTAAACTGTACCTTAAAATAAGCATAACTGATTGGTTGTAAAAAATGCCATTCTACATAAGGTGTGCCTTCTAGAACATCACAGACTTTTTGATGCCTTTCAGCCTGTTTTTTGCCTGATTCATCACCTTTCCACCAACTTTTGGGTTTCCCCTCACTATTAAAAAACTGGTCATACCGTGCTTTGGCCTCTAGAAATAAACAATACGCTGGCCGCCAGCCATCAAACGTCACTTTCAGGCACTGAAATTCCTGGATCATTTGTGTGACCGAGTTATATTTAGTTTTCGCAATAAATCGCTGATAGTTAATCGTGATGGCGCTCCAGCGACTAACTTTACGATATTTTTCACTCGTCACCGGAATAGCTAAGCAAGCCTGACACTCTTTTTTAGTACCCGACTCTTCACACTCTTCCGTCTTAGACTGTGCTTTAGCCTGAACAGCACTGGTATCAATTGATTCTTCCCCTAAATCATCATCCTCCCAGAAATCCGCATAAGCTTCGGCACTCCAGACAATATTTCGATCTTCATCCGTGATGTCAGGGCTGATTACAAAATCCGTTTTCTTATGTTGAATACTGTCATCATCTATTACGGATTTATCTTTACCCGCTTCCATGATACCGACTGCAATTAATACTCCGGCACAGACGCTGGCGACATATTCAGCCGCCCCCACAGCGACAGGGGCTAATAAGGGGATTGGCATATTAACGTCTCCTGGTTAGCTTATTTTTTGCAATACAAAGAATATCTTTAAACTGCTGCTCGGATTTTTGATCAGGGGATTCCAAGGCTGTCTTGATTGGCAAAGAGTGCTGAAGATCAGGGTTAAACATTTCAAAAATCATGGGTAAGTGTACTCTGACTGGCAATTAATTTTGCCCCACAGGCAGTTTGCATTCCTTCAAGCGCAATCGCTTTTCCTTTATATTTTAAAGAATCAGTACCCTGAATAATAGGAAAAATGCCTTTACATTGGGGACACGCGACCAAATCTTCTTTACCTGCTATAGGAACACCATTGTGAGTATATTCATCAATAGCGGTAATAACCTTACCGCCATGATCTGTCATATCACCTAACAGAATAACCGCTTTTGACATGAAAGTTCTCCATCGTTTTTCAATTGGTAAAAAATATCATCCTCCATTAAACGTCGGTAATTAATGGCAGTAATCCCAGATTCACCAACTGAATTTCAACATCATTGGATTTATCAATATCATCCTGATTTCTTCCATCAAAAATGCCTTTTTGGTAATAATCAGCGTGCCAACCTGTTCATTATTTTGATACACAGGGAGCACATCTTCCGCCATAGGCAAATAGGATTTATCAATAATACGAGGCTGGTAAAGCATCCAGCCAACACTTAAGCGATCAGGGAAAACCTGTTTATTCCGTAATGTATATTCGTTGGTTTCGACCTGAATATAAGGGAAGTCACGACTGGTGACTAGATATTTAACTAAATCAATTAATTGGGAAATACCAAGCTGACTACTGTCAATTTTCAAATTGAGTTCTAACCTAACCCAGTTAGGACCTTTTGTTGACAATTTATTATAACTAACACTACTAGATAACTCATCCTTTTCACCATCCCATATACCTTCAATAAGTGAAGGAAAGTCTTTTTTATAAGATTTTTCAAAATAACTTACTGCTTCGTCTGTAGGCCCTTGTTCATCAAACACAATATGTTTTAATGCCTCTTTTCGGGAACATCCTTTTAAAAACCATGTTTTTTTCTTCCCGAAAAATATATCGATTTGCTGTGTGATATGAAACAAATCCATCAATGCCGTATTAGCAGTAATAGTTTTTTGCTGTTCATAACGTACATTTATTTCTATACGAACTATTGTCATGTTGACCTCAGATTAAAATAAACTGTCGTAGGGGGTATAATGAACTCTGATATTTTTATACTCTCTAAACTGTACCTTAAAATAAGCATAACTGATTGGTTGTAAAAAATGCCATTCTACATAAGGTGTGCCTTCTAGAACATCACAGACTTTTTGATGCCTTTCAGCCTGTTTTTTGCCTGATTCATCACCTTTCCACCAACTTTTGGGTTTCCCTTCACTATTAAAAAACTGGTCATACCGCGCTTTGGCTTCCAGAAATAAGCAATACGCTGGTCGCCAGCCATCAAACGTCACTTTCAGGCACTGAAATTTCTGAATCATTTGTGTGAGCGGGTTATATTTAGTTTTCGCAATAAATCGCTGATAGTTAATCGTGATGGCGCTCCAGCGACTCACCTTGCGATATTTTTCACTTGTCACCGGAATAGCAAGGCAAGCTTTGCACACTTTTTCAGTTTCCGTTTTTTCACACTCTTCCGTTTCAGACTGGGCTTTAGTTTGAACTGCACTGGTATCAACAGATTCATCCCCTAAATCATCGTCCTCCCAAAAATCCGCATGGGCTTCGGCGCTCCAGACGATATTTCGATCTTCATCTGTGATTTCAGGGCTTATCACAAAATCCGTTTTCTTATGGTGAATGTCGTCATCCTCTATAACGGATTTATCTTTACCGGCTTCCATCAACCCAACCGCAATTAATACTCCGGCACAGGCGCTGGCGACATATTCAGCCGCACCCACTACGACCGGAGCTAATAAGGGTATTGGCATATTAACGCCTCCTGTTTATCTCATTTTTTGCAATAATTAGGAACACCATTGTGAGTATATTCATCAATAGCGGTAATCACCTTACCGCCATGATCTGTCGTATCACCCAGCAGAATAACCGCCTTTGACATTAAAGTTCTCCATCGTTTTCCGATTGGTAAATAACATCACCTTCCATTAAATTTCTGTAATTAATGGCAGTAATCCCAGGTTCACCAACTGTATTTC
>NZ_RCWB01000007.1:160467-162703 GCF_018448885.1 Photorhabdus caribbeanensis
ATTCACCAACTGAATTTCAACATCATTGGATTTATCAATATCATCCTGATTTCTTCCATCAAAAATGCCTTTTTGGTAATAATCAGCGTGCCAACCTGTTCATTATTTTGATACACAGGGAGCACATCTTCCGCCATAGGCAAATAGGATTTATCAATAATACGAGGCTGGTAAAGCATCCAGCCAACACTTAAGCGATCAGGGAAAACCTGTTTATTCCGTAATGTATATTCGTTGGTTTCGACCTGAATATAAGGGAAGTCACGACTGGTGACTAGATATTTAACTAAATCAATTAATTGGGAAATACCAAGCTGACTACTGTCAATTTTCAAATTGAGTTCTAACCTAACCCAGTTAGGACCTTTTGTTGACAATTTATTATAACTAACACTACTAGATAACTCATCCTTTTCACCATCCCATATACCTTCAATAAGTGAAGGAAAGTCTTTTTTATAAGATTTTTCAAAATAACTTACTGCTTCGTCTGTAGGCCCTTGTTCATCAAACACAATATGTTTTAATGCCTCTTTTCGGGAACATCCTTTTAAAAACCATGTTTTTTTCTTCCCGAAAAATATATCGATTTGCTGTGTGATATGAAACAAATCCATCAATGCCGTATTAGCAGTAATAGTTTTTTGCTGTTCATAACGTACATTTATTTCTATACGAACTATTGTCATGTTGACCTCAGATTAAAATAAACTGTCGTAGGGGGTATAATGAACTCTGATATTTTTATACTCTCTAAACTGTACCTTAAAATAAGCATAACTGATTGGTTGTAAAAAATGCCATTCTACATAAGGTGTGCCTTCTAGAACATCACAGACTTTTTGATGCCTTTCAGCCTGTTTTTTGCCTGATTCATCACCTTTCCACCAACTTTTGGGTTTCCCTTCACTATTAAAAAACTGGTCATACCGCGCTTTGGCTTCCAGAAATAAGCAATACGCTGGTCGCCAGCCATCAAACGTCACTTTCAGGCACTGAAATTTCTGAATCATTTGTGTGAGCGGGTTATATTTAGTTTTCGCAATAAATCGCTGATAGTTAATCGTGATGGCGCTCCAGCGACTCACCTTGCGATATTTTTCACTTGTCACCGGAATAGCAAGGCAAGCTTTGCACACTTTTTCAGTTTCCGTTTTTTCACACTCTTCCGTTTCAGACTGGGCTTTAGTTTGAACTGCACTGGTATCAACAGATTCATCCCCTAAATCATCGTCCTCCCAAAAATCCGCATGGGCTTCGGCGCTCCAGACGATATTTCGATCTTCATCTGTGATTTCAGGGCTTATCACAAAATCCGTTTTCTTATGGTGAATGTCGTCATCCTCTATAACGGATTTATCTTTACCGGCTTCCATCAACCCAACCGCAATTAATACTCCGGCACAGGCGCTGGCGACATATTCAGCCGCACCCACTACGACCGGAGCTAATAAGGGTATTGGCATATTAACGCCTCCTGTTTATCTCATTTTTTGCAATAATTAGGAACACCATTGTGAGTATATTCATCAATAGCGGTAATCACCTTACCGCCATGATCTGTCGTATCACCCAGCAGAATAACCGCCTTTGACATTAAAGTTCTCCATCGTTTTCCGATTGGTAAATAACATCACCTTCCATTAAATTTCTGTAATTAATGGCAGTAATCCCAGGTTCACCAACTGTATTTCAACATCATTGGATTTATCAATATCATCCTGATTTCTTCCATCAAAAATGCCTTTTTTGGTAATAATCAGAGTGCCTACCTGTTCATTATTTTGATACACAGGAAGCACATCTTCCGCCATAGGCAGATAGGATTTATCAATAATACGAGGCAGGTAAAGCATCCAACCAACACTGAGACGATCAGGGAAAACCTGTTTGCCTTTTAAGGTATATTCATTCGACTCTACCTGAATATTAGGTAAATTACGGCTCAAGGCAAAATAGCTAACCAGATTAATTAACCGCAATACATCAAGCTGATGACTGTCAATATTTAGATTCAATTGCAGCCAAACCCAGTTAGGATGAACACTTGGCATTTTGCTATAATCTATGCCGCTAGATAATTCATCCTTTTCACCATCCCATATTCCAGTAATAAGTGCTGGAAAGTTTTTCTTATAATCTTTTTCGAAACTTTTTATAGCCGCTTCAGTTGGCCCCTGCTCATCAAACACGACATGTTGCAGAGCCTGTTTTCTAGAGTAACCAGTTAAATACC
>NZ_RCWB01000007.1:162713-170186 GCF_018448885.1 Photorhabdus caribbeanensis
TTTTGTTGACAATTTATTATAACTAACACTACTAGATAACTCATCCTTTTCACCATCCCATATACCTTCAATAAGTGAAGGAAAGTCTTTTTTATAAGATTTTTCAAAATAACTTACTGCTTCGTCTGTAGGCCCTTGTTCATCAAACACAATATGTTTTAATGCCTCTTTTCGGGAACATCCTTTTAAAAACCATGTTTTTTTCTTCCCGAAAAATATATCGATTTGCTGTGTGATATGAAACAAATCCATCAATGCCGTATTAGCAGTAATAGTTTTTTGCTGTTCATAACGTACATTTATTTCTATACGAACTATTGTCATGTTGACCTCAGATTAAAATAAACTGTCGTAGGGGGTATAATGAACTCTGATATTTTTATACTCTCTAAACTGTACCTTAAAATAAGCATAACTGATTGGTTGTAAAAAATGCCATTCTACATAAGGTGTGCCTTCTAGAACATCACAGACTTTTTGATGCCTTTCAGCCTGTTTTTTGCCTGATTCATCACCTTTCCACCAACTTTTGGGTTTCCCTTCACTATTAAAAAACTGGTCATACCGCGCTTTGGCTTCCAGAAATAAGCAATACGCTGGTCGCCAGCCATCAAACGTCACTTTCAGGCACTGAAATTTCTGAATCATTTGTGTGAGCGGGTTATATTTAGTTTTCGCAATAAATCGCTGATAGTTAATCGTGATGGCGCTCCAGCGACTCACCTTGCGATATTTTTCACTTGTCACCGGAATAGCAAGGCAAGCTTTGCACACTTTTTCAGTTTCCGTTTTTTCACACTCTTCCGTTTCAGACTGGGCTTTAGTTTGAACTGCACTGGTATCAACAGATTCATCCCCTAAATCATCGTCCTCCCAAAAATCCGCATGGGCTTCGGCGCTCCAGACGATATTTCGATCTTCATCTGTGATTTCAGGGCTTATCACAAAATCCGTTTTCTTATGGTGAATGTCGTCATCCTCTATAACGGATTTATCTTTACCGGCTTCCATCAACCCAACCGCAATTAATACTCCGGCACAGGCGCTGGCGACATATTCAGCCGCACCCACTACGACCGGAGCTAATAAGGGTATTGGCATATTAACGCCTCCTGTTTATCTCATTTTTTGCAATAATTAGGAACACCATTGTGAGTATATTCATCAATAGCGGTAATCACCTTACCGCCATGATCTGTCGTATCACCCAGCAGAATAACCGCCTTTGACATTAAAGTTCTCCATCGTTTTCCGATTGGTAAATAACATCACCTTCCATTAAATTTCTGTAATTAATGGCAGTAATCCCAGGTTCACCAACTGTATTTCAACATCATTGGATTTATCAATATCATCCTGATTTCTTCCATCAAAAATGCCTTTTTTGGTAATAATCAGAGTGCCTACCTGTTCATTATTTTGATACACAGGAAGCACATCTTCCGCCATAGGCAGATAGGATTTATCAATAATACGAGGCAGGTAAAGCATCCAACCAACACTGAGACGATCAGGGAAAACCTGTTTGCCTTTTAAGGTATATTCATTCGACTCTACCTGAATATTAGGTAAATTACGGCTCAAGGCAAAATAGCTAACCAGATTAATTAACCGCAATACATCAAGCTGATGACTGTCAATATTTAGATTCAATTGCAGCCAAACCCAGTTAGGATGAACACTTGGCATTTTGCTATAATCTATGCCGCTAGATAATTCATCCTTTTCACCATCCCATATTCCAGTAATAAGTGCTGGAAAGTTTTTCTTATAATCTTTTTCGAAACTTTTTATAGCCGCTTCAGTTGGCCCCTGCTCATCAAACACGACATGTTGCAGAGCCTGTTTTCTAGAGTAACCAGTTAAATACCAAGCCTTTTTCTGCCCAAAAAAGATATCAATTTGTCGTGTGATATTAAACAAGTCCATTAATGCCATATTCGCGGTAATGGTTTCCTGCTGTTGATAATATACATTGATTTCTAAACGGATTATCGCCATATTGACCTCGGATTAAACTAAACTTTTGCAGGGAGTATAATGGGCACTAATATTTTTATATTTACTAAACAGTACTTTAAAATATCCATAACTGATGGGCTGTAAAAAGTGCCATTCCACGTGAGGTGTTCCTTCTAGTGCGTCACAAACCGTTTGATGCCTTTCTGCTTGATTCCTAGCCGAATAACTGCCAGTCCACCATCTTTTAGGTTTACTATCCTTAAAAAACTGGTCATACCGCGCTTTAGCCTCCAGAAACAGGCAATATGCTGGCCGCCAGCCATCAAACGTCACTTTCAGGCATTGAAATTCCTGGATCATTTGTGTGAGCGAGTTATATTTAGTTTTAGCAATAAATCGCTGATAGTTAATCGTGATGGCGCTCCAGCGACTCACCTTGCGATATTTTTCACTTGTCACCGGAATAGCAAGGCAAGCTTTGCACACTTTTTCAGTTTCCGTTTTTTCACACTCTTCCGTTTCAGACTGGGCTTTAGTTTGAACTGCACTGGTATCAACAGATTCATCCCCTAAATCATCGTCCTCCCAAAAATCCGCATGGGCTTCGGCGCTCCAGACGATATTTCGATCTTCATCTGTGATTTCAGGGCTTATCACAAAATCCGTTTTCTTATGGTGAATGTCGTCATCCTCTATAATGGATTTATCTTTACTGGCTTCCATCAACCCAACCGCAATTAATACTCCGGCACAGGCGCTGGCGACATATTCAGCCGCACCCACTGCGACCGGAGCTAATAAGGGTATTGGCATATTAACGTCTCCTGTTTATCTCATTTTTTGCAATAATAGGAACACCATTGTGAGTATATTTATCAATAGCGGTAATAATCTTACCGCCATGATCTGTCATATCACCCAGCAGAATAACCGCCTTTGACATTAAAGTTCTCCATCGTTTTTCAATTGGAAATAACATCATCCCTCATTAAACTTCGGTAATTAATGGCAGTAATCCCAGGTTCACCAACTGAATTTCAATATCATTGGATTTATCAATATCCTCCTGATTTCTTCCATCAAAAATCCCTTTCTTGGTGATAATCAGAGTGCCGATCTGTTCATTATTTTGGTACACAGGCAGCACATCTTCCGCCATAGGCAGATAGAACTTATCAATAATACGGGGCTGGTAAAGCATCCAGCCGACACTAAGGCGATCAGGAAAAACCTGCCTGCCTTTTAAGGTATAGCCGTTAGTTTCCACCTGAATATAAGGAAAATCACGGCTGGTCGCTAAGTATTTAACTAAATCAATTAATCGGGATGCATTCAGTTGGCTACTGTCAATTTTTAAATTGAGTTCTAACTTAACCCAGTTAGGATGCCCAGATTTTGATTTATCATAAATAATGCCACAAGATAATTCATCTTTTTGTCCATCCCACATTCCATTGATAAGTGAAGGAAAATTTTTCCTATACTCTTTTTCAAAGTCTCTAATCGCAACTTCAGTTGGTCCTTGCTCATCAAACACAATATGTTGTAAAGCCTGTTTTCTAGAATATCCAGTTAAATACCAGGTCTTTTTCTGCCCGAAAAAAATATCAATCTGCCTTGTAATGTAAAATAAATCCATTAACACCGTATTTAAGGTAATAGTTTCCTGTTGTTCATAACGTGCATTGATTTCCAAATTAATTATTGCCATCGTTGACCTCAAATTAAGTTAAATCTTTACAAGGAGTATAATAAACATTGATATTTTTATGTTCAATAAATAGTATTTTAAAATACCCATAGCTGACAGGCTGTAAAAAATGCCATTCCACATAAGGAGTTCCCTCCAGTACATCACAGACTACTTGATGTCTTTTTGCCTGATTTCGCGCAGAAATCTGACCTTTCCACCACCTTTTAGGTTTACTATCACTATCAAAAAACTGGTCATACCGCGCTTTAGCCTCCAGAAACAGGCAATACGCTGGTCGCCAGCCATCAAACGTCACTTTCAGGCACTGAAACTCCTGAATCATTTGTGTGGTCGGGTCATATTTAGTTTTAGCAATAAATCGCTGATAGTTAATCGTGATGGCGCTCCAGCGGCTAACTTTACGATACTTTTCACTCGTCACCGGAATAGCAAGACAAGCCTGACACTCTTTTTTAGTTTCCGTTTTTTCACACTCTTCCGTCTTAGACTGTGCTTTAGCCTGAACAGCACTGGTATCAATTGATTCTTCCCCTAAATCATCGTCCTCCCAAAAATCCGCATAGACCTCAGCACTCCAGACAATATTTCGATCTTCATCCGTGATGTCAGGGCTGATTACAAAATCCGTTTTCTTATGTTGAATGTTGTCATCGTCTATTACGGATTTATCTTTACCCACCTCCATGATACCGACTGCAATTAATACCCCGGCACAGGCGCTGGCGACATATTCAGCCGCACCCACTACAACAGGGGCTAATAAGGGTATTGGCATATTAACGTCTCCTGATTATCTTATTTTTTGCCATAATAGACACACTATTGTAAGTCTATTCATCAATAGCGCTAATAACCTTACCGCCATGATCTATCGTATCACCTAACAGAATAACCACTTTTGACATGAAAGTTCTCCATCGTTTTTCGATTGGTAAATAACATCACTCCCATTAAACTTCGGTAATTAATGGCAGTAATCCCAGATTCACCAGCTGAATTTCAACATCATTGGATTTATCAATATCATCCTGATTTCTTCCATCAAAAATGCCTTTTTTGGTAATAATCAGCGTGCCGACCTGTTCATTATTTTGATACACAGGAAGCACATCCTCCGCCATAGGCAGGTAAGACTTATCAATAATGCGGGGCTGGCAAAGCATCCAACCAACACTTAAGCGATCAGGGAAAACTTGTTTGCCTTTTAAGATATAGCCGTTGGTTTCTACTTGAATATACGGAAAATCACGACTAGTCGCTAAATATTTAACTAAATCAATTAATCGGGAAGTATCAAGTTTGGTACTGTCAATTCTTAAGTTTAATATTAACCAAACCTTGTTAGGATGGTTTGGCTTCGATTTATAATAATCAATGCTACTAGATAATTCATCATTTTCACCATCCCATATAGCATTATTGAAAAAAGGAAAACTTTTCTTATATTCTTTTTCAAAGTCTTTGATAGCAACTTCAGTTGGTCCCTGTTCATCAAACACAATATGTTGTAGAGCCTGTTTTCTAGAGTAACCTGTTAAGTGCCACGTCTTTTTCTGCCCGAAAAAAATATCAATCTGCCGTGTAATATGAAATAAATCCATTAACACCATATTTAAGGTAATAGTTTCCTGTTGTTCATAACGCACATTGATTTCCAAATTAATTATTGCCATCGTTGACCTCGAATTAAATTAAATCTTTGCAAGGAGTATAATAAACACTGATATTTTTATGTTCAATAAATAACGTTTTAAAATATCCATAGCTGACAGGCTGTAAAAAATGCCACTCCACATGAGGCGTTTCATCTAATGCATCACATACAGCTTGTTGCCTATCTGCTTGGTTTTTCCCTGATATACGGCCTTTCCACCACCTTTTGGGTTTACCATCGCTATCAAAAAACTGGTCATACCGCGCTTTGGCCTCTAGAAATAAGCAATACGCTGGCCGCCAACCATCAAAGGTGACTTTCAGGCACTGAAACTCCTGAATCATTTGTGTGGTCGGGTCATATTTAGTTTTAGCAATAAATCGCTGATAGTTAATCGTGATGGCGCTCCAGCGGCTAACTTTACGATACTTTTCACTCGTCACCGGAATAGCAAGACAAGCCTGACACTCTTTTTTAGTTTCCGTTTTTTCACACTCTTCCGTCTTAGACTGTGCTTTAGCCTGAACAGCACTGGTATCAATTGATTCTTCCCCTAAATCATCGTCCTCCCAAAAATCCGCATAGACCTCAGCACTCCAGACAATATTTCGATCTTCATCCGTGATGTCAGGGCTGATTACAAAATCCGTTTTCTTATGTTGAATACTGTCATCGTCTATTACGGATTTATCTTTACCCGCTTCCATGATACCGACTGCAATTAATACCCCGGCACAGGCGCTGGCGACATATTCAGCCGCACCCACAGCGACAGGGGCTAATAAGGGTATTGGCATATTAACGTCTCCTGATTATCTTATTTTTTGCCATAAATAGGTACACCATTTTGAGTATATTCATCAATAACGGTAATAACCTTACTGCCACGATCTGTCATATCACCTAACAGAATAACCGCTTTTGACATGAAAGTTCTCCATCGTTTTTCAATTGGTAAAAAATATCATCCTCCATTAAACTTCGGTAATTAATGGCAGTAATCCCAGATTCACCAGCTGAATTTCAACATCATTAGATTTATCAATATCATCCTGATTTTTTCCATCAAAAATACCTTTTTTGGTAATCATCAGAGTGCCGACCTGTTCATTATTTTGATACACAGGGAGCATATCTTCCGCCATAGGCAGGTAAGACTTATCAATAATGCGGGGTTGGTAAAGCATCCAGCCAACACTTAAGCGATCAGGGAAAACTTGTTTACCTTTTAAGGTATAGCCATTGGTTTCTACTTGAATATAAGGAAAATCACGACTGGTCGCTAAGTATTTAACTAAATCAATTAATCGGGATAGACTAAGCTGACTAGTATCAGTCGTTAAATTTAATACTAACCAAACCCAATTGGGACGAAAAGTTGATGATTTAAAGTAATCAATTCCGCTATCCAATTCATCCTTTTCACCATCCCATATACCAGTAATAAGAGCAGGAAAATTTTTCCTATAATCTTTTTCAAAACTTCTTATGGCAACTTCAGTTGGCCCCTGCTCATCAAATACAATATGTTTCAAGGCATCTTTACGGGAATATCCCTTTAAGAACCAGTTTTTTTTCTGTCCCAAAAAGATATCTATTTGTCGAGTAATATGAAACAAATCTATCAATGCGATATTAGGAGTAATGTTTTCTTGTTGCTCATAACGTACATTAAATTTTATATGAATTATTGCCATGTTAACCTCGTGTTAAACTAAACTATCGCAAGGGGTATAGTGAACACTGATATTTTTATATTCACCGAACAATATCTTAAAATAGCTAGAACTGACAGGTTGTAAAAAATGCCATTCCACATGGGGAGTATTTTCCAATGCATCACAGACTACTTGATGTCTGCGTGCTTGGCCTTTAGCGGAATAAATTCCCTGCCACCAATTTTTAGGATTTCCTTCACTATTAAAAAACTGGTCATACCGAGCCTTGGCTTCCAGAAACAAGCAATACGCTGGCCGCCAGCCATCAAACGTCACTTTCAGGCACTGAAATTCCTGGATCATTTGTGTGAGCGGGTTATATTTAGTTTTCGCAATAAATCGCTGATAGTTAATCGTGATGGCGCTCCAGCGACTCACCTTGCGATATTTTTCACTTGTCACCGGAATAGCAAGGCAAGCTTTGC
>NZ_RCWB01000008.1 GCF_018448885.1 Photorhabdus caribbeanensis
TCCGCGGTAAAAAAATGACAGCGTAAAATAGCCATCATTTAATACGTGGCGTTAGAGAGAACAATAGACCGCTTCCAGCTAAGTAGGATGGAGTGGAGACAAATAACAGAGAATTTCGCTCTCTAGGTATTATGACCACAAGAGCACGATATTTATCAGATGAATATGAAAAGAATGTGATTAATGTCACATGAAATGGCTAATTAATCGCTATTAATTCCGATTTTTCATATTGAATTCTTTAATTAATCGCTCAATCGCTCCTTTTTTAATCGAAAAATTTAGGGTATATGGCAAACTCCTATTGTTTCAAACCAGTTGCTTCACGTATTGCTTTAACATCAATTTTGGCAAAAGTGTGAATATGTTCCGGTTTTGGCGTCAGTTTACCTTTTTCAATTTTCACCATTATCTTTTGCGCTAGCTAGAAGATCAGCAAACAATTCATTTTTCATAAATACCTCAGTTGGAGCTGCCTCTTTACCGGTAATTTCGATAGTAGTGCAAGCGTTGGCAGAAAACGAGTTAGTAAGATTGGTAAAAAATCCTATGTCCACCTATAACTTAATTGCTACTGAATCATCGTTTGTCAATAAATTACTTTATGGAGCTAATTATTTGTGAATATCGTTAAAATTCCCCCTCTGCCTAATCCATTCCCATATATGTCACATCCATTAGTCAATGCGGGAGATCCGGAAAATTGCGAAATTGAAGCAGCTACGCGTGAATATGCGGATCGCTTCCGTTTATACAGTAACGAAACACAGCGGCAGCGTTTATGGCAAATGGAAAGTGCACGGTTGGCGGGGTTAATGTATCCAAAGGGGAGTAAGGAACTGTTGCAAGTAGGTTCAGATTTCATAATGTGGGGTTTTGCTTATGATGACGAATACTGCGATGAAGGACCATTAAGCGTAAATCCTACCGCTTTTATCCATAATGCAGCTCAGCTACAGCGTGCTCTTGAATCTCCTGAATATCCCGTCAATAACGACCGTTACGCTAGGGCAATGCGTGACTTGTGTATTCGATTAAATCGCTATGCATCTCCTACTCTAGCAGGCCGTTTTTTTAAAGGGATGCGTACTTATATCATGACTGAAATGTGGAAAGCGGTGGAGCCAAAACCTTTGCTTGATGATTATTTGGTGATGCGTATGTACGGTGGAGGAGCTTGGGCATATCCTGTGTTAAATCACGTTATCGCAGGTATTAATATTAGTCAGGATGAGTTTGAAGATCGCCGAGTTTGTGCATTGTCAGAAATGATGGGTTGTCTGACAGCATGGGATTGTGAAGCCTATGCTTATGCAAAGGAACAACGGAGGGCGGTAGATGATAAGGAACATAATGTTATTAGTGTCATGTGTCGACAATATGGTTATACGGTTGAACAGAGCATGGAGCATTATTGGGAGCTGCGTTGGCGGGTAGTTAGCTTGTTCTTGCGGTTACAAAAGGAGGTATTGATTACCGCATCTCCTGAAGTTCGTGATTACATTAATGGATTGACTGCCTATTACAGCGGTAGTTTGGTTTGGGGGCGTGATAATAAGCGTTATTGTTCCATCAGTGGTCTTTCCCAGGAAAGTGTATTTGAAGGTGGGCTAGTTACTGACATGATGCCGCCGGAAAGTTTCGAATCGCTAGGGCTTCCTTCCTTTGAGTGGTGGTGGGAATACGATCCGGCTCGTAAAACTCATATGAATTAACCTACGCTATTGGGATAACACCTGTCGGCTAAGTTGGGTACAGTAGATTCGAACCGTACTTGCACGGTGCAACCCAACTACCGATAAGGCGCTATTTCGACGTCGATATAAAAAACTTCGCCCTAGGGATAAATCACGGCTTGCCAGTGATTGTTAACATGATCACACTTTCTATTGCGTGCGAAGCCCTTGGTCTGTAAGGGATAACGAGCGGAGAACATCATAGTGA
Organism: Photorhabdus caribbeanensis; assembly: GCF_018448885.1. Lineage (GTDB taxonomy): Bacteria > Pseudomonadota > Gammaproteobacteria > Enterobacterales > Enterobacteriaceae > Photorhabdus > Photorhabdus caribbeanensis. Next base: position 1,945 of record NZ_RCWB01000008.1, read on the forward strand.
AAGCATATCAACAGACAGTATCGGAATGGTTGCGCCTTGTGGGTGAGCGCCAAGGCGTGGCTTTGAGCATTGGCGGCGATGGTCACTGTACAGTGCCTTTCGGCCAAGGTGGAGAGTGCATCGTTGAAGTACCGGATAACGACGACGTTCAGGCATTTTATCTCTATATTCCTTTGTTGCGATTGCCTGTAGATGAACCGGGCCAGTTGATGCTGACTCGGGCTGCCCTTGAGCTGAATATGTTCGGTCTTACCACCGGCGGCAGTCAGATCAGTCTGGACAGTCGTACCAATTATCTGGTGTTGAGCTTCTCTGCATTGATCGAGATGTTCGACGAAACGGCATTTATGCAGACTCTGGGGGAGTTTCTCGATCTTGGGATCAGCTTGCAGTCTCAGTTTCAGGTGATCAGCACCCAGCAGAACGGAGCCGATGTGCCGCATCCATTACCAGGATCAGCCATCGCATGTTAAGTGACCGTCATCTGAATAACCAAGGAGAATAATAAGATGTCTATTCAAGGTATTGGGCACTCTCCCAGCGCCACGGCATTGGCGCCCCTTTCGAACGGAGAAGTACAGACACCATCTCGCAATAATAGTGTTCATCATCATCTTGCCTCCCATTACACCAGTACTGGACTTGGTACTCAGGTGTCGCCGGGCAAGGTGCTGACCACCACACTGAAATATCTGACATTGAGCGCCCCGGCTCGCAAGATTGGCACTGCCATACAGGGAGGGCATGATTCCCATGCGCAGAGCGCCAAAGGTAAGGCGCGTTACTGGACTGGAGCCATTATCAAGGGATTGGCTAATATCACGGGCGGCGCCAGTAGTGTAACGAGTGGTGCGATTTCAGTTGGTGTTGCAGGCGTTAAAAACTTGGCGGAATCCACCGGGCGTTTGCTGGCATCTTCTGCCCTAGGGCTGGCTGGAGCGGGCGCGAAGGGAGTCTCGCATCTACCGCTTGGCGCGTCTGATCGTTTGCAGGCTGGAACGCGTGCTGAACAATTGCTGAATTCTGCCAAGGTGATCGCCAAACCCGCGTTTGTGGCTAAAGCAGAACAAGAGCCGTTGAATGCTGTGGGAGCTAAAGCAGTGATGGATGCGGCCCAATTGGCGAGAATCAGTTGCTCCAGTAGCTATCGGGATATGCCCGCAGGTTACAGTCATGCCACTTTAGCTGATATCCCGTCCTCGATATTGGCTCGCCGGGAGGATGGCACTGGCGGAACCGGCAGTGAGTTAACCCTGCATGTTCGCCCCAGCAAGGGGGAGAATGATCCTTTAATCCTTGAGGGAGATAGCTGGTCTGCGCTCAAGGTTGCTGTCTACAAGCGTGACGACACTATGGTGCTCTCCTTCGTGGGTACTCAGCCGACCAAGCGTCCTGGCACGGTGAAGAGTGATGTCGGCGCAGCTTTGGGGATCAAGGACAGCGCGTTTCAGGATGCTGATCGCTTGGTCAAAGCCTTTACTAAACAATATGGCGGTAAGGTTGAGGTTCTGGGTCACTCCTTGGGCGGCGGGCTAGCGCAATATGCGGGCATCAAGCATGGGATCAAGGTCACTGCATTCAACAGCATGGGATTGCATGTAGGATTGCGAGATCGGTTGGCCGACAAGTTGGATAGTGCCAATGTCACCCACATCAATACCAGTAGCGATCCGCTGAGTCAGAAGGCCGAACATGGTATTTGGGGCTTGGATGCCTCTTCTCAGGTAGGCAAGCGTTATGTGATTGAGCATTCAGGCGGGCACCGTATGGAGTCAGTGACCGCAGGTTTGGAAGCTTTACTGGCTTAACGACTCGATATGTCAAGACAGCGCCTCCTGCGGGAGGCGCTGCCAACAGACACGGTATTTAAAGACACAGTATTTAACGCAATTGTGCGCTATTTCAGCGCCTTGAGGATTTGCCAGGCTGCTTTGATGCGCGCCTCATTGGGGTAATTTTTGTTGGCTAGCAGCACAATACCCATTTGTTCTTGCGGCACAAACGCGACATATGCTCCGAAGCCATTGGTGGAACCGGTTTTATTGATAAAAAGCGCATCCGTTGGCGGCTCTGGCGGCGATAGTTCCGTAATTTTATTGGCTTGAAAAGCGAGTTGCGCCGAGTTGCCGCTCAGTACCTGCTCAAGGGTGACAGGCCAGTGATAAAGCTCCCAGCCCAGCCCTTGCGTCATCTCACCCACCCGGTAATAACCGGTATGGGTTGCTCGAATAGCCTGTGCTAGCTTACTGTCGCCTACGCGGGAAGGATCAATATTTGCATCAACGAAGCCGATCAGTTCCTGTGCACTGGTTTTCAGGCCATAGGCTTCCTCATCCAGCACGCCGGGATTTATGCGAATCGGTTTATTCTCCTTTGAATAACCCAATGCATAATTTTTCATCTCCTGCTCGGGGACGTTAAACCAGGTATGGTGCAGGCCAAGCGGTGAAAGGATCTGGTTTTTCACCAGTATTGAGTAAGGTTTTTTAAGGCTTTGGGCAGCGATATAACCCGCCAGGCCAATGCTGGGATTGGAGTATTGGCGGTAGGTTCCGGGTGTGTATTTTGGCTGCCAATGCTGAAACCAGTCCACCATTTTGCTATTGCTGTCGATCTCATCAGGGAATTGTAACGGCAGGCCGCCCGCGGTGTAGGTGGCAATATTCAGCATGTTTATGTTGTCAAAGGCGCTGCCTGCAAGCGGTTGAAAATGCTGGCTGGCTTTATCGGAGAAGGAAATGGCTCCCGTCACCTGCGCCCAAGAAATCAGGCTGCCGGTAAAGGTTTTGCTGACCGAGCCTAATTCAAAGATTGTCTCTTTAGTGACCGGCGCATTGTTCTCTTTTGATGCGTCACCGTATTGATAGAAAAAATGTTGACCGCGGAAAGTCACCGCAATCGCCATTCCTGGAATGTCATATTCCTGCATCAGGGAGTGTATGGTCTTATCAACAGTATTTGTCAGACGGGTCTGATCGGGGGTATTCGAGGCTTGAGCGCCGAGAGAAGCGGCAAGCAGCAGCCCGCCAGTCAGCACCGAAAATCGTTTTGTCATTTGTGGCGTGTCCTTAATTACAGTGAGAGCTTTCAGTCCTGGATTTTATCAGGATTTGTACACCCAATCACAAAATTTGTGATCCTTATCACCTGACAAAATAAAACTTTGTGGTTGCTGATTGAAAACCAAGCGCTTTCGTTTCTTTATATCAATTGTTATCCAAAATGTGGATAAAAACTGATTTTTGGGTAACTAGTCAGTAACCAAGAAATCTAATATTTCCTTTCGTTTTGTTTCCAATCGAAACCTTTTATGCCGATTTTTGTCTATATAATAGACTGTAATAGCGATCACAATTTCGTTTGGTTGCTTTTGCTGTAATTAAATCGAAAGAGAGGGAAAGCAATTCATCACAGGCGGCATAAATTTGTCGCTGAAAATCTGAGGGGTATAACGGAATGGCTGTGGATACCTTAAAAAGACGTGAACAGATTATCGACTTGTTGTGTCATGAAGGCAGTGTGCGTGTTGAGCATCTGAGCACCCATTTTGGGGTTTCCAGCGTCACTATCCGTAATGACCTGCGTTATCTGGAACAAAAAGGTTGTGCATTGCGTTCCTATGGCGGCGCTATGTTGAATCAGCAATTCGCCTTTGATCGCCCCTTGCAAGATAAAGGCCGGATCAATCGTGATGTGAAATCGCGTATTGCGGCCAAGGCAGCACAGTTTGTTCAGGATGGTGATGCCCTGATCCTTGATTCCGGCTCGACTACCACGCAAATCGCGCCATTTCTTAAAGAGCGGCGTGATCTGGTGGTCATGACTAACGCGTTGAATATCGCCTATGAACTGGCGGGGTTTGACCGGATGGAGGTGATGGTGCTTGGCGGGAGTGTGCGTCAGAACTCCTACTCGCTCTATGGTCCGGCGGCGGAACAGCAATTGCGTCAATATCGCTTTGACACCCTATTTCTTGGCGTTGATGGTTTTGATCTGGAAGCAGGGATAACCACGCCGCACCCCGGTGAAGCCCACCTTAATCGCGTGATGTGTGAGGTGGCGCATGAAATTATCGCGGTGGCGGATGCCAGTAAATTTGGGCGCAGAAGTTTTTGCATGATCCGTCAAGCCGGACAGATTCATCGGCTGATTACTGACAGTCGGATCCCCGATAACTACAGGCGGGCATTAATCGAACTCGGCGTGGATGTGATTATTGCCGACGAATAGTTCTTACCGAAATTCTTGCCCGCATGGGAGACATCATGCAGTCACTATTACAACTTATCCATCGTCACAAATCAGGTGAAGCAGTGGGGATTTATTCGGTCTGTTCCGCTCATCCCTGGGTATTGGAAAGCGCTTTGCGCGTCGCTAAAGAGCGTAAAACTTCGGTACTGATTGAAGCAACTTCTAATCAGGTCAATCAGTTTGGTGGTTACACCGGGATGCAACCGGCTCAATTCCGGGATGCGGTTTGGCAACAGGCTGATCGCATTGGTTTACCGCGTGATCGTATCTGGCTAGGAGGCGATCATCTTGGACCGAACGCCTGGCAAGATCTTCCCGCTGAGCAGGCAATGAAACTGGCTGAAACGTTGATACACGATTATGTGGCGGCGGGGTTCCGTAAAATACATCTCGATTGCTCGATGTCTTGTCTGGATGATCCAACACCGCTGGGTGACAACGAAGTTGCGGTACGTGCGGCTCGTTTGTGTCAGGTGGCTGAACGTTGCTGGCAGCAGGTGGGGGGAGAACCACCGGTTTATGTGATAGGCACCGAAGTGCCGGTACCGGGTGGAGCCAAAGAAGCATTAGAAGGAATGCAAATTACTACGCCTCAGGCCGCAGCCACAACGTTGAATGTTCATCAACAAGCCTGGCGATTAGCTGAATTGGAACCGGTATGGCCGCGGGTGATTGCGCTGGTGGTGCAACCGGGGGTGGAGTTCGATCACCATCATATCGAACATTATCAACCTGAACGTGCAGCGACACTAAGCCAATATATCGAATCTCAACCCTATTTAGTCTATGAAGCCCATTCCACTGATTATCAAACAGCGCAAGCTTACCGTGAGTTGGTACGTGATCACTTTGCCATTCTGAAAGTCGGTCCGGCTTTGACTTTTGCTTTACGTGAGGCGCTGTTCGCACTCGATAAAATCGATAGTGAATGGAATGGGGAACAGGGCGCGGCTCATTTGTGCGCCACGTTGGAACAGGTCATGCTTGAGCAGCCGGAGCACTGGAACCGTTATTACCACGGTACGCCGCACCAACAGTTTATTGATCGTCAATATAGTTTGAGTGATCGCATTCGTTACTATTGGCCGCATCCGCGAGTACAACAGGCAGTGAATACCTTGATGGATAACCTGCGTTGTCGCCCGGTTTCCCTGTCACTATTGAGTCAATACCTGCCTGAGCAGGCGCAGGCGGTTAATGCCGGAAGGTTGGATAATGACCCACACGCTTGGGTGTTGGATAAAATTCGTTCTGTGCTCTTGAGCTATGCGCAGGCTTGTGAGCCTGAGTTACAAGGGGTTTTAGTATGAATGAACTGTTTTCCTATACCGAAGTTTGGTTGCGCGAACGCCATGCGTTGCATACTGCCAGAGAGATTCATCAACAGCCTGAGCTTTGGCGTCAGTTATATCAAAATCTGCAACGTGAGGAAGCGTTGTGGCGGCCCTTTTTGCAGCCTTTGTTGTCTGATCCAGAATTACAGATAGTGCTGTGTGGCGCAGGTTCTTCCGCGTTTATCGGGCGCACGCTGGCGCCTTGGTTGCGTGAGCAGTGTGGACTGAATGTAGTCGCGTACAGTACGACAGACATTGTGCCTTCTCCCTTGCAATATCTCGATCCAACACGTTCAACCTTGCTGATTTCTTATGGGCGATCAGGCAATAGCCCGGAGAGCGTGGCGGCGGTAAAACTGGCGGATCAGCTCCTGCCTCGCTGTTATCACCTGATGCTGACTTGTAATCCCGCTGGTGCATTAGCGCGTTATGCCGAAGGATGCGCTCACGTCTGTTCGTTGAATATGCCACAGGGTTCTCACGACCAGAGTTTTGCTATGACGTCCAGTTTCAGTTGTATGACATTAGCAACAGTGCTGCTGCTAGGGCCGTTGACGTTGGAACAGAGTGGAGCATCGTTGATGGAGATGATCGCATTGTGTGAGCGGGAAAGGGGGCAGTGGCAGACACAGATTAAGCGGCTGGCGTGCAGCGGTTTTAAACGCATGATGTGTCTGGGTTCCAGTTGTTTTACTGGGATAGCAGAGGAGGGGGCGCTCAAGATGCTGGAGCTGACCGCCGGGCATGTTACCACCCGTTACGACTCATCAATGGGGGTGCGTCATGGGCCGAAGTTTATGATCGAACGGGATACGCTGGTGGTTATGATGCTCTCCGCTGATCAGCATCGTCGTCGTTATGATCTCGATCTGTGGCAGGAACTGAATCATGACGGATTGGCATGTCAAATTGTTGCACTGAGTGGCGCGCAGGGGAAAGGGTTCACGGTGGTTAACAGTGAACAAGACGATATCTGGCTGTTGTTCCCCTATTTGATATTTTTACAGATGTTAGCGTTTGAAACCTCGCTGGCACTGGGCATAACGCCAGACAATCCATGTCCGACAGGGGAAGTCAATCGCGTGGTGAAAGGGGTGGAAATTTATCCCTATCATCCACCGTATTCACCAAGAATAAAATGTAGCAGGAGTGATTATGTCGATACCGAATATTTTAATGACCCGAATTGATAACCGGTTGGTGCATGGTCAAGTCGGTGTGACCTGGACCAATTCACTGGGGGCCAATTTGGTATTGGTGGCTAACGATCACGTAGCCGGTGATTTGATGCAGCAAAATCTGATGGATATGGTGGTTTCTGATGGGGTTCAGACACGTTATTTCACCCTGCAAAAAACCATTGATGTGATTCATAAAGCGGCTGAGCGTCAGAAAATTTTCATTGTCTGTAAAACCCCGCAGGATGTACTGACGTTAGTAAAAGGCGGTGTACCGATCCGCTTTGTTAACGTGGGCAATATGCATTTTACTGAGGGAAAGCGTCAAATCCATAAGACGGTTTCGGTTGATGACAGTGACATGGCGGTGTTTCGTGAACTGGAACAACTGGGCGTCACTTGCGAAATTCGGCGAGTGCCGGATGAAGCGGGAGAACCTATCGCTAAGTTGCTGGTTTGAGGGGGTGAGTTATGCTGATTGATGCGATATTGATTGGGTTACTGGCCGGATTGGCCGGGGTGGATCTGTTCGATGGGCTGACTCATTTTCATCGTCCAGTGGTCATTGGGCCGTTGGTCGGGCTGATTTTAGGGGATGTGCAGACGGGTTTGTTAGTGGGAGGATCACTGGAGCTGGTCTGGATGGGCATGGTGCCACTGGCAGGCGCTCAGCCGCCAAATGTGGTGATTGGCGGCGTGATTGGTACGGCATTTGCCATTTTGACGGAGGTCGATCCTAAAGTCGCGATTGGTATCGCGGTGCCGTTTTCCATTGCAGTGCAAGGCTGTATCACCCTGCTGTTTACTGTGTTCTCACCCATGATGCATAAATGCGATCAGATGGTGAAAGCGTTGAACTGGCGCGGTGTGGAACGGGTGAATTATCTGGGTATTGCCATTCTGTTTTGTTTCTACTTTATTGTGGCGTTTCTGCCGGTCTATTTCGGTGCTGACGCGGCCAGCGTTATGGTACAGAAGGCGCCGAAATGGTTGTTGGATGGTCTGGCGGTTGCGGGTGGCATGATGCCTGCTATCGGTTTTTCTATGCTGATGAAGATCATGATGAAAAAGACTTATATCGCTTATTTCATTCTGGGTTTCATTTCAGTCACATTCCTTAATATGCCGATTATTGCTGTAGCACTTGGCGCTTTTGCGATTGCATTGATCGATTTCTTTAACCGCTCCCGTATGGAAGAGGCCGCTGAACGCAGCGTATCTACTACTCAATCTCACACTCAATCTCAGGAGATGGAAGATGGCATTTAATGACACCGATGCGGCTATGGCCGCTAAAGCTGAGAACAGGATGGTGCAGGCGCTGGCAACTAGTCAGGTTGAGCAGGATGATTATCAGGACACGATACCGAGTGAAGATCTGACCAAAGGCGATTTGAACCGTATGGCGTGGCGCTCTTTGTTGCTACAGGCATCATTTAACTATGAGCGTATGCAGGCGGGGGGCTGGTTGTACACCTTGATCCCAGGTCTGCGTAAGATCCACAAGAATCCGCAAGATCTCGCAAATTCGATGAAGATGCATATGGAGTTTATCAATGTGCACCCGTTTGATGTCACCTTCCTGTCTGGATTGGTGCTGGCAATGGAGCGGAATAAAGAGAAAATTTCCACGATTCGCGCCGTGAAAGTGGCGCTGATGGGGCCGCTCGGTGGGATTGGTGATGCATTGTTCTGGTTGACTTTGCTGCCTATCTGCGCGGGTATCGGGGCTTCTCTGGCGCTGCAAGGCAGCCTGTTCGGCCCCATCATATTCCTGTTGTTATTCAATATCGTGCATTTCGGCTTGCGTTTTGGCTTGGCGCATTATGGCTATCGTGCAGGAACCAGCGCGTTGGCATTGTTGAAAAAGCATACCAAAAAGATCGCCCATGCCGCTTCAATCGTGGGAATGACGGTAATCGGAGCGTTGGTCGCTTCCTATGTCCATCTCTCGACGCCGGTAGTGATAAACGCCGGTAAGGCCAGTGTGGCGTTGCAGAAGGATGTGCTGGACAAACTGATGCCGAATTTATTGCCGTTGTGTTTCACCCTGCTGGTGTTTTGGTTGATGAAAAAAGGATTTTCCCCGATCAAGTTAATTGGTTTGACGGTTGTGATCGGGATTGTAGGGAAATATGTTGGTTTTCTTTAATAAACGGCGCTGAGGAGAGGGAATGTTAGGTATTGTAATCACCGGTCATGGGCATTTCGCCAGTGGATTGTTGCAGGCAGTGGAACAAGTCGTCGGACGACAACCTCAGTGCTGCGCTGTCGATTTTCCTGAGGGAATCAGTACGCAACAATTATTGGTGTTGTTACAGGCGGCTTGCACCGCCTGTGATAGTGGCGAGGGTGTCATTATTCTCAGTGATTTACTGGGGGGATCGCCGTTCCGGCAGGCGGCGCAACTGGCAATAGCTAATCCATGTTATGAAGTTATCACCGGTACTAATATGCAATTGGCGGTAGAGATGATGCTGGACCGTGAAGATATAACCTTGGAAACATTTCGTGATATGGCGCTGGAATGTGGACGGCGAGGATTAACCAGCCTGTGGCATGAGCAGCAAAAAAGAAGGTATGACAGCCCGAATCTGGATGGCATTTAAGGAGCTTATATGTACCTGATTTCTAGTCGTCAAATGTTGAAAAAAGCCTTGCGTGAAGGCTATGCGGTTCCTGCTTTCAACGTCCATAATCTGGAAACTGTCCAGGTGGTAGCGGAAACCGCAGCACGTCTGGCATCGCCGGTTATTCTGGCCGGTACGCCGAGTACTTTCAGTTATGCGGGAACTGACTACCTCGTGTCAATCTGTCAGGATGCCGCTCGTCGCCACAATTTGCCGCTGGCGTTGCATCTCGATCATCATGAGGAATTGGAAGATATCAGTCATAAAGTGACCGCAGGTGTGCGTTCGGTAATGATTGACGGCTCGCATTTACCCTTTGAAGAGAATATTCGTAAGGTGGCTGAGGTGGTACGATTTTGCCATCGTTACGATGTTAGCGTTGAGGCGGAATTGGGGCGGCTAGGCGGGCAGGAAGATGATTTGCAGGTCTCCAGTGCCGATAGTTTTTTTACCGATCCGCTGGCGGCAAAAGCCTTTGTTGCCCGTACCGGTATTGATTCTCTGGCGGTAGCGATTGGTTCTGCGCATGGTTTGTATCATGGTGAACCGCATCTGGATTTTGATCGGTTAGCAGCAATCTGTGAACAGGTGGATATTCCGTTGGTGCTGCATGGGGCATCGGGTATTCCTGAAGTGATGATACAGCAGGCGATTGGTCTTGGTGTCTGTAAAGTCAATGTGGCGACCGATCTGAAAATTGCTTTTGCTGATGCGGTGAAGCGCTATTTCACCCAGCATCCAGATGCGAATGATCCACGTAAATATATCGCGCCGGGAAAACAGGCTATGCAGGCAGTAGTAGAAGAAAAGATCCGGATTTGTGGCAGTGCAGGCAAGCTGTATTCGTGACGGTTCTGTTTTTTCATTCTGACTATAAGGAAACTGCTGTGAAAATAAGAACGTTAAATAAAATTACGTTGAGTTTATTAGCGAGTTCCGTGTTGTGTAGTGCTCCAGTCTGGGCAGATAGCTGGCTGTTGGACGGTAACAATTACCATGTAACTGTTAGCGACGAACACGGTAAAGTGACGCAATTAAAATTTGAAAATCCAAAAAATCACGATCAAATCATCATTGATGATCTGTTTGAAATCACGTTGAAATCGGGAGAAAAGCTCACGGCTAAAGATTTTCAGATTACTGGTATCAGCAAAAAGCACAATAGTATTGTTGTCTCCCTGAAACATGGCGATATTCAGGTAAAAAATATCATTACTGTGGAGGGTAAAGATAAGTACGGTTCGTTTGAAATCACTATTACACCGCAGGAAAATGCGTTAGAGCTCAGCTCTGTCTCATTGATGCCATTTCGCACTAAAACCCCTTTTGTTCACGGTTCTATCGTCAGTTCACCGATTGTCAGCGATAGCTTCTTTATCGTTCCCGGTAATCCATTGATTACCACTGAGGCTTATAAAGGGAGCGTTTCGCAAAAAATTGCGCTCTCTATCCCGTTAGAGCCGGGGAAAACGTTAAGTTATAAGACGTATGTTGGTGTTTATCAGAAAGGGCAATTGCGGCGCAGCGTCAATGAGTTTTTGAACCATGCTCGTCCGCGTCAATATAGTCCTTACCTACATTACAACTCTTGGTACGATATTGGTTACTTCACCCCTTATACCGAACAAGAGTCGTTGACTCGTATCAAACAGTTTGGGCAGGAGTTGGTGACTAAGCGCGGTGTGAAGTTGGGGGGGTATCTGTTTGATGATGGTTGGGATAACCTCAAAGGGGATTGGGGCTTTAGTGAGGCATTTCCCCATGAGTTCAAAAATCTTAAACAGGAGGCGGATCAATATCGTGCTCGTTTAGGCATTTGGCTTTCTCCTTGGGGCGGTTATGGTAAACCGGGTGAGCAACGTGTTTCTCATGCGGAGGAGTTTGGTTATGAAGTGATAGATGGCAGATTTGCGCTTTCAGGCCCTAATTATTACGCCAATTTCCATAACCGGGTACTCAACCTGATTCAACAGCAAAATGTATCCATGTTTAAGCTGGACGGCACCGGCAATGCTGATCGGGTGATTAAAGGGAGTTCATTCACCAGTGATTTCGATGCCGCTATCCATCTGATTGAAGATATGCGCAATACAGGCAATGAACTGTTTATCAACTTGACCACCGGCACTAAAGCCACGCCTTCCTGGCTATTTTTCGCCGATTCTATTTGGCGTGGCGGCTATGATGTGCAGTTTCAAGGTACAGGTTCCAAAGTGCAGCAGTGGCTTACCTATCGTGATGCGGAAACTTATCGTAATGTCGTAACAAAGGGGCCGTTGTTCCCACTGAATTCGTTGATGTTGCATGGTATTGTTTATGCTAAACAGGCTAAGCATCTGGATAAACAGTCACCTAAAGATTTTGCCGATCAGGTTTGGAGCTATTTTGGCAGCGGCACTCAGTTACAGGAGATGTATGTTACGCCTGAACTGTTGACCACCGAGGATTGGGATACGCTGGCAAACGCGGCGAAATGGTCAGAGAAAAATAAAGATGTGCTGTTTGATACCCATTGGATTGGTAAAGATCCCACCGATCTTGCGGTGTACGGTTGGGGAGCCTGGAGTCCGAAAAAGTCGATTATCACTTTGCGCAATCCTGCTGATGAAGTGAAACAATATTATCTGGATCTGCAAAGCGATCTTGAATTGCCTGATAATCAGCCTTCGGTATATGACGTTAATATCGATTATGGCGAGAACAGCTCGCTGCCGAAGTTTATCAATAAAACGGCATTGATTACGCTTCAACCGTTAGAGACATTGACCTTTTCTTTGACACCATCGAAATAATCACAGTGTTATTGAACTGCCCTGAATAATGATTTTATTCGGGGCAGTGATTATTTTGGGAAATTATTGTGATGGTGTCTTATTAGGAAAAAATCAGCGTATTGTCAATAAATTAACATTTCAGACATATTAGATTTTGGTTCTGCTAATAACTTTTTCTGCCGCTATGTGTGATAGAAAACCTGAACGACTCCCGTATTCTGGATGACTTGCGACGAATTGATCGATACGGCGAATTAGCAATGATGGAAGAGTTACGTTGATTTTCTCTGACTTTCCCATTAATCGTGTAATATCCACATCAATTAATGCCCATATTGCTCCTATATATTCAGGGTCGGCAAGGTGGTTTTCTACGCTCGTCGCTTCTGGTACTGATTCATTATCATCAATCAGCAATTCGATATGCGCTTCAATTGCTTCGCGGACGCTTTCTAGTGCGTCTGTAAAATTATCCCCTCCAGAAAAGCAACCCGGGATATCAGGGACACGGACGCCGAAGGATGAATGGCCTTTATCAATCGCAACTGGATATAACATTTACACCTCCGAGAAGTGGATTCTCCAGCTCTCTTATTTTGTCTTGATGGGATTATAGTAACCCTACAATGTTATGCGTCAAGATTAGAGAATACCGATGTTGTTATTAGCCAACGGAATAGCTAAAAAGCTAACTAGTCCAGTTTCATGAGCTAATATAAATCATAATAAAATCTTGTCAGAATTGTCTGTAATTGAGTGATGGAAGCAAGTCACAGTAATTGTTTTTTTAAGAATCCATTTAAAGGGCAAAGTTAATGAAAGCATTGATTGTAATTGATATGTTGAACGATTTTGTCACAGGAGCACTCGCCAATGAGGCGGATGCGATGAAGATCGTACCGGTAATTAAGCGGCTGATTGATCATGCCCGGCGTCAACCGGATTGGCTGGTAGTTTATGCTAATGATGCTCACCGAGCCGGTGATCGGGAAATGAGCATTTGGGGCAGACATGCAATGGCTGGAACGCCAGGTGCTAATGTCATTGAACCATTGGCGCCTATTGGAGCAGAACGTGAAATTGTTTTGCCTAAGCGGTTTTATGGGGCTTTTGATGGAACCGATCTGGAAGAGGTTTTGCAAGCATATGGTGTGACAGAAGTTGTATTAACCGGCCAACATACTCATTGTTGTGTCAGACATACGGCTTATGGCGCGTTTATACGCGGTTATCAAATCAAAGTTTTGTCAGATGCTGTGTGTGTTTTTCCCGGCGTTGATCAGCAAGCTGCTCTGGATTACCTTAAAACCATTTACGGCGCTGAAATTATCATGAGCACTGCATTAGTCATGTAAATTGGAATAATGGGTTAATACAGTTAGAAATTGATCTGGCAGATACCTGTAAATATGGGTATCTGCCAGCTAAATAATAAGTTAGTGAAAGTTAAACCGCGGGTAAATTACGTCCGTAATAGATTTCTTGTATCTCTTTTTTTAAGAGATGGGTAATTTCCAGTTTTTCAGCTTCACTGAGTTGCTCTGGTGTGGCATTAAATAGGTAATCATTCAGATCAAATCTTTTCAGCATCATTTTTGTATGAAATAGATTTTCCTGATAAATATTAACATCCATCATGTAATACTGTGATTGCACTTCTTCGGTCATGTAATTCTGAATAGAACTGATTTCATGATCGATATAGTGTTTCATGCCATTCACATCTCTGGTGAAACCACGGACGCGGTAATCCATCGTGACAATATCTGATTCTAATTTGTGGATCAGATAGTTCAGCGCTTTGAGAGGTGAAATAACACCGCAGGTTGATACTTCAATATCAGCTCTGAAAGTACATATACCGCCGCCAGGATGGCTCTCTGGATAAGTGTGAACGCAGATATGGCTCTTATCCAAATGAGCAACGACGGAATCAGGTAACGGACCGGGATTTTCAGTATTGTCTACATCCTTTGGGTCCATCGGCTCTTCGCTGACGAGTATGGTAACGCTTGCCCCTTGCGGCTCATAGTCTTGGCGGGCGATATTCAAAATATTTGCACCAATGATCGAACAGGTTTCGCTAAGAATTTCCGTTAAACGGTTAGCGTTATATTGTTCGTCAATATAAGCGATATAACTATCCCGATCAGCTTGGCTTTTTGCATAACAGATATCGTAAATACAAAAACTCAGGCTTTTTGTCAGGTTATTAAAGCCGTGCAATTTCAGCTTGTGCAATTTATTTCACCTCCTGGCTAATGGGTGATTATGGGTTCTCGGATAGTGCATCCAGCAGATATTGTGGTAAGGCAAAGCTACCGGCATGAACGGCTGGATTGTAGTAACGGCAGGTAAAACCTGCGTTGTTAAAGCGCTGTTGCAATGTTGCCAGATCCACATGGCGTAGTGCCGGGTTCTGGCTCGCCCAGGCAAAGGTCATCATTCCGCCATAATAGGTTGGAATCGCTGCCTGATAGAAACCGCTGTCAGCAAAATAGTTGCTCAATTTTTTATGGCTGGTGACTGCTTCGTCCTGTTGCAGGAAACAAACACCATTCTGAGCAACAAAGATGCCGCCTTCATTCAGACAGCGTTGGCAACCTTGGTAGAATTCAGAGGTAAATAATCCTTCACCGGGCCCGATCGGATCTGTGCAGTCAGAGATAATGACGTCGAATTTCTGATCGGTGGTATTAACGAAATTAACGCCATCGTCAATGATCAGATTAAAGCGCGGATCATCATAAGCACCGGCATTATGATTAGGCAGATACTGACGGCAGAATTCAACGACACCGGCATCGATTTCAACCATAGTGATGCTTGCAAGATATTGATGACGGCAGACTTCACGTAGCATACCGCCATCGCCACCGCCGATAATCAGTACTCGTTTGGCGTTCCCGTGGGCGAACAAAGGAACATGAGCCATCATTTCGTGGTAGATAAATTCATCACGTTCAGTCGTTTGTACTGTGCCATCCAGCGCCATAACGCGGCCTAATGCCGCGTTTTCAAAGATAATCAAATCTTGATGCTCAGTTTTATCGTGATAAAGCACTTTATCGACGGAAAAATACTGACCAAAGTTGGCGTGCAGGGTTTCGTACCAAATTTCTTTTTGTGACATATCCCGGCTTTTCCTCCACTGTGACAGTCATGAAAATTGGGTGCACATAATAGCCAACAATTCTCATAGTTGCACGGTGAAATTTACCCCTTTAGAGGGATGAGGAAAAGCACTATTTAACGTAGGCGAATAAACTCAGCGAATCTCTGGCGAGAGCATGACACTTTATCGCATTGGACAGGTAAATTCCTTTTAGATCCTGGTAGCTTTCTTCGTTGAGCTTGTCCATCAATTGGCTGTTGTAATTAGTTAAATCCCACTTATTGCGTTGAGCGAAATAAATAATGGCGCGTTTAATTTCCCGGTCAGGAATTTGGCTGTAGCCACAGTCATATTTCAGATAGATAAACACTGCTGTCAGATCGGCCAGATCTTCAGCTTCATTTTCTGTCAGCGCTTTTGCGGGGTGGGAAAAACCGAAAAGAACCAGTATGTAAGTCAAGAGAGCTAATTTTCGCATTTGTATTATTATAATCAATCCATGTCATAGTACGTTAACATATTAATATATTTGTTAGGAAAAATTTATTTTTTTAAATTACCGTAAAGATCGACTTAAATCACATTCCATTCGCTTGACCTTCCTGTAAGGGTAGCCCTTATGTTTCCTTTATGAGATGTTTTTTGTCTATTTTTTGGTGGATTTAATTAGGCGGTGAATATGCAACGACGTGATTTTATCAGATTAAGTGCCGTTATGGGCCTATCCAGTATGTTGCCTGTATGGAGTCGTTTCTCCTTTGCTGAATCTTATCCGGCATTACCTATTCCTCCACAACTAGAGCCAGATGCGGCAGGTAAAATCGCTATTGAAATCAAAGCGGGAAAATCCAGTTTTAAAGCAGGAGCGGTGACTAAAACTTGGGGTTACAACGGTGATTTACTCGGTCCGGCACTGAAATTGACGTCAGGTAAACCTGTTACTATTGATATTCGTAATCATCTACCGGAAGAGACCACGGTTCATTGGCATGGTCTGGAGATTACTGGGGAAGCCGATGGCGGCCCACATGCGATGATTGCGCCAGGAGGGAGTCGGACGGTCAGTTTCACGCCTGAACAACCGGAAGCAACTTGTTGGTTTCATCCACATACGCATGGCAAAACGGGTTATCAGGTTGCAATGGGGCTTGGTGGGTTAGTACTGATTGAAGATGAGAACAGTATTAATACGGGGTTGCCAAATCAGTGGGGCGTGGATGATATTCCGGTGATATTGCAGGATAAGCGCTTGAATAACGAGGGGCAGATTGATTATCAACTGGATGTGATGAGTGCCGCTGTTGGTTGGTTTGGCGATATGATGCTGACCAACGGTGTTGTTTTGCCCCAACATACTGCGCCGCGCGGTTGGTTACGTCTGCGTTTGCTAAATGGCTGTAACGCTCGTAGCCTCAATATTGCGACCAGTGATGGTCGTCAATTGTATGTTGTTGCCAGTGACGGTGGTTTGTTAGCAGAACCGGTTGCGGTTAATGAGTTGCCGATTCTGGCGGGAGAGCGTTTTGAGGTGGTGATAGATGCTTCGGATGGCAAATCTTTCGATCTGGTGACGTTGCCTGTGGTTCAGATAGGAATGACATTACCGCCATTTGATCAACCGTTACCTGTTTTACGTATTCAACCTCAGCTTTTTTCTAGCCGTACAATACTGTCGGAGCGGCTTACCACGCTTCCTGCATTGCCTTCCTTGACGGGCCTGAACAGGCGTAATTTACATCTGGCGATGGACAGTCGTCTGGATATGCAAGGGATGATGATGTTATCTCAGCGCTACGGTGAGCAGGCTATGGCTGGTATAGGGATGGATCATGGGAATATGAACCACGGAGATATGTATCATGGTAGTGAATTAAATTTCCATCGTGCGAACACCATTAATGGGCAGTCTTTCTCCATAACAGAACCCGCTTTTGATGTGAAACAGGGGCAGTATGAGCGTTGGGTGATTTCAGGGGTTGGCGATATGATGCTGCATCCGTTCCACATTCACGGCGCCCGTTTTCGTATTTTGAGTGAAAATGGCCGCAAGCCTGCGGCTCACCGTAGCGGTTGGAAAGATATTGTTCATGTGGAAGGCAAGGAGAGTGAAGTGCTGGTTCAGTTCAAGCATACTGCGGGAGCGAAACACCCATTTATGGCGCATTGTCATCTACTAGAACATGAAGATACCGGTATGATGCTAGGTTTTACTGTTAGTAAATAATTTTGCTGGCCGCAATGGAACGCAACAAAGCGTTGTACAGGGATTACGGTAGGTATTAAAATAGGTATAGATTTTGTATGTTATTTATCCTAATTTGAATGAAGGTATTGAGATGCTTAATGCAAGGTTTGATTCAGAAAAGGCTATAGAGGCCATTCTGTACGTTGCCTCTACAGCACCAATTTCTGACATTTATCATGTGGGTAAAATTCTGTATTTTGCTGACCGACTGCATTTAGAGCGTTATGGCCGGTTAATTACGGGTGATAACTATCTTGCAATGAAAGATGGCCCTGTGGCAGAGAATGCCTATGATATTATAAAAGTAGCCAGAGGGGACGGGCGCTTTATTCCAAATGGGTGTGATGTTGATGTTATACGATCATCGTTGGCAGTAGAAGGACGTTATGGGAATCACCAAATACGTGCTTTGCGTGATTTCGATGAAGATGTATTTAGTGATTCAGATATTGATTGCATAAATGAAGCAATTGAAAAATATGGGAATCTTTCTTTTAAAGAAATACGTGATATCAGCCACGATAGTGTTTGGATGGCGGCTAACCAGAATGGTGAGATTCCATTGGAAGTGATAGCTGCCAGTTGTAAAGATGGTGACAAGTTAGTTGCTTATCTGACTTCTGCTGAGTAGCTGATGATTAATCTTGGTGACAGATTTCCTGCATCTTTTAGGGCGGAATTTTCAGCCAAACAGAATTTGGCTATAGGAGATGTTCTTTATCTTCACTGCCCTTTTACAACGCCGCCAAAGTTAAAATATTTGTTGGTTTGCTGCTGTGAGCCGCTGCTTGTTCTGATCATTAATTCTAAAATCAGCGAATTTATCCAATTACGACAGGAACTTCTTCAATGCCAAGTTGATTTGCCTCAGAAAGATCATAAGTTTTTGCAATGGGATTCGTTTATTAATTGTATAGATGCTCATGCGGCATTTGATATTAACGATATTAAGGAAAGGATCAGCACTGATTATCATAATATTGTTAAGGGTAAAGTCACTGATTATTGTATGCGTGAAGTTTATAAGGCGGTTAAGTGTTCCCCAACAATGAAACGTGGTCAGAAGCGCAACATATTGGTGTCGTTACAACAATTTGTCGATTAGCGGTGAGCTATTATTTTGAATAATAGTTTTGGTGTATGATCTATAGATTGGTTTCTCTTCTGGATACTATAAATATCCTTATCTTATGCCATACTTGCCTTGAGATATCCTAAGGGAAAGGAACTGTTCAATAATATTGCTAGAAGAATGGCGTATTAATGGGCATATCAACTGGTTATAATCTTTTATTGATTTTTATATATTTATTCATTAAAAACAATTGGTTAACTTTATAATGAAACACACTGTAGAAGTTATGATCTCCGAACAGGAGGTTAAACAGCGTATTGCTGAACTGGGAAAACAGATTACTGAACACTATTGTGACAGTGGTAGTGGGCTGGTATTGGTCGGGTTGCTGAGAGGTTCATTTATTTTTATGGCTGATTTATGCCGTGAAATTCAGATCCCTCATCAAGTCGACTTTATGACGGCTTCCAGTTACGGCAGCGGTATGAATTCCACTCGTGATGTGAAAATCCTGAAAGATCTGGACGAGGATATCCGCGGTAAGCATGTACTGATTGTGGAAGATATTATTGATTCAGGTAATACCCTGAATAAAGTACGTGAAATTTTGGCGCTGCGTGAGCCAAAATCACTGGCAATCTGTACCTTGCTGGATAAACCTTCCCGCCGTGAAGTTGATGTTCCGGTGGAGTGGATTGGTTACTCAATTGAGGATAAATTTGTGGTGGGTTATGGTATTGATTATGCTCAACTTTACCGTCATCTGCCTTATATCGGCCATGTGGTTTTGCTAGAAGAGTAGTTTTCTCGTATTTGAAAACGGCAACTTTCGGGTTGCCGTTTTTGCTTTGTGATTCAGGCATGGTGTGTAGTGTTGTAGCTGGCTAAGTAAAGCCCTCTTATTACGCTATCAGGAGTGAGCCAGTATTGGTTTTATTTCTGGTCTTTTGTGCTGTGAGGCAATCCACAGTTCATATTGGGACTGCATTCCTGTCCACATTTCGGCACTAGTACCTAATGCGGCTTCCAGTCGCAGGGCCATATCAGCAGATATTCCTGCATTGCCGTTTAATATGCGGGATAGTGCAGCTCTGGTTATACCGAGAGCCTTTGTTGCTTCCGTGACAGATATGTCACCAAGATATTCACGCAAAACTATGCCTGGGTGTGCAGGTTTATGCATTTTCATTTCGTTGCCCTCAGTGATAATCTTGATAATTAACGAGAATTATATCTTCGCCCTCAAATCTAAATGTTAAACGCCAATTACCGTTAACAGATATTGCCTAGTGACCGCTAAGATTTGCTCCTTTTAGTGGGTGAAGTTTCCAGCTAGGGGCATTCATATCTTCTGGTTTTTTAGCCATATTCAATACAGTTAGCTGGATTTGCAGCTTTAGGGCATGCTTAGGCTGAATGCCAGCAGTAGAGCCAGTTTTGAAAAATTTTTCCAATCCTTTGTGTTTGAAGCTTTTAATCATACTAGTCTCGTATACTGTATATGCACACTATGCGGAAGTCGTCATGGCATGCCAATAAGTACATATAATTTCTGTAATATTTAAGTATTCAATGAATGATAACGGGTATATTACATTTTTATTAGCGAAAACCGATGTAAACCTCTATACCTAATGGGAATTCTATCCCTCTAGAAATGTGATGGCAATGGCGTTACATTTGTGTATTATTTAGCTCATCTATAGCATGAGGAGATTTGTAATGAACGTGATAAGTGAGAACCGTAAAAATAAGACACTCAACTTGAGGATTAGGCAGGAGGATCGAGATTTAATAGACAGAGCGGCAAAAGTGAAGGGAAAAACCGTTACTGAATATGTCCTCGATACAATCAAACGTGATGCTGAAAATACTTTATTGGAATATTCCTTTATGGTTGCATCTCCAGAAATTTTTAATGCTTTTATTG
This sequence comes from Photorhabdus caribbeanensis, assembly GCF_018448885.1. Classification (GTDB taxonomy): domain Bacteria; phylum Pseudomonadota; class Gammaproteobacteria; order Enterobacterales; family Enterobacteriaceae; genus Photorhabdus; species Photorhabdus caribbeanensis. The sequence continues at coordinate 22,477 of NZ_RCWB01000008.1, forward strand.
CTAAACTTGATGCTCCGGCTGCTCCAAATGAGCATCTTATCAAAACGGCAAATATGAAAAAACCGTGGTGATAAAATGATTAATGATCCAACTTTGTTAACAGATGAGCACAATTTAAATAGTTTTACTTCAGGAATTGACACCCTGGACAACTGGTTAACAGACAGAGCATTAAAAAATCAAAAAGAGAATGCTTCGAGAACCTATGTTGTAAGCGAAAACAGAGATGTTATTGCTTATTATTCGTTAGCTATCGGCTCAATCATGTCAGAAGAGGCGATAAGCAAATTTAAGCGTAATATGCCAAATCCCATTCCGGCGATTATTTTGGGCCGCTTAGCTGTTGATAAGCGTTATCAAGGAAGAGGGTTTGGCCGCTATTTAGTCAGAGATGCTTCCATACGTGTCGCTCAAGCGGCAGATTTGGTGGGTGTTAGGGGGTTGATTGTTCATGCTATCTCGGAGAATGCTAAGCAGTTTTATAAGTCTGTGGGTTTTAGTGATTCGCTTTTAAATCCAATGACGCTAATGATCACGCTAAAGGATTTAAAAACGGTTTTTAAAATAACAGATTAATACCATCTAGCAAAAACAATTGTAAACCTTCCACTATTATTAATATCTCTGGAGAGAAGTATTGTCATGAGTTTAAAGAGTGAGATATAATTTTTAAGTCTGAGAAAACATTAAAATATATTTTTAATATAATCTATAAGCTGAAAATATTTTATTTTTATAAATTTATAATTATTTTTTTAGATTGTTTTATTCTTATTGCCATATATATAAACTCGAAAAATAAAATAGCTATTTGAGGTTTAAATGGCTATTTAATAAAATAAAAATCTGCATAAACTTTCATTTAATTACGCTATAGAAAGGATGAAATATAACCTTTTCTACAGCGTATTTTATCAGTAGCTTAGAATAATCACTTCTTATTCGTCAATTTGGATACGGTCTGGCGATAGGCAAGTTCCAGTTTTTCACGGCTGTCAGCCGTCACTTCCAGATCTTGCAATTGACCATTATGGATACCGTAAACCCAACCGTGGATCATCACTTTTTGGCCTCGTTTCCATGCTGCTTGCATAATCGTTGAGTGACCAAGGTTATATACCTGCTCAACAACGTTAATTTCGCACAGACGGTTCAGACGTTCATTGGGAGGTAACTCACCTAGCATAGAACTGTGCTTATACCAAAGATCGCGGATATGTAGCAGCCAGTTGTTAATCAATCCCAGTTCGGTGCCATCAATTGCGGCTTCGATACCACCACAACCATAGTGTCCGCAGATAATGATGTGTTCAACTTCCAGTACGTCTACCGCATATTGAATAACTGAAAGACAATTTAAGTCAGTATGAATAACCAGGTTTGCAACGTTTCTGTGAACAAATAAGTCGCCGGGGGCGGCATCGATTAGTTTTTCTGCTGGCACCCGGCTGTCTGAACAGCCAATCCATAAGAATCGAGGTTTTTGTGATTTAGCTAATTCTTTGAAAAAATTTGGGTTTTCTTCGTTAACCGATTCTGACCACTGCTTGTTATTGGCAAGCAGCTCTTCTATTTTTTTCATCATGATTCATAGCCTGGTAGTGTTTCTTTAAGATAGAATCATATACAACATCAATTGAAATTTTAATATTTTGTTGCTGTTTGTTTTTAATCTTTCTGCTGTTTTTGCAAAGCAAGTCAGGCAGAAAAGGAGCATTATGTTTCCACATTACACGCAAAGGCGACCAGATAATAAAGGTGTTTTGTAATTTATGACTTATGCATTGGAGTTAACGCAGCTTACTAAGACTTACACTGATGGTGTTAAGGCGCTGCGTGGGATAGACCTGAATGTGGAAGTTGGAGACTTCTACGCATTATTGGGTCCGAATGGTGCAGGGAAGTCCACCACAATCGGCATTATTAGCTCTCTGGTAAATAAAAGCAGCGGTAAGGTTAAGGTATTTGGCTATGATATTGATACTGATATTGTGAATGCTAAACGCCAGTTAGGTCTTGTTCCGCAAGAGTTTAACTTTAATCCGTTTGAGACGGTGTTGCAGATTGTTCTCAATCAGGCTGGTTACTATGGTGTACCGCGAAAAGTGGCGCAAGCCAGAGCGAAAACTTATCTGTCGCAGTTAGATCTGTGGGAAAAACGTAATCAACGAGCGATTCGTTTGTCTGGTGGGATGAAACGACGTCTGATGATTGTACGTGCTTTGATGCATCAGCCTAAGTTATTGATCCTTGATGAACCGACCGCCGGTGTTGATATTGAACTTCGTCGCTCTATGTGGAGTTTTTTGCAACAACTGAATGCTCAGGGAACGACAATTATTCTAACGACTCACTATTTAGAAGAAGCAGAAATGCTGTGCCGTAATATTGGTATTATCCAGCATGGTGAACTCGTGGAAAATACCAGTATGAAAAATTTACTCAGTCGGGTGGAGTCTGAAACATTCTTCTTCGATCTGGCAACGCAAAACCCAACTCTTGAACTGGCAGGATATGATTATCGGTTGCTGGATGCCTCTACTTTGGAAGTGGATGTTCAACGCGGTCAGGGAATAAATAGCGTATTTACCCAATTAAGTGCTCAGGGTATTCATATTCTGAGTATGCGCAATAAAGCGAACCGTCTGGAAGAGTTATTTGTCAGCTTGGTGAATAACAAGCAAGGAGATCGTAAATGATTCAGTTGTACTGGGTGGCGCTAAAAACTATCTGGATTAAAGAAATTACCCGTTTTGGTCGCATCTGGGTACAGACTTTATTACCGCCGGTTATTACCATGTCGCTCTATTTTATTATTTTCGGTAGCTTGATTGGTTCGCGTATTGGAGAAATGGGCGGTGTCGATTATATGCAGTTTATTGTCCCTGGCCTGATTATGATGGCGGTGATTACTAACTCTTATGCTAATGTTTCTTCCTCTTTCTTTGGCGCGAAATTCCAGCGTAGTATTGAGGAATTATTAGTAGCGCCGGTTCCGACACACATAGTTATTGTGGGCTTTGTTGGTGGTGGTGTTGCCCGTGGTGTTTGCGTCGGTATTCTGGTGACATTGGTTTCTCTATTTTTTGTTCCGCTTCATATTCATGCGTGGTGGATGATTGTTGTCACGTTATTGATGACCTCCATTCTGTTCTCACTAGGTGGTTTGTTGAATTCGATTTTTGCTAAGACATTTGATGATATCAGTATTATTCCGACCTTTGTATTAACGCCGCTGACCTACCTTGGTGGAGTGTTTTATTCATTGACATTATTACCCCCATTTTGGCAAGCGGTTTCCAAGCTGAACCCGATCGTTTATATGGTTAGTGGTTTTCGTTATGGTTTCCTGGGAATTACTGATGTTTCTTTGATAATTACATTAAGTGTTTTGACTGCATTTATTGTGGTTTTTTATCTTGCTGCCTGGTATTTAATTGAAACAGGGCGAGGATTGAGGACTTAATTGTAGATTTTGTTGTTATTAAGTGGTGATGAATGGGTAGGGGAAATGCATTTGCAATGTCTTCACAACTGCAATGTCTTCACAACCTACCCATTATTGGGCGCTTAAATTAATATTTAAGCTACCTGAACTGGCACGGCTTTAGCTATACGGCTCATAATATTATCACCGTCGAAGTAAGCGATATTAGGCTTATGGTGACGGGCATCTTCGTTAGGGATTTGTACATATGAGCAAATAATCAGCCTATCACCTGCCGCCGCACGGCGTGCAGCCGCTCCATTAACTGAAATTATTCTAGAACCACGTTCAGCGGCGATAGCATAAGTGGAAAAACGCTCGCCGTTATCCACGTTATAGATATCAATAGCTTCATATTCCAGAATACCGGCTGCATCCATGAAATTCTGATCAATTGCACAGGAACCTTCATAATGCAGATCTGCCTGAGTCACTTTCACTCGGTGCAATTTCCCCTGTAGCATCGTACGCAACATGGTTTTTCTCCTGATTCGATGACGACTTAGAGCCTTTTTGCATCAATAAAGCCTGATACAACGGCGATTATTGGGTTAAATCTACTTGCTGATTATCGATCAAACGGGTCTGCCCTAACCAGGCAGCCATTAGAATAACGGCTTTTTTGCTTTCGGTATTTAACGGCGCCAATGTTTCGGCGTCACGGATAAACAACTCATCAGGTACAAAGCCCGCTTCGTGTAGCTGTGCGGAAGCTTGAGTGAGCAATTGTTCTGTGTGGCGTTCACCTTGTGCCATTTTTTCTGCGATAGATCGCATGATTTTGCTGAGTTCTGGGGCGATTCGATGTTCATCGGCGGTTAAATTGTTATTACGCGAACTGAGAGCCAGGCCATTTTTGTCGCGCACAGTGGGCACTGAAACCAGCGTAATATCATAAGCCAGGTCGGCAATCATTTTGCGAATAAGTTGTAATTGTTGAAAATCTTTTTCGCCAAAGTAGGTTAAATCTGGTTGCACTAGATTGAACAGTTTGCTCACCACAGTTGAAACACCACGGAAATGACCGGGACGACTGGCCCCTTCTAACATAGTGGAAAGCCCAGGAACTTCAACATAGGTCTGATGTTCCATACCATCAGGGTATATTTCCTTATCAGCAGGAGCAAATACCAGATCAACACCGTGTTGATGAAGTTTTTCGCAATCTTCCTGTAAAGTACGGGGATATCTTGCCAGATCATCCTGACGATTAAACTGCATCGGGTTGACGAAAATAGAGACAATCACAATATCTGCTTGCCCTTTGGCTGTATCGACTAACGTCATATGGCCATCGTGCAAGTTACCCATTGTTGGCACCAGTGCAATGCGTTTTCCTTCCTGACGCCAGCGGCGGATTTCACGGCGTAGAATCGGTACAGTTTCGACAATCAGCATTGCTTAATACTCCTTAGTATGTTTGCAGCCTTCGGGCTAACAAGAGGAATTTATTAATAAAATGAGTGTTCTTTACCTGGGTAGGCGCCGCTTTCCACTTGTTCTTTATATAAGCGGATGGCATCACGTATATTTCCTGCGTCTTCAAGGAAGTTTTTCACAAATTTAGGGGGGCTTACTGTAATGCCTAGTACGTCATGCATCACTAAAACTTGCCCGTCAGTTACATTACCTGCGCCAATACCAATTACCGGGATTTGTAATTCATCGGTGATGCGTTTAGCCAAATCAACGGGAACGCATTCTAATACCAGCAGTTGTATGCCCGCTTTTTCCAAGGTAATTGCATCTTTTATCAATTGATTCGCTGATACTTCATCACGTCCTTGAACTTTATAGCCGCCCAGAATATGAACGGACTGGGGAGTTAGCCCTAAATGAGCGCAAACGGGTACTGAACGTTCGGTCAGCGTACTAATGGTATCGTATAACCAGCTACCGCCTTCAAGTTTCACCATGTTAGCGCCAGCACGCATAAGTTTGGCCGCGTTTTCACAACTCTGCTCTGGTGTGGCATAACTCATGAAAGGCATATCGGCAATAATGAAAGTGTAAGGCGCTCCGGCACGGACGCAACGAGTATGATAGACAGTATCTTCAACGGTCACTGGAATGGTGGTATCAGCCCCTTGCACGGTCATACCCAGTGAGTCGCCAACCAGCATGACATCGATACCTTGCTCGGCAAACAGATGGGCAAAGCTGGCGTCATAAGCGGTAATCGTCGCGAATTTACGTTTTTCTTTCTTGAGCTGATTCAGATCAGTCATGGTTATTGGTTTCATTATTTATTTTCCTTCTCCTGCAATTTTTCTTGTTATATACAGAAATCGGCCACGGACTGAACTGAGATCCTTATATGTAATGATTAGAATCAGAGGACTGCGGTTGCAGCCAAAGCGCCAGGCCGTTTTCTGGAATGTGTTTCAGTCTTTCAGATAAAGCTTCCCCATCAGGAAATATGAGATCAGGGGCAATTTCAGCTAACGGGTAGAGCATAAATTCGCGCTGTTTTAGTCCGTAATGAGGCACTGTTAAGCGTTCGGTATTAATCACCTGATCGCCAAACAGCATGATATCCAGATCAAGTGTTCTTGGCCCCCAGCGTTCATCTTTTCTTACTCGTCCTTGAGCCAGTTCAATCGCTTGAGTGTGATTGAGTAATTCTTCCGGTGTTAGCGTGGTCTCCAGTACGACGGCTAAATTCAGAAAATCAGGTTGATTCTGCGGCCCCATCGGCTTAGTACGATACAGTGAGGAACAGGCAATAAATTCTGTTTCCGGTAAATCCTTTAATGCAGCAAGTGCATTTTTTACTTGCTGCATAGGTTCTGCCAGATTGCTGCCAACAGCGATGTAAACACGAGCCATAATGATCAGCCGTTCCTGCTTAGTCTTGGTTTATAGTGACGGCGCGGCCGTGTACGACGACGGACAACCTCGCTGCCCAGGTCGGAAATCATACTTCGTTGCTGTGATGCATTGACTTGCTGAAACTCTCCCCACCAATGGGCAAGCTCTTTTAGCTCATTGCGGTTTTCGACATTGGCTCTGAGTTCCAGCAAATCGTAGGCAGCACGGAATTTAGGGTGCTCCATCAACTTGTTTGCCCGTTTACCATGACGGCGTGGCAGACGTAACTGTAATTGCCAGATATCACGCATGATGGTTGTCAGGCGTTTAGGAATAGCAATGGAGTGGCATTGCTCATCCAGAATATCATTCATAGCCAATGCAAAAGCGTCGTAGTAAGCCAGGCCGCCTTCTTGAGACAGCTTTTCCGCGTGTTCAACCAGTGGATACCAGAGCATCGCGGCGAATAAAAACGCTGGATTAACCCGTTTATCGTTCTGTAACCGGTAATCAGTATTCTTTAAAACTTGATTGACCATACGTTCCATTGGCGAGTCGTTATTTTCGGTGAAATAGCGCTGAACCAATGGGAAAAGTGGTTGAAATAGGCGGTATTCGCGTAGAAGTTGATAAGTACTGTAGCCTTGACCGGTTTGTAAAAGTTTTAGCGATTCTTCAAACAGGCGGGCTGGCGGAATATTACTCAGCAGAAAAGCCAAACGAGAAATCGGTTCGGCGGTATCTTCGCTGATGGTCATATTCAGCTTGCTAGCGAAGCGGATCGCGCGCAGCATTCTTACTGGATCTTCTCGATAGCGAGTTTCAGGATCGCCAATTAAGCGGATAACGCCGGTTTCCAGATCATGAAGACCACCAGCATAATCACGCAGAGAGAAATCATTGATGCCGTAATAGAGGCTGTTTATGGTGAAATCGCGGCGCATAGCATCTTCTTCAATTGATCCGAAGATGTTATCCCGCAGCAGCATACCGCTTTGTGCTTGTTGTGACTGATTTTTATCACCAGAACCCGTTTGTTCATGTGGGCCACGGAATGTTGCGACTTCAATCACTTCCTGACCAAACATAATATGAGCTAAGCGAAAGCGACGACCAACCAGACGGCAGTTGCGAAATAGTTTACGTACCTGTTCTGGTGTTGCATTGGTGGCAATATCAAAATCTTTCGGTTTCGTGCCGAGTAATAAATCCCGGACGCCGCCGCCAACCAGATAGGCTTCAAAGCCGGATTTATTCAGACGGTAAAGAACTTTCAGTGCATTTTCACTGATATCTCTGCGGGAAATACTATGTTGTTCCCGTGGAATTATTGTTATCGATGAATCCGAATGAGGATTCTCCTGTTCAACCTTCCTTTGTATTTCCACATTGGGTGAAGATTGATAGGGGTTTTGGCGATTAGAGTGAAGAGTTACGTACTCTTCCTGAGTAGAACGATTAGATCCGGTGATTGATCCTTCACTGGCTGCCTGTGGTTCGCGGTTATTTTTCCCTTCGCGGATCAATAAGTTACGGCAGAAATTTGCTACTCGGTTAAAAATGGTACACCTCGATAAGTAACTAATCATATAAAACAAATAAAAACAGCGGCTAATCATAGCCTACTGTGTATTTTTTGAGAATGGTTGTTATGACTAACCGTAACTTTATTCACGTTACCTATGTATTTTACCTTGTCGTGGAATTCGATCCAGCTCCCAACGTGCTGTTGCTTTTTCCAACAACTGATCACGAGAAAGGTCTTGCCAGTTTTCTATGACTGGTTGATTAAGGAAAGATAATGCCTCAATCAGTAATGGCCGGGGATCATCCAATGGGATCGGCTGAGCATGATTCTGTTTGGAGAGTTTATTGCCATCCTTATTCAGAGCGAGTGGTAAATGAATATAGTCAGGTATTTTCAGATTTAACTGCTGATAAAGCGCAATCTGACGGACGGTTGGTGCGATCAAATCAGCCCCTCTTACCACCTCGGTCACTCCTTGATAATCATCATCAATAACAACGACCAAATTATAGGCAAATAAACCGTCACGACGGTGAATAATAAAATCTTCCTCGGCCATGACCGGATCGGCGTTCAGATATCCTTGTAATTTATCTTCAAAACCGTAAACCGGATGACGTTGTTTGAATCGAATTGCCGCATGATCAACGGGCAAATTTAATTCACGACAGTTTCTATCATAAAAACCATTAATCTGATGAATACGTTGACGGGTACAGGTGCAGTAATAGCTTAAGCCTTGTTGTTGCAACTGATTAAGGATATGACGGTAAGCCTCATGGCGTTGAGATTGATAGAGAATTTCACCATCCCAATGTAAACCGTAATGCTCAAGCGCATGAAGAATACGGTCGGCAGCACCGGGAACTTCTCTGGGCGGATCAATATCATCAATACGTATCAGCCACTTTCCCTGACAAGCGCGGGCTTGCAAATAGCTGCCAATGGCGGTGATTAATGAACCAAAATGCAGATCACCAGAAGGTGATGGGGCGAAACGCCCAATATAAGAGTGGGGACTATAAGCGTGGGGACGTTCAGATTTTATCATATGGGGATCAGTGGCGTTGTTTATACGGCGCCATGAAGACGCCGTATTTGGAACACCATTAATTAGCCAGCCATCTGTTTTTCACGGATTTCGGCCAGAGTTTTACAATCAATACACAAATCTGCGGTTGGACGGGCTTCCAAACGACGGATGCCGATCTCAATGCCACAGGATTCACAAAAACCAAAATCGTCATCTTCGACTTTTTTCAGGGTTTTCTCGATCTTCTTAATCAATTTACGCTCACGATCGCGGTTACGTAATTCAAGACTGAATTCTTCTTCCTGCGCCGCACGGTCAACTGGATCAGGGAAGTTCGCTGCCTCATCTTGCATATGAGATACAGTACGATCTACTTCATCCCTGAGTTGATTGCGCCATGCTTCAAGAATTAGCTTGAAATGCGCCAACTGGGCATCGTTCATGTATTCTTCACCTGGCTTTTCTTGGTAAGGTTCTACCCCAGCGATGGCGAGAATGCTTAAGGACGAGGTTTTACGTTTTTGCCCTTCTTGCATAATACTTCTCCTACACACGCACTATCAAACAAACCCCTAGCGGGGAAAAAAACAGGCCGCTATAAATAGCAGATGGAGCATGGGTTGGCAATTGTTCCTGCCATTAGTTTCACAATGGTGTGGAAGCAAATGTATTGCATGCCTTTACACCTTGTACAACTTGGCTGCAAATAATTAGGTAAATCGATAAATTAATCATTTTAGTACAAAAGTTAACTTATCGCCTAAAATCATCCCTTTTCCTGTCATGTTGGCCTGGTAACAGATAACTTCGACCCCAGAATTTCGCGCTTGTTCCAAAAGAGATGAATAATTATGATCAATATGTGCCGCCGCCGCGACCTGCCTGATGCCAGAATGCAAGACCGCGAAAAATAAAACCGCCCTTTGCCCTTGTTCTGCTATGTGTTGCAATTCCCGTAGGTGTTTTTGCCCGCGGGTCGTGACAGCATCAGGGAAATAGCCACAATTTTCCTGGAGAAGCGTCACTGATTTCACTTCAATGTAGCAATTAACTTGCTGTTCTGCCTGTAATAGCAGATCTATCCGGCTGTTCTCTGCGCCATATTTTACTTCCCGACTGATTTTTTTATATTCAGAAAATTCTGGAATAGCATTTTGTGCAATGGCCTCAGCGACTAAATCATTTGCTCTGAGCGTATTGACGCAAATCCAGTGACCATCCTGCGTTGCTGTTAATTCCCAACTGTTGGGGTATTTGCGCTTAGGATTATCAGAGGTGGAATACCAAACCGTATCCCCCGGTGTCGCGCAGCCGGTCATTGCGCCCGTATTGGCACAGTGGATGGTCAGTGTTTCACCTTCCGGTGTGATGACATCAGCCAGGAAGCGTTTATAACGACGAATTAGCGTGGCGGATTGTAAGGGTGGATGGAATTCCATAAAAACTCCTTGATGACTGATGGCATAAGATTGAAGCAGGCAATGCTACAATGTTCTTTCAGTCGACCAAAACATCTTTCCACAACATTTCGTCTTATGGTCGAATTTTACCTGTCTATCTGACCGGGATTTTTCGTTTGATTTATACCCGTCATCTTTCAAGTTGCCTCTTTGTTGGCTGCACTCACTCACCCCGGTCACATCGTTATCTATGCTCCCGGGGATTCGCTCCCTTGCCGTCGCGATGCATCTTGAAATCCATTGGGTATATACGGAATTATCACTTTTATTCCCTGATTTTTTTAATCGGCTACGTAATGATTGGCTGGAGTAATCTTTATCCGAAATAACTGCTTTTGAACGATGTTTCATAAAATTGTTTTTATGCTGAATACCAAGACTATCCAGCAGGTGTAATGTATATTTAGTCGAATCTGCCATTAAATAGTTATTTAACGGAGTGTACTATTCCGTTGTTTCTGAACCCTATTATTGCTTAAAATTAGTAAAGAATTTCAAGTTGAATAGGATCACTTATTATTTTAATAATCCCAGTGTCAGATTTTTCAAATTCAATTTGATATTTTTCATTGTCAATGCCTGTGATAATATTATCTAGATAAGAATATGCAAACCTTATTGATTTGTTCTTAGCCCATTCAGGTAATAAGTGTACATAGTAGTTAAAAACTATAAATCCTCTTTTTTTATTTATGTAATTTATATTTAGAATGTCTTTTAACATCATTCTACCGTAACAAAAATCACCATTTTTATTAAATTCTTTTTTCCCTAAATTGGTTAAATTCCATAATTTATTTTTTCCTCTTTTAAAATCCAACTTTACTAATCCAGCATCAACAAGAGATTCCATGTTCGCATTAGCCCATATAGAATCTTCATTAATTGATACTGGCCATTCAGTCTCACCTAGGCATAATAATATTTTATCGTCAATTTTTTTTTGTATTTTTTTTCTAAAAGATTCATTTTCTCCTGAATGACAAAAAAAAGATAAAAAAACAAAAAAAAATAAAAAAAATTTCATAAACTACACTCCATATTATATTCTGTCATGGCATCACTAACATTTTTATATTTTTTCTTTGTAAGATAGGATTTAGTATAATCCCAATAATAATTTGAAATACCAGGCACTTCATTGTTATATTTTATATCATATTTAATAAATTCTACTGGGTATTCTCCAAATATGTCATCATCATTATTTTTTTTGCGAAAAAAAATAATATAATAAACTCCATTTTTTACCCTTAGCTCGTAATCTTGTATTTTTATTTCAGAAGCAGATAATTTAAAATCAAACCAAGTAAAACCAGTATCATTTGGGAGTGGAACTATATTAAATTTCCCATTTTTATTTTTTATAAAAACAGTTAATGTGTTACTTGGATGAGATGTATTGTTTTCAAATTTGGCATAAAAAATTACATCTTTTTTTCCATCACCATTCAAATCTATAAGATTGATTCCATCCTTTAGATTTACCTTATTTCCGCAATGAGAAAATGCCTCAAAAGAGAAAAGTAAAATAAAAATAAGGTAAAATTTATTTTTCATTTAAATAGCTCCTAACTAATCTAAATCCAACATCTGGCATAATATATCCTGAACTATGGTTATCACAACTGGATAAGCTGTTTGCATGGGAAAGATAACTTCCACCACAAAAATAGTACAACTTAACTGTACCAAGTTCATAACTATCATAGACCCATTCAGAAACATTTCCACTCATATCGTATAAATCTAAGTCGTTTGGAGATAATTTACCTACAACCTGTGTTCCAAAATTACTTGTATTAAACTCTGGATACCATGCCACCTTCTTAGAATCATTGCTTCCAGAGTGATAGTATCCATATCTTCCTAATCGTAAGGCAGGCTTTCCGCCCCTTGCTGCAACATGCCATTCATTTAAGGTAGGTAAACGATAGCCATTAGCGTTTGTATTTATAAAGATCTCTAAATTTTTGTCTTTTTTTCTAATAATTTTATTTCCTTTTTGAAAATATACTGGAGTGAGTTTTAATTTCTCACTTAATGCATTTGAAAAAAGAATGGTATCTAACCATTTAATACTAGTCACAGGATGCCTGCCTTCATCCTGCTCAGGAGGAAGGCAATCTTCATAATGTGCCCCATTACATCCATCATCAAAATCATAACCATTTAATATAGCCCATTCATATACCTCTTTATATTCTGAATAAGTAACTTCATTCTTCATGATATAAAAAGAATTTAATGTAACATTAGAATGAGATTCATAATTTTGAGCGCCAAACACACTACCAACGTAAAAATCACCGCCTTCAACAAAGCTGAGTTTCATGTTATCAAATGAATATGCTTTTGATGACATTATTATAGATAAAAACAAATAAATATATTTCATTTTTTTCCTATATTTCAATGTTGCTTTTCGGGTATGAGCAGCAAGTCAATATATATCCAGAAGATATTTTATCTCTAGATATTCCACCAGAATGATCTAAGTTAACTTCACCAGAAATAAGCTTTACTTGACATTTTCCACAATATCCAGAAGCGCAATGATATTTTAATTTAACTCCATTCTTATAAGCACATTTCAAAATCGTTTCATTCGATGATATATCAAAAGAATCATTTCCAATTTTTAATTTAAAGACATCCATTTTTATCTCCCATATTTTTTTAATCTTAAAATAATCTCTTTCATTATCTTTTTGTTTTCTGTAACAAAGGTATCTGAAGCCACTGCATTTTCATTTATCCTTCTTAATAAATATGGCAATGATTTATCAATTGGCCCATATGGCAAATATTTACACGTCCTAATACCATTGTAAGCTAGTTTTGATGAAATATGATCTCCAATCCCGTACAATTGTCCAATCCAAAATGATTTATTTTTTAATTCATTCTTATTTAATATGATTGATATACTATTTTCATTATGAGTTGCAAAAAAAGGATAAAAATACTCAATTCTTTTTGATATGTATTCAACTAAATAATTATAATTTAAATCAGTCTCTTCTTTATTAAAAAAAAATGTTCCAATTGATTTTTCTTTATTTTTAATCTCTTCTTCTAAATAAGCTCCTCTAACAATCTTAATACCAACTTTAATGTTATTATCAATAGCAATTTTATGTAGTAACATCAGAAGATCAATGGATTCTTTTTTGTAGGATTGTATTGTTAATGTTATAATAGGTAATATTTTATTGTGTTTAATAATGCTATCTATGACAATCTTGTCTACTGCCGCCTGAATCCAAGATTGCTCTGCATCAATCATAACTTTAACTGATTTAATTTCTGCATAATGAAATATTTTTTCATAACGTTCTAATATCCTACTCCAAGAATTAATTTTTTCTCCAAAAAAATTCCAACCTCTCATTTTTTCTTCATAAAGATGAATATCTCCTAGTGATGAAGGCTTAATGGCAACATATGGTATATTGGACTCTTTGCTAGCGAGATCAATTAATTTTAATGTTGACTCTAGCGCATTATCAAAGAAAATTTCGTCGTTTTTCCCTTCAATTGCATAATCTAATATGCTATGAATATTATTTTTTGATAGAAAAATCACATTAGCCTTTGCTTCATCTATACTTTCACCACCAAAATAAACCCCATTTAAAAACCTAATAAAAAACTTATTTTTTTTATTTAAAATAAATCTCATCATCCATAAAGAAATTTTTTTTGTGATTTTATTTGTTAACAATAAAGTTACAAAAAACTTAAGAAAAAGGGTTGATATACTATATCTAGAATACAGTGATGTTTCGTCTTTAAAAACTTTATTATTGTTTGATTTTTTATTAGCCATTATTTGTAATTTCTATAGTTATAACAACTCATATGTCACTTTATTTTTACCTCCCCTTCTATGAAGGGGGAGGAATTTAAATATCAGCAGTTTGCCCACGGTAAAGACGACGAACGATATTATCGTCATCAAATTCTTCCCTTTCATGAATAACTCTTCTGTTATCCATTATAATTAAATCACCTCTTTCCCAATAATGCTTATAATAATAGCGGGGGTTTTTCATAAATTCAGTAAGCTCAGCAAAAAATCTCTTTGTTTCTTCATCTGTGAACCCAACAATTCTTGGCTCCCAGCTGGCTGGTTGTCCCTCATCGAATGGAAAATATATTAGCATTTTTCTCACCCATCCAAGGTCAGTAAATACAGGAACTTGAAACCATCCAGCAGGAGATACATCTACATAGTAGCCATATTCCAGAACCCTTACTTCAAAAATTTCATTTTCTAAAACATGTAATAAATGCTTAGGCATTTCTTTGCATGCAAGAACATGATCACAAACAGTAGTTGCTCCTCGAAACTTCATGTTTTTTATTTCTGCGGCATATAAAAAAACCTGATCTACTTGCGATAACAATAACCCACCATCAGCATGAAATGGGAGTTGTCCACGTCCAGTGACAACTTTTCCTTTTTCGCCCTCAAGTTTTAATGTATCACGATACCCAAAACCAACATCTATTTTTTCATCTGCATATTCAACTATTGTTCCATATTTGCTGTATATATCACGAAATTCATCAGCATTAAGGTTTATTTTATTGACTACAACAAAGCCTTGCCTCATTAGAAGATTTTTAATTTCTTCAGCAGAAACTTTCAAAAAATCATCTGCACTAATGTTAGCACCAAAACCTGACTTCATTATTGGCGACCATTGTAAATTTTTATTCATTTAATTATCCTTATTAATATTTCTCACCAAGTACTTTTTTAAAATGCTTTTGAGAATCTCTAGAGCCAAACGAATTTTTATGAACTAATTTTGATTCTTTTCTGCTATCTTCCAAGATATCAACGAATTTTTTGTTCATAAATTTTTTTGTGTTTAAGTATGCTGTTTTCGGATATGTTGCTAGTAAATTAGCGCGTTCTATTGCTGTTTCTAAAAGAATTTCTTTATCTATTACCTGATTTGCAATATTGTATTCAATACACATTTCTGATGAAATCTCTTCGCATTCAAATACAATTTTTTTCATTATATTATGTCCATGTGTAAAACTAAGTATAGCTGCACCTACAGAACAACCAATACCGTGTTTTAATTCAGGCATTATAAATTTAGCTTCACTTGATACAATTCTTTGGTCAAACATTAAAGAAAATTGAAATCCCATTCCTATAGCATAACCATCTACCGCAGCTACTGTTGGTTTGTTTACGTTTAAAACAGCACAATATAGATCAATCACTCTATCTATCCAACGTTCCACACTTTCTCCTGATAGATTTTTAACTTCACTGAAATCTCCCCCTGAAGAAAAAGAACGATTCTCCCCACCATAAACAACAATGGCTTTAACATTGTCATCTTGATCAGCTTTAATTAAAGATTTTTTAATTGAGTTTTCTAAACTTTCACTAAATGGATTATGCTTATTTTCATGGTTAAGAATAATTACCCTAATTGAGCTAAAATCTCTTTCTATTACCATATCTAATTCCTTCTTATGATTTCACACAACTTGGTTGAATTTGCTTCCTCAATTGACAATCTTCCTGTCAAAAATTCTTTATATATAGAATAACTAAACCTTGTTTTATCTTGATAGTTATTTACTTCAGTTCCTATCATTGTTGCAAAAGATTTATTAACAGATGATCCTTCATGAATACCTATTTTTTTTCTCCACACTATTTCTTTTGGGAGGATATTTATACTATTTGCATACTCTCGTAAAATATTTTTAACTTCGTTATCTCTTATTTTAAAGTATGGTTCCAAATTATGACATAAAGATATAAGATTATTAGTCCAAAATGGATGATAAACATTCAACCCATAATTTCCTGCTCCATGAGTTGAAAATTCTCCTGTCCATTTAGTTCTATAAACTTGCTCAGACAATATTTTATTTGGTTCAATATAGGATTTTTCGGGGTCTAATATACCCCCAAATAATAAATCAGAACCATATCCTGTTATCAATGAATTAACTTTTCCTTTTGCTAATTCATAAACATTAAATAATCCTGATTGAATCTCAGAAGATAATCCGTCAAATATTTCATTATAATAAATAGCTTTTACTACACCTGATATAACTTCATCTTCACTAAGAATTTTAACTTCGTGCTCTGTACCAAGATAATCAGAAACAATTTTAGAAAATTCAAATTCATTGCTTAATTCTGTTCCTATAGACCATGTTTTTACTTTATCAAAATACTTTGATGCTAAAGCAGTAACTAAACTCGAATCTAACCCTCCTGATAGTGGAACACCTATAATTTCATTATTTTTAGATAACCGGGAAATAGAGTTTCTCAAATCAGAATCAATTATTTCAAGAAGAACACTTTCTTTTATATCAAAAGAATTTTCCTCTACAGGAGATATTACATATTCAACTTCCAAATGAAGATATCTCTGTTCATCAAATGTTAATTTATTTATTGTACCAGGCTTTAATCTGGACACATTTCTTATTGGTGAAAAATTATCTGGTTTTAGTGAGTTCTTAATAACTTCGCTTTCAGGTTTGAAATCAAAAGCTTTATCTCCCTCTACCTTACCAACAATCTTCAAACTATTAGTAATCCAAATCAAATCTGTCTGTACTAAATTTACTAAATTTAATCCTCTAGACTCTGTTATTACTTCTATATTTCCCTTTTTATCCTCAATAAAAAGGCAATAATCCCCTTCTGCTATAGAAATAATGGAATTGCCAAATTTTTCTCTAATTAATAATAAAACCTCCACATCGCTAAGCACACCAGCTCTTCCTTCTATTTTTCCAAGAATGAATCTGATGGTAGATATGTTATATATATTACCAATTAAAAAAGCAGTATATCTTTCACTTTTAAATTTAGATACATTTGTTGTATTACGGAAGAGTATTCTTCCGGTAGATAACTCATCAAATTGAAACTCATTTGTTAATTCATTTAAATTTTTATCAAAACCATATTTGACAAAGCAAAATTCAGAGCCCAATTTTAAACTCCTTTCATAACTTTGTAAAAATAATTAAGAATCTAGGTAATTAAAAGATTAGCACATTAAATGAATTTATCAATGTATTTGGCGTTAAAATTAAAATTATTTATATATCTAATCTAACTATTTATTTTTAAAAACAGAAACCGCAATATTACTGTATCAATGGCAATTATGCATGATTATATTCTCTCTGTACCCTGTATTGGCATAGTGGATAGAATTTCATAAAAACGCCTTAATGACGGATGGCATAAGATTGAAGCAGGCAATGCTACAATGCAGGCGGTTGAAAGTTAACTTTCTTTGGTATGGAGTATTTGTGTCTTTATTGCCTGTATATGAGATCGTCGAACCTGTCCTGAGTGCGTTGAAAAATTCACAACAGGTCCTGCTTCATGCTCCGGCCGGTGCCGGGAAATCGACGGCTTTGCCATTGGAAATTTTGAAAAAGGCCGATTTTTCTGGGCGTATCATAATGTTAGAACCACGGCGAATTGCCGCTCGCAGTGTTGCCAATCGCCTTGCAGCTCAATTGAATGAAAATACCGGGCAGACTGTGGGGTACCGGATGCGTTCAGAAACGAAAGTGAGTACAACCACTCGCCTTGAAGTGGTAACGGAAGGCATTCTAACCCGTATGTTGCAGCAAGATCCCATGCTGACAGGGGTTTCTCTGGTGATTCTGGATGAATTCCATGAGCGCAGTTTGCAGGCCGATTTGGCGCTGGCGTTGTTGCTGGATGTACAGGCAGGTCTGCGGGATGATCTGCGAATTTTGATCATGTCAGCTACCTTGGATAATCAGCGGCTCTGTTCTTTATTACCTGATGCGCCAGTGGTGACTTCTCAAGGGCGAAGCTTTCCTGTCACCAGACATTATTATCATTTGCCTGCTCATCAACCTTTTGAACAGAGTGTAGCTACCGTTGTATTGCGGTTACTCCAACAGGAGCAAGGTTCTATGCTGTTGTTCTTGCCGGGTAGCGGAGAAATTCAACGGGTATTTGGGTTTCTTAGCGGGAAAGTTGCTGAGGACACCGATTTGTGCCCGTTATACGGTGCGTTGTCATTGGCTGAGCAACAAAAAGCGATCGAACCTTCATCATGTGGACGCCGTAAAGTTGTTTTGGCGACTAACATTGCGGAAACCAGCTTAACGATTGAAGGTATCCGGTTGGTGGTTGATAGCGGCCTTGAACGCACAACGTGTTTTGAACCTAAAAATGGGCTGACTCGCCTGATCACTCAACGCATCAGTCAAGCTTCTATGACACAACGAGCGGGTCGAGCAGGCCGATTGGAAGCCGGAATTTGTTGGCACCTATTCAGTCAAGAACAGGCAGAAAGAGCGGCAGAACATAGTGAACCTGAAATTCTGAATGCTGATCTCAGTAGCTTATGGCTCTCCTTATTGCAGTGGGGGTGCCATGATATCTCCCAATTGCACTGGCTGGATATTCCCCCTGCGGCGGCTCTGGCGGTGGCTAAATCGCTGTTATTACAGTTAGGTGCAGTCAATAACAATGGTCAGTTAACGTCCAGAGGCAGAAAAATGGCGGAATCCGGCAGTGATCCGCGCCTGGCTGCGATGTTATGTGCAGGATTGGAACAAGGGGCCGACATGTTGGCAACTGCCGCTATGTTGAGCGCGATTCTGGAGGAACCGCCCCGTGGTGGTCAGCCGGATATCACGTACTGGGTTGAGCAGCGACAAGCTCATTGGTTACGGCGGGCAAAGCAGTTAGCTAGAAATATGGGCGATCATTTTGGTGAGCCAGACAGCGGACTTGCCGCACCGCTATTAGCCCAAGGTTTTCCTGACAGAATAGCCAAAAATCGGGATAAGGGAGGGCGTTTTCAACTGGCGAATGGTCTGGGAACGATAATCGATGATGAAGAAAAGTTATCTGGCGAATCGTGGCTGGTGGTTCCTTCATTATTACAAAACAGCAGGAATCCTGATGCGCGTATTTTGCTGGCTTGTCCTTTGGATATTGAACCTCTGATACAGCAACAACCGAATTTATTCAGCGAGCAGAGTGTTGTTGAATGGGATAATAACAAAGGGACGTTACAGGCTTGGAAGCGGTTGCAATGTGGCAGCTTGACAGTAAAAGCCCAACGATTGACAAAGCCTTCCGATGAGCAATTACAACAGGCTCTGCTAAACTGGTTACGCAGTGAGGGATTACATGAACTGAACTGGTCACTTGCGGCAATTCAGTTGTGCATCCGTATCCAATGTGCGGCCAAATGGTTGCCTGAAATGCAGTGGCCGACAGTAGATAATGAAGCATTAATGGCTTCTCTGGATGATTGGTTGATGCCGTTCCTTACTGGTGTGCGTGATTTGAAAGGGCTGAAACAGATTGATTTGTCACCGGCGCTGGAAAATTTGCTGGATTGGCAACAACAGCAGTGTCTGGATAATGAACTGCCTATTTATTACACTGTCCCTACCGGCAGTCGGATAGCAATCCGTTATTTCAGTGATAAACCGCCGGTATTATCAGTTCGGATACAGGAAATGTATGGTGAGCGGCAAAGCCCATCTCTGGCAAAAGGGCGGGTAACACTGGTGCTTGAACTACTATCACCCGCCCAAAGGCCATTGCAGATCACACAGGATTTGGCTGCTTTTTGGCAAGGATCCTATCGTGAAGTGCAAAAAGAGATGAAAGGGCGTTATCCAAAACATTTATGGCCGGATGATCCGGCGAATACGGTACCGACTCGGCGGACAAAAAAATATTCGTAATAGAGTTTAACCCTTGTTTTTGTCGGCGAATAAATTCATTAAAAAATATGAAAACCCAATAAGAGAATCTGAGCGGTTTTGGAGAATTTTGGAATGTCTGGTGAAGATCGTCAACCAATTGGACGTAAAGGCAAAAAAGGGGTATCTCGCCATAAACGGCCATTAAAAAGGCGATATAGGTTGGATGATGATGATATTGGTTATGAAGATGATGACTACGATGATGAAGAGGATCAACCCATGACAACGACAGGAAAGTATTCTCGTCCACCTAAGAAAAAGTGGCGTTGGTTCTGGTTGTTATTCAAGATATTTATTATTTTTGCCGTAATACTGGCGGCTTATGGTGTCTATCTGGATGCCAAAATCCGCGATCGCATTGATGGAAAAGTCTGGGAGTTACCGGCGGCAGTCTATGGCCGCATGGTCAATCTTGAACCGGGCATGAACTACAGTAAGAAAGAGATGGTACACCTGCTAGAAGGGATGCAGTATCGCCAGGTGACAAAAATTACCCGTCCTGGAGAGTTTTCTGTCAGAGGTGAAACCATTGAAATGTTACGCCGTCCGTTTGATTTCCCTGACAGCAAAGAGGGGCAGATCCACGCTCTGCTGACTTTCAGCGATAACCGTTTGGCAGGGATCGAAAATCTGGAAAACCAGCGTCAGTTTGGGTTCTTCCGTCTTGATCCGAAGCTGATTACCATGTTGCAGTCCCCCAATGGGGAGCAGCGGTTATTTGTGCCACGTTCTGGTTTCCCGGAGTTATTGGTTAACACTTTGCTGGCGACGGAAGATCGCCATTTCTATCAACATGATGGCATCCGTATTCTTTCCATTGGGCGTGCAGCACTGGCTAACTTGACTGCCGGGCGGACGGTTCAGGGGGGAAGTACCCTGACGCAGCAATTGGTGAGAAACCTGTTCCTGACCAATGAACGTACTTTGGTGCGCAAAGCCAATGAAGCCTATATGGCTGTGCTGATGGATTATCGTTACAGCAAAGATCGAATTCTCGAACTGTATCTGAACGAAGTTTATTTAGGCCGAAGTGGTGACGGGGAGATCCGAGGATTTCCGTTGGCGAGCCTCTACTATTTTGGTCGTCCCGTGGATGAATTGAGTTTAGATCAACAGGCGTTGCTGGTTGGTATGGTGAAAGGCGCTTCACTCTATAATCCGTGGCGTAATCCTAAACTCACTCTCCAGCGTCGTAATGTGGTGCTCAAGCTGTTACAAAACCAGCAAATTATTGATGAAGATCTTTATAAGTTATTAAGTGCTCGTCCACTAGGGGTAAAACCGAAAGGTGGCGTTATTACTCCACAACCGGCGTTTATGCAGCTTGTTCGTAAGGAGTTGCAGGACCGACTGGGGGATAAAGTAAATGATCTGTCCGGCGTAAAAATCTTCACTACTTTGGACCCGGTATCTCAGGATGCGGCTGAAAATGCAGTAGAAGAGGGGATTGCCAGCCTGAGAAAAACCCGCAAAATTGCTGACCTTGAAGGGGCAATGGTGATTGTCGATCGCATCAGTGGTGAAATCAGAGCGATGGTTGGTGGTTCTCAACCTCAATATGCTGGATTTAACCGAGCGATGATGGCGCGTCGTTCAATTGGTTCACTGGCAAAACCTTCGACTTATTTGGCGGCATTGAGTGAACCTGATCAATATCGATTGAATACCTGGCTGTCGGATGAACCTCTTGCGGTAAAACAGCCGAACAGCAAGGTTTGGGAACCGAGAAATTACGACCGCCGTTTCCGTGGGCGTGTCATGTTGATAGATGGGCTGGCAAATTCATTGAATATTCCTACGGTGAACCTTGGATTAGCGGTTGGTCTTGATCATGTCAGCAACACATTGATTCGGCTTGGCGTACCGGAGGAAGTGATTCAACAGGTTCCGGCCATGTTACTGGGTTCTCTTAGCTTGACGCCGTTAGAAGTAGCGCAGGAATACCAGACAATGGCGAGTGGCGGCAACCGTGCGACGCTTTCCGCGTTACGTTCTGTCATCGCGGAGGATGGTACCGTGATATATCAGAGTTACCCACAGGCTGAACGGGCTGTACCGGCTCAGGCGGCTTATCTGACGCTATATGGTATGCAGCAGGTGGTGGCGAATGGAACTTCTCGTTCTCTGAACGCTAAGTTTGGTCGTTATAATCTGGCGGGTAAAACGGGTACCACCAATGATCTGCGTGATAGCTGGTTTGCCGGAATCGATGGTAAAGAGGTGGTGATAGCATGGGTTGGCCGCGATAACAACGACCCGACCAATCTGACCGGTGCTACAGGGGCGTTGAATGTGTATCGCCGTTATCTGGAAAATCAGACGCCGCTGATGTTGAATAATATTCCACCGGAAGGCATTGTCGATATGGCGGTTAATCAGGATGGCAGCTTTAGCTGTAGTGGCAGTGGTTGGCGAACATTACCGGTTTGGACTTATGATCCACAGAGTTTGTGCCAGCAAACAGCGGTATCAGCACCGGTTCAACAGCAAGAAGAAGCACCGGGCTGGTTGCGAGAGATGTTTGGTCAATAATAAATATTTGATGAGATAAATGACTAGGCGCTGATCTTTATGGTCAGCGTTTTTATTTTCTGAGTTTAACGGCTTCCTCAACATATCGAACCATTATCTTTTCGACTTTACATTATTATCGCAATGGCGGTGATTATCTGTTTATGTTATCAAGTTGTATGTAAATTGTTGCAAAATGTGGTGTTTTACGCCTGTTGGAGACAATAAAATAAGCAATTTTCAGAATATTCCTATATGTTTTCTAAGCGAAATGTGATGAATTATTAATCATGTGTATTAACTCATGGTGATAATGATATGACAATAATTTCAACTAGATTCACTCTCCATACTGTAAATCAATGGAGAGATGAATAGATGGCAATAGGATATTTCTTGCTTGTTGGTGATAAGACAACCTGTGGCGGACAGATTATTACCGGTGATCACACCATGACATTTAATGGACGGGCAACCGCTCGTGAAGGGGATAAGGTCACTTGTGGCAAACATCCCGGTAGTTACACGATTGTCGGTGGTGTATCAGATGTGTTTGATATGGGACGTAAATTGGCTGGTACATTGGACAGTGTGAGTACTTGCCCCTGTCGGGCTAGGTTCATCAATTCGGAGATGGACAGCTATGAGAAGCAGGAGCAACCCAATAATCGGGCTACATCCCCTGTTAATATGGCGACCCAAAATTTCTCGTCGCCGGTGGAGGAAGCGAGAAACGTTCAGCCCGCACCTCCTGTGACTAAAGAGCCTCCGATACCGGTGTTTGCGAAATCTTGCTTACGGGGTAAAGGTTGTACCGATGCCGGAACCGAAGCCGAACCGGCGGATAACTTCGGCAGAATGGCGATATATCAGGTTCCGTCATCTCCCACTCCGGTGACACCGCAAAAACCGGAACCATCTCCACAAGGTGAGAAACACCCGCCTGAACCGGATAAACCGCAGGATAAAAAATTACCGTGGTATAAACGGTGGTTCCGTGGTGGTGAAGATAAAGCCGAAGCGGCTGCTACCGCCGTGGCCGCCACTGCTCGTAGCGCGGTAGCGGAAGGGGAAACGCTGGTGATGCGTTACATTGGCGGCGGCGCCATCAGTGCAGGACGTTGGCTAGCGGCGCCGAATCCGGTGACAGTTGGATTAATGGGGCTGTTTTATTCACCTAAGCTGAATGAGGGTGAGGAGGATTACTTAGATCCGTCTCGTCTGAGACAGATAGCGGAACAGTACGGTAAAGCACCAACTCGTGTACGTTTTCGCTGGATCAGAGATGAAAAAAGCGGCAGGATGACGGTTCAGGGATATCACGTCAGCCCGGAAGGCGGTCTGGATAAAGTGCCGGTTCGCATGATGACGCTGAATCGGACCACCGGTAATTACGAGTTCTGGGAACCGGGAGAAAACCGGCCGACAATTTTATGGACGCCGAGCGAGCAGGAATTCAAAGTTCCACCGCATACCGGGAATGAAGAACAACCGTTTATTCCGTCGCAAATAACCGTGTTGCCGATCCCGGATAAAGTCGGCAGCGATATTGAATCGTTACCGATGCCGGAAGAGAAGGATTTTCGTGATTATATTCTGATCCTCCCTGTTCCTAATATGCCGCCGGTGTATGTGTATTTGAGTAAACCACCGGTGAAACCGTTGGAAGTGGGAGAATATCAGGATCTGGCTGGACGTAGCCGTAATGATGGGTTGGATATTGATCATATTCCTTCTAAGGCGGCATTGAAAATTTATTTGATTGAAAGGTACGGAGAATTAGATTCTGGTGTGCTCAAAAATATCTTAGAGAATAGCGTTTGTATTGCTGTTTCTCGCTGGGTTCATCAAAAATATAGTGAAACTTATGGCGGGCGAAATACACCAACGAAAAGGATTCAGGATGCATCCGATTTGAAAGCAGCAGTTGATAGTAACTTTGATGCTATGACTCCAGGCCTGAAAGAAGAAGGTTATACTGATAGTCAATTGAATAATGCCCGGAAAGACTTACATAAATTTAATCAAGAGAAAGGATGGTACAGGTAATGAGAGATATTGTTGAAATAATTCATAGTCTAGGGAAAACAGCAGATCTATTAATTGAAAAACAACTTATCCCGACAGGAAAGTTTGAATATTTGTTTGAAGGAGACGATGAATTTCTCTGTATACCAGAGGATGGATTAACGTTAGTTTTTGAAGATAAATCAAGGTTGTTAATCTCAGTCGGTATTACTCTAATTAAATCTGGGCCAAGGATGAAGATTTATAGAGGTGAAATGCCGCCCCCATTTTTGCCTGAAATGGATAAGACAAAGGTTAAATCTGTGCTAGGAGAGCCATCAGAGACAAAGGGCGCTGTTAAATTGCCAGTTATTGGAATGGTTGGAGGATGGGATACTTATATTGACCGGATGAGCGATCAGTACCCAAATACACGAATAATTTTTGCGTATTCTACAGATCAGAAGGTGAGTAATATAACTTTTAAAAAAATTTGAGTGAAGTGTGATTTCTAATTATTTGTCTTTGGTAAAGTGGATAGCGATATTAAATCGCTGCCCGTAACGTAGGAAAAGGATTTCCGTGATTATATTCTGGTATTCCCAGCCGATTCAGGCATAGAGCCGATCTATGTGATGTTTAATACTCCTCGGAATCAACCGGGAGTGGTAACTGGTCGGGGACAAAAAATCGAAGGAAACTGGTTAAGTCGCGCAGGGCAAGGTATGGGAGCACCAATTCCCAGTCAGATAGCAGATAAGTTGCGTGGGAGGAAGTTTAATAACTTTGATAATTTCAGGAATGCGTTTTGGAAAGAAGTTGCTAATGACCCTGAGTTTTCTAAGCAATTTAAAACTGCGAATATGGGAAATATGAAAAAAGGAAAAGCTCCAGCTCCAAGGAAAGACGAATGGAAAGGAAAAAAGAAAAAATACGAGTTACATCATAAAAAGCCTATTTCTAAAGGTGGAGATGTTTATAATGTTGATAACATTAGTGTTGTTACGCCAAAGAGACATGGTGAACTACATAGCTGGAGGTGAATAAACTATGGAAAATAATGTAATGAATATTACTGAAAATGAATTTTTATCCTTGATAAAGAAAATATTTAATGGAAATTTTCGAACAGAGGAGGAAGAATCAGAAGCTATAGATGAATTTGAAAGAATTTCAGAACACCCCTCTGGCGGTGATTTAATCTTCTATCCAGAAGATGGCATTGAAGATAGTCCTGAAGGTGTGCTTGAAGTGATAAAGGAATGGAGAACCAAAAACGGCAAACCTGGCTTTAAAAAATAGAGATTGAGTAAGTGATGAAAAGGATTTTCGCGATTATATTTAACTGATTTGCGTGTTAGAGGGTTGGTTTTTGAGCGGGGAATATAGCCTTAGCTCAATCAAGAACAGGGGTTATGAAAATAATGGTAATCAACATTAAAGAGTTAATTGATAACTTGGGACAAACAGCGGAGCAACTAATTGAAAAAGAGATTATTCCAGCTAATAAGTTTGAATATTTCTTTGAAGGAGACGATGAATTTTTTTGTAAACCAGAACCCGGTCTGAGGCTAACTTTTCACAATGTTTCAAGGAGGCCGCATTCAGTGGAGTTTGTATTAATCAATGTTTATGATAATAATGATTCATATAATGGCGATATGCCTCCTCCATTTTTAAACTCAATGGATAAAACAACCGTTAGAACACTCATGGGGGAACCTGATTCCAGCGGTGGTCCAAAAAAAGTTCCGGTAATAGGGCTTATGGGTGGGTTTGATGCTTATATACTTAAACTAAGCGAACAATACCCTAATACAAATATTCATTTTTCATATTTAACTGATTTGCGAGTAGATGTATTAGCATTTGAGCAAGTTGTATAGACGTTTTCTGGGATATTTTTTTCAGTTTTCTATCTTTATTGGATAGCGGCTAATAAATCGTTATCCATGTTTATATGCTAGAGGTCAGATATGAAACAGAGGTTATATAAATAATGGCGATCAATGTTAATGCATTAATTAATAGTTTGGGTAAAACCTATCAGGAAATTTTTGATGAAGGTCTAATTCCTTATAAGAGTAAACCTAGGGGAGATTCTGGTGACGATTATGTGTCGTTAGATATGCAGAAGGAGGGAGTATTTTTGGCTTTTGACCGGAACAGTAAGAAATTAACACATGTTACTCTGACATTGATCGATGAAGAACGGCCCCGTTATGTTTATCCAAATCAATTGCCATTCCCTTTGGTTAATCCAATGACGCGTGCATGGGTTAAGGAGCATTTTGGGCAGGCAATTAAGTCTTTTCCACCATGTAAGGTGTTTAACTGTCAATATGGTTGGAAAGACCTCTACCTTTACAATGTATCTGAATCTGAGGAAAAGATTTATATACAATTATCCCATGATTTGCTTGAACAAGTTGAGACAATAACTTTCCTTCGTGCTGAAAGTGTGACATGGTAGAGATATCTCAAAGGCGGAATAAGCAGAAGTGATATAAGGTATTGGAAGAACTACACTGATTGCATGAAGAATAAGGGTAGTAATAGTGAATAATATTACGAAATTAGTTAAATATCTTGGAAAAACCGCGGAAACGTTAGTTGAGGATGGTGAGATATCTAAAGGAATATTTAAATTTCATTTTGAAGGGGATGAGTCGTTCAATTGCGAGCCTGAAAAAGGAATTACATTAGTTTTTGATTCTAAATCTAGGCAATTGAATTCAGTCCAGATAACTCTAATTGATATACATGGTGAGCATGATGAATATAATGGTAGTTTGCCTTATCCATTTTTACCTTTAATGGATAAGGAAACGATAAGAGCTGAATATGGAGAACCTACGGAGTCAAAAGATATGATAGAAGCACCGGTTATAGGTGTTATTGGTGGATACGATGCTTATATAAATCGTATAAAATCTTATCCAAACGTAGAAGTCATTTTTATTTATGATGCTTATTATCGAGTGAGAGCACTTACTTTCAACACTATCTGAAAAAGGGGGAATAATGGCAGATATTATGACGATGATTAAAAGTTTAGGACAAACGGCGGAGCAATTAGTTGAAAGAAAACTTATTTTAGCCGGAATGTTTGAGTTTTTGTTTGAGAATGCTGATACGTTCAATTGTGGACCTGATACTGGCCTTACATTAGTTTTTAACGCTGATTCAAGAATATTAAAATCTGTACAAATTACACTTATTAACGCTTATGAAGGTAGTGGGGAATATAACGGAGAAATACCTTATCCATTTTCACATTCAATGGATAGAACAATTGTTAGAGCCCTTATGGGGGAACCAGATTCTGCTGGTGGCCCAGAAAAAATCCCTGTTATTGGCATTGTTGGTGGATATGATTCTTATACACATAAGTTGAGTGAGCAATATCCTAATACAGAAATTCGTTTTCTCTATTTGGCTGATTTACGGGTACATGCATTAATATTTGAACGTTTTGAATAAATGTCTTCTAGAGTTTTTTTTACTTTTATTGGATAGTGGTTAATAAACCGTTATCCATGTTTATATACTAGGGGTTATATAAATAATGACGATAAATATAGAGGCGTTAATAAATAGCCTAGGTAAATCTTATCAGGAAATTTTTAATGAAGGTCTGATTCCTTATAAGAGTAAGCTTGGAGGAGATTCTGGTGACGATTATGTGTCGTTAGATGTGCAGAAGGAGGGAGTATTTTTGGCTTTTGACCGGACCAGTAAGAAATTAACACCTGTTACTCTGACATTGATCGATGAAGAACGTCCCGGTTATGTTTATCCAAATCAATTGCCACTCCCTCGGGTTAATCCAATGACGTGTGCATTCAGTTCCTGCCGATATAAACTCATTTCATAATGTTCCATATATAGGATATTCTCACTATTAAAGTCTATAATGTCTTTTTAATAGGACATTAGCATACAAAGTTACGATTGATATATAATGTGCTTATAATTGACCATTATAGATAATAATGGTTTTAATGTGTCATTTTGGGGTCACAAGAAAAACTGTACTGAATGCTGAAAAAGGTAAAGTCAAATTAGAGATTTTTGTTGCCATTATGGCAGCATTAAACTTAACCGAACAATTAAATCTTTTTCTTCCTAAACAAAGCATATCTCCTATCCAACTCGCTAAACTTCAGGGAAAAAAACGACAACGAGCATCTGGTCTTAGAAAAAACGATATTGAAGAGGATACGCTAGAATGGTAATGGAAGTTATCAACGTAATTTATAGTGGATTTACATATAATCCATAACTCTATTCCAAAGAAGCTATTGATAGTTTACTCCGATATTATGAGCGATTAATGAATGCCATTATGTCTAGTCAGGAAAAAGAGAATATCAGTTGTTTTTGTGATTAATGTTTTTTTAGATGCGGATTTATATTAATAGCAGGCAAATAGTTAATGAGTAAATAGAATATTCCTATTATCTGTTTAAATGGTTATTAATTTTGGTGTGATTTTTATATTGCTCATCTATTAAAAAAACCTTCATATTTTCTCACTGTTTTTGATAATAAAATCAAACAACATAGCTAATGATTTTCGATGCCCATATGCTAACATGATTAGAAATTTGTTATTTTGAAATTACGGACATCATAAATAATCACTTAATAAACAATTTGATATGATATTTTCAAGGAGATATATGAAAAATGCAGTGCAAATTGTGAATGAGGCTTTAAATCAAGGAATTACTCTATTTGTTGCTGATAATCGATTACAATACGAAACTAGCCGTGATAGTATTCCAACGGAATTATTCAATGAATGGAAAAACTATAAACAAGAGTTGATTAACTTCCTGAGCCAGATCGATGCAGAAGAAGAAATTCAAACATATCAATTACAGAATATCCAACGTGATGGCAATGCAGAACATTATCCACTCTCATTTGCTCAGCAACGCTTGTGGTTTATCGATCAACTTACCGAAGGTAGTCCCCAATATAATTGCCCTGGATATTTGAGATTACGGGAACAACTGAATTTCGACGCTTTCAAGGCTGCGGTAAAAACGTTGCTTGAGCGTCATGAGGCGTTACGTACCCATATTAAAATTATTGATAATGAGCCACGGCAAGTCATAACACATTCCTATGATTTACCCATTACACTCCATGATCTGACTGCATTCTCTGAAACTGAGCAAGAATCTCAAGTCAAAAGATTCAGTAAAGAAGAAGATAACTTGGTTTTTAACCTCAGTACTGATTTGATGTTGCGTATTCGCCTGATCAAGCTGGCGGAAAATGATTATGTGATTATTTATACCATTCACCATATTGCCTGTGATAGTTGGTCAATAGAAATCTTCATCAATGAGCTTATCACCTTATATCGCGCGTATCATCAAGGAGAAATAGCCCCATTACCGCCACTTAAAATCCAATATACCGATTATGCTCAATGGCAACGAAATTGGCTGCAAGGCGATATTCTGAAAAAACAACTGGATTATTGGCAAACCCAGTTATCAGGTATTTCTCCACTTCACCGTCTTCCACTGGATAACCCACGACCAGAGAAACAGAGTTTTGAGGGGCAGCTTAATGAGCAACGTATTTCAAAGGATTTAACACAAGAAATAAGAGCCTTATGCCACCAACATGAAGTCACATTATTCATGTTTCTGGAGACAGCCTTCGCCGTATTGTTGAGTCGCTACAGTAATGAAAAAGACATTTTGGTCGGAACACCACTTGCAGGGAGAAGACACCATGATATTGAGCCTTTGATGGGTTTCTTTGTTAATTCTCTGGTGATCAGAACGGATTTATCCGGCCAGCCCACTTTCAGTGAATTATTAAAGCAGAATAGTCGCACTATCCTGGATGCTTATGCACATCAAGATCTGCCATTTCAAATGCTGGTGGAAAAACTGAGTCCGGGACGAAACTTAAATTATAACCCGATATTCCAAATCGCGTTTACTCTGGAGAATACTCAGTGTGATATGGCACTGGTGCGGGATAATAATATTGAGTTTGAAGAGCGTCTGCTTTTGAAAGTCCGATTTGATTTGGAAATTCATATTTATGAAGAAGAGGAGGGAGGATTATCCCTGTTATGGGTTTATGACAGCAGCTTGTTCAACAAGATTACTATTGAAAGATTACTCGCCAATTATGAAACCTTGCTTGCTAATATTGTTAATATAATGAAGCCATGTATTGGTTCCGATCTAATACACAGGGAACCTTCTGTCCATGATATTCCACTATTAGCAGAGGCTGAAATACACACTTTATTACATGAATGGAATGGCCCACAGAATCATAGCCAGCATGGCGGCTGTTTTCATGAACTGTTTGAGGAACAAGCTGTCCGACATCCTGAAAAAACAGCCGTTATTTTTGACGGCAATTCATTAAGTTATCAGGAGTTAAATAAACAAGCTAACCAACTCGCTCACTACTTGATAGAACAAAAGATCAAACCAGAAACATTGGTCGCGCTCTGTATTCCACGTTCAATACGCGCTGTAGTCGCGCTACTGGGGATTATTAAAGCAGGGGGAGCTTATTTGCCGTTAGATCCCAGTTATCCGAAACCTCGTCTTCAATATATGTTAGAACACAGCGAAGCTGAGTTTATTCTGACCGAAACAGATCTGATAGAAAAACTCCCAATTAGCCAGCAGAAAGTCGTCTGTTTGGATACGGAGATAATGCAATCACAATTGCAGCGCATGCCTGCGGACAATATCGCTGAACGTCCATTCCCACTAACGGAAAATAATCTGGCTTACGTCATTTATACCTCTGGTTCTACGGGTAAACCGAAAGGGGTTATGTTGGAACATAAGGGGTGGGTAAATCTGGCGCTTTCACAGGCGGGTTTATTTGGTGTTGATTCATATAGCCGGGGATTGCAGTTCGCTTCCTGGAGCTTTGATGCCATGATCTTAGAAATATCTATGACACTGGCGTATGGGGCCGCACTTTATTTAATTTCAGAAACCCAACAGCATACCCCTGAATATTTGGATGAGTTAGTTGACAAACACCAGATTACCCATGCTGTATTACCACCCGCTTTACTGCCTTATCTGGACTTTAACAAATGGCGTTCCGTTTCAACCTTGCTTTTAGCGGGGGAAGCTGTACCGCCACAGATCGCTGTTCGTTGGTCACAGAATCGAAAACTGTTTAACGTCTATGGCCCGACCGAATGTACTGCCATTGTGACTTCGGGCTTATTAACTGATGACAAAATTACGATTGGAAAACCATTGCCCAATACCGTTATCCGTATTCTTGATCCATCAGGCAATCTAGTACCTATTGGTGTTGCCGGGGAATTATGTATTGGCGGCATTCAACTGGCACGCGGGTATTTGAATTCCCCTGAAACAAACGCAACGAAATTTATGACTGATTTGGCGGATAAATCCCAATCCCAACGTTTATACCGAACGGGAGATTTAGCCCGTTGGTTGTCTGATGGTAGTGTGGAATTTATTGACCGGATTGACTCTCAAGTCAAGATTAGAGGATTTAGGATTGAGTTGGGAGAAATCGAAACTGTATTGGTCGGGCATGACGCCTTAAGCAGCGCTGCGGTTATTATTTATGGGAACGATAAGAGATTAATTGCCTATGTTTGTCCAACTAAAGACTGGTTGGATAAAAAAGGGCTAAAATTTAATACCAACAACCCTTCTCAATCCTCCGCTATTCAAACTGAACTTTCAGAGCAACTTGAATCAGCATTGAAAAAACAATTACCAGAATACATGGTTCCAAGCCTTTATATTCCGCTAGAGCGAATGCCACTCTCGTTAAATAACAAAGTGGACAAAAAAGCGTTGCCTATTCCAAATGAAAATGATTTCCGCCAACAAAATTATGTTGCGCCAAGAAATGAAGTAGAGAGAAAAATTAGCCAGTTATGGCAAGAAGTATTGGGAGTTAGTCAAGTCAGCATTTATGACAACTTTTTCGTGCTGGGTGGTCACTCTCTTCAAGCAACCCGTCTTATCAGCTTAATACGCAATGATCTAAACATTGAAATACCGTTGAGCAGTGTCTTTGAGCATCCAACACTTGAGCGATTAGCACGAATCGCCACGATTCATCAGGTTAAAGAAAAGAGCAAACATCTCCAGGCTGGGCAAGAGACAACACAGGAACTATTGGAAGGCGATATATGAAAAATGCAGCACAAATTATCAATGAGGCTTTAAATCAAGGGATTACTCTGTTTGTGATTGATAACAAACTGAAATATAAAACCAGCCGAGACAGCATTCCTCCGGAACTGCTCAGTGAATGGAAACAATATAAACAAGAATTAATTGATTTCTTGAAGCAAATCGACTCAGAAGAGGATTCGGACACTCACCGACTGCAAGGTATTCCGCGTTATGAGCGTGCGGAACATTACCCGCTTTCATTTGCTCAACAGCGTTTGTGGTTAATCGATCAACTCACCGAAGGCAGTCCGCAATATAACTGCACCGGTGATTTCAGGTTGAGAGAGTCGCTTAATCTCAACGCTTTTGAGGCGGCTATAGCAACATTACTTGAACGCCATGAATCGCTGCGTACTTATTTCAAAATTATTGATAATGAGCCTCGGCAGGTTGTCGCAACTTCCTATGATTTGCCGATTACCATCCATGATCTGTCCACACTTGCAGAATTTGAGCAGCAACAACAGCTTAAACAACTCGGCGAGCAAGAGTGGAAACAAGCTGTTAATCTCAGCACTGACCTGATGCTGCGTATTCGGTTGCTAAAATTAGCAGATGATGATTATTTCATTCTCTATACGATTCATCATATCGCCTGTGATGGCTGGTCGTTGGCAATCTTTATCAGTGAGTTGCTGACATTATATCGTGCTTATTGCCAGGGCGAGGGTAATCCTCTGCCGCCATTACCCGTTCAATATACCGATTATTCCCAATGGCAACGGGAGTGGCTGCAAGGGGATATTCTGGAAAAACAATTGGATTACTGGCAAAACCAATTATCAGGTATTTCTCCACTTCACCGTTTTCCACTGGATAATCCACGGCCAGAAAAACAAAATTTTGAAGGGAATGTTCATCCACAACGTATTTCAAAAGTGTTGACTCAAGAAATACGAGCACTGTGCGCCAAACATGAAGTGACGTTATTTATGTTTCTGGAAACGGCTTTTGCTGTGTTGTTGAGTCGTTACAGTAGTGAAAAAGATATTCTGGTTGGTATGCCGCTTGCCGGACGAAGGCACCGTGATACTGAGTCTTTGATTGGATTTTTCGTCAATTCACTGGTGATAAGAACGGATTTATCCGGTCAGCCTACATTCAGTGAACTATTGAAACAAAATAGCCGCACAATCCTGGATGCTTATGCACATCAAGACCTGCCTTTTGAGATGCTGGTGGAGAAAATCAGTCCAGAACGAAATTTAAATTATAATCCTATTTTCCAGATCATGTTTGCAGTACAGAATAATCAACGGGATACAACGCTGGAGCAGGATAGTATTGTTACATCTAAAGAACGTTCCCTTTTGACCACCCGATTTGATTTGGAAGTCCATATCTATGAAGAAGACGAAGGTGAGTTATCCATTGGATGGATCTCTGATACCAGCCTGTTCAGAAATGCGACCATTAATAGATTAATCGCCAATTACGGAATTTTGCTGACCAATATTGTTGATGTGATGAAGCATCATGCTGGTATTAGCGAGCCGTCCGTTCATGACCTTCCATTATTGGCCGATGCTGAACGGAATACCTTACTGCATGAATGGAGTGGGCCACAAATTCCTTATCCGACCGGGAAATGTTTCCATGAACTCTTCGAAGATCGGGTATCACAATACCCTGAAAAAAATGCACTGATTTTTGGCGACGATACCCTGAGTTATCAGTCATTAAATGAACAAGCTAACCAATTGGCTCATTATCTGCTTGGACAGGGGATCGTACCGGACACGTTGGTTGCACTTTGCATACCAAGGTCATTACAAGCTGTTGTGGCATTATTGGGTATTCTTAAAGCGGGTGGCGCTTATGTACCGTTAGACCCCAGTTATCCGAAAGCCCGCCTCCAATATATGTTGGATCACAGTGAAGTCGAATTCATCCTGACCGAAACTCACCTGGTTGAAAAACTGCCAATCAGCCAGCAGAAAGTGATTTGTCTGGACACAGAGATAGTCCAGTCTCAGCTACAACATATGCCTACGGATAATATTACTGAGCGCCCACTTCCGCTCACAGAAAATCATCTGGCTTATGTGATTTATACTTCCGGCTCTACCGGTAAACCGAAAGGGGCGATGCTGGAACATAGAGGGTGGGTCAATCTGGCATGCTCGCAAGTAGATTTATTTGGCATTGACTCCCATTGCCGGGCGTTGCAGTTTGCCTCCTGGAGTTTTGACGCCATGATCTTAGAGATGTCTATGACATTGGCCTATGGCGCAACACTCTATTTGATTTCCGAAACCCAACGGCGTTCCCCAGAATTGCTGGATGAAGTGGTTGAAAAATATCAGATAACTCATGCTGTGTTACCACCCGTGCTGCTTCCACATCTGAATTTTAACAAATGGCGTTCTGTCTCAACTTTGCTTTTGGCGGGTGAAGCAGTACCACCGCAGATTGCTGTTCGTTGGTTACAGAATCGAAAGCTGTTTAACGTATATGGCCCGACAGAATGTACATCCATTGTCACCACAGCGTTACTTACTGACGAGAAGATTACGATTGGAAAACCGTTGCCTAACGTTGTGATGCGTATTCTTGATCAGGAAGGTAATTTGGCTCCGATGGGCGTTATCGGGGAACTGTATATTGGCGGCGTTCAGTTAGCACGCGGTTATCGAAACTCACCGGAAATCACAGCAAGGCAATTTATCCGAGATCCATTCAGTTCACATGTAACGGATGGCAGGGAAAACAGGCTTTATCGAACGGGAGATTTAGTGCGCTGGACGCCGGATGGTCAGTTGGAATTTATCGGCCGTGTTGACTCTCAGGTTAAGATCCGTAGTCACCGTATAGAATTGGGTGAAATCGAGACAGTTTTGTCCGGGCATGATGCTTTAAGTAGTGCTGTTGTGATCGCTTATGGTCAAGATGAAGATAAAAAACTCATTGCGTATGTCTGCCCAAGTACAGAGTGGCTAGGTGAAAAAGCGGTTGAATTTAACGCAAGCAGCGTTGAGAACTGGACAGAAATTTTTGATGAGCAGTACCGTCGACCCACAACGGATAGTACACAAAAAGAGAGTGTTCAGAAAGGTGATGCAGTCGTATCAGACAGTGATTTCGGCGGTTGGATGAACAGTTATACTGAACAGCCGATTGCCCTTGAGCAAATGGAGGAATGGTTAGCAGGGATCATGCACAGGATTAAAGCCCTGCATCCCCATCGCTTACTGGAAATCGGTTGTGGTACCGGATTATTGTTGTATCGCTATGCTGAACGGTGCGAATCAGTGGTGGCTACCGATGTTTCGGCTGAGGTTTTAAATCGTCATCAGCCTATTCTGCAACAACGTGGCTGGTCACATGTGCAGCTCAGAAGAGGAGATGCACTCAACTTAGGAACATTGAGTGTTGATGAATTTGATACCGTCGTGATTAACTCTGTGGTCCAATATTTCCCCAATGTTCAATATCTGGAAAAAGTGCTTGAACAGTTAATACCGGCGGTTGAAGCGGGTGGGAAAATTTTGCTCGGAGATATCCGCAATTTAGATCTATTAACCGCCCATGCTACAGCGATAGAGCAAAGTCATCTTAACGGGCAGCGTATTCAGGTAGGGGCGCTGGCGAACCGTATTCAGCGGCGTTTACAACAAGAACCCGAGTTTTTACTCAGTCCGACTTATTTTGCCCAATTACCGGAGCGTTACCCTGAAATTGGCCGGGTTGATATTCTGGTTAAACGTGGCATCGGCGACAATGAGATGTTGCGTTATCGTTACGATGTCATATTGCATAAAAGAGATGAAAAGACCAAATCTTGTCATGAATTACTGTTAAATTGGCATAATTTCGATTCTTTTGAAAGTCTGCGTAATTTATTACAGATGGGCGCAGAGGATATATTAGGTGTTTCAGGTATCCCCAACGCCAGAATTAAAGATGACCTCACTTTGGCAGAAGGATTGCGTCACTGGTCGGCCAATCAGATGATAACGCCACCAGAAAATGCCGGCAGTTTCTCCCCACAGGCATTACAACAGGTTCAGGAATTCGAATCCTTACTGCAATATGCTGAACAATGTGGTTATCAATGCGGCGTCACGTGGTCACAACAGCAACCTGATTTGCTGGATGTGATTTTTAGTCGTGGAGAATTACCACCGGTACAAGCCCGTACTGACTATAATCAAACCCATTTAGCTAATTATCCGCAAATTTCGGCCATTAGCGGAGAACTTTCAGAATTACTCGAATCCGCACTGAAACAACAATTGCCAGAATATATGGTTCCAGGTCTCTATATTCCTTTGGAACGAATGCCACTCACGTTAAATAATAAAGTGGATAAAAAAGCGTTACCGATCCCAAATGAAGACGATTTACGCCGACAAAACTATGTGGCGCCAAGAAATGAAATAGAAATTAAGATCGGTCAATTATGGAAGCGGTTATTGAATGTCAGCCAAGTCGGCATCTATGATAATTTCTTCACCTTGGGTGGACATTCACTGCAAGCAACCCGCCTTATTAGTTCAATACGTAACGAATTAGAAATAGAAGTTCCGTTGAGAAGTGTTTTTGAACACCCGACGCTTGAGCAGCTATCACAGGTTGTCACTATTCATCTTATCAAAGAAAAAAGAAAACATTTCCAGGCTGGGAAAGAGACAGCGCAAGAACTATTGAAGGGTGAAATATGAGAAATGCCGCGCGAATTGTCAATGAAGCTTTAGAGCAGGGAATTACTCTGTTCGTTACTGATAACCGTTTACAATACGAAACCAGCCACAGCAGTATTTCACCCGATTTGCTCAGTGAATGGAAATGGCATAAACAGGAGTTGATTGATTTTCTGAACCAGATCGATGCAGAAGAGCAAACTCAAACGCATCATTTTTTACAAGATATTCAGCGTGATGGCAAAGCAGAACATTATCCGCTTTCATTTGCCCAACAACGACTATGGTTTATTGATCAACTGGATGGAGGCAGTCGTCAGTATAACTGTAT
The DNA here is from genome assembly GCF_018448885.1 of Photorhabdus caribbeanensis. Taxonomy (GTDB): domain Bacteria; phylum Pseudomonadota; class Gammaproteobacteria; order Enterobacterales; family Enterobacteriaceae; genus Photorhabdus; species Photorhabdus caribbeanensis. The sequence goes on from NZ_RCWB01000008.1 coordinate 60,308, forward strand.
GGGGGATTTCAGGCTGCGGGAATCCATTAACATAGAGGCATTTGAGGCGGCGGTTAAATCATTACTTGAACGCCATGAAGTCTTGCGTACCTATTTTAAAATTATCAATAACGAACCACGGCAATTTATTGCCACGGATTTCGATTTACCGATTACACATCATGATTTATCGGCGTTACCTGAAACTGAGAAAAACGATCAGGTAAAACAAATTAGTAAGGAAGAAGAAAATCTAATTTTCAACCTTAATTCAGATCTAATGCTGCGCATTAGGTTAATAAAATTGGCAGACAGTGATTATCTTATTATTTATACGATACATCATATCGCTTTCGATGGTTGGTCGATGGCAATATTTCTCCATGAATTTTTTACGTTATACAAAGCGTATTGTCAGGATAAAGCAAATCCGCTACCGCCGCTGAAAATTCAATATGCCGATTATGCTCAGTGGCAACAGGGCTGGCTGCAAGGTGATGTGCTGGAAAAACAGTTGACATACTGGCAGAAGCAGTTAGCCGGAATTTCACTCGTCCACCGTGTGCCGCTGGATAATCCACGTCCGGAAAAACAAAATATTGAAGGACGGTTTCATCTACAGCGTATTTCAGCATCTCTTACCCAAGCAATTAGAGCATTATGCGCCGAACATAACGTTACACTATTTATGTTCCTGGAAACGGCTTTTACTGTATTGCTGAGCCGCTATAGCAATGAAAAAGATATTCTGGTTGGAACAGCCATTGCAGGCAGACAACATCCTGATATTGAACCTCTGATCGGTTTTTTTGTTAACTCATTGGTTATTAGAACAGATTTATCCGGTCAGCCGACGTTCAGTGAATTATTAAAACAAAACAGCCGCACCATCCTGGATGCTTATGAACATCAAGCTTTGCCGTTTGATATGTTAGTGGAAAAGCTCAGCCCGGAACGAAGCTTAAATTATAATCCGGTATTTCAGATCATGTTTGCAGTACAGAATAACCGACGTGACGCAATACTGGGACAGGATGATGTTATTGAACTCGGGGATAATTTACTTAGAACAACTCGGTTTGATTTGGAAATCCATGTTTTTGAAGAAGAGCAGACCGGCGAATTATCTATAGTATGGATTGCAAATACCAGTCTGTTCTATAGCAGTACCATTGAAAGATTTATCGCCAATTACGCAACCTTGCTTTCTGGCATTGTTGAGGTAATGACAGATGATTCAGTAAATAAAGAGCCCTCTGTTCATGAACTTCCATTATTGGCAGAGGCTGAAAAGCATACTTTACTGTATGAATTAAATGGGCCACAGAACCATGACCCACAAGGGCGTTGTTTCCATGAGCTGTTTGAAGAACAGGCAGCGCTGAATCCTGAAAAAACCGCGTTGGTTTTTGGTGAGGAAACCTTAAGTTATCAGGCGGTTAATGCTCAGGCCAATCAGTTGGCGCATTACCTGATTGAGCAGGGTATCCAGCCAGATACCTTGGTTGCAATTTGCCTTCCCCGGTCATTGCAAACGGTGATTGCACTGCTGGGCATCCTCAAAGCGGGTGGTGCTTATGTGCCTTTGGATGCCAGTTATCCGCAAGCGCGACTGCAATACATGCTGGCGCACAGCGGGGCTGAAGTTATCCTGACTGAAACATCGCTGGTTGATAAATTGCCTATCAGCCAGCAACGTGTTATCTGTCTGGATGCTGAAACGGTACATTTATATGTACAAAACCTGCCTACTGGCAATATCGTTCATCGTCCAGTGCCCCTGACAGAAAATCATCTGGCCTATGTCATTTATACCTCTGGTTCTACCGGCCGGCCAAAAGGCGCGATGCTGGAACACAAGGGTTGGGTGAATTTGGTACAAGCACAAGCCACGTTATTTGGTGCGGATGCTGATGTTCGTGGGTTGCAGTTTGCTTCCTGGAGCTTCGACGCCGCAGTGTTGGAAACGGCAATGACCTTGGCCTATGGCGCCACACTGTATTTGATTTCAGAAACACAGCGCCGTTCGCCTGAATGGTTGGATGAGATGGTTGAAAAACACCACATTACCCACGCCGTACTCCCACCGGCGCTGTTGCCTCATTTGGATTTCAACAAATGGCGCACAGTTTCAACCTTGTTGCTGGCAGGGGAAGCTGTGGCGCCGCATATCGCCGCGCAGTGGTCGCAGGGCAGAAAGCTGTTTAATGTTTATGGCCCAACAGAGTGTACTGCGATTGTCACCTCCGCCTTATTAACAGCAAATAAGCGAGTGACGATTGGAAAACCGTTGCCGAATACCGTGATGCGAATCCTGAATGCCGACGGCAATTTGTTGCCTTTTGGGGCTGTCGGGGAGCTGCATATCGGTGGCATTCAACTGGCACGGGGGTACCGTAATGCACCGGATATCACGGAAAAACAGTTTATCCGAGATCCTTTCAGTACCAACCTGGCGGACCGACTTTACTGTACGGGTGATTTAGTACGCTGGACGCCGGAAGGTGAGTTGGAATTCATTGGCCGCCGGGATTCGCAGATCAAAATTCGCAGCCATCGCATTGAGTTGGGGGAAATCGAGTCGGTGCTGGCGGGGCAGGAGATTTTAAGTAATGCTGCGGTGATCGTTGATGGACATGACAGTGAAGACAGGAAACTCATTGCTTATGTTTGCCCGAGTGCGAATTGGCTGGCGGAGAAAGCGGCCGCTTTTAATGCAGATTACAGCCAAACGCATTTAGCTGATTATCTGCGACTTCCTGCTATTAGAGGAGAACTTGCAGAGCTACTGGAATCCGCCTTGAAAAAACAACTGCCTGACTATATGGTGCCCAGTCTCTATATCCCATTGGAACGTATTCCACTGAATTTAAACAATAAAGTGGATAAAAAAGCGTTGCCTATTCCAGATGAAAATGACTTACGTCGTCAGGCTTATATTGCACCGAGAGATGAAATCGAGGAAAAACTCTGTCAGTTATGGCAAGAACATCTAAAAATCAATCAAATTGGTATTTATGATAATTTCTTCTCACTCGGTGGTCACTCACTCTTGGGCGTTAAGATAACTGCTGCGATAAGAAATACTTTAACCAATCATTTCAGTATGCATGAGTTGTTTGCGAATCCAACTATTGCTCAGATTGCCAGTGTGATTCGCCACAGTCATAAGCACGAAATATCCGCACAGCAGACAACACACAATATATCTGATCACAATATATTTGATGGAAAAATGCCTATTTCTTATTGTCAGAAAATGTATTGGTATTTTGTTCAAGAAGCGTTGTTGGAGGATTGTTTCCACGTACCCGTTACTTTGCTGATGGAAGGAGAATTGAATCACAGTGCGTTGGAAAAAAGTTTAAATACCATCTTAGCGCGACATGAAAGTTTACGTTTTAAGTTTTATCAAGAAAATGGGCAAATTTTCATGCAGCCTGATAATAGTATGAAAATCAATCTTCAAGTTATCGAAGCATTACCAAGAGGAATCGAGAGAGACCAAATTATTATTGAAATTAACAAGCTCTGGGAAGAGAAATTAAGAACACCTTTTGATGTTTATAATGGTCCGTTAATCAAGACATTCCTACTGCCTGTTTCGGAAACAATCACGGTATTATTGATTGATGTACACCATATTATTTCCGATGGCTGGTCTGTTAATATCATTATGAATGAGTTTAAACAGTTATATACCGCTTATTCTCAGGGGCAAGAAAACACATTGCCACCCGTTGCCATGCAATATTCTGGTTATGTTTATGACTTGCAAGAAATTCATGCGACTGAGGTAGCTAAAAAACAAATTAAATTCTGGCAACAACAATTTGCTGATGTTAATCCAGAACGCGATTTTCCAGTTTCTTTCAGAAAACATTTGGCTTCAAAATATCGGTCTCATGCCCGTGATATCAAAATACCTGATTCGCTGGATAAAGCTGTTTTGCAATATTGTGAAGCTCATAAAATCACACCTTATATGTTATTTATGGCTTTGTTCCACACTTGTCTTTTTATGTACTCCGGTGAATCACAGCATATTGTTACCTCACCCAAAGCTGACCGAACTCGTATCGAAAGCCATCAAACAATAGGGTTATTCCTGGGTGACTTGATAGTAAAATCCAATATCAGTAAGGAAATGAGCCTACAAGAAATCATTAAGCAGGTTAGTCAGTCTATTCATCACGCTATAGAGAATTCTAATATCCACATGTCTGTCGTGATTGACGCGGTGGGAGAAAAGGCGAGGGAGGGTATATTTAACGTTCTGTTTAACTATTTGGATGCACAAAATTTCTATGATTTTATCGACGTGTCTAAAGATGAAAAATTGTCATTGCCAAATCTTGATGTGGAAGTGATAGATACCGAAATAATTCCCTTTGAATCACTTGGGATGAATTTCTTATATTTGCCACAGAATATCAAGTGTGAACTCAATTACAATCCGGAACTGTATACAGAAGCAGTCATTGATAAGATGGCTATATATTATGAACGACTGTTAAACGTCATCGTATCCGGCCAAGAAAAAGAGAGTATCAGTCAGTTTTATGATTAAATTTTTCTGAGATATGAAGAGATTGGCCTCAGGGATGAGGCCAATCGTGACATCTGAATACGAATATGCCGCTGTATATACCCGTCATTCTTTACCATGAAGTTTGATTAAGATATCAGGTATTGGGATTAACGTATTATGCGATAGTAATTTTGAGATTTACTCCACAGGCTGCTGCATAGCGTTCAAGTGTTGCAATACTTGCTTTCATTGGGTTTTTTTCAACCTTAGCTACTGCCGGTGGAGTAATTCCTAGTCGTTCGGCTAACTGCGAACTATTAATACCTGCTTTCTGTTTCATGTTTTGAATGAGCTCGTAGAGTTCTTCTTCCTGTTTAGCTGCTTCATAAGCGGCCTGAGCTTTGGGGGATGAGAGGGCTTGCACCTTCACTTCTGAAAATGGAATACCCTTAACTTTCATCTGTCATTTCCTCTAATCTTTGTAATGCCAGTTTGATTTCTGTCGGTGGAGTCTTCGGGGTTTTCTTTATAAATGTGCGAAGTATATAAATTCTTCTTCCCTTAGCATAAGCAAAAATTGTTCTGGTGATGTCTTTGTTGCCTACTCTCAGTTGAAATAGACCGTCTCTTAGCGGCTCTGTTGTCGGATACCTCAACTTGTTCCCTTCAGCTTCTAGCTTATCAAGCGCCAGTATTGTTTTACCTCTCATTATGATTCAAGTTACGATATTTCAGTAGCAATCGTAGCGGTGAGTGTGACATCAAATTGATTTATCAGTTTATGATTATCAAATCTCTTTTGATTTATGTATCAAGATCTGTGATAGGATTTGGGATATTCCAATCAATATCAGGAGGTTGTATGAGTCAAAAAGCTAAATTGTTTATGGATGGGAAGAGTCAAGCGGTATGTTTGCCAGCAGCTTATCGGTTTGACTCTGATGAAGTTTTTATTCGAAAAGATCCTGAGACAGGGGATGTAATACTGTCCTGTAAGCCACACGATTGGGCTGGATTTTTTGCGGCATTGAAAGGGACAACTATTCCTAATGATTTTCTGAGTAAAGATGAGCGGTGTCAGCAAGAACAATCTTGTGATCCATTCGAAGGATGGAAAGAATAAGCGCCGTAAAAATACGGCGCTATTATTTGAAAATAAAGAAATTATTTCAACTTGGCGAAGCAGCGAGCGGCTGCATCAACAGTACGCTGAATATCTTCATCAGTATGAGCAATAGACATAAAACCCGCTTCAAATGCAGAAGGCGCTAAATAAACTCCTTCATCAAGCATCAGGTGGAAGAAATGTTTAAAACGCTCAATATCGCAATTCATCACATCCTGATAGCAAGTGACGGTTTCTGCATCAGTAAAGAAAATGCCGAACATACCGCCGACATGGTTAACCACCAGAGGAATATTGGCTGCTTTTGCTGCTTTCGTCAGGCCGGTAGCCAGATTATCTGTTAGCTCGGTTAAACGTTGATGTACACCGGGTTGAGACACTTCTTTCAGACAAGCAAGGCCAGCCGCCATTGCAATCGGATTGCCGGATAGGGTTCCCGCTTGATAGACAGGGCCAATTGGCGCTAATTTCTCCATTACTTCATAACGTCCACCAAAAGCGCCAACGGGCATACCGCCGCCAATGATTTTGCCAAGGCAAGTTATATCGGGTTCGACACCGTAATAAGATTGTGCGCCGGAGAGGGCGACGCGGAAACCGGTCATCACTTCATCGATAATCAACAGAGCGCCGAACTCATCACACAACGCGCGTAAACCGGGCAGGAATTCTGGTTGTGGCGGTACGCAGTTCATATTACCCGCAACCGGTTCGACAATAATACAGGCGATCTCTTGCGGATATTTTTCAAACGCTTCTCGAACTGAACTCAAATCATTATAAGTGCAGGTTAGCGTATGTTTGACGAAATCAACCGGAACCCCTGGCGAGTTGGGTTGGCCGATGGTCAACGCGCCAGAACCGGCTTTCACCAGCAGGCAATCAGCATGGCCGTGATAGCAACCTTCGAATTTGATGATTTTGTCGCGGTTGGTATAGCCACGAGCCAGACGGATAGCACTCATGGTTGCCTCCGTGCCTGAGTTAACCATGCGCACCATATCCATTGATGGCACCAGTTCAGTCACCAATTGCGCCATTTCCACTTCGGTGGCGGTGGGAGCGCCAAAACTCAATCCTTGCTCTGCGGCTTTGATCACGGCATTACGGATAGCGCTGTGGTTGTGTCCCAGCACCATTGGCCCCCAGGAACCGACATAATCGATATAGGCTTTACCGTCAACATCATAGAGATAAGCGCCATCAGCATGTTTGATAAACAGCGGAGTACCGCCAACACCATTAAATGCACGTACCGGAGAGTTGACGCCGCCGGGAATAAGTTGTTTTGCCTGAGAATAGAGGATGTCGGATTGGCTCATGAAAGGCTCCTGAATCTATTTTTAAGAGGGTTTGTCGTTTGCCACTCGGATTATAATGCTCTTAGAACGATAATTCCGGGTTTATTCTTTACGTAATCAAGAAATGGTGAATCGACAACTTTTTTATTCGCAGCAAGTGAGGATGCATTTCTCAGCATTGGGCCATGATCTGTCATAATAAAAATCCCGGTATGTGTGACATCCAGCCCGGCAAGATGGGTATATATTCCTATATAATCGCCTGTTCTTAGGTTCTTAATAACATCATCGTTGACTTTATCCCCTGGAATATATTTGATATCTCTTTGGGTAACACCAAGTCCGGGGATATATTCGTTGCCATCAGCCTTTTTATTCAGGCTTTTTGTGATTTTTATGTAAGAAGAACTTATTTCATCCGTTACATCTTTGGCATTTAACTTTTCTCTGGTTGACCAATCGGTAAAGAAGTGTTTTCTTTGCAAAAAGCTAATCTTTCCGTCGACATATCTTGTCTGGATGAGATTTTTTACAAAATCATTTTGGTCGTTGGATTTCCTTAACGATTCTACATAATCAAGGAAAGTAAAGCAGTCCAGCCCGTTGAAGTCGATAACTAATTTTTCAGGTTCAGTAGGGGAACCAATAAGTTTGTTGGCGACATAAGGCGTACCCAGAAATTGATAAGAGACGTTTTTTATTATTTCGCCTGGATTATCTTTGTTTTCCGGTTTTACTTGGTTTTCTATAATTTCATTAATTTTTTTCGAGGTATCGCTGTCAATATCGGCTTGTCTGCTATGAACGGCACAGCCTGCTAAGGTGACGATAAGCATAAGTGGCAACATTTTTCGCATAGGAACTCCATGTGATTACTTTGAAAAATATTCAATAAAGTAACTAATCATGATGATTAATCAACACTTTTTCCTTCTTACCGTTAATTGATTGATTAAGAGTTTAACTATAGTGGCGGTTTACTATCCTTTGAGGCTATCGTAAAAGAACAACATTTGTTGCTAAAGTATCATCGGATGGTCAGTAGTAAGCCTAAGGTGTGATAACTTTTTGGCGGTTGGTGTGTTACCAAAATGACAAAACTTGAACGAACCAATCAGGTATTGGATAATTCGAATTATTAATAATTGGCAAATTTTGTAGTCTCCTGAACATTTTTGCCGAGTTTTAGCTGGAGTAAAAATGATGAGCGATGATATCGCATTACCTTTGCAGTTTACGGATGCTGCTGCTAACAAAGTGAAAATCTTAGTTTCGGATGAAGAAAACCCAAACTTGCGTTTACGGGTTTATATCACCGGTGGAGGTTGCAGCGGTTTTCAGTATGGTTTTACCTTTGATGATCAAATAAATGAAGGTGATATGACCATTGAGAAGCAGGGAGTGGAGCTGGTTGTTGATCCGATGAGCCTACAATATTTAGTTGGCGGTTGTGTTGATTATACCGAAGGTCTGGAAGGTTCACGTTTTATCGTCACCAACCCTAATGCTAAGACAACTTGTGGTTGTGGTTCTTCTTTCAGTATCTGATTCCAGGCGATTCCCGCGATAGGTCTATGAATATCATATGACCTGTTTGCGGGATATTCCTGCCATCTTTTGAATGATTCTGATTGATCAGGAACCATCATCGTTCAATTGCTGGCATAGCTGTTCGGCGGCCAGAATAATGCGTGGTCCTGCGCGATGAAACCAATCTTCATGTAATGTAATTACTTTGGCACGTAATTGTGGATGCCAGAAATCTTCAATTAATTTCACCTGTTCCTGTCCACCGCTAATAACAATTATCTCAGGTTTCCTGATGAGTACTTGTTCACGACTGACTTGGGGCCAGGGGACGGGGCTATTGGCAAAAATATTTCTGCCGCCACAGATTGAAAGCACTTCACTTTGCAATGTATGTCCTGAAGCGGTGAACAGAGGATAAGTGCCGAATTGTAAAAAGACTGGTTTTGGTGTTAAAGCGACATATTTTTGTTGCAAATTGGCAAATCGTTGACGAAGTTCAGTCGCGGATTTTTTTGCTTGTTCTGGGTGAGGACTATATTCAGCTAGTCGTTCTAAATCCTGCGCTATCTGTTCGGTGGTTGTGGGATCGGAATAAAAGATTTTAATGCCAAAAGCAGCAAGTTGTTCTAGTGGACGTTGGGGATTACCGCCACGCCATGCCAGAATCAGATCAGGTTTAAGGGTAATAATACGTTCCAGATTGATACCTTGCCAGTTGGCTACTTGTTCAAGTTTACGGGCTTGAGGGGGATAATCAGAGTAAGCGCTGGCGGCAATCAAATTGTCGCCTAATCCGGCGGCGTAGGCTAATTCAGTGGTTGACGGAGATAAACTGATTACCCGTAAGGGAGTGGCATACAGAAAATGGCTGAAACTACTGAGAAACAGTAAAAGCGATAACCCAATTGAACTTGCGCTTTTTATCCATTTCATTGAGGAGTGCTCTTTAGAATTATGCTCTTGAAAACATTAAGTATGCCGCCCGCAAACACGCCCGAAAATATTAATCGGGGCGTGCCAGTAATATATTATTTATCTTTACTCAGTGTTGTCAGCATTGCGTTGACCATCAATGTAGATTGACGGGCTGCCACGGCAAGAAATTCATCAAAGCTGATATGAGATTCTTTATCTGCCACATCAGAGATAGCACGCACAACGACAAACGGAGTATTGTATTGGTGGCAGACATGCCCAATCGCTGCTGCTTCCATTTCTACCGCCGTCACTTGTGGGAACGTCGCCCGGATACGCGCCAGAGGTTCCGCGCCATTAATAAATGCATCACCACTGCAAATCAGCCCACGCACTGCGTTCAGATTCAGTGAATGAATACACTCTTCCGCCAGGGCAATTAACTGGTCATCCGCCACAAAAGCCGGGGGGCATTGTGCCATTTGACCGGGTTCATAACCGAAAGCGGTGACATCAGCGTCATGATAGCGAACTTCGCTGGATACCACGATATCACCGATTTGTAGCTTCGGATCAAGGCCGCCTGCCGATCCGGTGTTAATAATCACATCAGGCTGACAGTGTTCAAGCAGCAAAGTTGTACCAATTGCGGCAGAAACTTTACCAATACCGGATTTTAACAGTGCGATCTCCACGCCGTTGAGCTTACCGATATAGATTTCGCAACCACCTCGTGACAGTGTTTGGCAATCTTCAATTTGATCGCGCAGTAAAGTCACTTCTTGTTCCATAGCACCTATCACGCCTACTTTCATGATGTCATACTCGCTGTTGATTAATTAATCATATAAAATCATCCCATGTTTGAGTTTAACATTTAATTCGGAACAAGCAGATAATCTGTGATGTAAAACAGTGCTATCTCACAAGTCGGGGGATAAATGTCCGGGATAGACTTTAGTCAAAAGCTTAACTATCAGCGTAAATATCGTCAGTATCATATTGATCCTCATGATGAAGAGCAGGTTATTCGCCAGTTTGAAAGCGATCGTGGGCGGATTATGAATTCAGCGGCTATTCGTCGTTTACAGCAGAAAACTCAGGTTTTTCCACTGGAAAATAATGCCGCCGTTCGCAGTCGCTTGACGCATTCATTGGAAGTGCAACAGGTTGGACGCCATATTTCAAAAACGATTATTAATGAATTGAAAACGCGTAATTTGCTGGCCGATTACGGGTTGGATAAACGGCTATTATCATTTGAAAGTTTGATTGAAATGGCGTGTTTAATGCACGATATTGGTAATCCGCCATTTGGTCATTTTGGCGAAGCGGCAATTAAAGATTGGTTTGCCAGAAAACTCGACCTTAATTTTTCCCTGGAAAATATTAAGCGGGAAGATCAATGCGAAATTCCCGCATTGCGTTTGTGTGGTGATGTGAAAAAAGATCGCTTTCGTCGCCAGTTGCGTAAAGATCTATGTCAGTTTGAAGGGAATGCTCAAGCTATTCGTATGGTGCATAGCTTATTAAAACTCAATCTAACTTATGCTCAGGTTGGCTGTATTCTAAAATATACTTGTCCTGCTTTTCATCTTGAAGAAACACCAAATCAATTTGATTACTTGATGAAAAAACCGGGTTTTTATTGGTCGGAAGCGCATTTTGTGCGCGAATTACGTCGTGAGCTTAAAATGGGTGAATTCTGTCGCTTCCCACTGACTTATATTATGGAAGCGGCAGATGATATCTCTTATTGCATTGCTGATTTGGATGATGCTGTTGAAAAAGCGATTTTCAATGTCGATACCCTGATGAGATATTTGGAACAGGAGTGGCAAGAAAATGGCGGTCATCAGGCCGGGGATCTATTCGACGTAACGGTCAGAAAGGCGTACAAGGGAATTCATGGTAACGAATTACGTCGAAGTCAGCAGGACCAATTTTTTATGTATCTGCGGGTTTATATTACCGGCAAACTTGTGCCTTACACTGCTCGTCGTTTTATTGATCATCTGCCGGCTGTTTTTGCGGGTTCATTTAATCAAGCGCTACTTGAAGATAAGAGCGAGGAGCATCGGTTACTTAGGACATTGAAAAACATTGCTTGTAAGAGAGTGTTTAATCATCCAGAGATTGAAAAATTAGAGTTGCAGGGATACAGAATCATCAATGGGTTACTAGATTTTTATTATCCGTTATTGAAGATGTCCCGTCAGGATTTTGTGGAACTGAACCAGAACAATTTCCACAAAGATTATTTTATGGAAACCCGGTTGCTACACAAACTTTCTACCAAACATCGCCTGGCTTATGGTGAAGCAGTAGAGAAAATTGTTGCCACTGATCAAGCTGAAACAGACCTGATAGAATTCTATTATCGCGCTCGTCTTATTCAGGATTACATCAGTGGCATGACAGATAATTATGCTTATGAGGAGTATCGTAAGTTTATTGTGTGCAATTGATGTTATCGCCGCTATTTAATATTTTTTTTGCGGCGGTAAGTACATGATCAATTTCATCTGTCAGCTCCAACAATTCAGGTTCGATATCGGTTAATTGAACGCCTTGTTGTAATTGTTGTTCAATTAATTGGCATAGGGCTTTAAGTTGTGGCACGCCGCTATAACAGCAGCTACCGTGCAGTTTATGGATCTGCTGCTGATAATCTTCCACTATTTCCCCTGACAAAACTTTTTCTGTGATTGTTTTAATCGTTGGCAATAAATCTACCAACATTTGCAACATGCTTACAGCTATCTGTTCTTTTCCAATGGCCTGTTGTAGCGCTAATGGCCAGTTAATATGTTGTGATTTTGGCGTTTTGACGTAGCGATTTAACGTTGATCTCAGGCGATCTTCATCAAGAGGTTTGGTCAGGAAATCCTCAAATGGAGATTGATCTGTATCGCTCTTTGGTCGGCAAGTATAGGCTGTAACTGCAATGATCGGTGTACTGCGGTGTTGCGGTAGCTGATGGATGCTGTCAGAAGTACAGATGCCATCCATACCTGGCATATGAATATCCATCAGAATAACATCAAAATGGTGAGCGGTTGCTGACTGGAAAGCTTCTTTTCCACTGCGACATAGCACGGTTTTTTCCACGATTTCTTCCAGTAATGAGCCTATTAGTTTGAGGTTAGCTGGATTATCGTCAACGGCCATAACGGTCATCGGTAAACGTGGAGGATGGATAAGCGTCTTTTGTGGTACAACTGAGCCGGTTAGAATGAAATCGTCTTTTCCTAGCCATAAATCAAAACGGAAAACAGAACCTTTTTTCGGCTCACTGGTAAAACTGATATTTCCGCCCATTTCTTGGATCAATTTCCGTGTAATGACCAGACCGAGGCCGGTGCCGCCATAACGGCGGGAAATACTGGCATTTGCTTGATGGAAAGCTTGAAATAGATGAGGTTGCTGTTCAGGGCTGATACCAATGCCTGTATCGCTGACCGTAACCTCTAAATTGATTTTGTGGTGCTTCTGTTGTAACAGAGCTATCTTTATCTCCACAGAGCCCTGTTCAGTGAATTTAATCGCGTTACCGATGATATTGGTGAATATTTGCTGGAGGCGCGTAGGATCGCCTACAACCAGATTCGGTATTTGAGGATCAACATGATGAGTTAGCTGAATATTCTTACTTTTGGCACTGAGTGTCAGTAACACCATAACTTCATCAATCGTCTCTTGTAGCAGGAATGGAATGTTTTCCAATACCAATTTATCCGCTTCAAGCCGCGAAAAATCCAGTATGTCATTGATAATATTCAGTAGATGATTAGCGGAACGCTCGATAATATACAGATATTCAGTTTGCTGTATTGTTAAAGGTGTTTTCAGTGTTTGGCGGGTAAAGCCAATGACGCCATTAAGTGGTGTGCGTAATTCGTGAGACATGTTTGCCAGAAATTCCGTTTTTATTCTGGCCGCTTCTTGAGCGCGTTTTTTCGCTATTGCCAGCTCAACATTCTGAATTTCGAATTGCTCCATTGTTTCCCGCAGATCCGACGTTGCTTGATCGATATCGTTTTGCATCTCTTCTTTATAGCTGGAGAGCGATTTGGCCATTGCATTAATGCCATTTTTCAGCGTATCTAGTTCACCAAAATATTTCCCACTGACACGGCTGTCTAATTGTCCCTGGCGAATTCTATCAACAGTGCTGACGATATCGCTGATAGGTTTTGTGATCTTACGAACCAAATGGTAGGCGAACAGCGATGCCCAACCAAGACAAATGAGTAATAGTAAGATAAAAATAACGATTTCTTTATATTGCTGTAAGTGAGCGGACCGTAAATCAAGATCAATAGCGATATAACCAATCGGATGTAAAGATGGGGCGTCAGCATTCTGCTGATTCTGAGACAAATGGTGTTCTGAAATAATGGGGATGCGTAAAATAATACTATTTTTAATCTCCGTTTTTGTCAGGGTGATTGGCAGAGGCATATCTGGCGAGATCTGTAGTTGAGTTGCATTGTATTTATAGTTTGATATATCAAATAGCTGATTATCATCATTAAAAATGGCAATTGCCCGAACTATCTCAGAATTTCTGCGATGAAGCCGGGTTATCAATGAATTGACACGTTCACGGTTATGCAGGTTTATGCCAATTTCACTGGCGATGGAAAGGGGTTCAATAATACTGATCCCGGATCGAACAATTTGGTTTTTCAGTTCACGATGGTGATAACAGAGGAATGAGATACTGAAAAACATGCCAACCAGTAAAATTGGAATCAGGATCAGGCTCATCATGCGGATGCGTAAGCTATATTTGGTCATAATCGTCCATTATGGGAAAATAAGAACTTAATAATTCATAGTCCGTAAGAATCATGGTGCAATTTTATTCCCCCAATCGCCGAACAGTAAATCGACATATCATCACAGTCACTGCTGATAATCTGGATGCCCAGGGGCAGGGCGTAGCTCGCCATCAGGGTAAAACTATTTTTGTCGCCGGATTATTGCCCGGTGAGCAAGCACAGGTACAACTAACGGAAGAGAAGCGTCAGTTTGCAAAAGCAAAGTTGGTTAAGCGTCTATCTGACAGCCCATATCGTGTCAATCCCCGTTGTCCGCATTTTGGAGTATGTGGCGGTTGTCAGCAACAACATGTTGCGCCTGATTTACAACGTGAGAGTAAAGCCAGCGTCCTCGAACATCTAATTAGACGGGAAACCGGTGTAACGGTTTCTGCCAAGCCGGTGATTTTCGGTCCCGAATATGGTTATCGGCGCCGGGCAAGGCTTGGTTTACATTATCAAATAAAACAGCGCCGACTGGTGATGGGATTTCGTCAAAATCAATCCAATGAATTAGTTGCTATAAAAGAGTGCCCTGTTTTGCGACCTGAATTGGAACAGTTATTGCAGCCATTATCTCAGTGTCTGAATAACTTAAAAGCGGTTAAACGATTGGGGCATGTGGAATTGGTGCTGGCAGATAATGGTCCATTGGTAATATTGCGCCATCTTGATCCCTTGAAACGGGAAGATAAAGAGAAACTATGCACATTTTCCGTGCAACATAATGCTGCTGTCTATCTGGCAGCGGATGAAACCTCACTTGAATCGCTGAATGAACCGCAGGAACCTTGGTATCAAGTAGGTGACTTGAAACTGGTTTTCAGTCCAAGAGATTTCATTCAGGTTAATGATCAGGTGAATCAGCAAATGGTTGCTCAGGCGATAGCGTGGCTCGATTTGCAACCGAGTGACAGGGTGCTCGATCTGTTCTGTGGAATGGGGAATTTTACCTTACCTATTGGTCGCGTAGTGCAATCTGTGGTCGGAGTCGAAGGGGTTGCCACACTGGTGGCTAATGGGCAATATAATGCCAGATTAAATAATTTGGATAACATATCTTTCTGCCATGAGAACCTGGAAGCTGACATACATCATCAACCCTGGGCGAAATTGGGGTTTAACAAGGTCTTATTAGATCCGGCGCGTGCTGGTGCGGCAGGAGTCATGTCACACATTGTTGAGTTAGCCCCGGAAAAGGTGGTCTACGTCTCTTGTAATCCAACAACATTGGCGCGGGACAGTAAGATTCTGCTTGAGGCTGGCTATCAAATTATCAGTGTGAGGATGCTGGATATGTTTCCGCATACAGGTCATCTGGAGTCAATGGTGCTATTTAGTCGTTAGATCGTGGTTGGGTAGAAGCTATGAAGTAGTCGGGAGAGATTATGGTTGCGGTAAGAAGTGCTCATTTAACCCCTGCGGGAGAGTTTGCAGTAAACAGGTGGATCGCTAGTTTAAATGTAGCGAATCTTCAATTGGGTGAGAAATTAGCCGAAACCTGGCGTTATTGTCACGAAAAAGCGCAAAATCATCCTGATTCAGAACTTCTGTTATGGCGTGGTGTAGAGATGGTTGAGATCCTCTCTACGCTGAGTATGGATAGTGACAGTATGCGTGCTGCGCTGCTGTTCCCGTTAGTGGATGCCAAATTACTTGACGCTCAAACCGTCACTGAGGCGTTTGGTAGTGTGATTACCAATCTGGTGAAAGGCGTTATGGAAATGGATGCCATTCGCCAGCTAAAAGCCACTCATCACGACTCAATCTGCTCTGTACAGGTTGATAATGTTCGCCGGATGCTACTGGCAATGGTGGAAGATTTTCGTTGTGTCATTATCAAATTGGCAGAGCGGATTGCCCATTTGCGGGAAGTTAAAGAGGCGACTGAGGATGAGCGTGTATTGGCTGCGAAAGAGTGTTCCAACATTTATGCGCCGCTCGCTAACCGATTAGGCATTGGTCAACTTAAATGGGAACTTGAGGATTACTGCTTCCGTTACCTCCATCCTGATGAATATAAAAAAATTGCGAAATTACTGCATGAACGCCGCATTGATCGTGAGCAGTATATTGATCACTTTGTCAATACATTACGCAAGCATATGCTCAAGGAGGGCGTCACTACTGAGATATATGGGCGTCCTAAACATATCTACAGCATTTGGCGCAAAATGCAGAAAAAGTCACTGGCATTTGATGAGCTGTTTGACGTTCGGGCTGTGCGGATTGTGGTTGAACGTTTGCAAGATTGTTATGCGGCTCTGGGGATAGTACATACGCACTATCGTCATTTGCCGGATGAATTTGATGATTATGTTGCTAACCCGAAGCCGAATGGCTATCAATCCATTCATACCGTAGTACTTGGGCCGGGTGGTAAGACATTGGAAATCCAGATCCGTACCCGTCAGATGCATGAAGATGCAGAATTGGGAATCGCCGCCCACTGGAAATATAAAGAGGGGGCAATGGCGGGCAATCGTGCCGGATATGAAGGGCGCATTGCATGGCTGCGTAAACTGATCGCATGGCAGGAAGAGATGGCTGATTCTGGTGAGATGCTGGATGAAGTTCGCAGTCAGGTGTTTGATGATCGGGTATATGTATTTACACCGAAAGGCGATGTTATTGATTTACCTACCGGTTCTACGCCGCTGGATTTTGCTTACCATATTCACAGCGATGTGGGGCATCGTTGTATTGGGGCGAAAATCAGTGGTCGCATTGTGCCATTTAGCTATCAATTGCAAATGGGCGATCAGATTGAAATCATCACACAGAAACACCCGAACCCAAGTCGTGATTGGTTAAATCCAAACTTGGGATATGTCACCACAAGCCGTGGTCGGGCGAAAATCCATAACTGGTTCCGCAAACAGGATCGGGATAAAAACATTATCGCCGGTCGTCAGATGCTGGATAACGAACTGGAACACTTGGATATCAGCCTAAAAGAGGCGGAAAAGCTGCTCATTGCCCGTTATAACGTCCATACACTTGATGAAGTACTGGCGGGAATTGGCGTTGGTGATATCCGTATTAACCAGTTGGTCAATTTCTTACAAAGCAAACTCAAGAAAACCACCGCAGAGGATGCAGATCGGGAAGCGCTTCGCAATTTAGAGAATAAATCCCATCCACAGCGTAGTTCTGCTAAAGACGATGGGCGGATTGTGGTAGAAGGTGTGGGTAACTTGATGCATCACATTGCTCGTTGCTGCCAGCCCATTCCCGGCGATGAGATTGTCGGCTTTATCACTCGTGGTCGAGGAATCTCTATCCATTGGGTTGATTGTGAACAGTTGGCGGAGTTGCAGGCAAATGCGCCGGAAAGGGTGGTGGATGCGGTTTGGGGAGAGAGCTATTCCAGTGGTTACTCACTGATTGTGCGTGTTGTTGCGAACGATCGCAGTGGATTATTGCGTGATATCACCACGATCTTGGCTAATGAGAAAGTGAACGTGCTTGGGGTGAGTAGCCGTAGTGATGTAAAACAGCAGATTGCCACCATTGACATGAATATTGAGATTTATAACCTGCAAGTACTGGGGAGAATCTTAGCGAAAATCAATCAGTTACCGGATGTTATTGAAGCCAAACGCCTTCATGGCAACTGACCGCAGGAAAATTTGGATAAAAAATGAAATCATTTGCTATAGAACGGTTACTGGGGATTATGGCGCAGTTGCGCCATCCTCAACAGGGATGTCCTTGGGATAAACAACAGACATTCAAAACTATCGCGCCTTATACATTAGAAGAGACTTATGAAGTCATTGATGCCATTGAACGAGGTGATTTTTCTGATCTAAAAGAAGAGTTGGGCGATCTGTTATTCCAGGTGGTGTTCTATGCTGAAATGGGCAAAGAGCAACAGTTGTTTGATTTTGATGATATCTGCGACGCGATTAGCGACAAACTGGAGCGTCGTCATCCACATATTTTCGGTCAGCAGCAGGATATCAGCGGTGATGTGGCTATCAATGGTTGGGAAAAACGTAAGGCACAGGAAAGAGCGCAAAAAGATCTACATTCGGTCCTTGATGACATTCCGGCAAGTCTGCCGGCATTGATGAAAGCGTATAAAATACAGAAACGTTGTGCTGCGGTTGGTTTTGACTGGGATACTTTGGGGCCGGTTCTGGACAAAGTTTATGAAGAGATCGACGAAGTGATGGATGAGGCTCATCAGGCGGTGGTTGATCAACAGCATTTGGAAGAGGAGATTGGTGATCTATTGTTTGCCGTTGTGAATTTATCTCGCCATCTCGGATACAAACCGGAAATTGCATTGCAAAAAGCATGCAATAAGTTTGAGAACCGATTTAGAGAAGTAGAAAAGCAGATCCTGAACCAAGGTCACACTTTGGAAGCGGCAACATTGGAAGAAATGGAACAAATATGGCAACAAGTTAAGAAGCAATAATCGTAAAGAGTAGCATGAAAGCTGGTTGAGTAAAGAGATGGCAAACAGCCCAAGGGGGCTGTTATCAGCACGAAAAAAGCGGAAATGGAAAGTGGCGCTGATTCACGAAGAGATATCAAAAGAATGATGAAGAATAGAAAATTATCTCGTCGCTGTTAAACCTCAGTCATTAATGGCAGTAATCCCAGATTTAACAACTGAATTTCAACATCATTGGCTTTATTAATATCGTTCTGATTTTCGCCGTCAAAAATGCCTTTTTTGCTGATGATTAATGTGCCTAATTGCTCTTTATCATTTGCAATAGGCAAGATTTCATCTGCCATTGGTAACAATGAGCGGTCTATAACGAAGGGTAAATAAATCATCCAACCTGCACTTAACCTGTCGGGAAATATCTGATTTTGCTTCAAGGTATAACCGTTAGTTTCTACCATAATGTAGGGAGCATTACGGCTGAGAACTAAAAAGGTAATAAAATCAATTAACCGTGAAAGCTGAAAATCTTTTTCGTTAATATTGAGTCTTATTGTTATATTAGTTTGTCCTAACCTGTCACTACGATAGTTCTCATAAAATAGGGAACAGGCAAGATCATCATCTTCACCATCCCAAATACTTTTTCCCATAAAAGGAAAATTTTCTTTGTAATTTTTTTCGAATACCTGAACTGCTTTTTTCGTTGGATGCTGTCCTTCAAAAACAGGATGCTCTAATGCTTCCTTACGAGTGTGTCCAGTCAAAAACCAGGTTTTATGACGGCCAAAAAAGTGATCGATTTGCTGAGTAATTCGATACAAATCAACCAATACTATTTCGGGAGTTAAGGGTTCTTGCCGGTCAAAATACAACTCTATTTCTGGTGATAAAATAGCCATGCATTACCTCGTACTATCCAAATAAAGGGGGGTAAAGTACTGCCCTGATAAGGGCAGCATTAAACCTCAGTGATTAATGGCAGTAATCCCAGATTTAACAACTGAATTTCAACATCATTGGCTTTATCAATATCGTTCTGATTTTCGCCGTCAAAAATGCCTTTTTTGGTGATGATTAATGTGCCCAATTGCTCTTTATCATTGGCAATAGGCAAGATTTCATCTGCCATTGGTAACAATGAGGGGTCTATAACGAAGGGTAAATAAATCATCCAACCTGCACTTAACCTGTCGGGGAATACCTGATTTCGTTTCAAGGTATAGCCGTTAGTTTCCACCATAATGTAGGGAGCATTACGGCTGAGAACTAAAAAGGTAATAAAATCAATCAACCGTGAAAATTGAAACGCCTTTTCGTCAATATTGAGATCCATTCTTACCTTAATTTGTCCTAACCTGTCTCTACGATAGTTCTCATAAAATAGGGAACAGGCAAGATCATCATCTTCGCCATCCCAAATTTTTTTTCCTATAAAAGGGAAATCTTCTTTGTAACTTTTTTCAAATATTTGAAACGCTTTTTCCGTCGGGTGGTTCTCTTCAAAAACAAGGTGTTCCAATGCTTCTTTACGAGTATGACCAGTCAGATACCAAGTCTTATGACGCCCAAAAAAGTGATCGATTTGCTGAGTAATTCGATATAAATCAGTTAATACTATTTGAGGAGTTAAGGGTTCTTGCCGGTCAAAATACAGCTTTATTTCTGGTGATAAAATAGTCATATGTTGTTTCGTACTATCCGAATAAAAGAGTGTGAAATGCCTGCCTGATAAGGGTAGCGACTAAACCTCAGTAATTAATGGCAGTAATCCCAGATTTAACAACTGAATTTCAACATCATTGGCTTTATCAATATCGTCCTGATTTTCGCCGTCAAAAATGCTTTTTTTGCTGATGATTAATGTGCCTAATTGCTCTTTATCATTTGCAATAGGCAAGATTTCATCTGCCATTGGTAATAATGCGGGATCTATAACGAAGGGTAAATAAATCATCCAGCCTGCACTTAACCTGTCGGGAAATACCTGATTTCGTTTCAAGGTATAGCCGTTAGTTTCCACCATAATGTAGGGAGTATTACGGCTGAAAACCAAAAAGGTAATAAAATCAATTAACCGTGAAAATTGAAACTCTTTTTCATCAATGTTGAGATCTATTCTTATTTTGGTTTGTCCTAACCTGTCACTACGGTAGTTTCTGTAGGATATAGAACAGGCAAGGTCATCATCTTCACCATCCCAGATTTTTTGGACAATAAAAGGTGGTATTTCCTTATAATCCTTCTCAAATGCCTCTATTACCTTTTTCGTTGCCCCTTGTTCATCAAAGGCGGTGTGTTCTAATGCCTGTTTACGGGAGTGTCCGGGAAGAAACCAAGTCTTGTGATATCCAAAGAATAGATCAATCTGTTGCGTTATCTTATACAAATCAGTGAGTGCCATTTGTGGAGTCAACGATTCTTTCCAGTCAAAATACAGTTCTATTTCTAGTGATAAAATAGCCATTTATTACCTCGTCTATTTAATTAAAGGGGTGAGAAATACTTTAACGTTGGGATGCCCAGAGAATTCTTTCGAATAGTAAGTTGCACTCATAGGTTCCATAAAATGCCAGTGGGCGCGTGGAATGCCATTCAATGAAGTACATACTTCTTGTTGTCTACTAGCTTGCTTTATCATAGATTGATCTCCCGTCCACCACTCCATTGGCTTTCCCTTCCTAAAAAACTGATCATATTTCGCTTTGGATTCCAGAAACAGGCATGCTTTTGGGCGCCAGCCATCAAAACTGACTCCCAGACATTCCCATACCTGTATAAGTTTGGCGTCCGGTTTGTAAACGGTTTTAGCTATCTGGAGTTGATAATCAAGGGTAATCTGCGAATATGAACTGGTGCTCTCCCAGCCAGAACTCACTCTCTCAGTAGCTGGACACACCTTGCATTCTTCCCTTGTTGTACTGATCTCATCTGTTTGGGCTAGCGATTCCTCTTTTTCATCCTCTTTTGTCATCTCTTCAACACCGAGGCCAACCCCAACGCCGACTAATATGCCCGCAAGGGCTGATGCCGCATATTCGGCAGCAGTCAGGGCTGCCGGGACTAACAGAGGTAAAGGCATGTTAATTGCTCCTTTTCAACAACTTATCTATTATTCTCAGGATATCTTTGTATTGTTGTTCCGGGTTTTCTCCTGTTTCAAGGGCATTTTTGATTTCTGGCGCATCATGGAAATTAAGATTGAAGGCGGTTAAATAAAGGTATGATTTAATCAGCTTTTTATTTCTAAATCCTAGGTCGTCGATTAGATATCGATATGCCTCTTTCAGTCGCTTATGCAAATTTTTCTCATCCTCATGCACAACCAAGTCGGCATGTTCTGACAAAATGCATTGCCTGATTTTTTCAATATAAGTATTGTCCTCTGCATCAATAATTTTATCGAATTGTTCCTGGGTCAGTATAATCATGGCACCGCTCCTTAAATCATAAGCGACTGTTACCTATAATGGGGCCTTTGGGTTGAGTGTGATTTAGATGAAATGATCACTATAGAAGCAATAATACTGTTTTTTAATCAATTAAAGCAATAAAATCATCCGACATTGAGAATAAACAGGCACGATTGACTTCATGGAAAATAAAGTTTGTGTCTGTGCTCATGTTGACATTGACAATGCTATGAAGGGGCTGTTATCCATGTACAACGAATGAACCGGCTATGCTTAAGTAGAGATGGGGTTAATGTGGGACAACAAAATGCGGGAAAAGTACCTTAATTTGCGTTCAGATTATTTGTGGCAAATTTAAGGTTCGGGTATACTGCTTTCCCGTCCTGGTTATATCCATCATCTTTAAACCTAAACTTTCAGGTTCAGCATGAAAACTAATTATATTTTTGTGACCGGCGGGGTCGTATCCTCTCTGGGTAAAGGCATTGCCGCAGCCTCTTTGGCGGCTATACTCGAAGCCCGTGGACTCAATGTCACGATTATGAAACTGGACCCGTACATCAATGTCGATCCAGGTACGATGAGCCCAATCCAACATGGGGAAGTCTTCGTTACCGAAGACGGTGCTGAAACTGATCTCGATTTAGGTCACTATGAGCGTTTCATCCGCACTAAAATGACTCGCCGCAATAATTTTACGACGGGGCGGGTTTATTCCGAAGTGCTGCGCAAAGAGCGCCGTGGCGACTATTTGGGGGCAACCGTTCAAGTTATTCCTCACATCACTAATGAAATCAAAGATCGCATCATCAGTGGTGGTGAAGGTCATGATGTGGTGCTGGTGGAAGTTGGCGGTACGGTCGGTGATATCGAATCGTTGCCATTCCTTGAAGCCATTCGCCAAATGGCAGTCGAAGTTGGCCGTGAACACACTTTATATCTGCATCTGACACTGGTGCCTTATTTGGCGGCGGCTGGCGAAGTCAAAACTAAACCGACTCAGCACTCGGTAAAAGAGCTGCTTTCTATCGGTATTCAACCGGATATTCTGATCTGCCGTTCAGATCGCGTCATCCCGGCTAACGAACGGGCAAAAATCGCGCTTTTCTGTAATGTGCCGGAGAAAGCGGTTATCTCCCTAAAAGACGTTGATTCCATTTATAAAATCCCAGGGCTATTGAAATCTCAAGGCTTAGATGATTATATTTGTAAACGATTCAGCCTCGATTGCCCGGAAGCAAATTTGTCCGAATGGGAGCAGGTCATTTACGAAGAAGCTAACCCTTCTGGTGAAGTCACTATTGGGATGGTGGGTAAATACGTTGAATTGCCTGATGCGTACAAATCCGTGATTGAGGCATTGAAGCACGGTGGATTGAAAAATCGTCTGACGGTTAATATCAAACTGCTTGATTCTCAGGATGTTGAAACTCGTGGTGTTGAATTATTGAAGGGACTGGATGCGATTCTGGTTCCTGGCGGCTTCGGTGGTCGTGGTGTGGAAGGCAAAATCATGACAGCCCGTTATGCTCGTGAGAACAAAATTCCTTATCTGGGGATCTGTCTCGGCATGCAGGTGGCATTGATTGAATTCTCTCGCCATGTTGCGGGCATGGAGAAAGCCAGCTCAACAGAATTTGAGCCGGATTGCCGGTTCCCGGTTGTTGGTCTAATCACCGAATGGCGTGATGAAGACGGTAATTTAGAAGTGCGCAGCGAAGAGAGTGATCTCGGTGGAACAATGCGTGTGGGTGGTCAACCATGCCACCTGACAAAAGATAGCTTAGTGCGCACCTTGTATGGGGCAGATACGATTGTTGAGCGTCATCGTCATCGTTATGAAGTGAATAATTTACTATTGAAACGTATTGAAGATGCTGGTCTTCGGGTAGCGGGTCGTTCAGTAGACAATAAATTAGTCGAAATTATTGAGATCCCAGACCATCCTTGGTTCGTGGCTTGTCAGTTCCACCCAGAATTTACTTCCACTCCTCGTGATGGCCATCCATTGTTTACTGGTTTTGTTAAAGCCGCCGGTAAATATCAGAAAGGCCAGCTCAAATAAGATGTGCAGTGAGTGGCGGTATGAAGTATTCCGTCACTTACCTGAAATGTAACTTGTACTGAGGAAAACCTAATGTCCAAAATCGTTAAAGTGATCGGTCGTGAAATCATTGACTCCCGCGGCAACCCAACCGTAGAAGCAGAAGTGCATCTGGAAGGGGGATTTGTGGGTTTAGCGGCTGCGCCCTCTGGTGCATCTACCGGTTCTCGCGAAGCGTTGGAACTGCGTGACGGTGACAAATCCCGTTTTATGGGTAAAGGTGTATTGAAAGCTGTTGATGCAGTGAATGGCCCGATTGCACAGGCAGTTATCGGTCAGGATGCTAAAGATCAGACTAACATCGACAGAATCATGATCAACTTGGATGGTACTGAAAATAAATCCAAATTCGGTGCTAACGCGATTCTGGCGGTTTCTCTGGCTAACGCTAAAGCAGCAGCAGCGGCGAAAGGCATGCCGTTGTACGAGCACATTGCTGAATTGAATGGCACTCCGGGTAAATTCTCTATGCCATTGCCGATGATGAACATCATCAATGGTGGTGAACACGCGGATAACAACGTTGATATCCAGGAATTTATGATTCAGCCGATTGGTGCAAAAACGTTGAAAGAGGCGGTGCGTATCGGTTCTGAAGTTTTCCATAGTTTGGCTAAAGTTCTGAAAGCGAAAGGTATGAGCACTGCGGTTGGTGACGAGGGGGGCTATGCGCCTAACCTGGAATCTAACGCGGCTGCACTGGCTGCTATTAAAGAAGCGGTAGAACAAGCCGGTTATGTTTTGGGTAAAGATGTCACTTTGGCTATGGATTGCGCCGCTTCTGAATTCTACAACTCAGAAACCGGTAACTACGAACTGAAAGGCGAAGGTAAAACTTTTACTTCTCAAGAGTTCACTCATTACCTGGAAGATTTGACCAGAAAGTACCCGATTGTTTCTATCGAAGATGGATTGAATGAATCTGACTGGGAAGGGTTTGCTTACCAGACAAAAGTGTTGGGCGAAAAAATCCAGTTGGTTGGCGACGACCTGTTTGTCACCAATACCAATATTCTGAAAGAAGGTATTGAGAAAGGCATTGCTAACTCCATTCTGATCAAATTCAACCAGATTGGTTCTCTGACAGAAACACTGGCAGCGATTAAAATGGCAAAAGACGCAGGTTACACGGCGGTAATTTCTCATCGTTCTGGTGAAACGGAAGATGCGACTATTGCTGATCTGGCAGTAGGGACTGCGGCAGGCCAAATCAAAACCGGTTCTATGAGCCGTTCTGATCGCGTTGCTAAATACAACCAGTTGATCCGTATTGAAGAAGCTTTGGGTAATCGTGCTCCTTTCTATGGCCTGAAAGAAGTAAAAGGTCAGGCTTAATCGGTAAGTATTAGTTAAACAGGAGGGGTAAAACCCTCCTTTCAAAGAATACAGATGCAAGAACTGATTTGTTTGGCAGTTTTGATGTGTTGAGTATTTCTTATCATTTTGTCGGTAGTGGAACAACGACTATATAAAAGTGAATATGGTTATTAATCGATTAACCGCAGAAGGTCGGCTGCCGGATGGGTTGCTGCAACCGAATAGCGAGACGTTACAGGCAATTCATGATCTAGAAAACGGGATAGGTATTCACCGTGCCAACACGCTTGATGAATTAAAAAGTGATTTAGGTTGGTAATAAGTGCTGATTTTCGTTTATCAAAGCCGATTTAAAAAAGGATGCCAAAAAGTACGTCAACAATAAAAAAGCGCAAGAAATCATTATGAAAACCCTTGCGCTTTTGCAAACCTGCCAGCCATTACCACCGAAGTATAAAGAACACCGCCTGAATGGTAACTATATTGGTTATTTGGAATGTCATGGAGCACCGGATTTACTTCTTACCCGTAACAGAAAAATATCAGATTCCGCTCAGTGAAATACGTGTTATTCACGAAGATTCAGCCAGGCAGCACCTTGTCCACATTCTAGCTTCCGGAGAAATACCTGAAACCATCACCCGGCGGATGGTGTCCAAAAACCTTGCTGACGGCAAATCGCTGACATCAGATGTTTCTTACGAAGAGCCAACTCAGAAACTTACCTGTGCGGCAATTACGAAGGAATATTTTGAGAAAGCCACAGGTGGTAACAAAGGCTCAGACGCTATTCTGGAGGTATTCTTTGAGGACTGCGCTTGGTCGAGAGCTTTGGCATATGTGCGTGGATAAAAATATAACCCTCGCTCCTCTCATTGTTGGCGGGGGACATGAGCGAGGCTTACGCCTGGAACCCTTAACGTTCCGGGGATAGTAGGCTTCGGGCGTGCCGTCGAACTGTCTGTTAAAAACTTGCCTGATGAGTCGATGAGGTTACGTTATTTAAGGGATTTACTTCGGTCATATATTATCGAGAATGTGGCTGACGTTCGGATAAACGGGCATCTCACCGAATGCCTTCCCTGTCTGTTAAATGTCTCCTTCAACGGCTTGGATGCTGATTCGCTTTTGCTGGAGCTTTCCGAGATTGCGTTGTCCTCTGGGTCTACATGTACATCCGTTAACAGGGCGCCATCACATGTATTGAAGGCAATAGGACTCAACGATGCTCAGGCTCAAGCCAGTGTGCGTTTCGGGCTAGGAAGATTTAATAATGAAGACGAGATACGGTATGTTTGTCTCCGTCTACAAAAAGCGGTGAATAAACTGAGGTCGATGGCGCCAAAGCCATTCGGCGTCCTGTAATAATTAAGATGGAGTTAGACTCATGCGAACAATGTCGGCACTTTTTCTCCTGTTCGGAACCCTGTTCACTGCTGGGGGATATGGCGCCACCTTTCTTATTTCCGCGTATTTTCGGTTACAAGGGGGGAGTGACATTGACACGGGGACGACCCTTAGCGTGGCTTTGGTTGGCACCTTGATTGGCGTTCCTTTGGTCGGATGGTTTGCCGGTCAATTGGAAGCATCGCGTCTTGCAGCCCTCGCGGCGTTAGCGATGTCTTGTGGTTATTTTCTTTTAGGCGGTTTCAGCGGTGAACTGAGTTACATCCCGCGTATCGCGGCGTTCTTGATTGGACTTGGTTGGGGAATGTTCTATATCAGTGGGCCTATGGCATTGTCGGAGCGTGTCACTGACGCTGACAGGGGTCACTGGTTTACTCGTTTCAGCGCATTTCAAATGGCTGGGATTTGCGGTAGTCCCATCCTTCTCGCTGCGGCGGTTGAACAGGCAGGAGTGCCCATCCGAATAACATTTCTCTTTGTTGGCGTTATTGGCATCCTCGCCTCACTACTTCTGGCGACCTTTGGGATCAAAGAGCCGCATGGTCAACGGGAGTTATCACTGAGACCTTGGGTGAAAAAAATAACCAAGATTGCTGCCAGTAGTGCGATCCGTCCTATTGTGATGGTGGGTCTGGGAGGCGGCGTATTCTCTGGGATGATGTCGTTCCAGAGCTCGTTGGTTGAAGGGACTCAAGCAAATGCAAGTACATTCTTTGCTGTACATGCAGCGACTGTGGTTGTAGCGCGGCTTTTGCTAGCCCGCTGTTTATCGACGATGCCCCGTATCCCGTTAGTCATTGTACTGATGTTATTCTTAATCATGGGCATTCTGGCTTTGCTAGGCATACCGGTTCACCCTATGTTTCAGATTGTGGCGGCCATGTTAACGGGGATAGGTTATGGATTGGTGTATCCCGTTATTCAAACATGGGCAGTAAACGACTCTGCGCTTGAGAACCGTCATGCGGCCCTTACTTGGTTCGTTGTCGCTTACTTTGTGGGGATATTTGGATTTCCAGCGATAGGAGGATGGATATTAGTTGGCGCGGGCAAGACCTTATTTATCCTAACTTTAGCCGCAATAGCGTCTCTTGAACTTATGGTGGCAATATTGGGAGGACGGTGGTTTTATCGCATTAAGGGCAGGTTAACGGCATAGAATGAAGCACGTTAACAGTCATTCAGCCAGTCGATAATTATCGATTGGCTTTGCTGTTGTGCAGGCAATTTTTCGATGGCTATAAAGTATTAATTGGTGTTATTCCTCGTCATTGAAGCGCTTTTTTAGGATGTTCGCTAATGTATTTAATGCGCTTCCAACATTTCCCAAAATAACTAAACTTTTTAAACATTCTAGTATCCATAAAAGAACATTTCTTAACAATTAACGTTCATTTATGACCTTTTAGCTGTTAGATATAAATGTTCCTATTCGGAGAATATTTGGCTGTACTTAGCGGAGTTTAACGTTTTAGTACAGTTGTTTTTTATATTCCGCACCAGTGCGGACTCAGGGAAAAAGCTGTAACAATATAAAAATATTAATCTAAAGAGAGTATGAATATAGCACCTTGAATAACCAAACTGAGAGGAGAATCAGGAATGATTGTAAAAAACGACTGGCACCCGGCTGATATTATTGCAGAGCTTAAAAAGCGGGGAACGTCGTTATCTGCTATTTCAAGAGAAGCGGGGCTTGCATCATCCACTTTATCAAATGCTTTGCACCGTCCGTGGCCTAAAGGTGAGCAGCTCATTGCTACCGCTTTAAATTGTGAGCCTTTCGAAATATGGCCAAGCAGATATTCAAAGTGAATTAAAATAAACTTCTCGAAAAAAATTCAATGAGAAGAGATTAAATACCTGAAACTTTCATGGTGTTTTGTGGAAAGTTTCAGGTATGATCATAAGATTAAAATAGAGTTATTAACGTTACGCCTTGATGTTTGTCATAATTAATTTTTCTGCATCAATTATTTAATTTTTTGCATTATGCTGACATTCCTCTTTATATTTCTGTTGATTTCACGGATCGCCAGATAGGTGTAGTATTACAAAAGCGGGTGAAACAAAACTTTTTGGGAGGGGAGTAGGATTCTGTTTGACAGAACCCTAATGGCATAGTGACGATAACGGGTGGTTCATTGTTATGTTAGAGTTATATAGGGACTCGGGTTAATAAATCGGGTAGGAGCATAATTATCATACCCCTTACCCCTGCAATATTCTTTTAATTGGCTTAATGAATTTATTCCTATTTTTTGATAAATAAATTGTAGCCTGCTTTGTACCGTTCTATAGGTAATACTTAATTTTCTTGCTATATCTTTAGCGCTTAGCGATTGCAACGCAAAAAATACTATATCGAACTCTCTGTCGGTAAATAAATCAGTTGGTTTGCCAAAAGTTAATGATTCTGGATGAATGTTATTTTCAAAATGATACATGGAATAAATTTCAAGTTTTTTACCGTGCGACACAATCCCAATGCATTCTCCATCCTTCATTAGCGGTGTAACATTGACCAGAAATGGTTGGATTATTTTTTCTTTTCCGACATAAGTGAAGGTGTGCAGTACCGGAATGGTCTTTTGACTCGTCATTACATTTTTATCATTAGTTTGTATAATATTTTCAAACTCAGACCACGGTGCTGGACATTCACCATCACGCCTCCCTTCTATATTAAAACCTTTAGGAAGACCGCTGTAATGAATCATAGTATCATTGGCATAGATGAATCTATGTTCCTTGTCTTTTATAACCCAAACATCATTGCTGTTTTTCATGTACGATATGAAGGCATCAAAGCTTTTTGAATGAATATCCAGATCTTTGTTTACAGAGAAACTCATAGTTTTATCATTCATAATTTCACCTATCATGATTGAACTGTAAGACCGTGATAACGTTCATGTGAGGTATCCCACAAAACTCTTTTCGCGTTGTTAAGCGAGTTTTGGTCGGCGCATAGGATTCTGTTTAGACAGAACCCTAATGGTATAGTAACGACAGCAATGCTGTGCATTGTTATGCCAGAGGTATAAAGGGATTAGGGTTAATAAATCGGGTAGGAGCATAGTTATTATATCCTTTACCCCTGCAATATTCTTTTAACTGGCTTAATGAATTTATCCCTATTTTCTGGTAAATGATATGTAGCCTGCTTTGTACTGTTCTATAGGTGATGCCTAATTTTTTGGCTATATCTTTGGCGCTTAATGATTGCAAAGCAAAAAATACTATATCGAACTCTCTATCTGTAAAAATCTCAGTTGGGTTGCCAAATGATAATGATTCAGGATGCCTGTTGTTTTCAAAATGATACATGGAATAAATTTCAAGTTTTTTACCGTGCCCCACAACCCCAATACATTCTCCGTCCTTCATTAGTGGTGTAACATTAACCAAAAATGGTTGGATTATTTTTTCTCTCCCGCCGTAAGTGAAGGTGTTTAGTACTGGAATGGTTTTTTGACTCGTCATTACATTGCCATCACTAGCATGTACAATATCTTCGAGATCAGACCACGGAGCTGGACACTCACTAACAAGCCTCCCTTCTATGCTAAAACCCTTAGGAAGACCGCTGTAATAAATCATAGTATCATTGGCATAGACGAATCGATGTTCCTTGTCTTTTATAGCCCAAAAATCGTTGCTGTTTTCCATGTACGATATAAAGGCGTCAAAGCTTTTTGAATGAACATCCAGATCTTTGTTTACAGAGAAACTCATAGTGTTATCTTTCATAATTTCACCTATCATGATTAAACTGTAAAAACTTCCATGTAAAATTATCACTTTTACGACACAATGGATAATTATATTTATGAGTTTCTGGGCACCTATTTGGTGCGGATGATTTTACAGAGGAGCAGTTTCCTGTAATCATCTTCAATATACTAATATTCTATATTGTGTAAAATTTTTATTATTAATTATGTGTTTAATGAATAATTGCAATATGCTGGATGGAATGTGAGAGAAACCAAGGTGTAAGGTTCTGCCAGGCAGAACCCTAATAGAATGTGTAGTTCATTGTTATACTAGAGGAATATAGGGGTTCGGGTTAATAAATCGGGTAGGAGCATAGTTATCATATCCCTTACCTTTGCAATATTCCTTTAACTGGCTTAATGAGTTTATCCCTATTTTTTGGTAAATGATATGTAGCCTGCTTTGTACCGTTCTATAGGTGATATCTAATTTTCTCGCTATATCTTTAGCGCTTAGCGATTGTAATGCAAAAAATACTATATCGAACTCTCTATCAGTAAATAAATCAGTTGGTTTGCCAAGAGTTAATGAGTCAGGCTGAATGTTGTTTCCAAAATGATACATGGAATAAATTTCAAGTTTTGTACCGTGACCAACAACCCCAATGCATTTCCCATCCTTCATTAGGGGGGTAACATTGAGCATAAATGGTTGGATCATTTTTTGTTTCCCACCATAAGTCAAGGTGTTTAATACTGGAATGGTTTTTTGACTCGTCATTACAACATCACAACTAGCTTGTATAATATTTTCAAACTCAGACCACGGTGCTGGACACTCACCATCAAGCCTCCCTTCTATATTAAAGCCTTTAGGAAGACCGCTGTAATAAATCATTGCATCGTTGGCATAGATGAATCGATGTTCGTTGTCTTTTATAGCCCAAATATCATTGCTGCTTTCCATATATGATATAAAGGCGTCAAAGCTTTTTGAATGAACATCCAGATCCTTATTTACAGAGAAACTCATCGTGTTATCTTTCATAATTTCACCTATATGATTAAATTGTAAGAGCTCCCATGTAAAATTATCACTTTTACAATACAATGGATAATTATATTTATGAGTTTTGGGGCATCTATTTGGTGCGGATGATTTTACAGAGGAGCAGTTTCCTGTAATCACCTTCAATATGCTAATATTCTATGTTGTGTAAAATTTTTATTATTAATCATTTTTTTAATAAATAATTGCAAAATGAAATATGCTGAGTGGAATGTGAGAGAAACCAAGGAGTAAGGCTCTGCCAGGCAGAACCCTAATTGCTTAATGACGATAACAGTGCGGTTCATTGTTATATTAGAGGTATATAGGGATTCGGGTTAATAAATCGAGTGGGAGCGTAATTATCATATCCCTTACCCCTGCAATATTCTTTTAACTGGCTTAATGAATTTATTCCTATTTTCTGATAAATGATATGTAGCCTGCTTTGTACCGTTCTATATGAAATGCCTAATTTCTTAGCTATATCTTTAGCGCTTAGTGATTGCAGTGCAAAAAACACTATATCGAACTCTCTATCTGTAAAAATTTCAGTTGGGTTGCCAAATGATAATGATTCAGGAGGTTTATTAATTTCCATATGATACATTGAAAAAACCTCTAGCTTCCTAGCTCTGCCTACTACGCCAATCGACTCTCCATCTTTTATCAAAGGCGTGACATCCGCCATAAATGGTTGAATAATTTTATCCCTACCGCCATACATAAATGTAATCAAAGTAGGAATGACTTTTTTTTCTTCCATCACTCTACGATCATTAGATTGAATAATGTCAGCAACCTCAGACCAATAAACCGGACATTCACTATCCAGTTTACCTTCAACATTAAACCCTTTGGGTAGTCCGCTATGATGAAGTCCATAATCATTCATATAGATAAATCTCGACTCTTTATCTTTTATATACCAGAACTCATTACAGTTCTCCATGTATGAAATAAAGGCGTCGAAGCTTTTTGAATGAACATCCAGATCTTTGTTTACAGAGAAACTCATAGTGTTATCTTTCATAATTTCACCTATATGATTAAACGGTAAAACTGGAATAACTTCCATGTAAGATTATCACTTTTGCGACACAATGGATAATTATATTTATGAGTTCTTGGGTACCTATTTGGTGCGGATGATTTTACAGAG
The DNA here is from genome assembly GCF_018448885.1 of Photorhabdus caribbeanensis. Lineage (GTDB taxonomy): Bacteria > Pseudomonadota > Gammaproteobacteria > Enterobacterales > Enterobacteriaceae > Photorhabdus > Photorhabdus caribbeanensis. The sequence continues at coordinate 93,091 of NZ_RCWB01000008.1, forward strand.
GAGAAGTTTCCTGTAATTATCTTCCATATGCTAATATTCTATATTGTGTAAAATTTTTATTATTAATCATTTTTTTAATAAATAATTGTAAAATGAAATATGCTGGATGGAATGTGAGAGAAACCAAGGTGTAAGGCTCTGCCAGGCAGAACCCTAATTGCGTAATGACGATAACGGTGCGGTTCATTGTTATACTAGAGGTATATAGGGATTCGGGTTAATAAATCGGGTAGGAGCATAGTTATCATATCCCTTACCCCTGCAATATTCTTTTAACTGGCTTAATGAATTTATCCCTATTTTCTGATAAATGATATGTAGCCTGCTTTGTACCGTTCTATATGTGATACCTAATTTTCTAGCTATATCTTTAGCGCTTAGCGATTGCAACGCAAAAAATACTATATCGAACTCTCTATCAGTAAATAAATCAGTTGGTTTGCCAAAATTTAATGAGTCAGGGTGAATGTTGTTTTCAAAATGGTACATGGAATAAATTTCAAGTTTTTTACCATGCCCAACAATCCCAATGCATTCTCCATCCTTCATTAGTGGTGTAACATCGACCAGAAATGGTTGAATTATTTTTTGTCTCCCACCGTAAGTTAAGGTGTTTAGTACCGTAATGGTCTTTTTACTCATCATTACGTTTTTTTCATTAGCTTGTATAATATCTTCAAACTCAGACCATGGGGCTGGACATTCACCATCAAACCTACCTTCTATGTTAAACCCCCTAGGAAGGCCGCTGTAATAAAGCATAGTATCATTCGCATAGACGAATCGAGATTCGTTGTCTTTTATAGCCCAAAAATCGTTGCTGTTTTCCATGTACGATATGAAAGCATCAAAGCTTTTTGAATGAACATCCAGATCTTTGTTTACAGAGGAACTCATAGTTTTATCATTCATAATTTCACCTATCATGATTAAACTGTAAAAACTCCCATGTAAAATTATCACTTTTGCGACACAATGGATAATTATATTTATGAGTTTTTGGGTACCTATTTGGTGCGGATGATTTTACAGAGGAGCAGTTTCCTGTAATTATCTTCCATATACTAATATTCTATGTTGTGTAAAATTTTTATTATTAATCATTTTTTTAATAAATAATTGCAAAATGAAATATTCTGGATGGAATGTGAGAGAAACCAAGTGTAAGGCTCTGCCAGGCAGAACCCTAATTGCTTAATGACGATAACAGTGCGGTTCATTGTTATACTAGAGGTATATAGGGATTCGGGTTAATAAATCGGGTAGGAGCGTAATTATCATATCCCTTACCCCTGCAATATTCTTTTAACTGGCTTAATGAATTTATTCCTATTTTCTGATAAATGATATGTAGCCTGCTTTGTACTGTTCTATATGAAATACCTAATTTTTTAGCTATATCTTTAGCGCTTAGTGATTGCAACGCAAAAAACACTATATCGAACTCTCTATCAGTAAATAAATCAGTTGGTGTGCCAAAAGTTAATGATTCAGGATGCCTATTGTTTTCAAAATGGTACATGGAATAAATTTCAAGTTTTTTACCGTGACCAACAACTCCAATGCATTTTCCGTCCTTCATTAAAGGTGTAAGATCGGCTAAAAATGGTTGGATCATTTTTTCTCTCCCACCATAAGTGAAAGTGTTTAGTACCGGAATGGTTTTTTGGCTGGTCATTACGTTTTTATCGTTAGCTTGTATAATATCTGCAACCTCAGACCACGGAGCTGGACATTCACTATCAAGCCTACCTTCTATGTTAAAACCCTTAGGAAGATCGCTGTAATAGAGTGCAACATCATTAGCATAGACGAACCGAGATTCGCTGTCTTTTATGATCCAAAGATCGTTGCTGTTTTCCATGTATGAAATGAAGGCGTCAAAGCTTTTTGAATGAACATCCAGATCTTTATTTACAGAGAAACTCATAGTTTTATCTTTCATAATTTCACCCATCATGATTAAACTGTAAAACTGTAAAACTGTAAAACTGTAAAACTGTAAAACTGTAAAACTGTAAAACTGTAAAACTGTAAAACTGTAAAACTGTAAAACTGTAAAACTGTAAAACTGTAAAACTGTAAAAACTTCCATGTTAAGGTTATCACTTTTACGGCACAATGAATAATTATGTTTTTAATGAAGAATCACAATATGAAGTGTGCTGGATGGAATGTGAAAAAAAGTTAGTTGTTTATGTAATCGGTTTAATTAAGTGTAGAAATGTGACGTGTATATTGATTTTCGATCTTTTTTATAATCAAATAAAAAAATAATTTTATAGCTTATGGCCCTATTCACTCAAGTTAAATCATGTGGATTATCGTTTTTCGTGTCATTTTAAAACAAAAGATTATAGAAATTTTCATTTATTCAAATAAGATTAACCATTCTTTATCTGAAAATGATTAAATAGGGTTAAGAAAAGTCATTTTTTATCTGTCAAAATGGTTTTAAAATCTGGAAAAAAGACAAGCACATTATGAAAAAGCAGGCAAAAACTTTAATCATTAAAGATAAAAATAAGTGATTAAAGGTTTTTAAGAGTGGGTGAAAAACTCGATGTTATACTGACATTGGAAGAGAAAACAGGTCTTAATTTGATTAATAGAGTGACTAAATAGATAGGATTAATCCAATAACAAAAGTATGATGTTATATCAAAGTATTTAACAGGATTAACCCGATTAGCTGCGAAAAAAGGGATAAAAAATTTTATTTAATCACATTAAAAATGATTAAAGGAGTGAGGGGTGTCTTAAAGTTATTGGCATATCTGTTACCCTCTCTGGTTTTAAATCTAAAAAATAAATTATATAAGAAGGAAAAACTAAGTGTTAGTTTAATGAAAAAGGTTAAAACTTTGTACGATTAAAACCAGAAATTTAAATAGTGGTTTTTAATAACAGTTTAAAGCCTACCATCATAAAGCTATCAGTGAAAAACGAAAAAAATGGTCTTGTTAATGTTTAAATACCCGTCCAACCTATAACCTTTCTGGTAAATTAATTCGCCAGATTTTTAACCACCGTTGATGCTAAAACGCTCTCTCATTTTTTAAATGGGTTTATTATCAACTTGAGGAGAAGTAAAACTCACCTGCTTTTGTGCCTAAAAAAACTGCATAAAACGTAACGGTTTCCTATACCTATAAAGGTGTAATAATGTGATGTAACAACAAAAATTTGTATAAAACACCGTCTATTATGATTTAATTGATTGGTTCTTGCGCTTTAGATCCCAAAATTCAAAGAACTGCATTTGCTTCCTAGAGAAGACTCCTTATATTCACACGCCTTGTATTTTTTTAACAATTGTAGCAATGGTGGATCAGATATCACCGGCGCTAATGGAGTTACCAATGGATGCTTCTGAATCTTTAACACCAGCCATGAAGCTAAATTTTTCGAATAAAAAAGGCTTAATTATTCTGGCTGCTGATGTTGTATTACTATTTATTCTACTTAATACATTGCCGTTTGGTGAAAAAGCTAATGCAGGTTTAGCACTGATGGTATTTGTTGGTGTGTTGTGGCTTACCGAAGCTATTCACGTCACTATTACTGCATTATGTATTCCAATTCTGGCGGTTGGTATGGGATTGATGAATACGGGAGATGCACTGAAATCTTTTGCTAATCCCATTATCTTCCTGTTTTTTGGTGGCTTTGCCTTAGCAACTGCACTTCACATTCAAGGATTGGACAGACTGATTGCTAACCGTCTGCTGATGATTGCCCGTGGACGTTTGTCTGTAGCGGTGATGTTGTTGTTTGGTGTAACGGCTGGCCTTTCCATGTGGATCAGTAACACAGCGACTGCTGCGATGATGCTGCCATTAGTATTAGGTATTTTGTCCAATCTGGATGCACGTTCTGAACGCCATACATTTGTATTTGTGCTGTTAGGCGTGGCTTATAGTGCAAGTATCGGTGGTTTAGGTACTTTGGTGGGAAGTCCGCCAAATGCGATTGCTGCGGCTCAACTGGGCATCGATTTCTTCAATTGGATGAAATTTGGGGTTCCGTTGGTGGTTATTCTGATGCCAATGATGGTTGGTGTTATGTATTTGATGTTGCGCCCGAATTTGAATCATAAATTCGACATGAAGCTGGAAAAACTGGATTGGACTGGTAAGCGTCTAATGACCATGCTGATCTTCCTATTAACTGTATTTTGCTGGATCTTTAGTACGGTTATCAGTTCTGCCTTAGGGGGCGTGAAAGATCTGGATACCATTATTGCTGTCAGTGCTGCCGTTCTGATTGGTATAACGGGGGTGGCGAGTTGGTCCCAGATTCAAAATAACACCGAGTGGGGTGTGTTGATGCTGTTTGGCGGTGGTCTGACTTTAAGCGCTATTTTGAAAAATTCAGGCGCTAGTGAAATCATGGCGAATGGGATGGCCGCTACTTTTGGCGCAAGCCACTGGTTTGTGATTATTGTTGCGGTAGCAGCATTTATTATCTTCCTGACTGAATTTACCAGTAATACAGCCAGCGCCGCGTTGCTAGTACCGATATTCGCAACCGTTGCGGAAGCGTTGGGGATGCCGATAATGACGCTGACACTTATTATCGGATTTGGGGCATCCTGTGCTTTTATGTTGCCGGTTGCCACACCACCTAATGCGATTGTTTTCAGCTCCGGTCATATTAAACAGACTGAAATGGTCAGAGTGGGTATAGTGCTGAATATTGCCTGTATCGCGATCATCTCTCTGTTTGCTTGGTTATTCTGGTTGTAACTGAAAATTTACTCATGTCCCTCTGGACACAATAACTATTCAATATCCCCATCAAATGTACGGTGGGGAAATAAAGCCAGAGGGGGAAGATTCATAGAGAAGGATTTGCCGAGCGCGTCAGCTAGCAATCTAATATTGTCAATGTAAGGCCGATGACCAATCCGACGAATAGCACGGCCATTGCTGAGCTTGAACCTCCTGCGACTAACCCGATAGTGGCTAATGGCACTAAGCACAAAATCCCCAGATTATTGAATGTTTCTGCAAAGGCCAGAACCATACCTTTGTTAGGGCCTGCTCGTGTTGCCAAAACGACGGTACTTGCAGGCGCTCCAACGCCCAGCGCGGCACCCCAGAATATTAAACATCCTAGAGAACCTAGGAGCGTAAGCGGAACCAGCATAAAAACTGAGATCACACCAGTCAGTAGCAAACTGACCAAAACTAAAATCACTTATTCTCGACTGCAAAGCTTACGAAGCCAACCAGCGGACAGATTACCTAACCCTAAGCCAACACCAAAGGTTGCAACGGTCAGACCGATTTCAGTGGGGCCAAATCCGTACCGTTGACGTAAGACTTCTCCAGACAAAAGAAAAGCAGAGACGCCGGTGCCATTCCACGCTCCTTTTGCAATGAGCGGCCTGACAACCGACCATTGCCGAAACCAGACTAAGCGCTGGTTTGTTGGCTGTAGAGGCGCAGTTTTTGATGGCAGGCAGTAGATCCCGATGATGAATGTAACGACACTGCCAAGTGAGCTAAATAAAAACGGCGCTTGCCAATTTATTAAATTTGTCAATATCCCGGCTAAAGCTGGACCGAATGCAATGCCAAAAGTCATACCGAGCATAACGATACCCATCGCTCCGGCTTGGCGATTATAGGGAATGATATCGGCGATCAAGGCAAATACGGTGGGTATGATTACCGCTGATGCTATACCGCCAAAAATTCGTAGCGTGATTGCGATATTAAGAGTGGGGGCAAGAGTGATAGCGAGGCCATCTGCGGCGAAAAACAGCAGAGAAATCATAAGTAATCTGCTTCTGTTAATACGATCTGAAAAATACCCAAATATAGGTGCTGCCAGAGCGTAGGAAAATGCATAGCTGGATACCAGCCAGGATGCTCCGATCGCCGTTGTCCCGAAGGCGACTGCAAGAGGGGTAAGCATGGATGACAACATGAATTCGGTGGCGCCAACGAAGAATACGGTGACTGAAAGGATAATAAAAACGTGTATTTTGGCCATCAAGAATTCTTTAATAAATGACAGAATTTTACATGATGAACACTGCATTGAATACATGACCGAAGAAATAATAACAATAAATTCAAATAATTACATTAAATAAACCTCTTGGAAAGCATACCAAGCTTGATATAAATTTTATACAAAAAGCAACAAATAATTTACAGTTTTTTCAATGGGTTATATTTTTAGTTGTGATGGCACCCACAAATATATTAACTATTACATAGCTGAATTAAAAAACACTGTTATTATTAGGATGCTGAATTAAATTTTAATCAAATTTATTTGTAAAAAGAATCCTAGAGGAGAATAAAATGGATGTGATAACAGCACAAGCATTTAGGTCACTGACTAATGACGAAATTTTATTCCTAAAAGAAGGGCGTATCGAACAAGTGATAGCTCTAAATTAGAAACAACGCATACCGTACCTCAAGAAGTTATTTTAGGAAATGGTACAATTTTGTGAAAAAAACAAACTTAACAGTCATCTAATATCAATGCCCCCTAGAGATCTAAATAAAATAAAGGGGATTTCTGAGTTTGTTGATAGCTGGGCTATTAGTTTAGAAATATTTAATCCTAAATTATTTGATCAGATATGTCCTGGTAAATCACAGGACTATGGGAGAGATAATCTATTAGAAGCATACTTGGCTGCTGTTTCAGAGTTAGGTAAAGGCAATGTTTATGTTGGGTTTGTAGCGGGGTTATAACCTTTAAATGATTTAGTACAAGGAATGGAATTTTTTTCAAAAAATGGCATAGTTCCAGCGGTAGCAGTCTTTCATCCCGATCATGGTTCTGAATATCAAAATCATCCTAGACCTATTTTTGAAGATATTTATAAAACGTATGCTGAAATGCATAAATTATATCAAAAATATGGATTCAAACCATTTATTATCGGTAGTGGTAGAAATTCACTTGATACTGAAGCGTACTACGGGGAAAAAAGAAATGATTAAACGCGGTTTATTTATAGCTTTTGAAGGAAATGATGGTGCAGGTAAATCAACAATTTCACGCGAAGTTTATGATATTTTATCTCTAGATTATAATAATATTGTTTTTTTAGATAAGAATTATCCTTTATTACCATCTGGGTATAGTATGTATCACATGGGAAAAATACGAGATGTCCTTTGGGATTATGACATTTCAGCTCCATTGGGTGAACTTGGGGACCGGCACTGGATTTTATTGATAGCATCATGGTTTTCTGTTTTAGATAGTTTAATTATTCAACCTTGTTTATTAGAAGGTAAAATTATTATATGTGATAGTTGGTATTATAAATATTTAGCAAGATTCTTACTTAAATCCACGGAATTAGCAAAGTTAAGTAAATCGGTTCTATCTATAAACACAAAACCAGACATGGTGATATATCTTGATGTTCCTCCAGGCATTGCTGAAAAAAGGAAAAAAATATTAAAACCTAGTGAATCAGGAAAATTAGAGAAAAATGAAAAATATGATTTTATAGAATATCAAAAACACGTTCTTAATCAATACCAGACGTTTTATGATGACACTTGGAAAATTATTGATACTGACACCTTAACTAAAGATGCAGTAATTAAATCAATAGTGAATATTATTCAAGTGGAAATACTAAAAAGAATGTAATTACTGCAAGTGCTATATTTAATGAGGCTGTTTTAGTTGGAGGGAAATAATGGATAAAGAATTTCGAAAATTAATATTAGCTTCCTCAGGGAATTCTTTCACCTTGTATTTGGAGATGATAATATCATTCACGCTAATTACATATCACTGGAATGGTGGAGCGATATACTCGTCTTTATATACAATTTCATATGCTGCATCATTACTATTTCTAACGCCCTATGTTTCGTCATTTGTAGATGAAAATATAAAACCCAAAAAGTACATTATTATCATTTCGGTACTTTGCGGTGTTATTACCACTTTTCAATACAATATTGATGACATTAATATATATATTCTTTATTCTTTTATTAAAAACATCCTTCGTTTATTTTTAGGACCTTCTAATTTTAAAATATTAAAAAACATATCAACCAATCAATTTGAAAAAAACTTTAGTTATTGGCAGGTTTTATTTCAAATATATAAAATGTCGGCCCCGTTATTTTTAGGTTTTATTCTCATTTATTACTCAACAAAACAGATTCTTATTTTAATATCAATCCTTTATTTTATTTCAGCAGTCTTGTATGTTTTTGTTTCAGAACCGTTGATCAATGTTAATCGCAAAAAAAACAAGATATCATTAATTAATTACTTTAATATAATGAAAGATAATAAAATATTGTTTTCATTTATTGTTATTTCCACTTTAACGTGTTTTGGTTATCTATCAGATAGCTTAATAGCTCTTAGCTTTATGGAGCAGGGATTAAATGGCAGCCATTATAGTTTTGCTATGTGTCTTTCTGGTGTTTCAGGTGTTTTAATTGGTTTAGTATTTGGAAAGTATAGGATTAACATATCTTTAAATATTATGTTATTTTCATTCTTTTTGTGGGGAATGGGGTATCTTTTAATAGGAATAACAAATCAATTTAACGATTTATTTCCTGATAAAATCAATTTATTTTTTATATTTTTAGCAATGGCAATAATAGGAATAGGATCGTCGATGAATAATATTATTGTTACCATTTATATGCAGAAATTCGCAACTAATGATAACTCGGCTAAAATATTTGGCTTAACGTCAATTTCTGTTGGTTTTTCCATGTTTATTGGCCCTTTGATAGGTTCCACAATATCTTATCTTTTTTCCATAAGCATCGTTTTTTTTACAACATTTATAGGTGTTTTTTCAACTATAATTGTGGTTATTTTAATAAATCGTAAATCCACGTCATGACACAATTTTACCCTTTTATTATTGTAGGAACCCAGTGAACAAAAACACAATTTTAGAAAGTTTAATTCCGGCAATAGCAATTATTATTAAATTATTTCAAAAAATTTTATCTGAATTAGCTTTGAATCGATATGACAGATACTGATAATAAGGTATCTGTCAGCTCAAATCTGCGTTATAACCCCGATTTATTGTGCAGAAAATATCTACAAAGTATCATTATCATCATCGTATGTTCGACTTGCTTCCTGGATAACAAACTCTTTAACGGATTGAACTTTGATGGGGCCGTTGGGACCATATTTGTAGACATTACCAGCCAGATCGCTAACTAAAAACATGACATATGACATTCTATCGCGTTGCCCATTTCTTTCTGTGCGAGCAACGCCATGTATATTGGCTCGAACATTCGGGGTTAAATTTTCTGTCAGCACTTCGATTGAACTACCAAAGTTAATGATCAGGTATCCTGGAACAGGATCAATAGCTAAAAGCTCATCATTTATATAGGCAAGAAGGCCACGTTCAGTTGATCTTAAAACTGTCACCCATCCTGAATCCCGATGAAATTTAGAACCTCGGACGGCTTTCTCTGATCGGAAGTGGTTAAACGATAACATCTGGTTTTTTAACCCTTCTGAAATACCATTAGTAATGAGTTCCCAGTCACGACGAGGAATGCCAATATAAGTTAACACGGAACGTAGTACGCATATACCGATGTGTGCCATATGATGGCCTAGTGTCGCAACCTCTGATGGCATAAGGTGCCAATGTTCCCGTTCAAGGCGGAAATGTTCCCATTGATCATGCTCTCTGTCGAAATAACCTTCGTAACTATTGGAAAAAGTACATGACTTGAATCCTGTATAGGGGCGAAGGTCCCCTTCTTTGGCGGGTTCAAAGAAGTGGTATGCAAATCGATCGCCGTGTTCAAAATCTATATATGATGGTGCTTTCAGGAGGAAAAAACCATCCCGGAGGGCTCGGTTAAAGCCGTCTTTGTCAGTAAAAATAAGATCATCTCCCTCTAGATAGGAGCGCGCCATGTCTGCTGATTTATATGTTTTTGAGGCTTCGCTTTCCGATGGCATGGGAGGGAGTTTGACTGGAGTTCGCATTGTTGATGATGTTGTCATAATGATAGTCCTTAGTTGTGGTAGCAGGCAGAACTTTTGTTTATTCTTCTGTATCTCGGAAATGTATATTGCCAATATTACATGTAGTGCTTATTTTTATATTGTTTTCTTATAGTGTATTAATCTGTTTTTCCGTTATATTAAAGTCAGAATAATTATATTAACAAGTTTATTTGTTAAAACGTTAAGTAACTATTCGGCAAAGTAATTGATGTTGATTATTAACTATCCTAGCTGACTTTTTAAATATTACAAGAATTTGATGGTTTATATATGGAAAATAATGGAAATATAAATGGCGACAATAGAGTAATACTTCTTTAATCGGTTGTTAATATAGAAGTTTTATAAATTACTTGGTTATGTTTTAATGATTTTGTTATTTATTTTTGAATGTGATAGTTTATCAATGATATTTTTATAATTATCATTAAATTTAATAATTGATTTTTATTGTGATTATATTGCTATATTATTTAAATGCTATTTCTTAAATAGCATATTTAACACTTTAATATGTTGATAATTAATCTGATTTTAATGATTGAATGTTGTATTTATCAATTGATCATATGATTTCCTTACGTTGTTTATCAATTCGTTTGGTTTCGGAAATAATAAGCAAAGATTTATTTCACTAGAGATGAAGAAATGGCCCTAAGAAGAGGGCCATCTATTTATCTTCCTACAACAATAAAACATCTATTGGAAAAGATTTTAAGCTTCATCAGAAAATTCATTGACATAGAGCGTTAACTCAATTCCTGGTTTGATATCTGTTGTTTTTATGCCATCGTTCCAGTTCATTAAATCCTTAATGTTGATACCGTGACGTTTAGCAATACTGGCAATTGAATCGCCTTGGCGTACACGGTAAATAATGGCATTGTCATTATTTACCCTTAATACTTGTCCAATTTTTAACAATTTGGCGGTTTTCAGATTATTCATGCGTTGTAATTCGCGGGTGGAAACATTAAACCGCTTTGCAATAGCGGATAATGTATCACCTGAGCGAACTTTATATTGGCTCTGTTTACTCAATCGACGGTTGTTTTTAGCAACTTCCTGACGAATATTACTTAGGACGGTTTTATTTGCTAGCGAGTTTTTAAACTGATCAACTTTTGCCTTTGGCAACATGATGTAATGTGGACCGTTAGGCGATGTTACCCCTCGTTTATACCCAGGATTATAGGCTTTAATCGATGTCAGGGACATGCCAGCCAGTTCAGCGGCTTGAGATAGGGTGATTTGTTGACCAACATCAACTTGAGCAAGCGCCCGCTGGTTATTGGATTTTGGCAGCGTAATGCCATATTTATCGCTATTACGGATGACATCACTGAGCGCCAGAACTTTAGGCACATAGAGCGTAGTCTCCCGTGGTAGTGATAATGACCAGAAATCCGTTGGTTTACCTTTTATCTGGTTTTCTTTTATTGCGCGCATAACACGGCCTTCGCCACTGTTATAAGCAGCAATAGTCAATAACCAGTCGCCATTGAACATTTTATTCAGGCGTTGTAACAGATTCAGGGCAGCCGTTGTTGATGCGGCAACGTCTCGGCGTGCATCGTACCATTTATCCTGAGTAAGACCGTAATTGCGGCCCGTATCCGGGACAATCTGCCACAGGCCGGCAGCCTTAGCGCGTGAGGTAGCATGCGGGTTAAAAGCACTCTCCACTATGGGTACCAGTACTAGTTCCATCGGCATATCGCGTTGCTTGATCTGCCTGACTATCCAGTACATATACGGTTCAGCCCGTAAAGTTACATCGTGGAGATAGCTCTTGTTTTTCAGGTAATAATTTCGTTGTTCACGAACCCTGTAATTATCAGGGATCTTCATCTTCAACTCATCACGGATGTATCCCCACAGCTCACGCTGAGCGCCAGAACCATCCTCTCCCCAGTAGGCAGCAAGCTGATCGGTATTATCAGTTGCTGCTATCTTGCCTGTTTTTAGACTCGTTGAAGACGAATTCTGTGCCCGTTGTCCGGCTGTCGTCGACCAATCAGGCCCGGATTGACAGCCAACCAGCAAGACAGATGCGAACAGAATCGCTTTTGTCTTCATAATTAATTTTTATGGTTGTTTAAAAGACGACCAATAATACTTATCTTGGCTTGATATAGCAACTCTCTCAATCAAAATTGATCTTTTTGTCTTCTTAGCTGACGGAAAACGGCGGAAAGCGGTTGAGAGTTGGGGACAATTCCAATATTTCTTTGTAAATCAACATCATCACATTTTAAAAAAATATTAATTTTTTTCTCGGTTTGTAATGTGGTTGGTACTGTTGGTTGATTGTTTTCCCTCATTTGAGTTACTTTTTGCTGATATTCGCTGATAGTCTGATTGGGTAAAACAGCATGAGCAAATTTCATATTAGGAACGGTATATTCATGGGCGCAACAGATCAGTGTGTCATCGGGCAGTTCAGCTATTTTACTTAGAGATGTATACATCTGTTCAGCGGTTCCTTCAAAGAGGCGGCCGCAACCACCAGAGAACAAAGTATCCCCACAAAAGAGGTAAGGTGCTTGATAAAAAGCAATATGTCCCAGAGTATGGCCTGGAATGTCGATGATCTGGAAAGAAAAGTGACCGAAATGGATGCTGTCGCCGCCATGTACTATTATCGTGGCGCCTTTGCTCTCGGTTTCTTTTGGACCGTATACTGGTAGCTCAGGGAATCGCTCAATAATTCCAGGAACGCCGCCAACATGATCGTGATGATGATGGGTAAGTAAAATTGCATCGGGTATCCAGCCGCGGGATTTTAAAGTATCAAGAACAGGTTGTGATTCTGCCGGATCAACGATTACAGCATGTCTATTTTCGTCACAAAGTAACCAAATGTAATTATCCGAAAGGGCAGAAATGCTGATAAGCTCCATTGTATACCTCTTATTAACAGCGGGTTATAAGGAAAAGAAGCCATGAAATCTGCACATACAATACAGAATATAAATCCCCCGGCTTCTTGGGCTGATTTACCTTGGGGGGAGTATTACCGTGCCGCTTTGGAGTGTCAATTACAACCTTGGTGGCCGAAAATATTTGGTTTCCACCTGCTGAAAGTCGGTAATTTGAGTGCCGAAATTGACAGCAAAGAGTGTCCGATTTTTAATCAGACCAATGTGGGTAAGGAAGGCAAGAATATGCATGTGATTACTGATCCTTACCATCTACCGTTTGAAGAAAAGTCCGTTGATGCTTGTTTGCTGAGTCATATGCTGGCTTACAGCGCCGATCCCCATCGTCTTTTACGGGAAGTTGACCGGGTGATGATTGATGATGGTTGGCTCATTATCAGTGGTTTTAATTCATTGAGTTTGCTTGGTTTGGGAAAATTAGTGCCGGGATTATGGCGTCATCAGCCCTATTGCAGTCGGATGTTCTCCCTGATGCGCCAACTTGATTGGTTGAGTTTGCTTAATTATGAAGTGGTGTACCGTGATAGTTTTCAAGTATTGCCCTGGCGAAATGAAACGGGTTTTGTTAATCGGCGCCTGTCTGCATTAGGGTGTGTCAGTCTGATTATTGCCCGCAAACGCACATTGCCATTAACACTAAACCAGATGAAAGTGACATTATTAAAGCCTAAATTGGGCAGTGCTGTTGGTGTAACAAAATGTTACCGAAAGCGCAGTTAATCTCTATTTTCGAGATATCCAGTGTCGGTTTCTGTTGGTGAGTTTGCTGCGGTACGGGCTAATTCGTCACAACGTTCATTTTCATCATGTCCGGCGTGGCCTTTGACCCATAGCCAATCAATGTCATGGCGGCTAATGGCTTGATCAAGGCGTTGCCATAAATCGACATTACTGACCGGAGATTTATCTGCTTTACGCCAGCCGCGTTTTTTCCAGTTATGAATCCATTGTGTAATGCCTTGACGCACATATTGGCTGTCGGTGGTTAAAACAATTTTACAAGGGCGAGTCAGTGTTTCCAGGCCAATAATTGCTGCCATGAGCTCCATTCTGTTGTTGGTTGTATGGTAAAAACCTTCGCTAAGGGTTTTTTCGTGTTGTTGATAACGTAATAACACACCGTAGCCCCCAGGCCCCGGATTGCCGAGACAAGATCCATCGGTGAAAATTTCTACCTGCTTGCTCATATCTGGTAGACTCTGCTTATTCAATTCAAAACCCTAAGTCTGACATAAAAAGGCATTATGAGCACGGCAATTACACGACAAGTTGTTCTTGATACCGAAACTACCGGTATGAATAAATTAGGTGTTCACTATGAAGGGCACAAAATTATTGAAATTGGGGCTGTGGAGGTTATTAACCGTCGTTTAACTGGACGCCATTTTCATGTCTATATTCAACCGGACAGATTGGTCGATCCTGAAGCATTTGAAGTGCATGGGATCAGTGATGAATTTTTGCAGGATAAACCGCTGTTTGCTGATATTGCAGATGAGTTTATTGAATTTATTCGCGGCGCCGAATTGATCATCCATAACGCTCCCTTCGATATCGGCTTTATCGATTATGAGTTTGGCAAGCTGGATCGTGATATTCCGCCGACTGCGGATTTCTGTAAGATTACTGATAGCTTACAACTTGCGAGAGGGCTATTTCCAGGAAAAAGAAATAACCTTGATGCGTTATGTGATCGTTATGATATAGACAATTCTAAACGAACCTTACATGGCGCGTTGCTCGATGCCGAGATATTGGCTGATGTCTATTTGATAATGACAGGCGGTCAGACTTCCCTTGCTTTTTCAATGGAAGGGGAAATTGCTGGCGGTGCGAATGCTGCTGAAATACAGCGTGTTACCCGGCCTCAAACGGCATTAAAAGTCGTTTATGCAACGGATGAAGAACTCGCCGCTCACGAATCCAGATTGGATTTAGTTGAGAAGAAGGGCGGGAGCTGTTTATGGCGTATAAATTCTGGACAGAGTTAACATAAAATTGCGGATAAATCACCTTTTGGGGTGGAAAATTGATCAAATGCGCCACTTTGTTATAAAAGATATTGACGGAATGATCTTGGATTCGTAATATTCACCCCGTTCTCAACCAGAACGCTGCGCGGTGCGGTAGTTCAGTCGGTTAGAATACCGGCCTGTCACGCCGGGGGTCGCGGGTTCGAGTCCCGTCCGCACCGCCAAAGATTTCTAAGCCCTGGGAGTTGCCCGGGGCTTTTTTATTTGTACTTATATCTTGTTTGTTCGTACTTACATCATGCAGTAATCTCTCGATAGACAATATAGATGATAATGAAATTGCATTAAAATAAGACATACAGATGTTACCAGCTTTCTATACAGCTTGTTTCTGCAACTTTTATTAAGAATTTATTCTCTTTACCAGGTCTATAGCGTGATGGCCAAATATCCGATGGATGTAAACCTAATTCAGTCGCGATTAATGCTTCTCCCTTTGGCCACGGGCGATGTAATGCATTACTTAGCGTCGATGATGCTAAGCCAGCTTTACGAGAAACGGCTGAAAGATTTGTTCCTTGTTTTCTCAGTGCTGCAATAATATCTGCCGGATGCCAGTCTTGAATACCCATAAATAATCTCCAAGTTTTTATTGTGAGAAAAACATTGATAATAGATAAATTATCAATGTCTTGCTGTTTGGTAGTAATTGGGTGCAGATTATCGATCAAGGTTAATTGAATAGGCTATCGGAGAGAATACTGAATAATATATCGATTGTTTTATAACAGAATATTCCCTATATATTGGAGGTGTTTTTTGTGAATGTAAAGAGCATTATTATTATCGGCGAAAAATATTCTTAGCTTAATAACCTAAATAACTAATAGTTGCTTATGAATACTTTTTGCTATCTTTCAGAAAATTTATTAACGGTAGTAAATATTACATTTACATAAATATGGAGAAATCCCTTATCTTTTGCAAACCACGATTCTGGGATTTTATTTCATATATACCCGTCATCTTTCAAGTTGCCTCTTTGTTAGCTGCACTCATTCACCCCGGTAACATAGTTGTCTAGCTCCCGGGGATTCGCTCCCTTGCCGTCGCGATGCATCTTGAAATCTATAAGGTATATCATCTGGCTGAGTCGTGGCATAATTAGTTTAATAGGTTCATATTTGGATTTTATAATATTATTGCCTTTATAATAATTTTAATATAAAGATGAGATTTATAAATAAGGAAATAACAATCTCTCTGGTATATAAAGGTTAAAATTATTTATACGGCAATACTCCTCAAATTGAGAATCAGAATTCACTTTTAGTTTCTGGTATGTTTTTTCTATCTGGTTTTTTACCGATTGATAAGGAATATTGAGTCTCTCACTGATTTCCTTTTTGCTATGTTTTGCCAGAAATAGGAAAATAATTTCCCACTCTTGTTGGGAAAATTTTTCTGAGGGAGAGCAAAACATAATGGAAGGTGGCAATTTTCCATTGAAAAACTCTTTTAAAGAAAGCGCTTCCGCTTTTCGTCCATGGAAAATAATGCCAATACACTCATTATCTTCATTATAAAATGGGAATTTCTCGAAGAAATAGGAACAAAGATGTTTTTCTTTGCCAAATCTATGTGTTTCTAATGAGCATACACTTTTTTCCAAGCGCATGACTGTTCTGTCATGTCGTTGAAAGTGCTCTTCAAAGATTGCTCCAGCCCAAGGTAATTCACAATCAAAACGCCCTTCGACGTTCAAGTTAAGCGGAATATCTTGTAGCATAGCCATTGCTTTATTTTCATAAATAAAGCAAGTGCTTTTGTCTTTAATGCCCCAAGGATCATGGCTATGTTTTATGGTGTTTATTATCTGTGCTGATATATTATTCGTTGGTTTCATCTGTTTTATTTACCACATTATATAAACATTTTACTACCAGGTTTTAAAAATCTCTCAGGGACATAGAGATCAAAATCATTAAGGCGGCAGTATTCATCCAATTGTTGACCGGAATTAATACCAATTTTCTTGTATATCCGTAACATATGCGTTTCTACTGTGCGATAAGAAATATTCAGTATTCGCCCGATCTGTTTACTGGTGTATTTCTGTAAAAATAGAAAAATGACATCCCATTCCCGTTGAGTAAATAGATCAGAAGGAGGCTGGAACATGATAGAACCGGGGAGTTTGCCATAAAAAAAGCGGGTCAGAGAATAGGCTTCGGCTTTCCAGGCATGGAAAATGACACCGACACATTGATTATCTTCATTATAAAATGGAAACTTTTCGAAGAAATAGGAGGAAAGTAATTTTTCTTTACCATATAAATGGGTTTCTAATGAGCATATTCTTTGTTCTGCTTGCATTACCGCTCTGTCATGGATCTGAAATTGTTCTGCAAAAGCGGCGCCTTCCCAAGGCAGATCATTGTCTAGACGTCCTTCTACATTAAAACCTCGGGGAAGATCGCGCAACATAGCCATTGCCTTGTTTTCATAGATAAAACGGGAACTTTGATCTTTTATGCCCCAGGGTTCATGACTGGTTTCCATTAGATTGATAATTTGAGGCGATACGGTTAATTTTTTATAACTCACAACATAATTCCTATTGTTATTGGAGAAATATCTGGAACTTAGATTTTAATTAATGGGAAGCTATAACTCTTGGCTGCCAGTAGCGACGAACCTTTCTGGAATATATAGATCAAACTTATTTGCTTTGCAGAAATCGTCTAATTCTATATGCAGCGGTAGATCAAATTTTCGGTAAATTGACTGAATATGGTTAATGGCTTCTTCTGTACTTATCATTAATGTTTCGCTGATACTCTCTTCGTCCAGTGAGCGAAGAGCTAAAAAAAGAACTTCCCATTCAGTTTGAGTCAATATGTCGTTAGGGGGGGTAAATTCCAGAGCTGCTGGAGATACTTTTTCATGATAGTAAGCAATAGAAAAATTTTGAACTTTGGACATATGAAAAGTAATGCCGATACAGTTCCCATTTTCATCACAAAGTGGGTATTTACTACAGCGATAGGTTTGCTTGACTTTATTTTCCCCAAATAGATGGGTCTCAAGTGAAGTGACCGTTTTCATGGTTTGCATCACTTTTTGATCTTGGCGACAATATTCTTCTGCATACTCCGCAATAGGTAAGGGCAGTTCCTTTGCTGAAAGCCCAGTAATCTCGAAATCTTCGGGCAGATTGAGCAGTTGGTAAAAAGCAGGATTTGCATATATAAATCTTGATTGGCGATCTTTCGCGCCCCAAGGCTCATTACTTTTTTCCCACATGTAAATTAATTGCGGAGTGATATTACTTGGTCTGTTTTTGATATTTGACATGAAAATGCCCTAGTTGTTAATTAAGTAGTCATCTGCGTGTCTATTTTATATGTTCTATTTAAAATAACCTGATTATATAATGGAATGCAATAATTAATTTGCCAAAAAATAATATTTTTTTATTTTATCTATATCTGTTAATCAAATTGCTTATTATTTTTGGTAAAAATATCATCATATAAGAAAATATAACTACAAGTATTATTTTATCTTAAATTATTTATTTGGTTATTGATGTTAAAATAACATTGGTTTTTGATTGGAGTTTTTTTTCTGTATTCACTTTTGATAAATCAAATTATTAAGAGATCATTAGCATATAATTAGGATCAATATAAACAATCAATTTAATCGCTGAAAATTGCTATAAATTAAGAATATGTCTCGTTTAATGGGTTGTTTTATCTCTTGATTTACAACTAATAGCTGTGTTTAATTCATTAATCCCTTTATATGTGCCATGAGTGTGTTTATTACTCTGATGACGCCGAAATTTATATAGAGCCATAAGGTAAATCAAAGAATTGCCGTTCAGATGAAATTAAGATAGTTTCCCGGTAGTTGGCTTTAAAGATTGCGGTTTGTACGCGGTGCTGAGAAAATTATCCCCTAAACGTTTTTATCCCACTTGGAGTAGAAAATGACCATTCGTAAAACCCTTGCTAATGCTATTCGCTTCCTGAGCATGGATGCTGTGCAGAAAGCAAAATCAGGACACCCTGGTGCGCCTATGGGAATGGCTGATATCGCTGAAGTTTTATGGCGTGATTATTTGAATCATAACCCAACAGATCCACATTGGGTCGATCGTGACCGCTTTGTATTGTCTAACGGTCATGGTTCTATGCTGATTTATAGCCTGTTGCATCTCACCGGTTATGATGTTTCAGTTGATGATCTGAAAAATTTCCGTCAGTTACATTCTAAAACCCCAGGCCATCCTGAGTATGGTTATACTCCAGGCGTAGAAACTACGACAGGTCCTTTAGGGCAGGGGATTGCCAACGCAGTAGGTTTTGCGATTGCTGAACGCACTCTGGCCGCGCAATTTAATCGTCCCGGCCATGAGATCGTTGACCATCATACTTATGTCTTTATGGGTGATGGTTGCATGATGGAGGGCATTTCTCATGAAGTTTGCTCTCTGGCGGGCACTTTAAAGCTAGGCAAATTGATTGCTTTCTATGATGACAATGGCATTTCCATTGATGGTCATGTTGAAGGCTGGTTTACGGATGATACGGCAAGCCGTTTTGAAGCTTATGGCTGGCATGTGATTCGCGGTATTGATGGCCATAATGCGGCTTCCGTTAAAGCTGCTATTGAAGAAGCACGTAAAGTTACTGATAAACCTTCTCTGCTAATGTGCAAAACAGTTATCGGTTTTGGCGCGCCAACCAAAGCAGGCACTCATGATTCTCATGGCGCTCCATTGGGTGATGCGGAAATTGCCGCGACTCGTGAAGCACTGGATTGGGATTATCCGGCATTTGAGATTCCAGCGGACATCTATTCTGAATGGGACGCAAAAGAAGCTGGTAATGCGAAACAAGCCGTTTGGAATGAAAAATTCTCTGCCTATGAAAAAGCGTATCCTGAATTAGCGGCTGAATTCAAACGTCGTACCAGTGGCGAGCTACCGGCAAACTGGGAAATTGAATCCAAAGCATTTATCGAACAGTTGCAAGAAAATCCGGCCAATATCGCCAGCCGTAAAGCATCTCAGAATGCCTTGGAAGCTTTTGGCAAGGTGCTGCCTGAATTTATGGGGGGCTCCGCTGATTTGGCGCCAAGTAACCTCACGATGTGGTCAGGTTCTAAGCCATTGAACGAAGATCAGGCAGGTAACTACATCCATTACGGCGTTCGTGAATTTGGCATGTCAGCCATTATGAACGGTATCGCTCTGCATGGTGGTTTTGTGCCTTATGGCGCAACTTTCCTGATGTTCGTTGAATATGCCCGTAACGCAGTGCGTATGGCGGCATTGATGAAAATTCGCAGCATCTTTGTTTATACCCATGACTCAATCGGTTTGGGTGAAGATGGTCCGACTCATCAGCCGGTAGAACAGCTTGCCAGTTTGCGTGTGACGCCAAATCTGAGCACATGGCGTCCATGCGACCAGGTTGAATCTGCGGTGGCGTGGAAATACGCTATTGATCGTAAAGCAGGTCCATCAGCGCTGATTTTCTCTCGCCAGAATCTGGCACAGCAAGAACGTACTGCTGAGCAGTTGGCTAATATTGAGAAAGGGGCTTACATTCTGAAAGATTGTGAAGGACAGCCAGAACTGATTCTGATTGCAACCGGTTCAGAAATTGAGTTGGCGGTGAGTGCTTACCACCAATTGACTGAGGAAGGTCGTCAGGTGCGCGTAGTCTCCATGCCGTCTACTGATGCTTTTGATAAGCAAGATGCTGCATACCGAGAAGCGGTTCTGCCTGCTGCGGTTTCGGCACGTGTTGCAATCGAAGCGGGTATCGCCGATTACTGGTTTAAATATGTCGGTATGAATGGCGCTATCGTTGGTATGGATACATTTGGTGAGTCAGCTCCTGCTGATCAACTGTTTAAAGCGTTTGGTTTTACTGTAGAGAATGTGGTCGCTAAGGCTAAAGCGCTGCTGAAATAATTAATCGCTTCATAAATGAGCGCACCTGAGGTAAACGTTGAGCGGGTGCGCTCTTTTTCTGCACGATATCGTTATCGAAGAGGGATCGTGACAGTTTTCCTCGGCTTATGCCACGCAAATTCCAGGGACGGCTACTTTTTGGAATACGTGAGGCGAGCCGACAATCCCATCAGGATACTTGGAGAGTTTCTCCTTGAATTCAGGGTCCATGAACGCGTCGCGAAAACGCTCCAGGCTCTCCCAAATGGCATAGTTCATAAATGTGCCGCTGCCAGCGATTCCACGATGTAATTGTGCGGAAATCAGTCCTACCTTAGACCGGAAATATTCTGCATCTTCCTTCCAAGTTTCTATTAGGGCGTCAGCCATTGAGGGATCAACATGAAATATGTTCACCAGCACTATGGAGCCATCGGTGTTCGAAAATAACTGTTCCCGCAGGGTTACGTGGGTGTCCATTTCTTCTAGCTTGACCATTTCTATCTCCTGAAAATTATTTGTTTATATTTATGCTTGTATTGCTATCCTGCCAAGACGAGTCGCGTGATTTACGCGGCTTTTGACGGCAACAATATGTCAACGTAGAGACAAATGTGTTCCACCAATTACATGCTGTTTCCACGTTGTATTTCGTTTAACTATTTGGTAACTCTTGATCGTTATTAACAAACGAATCTGTAGCGCTATGTCGTGTATTTGGCACCGGTAACTCTTCCAGCGCCGTCTCCAGGCTCATTAAGGTGTTTAGTGTCACCTTTAGCTCGTTAGGATCAGAGGATTGCATCAATGATCCGACCCATTCAGCTTCCAGCGATATTGCCGCATCAAAAGTACGCCAACCGAGCTCGGTCAGTTGATAGAGTGGTGAGCGTTCATGGCGAGGATTAGTGATAGTTTTCACCATCCCTGAGCTCAGCCCGAGATTCAATTGCTTTTGCACTCCCTGGCGCGTGATACCCATTGCGGCGGCAATCTGAGGCGCAGTAAGTGGATGTGGCGCATGCGCAATCGCACCGAGTATTTGCCATCTCGCACTCGTGATTCCCAACGGAGCAACGAGCTGATCCCCTTTAGAGAGCAGTAGGGCATTGAGCCGAAATACTGCCAATGTGATCTCAGTGAATACCTCAAACGTTGAAGTTTTCTCGGTTGGCACGATTTACTTCCTTATTCCTTATCACCTCAAAAAACGACAACCAGTTTCCATTTATTGAGATTGAATGTCAATATTTCAACAAGTGATATTGATGATCAATGTCGCAGTTGTGAGTCAATAACGGTGGGATTGTTTCTTTCTGCTTGTTTACGTTCGACGAATATGAGCAACAGTCTTTAAATGAAGTAGGAAGCCTTGCCTTTGAACGGGGAGAAAATAAAGCGGCATTTTTCTGCTAACAATTAATTTTCGGTATCTTCACTTGGCAGGTTGATCACTTTTTGCCATTGCAATCAATTACTATTGCTATCAATCTCCTTTTCCCGTAATCTCGTTATTTATAGCTGAATCGTTTCATTTTGTTGTCTGACGCGGTTTTCTATGCACGGTTTTGACAGTTTTGTGATAAGCAATCAGTACATCAGTGATTTAGTCAGTTATTCTAAGCGGTTGGGTGGTAATAACTATATTCAGGGAGTAACATGACAATCAAGGTAGCAATAAACGGTTTTGGCAGAATAGGACGCAGTATTTTACGTGCTCTTTATGAATCTGGACGCCGGGCTGAAATTGTGGTTATTGCTGTTAATGAGCTGGCAGATGCCGAAGGGATTGCTCACTTGCTGAAATATGACTCAAGTCACGGTCGTTTTGCCTGGGATGTGCGTCTGAATAATGATTTGTTGCAAGTTGGTGATGATAATATTCGCCTGTTTCATCAACCCGATATATCGACGTTGCCTTGGCAAGAACTGGGAATTGATATTGTTCTTGATTGCAGTGGGATTTATGGCAGCAGAGCCGATGGTCAGGCACATCTTGCCAGTGGCGCCAAAAAAGTACTGTTTGCCCATCCGGGGGGCCATGATTTAGATGCGACGGTAGTTTATGGTGTGAATCAACATTTACTGACAGCAGAAGATCGCATTGTGTCCAATGCTTCCTGTACCACTAATTGCATTATTCCCATCATTAAATTATTGGATGATGAATTTGAGATTGAATCTGGCACAGTAACAACCATTCATGCCTCAATGAATGACCAACCGGTGATTGATGCTTATCACAAAGATTTACGGCGTACTCGGGCCGCCAGTCAATCTATCATTCCAGTGGATACCAAGTTGGCCGCAGGGATAACCCGGATTTTTCCAAAGTTCTGTGACCGTTTTGAAGCTATCTCGGTGCGCGTACCAACGATTAACGTCACCGCTATCGATTTGAGCGTTACGGTAAAATCTTCAGTAACTGTTAAAAAAATCAACGAATTAATGCAAAAATCAGCAGCTACTTCATTTCGTGGTATAGTTGACTATACCGAATTGCCGTTAGTCTCAACGGATTTTAACCACGATCCCCACAGCGCGATTGTTGATGGCACACAAACGCGGGTTAGTGGGCAACACCTGATTAAGACATTAGTTTGGTGTGATAATGAATGGGGATTTGCTAACCGAATGTTAGATACAACGTTAGCAATGGCTGCTACAGGTTTCAAATGATCTGTTGTTGATAGACGGTCCATAATAGATTTGCACACGGCGCAAGATTAAATAATTTAGAGAATCAATGAGAGGATTCACCATGTCTGTAATTAAGATGACCGATTTAGATCTGGCGGGTAAGCGTGTTTTGATCCGCGCTGACCTGAACGTTCCGGTAAAAGATGGCAAAGTCACCTCTGATGCGCGTATCCGTGCTTCCTTGCCAACCATCGAAGCAGCACTGAAACAAGGTGCCAAGGTCATGATTACTTCTCACCTTGGCCGCCCGACTGAAGGCGAATACAGTGAAGAATTCTCGCTGAAACCAGTAGTAGACTATCTAAAAGAGAAATTATCCTCCTCCGTTCGACTGGAAAAAGAGTATCTGGAAGGCGTAGAAGTCTCAGATGGTGAACTGGTTGTACTGGAGAATGTTCGCTTTAATAAAGGTGAGAAGAAAGACGACGAAACCTTGGCTAAAAAATATGCCTCCCTGTGTGATATTTATGTCATGGATGCATTCGGTACGGCTCATCGTGCTCAGGCTTCCACTCACGGCGTGGCTAAGTTCGCTCCTGTTGCTTGCGCCGGTCCTTTATTGTCCGCGGAATTAGAGGCGTTAGGTAAAGCGTTGGATAATCCGGCTCGCCCGATGGTGGCTATTGTCGGTGGTTCTAAAGTTTCAACCAAGCTGACTGTTCTGGATACGCTGTCTAAAATTGCTGACCAACTAATTGTTGGTGGTGGTATCGCAAATACCTTTGTTGCTGCGGAAGGCCACAATGTCGGTCGTTCTCTCTATGAAGATGATTTGATCCCGGAAGCGAAAAAATTGCTGATAAGCTGTGATATTCCGGTGCCAACCGATGTTCGCGTAGCAACAGAATTCTCTGAAACGGCCGAAGCAACCTTAAAATCTACCAGTGATATTAAAGATGATGAGCAGATCCTCGATCTGGGGGATGAATCCGCTCAACGGCTGGCAGATATCCTGAAAAACGCCAAAACGATTCTATGGAATGGTCCGGTTGGCGTATTTGAATTCCCTAATTTCCGTCAAGGAACTGAAATTGTCGCGCGTGCCATTGCAGAGAGTGATGCCTTCTCTATCGCCGGTGGCGGCGATACGTTGGCAGCGATCGACCTGTTCGGTATTGCTGACAAAATTTCTTATATCTCTACGGGTGGTGGCGCTTTCCTTGAGTTCGTGGAAGGGAAAAAACTGCCTGCGGTTGTAATGTTGGAAGAACGTGCAAAACAGTAATTAAGTCATGACGGGTAGCGGCTGATTGGTTGGCTACCCGCTCTAAACAGGACCCACGTAACATGTCTAAAATTTTTGATTTCGTAAAACCGGGTGTCATCACTGGTGATGATGTTCAAAAAGTGTTCGCTATAGCCAAAGAAAACAACTTTGCTTTGCCGGCGGTCAACTGTGTAGGTACTGATTCAATCAATGCCGTACTGGAAACCGCTGCTAAAGTTCGTTCTCCTGTGATCATTCAGTTCTCTAACGGTGGTGCTGCTTTTATTGCCGGTAAAGGTTTGAAAGTTGAAGGTCAACAAGCGGCTATTCTGGGTTCAATTTCTGGTGCTCGCCATGTTCATCAGATGGCTGAACATTATGGTGTTCCTGTGATACTGCATACTGACCACTGTGCGCGTAAATTGTTGCCGTGGATTGATGGCTTGTTAGAGGCGGGAGAAAAGCATTACGCAGCGACGGGTAAACCTTTATTCTCTTCTCACATGATCGATCTGTCAGAAGAGTCTCTGGAAGAGAATATTGAAATTTGCAGCCAATATTTGGCTCGTATGGCAAAAATCGATATGACGCTGGAAATCGAGTTGGGTTGTACTGGTGGGGAAGAAGATGGCGTTGATAACAGCCATATGGATAGCTCTGCTCTGTACACTCAACCGGAAGATGTGGCTTATGCTTATGAGAAACTGAACGCTATCAGCCCACGTTTCACGATTGCGGCTTCTTTCGGTAACGTTCATGGTGTTTATAAGCCGGGTAACGTTAAACTGACGCCAAAAATTTTGCGTAACTCTCAGGACTATGTTTCTGAGAAATTCAATCTGCCACATAACAGCCTGGATTTTGTTTTCCACGGCGGTTCTGGTTCTACTGCGGAAGAGATCAAAGAAGCGGTCAGCTACGGCGTCGTTAAAATGAATATTGATACTGACACCCAATGGGCGACTTGGGAAGGTATTCTCAACTACTACCAAAAGAACGAAGGCTATCTGCAAGGCCAGTTAGGCAATCCAGAAGGCGCGGATAAACCTAATAAGAAATTCTACGATCCACGGGTATGGCTGCGTGCCGGTCAGGTTTCTATGATTGCCCGTCTGGAACAGGCATTCAAAGAATTGAACGCGATTGATGTATTGTAATTAGTGAAAGCGTTCCCTCTGAGTTTTCATTCAGAGGGAACGTTAGCCGCATTCAGTAAATGAAATGTTACATCGCATCTACTCTTTTTATCATTTCTATTGCAGCAGCCATTGTTTCTTTATGTCTACGAGCAGCACGAAGGAAACGTTCGTTTACCTTGATTGGTTTTTCCAATGCATGAACAAACGCCAATGCATCTTCTTGACACAATTGAATACGCATATTTTGTTCAATGAGTCTTTTGGTCTCTGAACTCACCCTTGTGGTGATTCTTTCATTTGCTAATATGGCCATAGGCCCTGTTCCTACCGTATTGCGGTTATTAGTTCACTATAGATATCCACTACTCGTTTGCATTATTTATTTGGAGTTAGCGGAACATATTAGTTTGGTGAAACACTAAGTTTGCTTCATTGATTAGTTTAACGTTGTTTTAACAAAATTCAATGTGTGTGCCAAAACGACGCCATATTGTGAGACTAAATAAACTATAATTAAATAGAACAAAAATCATCAAGATTCGAGCGCAAGTGAATCCGAGTATGTAGAGTTGTACTAGCTCGGGTCTGAGCTAGTACAGTTAGTTTTTATTTAAAGTTCTATGACCAAATTTATGAAGTTCTCCGCATTCCTAAATTCTCAGCGATAGCCGCAGAGCGAATATTAATAGCCTCTGTTGATATCCTATTAATTTTATGTCCTTTCAATGATTTTTTAATTGCTTTCATTGTCAGGAATTTACCAACGCCTTTGAAATTATATTCTCTATCTATTGCAATAGCGGGTTCTGTTTCTTGCAACAGCGCTCTTTCTTCATTACTCAATTGCGTATAGGGATGGGCCAATGCATAGTTGACATGTAATTCTGATTGTTTATTTTTTAAATCATGATAAACCTTAACCTCCATTGCCGCATAAATTTTTCTTTCACCGGAATAATCATTTTTTTCACTTTTATCCATTAACGCAAAGAAATCGGTTTCTGAATAAAAATCAGGGTGATTGCTTCTATATCTATGCTCTTCTGCATATTCTGATATTGTATCTTTTATGGTTCTTGCCATATAACTGGATATTTCAGATCCCAAAGAAAGATTGGTTTTTGATTTTTCTGAAAGGGAGCTGTTTTCTTCAAGTCGGCTATATATGATTTGACTTTTTTCTATACCTTTTAGTAACTCTTCGTGGCTTAGCAAATAACCCGACGGATCGGAATCACCGACACGAACCACTTTCAATGATTTATTTTTTGTATAACTGCTTTCTTTCTCGTTCCATTTGACAACATGTGAACTTTTGGCTGCCAATTTGAATTTTAATTCATCAAAGAAATTTACCTCTTTGGTATATTTCCCTTTTTCTGGTGCTAATCCATTTTCATCCTGTAAACTCACAGGATTATTTCTTACCATTCGGTATAGATTCAGCCCATCAATGGTTCCTGCCGGGTCCGCACTTAACCATCTGCCCGCCCACGGTTGGTAATAACGATAACCGTAATAATACAACCCGGTGGCATCTCGTTCTTTGCCGGAATAGCGAATCGTTTTATAGCTGGCTTCTGTTTGGCTGCTTGCTGCCCACAGCGCTGTCCCGCCAAATGGATAATACTCTTCCTCACTAATAATCTGCCCTTGATTGTCCAGTTCAAGCTGGCTGGAACCGATCAGATTATCGTAGCTGTAACGTAGTTGGTTATTGTTGATGCCTTCTGGTTTACCGCTTTCCCAATGCAACATCCGTATCTGTGCGCGGCCCGCTTCACCGAGTGTGATAACGTGTAACTCTTCTGTTGTTGTGGCATTGTTCTGGGTTGTGCGTAGTTCCAGCCCCGGCAAATAGATTACCCGCTGTTGTTGCGTAGTATGCTGGGTTTGCTGTTCACTCACTTTCAGTTGTCTCATGCCGTTGCTGTCGTAGCGGTACCACTCATTTCCGGGGCCGTTATTGACCTGCTTTAACTCTCCTCGTGGTGTCCAGATAAGCGTCTGTCCGGGTAATAAGCTGGTTTGGTGGCCACCGGCATCAAATAATGTATCCACTTGATTTGGATCTGTTGTCAGCGTACTGAGAACGCCGCGGTTGCTGCGATGCGAGATGGTGATAGCGGTGGTGTAGTTATTTTGGGTGGCCGGTGAACTGTGCCGAATTTGCGTCAGATTACCGCTGTGATCATAACTGTAGCTGCGAGTATAGTTAGTGTAGGTATTGTTATCGGAAGGTAGCGCAGGGGAGGGCAGTTGATTATTTTGCTGACCTATATTATTGGCCATTTCACGCCCGGTAGCACTGATAAGCTGATACAGGGAATCGTAGGTATAGTTATTCTCCGGGACCACTTTCTGATTGCGCCAAAAGCGGGTGGCTTCCGCATCATTGCGTATATTGATCACATTGCCTACCGGATCATATTGATAGCGTAAGTCTTGCAACACTTTGGCGTCTGACGGGCGACGGGTAGTGATACCAATAAGCCGTTGGGTTTCCGGTTCATAGCTGTATTCGGTGATAACCCCGTTACCGTGCTCTTCACGTAATTTTTGTCCGGCGGCAGAGTAGGTTAGCGATTTGATAATCACTTGTTCCGCCTGACCTTTGAGTGTCAACCAACAGCCTTTTAACTGCCCGGCTATATCATAGGCCAGACGCTGGATGTTGCCTTTGGCATCGGTTTGGATAAGTAAAGCACCGGTAGCATCAGTACTATTTTGGGTGGTATAGACATCACTGCTCAGTTTTTGCTGCCAGAGGCTTTGGTCTTCACCTGTCCAGTCGGCATTTTGGTTATCGACGAGTAGTTGTTGAGATTGTGATAGCACGATGCCAGTCAGGGAAAGGCTATTGAGTTGAGTGAGTCCTGCGGTATCGTAATGGCGGACACACTGACCGGCAAGGTTGTACTCTTTTTCTTGCTGAGTATTACTAGCCCAGATAAGACGCTCGGTCGTTTTCTCTTCTGCCTGTACTTGTTCGGTAATAGCGAGCAGGCGACCGGGTAGGGTGTTATCTTCATAGATGTGGTTTTGGCGGACACCGGTTGCATTGATGGTCAATATTGGGCGACCTTCAATATCGTTGAGGGTAATAGTCCGACCGGCATCAACCCCTTCTTCACGTAGAACCTGACCCGCAAGATTAAAGACACGAATGAAATTCGGGCCGCTCTGGTTTTTATTCTTACGAGGATCGGTGCTTTTTACCTGAAATCCCGGAATATTGAACTCATAGAACGTAATTAATTCATCACTGTTTTCGTCAGCTTTAGTGCGTAGATATTCTAAAGTACGTACATTTAATTTCCTGTTATCTAATACCCTAATCGAGGGGGTCTTTTGGTCAATTGCAGAATTGTAACTGCTCATATTTTAACTCCTTAGATGGTGTTAATCGTTAAGAAAATTTAAGTTATGGCAACAACCAAAAGACCTTATCACTAAACAGGCAAGGAAAGCGATTTATCGTGATGTTATTAATGCAAACGCTTTGGTAATTTTTGAGATTGTATAAATAGGAATTAAAGTTTCAGATAGTGAGTGTGATTGATCAACCATCAGAAAAACAAGTGGTTGGCAGATTTGATATATCGATGATGCTTAATAACCAATCACTTGTATATCATAGTTAAAGATAAAAGAAATTTATTAAACCGCGATAGTCACAATACTTTAAAAACAATACTTTAAAAACAGAGGATGTTATGAGTTCTACATTCGATACAGCGAAGTCAGGAGATGATAATAAGAACATACCGCTTCTATCATGGTTCTGCACCTGTTGGGTATAAGACACCTAACGGGCTGTGATGTAACACAGATGAGGCTAATCCTTCAAATAGATGATGTTATTGGTCGCTTGATAAATGGTAATAAAGGTATTTTTAATTAAAAATTAATATGTTGAATGTTTAGAGTCATGATCATTGAGTGGAAAATCAGTAAAGGCCAAATGGTTTCATACATCGTAGACTGCTATTTTGGGGATGAGTTATTTTTGTCATTGCATCCGCCATTATATTTACAATAACTTAATCATTATTGAATTTGTAACACTTTGTTACAAAGTTTACTTTTTGTAAATGAAAAAAGTGGAAATTTTTTCTTGCTATTTGGTGATGATTTAATAATCATAACTTGAGTTCCGTCATATGGACAATATGAAGGACCTTCCAACTCCTGTTCCCTTATTCAAAGGGATTAATCGATAGGGATACATTTCGTCTTCCTGTCGTTCAGCTTGCTATTAATCACGGCATAAGCGGTGTTTCTTATCTGTGGTAATAGGATTTTTACTATCTTGTTTCCTTAGTGACGCAATCAATCACGGCTATTCCTGACAGGATATTGATGCTGATGAAAGTGATTGATAGCCGGGCGGGGAAATCTTGTGGAATTTTCACCACATGATGTTTGGGCTGCGTGCCTATTTGTAATTTAATTGTAAGGAAAGAGTATCAATGAGCAAATTAAGCCCACTCGATTGTCTTGACTGTAAAAACATGCTGAAACACTGGATAGAATTTCAGTTGGTGGATGAACAGGGGAAACCTCTGGTCAATATGCCTTATCGTTTGAAAATCCGTGGAAATCCTTTGCTGGGACGTAAAGGCGTCACTGATGGCAACGGATTATTACGGGAAGAAGATATGCCGCCCCATCCGGTAACTCTGTATATCGGTGCCCAACCACTGGCCGATGAAATGGAACAGCGCCCGTTGCGGGAAATACGTGGCGAAGGGGCCTCTGTGGTGAAGCCAAAAGCGGAAGCCGAAGGCTATCAATATCGTTATGTGACTATCGGGCAGATCAGTGATGGATTGCCAGCGCTAGATGATTGGAATGATCCCAAAAAAATTCCACCTCCCTATCATTTCCCAGACCCGGAACCAAAAGGCTATCAGGTTCATCCGTTAAATCGACGCTATGTGCTAGAAATATGTCCTTTTCGAGCCTGGGTTTTACTGCTACATCATCAAAAAGAGTATTCTATTGTGAATGCTTATAACCAGTGTTTGATGAGCGTGCTGGCTTATGCTGATGGGGATGTCGATGTTGAAGGTTCTGTACTTCACTTTTTTAATCGGCAAATGGTCGATGTCTCGAAGTTGCCTTATCGGATGAACGATGTTTCGGCAACGCCTGTGGTTTATGATGTGCCGTTCAGTGAACGTTATGTTCGGATAGAGTTTATTGATTCAAAAACGGCAGACAATAAACAGGGTGATACCCGACTGTTTTATATCGCCAGCAACAGTGATGTTCTTGTTAGCTGGCGGGGTACAGCCAGTCTGGCGAATGACCTGACTGATATTACCTTCCAGCCGTTAAGTTTGAGTTGCGATGACGAAAAAGCCCTGTGCAGCGGTTTTATTCACCGCGGCAAAGTGCATAAAGGGTTTTGGGATGCATTTAATGTGGTTGGGAAGTTAAAAGTTCCTGATGAGAAAACCAAAGAAGTATTCGGTGATATTCTGGATTTGGCCGCAAAAAAAAGATTATTTATTTGTGGTCACAGCTTGGGGGGGGCTTTAGCATTATTGCATAGTGCACAACTGAAAGAACACAATCCTTGTCTCTACAGTTACGGGATGCCGCGAACATTAACCCGCAGTGCAGTACAAGAATTATCTGCTATTATCCATTATCGCCATGTTAATGAAAATGATCCTATTCCTTTGGTGCCTTTTGAACAGGATATGGATAATGTTTTTTTCAATTACTGGACTTTGGCGGGATATGACTGGGAAATTGTAAAATTGTTGTCACCCTCACCGATTATTCAGGCAATTAAACAGGCGACAGCCAGTAAAGAAATTTATCTGCATCACGGCAAAGTGGTTCATTTTTTAAAAGCCAGTGCCTGCCCAGAATGGCTGATTGCTGCCAGTAATGTATCGCTGATAACCAGATTGGGTGCAGAGGAAATATTAAACAATACGACAAAACTGTATTTAATTCCTGAACTGAATAAAGAAACAGAACACTTTTTCTCTCAGGCCGGTGAACAGCAAAATGCCCTGTTTAATCAGCTAAGCCCGCAAGAACAGGATAAATTGTTTGATGAAAATGAAAATCCTGAGTTAAAAGACAGAATAAGTATCCTTAATCACTTCTCATCTAAATATGCCGGTTATATTGATGCACGTCTTAAAGAGTTATGCGAACCGGATAAAATGACGACTTATCAGGACAGTCAGCGTCAATTTAAGGAGAAAATGGATGTTTATAAGAGACTGACACCTGACGCGGTTTACTACCGTAATCTCTGTTTTCTAGAAATGGATAAACAGTTAATAAAATCATTGGCCGTCAGTCAGCAAGAAGAAAAAGGGAAACTGGCCTTACAATACTACTGCGATGATAAGGAACTTCCAGTATGAGGATATTCAAAGTCACATTGTCATTATTACTATTGTCTTTTATTTACTGGTCGATGGGGGATACCTTTTTCAACTGGCTATTTCCTTTTTCATCTAAGGGAAAAGGGCCGTGGATAACGATGGAAGGCGTCATGCCGAAATACACCGAGCCGTACGTGGCAGCAAGATATATCTCAAAATCTTGTCTTGAATATGAATTTAGTGCAACGATGACACCCCATAAGGTGCCGACTTATAATGTGCTTTACCAGAAAGTAACTACTGATCCCCAAACAGGTTATTTTCAGACGAAATTGCCTTTTAGTGGCGGAGGTTGGTGTAAATGGAAAATTGAACGGGCTTATGTATCGGCGAATTATACCGATGTCAGTCACCTGGTGAAAGATGCTGTTCCCTATTCAGGGACAGGTTTAACCGCTTTTATCAACGATGCCGAACGAGAAAATTATTCTGAAGCCTCTGAGACGCGCGCAGTGAATATTATAGACTACAGACCGGTTATTTACCCGGTTTTGAAAATAGTAGAGGGACGTCCAAACAGAGTTTCCTTACAGGGCATAGTGGATTCGTTTCCTTTTCGGTTGAAATTAACGCCAGGAGCGGAATGGAAAATCATCTTTAAGCCTAAGTTGGATGAAACCAAAATGCCTAAAATTATTATCCCACCAGGTAAAGAACCCTCAAGAGTTGAATACCCTGATGGCAGAATTGATTTAAACAGAGATTCTATTGATTACTGGAAAATAAAGTAGTTCTATCAGAGTTTCCAGTAAACATCACTGACCGTGAGCCAGTAGGAAGAACAAGGGGAACTGGCCTTACAGCATTACTGTGATAAACAGGAACTGTCCGTATGAAAATATTGAAGATAACGCCGTCCTTATTATTTCTCTATTCTATTTACTGGGCGTTTGGTGACACCTTTTTTGACTGGCTTTTTCCCTTTCCACCTGACGAGAAGAAACAGTTGATTACGGTGGAGGGTATCGTGCCGAAATACACAAAATCGTATGTATCTGTTATGTATATCTCAAAAGATTGTTTCAGATATCGTCTGGATTCCAATATGTCGTCTTTTAAGGTAACAACTTATAATGGCTTCCTTGAAGGAACTTAATCCGGTTTGAGTGATCTGACAATCGTCAAAAAGAAAACGTTCACCCAACTGGATTGGATTATGTTAATTATGGCACCCATACCGATTCACCAAGAAAATTGTTTAGATTTTGGTTTTAGAGAGGCAGTATGAATTTAATAATCGCTGATGCCTTGGAATATAAAGGCAGAGTAAAAAAATTCGCGTCTGGGAATAGAAATGTCATTATATTTATTTTTCTTTTATTACTCCCGGCAAAGCTCAGTGGTGTCATTGAGGTTTTAATTAATTTATCTTCTAATATTGTTATTCCAGAGAATCATATAAAATCATTTTATTTTTCTTCCATATCTTTAATAGTTTATCTGGTATTTTATTTGATTAACCTAAGGTTTTTTCCTTCTGCAAAGGAGAATTCAATCATCGTTTCTTTGGTAGGTAAAAAAAACTTGTTTATTTGTCGTGTTGTTTTCTTTATTTATAGTGCTTTTCCGATGGTTATTTTCTTTTTTATGGGTTTTTTCTCTGAAAATGTTAATTGTTTACATTACCTTTCATCTATGTTTTTTTTGATGGTTTCTTTTGCTGTAATTGGATTTTGCTTATTTGAGTTAAGTTTTTTACATTTTTTTATTGTTACTGTGTTCTTTATTCTGGCAGCATCATTCAGGAATGGAATATTATATGATTTGATTTTTACATTAGTTATTCCATTAGTAGCATTGATATTATATTTGAATTTCACACCATGTTACATAATTAATAGAAATAAAAAATTATTTTCATTAGCTTTTTTTTCTTTGCCTTATATAATGAACCTTCGTTCTTATTTTAATAAAAATAAAATATCTGTGCTTATTATGGTATTATCTGTTCTGCTTTTATATCTATTATGTGAAAGTGCTTTTTCTCAAATACCAAACAAGGCTGATTATATATTATTAATATATTCCAGTGTTGTTTTGTATATATGCATGTTGTTATTCTATAATCTTTCATATATTGAAATAAATTATCTTTCATATTTGTCCAACTTTTTATCTGTGCGGAAAATATTCTTTTTTAATTATTGTGTTTCTTTGTTTTTTTATCTTGTTTGTTTTTTTATCTTGTTTGTTTTTTTATTTTTTGTTTTCTTGTTATTAAATCTTTCTCTGTGATTATATTTTTATCTTATGTCTTTCTTTCTATTATTGTTTCTTTTATTTCTCTGTTGAGAACGCAATACACGAAAATTATTATTGTTGGTGTTGTTTTCTTTTTTACGCTATTTTTAGGGGTTATTTATGCTTGAGGTTGTTGGGTTAGAAGTTGTTATTAATAGTAAGACTATTTTTTCAGGAGTTAACTGTAATTTTCGTGTTGGATTAAACCGTATTGCGGGAGTTAATGGGGCTGGTAAAACGACTTTTCTTTCAAGTATTGCTGGCGTAAACAAGGTTAGAAAAGGAACGGTTAATTTTATAAAAAATGGAGAAAAGCATAAGTTTAGTTTGCAACGGCATGGCTTTTATATATCGGATAATGTTAATTTTTATAACTTTATTACTGGAATGGATGTGATAAATCTAAGTAAACGTTATAGGAAAAGTAATCTAAAATATCAATTAGATTACTATTTAAATGGTTTTGGTATATATAATTATTCTGGCGTTGAATATGGGCAAATGTCGCTTGGGATAAAGAAGAAGTTTTTATTGATGTCCGCTTTTATTACCGATGCCGATGTTTATATTTTTGATGAGCCAACAAATGGCCTTGATTCAGATTCTATAACATTTTTAATTGAGTTGCTGATTTCTCTTGCAGAAGAGAAAGTTGTTATTTTTAGTTCCCATGATGATAGATTTTTACAGGAATTAAACGTTATTACTTATGAAATAAAAGGTAATAAAATATCTTGTTCCTCTATTTAGAACTCAACAATGCAGTATTATATTCGCTCGTTAACATTAAACGAGCGAATATGGGTTCAATTACACGAGCGCGTCAGCGGCTAAATCATTTTCATCCTCACTCACGGTAAACCACGGGAAATATTGGCTCTGTCGCAGCCAGCCTTTTGCGGTAATAACCCGGATTTCCCGCCCAATCGGATCATAAATATGAGTATCCGCATAAGCCTCTTTTCTGGCGCTGTCATCACTCACATATTGCCAATCGTTGAGAAAATAGGGCTGATAAGTTCGTATCGTCTGCCCCTTATTGTCATATTCGGTGCGTCCCGTGACCGCCCAGCGCGTTTTAGTATCCTCCATTTTTGTCACCAGAGAGCCGTCTTGGCTACGTTGCCAGGCTTCGCCTGCCTCATGTCGTACAGACGCTTGCAATAGACGGCCAAAACCATCACTAAATGCGACTTGTTGACGAATTTGCTGCTCAGAATCACGATCATAACGATCCGTGGTCAGCGTAAGGTTATGGGGAGGCAAACCGATGCTGTTGGTTAACAATTTAACCAGTGGCGTGTCAGCTTTCTGACTTTGTAGCCAACGGCGGCGAGCCAGTGCGCAAATACGCCAATCTTCCGTGATAATCCGTAAATCACGCAGCGTCTTCTGCTCTTCCTGCGTTAATGTGTTGAAGGTTTCCTGATTGAATAGTGGCATCCAACTGTCCGGTGCATAGACCAGACACTGCGCGACAGGGAGTGGCCCGGTTAGGTTAATGGCAGTATTGATATCGGTTGGTGGAGAAAATGGTTTTTCTTCTGGTGAAGAGTAACCTGTTGCCACACCACTTTCGATCCCCCAGAAACGTTGCGTGACAGGGCGTCCCAGTGCATCCAAGGTTATGAGATGCATATTGTCATTGATATCAGTCAGTTGCACTGGTGTGAGAAAACGCCAGTCATAATTGGCTGAGACGGTGAAACCGGCAGCATCTTGGGTTTGGGTGATGACACAATAGTGGGTATCCCATTTTAGCGTCGTTTTCCCGGTTAACAGGGTGTTACGTTGTGCGACAGGATGCCAAAATTGTGCTTGCGTCCCGTAATCGGTATAGCCTTGACGCGCTACCCAAACTTTGTTTTCGCCGGTACGTGGGAACAGATAAGGCTCTTGTTGGTATCCGGCCTGCGTCAGAATGCCGGGTAATTCGTCTGGCGTAATACCACCATCAAATGCAGATAACTGGGATTCCGTTAATACCGCCGTTTCGGTAAAGGCGATTAAAGCTTGTCGTGTCGGTGTTTTCAGTAGTGTTTGGTTTTTGCCATCGGTTTTTCCATCGGTATAGAACGTTCGTTGCTGATTGAGGTATTCGCGAGGTTTATCATCGGCAATCAGGCTATTTTCAGCACACAGGGCTTCCAGATTTAAGCCATCAACAGGTACCTGTTTGGCATCGTAAGTAAAGGCATCACTGCGTGTACTATCCGGTAATCCCAACACTCTGAGTTCATTACCAATAAGATGGTGCCAACTGGACTGGTGGCAGGTTAACCGCAATAGTTGTTGTTGGTCGTCATAACTGCTGGCAAACAGCGTATCCGGTAGTGTATCGGGATACGGATTGGTTGTTGGTTTATTGCGGCGGGGATATTGCACGGAAACTTGTTTCAGTGGTTGCCCGAATAGGTCACTGGACAGGGTGATATCCTGATTGCACTGGGGATCACTGATAATACGTTCATAGTGATAACTACGGCTTTCCACGACTGAGGCCCAGAGCACCGGGGAAACGGTAGCGCCATCTTGTAATTGGCGCACTTGTGGACGGGATTCAGTCACTGTATAGGGGATGTTTTGCTGTGCGCTGCCATCTAGCCCGTAAAGTTCACTACGCAGCGGCTGACCTTTTAGCGCCCGGTTTAACCAGTACAGATTATGGTCATCTTCCGGTGTCAGTGGAACATCTTTGCCCTCTTTCCAGAGAGTAAAGCGCGGTGTAAAACCGGTGAACGCTTGTTTATCACCACGCCAATATCCAGCGGATAGCATATTGTCTACCTCCGGGACTCCGGTGGCATACCAGTTTTTGGTGAGTGCTGGTGGTGTGCGTTCCGGCGCATTGCCTTGAGCGAGTTGATGGCTGTCTGTTTGCTCAACATAACCAAAGCCACGAAATTCCCGTTCACGTCCATCCCAGGCGCCGTGAGCGTAACGTAACGTGGTCACTAACTTATTACCGCTGATTTCATCCTCGGTTGCTGTTTGCCAAAGGGTATGGACCGGGAAGGGCAGGTAACAGACCGGTGTTTGTCCGGTAGCCAATGCCGCAGCTTTTTCATCCAGCCAGAACTGGACAGAGCTACGGTAATGCAAGGTGTGATTGGCCCCCATATTGTTGTTCGTTTCACTGAGTAACCACGGTTTCGCGTTGGTCAGATCGCAGCGCCAATGATGTGGCGCCATATGCGGTACGCTCAGGATCAGACTGACAGCCCCTAATCCCTGTACATCGGCCACTTGTAATTGGCAGGTGTCATCAAAACGCAGGCCGTCAGGAAAATGGAGTGCGAATGGTTTTGCAAAACCGTTACCACTTTCATTGCTGAAAATCTCCAGATGGTCAGCATGAACATAAATCAAATCGGCAGGACCACTGCCATCCAGATCGGCCAGATGAACCCGATCAGGATTAAAGTTGGCGGCAGATTGGCTGAATCCCGGCAGTGTGATTGGCTGACCAAAACGGCCATGTCCCAAGTTTGGCCAGCAGGTGACTTGAGTTGCACTTACTTCAACCAGATGTGCTTGGCCTGAACCGAGTACGTCACTAAATGCCACTAACTTACGGGCATCGGCGCCCGGTAACGGCAGGGTGATATCACCGGATTGCACCACATCCCGTCCTTTGGTAAAACCATCACGGTTATTAGCATACAAGCGTACACTTTTGGGACCAATCAGCACTAAATCGGACAGTCCGGCCCCCATTAGATCGGCAAGTTGAGCGCGAGGATGAGAATATTCTATCGGCAGAGCATCTAATGGCGTAAAACGTGTCCAGCTACCATCCGGGTGTTGGCTGTGATAGCCTCTTAGCCCCGGCCCGGTAATCACCCAGTCCAGTTGTCCGTCACCGTTAATATCCATCAGCGAGGCGTTATCCTGCATAGCTGGCGTGATGGGAAGGAGTTGCATTTTCCCCCAAGTGACCGCATTCATCTCTTCCCCGGCCTGACGTTGGGCAGATCGATACCACCAGCCATTTTTATCCTGATACAGAATGCCGGGCACGCCTTCTCCTTTCAGGTCAAGCAGTTGCCAGCGCTGAATGGCGTTGAAATTTGCCAGTACATCCATTGGTTGCCAGAGTGCTTTTTGTTCCGGCTCAAAAGGC
The DNA here is from genome assembly GCF_018448885.1 of Photorhabdus caribbeanensis. Classification (GTDB taxonomy): domain Bacteria; phylum Pseudomonadota; class Gammaproteobacteria; order Enterobacterales; family Enterobacteriaceae; genus Photorhabdus; species Photorhabdus caribbeanensis. The sequence goes on from NZ_RCWB01000008.1 coordinate 131,817, forward strand.
TGGTAAGACAGTTCCAGTGGTGGCAGCACGGTGACAGTGTTGTTGTCCTCATGGCCTACTCGGCGGATAGAAACGAGCGTACTGATCATCGCGTTTTCGTCATAATCCAGTATCAGACGCGAAACTAGCGCGGGTTCGTCATCCCCCTCAACCTGATTAGACAGGGTTTGTAGACGGTGAAACATCAGTATTTGGCGGCATAAGCGCCGGGTACGCAATTCAAAACCGTACTCGTAACGGGAAAAACGATCTTGGCGGCAAAGCCAGTTGCTTGTGGCTTTAAACGACGGCATTTCAGATAAACTGTTTTTGCGCTCACCGTAGTCAAATACTAAACAGAACAACCAGCCAGATTTAAGTGGGTCATCTCCGTTTAGCGTAGGAAAAACGTCGCTGGCGGTCAGGTTCCCGTAATGTATTGCTTGCAGGTAACGTTGGACGGTTGCATTCGGGTGGGCGGCGAGCTCGTCAGTTTCGCAACCTGTTTCATCTTCGGCCCGATATTGATAATAAATCTGTTCGCCGAGGGATGATATCGAAGCCTCCAACAGCCATTGCGCCGTTTGGCTAACATTGAGTGGATTATTGATACGTGTCTGAGGATTTTTGCCCAGTAAATGGACCTGTCCATCGGGGCTGTATATCAGCCAGAAATCGGTTGTGTCAGTTGTTTTGGGTTGCCAGTATTCCAACCGGCTAAAGTGGTTTTCCAAACGGGAACGATAACCGGTAACGGTGAAGGTTGTCCCCAAGTTGATGCCCTGCAATGAGGATTCACTGCGGATATCCGCTTGACCACTCTCATTTAATGCTACGACCAACACTTCACCTTCCGGCCCCAGAAAAGTATCGGTTTCATCGTAATTCGGCACGCCGGTGCTGGTGCGCCGACGAATTGCCATGACGCCGCAGTCCCAACCGAGACCAAACGGGCTGTTACCGGTTCCACTGTTGTAATTCAGAGTGAGCGAGGGGGCGTAACCACGTCCGGCAGAAATGGGTAATGGCAGAGATAGGGCCGCCATGCCATCCGGCCCGGCGGGTGTTAACGCTTCACCCATACCGGTAATGGCGCCGCCGCCTTTGGGTAATGACAGCTCGGTGACACTGAATGTCTGTGAATTTTGCATGAAAACTCCTTACAGGCCCCGATTCGGAGCCTGTTTTAGTACGTTGGGACGGTTATTTAATGGTGTAGCGGATATGCAAAATGATATCGTTCAGGGTTTTTAACATAGTGGCTTGTTTGCCTTTTTCCGGCATGGATGCATTTGGGAAACTCAGTGTCAGCGTGCCTTGATCAATGGCGATGCCTTCGAATGGCAGGAATTTGCCATCGTTGAAATCGAGCTGGAATTGGCCGCTGTCATTCATACCGTGAGAAACTGCCAGCGCTTCGCAGCCGTTAGCTAATCCGCTTTTATCGCTGTAAGACAATATTGCTTGCACATCCTGATATGGCCCCAGTAGCGCGGGCAGGGTAACGCTGATCTGTTTGATACGTCGAATTTTGCCAATAGATGCCGGGTAATCATCACGGATTTTCAAATCAGCTAATGAAACTGATGCCTGTAAAGCGGTTTTAGTGTCCGTGCCGGTGCCGAACGCTAAATTATTATTACCACTGCCGGCACTGCCTGAACCTTTATTCACCAGCTTTTCAATTTCCTGACTCAGAATGAATGGGCCTTTATCTTTTGGTAATCCAGCATAAACTTCGGCCAGCGACACCGTGCGTTCAACTTCTAATGCGCGTTTATCGCGTTTCAAATGGGCGTTTTCCATTTGTGCCAGACTCAGCATCAAGGTTTCACCAGCGAGCAGACCGGCATAGGTTCCTTGCCAGGCGCCCGGTTTAATAAAGCGTGCAGAGTCATCACTGATTTCCCAACGGTAAGCCTGTTCTGCCATTAAACAACGCGCGATAGCCAAGTCGTAGAATTGGAAGTAAATCGCCGCTAGTCGGCCACGTAGCCAGTTGTATAACGCCTGATTGCTGAACTTACGTTGCAGGAAGGCCAATTGGGATTGGGTCTGTTCTTGTTGAGTTTTCAGACTGGTTTTTTGCAATACGGCGGCTTCACGACGTACTGCCAGCGATTTAAGTTGGGCGTCGAGTTGTTTCAGCTCCGCTTCGGCATTGTTACGCTGGATCTCCCATTCCTGACGGCGACGACGGTAGGTTTCAGATTGGCTGATTTTATCCGCTTCGGTGTTCATAACATTAGCGGAGAATTCCATCACATAACCTGTTGCCTCAGCGATGGCTCCCCAACGGCTACCACCACCGGCAAAGCCGAAGATGTTAGGCACCAGATCGGCCGCCGCGCCAGCCAGACGGGATGCCTGAACTGCTGTGGTAAGTCCGGCGGCGGACGCTCGTAGCGTCATAGCTTGGTTTTCACCGGCGTTGATGTTTTCATCATACAGTTTGCTGTAGCTATCAAAGCGCGATTGCGCTCCTGCTTTGGATTTTTCCAACACTGTTTTCTCGGCATCCAATTCTTCAATGGTTTTGTCCTGAATGCTCAGGTTAGTCAATATCAGCTCGGCGGCCTGATTTTGTAATAACGCATTGAGTGCTTCCGCATCCTGACGTTCGATAATATTTTGTAACGTGGAGCCGAACTGGGTGAGCTGGCTAACCATGCTGCGAGCATTTTCCAGCATATGCGGGAAACGCCACAGGGACATAAAGGACTCCGGCAGTTTGCCTCCACCTTGAGAAGTAGCAACGGCGGCGCTGAGTAACGCTTTCGGGTCCGCCGGTGCGGCATAGATTGGCAGATATAACGGTTGGCCGTCGATAGAGAGGTTATGACGCAGATTGTATACTCTCTGAGCTAATGTCTGCCAATAATTCATCATCACTTCATTGATTTGCGGCAGGAAGAGATCGGTCAGGGTATTGGCGCTGTACAGTGATAAAGGTGCCGGTGTACTCTGTCGCAGGGCGATTATTGCGCTGGCGTGAGCATTTTGGGTAGTCATATCCGCGGCTCTGTCCAACCGTGGATCACTCCATGTCGTACTCAGCGGCAGATAAGGTTTGTCGCCCAATAGATGCAGCGCTTGCATATACCACATCTTCGCTTCGTTAAGTGTATCTCGTTCCAGTTGACGGTAAGCATGATCGCCGCGTGCTATCAATAGATCTAGGGTGCGCATAAAGGTTGAAACTTTGTAGTGCATTGGATCGTGTTGTGCTACCGCGTCGGGATCGACAGAATCCAAAGGATCACTGTTCCAACTGGTGTCTTCCAGTAATGGGCGGACGTTCCATTGGTAGTTCTGAATCTGGCCGTGAACAATATACCCGGATGGACTCCAGACATATTTCAGCCAGCGGTTGGCTTCATCAAAGTTTTGTTCATGCAACAAACGTTGAGCAACCAGCATCGGGGTATAGTAGAACAGTTCCCAGAAATAAAGGCTGTTAGCGCCGCTGAAATCCATTGGTTCGCTACTAATATTATTCAGGACATTGACGCTCTCAAAATGGGTCAAAATGGATTTAGGATTTATTGTTACTATTCCTTTATCATCTCTAACAAAGTGAGGGCCCCACCAGGTGCCATCTGATGGTGATTTCTTGAAGGTCATGTAAACCTTGGCGTTGTAATCTTGGTTCAATGGAACATCATCAAGAGGAATAAATAATGTGATGCTTATATTTGTATCTGTTAGCTGGCCTGAATAGATAATATGTGAATTATTATCAACAACATGTTTGATATAAAGCTTAAACCAACGTTCATCACCATGAGTTGATGGGTTATAGGGAGGAATCACGAACGTAGCATAAAAACCTTTGCCTAACTGTGGTTCCTGAATATTCTGAGTTTCGATGCTCAGAATGGTATCGATTCCGGTGGCGGCGCGTGCAACTAACTGGCGGGCAAATAGAGTATTCAGGCGAGTACGATAGGCTTGCCATTGCATATATTGCGCCCCATTTTCATTATGGTGCAGGGTCAGGGCATTATCGGTACTCACCTTGCGGATAACAGGAATACTGAAACTTTCATAACCCAGTTTGCGGCCATCTTCTGCAAATGCGGTAAAGGTGACATCAATACTGGCTGAATTGTTAATAAAGTTCAGACCAGAACCGTCTATTTCAAGGGTATTAAATTGATAATTCATTTCATCAAAGCTAGGTGATGGCTGAACTGAGACATCTTTATCTGCGGTAAACGTTTTCTCCTTGCCACCCACTTTGACTATTATCTGAACTTTTGCTGGAGAAATTGCAGTATTAATCTCTATTGGGCCTGAAACATCAGTAGCAGTCCCTTTACTGTCAGTCATAAAGATGTATTGCTTAAGATCATCCGGTTTATTCAGAGAGTCTGTAGCATAATCATCACCAATGGCGGCATTTTGGTTGGTTAGAGAACGTTTTGCTCCAGGAATCCAAGCTTCTACTTTAGATGGATAAGTGGTGTCACGGTGGAATAGTAGTCTCCCTTGATTGAGTCCACTGGTGTTTCCGCTATATTGATAGACGGGGTAAAACATGAGCTTATTTGACGAGTTATTTGGATTGACCCCCAAGCTAGTATAAACAATAAATTTATCACCCAGTTTGCCATATTTATTCATCAGGTTGCATTGGTTGCGTTGCTGACCTTCATATCCGTTATGAATAATTCTTAATTTTGGGGAGATATAGATTTTTAAATCACTTGATGTGGCTTTATAACTGATAATCGGAATATCCCCGTTATATACCATGCTGAGGTAATAATCTCCCCAATAATAATCTTTTCGGCTATTTACCGATGAAGGGATTTCATAATTCTCTGCATAGCGGTTATTCACTCTTCTGACACTATTAGTATCAAATTGTTGATAGCTATTATCCCGATAAACATTGCTCTGTTCTGGGGTCATATCTTTGGATGCCATATCGGCAAAGATATATAGCCCTTGCATTGCAGCGGTTTTGTAGCTATCTAGTGTGTCTTGTTGGTTATAAAACATCACCAGCAACGTATCTTCACCTTGATAACCGGCACAATAGAGTCCGGGCGTTTTATTTTTTGCCAGTTCTAGCTTGGATATTTTTTCATTGACATCAAAGGTGATTGGCGTATTCCAGGTGCCGTCATAGCGGATATGCGCCAATTTCAGCTCATAACGATAATCCGTCTCGGTTTGATAGCCATCTTTGCTATTTCCTGTCTGTTTGGTGATCTCCTTTTGTTCCAACCAGAGCAGATAGAGGCGGGATTTATATATCACCGGACGGATAGTGCTTTGGTAAGGATTAATTGGACAATCAATTTTGTGCCATTCGCTCCAGGCGTTAGCTGCGAATTTACCATCGCTGAATTTATTGTGATCGACACTGCGCCAATAATATTCACCGGCATCAGTTTCACTGAGTCCGATAAAATAGGTCAGCCCTTGATCGTTGTTAATATTATCGTGATATGCGCTAACAACTTTGAGATTAGCCACCTGTTCAAACGATGTCAGGTAAGACATAAAGGCGTCTTCGACCGTATCGGCGTTTAACTGGCTTTGGCTGACGGATTGCAGTAATGAGTCCATCATTTTAGTTTGTCCGATGCGCATGGTCGGATCAATATAGTTTTCCGGGTAGTAAACTAATTGAGAAACACCTGCCCAGGTGCTGTAGCGTTTATTGTATTTGTCCCAGTCGATAAAGAATTGGCGACTGATAACCCCTGAATTGGCATTTTCTTCCACATTTTCCAGCGCCCGGTTGACGTACAGTTGAATGCTGGCAATGGCTTCGGCGATTCGGGTGGTTTTGATTGCAGCGGAAACCTGATTATCAATCAGCAAGTATTGATACAGGTCATCACGGCTTTTAATGGCCGCCGCTGGTTTGGCGACTTGGCGGATATAGTAGGTGCTTAATGCGGCACTGCGGGATTCATCCAGAAAAGCGTGTAATGTATCCGCTTGTTGTGAATTCAATCCGGCGGTTAATATTCCCGCCGCGTTTTCCCACTGGGCATAGGTCGGCGTCTCTTTCATTGATTGAATATAATCCAGTCCGACCAAAGCAGAAACGCCCTGAGGGGCGACATTCAATTGCTGTGCAACATTAACCCATTGCAGGATGGTATCGATAGATGTCCAACAGGAGAACGCATTTTCTTGTGTTACTGGGGGAAGATGTTGATGATTTTGTGCTTGAGTACTGGCTTGCAACAGCAAATTAGCATCAAGATTCATGGCGTCAGCCAGTTGTTCTGCCGTTAACGTGTTAGTTTCAAATGCCGCTAACACCGAGGAGGCTTTTTCGCCTAGTGTGTTCACCCAATCCGCAAAACGCGCCAGCATAATCAGTGAAAGGGCATCATGCGCAGGCGCTGCTCCAGTTGCAGCGCCAAACATTTCTGGTTTTGTCACAAACAGGCGGAAGGCGTTTTCGTTAATGCCGGTGGAGTGGTAAACCATTTCTAATTGCGCCAGGGCCTGACAATACTGAACGATATGTTCCTGCATTTCTGCTGCTTTCGATGAACCCGGCGTATACTTAGTATTCAACCAGTCCCAGAATTTTTCTGCTGTCATTGCGCCGTCGCCGGGCTTTAACTTATCTGCCCAAAGCAACACTGAATGAGCGACATTTTCTGATGATAATTGCAAGGTGGCCGCAATATAGGGCGCCATAACATGCAGTAAATCTGCTTTGTCTTTATTAAGACCTTGTAAACCGTGGTAGACGGTATCCAGTAGATTCTTAATTTCAGGCGTTAGTGTTTTGTTATAGCTGGTGGAGGTCATAATAAACAACTGGAACACGCTCCACTTCTGTATATGTAACCAGCCGGTAATGGTATTGAGTTTTCTGATCAGGGTAGCCAATTGCTTATCATTGATAGCAGATAAATTAGTTTCCCCTTCACCCACAGCGACCAGCAATAAATCCAATTCATCAATGGTTAATTGATGGATTTCTGCCAATAATTTCCCAATATATAAATTGGAAAGATTCTTTAGGCTATTTTTAATCTTTCCGTCTTTATTATTATGGTCGGTAATTTTAAGCAGGCGGTAGAGCGAGACATCATCGATATTAAATGCACGCTTGAGTATGGTTTTGCGCCAATCGCCGGTGCTGCCTGGATTTAAATCAATCTCTTCATCTCCGGTAGAAAAATATTGGCCGCTCAGTAATGGCGTATTAAACAGGCGATCAAATTGGCTAGTTTGATTCTCATATGAGCGTTGTGAAATAAGCGCATTGCAGAGTATTAGGGCAGTTTCAGCATTAATAGCATAACACTGCATATAATATTTAGTCAGAAAAACTTTACCTAATACTTCTGCGTTGATATCCAGTTGCTGATTAACACTACGCACAATGCCTTCCAGAATCGTGGGTGACAATTCTGTTGCCCGGGATAGACGAATCGCTTTATTGAGTTTTAGCAAAAAAGAGTATTGGTTATACTCTTCAACGGTAAATTTTGCGGCGGCATATGCCCAAGAACTGGAAGGATATACTCGTGTTAAGCCGATTTCAAAAGGCTGACTAATATCAGTGGTACTTAATGTGATATTTGCGGAATATTCTATGTTGACCTGAGGAGCGTCTTCAGTTCGAACAAGTTCTCTTTTATCATTTAGCTTGATGGATAAATAGGAGACATCCCGAGAATCTTTGAATTTATAATCTAACCGATAATTTTCACCACCGAAGGGAAACAGCTCCACGTCCACTTGATAGGCATTTGTTGTATATTCGCGGGTAATCCGATATACCTTGACTGTGCCATCACTGCTGTTAACTATCGGAGTAATAAGTTGGTTATTACTATATTCCTGTTGACCAAAATTGCTGGCTTTACCAATAAACTGGCTCAGTTCTTCATCACTTAAATTGTAATAACGTTTAAGGTATTCCGGCATAGCCAGTGAGGCCGGTTCGATATTACCAAAATTTTTCTTATAAAGTTCCTCAGCATTACCTTCGGTAATCTCCTCCGTCAGAATATTAAACAGCTCAGGCGAGATTGAAGCGTTAATACCTAATAGGGAGGCTTGATGCATCAGCCCGGCAATTGCCGGTGATGCATTGAGTTGCTCAAGTCCAGGATCTTGTAGCTGGATAACTTCACGTACATTTTCATAAGCATCATGATAAGGCGTCGCGCCGGAAGGACGGAAAGTGGAGAGCATTTCCATCACTTTGGTATAGTTTTCCAGCTTAGACTCAGTTTTAATGCTTTCCAATAATAGCTCGTTGGACAAAGAAAGTGTGGAAAGTTCTGTATCCATATTTTGTTGACTGAGCGCCATTGATTTGAGATCTGGGCGGCGGGTATCAAGACAATAAACAGAGTCGCTGGCGTGTAAATTACGTGCTTCACGATAAAGCTCAGTCAAATAAGCGGCAGGGGAGAACATGGAGGAAACGGTACCCGGCGCGACATATTGACTGGCTCTGCCGCTGAATTGATTGTTATAGCCTGTCAATTCGGCATTAGGGGCGATGATGGCAAGGTGCACCGCATTTTGTAATTGAGGATTGGCGCGTTTGAGAATACGCGCTTCATACAAGCGGTTATCCTTCTGTGCCTGTTGTGCATTATGATATAAGTCGTGTGTTTCGGACCAGGAGAGGTGCTCAGATACTTGCTGGCGAAATTCGTTAAAAGAGCTGTGGCTAATATCTGTCAGACAACTAAAACCACACTGGCTTTTTAATACATCAGGTATCTCTTTTACAGACTCGTTCATATTTATTCCTTTTAAATCATAAAGTAAATGAAACAGCCTTGTTTCTTTTACATCATGGACCAATAAGAGAGTGATTCCGTTCCATCGGAAGAAGGGATAATCAAGGATAGGTTTTGAGAAATCGCTGAGATATGTATAGAAATAGTTTGCGAGTAAAAAATAAACCTAATCTTGATCTCTCAGAGAATCACTATCTCATTGTTTTATTTAAATAGCTGTTGCAAAAAAAGCAGATGCAAAATTTGCAACTGACTTTTTAATCAGGTTTGAGGAGAGATGGCACTTTGTTGTTCACATAATGAACTGTGCGAGAAAGATGAAGTTCAGTGATGGTGAATATAGATTGTATAATTTATTTGATGTTAAATTTGTGATTATTTTATATTGAACATCATGAGTATTTTGTCAACCAATTGAAATATTTAATTAAATGGTTAATGTTGCCTGTTTTTTCTTAATAATAACATGTGATTTTTATTTAGAATTATTATTGTGATGTAAGGGTGAATTACGTTTATTTTGCAACAATAATAAAAAATGTTTAATAACTGCTAAGAATAAAGATGATAAAACTCAATCTCAGTTAATGCATACTTCAATGTTAAATAATGCAAAGAAGAAAAGTCGTTGTAATATTTCATTGTTAATATTCCATTCTATTTAGGATGGAACAATTAATTAGAATAGAAGGATATATGATGCTGTTTTGTTCAAAGCACTTGAAGTATTTTATGGAATCGGCGAAAAGAGAATCATTCACTTTAGCAGCGGATACGCTTTGTATTACTCCTTCCCCCCTAAGTAGGATCATATATCAACTGGAACAACGTGTAGGTTGTCAATTGTTTGAAAGATTGCCGGGAAGGACCAAATTGACTGAGGAAGGGATGGCCTTATATCAGGAGCTATTGCCGTGTTATGAGAGAATTCAACGAGTTGAGGATAATTGGCATTATCGTAGAAGTGAGAAATTAACAAACTCAGGAAAACTGGTTATTGGGACCAGTGGGGAATATATTAATAAAATCCCGGAAGTGATAAAAAGGGCAGTGCAACGTTATCATTATCGTGATATTTACATAAAAAACAATTTTCTGGTTGATGATTCGGCAAGAAAAGAGGCGATATTTTCTTCATTAATGAAAGGAGAGATAACCGTCTATGTGACGACTGAACATTATCCTGACAACGATGATATTATCAGAATAGACGGAACTTATCAGATTTTGCGCCTTGCTATCGCGAATGATATTTTAGGATCGGAAAGTAACGCTGATAATATGATATATACACTGCCTTTGGCTCAGCATAATAGCGCTTTCTTTAAACAGTGTGACAATTTTACTTCGCTGAATTATCTCCCTGAGCATCGAAATTTAACTTTGTTAACTGTCCCTGATTTTACTCATCGGTTGGATTTAGTGAAATCAGGTGTCGCGATAAGCTTAATGACACCGAATGAAGTACTCTGTTCTGCTGATCTTCATAAAGGCATTACCTTTTTGAATTTTAAATCGTATCCAACGCCGTCAGTGAGGTATTGTGCTTATACTCTCAGGCATCAATATAAAGAGCCATTGAATTTATTGATTTCGGATTTAATTGCTTAGGATTGATTTAAGATATTTATCATTGAATTAATTAAACCATTTGTCTGGATTAATGAAATATTATCGTAATTGAATGAAACTTTCTTGAAGTTTTAATGATGATTGGTTGTGAAATCCCCTGAATCAATGTTCAGGGGATCTTTTATAACTAAATTAATGAATAACTGTTTTGCACAATTTAATCTGCTCTGGATGGCTTGAAGTTACCTGTGTAAGTATTACGTACATTCCTATGAGTAATCGCTGATGGTTTAATATCTTGTAATAATACATAGGTATCTCTACCTTGATGTCTCATTGAAATAACCTCGAATGGTGTTTCTCTCGGGAGCAATATTTCCGCTTGTCCAGCTTGTGGTCCACTGACTCTTAGTTTCAATTTATCAGCAAGGCTTTTTCTCGAATCGTTTAAATCCATCTTAAATACTTGCTCCTCACCGGCATTGTTATACATAGATGCCGCTGAGACATTGACGCCGGTATTGGTTAAAAATGCCATTTTGACATATCGAGTTTCACTGGTTTCTTTTTTATGCACAAAACTCAGAAAACCACGATGAGCTGATGTTGATGAATAAGCGTTATCTGAAACGATATCACCAACATTAATGCTATTTCCTTCCTGTGGGGAGTGCCAGGGGGAGGGCATGGAATTATCTACATAGGTCATCACCCGATAAGTTACCCGCATTTGTCTATCTTGTAGGGCAGATAATGTGGAATCTAATTTTTCCACTGCTGGCGTAATGCGGTTTTCCCTTATTGCTGAATTAATTTGCGAGCTGTCTGTGGTGTAGTTTTTAATTGGGCTAATATCTACACCGGGATTGCTAGTTAATAATTCATGGGCTTCTTGCTCTGTTTGTGCTGCAATAGCCCTTTGACGTTTGAAAGTTTGAGATGTTGCCATTTTTTTATAAACGGCTTCTTCCATTCCGGTAAAGGAACCCTGTTTTATTATCGCTTCTTCTGTTCTGTTGGCCGGTGATAATCCCTGAACATCAAATTGCGTCACCGGGTTATTTCTCACCATGCGATATAAATTCAGTCCGTCAATGGTTCCTGCCGGGTCTGCACTTAACCATCTGCCCGCCCACGGTTGGTAATAACGGTGGCCGTAGTAATACAGCCCGGTAGTATCCCGTTCTTTACCTGAATAACGAATGGTTTTATAGCTGGCTTCGGTTTGATTCCTTGCCGCCCACAGCGCTGTACCGCCAAATGGATAATACTCTTCCTCACTGATAATTTGTCCTTCGCTATCTAATTCAAGCTGGCTGGAGCCGATAAGGTTATCGTAGCTGTAACGAAGTTGATTGTTGTTGATATCTGTTGGCTTACCGCTCTCCCAATGCAATACTCGAACTTGCGCCCGACCGGCTTTACCGAGTGTGATAACTTGCAAATATTCCGTGGTAGTACTGCCGTGTTGAGTTGCGCGTAGTTCTAGCCCTGGCAAATAAATGACTCTTTGCTGCTGCGCGATATTCTGATTTTGTTGTTCATTCACTTTTAGCTGTCGTATGCCGTTGCTATCGTAGCGATACCACTCATTTCCTGCGCTGCTGTTGGCTTGTTTCAATTCGCCTCGCGGGGTCCAAGCGAGAACTTGACCGGGTAACAAGCTGGTTTGATGGCCTCCCGCATCAAATAAGGCATCAACTTGGGTTGGGTCTTCGGTCAATGTGCTGAGTACCGCGCGGTTGCTGCGATTTGAAACCGTTATGTTCGTCGTGTAGTTATTTTGCGTGGCTGGTGAACTATGCTGAATTTTCGTCAAATTGCCGCCACGGTCATAAGTATAGGAACGGGTATAGTTAGTGTAGGTGTTGTTATCAGAAGGTAGAGCCGGGGAGGGAAGTTGGTTATTTTGTTGACCAATATTGGCCATTTCACGCCCGGTAGCACTGATAAGCTGATACAGGGAATCGTAGGTATAGCTATTCTCCGGGGCTATTTTTTGATTGCGCCAAAAGCGGGTGGCTTCGGCATCATTACGAATACTAATGACATTGCCTACCGGGTCATATTGATAGCGTAAGTCTTGCAACACCTTGGTATCTGACGGACGGCGGGTGGTGATGCCAATAAGTCGTTGGGTTTCCGGTTCATAGCTGTATTCGGTGATAACGCCGTTACCGTGCTCTTCGCATAATTTTTGTCCGGCGGCGGAATAGGTCAGCGATTTGATAATCACTTGTTCGGCCTGACCTTTGAGTGTTAACCAACTCTCTTTTAGCTGCCCGGCTACATCATAGGCTTGCCGTTGAATGTTGCCTTTGGCATCGGTCTGGGTAAGTAAAGCCCCGGTGGCATCAATGCTGCTTTGGGTGGTATAGACATCACTGTTCAGTTTTTGCTGCCAGAGGCTCTGGTCTTCACCTGTCCAGTCGGCATTTTGGTTATCGATAAGCAGTTGTTGAGATTGTGATAAAACGGCGCCGGTCAGAGCAAGGCTGTTGAGTTGAGTGAGTCCTGCGGTATCGTAATGACGGGTACACTGACCAGCCAGGTTGTGCTCTTTTTCTTGTGGTGTATTACCGGCCCAGATAAGACGTTCGGTGGTTTTCTCTTCTGTCTGTACCTGTTCGGTAATAGCGAGCAGGCGACCGGGCAGGGTGTTATTTTCGTAGCGATGGTTCTGGCGGACGCCGGTTGCGTTGATGGTCAATACCGGGCGGCCTTCAATATCGTTGAGGGTAATAGCCCGGCCTGCATCGACGCTCTCTGTTCGCAGGATATTGCCGGTCAGATTGTGTTGCCAGATAAAATTTGGTTTCACCGTATTGTCAGTTTGCTTGGCGTCATACAGGCGAGGATCAATGCTTTGGTTTAAATATCCACCGGCATTATATTGATGGCGAGTAATACGGGTATCAATATTTGCTTCCGTGGTAGCACGGTGAAAACTGATGTTACGGACAGCCAGCCCACGGTTATCGTGGACACTAACAGTAGGCGTATGCTGATAAAGTTTGGGGTCGATGTTTTCCATCGTCATCTACTTCCTTTGTTATGTTGAATAATTTCTGCAATCGTTATTTTATCTACGTTACAGTGAATTAATGTTAAATTCACTCCTTCCACATAATAAGGATAATTTTTCTACTGAGGTAATTGAAATAACAGCGGTACGTAAGATGAATTTTAATAACAGGCCCTGATTAGGGCCTGTCGCAGGTGATATTGGGGCTGGTTATTCGAGAATAGTGTAACGAATATGCAGAATAATATCGGTCAGCATCTGTAATACGTTTTTTTGTTTACTGGCGGCATTGGGGAAACTTAGCGTTAGTGTCCCCTTGTCATTAATATCGATCCCTTCAAACGGCAGGAATTTGCCATCGTTGAAATCGAGCTGAAACTGACCGTTGTCATTCAGGCCGTGGGAGACCGCCAGGGCTTTACAACCTTTAGCTAAGCCGGTGGCGTCGCCGCCATAAGACAGGACAGCTTGCACGTCTTGATAGGGTCCCAATAGTGCCGGTAGGGAGACGCTAATTTGTTTAATGCGGCGTGTTTCGCCTAACTGCATGTCATCTGGGTAATCATCTTTGAGTTTCAGGTCTTGCAGGGTTAGCGTCGCGGATAGTGTATTGTTGGTTAATTTCAATTGATTACCGTCGTTACCGGCGGCGGTCTCTTTATCTCCTTGTAGCAATGCTTCAATTTTATCTTTCAAAGCAAAGCTTTTCTCCCCTAAGGATTGGTACACCTGCGCCAGGGAAACCGTGCGTTCCACTTCCAGCGCACGTTGCTCTTGTTTCAGGTGCGCATCTTCCATTTGCGCCAGATTCAGCATTAGGGTTTCTCCGGCAAGCAGACCGGCATAGGTTCCTTGCCAGGCTCCCGGTTTAATAAAGCGAGCAGAGCTATCATGGGTTTCACAACGGTAAGCTTGTTCTGCCATCAAACAACGGGCGACGACTAAATCGTAAAATTGGAAATAAATGGCGGCTAACCGACCACGTAACCAGTTATACAACGCTTGATTGCTGAATTTTCGTTGCAAGAAGGCTAGTTGCGCTTGAGTTTGTTCCTGTTGGGTTTTTAGGCTGGTTTTTTGTAATACCGCCGCTTCATGCCGCACTGTTAGCGATTTAAGTTGAGCCTCGATTTGTTTTATCTCTGCTTCGGCATTATTACGCTGGATTTCCCACTCTTGGCGGCGACGGCGCCAAATTTCAGATTGCGAGACTTTCTCCGCTTCAATTAACAAACCTTCTGCGGCGATCCCGCCACCAATCGCAATGGCATTGGCAATCGCCCCAAAGCGCGTTCCTCCGACTGCAAAGCCGTAGATATTGGGCACCATCTCCAGTGCGGCGGCAGCCATGTGCAAGCCTTTCAATCCAGAAGTAATACTTTGGGAAGCTATTCGCATATCCAGAGCTTGGCGCTCACCGGCGTTGACATCTTCGTCGTATAATTTGCTGTAGTTATCAAAGCGCGATTTTGCTCCGGCTTTGGATTTTTCCAGTACGGTTTTTTCAGCATCTATTTCTTCAATGGTCTTGTCTTGGATGCTGAGCGTCGTCAACATCAGTTCTTTGGCTTGATTTTGCAATAGAGCGTTTAAAGCCTCAGCATCTTGGCGTTCAATAATATTTTGCAACGTGGAACCAAACTGCGTGAGTTGAGCGACCATGCTGCGGGCATTTTCCAGCATATGCGGGAAGCGCCACAGTGACATAAATGGCTGTGGGAGAGAGCCTCCGCCTTGAGAAGTGGCGACGGCGGCGCTGAGTAACGCTTTCGGGTCCGCCGGTGTGGCATACATCGGCAGATAGAGCGGTTGACCATCGATAGAGAGATTATGACGTAAGTTATACAGACGCAGTTCCAGTTTGTTCCAGTAGCTCAACATAACGTCATTGATTTGTGGCAGGAAGAGATCGGTCAGGGTATTAGCGGAGCGCAATAATAATGCTGGTGTTTGCGTGCCTTGTCGTAGGGTGGTTATTGCATAGGAATATGCTTTTTGTACGGTGGTGTCTGCGGCATTGTCCAGACGTGGATTATTCCATACAGAACTCAGCGGCAGATAAGGTTTATCGCCCAACAGGTGCAGCGCCTGCATATACCACATTTTGGCTTCGTTCAACGTATCCCGCTCCAGTTGGCGATAGGCATGATCGCCCCGAGTCATCAGTAGATCGAGAGTGCGCATAAAGGTGGCTACTTTATAGTGCATTGGATCGTGCTGTGCCACCGCGTCAGGATCAACGGAATCCAGAGGATCACTGTTCCAACTGGTGTTTTCCAATAACGGGCGCACATTCCAGCGATAGTTTTTAATTTGGCCACGAATAATATAACCGGATGGACTCCAGATATATTTCAGCCAACGGTTAGCTTCATCAAAGTTTTGTTCATGTAGTAAACGCTGAGCAACCAGCATCGGGGTATAGTAGAACAACTCCCAAAAGTAGAGGCTGTTTGCGCCGCTGAAATCCATAGGTTCTGTGAAAGTTTGTATTACTCTGGCTGATGCAAGCCCTGGGAAAGTCCCGTTCTCATAGGTCGTGTCGAATGTAGCGGGTTTCTTATTATCCTCTTTAACGAATCGAATGAAATTTGTTTCCACTTTTTGATAGACCGCGTAAACATAGAGATTGTTTTTATTTCCATAAGCGTTATCAACGCGAGGTAAGAATAATTTTACTGTTGTTTGTGTAATATCGCTTAATATTCCCTGATAAATAGGAAAATGATCGCCTGCTTTAAAAATATCACCAGACATAATCTTAAATGATTTATTAGTGCCGTGGATATCAGGATTATATTTATCCATAACGAGTTCTATATAAGCCCCTATTCCCATCATCGGTTCCTGAATATTCTGAGTTTCCATACTTAGAATCGTATCAATACCCGTAGTAGCGCGTTCAACTAATTGGCGAGCAAATAGGGTATTAAGACGAACGCGATAGGCTCCCCATTGCATATATTGAGCGCCATTCTTATCATGGAAAAGAGTTAGAGCTTTATCGTTCTTAACCTTTTGGATAACAGGGATATTGAAAGTTTCATAACCCAATTTGCGTCCATCATCTGCCAGTGCGGTAAAAGTGACATCAATACTGGCTGAATTGTTAATAAAATTCAGATTAGAGCCATCTATTTCGAAAGTATTAAATTGGTAACACATTTCATCAAAGCTAGGTGATGGTTGAGAGGAGACATCTTTATCTGCGGTAAAGATTTGTTCTTTGCTACCCGCTTTTACTGTTACCTGAACTTTTGTAGTAGGAATTGCAGTTTTGATCTCTTTTGCTTCCCTGACATCAGTAGCAATAATACGGTTTCCATTATTCTTGTCCTCCATGTAGAGATATTGCTTAAATAAAGATTCTTGATTAGAAGTATCTATAATATAGCCACTATTACTATTGGTAGCCTCTGAGTATAGGCTTTTTCCCCAAGTAGGAAGATAGACACTTACTTTACCAATTTGGTTATCCCGATAAAACAGTAATCTACTTTGGCTATTATTAGTGGTGCTTCCACTATATTGATAAACCGGGTATATAAGGTTTTTATTTGACGTCCACTGCGTATTGACACTTAGATTTTTATAGATAATAAACTTATCACCTAATTTGCCATATTTTTTCATCAGCTCGCATTGAATACGCTCTTGGCCTTCTCGTCCATCATGGATTATTCTTAATTTTGGTGAAATCTTGATTTTTAAATCACTTGATGCAACTTCATAGTTGATAACTATATTGCCGCCATATACTTGGCTAAGGTTATATTCCCCCCAATCATGGCTGTTGCTATGATTGATCAATGAAGGGATTTCATAATCCTCTGCATATCGATTATTTATTCTTATGACGCTATTAGTATCAGAATTAGTATCGAAATGTGTATAACCGTTATCCCGATAAGAATTGCATTGTTCATTGGTCATATCTTTGGAAGACATATCGGAGAAAATATAAAATCCTTGCATTGGTGCAGTTTTATAATCATCCAATTTCTCTTTTTTTCTATAAAACATGATTAATAGTGTATCTTCCCCTTGATAACCTGCGCAATAGAGTCCAGGTGCTTTATTTATCAGTTCTAACGTTGATATTTTGCTATTCACATCAAAGGATATTGGTGTATTCCAGGTGCCATCATAGCGAATATGAGCCAATTTTAATTCATAATGATAATGAGTAGTGACTTTATTATCCTGATCTTGTTTAGCTGTTTCCTTTTGTTCCAGCCAAATCAGATATAAGCGGGATTTATAGATAACTGGGCGAATAGTGCTTTGGTAGGGATTAATTGCGCAGTCAATTTTGTGCCATTCACTCCAGGCGTTAGCAGCGAATTTACCGTCGTTGAATTTACTGTGATCGACGCTGCGCCAGTAATATTGATTAACTTCTGTTTTACTGTGCCCGATAAAATAGGTCAGCCCTTGGTCATTATTAACATTGTCATGATAAGCACTAATGACTTCCAAATTAGCGACTTGCTCAAACGAGGTCAGGTAAGATTTAAATGCATCTTCTACCGTATCAGCATTTAATTGGCTCTGGCTGACGGATTGCAATAGCGTATCCATCATTTTCGTTTGTCCGATACGCATTGTCGGGTCGATATAATTTTCGGGATAGTAAACTAATTGTGAAACGCCAGCCCAGGTGCTGTAGCGTTTATTATATTTATCCCAATCGATAAAAAATTGACGGGTAATAACATCAGAAACAGCATGAGTTTCTATATTTTCCAGCGCTCGGTTGACATACAATTGGATACTGGCAATGGCTTCGGCAATGCGTGTGGTTTTTATTGCAGCAGAAACTTGATTATCAATCAGTAAATATTGGTATAAATCATCACGGCTTTTAATTGATGCTGCCCGATTAGCAATCTTGCCAATATAATAATTGCTTAATGCAGTACTGCGAGATTCGTCCAGAAATGCGTGTAGAGTATTAGTTTGTTGAGTATCTAACCCGGCAGTTAATACCATAGCTGCGTTTTCCCATTGGGAATAGGTCGGTGTTTTTCGCGCCGATTGTATATAATCCAATGCGATCAAGGATGAAATACCTTGTGGGGAGATATTAAAATTATTTGCTACATTGGTCCATTGCAGAATAATGTCGATGGATTGCCAATTGGAGAATGCATTTTCTTTAGTAACTTGCTTATAATTTTGTGCCTGAATACTGGCTTGTTCCAGTAAATTAGCATCAAGGTTCATGGCATTAGCCAGTTGTTCTGCGGTTAAGATTTTATTTTCAAAAGCGGTTAGAATAGGGGAGGCTTTTTCACTCAGTGTATTAACCCAATTGGCAAAACGGGTTAGGATGATTAATGTTGGTGCATTATGGGCAGGTGTGACTTTATTCGGTTCATCAGGAATACCAAAAATGGTTGGCTTTTCGATAAACAGGCGGAAAGCGTTTTCATTAATGCCGGAAGAACGATAAATCATTGTTAATTGTGCCAGACAGTGACAGTACTGAATAATTTGTTCCTGCATTTCTGGCGGTTTTGATGATGTTGACGTGTCTCTATTTTGTAACCAGTTCCAGAATTTTTCTGCCGTTATTTTATTTTCGCTCGGTTTTATCTTATCAGCCCAGAGAAGAAGAGAATGTGCGACATTTTCAGACGGTAATTGTAGCGTTGCAGCAATATAAGGCGCTATGGCTGCCAGAAGTTTGGTTTTATTTTTATCGAAGTTCTGTAAGCCATTGTAGACCGTATCGAGTAAGTTTTGAATTTCAGGCGTTAGTGTTTTGTCATAGTTGGTGGTGGTCATTAAAAATAACTGATAGACGCTCCACTTTTGTGTATGCAGCCAATTGCTTAGGGTATCGAGTCTGTTTATGAGTTTTTCAAGCTCTTTATCATCAATGGTATATAAATTTATCTTATCTTCGCCGATAGTCATTAGTAGTAAATACAGCTCATCAATCGTTAATTGATGAATATCGGCCAGTAGTTTAGTCATATAAAGATTGGAAAGATTTTTTATATTATTAACGATTTTTCCATCGGTATTGTTATGATTGGCAATATGGAGTAAACGATAAAGAGAAATATCATCGACATTAAAAGCACGTTTAAGTACTGTTTTTTGCCAGTTATCTCTGCTATTCAGACTTAAGTCAATATCGGTATTTCCAGTAGCAAAATGTTGTCCGTTGAGTGGCGGGGTATTAAATAGGCGATCAAATTGGCTGGGTTGATTATTATAGGAGTATTGTGAAATGGAATCATTACATAGTATTAAGGCAGTTTCCGTATCAATATTGTATTTCTGCATATAATATTTAACTAGAAAGATTTTTCCTAATACTGTTGGGTTAATATTCTGTTCTGGAACAATTTCATCTAATTTTAAAAACGGCAGGTTTACGGCCCGTGATAACAGAATAATTTTGTTGATTTTTAGTAAATGTATTTTCTGAGTATTTAGTTCATTATCTGGATATTTGTGAATAAATTGGTTCAGTTCTTCATCACTAAGATGATAATAACTTTTCAGATATTCTGGCATTGCTAGCCAGCTAGGGTCAATATCGCCAAAATTCTGTTTATAAATTGTCTCTGCGTTAGCTTCGGTAATCTCTTCCGTCAGGATATTAAACAATTCCGGCGAGATAGAGTTATTAATTCCTAATAATGAAGCTTGATGCATTAATCCGGCGACAGCGGGTGATTTCTGAAATTGCTCAAGTTTAGGATCTTGTAATTGGATAGCTTTACGCACATTTTCGTAAGCATTGTGATAAGGTATCGTGCCGGAAGGACGGAACGTGGCTAACATTTCCATCACCTTAGTATCGCTGTCCAGATTAGACTGATTAGCTTTAATTCCTGCCAACAAAATTTCATTGGACAGAGAAAGAGTGGAAAGTTCGGCATCCATATTTTGCTGATTGAGCTCCATTGATTGGAGATCTGGACGGCGTTGATCCAGATAATAAACGGAGTCGCTAGCATGTAAATTACGTGCTTCACGATAGAGTTCAGTTAAATAAGCGGCGGGGGAGAACATAGAGGAAACCGAACCCGGCGCCACATATTGGCTGGCTCGGCCACCGAATTCACTATTATAGCCTCGTAATTCAGCATGAGGGAGGGTAATACCGAGATGCACTGCATTTTGCAACTGCGGGTTAGCGCGTTTAAGAATACGAGCTTCATATAATTGATTCTCTTTTTGTTCCTGTTGTGCATCACGATATAAGCGATTGGTCTCTGACCAGGAGAGATGATCAGATACTTGCTGACGGAATTCATTAAAAGAATAGTGGCAAATATCTGTCAGACAATTAATACCACATTGACTTTGTAATATATCAGGTATCTCTTTCACGTATGAATTCATGTTTATTCCTTTTAAATCATAAGGTAAATGAAACATCCGTGTGATCTCTGTATCATCAATACAAATCGATATAATAGAGAGAAGAGAGTGACTCCGTTCTATAGGAAGATGAGGATCATCACTATCTCACTGTTTTCTTTAAATAGCTGTTGCAAAAAAAGCAGACGCAAAATTTGCAATTGTTTTTTGCTCAAAACTGGATGTGGAAAATCAGTAAAGGCTAGATTTTTTTATATATCGTGGACTGCTTCTTTTGGCAATGGGGTATTTTTGTCATTGCACCCGCCATTATATTTACAATAACTTAATCTTTTTTTGAATTTGTAACACTTTGTTACAAAATCTACTTTTTGTAAATTTAAAAAAATGAAAAATTTTCTTGCTATTTGGTGCTGGTTTAATAATCATAACTTGAGTTCCGTCATATGGACAATATGACGGAACTTTCAACTCCTGTTCCCTTATTCAAAGGGATTAATCGATGGGGATACATTTCGTCTTCCTGTCGTTCAACTTGCTATTACTCACGGTATAAGCGGTGTTTCTTATCTGTGGTAATAGGATTTTTACTATCTTGTTTCTTTGGTGACGCAATCAATCACGGCTATTCCTGGCAGGATATTGATGCTGATGAAGGTGATTGATAGCCGGGCGGGGAAATCTTGTGAGATTTTTAACGCATGACGTGGGGTCTGCGTGCTTACATATGTAACGTTAAAAGAAGGAAGTAAAACTAATGGGTATATCAGATCCACGCTTGTGTCTTGATTGTAAACGGTTTTTGAAAAACTGGGTGGAATTTCAGTTGGTGGATGAACAGGGAAAACCGCTGGTCAACATGCCTTATCGCCTGATCAGTCGCGGAACCCCAGGTTATGTACGCCAGGGGACAACCGACGGTTTCGGTGTGCTCAGAGAAGAGGATCTGTTGCCTCATCCGGTAACGTTGTATATCGGCGCCCAACCACTGGCCGACGAAATGGAGCAGCGTCCGTTACGGGAAAAACGGGGAGAAGAATTTTCAGTGGTGAAACCAAAAGCAGAAGCCGAAGGCTATCAATATCGTTATGTGACTATCGGGCAGATCAGTGATGGGTTGCCAGCGCTGGATGATTGGAATGATCCCAAAAAAATTCCACCTCCCTATCATTTCCCAGACCCGGAACCAAAAGGCTATCAGGTTCATCCGTTAAATCGCCGGTATGTGCTAGAAATATGTCCTTTTCGAGCCTGGGTTTTGCAACTGCATCATCAGAAGGAATATTCCATTGTTAATGCCTATAACCAGTGTTTGATGAGTGTGCTGGCCTATGCTGATGAGGATGTTGGTATTGAAGGTTCTGTGAAACATTTTTTTAACCGGCAGATGGTGGATGTTTCAAGATTGCCTTATAAAGTGGAGACATTATCGGCAACACCTGTCGTTTACGATGTGCCGTTTAGTGAACGTTATACTCAGGTGGAATTTATTGATTCATCAAATATTGATGGGGTAGGAGGTGATACCCAACTGTTTTATGTGGCTAGTAAAAACGATGTGATTATCAGTTGGCGAGGTACAGCCAGTAAAGAAGATATCCTAACTGATGCTACGTACCAACCTTTAGGGTTAAGTTGCGATGAAAAAGCTCTATGTAGCGCGTTTATTCGTAGCGGCAAAGTACATAAAGGGTTTTGGGAAGCATTCAATCTGGTTGAGAAGTTGCAAGTCCCCAGTAATAATACTAAAAAAGTATTCTCTGATATCATTAAATTAGCTCAAAAACGAAGGCTATTTGTATGTGGTCACAGCCTAGGAGGAGCATTAGCATTACTACATAGTGCACAACTGAAAGAATATGATCCGTGTTTTTACAGCTACGGAATGCCACGGGTATTAACAGTCAGTGCAATACGGGAATTAACGGATATCACCCATTACCGCCATGTGAATGAAGATGATCCTATTCCTTCTTTACCACCGGAAAAAAATCTGGATAACTGGCTATATGATTGTTGGGGACCACTCGGCTATCTATTCAGCCCTATTGAGTTGCTAGATGTTACCAAAAGCGGTGAAATTTTCCTGCATCACGGAAAAATAGTGCACTTTTGTAAAATCAACCTGGTTATTGAATGGCTGGAAGAGCGTAACCCAAGCAACCATATACGGCTCAGAACCACCTTACCCACCAAAACAAAATTGTATTTAATTCCGTCGTTAAACCGTGAAACAGAACATAATCTAAAGAATGCGAGTGAGATTCAGAAAGGATTTTTTAAGCAAATAAGTGAGGCGGATAAAGCCAAATGGTTTCCGTTGAATGAGAATCCGACCGAAAAAGATGCCTTGGGTTTCCCTGATCACCGTTCAAGAAAATATGCCAGCTACATTGGTGCACGACTAGCAGAACTGGTTGCACCGGGTAAATACCATTTTTTCCGAGATCAAGAACAGTTATTTGAAAAAACGCTGAATGAGAGGCCCGATGTTGTTGCAGATATTCGGCAGCGCGATGCACTATTTTTACAGATGGATCATCACTTAAAGCAAGCGTTGATTTGCACTCAACAGGATCAAAAAGGACCTTTAGCCTTAACACGCTATATAGATAATGCTGTAGGAATTGAGGAAAACTTATCATGATAAATATTAAACAATACTTATCGGTCTTATCAGTGATTTTAATATCGGGTTGCGCTGACTCCCATGAGCCGCTTTCTCCTCCTAAAGAGAATCAGTGGATAACCGTAGAAGGTGTGGCGCCGAAGTATACAAAACCATATGTGTCCGCTGTGTATATATCAAAAGACTGTCTTAAATATCGTCTGGATTCCAATATGTCTCCTTTTAAAGTACCAACTTATAATGGATTGAATCTGGATGTAAAGGTCAATCCACAAACCGGTTATTTTCAGGCAAAGTTACCTTTTAATGGAGGAGGCCGGTGTAAATGGAAAATTGACCGAGCCTTTGTTACTGTAGGTTATACCGATGTCCGCCATTTGATGAAAGATGCTACTCAAGAAGCAGGAACTGGGGGCATTGGTTTAACTGCATTTATCAACGACGCAACCCAGACAAATCTAAGCGAAACGGCAGCATTGAATACTATAGATTATAGTCCGGTTATTTACCCTGTATTGGAAATGGTTAATAGATTCCCCAAAAGAATATTCCTACAGGGTGAAGTAGGAATGCGTCCCTTTAGATTAGGGGTAACTCCAGGTGCTGAATGGAAAATTACCTATAAGCCTAAATTAGACGAAACCAAAATGCCTAAAATTATTATCCCACCTGGCAAAGAACCTTCAAGAGTTGAATATCCTGATGGCAGAGTTGATTTAAACAGAGACTCTATTGATTACTGGAAAATAAAATAATGCCCCCTCTGTAGGAATTGAGGAAAACTTACCATGATAAATATCAAGCAATACTTATCTGTCTTGTCAGTGATTTTAATATCGGGCTGCGCTGACCCTAATGAACCGCTTTCTCCTCCCAAAGAGAATCAGTGGATCACCGTAGAAGGGGTAGCGCCTAAATACACACAACCATATGTATCCGCAGAGTATATCTCAAAAGATTGCCTTGAATATCAGCTACATGCTGACATGTCACCTTATAAGGCGCCAACCTATAATGGGCTTCGCTTGAAAGTGAAGGCCGATCCACAAACTGGTTACTTTCAGGCAAAACTACCTTTTAATGGCGGAGGCCGATGTAAATGGAAAATTAACCGTGCCTTTGTGACTGTAGGTTATACTGATATTCGCCATTTAGTGAAAGATGCTGTTCAAGAGGAAGGAGCTGAGGGAACAGGTTTAACTGTATTCATTAATGATGCAGCCCAGACATATCTCAGCGAAACTAACGCATTGAATAATATAGATTACAGACCGGTTGTTTATCCTATTCTAAAAATAGTTTATGGGCGCCCAAACAGAGTATTTCTACAGGGTGAAGTAGGAATGCGTCCCTTTAGATTAAGGTTAACTCCAGGTGCTGAATGGAAAATTACCTATAAGCCTAAATTAGACGAAACCAAAATGCCTAAAATTATTATTCCACCAGGCAAAGAACCTTCAAGAGTTGAATATCCTGATGGCAGAATTGATTTAGACAGAGATTCTATTGATTACTGGAAAATAAAGTAGTGTTATCAGAGTTTCCAGTAAAAATTACTGACAGTGAGCCAGTAGGAAGAACAAGGAACATTGGCCTTACAACATTACTGTGATAAGAAGGAGTTATCAGTATGAAAATATTGAAGATAACGCTGTCCTTATTATTTCTCTATTTTATTTACTGGGCGTTTGGGGACACTTTTTTTAACTGGCTTTTTCCTTTTTCACCTGACGAGGAGAAATAGTTGATCACGGTAAGGCGTCGCGCCTTAAGTATCCTGCCAGACCGCTTTGTGCTGTGCAGGCTCAATTGGAAGCTAACTTGATTATCGATAACCAGGAGGATGTATGAACACTTCTATGAACTGGAAACAATGGCTGACTACGCCTAATAAGCCACCTGTTTTCTTTATGCTCAATTCACTGGCGGAACCTAACCCGGTGGAGCTCTTTTATCGTAATGACTGGGTAGAGCAGACTTTTCCGCTATACAGCAATACACCAATGGATCACCTGCTGGCGCAAAGCCCCTGGCTGGTTCAGCCTAAGTCAGGCTGTCTGTCAGTAATCGGTCATCTGCTTGATAGCCATACCCTGAGCGATAACAGTTGGGGTTGGGCTTATCGCAGTGAGGATTTATGGGCGCGACAGCTTAATCATTGGCGTTCACGCCAGCAGGTGATATTACAGGAGAAACAGGTGCTCTTACGCAGTATGGATGCGCGTATCCTCGGTCAGTTATTACCGGCAATGATCGTCAGCGATTGGTCGGCATTTTTGACACCGGTGAGTGAACTCATGATCGATATGCCCGAGCCACAGATTTATTATCGGCCTGAAAATTGTGGTCACGGTGGCAGTGAACAACCCTTTGTCTTGGGCGACCATTTAATTGAGGCTTGGTTACATTCTGATTATGCTTTTCAAGGTCAGGTATTCGCACTTATTAGCGATTTATGGGAAAACCACGGTGAATTGGCTGATAAGCTGGATAAGCCAGCAGGGAAATTACAGGAACGGATTATTGATTGGCTGAAATCGCGTTTAGAAAGTGGATGTAATATTAGTCACCTGACCAGTGCAGATTATTTACAGACGCTCAATGAACAATATACGGGCATTAATTAGCGAGTAATAGTCAATATTTTACGAATTTATAAACCTATCATTATGATGGCGATTTTAAACAAGAAGAAATGTGGTTAGTTTCTTCTTGTGAAATATTAATAAGTTGTGGTTGATGTAAATTATTTGATGTTATATTTTGGTTTGTTTAATGGAAATATTTTTGTAATAAATTGAAATATAAAATATGAATGATGATAAGATATATTTATATTCAATGAAATGATCTGGGTTTTCATTAAAATCATTATTCCAACATAGTGGTAAATTATATTTATTTTATAAATATAATGTAATTATTAAATAAATATTAAGAATTAAAGTGGTGAAATCCAATGTCAATTAACGCATGTCCTAATGTAAAAGAATGCAAAGTAGAAACACGGTTGTCATGTTCTGTGGTTAATATTCTATTTCTGGAATGAAAACAAGAGGGTATGTGATGATATTTTGTTCAAAGCAACTAAAGTATTTTATGGAGTCAGCTAAGAAAGAGTCATTCACGTTAGCAGCGGATACGCTTTGTATTACCCCCTCTCCACTTAGCAGGCTCGTATATCAACTGGAGCAGCGTGTGGGATGCCAATTATTTGAGCGATTACCGGGAAAAACCAAGCTCACAGAAGAGGGCAAGGCGTTATATCAGGAACTGTTGCCGTGTTATGAAAGAATCCAGAAAGTTGAGGATAACTGGAATTGTCGTCGAAATTATAAATTATCAAACAGAGACAAACTGGTTATTGGCACAAGCGGGGAATATGTTAATAAGATATCTACGGTCGTAAAAAGAGCGGTACAACGTTATCATTACCGCGATATTTGTATCATCAATAATTTCCTCATTGATGATTTAATAAGACAAGATGCGGTATTTTCTTCCGTAATGAAAGGGGATATAACGGTTTATGTGACGACGGAATGTTACCCAGATAATGATGATATTATCAGGATAGATGGTGCTTATCAAAAGCTGTCTCTTGCTGTATCCAATGATATTTTAGAACCAGAAAGTCATGCTGATAAAATAATATATAGTTTTCCTTTGGTTCAGCATAATAGTGCCTTTTTAAAGCAATGCGATAATTTTATGCCATTGAATTACTCGCCTGAATGCCAGAATCTAGCGTTATTGACGGTGCCTGATTTTACTAATAGATTAGATCTGGTAAAAACGGGTGTCGCGATAAGTTTAATGACTCCCAATGAAATGCGCTATTCTGCCCATATTGATAAAGGTATAGCGTTTCTGAATTTTGAATCACGTCCAGCGCCATCGGTAAGGTATTGTGCTTATACTCTGAGAAATAAATATAAAGAGCCATTAAATTCACTAATTTCTGATTTGATATTTTAGTATGAGTGATAAATTAGTAACTTATATTCCATATGAATTGATTAAGTTTAATCGTGTGATATTGATACTAAAATAATAATATTATTATTGATGTAAAAATAATAACCAGCCATGAGATAAATATCTTCTCGTGACTGGTTATTATATCCAGTTAAACATAAAATAAATTTATAAAATGGCGATAATCACAATACCCTTAAAACACAAAATGCTATGTGTTCTACATTCGATACAGCGAAGTCAGGAGATGATAATGAAAACATGCCGCTTCTACCACGGTTCTGTCACTGGTTAGGTGTCTTACACCTAACGGGCTGTGATGTAACACAGATGAAGTCAACCTTTTAAATAGATGATGTCATTGGTCGCTTGAATAAGTGGTAATAAAGGTATTTCTCATTAAAAATTAATATGTTGAATTGGTTATTGAGTGGGAAATCAGTAAAGGTCAGGCTTTTTCATATATCGTAGATTGCTTTTTTGGGAATGGGGTATTTTTGTCATTGAATCCGTTATTATATTTACAATAACTTAATCATTATTGAATTTGTAACACTTTGTTACAAAATCTACTTTTTGTAAATTAAAAAAATGAAAATTTTTCTTGCTATTTGGTGATGGTTTAATAATCATAACTTGCGTTCCGTCATATGGACAATATGAAGGACCTTCCAACTCCTGTTCCCTTATTCAAAGGGATTAATCGATGGGGATACATTTCGTCTTCCTGTCGTTCAACTTGCTATTACTCACGGTATAAGCGGTTTTTCTTATCTGTGGTAATAGGATTTTTACTATCTTGTTTCTGTAGTGACGCAATCAATCACGGCTATTCCTGACAGGATATTGATGCTGATGAAAGTGATTGATAGCCGGGCGGGGAAATCTTGTGAGATTTTCAACGCATAACGTGCGGTCTGCGTGCTTACATTTGTAACGTTAAAAGAAGGAAGTAAAACTAATGGGTATATCAGATCCACGTTTGTGTTTTGATTGTAAACGGTTTTTGAAAAACTGGGTGGAATTTCAGTTGGTGGATGAACAGGGAAAGCCGCTGGTCAACATGCCTTATCGCCTGATAAGTCGCGGAACCCCAGGTTATGTGCGTCAAGGGGTGACGGATGGTTTCGGTGTGCTCAGAGAAGAGGATCTGTTGCCTCATCCGGTGACGCTATATATTGATGCTCAGCCGCTGGCCAATGAAATGGAACAGCGCCCGTTGCGGGAAGAACGGGGAGAAGAGGCTTCGGTGGTGAAACCAAAAGCAGAAGCGGAAGGCCATCAATATCGCTATGTGACTATCGGGCAGATCAGTGATGGATTGCCAGCGCTAGATGATTGGAATGATCCCAAAAAAATTCCACCTCCCTATCATTTCCCAGACCCGGAACCAAAAGGCTATCAGGTTCATCCGTTAAATCGACGCTATGTGCTAGAAATATGTCCTTTTCGAGCCTGGGTTTTACTGCTACATCATCAGAAGGAGTATTCCATTGTGAATGCTTATAACCAGTGCTTGATGAGTGTACTGGCCTATGCCGATGGGGATGTCAATGTAGCAGGCTCCGTTAAACACTTTTTTAACCGTCAAATGGTGGATGCCTCGAAGTTGCCTTATCAGGTGGAAAAAGCATCGGCGACTCCTGTAGTTTGTGATGTGCCATTTAGTGAACGTTATACCCGGGTGGAGTTTATTGATTCACAAGCAGGAGACAATAAGCAAGGTGATACCAAACTGTTTTATGTTGCCAGTAAGAAAGATATGATTGTTAGTTGGCGGGGAACCGTTAGCCTGGATAATTACCTGACTGATGCCACTTTCCAGCCATTGGCTTTAAGTTGCGATGATGACAAAGCGTTGTGCAGCGAGTTTATTCATCATGGTAAAGTGCATAAAGGGTTTTGGGAGGCATTTAATCTGGTTGGGAAGCTGACAGTTCCCAGCGATGATGAAAAAAAAGAAGTGTTCAGTGATATCCAGAATTTGGTTAAAAATAGAAAGCTATTTATCTGTGGTCACAGCTTGGGGGGAGCCTTAGCATTATTGCACAGCGCACAACTGAAAGAACACAATCCTTGTCTCTACAGTTACGGGATGCCGCGAACATTAACCCGTAGTGCGGTAGAGGAATTATCTTCTATTATCCACTATCGTCATGTTAATGAAGATGATGTCATCCCTGCGGTGCCATTTGAGCAGGATATGGATAATGTTTTTTTCAATTATTGGGCCCCGGCGGGGTACGATTGGGCAGTGATGAAGTTGTTGTCGCCGTCACCGGTTATTCAGGCAATTAAACAGGCGACAGCCAGTAAAGAAATCTATTTGCATCACGGTAAAGTGGTTCATTTTTTTCAAGCCAACAGTTGCCCGGAATGGCTGGTTTCCGCCCGGAATGCCTCTCTTATAACGGGTGTTGCTGAAAAAATATTGGATAACACCACAAAACTCTACTTAATTCCTGAGTTAAATCAGGAAACAGAAAAGGATTTTTCGCTGGCCGGTGAGCGGCAGAATGCGTTGTTTAATCAGCTCAGTCAACAAGAAAAAGACAAACTGTTTGTTGAAAACAGAAGTGCTGATTTGAAAGGCGGATTCGGTTTTTCTAACCATAGCTCGTATAAATATGCGGGTTATATTGATAAGCGCCTCAGAGAGTTATGTGAGCCGGATAAGGTTACAGTCTATCAGGACAGTCAGCGTCAATTTAAGGAGAAAATGGACAGTTATAAGATGCTTATCCCTGACAATGTTTACTACCGAAATCTCTATTTTCTGGATATGGATAAGCAGTTAATAAAATCACTGGCTGTCAGCCAGCAGGAAGAACAAGGGGAGCTGGCCTTACAGCATTACTGTGATAAACAGGAACTGTCCGTATGAAAATATTGAAGATAACGCTGTCCTTATTATTTCTCTATTTTATTTACTGGGCGTTTGGTGATACTTTTTTTAACTGGCTTTTTCCTTTTTCACCTGACGAGAAGAAACAGTTGATTACGGTGGAAGGTGTCGCGCCGAAATACACAAAACCGTATGTATCTGCGCAGTATATCTCAAAAGACTGCCTTAGATATCAGCTTGATGCAGGTATGTCGCCTTATCAAGTGCCGACTTATTATGGATTACGTCTGGATGTGAAGTCAGATCCACAAACTGGTTACTTTCAGGCGAAATTACCCTTTAGTGGCGGAGGTTGGTGTGAGTGGAAAATTAATCGGGCCTCTGTGGCAGTGGGGTATACCGATGTACGTCATCTGGTGAAAGATGCTGTGCCATATGCGGGAACAGGTTTAACCGCATTTATTAACGATGCTGTTCAGACAAACATTAGCGAAATTGCGGCATTGAATACCATTGATTTCAGCCCAATTATTTACCCTATTTTGGAAATGGCTGAGGGGAGCCCAAAAAGAATATTTTTACAGGGTCAAGTTAGTATGTATCCCTTTCGATTCAGGTTAACGCCGGATGCTGAATGGAAAATTATCTATAAGCCTAAACTGGATGAAACTAAGATGCCGAAAGTTATTATCACTAACGGAAGGGGAGAATGGGTTGAATATCCTGACGGGCGAATTGACCTTCATCGCCAAACGATAGACTACTGGAAAATAAAGTAGCGCTAACAGAGTTTCCAGTAAACATCACTGACCGTGAGCCAGTAGGAAGAACAGGGAGAACTGGCCGTACAGCATTACTGTGATAAGAAGGAATTATCAGTATGAAAATATTGAAGATAACGCTGTTCTTATTATTTCTCTATTTTATTTACTGGGCATTTGGTGACACCTTTTTTGACTGGCTTTTTCCTTTTTCACCTGACGAGAAGAAACAGTTGATTACGGTGGAAGGTGTCGTGCCGAAATACACAAAACCGTATGTGTCTGCGCAATATATCTCAAAAGACTGTCTTAGATATCAGCTTGATGCAGGTATGTCGCCTTATCAAGTGCCGACTTATTATGGATTACGTCTGGATGTGAAGTCAGATCCACAAACGGGTTACTTTCAGGCGAAATTGCCTTTTAATGGTGGAGGATGGTGTAAATGGAAAATCAATCAAGCTTCTGTGGCAGTGGGGTATACCAATGTCCGACATCTGGTGAAAGATGCCGTGCCGTATACGGGAACTGGTTTAACTGCATTTATTAATGATGCTGCCCGGACAAATATTAGCGAAATCCCTGCATCAAATACGATTGATTTTAATCCGGTTCTTTACCCTGTTTTAGAAATGGTTGAAGGATTTCCGAAAAGCGTGTCCTTACAAGGTAAAGTTGAATTGTATCCTTTTAGGTTGAAATTAACACCGGGAGCCAAATGGAAAATTATTTTTAAACCTAAACTGGATGAAACTAAAATGCCAAAGGTCATAGTAACTAGGAAAAGTGAATGGGTTGAATATCCTGACGGGCACATTGAAATCAATACCCGAATGATAGATACCCGTTACATAAAGTAACGTTCTATAAGGTTGTGTCACCAGTTTATCTAAATGCCAACATGAGAATACTGTTATTAAAAGGAACTGTCCGTATGAAAATATTGAAGATAACGCTGTTCTTATTATTTCTCTATTTTATTTACTGGGCATTTGGTGATACCTTTTTTGACTGGCTTTTTCCTTTTTCACCTGACGAGAAGAAACAGTTGATTACGGTGGAGGGTGTCGTGCCGAAATACACAAAACCGTATGTGTCTGCGCAATATATCTCAAAAGACTGTCTTAGATATCAGCTTGATGCAGGTATGTCGCCTTATCAAGTGCCGACTTATTATAGATTGCGTCTAGATGTGAAGTCAGATCCACAAACTGGTTACTTTCAGGCGAAATTGCCTTTCAATGGCGGGGGTTGGTGTAAATGGAAAATTAACCGGGCTTCTGTGGCAGTGGGATATACCGATGTCCGACATTTGGTGAAAGATGCTGTGCCCTATTCGGGAACCGGTTTAACCGCATTTATTAATGATGCTGCACGAACAAATTATACTGAAGCCTCTGAAACTCGTGCATTGAATACGATAAATTTCAGCCCGGTTATTTACCCTGTTTTGAACGTGGTTGAGGGATATCCAAACAGCATTTCCTTACAAGGCATAGTGGGTTCGTTTCCTTTTCGATTGAAATTAATGCCAGGAGCGGAATGGAAAATTATTTTTAAACCTAAGCTGGATGAAACCAAGATGCCAAAAATTACTATAACTAAGGGGAAGGAATGGGTTGAATATCCTGATGGACGAATTGACCTTAATCGTCAAACAATAGACTACTGGAAAATAAAGTAGCGCTAACAGAGTTTCCAGTAAACATCACTGACCGTGAGCCAGTAGGAAGAACAAGGAACATTGGCCTTACAACATTACTGTGATAAGAAGGAATTATCAGTATGAAAATATTGAAGATAACGCTGTCCTTATTATTTCTCTATTCTATTTACTGGGCGTTTGGTGACACCTTTTTTAACTGGCTTTTTCCTTTTTCATCTAAGGGAAAAGGGCCGTGGATCACAGTGGAAGGTATTATGCCGAAATACACCGAGCCGTATGTAGCGGCAAGGTATATCTCAAAAGATTGTCTTGAATATGAGTTTGATTCAGATATGTCACCTCATAAAGTACCGACTTATAATGTGCTTTATCAGGAGGTAACTACTGATCCCCAAACAGGTTATTTTCAGACGAAATTGCCTTTTAGTGGCGGAGGTTGGTGTAAATGGAAAATTGAGCAGGCTTATGTATCGGCGAATTATACCGATGTCAGTCACTTGGTGAAAGATGCTGTTCCCTATTCAGGGACAGGTTTAACCGCTTTTATCAACGATGCTGAACGAGAAGATTATTCTGAAGCCTCTGAGACGCGCGCAGTGAATACTATAGACTACAGGCCGGTTATTTACCCTGTATTGAAAATGGTAGAGGGACGTCCAAACAGAGTTTCCTTACTGGGTGTAGTGGATTCGTTTCCTTTTCGGCTAAAATTAATTCCAGGAGCGGAATGGAAAATCACTTTTAAACCTAAATTGGATGAAACTAAAATGCCGAAGGTTATAGTAACTAGGAAAGGTGAATGGGTTGAGTATCCCGGAGGGCACATTGAAATCAATACCCAGATGGCAGATACCCGTTACATAAAGTAACTCACTAAGGTCATATCACCAGTTTATCTAAATGCCAACATGAGAATACTGTTATTAAAAGGAACTGTCTGTATGAAAATATTGAAAATAACGCTGTCCTTATTATTTCTCTATTTTATTTACTGGGCGTTTGGCGATACCTTTTTTAACTGGCTTTTTCCTTTTTCACCTGACGAGAAGAAACAGTTGATTACGGTGGAAGGTGTCGCGCCGAAATATACAAAACCGTATGTGTCCGCGCAGTATATCTCAAAAGACTGTCTTAGATATCAGCTTGATGCAGGTATGTCGCCTTATCAAGTGCCGACTTATTATGGGTTGGATTTGGATGTAAAAGCTGATCCACAAACTGGTTACTTTCAGGCGAAATTGCCTTTCAATGGTGGAGGATGGTGTAAATGGAAAATCAATCAAGCTTCTGTGACGGTAGGTTATACCGATGTCAGCCATTTGGTAAAAGATGCGGTTCAGGATGAAGGCGCGGAAGGAACAGGTTTAACTGCATTTATTAACGATGCGGTTCGGACATATCTTAACGAAACTGCAACATTGAATGTTATAGATTACCACCCAGTTATTTATCCTGTTTTGGAAATAGTTAACAAATTTCCAAAAAGAATATATTTGCGAGGTGAGAAAGCAATGCGTCCATTCAGGTTTATGTTAACGCCAGGAGCGGAGTGGAAAATTACCTATAAACCTAAGTTAGATGAAACCAAAATGCCTAAAATTATTATCCCACCAGGTAAAGAACCTTCAAGAGTTGAATATCCTGATGGCAGAGTTGATTTAGACAGAGATTCTATTGATTACTGGAAAATAAAGTAGTGCTAACAGAGTTTCCAGTAAAAACCATTGACCGTGGGCCAGTAGGAAGAATAAGGAATACTGGCCTTACAGCATTACTGTGATAAACAGGAACTGTCCGTATGAAAATATTGAAGATAACGCTGTCCTTATTATTTCTCTATTCTATTTACTGGGCGTTTGGTGACACCTTTTTTGACGGGCTTTTTCCTTTTTCACCTGACGAGAAGAAACAGTTGATTACGGTGGAGGGTATCGTGCCGAAATACACAAAACCGTATGTGTCTGCGCAATATATCTCAAAAGACTGTCTTAGATATCAGTTTGATGCAGGTATGTCGCCTTATCAAGTGCCGACTTATTATGGATTGGATTTGGATGTAAAAGCTGATCCACAAACTGGTTACTTTCAGGCGAAATTGCCTTTCAATGGTGGAGGATGGTGTAAATGGAAAATCAATCAAGCTTCTGTGGCAGTGGGATATACCGATGTCCGACATCTGGTGAAAGATGCTGTGCCATATACGGGAACCGGCTTAACCGCATTTATTAATGATGCTGTCCAGACGAATATTAGTGAAATTTCGGCATTGAATACCATTGATTTTAGTCCGGTTATTTATCCTGTTTTGGAAATATCTGAGAAATTCCCGAAGAGTATATTTTTGCAAGGTAGGGTCGATATGTATCCCTTTCGGTTGAGGTTAACGCCGGGTGCAGAATGGAAAATTACTTATAAACCTAAATTAGATGAAACTAAGATGCCAAAAATTACTATAACTAAGGGGAAGGAATGGGTTGAATATCCTGATGGACGAATCGATCTTAATCGTCAAACAATAGACTACTGGAAAATAAAGTAACGTCACCAAGGCCATATTATTAATTTACCTAAACATCAAAAATAAGGAGTCCATATGAACGATGGATTACACTTTCTTTGTCATATTACCGATTTGCCGGAGAAAACGTTTGCGGTAGCTGAATTTTCTTTGCAGGAGGAATTATCCGAACTCTTTACCCTATCTTTAATGCTGGTCAGTAAACGGGCCGATATTGATCTGGAATCACTGTTATTACAGTCTGTGAAATTCCGGGTGGTTT
>NZ_RCWB01000009.1:0-131555 GCF_018448885.1 Photorhabdus caribbeanensis
AATCTGATATCTTTCTGTCTCGGTCAGTTGTGTATAGGCCATAGCGCATTCTCCTGTGGCGGGAAAGATGCCTACTATAGCAACTGACCGCCTTTCTGAAAAATTGCGCTTATTAGTCGAATCCGCCTGATATTTTTATTTAATGATGGGAGTGATTGCTGAAAATGGTTTATATAAGATATTGATATGGTGGTGGTATATTCTGGAGGTGAATCATTATAGGATCATTAGCTAATAAAATAGGTGAATGAAAATAAAATAATTCATGAGTAGAGGGGTTTAATTTAAATGGTGGCAGTAAATAATCACTTTTTACCTGTAATGTTTATATTTGGTTTCATAATAACATGCAATATAAATTATATCTTTAGTCAAGATAATTATGTTGCTGAAAATATGAATTGGAGACTTGGTAAATTGGATAACATTGAATTTTTCAATATTTAAGTACATGGTGAAATTAATACAACTGTTGGAATATTGGATGATGTCACTATTGAAAAAGGCTGCGAGATTAAGAGGTACTGATTTTTGTTGATAATCGAGTTCAGTGAATTGGCTTCATCATCGTTGAAGCTTTATAGGCAACAATTCTCACTTACTGCACAGATCTTAGGACAGACGACTTAAGTATGTGATGATATTTTTGCTGCTACCTTATTTTTACCCTTTTTTTGAAGGGAGTTGTAATTGATTGATTTTATGGATAAATTAATTATCACTTATAAAAAGGGTTTTTTCACTTTTTAGTAGCTATGCTCTTTAAAAATCAGCACGTTAAAGTTAATATGTAACAGTGCACTGCCGTACAGGCAGCTTAGAAAACGCAGCAAGCAATTGATTGACATATAACACCGTGCACTGCCGTACAGGCAGCTTAGAAAGTATGGCACCCGCTGACTCAACTGTCCATACAGTGCACTGCCGTACAGGCAGCTTAGAAAGTCCTGGTATGGGGAAAACGATGATGAGTACGGTGCACTGCCGTACAGGCAGCTTAGAAAATATCCGCCCCGTCCTTACTACCAGCCTTCTCGTGCACTGCCGTACAGGCAGCTTAGAAAGGCATTTATGCCAGTCAGATTTAAGGCGCTGAGTGCACTGCCGTACAGGCAGCTTAGAAATGTTCTTGAAAGAAAAAAACAAGAAGCTGTCAGTGCACTGCCGTACAGGCAGCTTAGAAACGGTCCTGACTTCTCGATATGTAATCGAGAACGTGCACTGCCGTACAGGCAGCTTAGAAAGAACTGCAAATGTTGGCCGGAAGTTCACATACGTGCACTGCCGTACAGGCAGTTTAGAAAGTCTGGTAAATCAGAAGGCCGGACAATTCAGGGTGCACTGCCGTACAGGCAGCTTGGAAAAAAGAAATACTGAGGGCAGCAAAAGACGCTGAGTGCACTGCCGTACAGGCAGCTTAAAAACAGAAGGTTTTCCTCTTCTCCTATCGAGTGTGCTGCTACACAGATAGCTTAGAGTATAATTATTCCTGTTTAGGGAAGGTACTATACCTGTCATCTTTCAAGTTGCCTCTTTGTTGGCTGCATTCGCTCACCCCAGTCACATAGTTATCTATGCTCCCGGGGATTCACTCCCTTGCCGTCGCGATGCATCTTGAAATCCATAGGGTATATGCTGTTAATTAGTAAAGAATTGTAAATTTTTTTAATTTATCTTTGAGATGTTTTACTTGTGTGAAATTTATGCATAATATTTGCCATAAGTGAAATTAATTAGGTAATTCTACATTATGGATAACAACTTTTCTCCGAGTGACCTTAAAACTATTTTGCATTCCAAACGCTCGAATATTTATTACCTCCAATATTGTCGAGTATTAGTGAATGGTGGCCGTGTTGAGTATGTCACTGATGAAGGAAAGCAATCCCTGTATTGGAATATCCCAATTGCAAATACCACCGTTATTATGTTGGGAACGGGTACTTCTATTACTCAGGCAGCAATGCGTGAATTCGCTAAGGCGGGTGTTTTAGTTGGTTTTTGTGGTGGTGGAGGCACACCGCTATTTGCGGCTAATGAGGTTGAAGTTGATGTATCTTGGCTGACGCCACAAAGTGAATATCGCCCTACGGAGTATTTACAAGATTGGGTGAGTTTCTGGTTTGATGACGAAAAACGATTAGCGGCAGCGATTGCTTTTCAAAAAATTCGTATTGCACAAATTCGTGAACATTGGCTAAGTAGTCGAATGTTGCGAGATAACTCTTTTATGATTAATCGTGAGAGTTTATTGTCATTACTCACACGTTATGAGCAGAATCTTGCAAATTGTCGTGATAATAAAGATTTATTGGCTCAAGAAGCTGTGATGACTAAAGCGTTATACAAACTGGCGGCAAATGCAGTGAGTTACGGCGACTTTGTTCGGGCAAAACGCGGCGGTGGTGTTGATTTAGCAAACCGTTTTCTTGATCATGGTAATTATCTGGCTTATGGATTGGCGGCTGTTGCAACTTGGGTCATTGGTTTACCACATGGTCTGGCGGTGTTGCATGGTAAAACCCGTCGTGGTGGTTTGGTTTTTGATGTTGCTGATCTGATTAAAGATGCGTTGGTATTGCCACAAGCATTTATTGCCGCAATGGTTGGAGAAGATGAACAGGAGTTTCGTCAACGCTGTATTAGTGGGTTTCAAAAAGCTGAGGCATTGGACACTATGATTGATGCCTTGCAAACAATTGCTCAACAACTGAGTCAGGTGGCACGATGAATATTCTTTTAGTCTCTCAATGTAATAAACGCGCGCTAACAGAAACCCGCCGAATTTTGGATCAATTTGCTGAGCGTAAAGGTGATAGAACTTGGCAAACGGCTATCACACTGGAAGGTTTAAATACTTTGCGTAAGCTATTGCGTAAAACGGCACGTCGTAATACGGCGGTTGCTTGCCATTGGATAAAAAGTGGTGGTCAAACTGAGCTGTTATGGATAGTCGGGAATTTGCGACGTTTTAACTCACGGGGAGTTGTACCCACTAATACGACACAACGTGATGTGCTGAAAAGTCAGGATGAAAATCACTGGCATAGTGTAGAAGCTATCAGCTTATTGGCGGCGATTGCCGGGTTATTTCATGATTTTGGTAAAGCTAATGCATTGTTCCAGCAAGGTTTACAGGGTAATGGGTGCTTTCAACCGTACCGACATGAATGGGTATCTTTGCGGCTTTTTCAGGCATTTGTTGATAAGCAAGATGATAAGGAGTGGTTGACTTCGTTAAGTCAGATTGAGCCTAGTGATGAGGATAAGATTCTTTCCCGTTTGGTTAAGGATGGTATTGCTAAAAAATATACGAACCCTTTTACTGATTTACCGCCATTGGCAACCACTGTTGCTTGGCTAATCCTCTCTCATCATCGTCTTCCTGTTTATCCTTCCAATTATTCAAACGAACCGCAACTGGAATACATTGATAATTGGTTGACTAAGCACTTAGAACCGTCATGGAACTCAGTCAACATGGATAATAAGGACTGGAGTAATCAGGATAAACGTGATGTCTGGACATTCCCAAATGGTACACCTATCCGCAGTCAGACTTGGCGTCAGAAAGCACAAAAATTTGCGCGAAGAGCGCTGCAATCAACGTCATTATCGCAATATGGCAATCTGAACCAGCGTTTCACCAGTCATATGTCTCGACTGGTTTTAATGCTGGCCGATCATCATTATTCATCGTTGCCTGCAACTTTGGGTTGGCAGGATGTTAACTATGATGTGTTTGCCAATACTGATAGAACCACCGGTAAGTGCAAGCAGCGATTAGATGAACATAATATTGGTGTTGGGCAGAATGCTTTATTATTAGGGAGAAGCTTGCCACATATCCGCAAAACGCTACCTGCAATTACTCGTCACAAAGGATTTAAACAACGTAGTAAAGACGAAAAATATCGCTGGCAAGATCAGGCATTTGATGCGGCGTGTGCTTTGCGTGAGCGTTCAGTAGAACAAGGTTTTTTTGGCATTAATATGGCTTCTACTGGTTGTGGTAAAACTTTTGCTAATGCACGCATCATGTATGGATTAGCTGATGAAAAACAAGGATGCCGTTTCTCTATCGCTTTGGGGTTAAGAACGTTAACGTTACAAACCGGTGATGCATTACGTAAAAGATTGCATTTGGAAGAAGACGATCTGGCGGTGCTTATTGGTTCTCAGGCAGTGAAAGAATTACATCAACTCCGCCAAAGGGCGCTTGAGCCTGATGTGGGTAGTATATCCGCGGAAGAGTTATTTGCTGAACACCAGTATGTTAGTTATGACGGTAGCTTAGATGATGGGCGTCTGAGTCATTGGTTACGTAAAGATAATAAACTTAATAAGCTGCTTAGCGCCCCTGTATTGGTGGCAACCATCGACCATTTAATTCCCGCTACTGAGGGTATTCGTGGTGGGAAGCAAATTGCAC
This sequence comes from Photorhabdus caribbeanensis, assembly GCF_018448885.1. Taxonomy (GTDB): domain Bacteria; phylum Pseudomonadota; class Gammaproteobacteria; order Enterobacterales; family Enterobacteriaceae; genus Photorhabdus; species Photorhabdus caribbeanensis. Next base: position 4,433 of record NZ_RCWB01000009.1, read on the forward strand.
CTATGTTGAGATTGCTTACTTCTGATTTAGTGTTAGATGAACCTGATGATTTTGATATTAACGACTTGTCGGCTTTATGTAGGTTAGTAAACTGGGCAGGATTATTAGGTTCACGGGTATTGCTTTCATCGGCCACATTACCTCCTGCGTTGATTCAGGCATTGTTCAATGCTTATCGGGCTGGACGCCAAGATTATCAATTAGCATGTGGTCAACCAGGTGCCCCGGTGAATATCTGTTGTGCTTGGTTTGATGAATATGAAACAACTCAACAGGATGTGGTCGATGCATATCAGTTTCAGGAACAGCATAACATTTTCGTTAATAAGCGTATTAGCAGGCTTAAAGAAACGGTGCCATTGCGTAAAGCTGAACTTGTACCGATTATTTCTGAAAGTCGTAAAGTTAATGGTGTTATTAATACTATCGCCGAAGTGATGCATCACTCTATATTGAAATTGCGTGAGGAGCATCATCAAACTCATTCATCAGGTAAAACCGTTTCTATTGGTTTAATCCGTATGGCAAATATTGATCCACTGGTTGCTGTTGCACAGCGGTTATTACGGATACCATCTCCTAAAAATGTACGCATCCATTATTGTGTCTATCACAGCCAGCATCCTTTGGCGATACGTTCTCATCTTGAACATCGGTTGGATTCCACATTAACACGATACGATGAAGAAGAGTTGTGGCAGGTGGCGGAAATTCGCAAAGCATTAGAGGAGATGCCAGAGAAGCATCATATTTTTGTCTCACTTGCTACATCTGTAGCTGAAGTTGGTCGGGATCATGATTACGACTGGTCCATTGCTGAACCCAGTTCAATGCGTTCATTGATACAACTTGCTGGGCGTATCCAACGCCATCGGCAAAAAGAGCCAAAGATACCTAATCTGCATATTCTGATGAAAAATTATAAAGCACTTAAAGCGACTGATTTAGAATATCCAGTTTATTGTCGGCCAGGATTTGAGTCGAAAGATTACCTCCTTGCCAGTCATGATTTACATGAATTACTGGAGCCTGATCAATATGAACTAATTAGTGCATTACCTAGGATTAGGGAACGAGATGACGCAGGGGAACGTTCACCTTTTCAGAACTTAGTTGATCTTGAGCATCAACGTTTGTGGGATGAACTTCAAGGTGATTCTGATAATGAACATGGTTATTGCTCAGCACTTTGGTGGCGTAAACAAGCCTCATGGTGTGCGGAACTCCAACGTCATAAACCGTTTCGTCAATCAGAACCTGACGAACTACATTATTTGTGGCTTGAAGAAGAGGGTGAAGAAGCGAAGTTTATGGCTCTGGACAGCGGCCAGGCAGGGATAAAAGAAAGCGGAGCGTTTGACTATGTGCCAGAATTAGAGTTCGCACTTGGTGTGAGTGCTTGGATTGGACTTGATACTGAGACGATTTATCAGAATTTGGCTGATATTCATGAAATGGAGTTAAAAGACGTAAGCCAGCATTTTGGTGAGATTCGTCTTAGGAAGAAAGATGACGGAGAAGCATGGTGTTACCACCCGTTTTTAGGGGTGTTTAGAGACATTATTGTTATTCCATCAATGGATGAATATGAAAACATCGAAGCACTTAAGATTCAGTTTTTGAAATCCAGAGCAATTCAAGCCGAAGCTGATATTGAAGCAGGCAACCTAGTTGATGGTGAATCGTTTTTTGATGAACTAGAGACAGGCAAGTACGACTAATGTTGCTCTTCTATTGTTTAACACCGTATGCCCAAAGAGATCTGATCGAAATCCGCCGATTTATCATGAAACAATGGGGACGGCTCAATCACAAAAATATCTGTTGGAACTACGGAGAATCATTCGTCTGCTCGCTGATACTCCTTCCTTGGGCAAGTTTAGGGCTGATATTGGACTGGATATTTTGAGCTTTCCCTATGTCAGCCATGTCATTTATTACGTAGTGCATGAGCAGCAATTAGTTGTGTTCGGTGTGCAGCACAAACGTATGATGCCGTTGAACCACCTAGCCGAGCGAGAAGTGATTTAATGTAATTGATTTTTTGGGTGGTATATTGATTAATTGTGATAGTGAGTTTGTGTTGGGTGAAAATTAACCAGTTGTGTTTCGGGTCATGAGTACATTTGAAAAATGAGGTGTGGGATGAAGGGGATAAAAGGGAGGGAGAGGGTGTACATGTTTTGTCGCTATCGAGAGTGGTTTTATAAGGATGTTAGTAGGTTGTAATGGATATGCATAGCAGCGCCACTGGGGGACGCTGTCTGTGCGGTAGTTGATTTTTGTCTTAAGGTATAATGGACATCTAGATATTTCTAAGCTGCCTGTACGGCAGTTGGTTTCTACTTAAGACTAAAGAAACATGTTTCTAAGCTGCTTACACAGCAGTTCCCGCATAGTTAAGTATTTTTAAAAATTGATTTCCACATTAAATTATCTACTAAAGAATTAAAGATACATGGGTTGAATGATTTGTCGGTGTCGTGTAAGGTATAGCTGTAAATCGTTCATTTAGGAAATAGCTATGAAAAGAAAGCCGAATAGAAAACAAGGGAAGGCAGGAAATCTGCTGAGTATGGTTATCATGTTACTTATATATTTGCCTTCCGTGACTGATTTCCATAAGGAGTCAAGTCTTGTTCAAGGTCAAAAAGCAATCACAATATCTGTTACTATCAGTCAAGGTTCTGCTAACTAGTAGATTGATTGACTAATAAGCATAGCGTTATCTCTCTGTTTGAGAGATAGCGTATTCTGATAACCATTATTGATAAGGTGAAATAGAGGTTATGAATGAAAATGGGTTAAGTCGATTTATTACTGATTATATTGGAAGCCGTAAACAGCCAAAGCTGGAGGCTTTTGATAAAGAGGCGGAAAAGAGACTGGCAAAGTTAACATCTTCGGAGGATATCACACTGGTTCAGCAAGAGATCGCTGAACAGCATAAAGCGTTGGAAGAACATTATGAAGTCAGGAATTGGTTAGATGATGCCGCTAACAGGGCAAAGCAAATCAGTTTAGTGACACATGCTCTGAAATTTACTCATAGTGATGCCAGAGGTAGCAGTATTTTTGCGACATCATCAAATACAACCGAAAATATTAAATATCTTTCTACTGCAACTTTGTATAAACCTGTAATCGATTCAGTTGGTAATGCTGCTGCGCTTGATGTTGCAAAATTATTGCAAACAGAATACCAAGAAGATTCATTGGTGGCGTGTTTAAATCGGGGAGATTATTCAGCATTAGCTGAATTGGCGGAAAATGAACAGCAACTTGAACGTTGGGTGAATGGGTTCCGGCAAGCTCTATCAGATGAAACGCTTTCCTCACATAAGCTGGCAAAGCAACTTTATTTCCCGATAAATAATGAGAGTGGTGAGTATCATTTATTAAGTCCATTATTTTCGTCATCTCTGGCTCATGCGATGTATCAGCGTATCGCTGAAGCCCGTTTTGGTGAATCATCGAAAGAAATTAATAAGGCAAAGAAAGAAGAACGTTGGCATCCTGAAACTAGAGTAATTTATCCCAATACGGCTGTGCAGAATATAGGTGGAACTAAGCCGCAGAATATTTCTTACCTTAATAGCGTACGAGGTGGACGAGCTTGGCTTTTATCTTGTTCTGCTCCTAACTGGCAAAGTAATATCAAGCTGCCGGAACGGCACAGATCCATTTTTGAACAGCGTAGTCAGTTTGTTCGGTTATCTTATCGTACTGTCAGATTGATGCGACAATATCTATTTCGTGCACAAAAACGTACGGAAGAAATTCGACAGAATCGTCAGGCATATATTGATGAAATTATTGATATTTTATTTAACTATGTCGCTAGTGTACAGGATCAGGTTGAATTTAAAGGTTGGAGTGCGAATTGTAAATTAAAACGTTCTCAGCAGCTTTGGCTTGATCCCTATCGTTGTCAACAGGATGAAATATTCAAATTTGAACGTGAAGGTGGAGACTGGAAAAAAGAAATTGCTGACGATTTTGGTCTTTGGTTGAACAACGAATTGCGTCATGAACGGTTAGAATTTGGATTGACTGAACGTAATGAGTGGGCCTCTGTGTTTAAAAAACGCCTACGTGAATTTGAGGATGAATTGCCAGAGGTACCGTTATGAGCTATTTAATTGTTTTACGTCACATTCGAGTAGAGAATGCTAATGCGATTACTGGCTTAACCTATGGTTTTCCGGCAATCACTCATTTTCTTGGTTTTACTCATGCACTTTCACGTAAGTTACAGCAAGGCCATGATTTAAGATTAGAAAATTGTGGCGTTATTTGTCATAACCACCAACTACATGCTCATCAGTCTGATCCTATTAGGGATAAAGTCTTTGCTTTAACCCGCAATCCATTAACCAGAGAAGAAAAGACAGCTTCTTTTAATGAAGAAGGTCGTATGCATATGACGGTTTCTTTATTAATAGAATGTTCTGGTGAAATTGCTGGCGATGCAGGGGCTGACGAATTGGAACAATATTTACTAGAAATATGTCCAACTCAGAGGCTAGCAGGCGGTACTATCACTGAAATTGCTAAAGTGGATGTTATTGCTTTTCCGCAAGAAGGACAGGATACCCGTAAGTTAATGCGTCGTTTATTGCCGGGTTTTGCCTTGTTAGATCGCTCTGAATTGTTAGCTAAACACTACGAAGAATTAAAACAGGATAATCCTCAGGTAGAAATGATTGATGCCTGGCTTGATTTTTCTACTATTAAAATGCGGGCTATTCCTACTCAGGATGATAAGCAACCTGAAATTGGTGATCCTGCATCTTGGGAATATATTCCTAAACCTGCTTCGGGATATTTAGTCCCCTTGATGACAGGTTATCAAGCGATATCACCATTATATTCAGCCGGGAAAGTAGATAAAACCCGTGATCCTAATACTCCATTTCGTTTTGTTGAAGCAATCTATGGGGTAGGTGAATGGAAAAGCCCGCACCGTATTGATGATATTCGCCAGTTACTCTGGTGTTATGACTATCAAGAGGGAGAGGGTGTATACAGGTGTGGTAATCAACAGTCTATTTCCCGTCAATCCAAACCCAATAAGAAAGTAAGAATAATCGACTGATTAATTAAAAGAAGGATATCTACATGTCTAAATCAACTATTAAAACGGCTTCTGTACTAGCATTTGAACGTAAACTTTCTAACTCAGATGCTTTAATGTTTGCTGGAAATTGGGAACAGATCAGTGGCGAATGGAAGCCTATTGCTATTCAGGAAAAAGCAGTCAGAGGTACGATTTCTAACCGCTTGAAAAACGCATTAACCAGCGATCCAGCCAAACTGGATGCGGAGATTCAAAAAGCAAACCTGCAACGTGTCGATGTTGCCGCATTGCCTTTTGATGCTGATACCCTAAAAGTCAGTTTTACATTACGGGTCTTAGGCAATCTTTCAACACCATCAGTATGTAATGATCAGGATTATCAAGCTGAATTGGCAAACGTGATTAACGGTTATATCGCTGAACATGGTTTCAAAACGCTTGCAGCACGTTATGCAGAAAACTTGGCTAATGGACGGTTTTTGTGGCGTAACCGAGTTGGAGCAGAAGAAATTAAGGTTCGCGTAAGTGGTAAGAGTGGCAAATGGTGGGAGTTTGATTGCGAAAATTTCAGCTTACGTGAATTTGGTAAGGTAGAAGGTGATTTAGCTGAACTTGCCGCCGAAATTGAAGAAGGATTAGCAGGCGATAGATCAACATTATTCAATGTTGAGGCTTTTGTTCGTTTGGGGCATGGGCAGGAAATTTTCCCTTCTCAAGAGTTGGTTCTCGACAGTAACAGTAAAAAAAGCAAAGTGTTGTATCAGGTCAATGAGATCGCTGCATTGCATTCGCAGAAAGTGGGTAATGCGCTCCGCACCATTGACACATGGTACCCAGACGCTACGGAATTAGGTCTTGGCCCAATAGCGGTTGAACCCTATGGTTCTGTCACCAGTCGTGGTAAGGCTTATCGTCAGCCTAAAGTAAAAATGGATTTTTATACTTTGTTAGATAACTGGGTTGTTAAAGGAAAAACGCCAGAAGTAGAGCAACAACACTATGTTATGGCGACGCTAATTCGTGGCGGTGTTTTTGGTGAAAAAGGTGAATAAGGGGATCAGATGGATTATTACTTTGAAATCCGTGTTCTTCCCGATCCTGAATTTAGCCAGCAAAGACTGTTGGAAGCGTTATTTGCTAAACTGCATCGGGCTTTGGGGCAAGTAGGTAACGGACGTATTGGGGTCAGTTTTCCGTGTGCGAGAAAAACACTGGGGGATACGCTGAGAATTCACGGTTCAAGCGAAGCGCTGAATGACTTGCAAACATTATCTTGGTTAAAAGGACTCAGGGATTATACTGAGGTGATTGATATCAAGCTGGTACCTAAGGATGCTCGATATCGTCGTGTTAGCCGAGTGCAGGTAAAAAGCAATGTTGATAGGATTCGCCGTCGTTCGATTAAAAAAGGATGGTTAACGGAGGAACAAGCCTTGCAACGCATTCCTATCAGCAAGGAACAACGCACTCATTTACCGTTTCTGTACCTTAAGAGCTTGTCATCAGGACAAAGTTTTCTGTTGTTTGTCAAACAAGGGCCAATACAAGACAAACCAATACCGGGAGTTTTTAGCTCGTATGGATTAAGTTCATCAGCTACCATCCCTTGGTTTTGACCCTTTTTTAGCGGCTAATTATAACTTATTGATTTATTTAAGGGATTAGCCGCTGCTAATAAAAAGGGTTTTTCTGCTTTTTATAACTATACTCTTTATTAATCAGGAAGTTATAATTATTTCCTAACATTTGTTTACTGCTGTGCAAGTAGTTTAGAAACCGCAATTATTGCAACAGCTGTTCGTTCACTGCCGTACAGGCAGCAGCGCACTCGATTGAGTGCGCTAAAAAAGCAATCTATTTTCTTCTCGATATGCATCAATTGATATGCTTTTGTGCATATTCTTCACTATTAACCCATTGGTGGTCTTTTTCCCAGGTAAATAGCCATTTGCGAGTTGGTCCTGCCATTACGTTGAGATAATAGTTGTCGTAACCGGCAATGGTTGCCACTGGGTGGTAGCCTTTGGGCACCATTACCACATCTTTGTTGTAAACAGCCATTGATTCATCCAGTGAACGGTCATCGGTATAGACGCGTTGCATGCAAAACCCTTGAGAAGGGTTCAGGCGATGGTAATAGGTTTCTTCCAAATAGGTTTCCTGTGGCGCATTGTCGGTATCGTGTTTATGGCTAGGGTAGGAACTGGTACAGCCTTCATCGGTAAAGACTTCAACCACCAACAAGCTATCAGCAGGTTTATTATCCGGTAGGATGTTGTGAACATAGCGTCGGTTGTAGCCATTTCCACGTTGTTCTGCACCAATATCCTGTGGCGTAATCAGGCGAGTCGGGTAGCTTCCTTTACCTGGCGCTTGGCATACCGCGAGTTCAAGTGCGGTATCGGCAATAATTTCAATAGATTCCCCCGCAGTGATGTAAACAGCATAAGGTTTTTTGCGTTCAAATGGCTGCATGCGATCGCCAATATGCTCAAACCGTTGATGTGGCGTAGTCACTGTGGCTTTGCCTGCCACCAAAACCAGACAGGTTTCATTTTCTGATGCGGGTAAGGTGATTTTTTCACCCGAAGCCAACTCATAAACATCAAAATGGACATACTTCCAGTTTGCTGATTCCGGCGTGATATGCTGAGTTCGTTTGTTTTGATCCGGTGCATGATATTTTGATAATAATTTGGACATATTATCTACCCTCAGTACTATTTTTGCATGAATCAGGTTGTGATTAATTAAAACAATCCGGCATCTCTGGCAAATTTGCGTAAATTGTTATAACCCATCGTTGCGTAGGTGAATGGGTGAGCAATAGCAGGATCTTGTTCTGCTTCAACTACCAGCCAGCCTTCATAATTTTGTTTTTTCAACACTTGAAAAATTGCCGGATAATCAACGCAACCATCTCCCGGTACTGTGAATACACCACTCAGTACGGCATCAAGGAAACTGGTTTTACGGTTTTTTATATCGTTGAGTACATCAAGGCGGATGTCTTTACAGTGAACATGATTAATGCGTTTTGCCCAGCGTTTTGCGATAGCTAGTGGATCAGCGCCAGCAAAGGTCAAATGGCCGGTATCCAGCAACAATCCAACTTCATCTCCGGTATTTTCCATCAGATGATCAACATCTTTCTCAGTTTCGATGACAGTTCCCATATGGTGGTGATAAGCAATCTGAACACCTTGTTTTTGGGTGTAACGGGCAAATTCAGTCAATTTTTCACCATATTCTTGCCAGCGGTTAGCTGGAAATTGAGGACGAAGATGGACTGGTCTATTTTGATCGCCGTGAATGCAGTTTGTCACTTCCGCAAAGACCATGACATTAGCTCCCAGTTCGCGCAGCAGGGTCAGGTGAGATTCTACCGCTTTAATCTCTTCCGCTACCGAACGGGTGAGTAATTCGCCAGAGTACCAGCCGGATACCAGCCTAAGATCATGGGCGGCAAGAATGGGGCCTAATATGTTGGCCTGACGAGGGAATTTATGGCCCAATTCAAAACCGGTAAAACCTGCTTGGCGGCCTTCTGTTAAGCAGGTTTCCAGTGGTGTGTCCGCGCCGAGAGTGGGTAAGTCATCATTAGTCCAGGTCAGAGGGTTGATACCAAGTTGAACAGCCATGATGGTGCTCCTAGTTGAATAAAATAATTTTATTATGTTGCTATCCGCGCTGACGCCATAGGCTAATCAGGTTGTGATAGTTGGTTTTTATTTTCTGGATCAAACGGTTATCATCAATCTCGTTTTTTAGCCATTTTAGGGATGGTTGACCAAATAGGGTTCTTCCGACTGCAAAACCTTTGACGATAGATTTGCCGGCTGCGGCATTGAAACCTATTTCCAGCTCTTCTTGTGAAGCGTCGAGGCCAAGAATAACGACGCCACGGCAATAGGGGTCTCGTTGCTGGATGAGATAGTTAATGTTGTCCCAACTTTCAGAACTGAGAGGTGGGAGTTTCCACCAATCCGGTTTAACTCCAAGGTTATAAAATCGTCTGAGCGCACGAATATAGAATTCATCTGAGTGTTTCATTTCCACAGGCAGAATCACTTCCAGTAAAAGTTCGTGACCAGATTTACAGCATGCGGCATAAATCTCCCGAATTTTTTTCTCTTGCTCCAGGCGGAGTGGGTGAGCATCTTCTGGATGGAAAAACACCAGGCATTTGACGATGTGTTCCAGTGGCCAGTCAATAAGTTGGGAACCTATGTTGCCATGTTCCAGACAAAGCGGGCGAGAGCCGGGTAGCTCAATTGGGCGGCCTATCCACCAACCTTGACCGGTAATTTCGTTTAAAACATCCTGACCAAATGTGCTGTCACATAACAGACCTATTTTTCCTTGTAACCCGGCTTCTGTGGCAACTTCTCGGCTGGCGCGCAATAGAAGTTGTTTTAATGATGAGATACGTTTGATGCTGGCATTTGCTTGCCGGGCTAATTCGATAAATTGAATACGGTGATCAAATGCCATGACGCACAGTTCGTCCCATTGATTTTTACGGGTGCTGATACGGTGAAGGTGATTAAGTGTTTCATCCAAATCAGGGCGTAGTATTTGATTGGCGCGTGATAGGTAGTTATCAAGCTCTGTTTTATCTGGCATTGCCGGTGCGCACCCATGACGAGAAACGACTAATGCGCCACAAGCATTAGCGTAGGTACAGGCTTTTTCCCAACCTTCGTTATTGAGATAGCCGCGTAACAGGCCGGACATAAAAGCATCCCCTGCACCGAGTACGTTAAGCACATCGACGGGAACGCCCTGTATCGTGATGCTATCATTCAAATCATTAGGGATTTCAGCGGTAAAAACAGAGCATCCCAGTGCTCCCCGTTTGCAAACCAATGCAGCAGACGTGAGTTTACGAATGTTGCGTAGTGCTTCGATAGTCTCTGTGGAACCACCGGCAATATGGAACTCTTCTTCTGTGCCGACAATAAGGTCAAATAGTGATAATACTTCCTGTAACTGAGCTGTTACCTGTTCCGATGCGATATAACGTGTTTCACCATCTCCCAGAGAAGTTAATCCCCAAAGTACCGGGCGATAATCAATATCCATGACTGTTTTCACACGGTTACGGCGGGCATAGTTGAGGGCCGTCAGCACGGCATCGCGAGTGTTAGGATGAGAAAGATGCGTTCCAGTGATTGCCAGACAACGGGCTGATGCAATGTATTCTTCACTGAAATCATCACGGGTAATTGCCATATCGGCGCAGTTATCACGATAGAAGATCAGAGGAAACGTTGTTTTATCTTTGATTCCTAGCAGCACTAGTGCCGTAAGGCGTTCTTTATCAATGGTTAGATGGCTGGTATCACAACCAACACTTTGCAACTCTTCTCTAAGGAAACGTCCCATATGCTCATCACCGACTCTGGCTAGCATGGAGGATTTAAGCCCCTGCCGAGCGGCGCCATAGGCAACATTACCGGAAGAACCCCCAAGGTATTTTGCAAAACTTCCCATGTCTTCCAGACGTGCTCCGATTTGTTGGCCGTAAAGGTCGACGGCGATTCGTCCCATGCAGATGACATCAAATTTTTTTTGCTGCTCCATTGAACAATTCCTTATAAGTACAAACATCAAGTGTTGCTATGATGAGCTCCGACAGTGGAGCGTTGATAAGAGGGATTAATTAATTTCAGTGACATTCACCCAACGTTGTTCTTGATAAGAACGAGCAATGGCATCCAGAATACGTGAGACTTTCCATCCTTCGGTGAAATCCGGCCATATCTCTTTATTGCTGGCGATGCCATTGATCAAGTCTCTGATTTCCACTGCTTTTTGATCATTGAAGCCGATGCCGTGACCTGCTCCGTGACAGAATGGTGCATAGTCAGGATGTTCCGGTCCAATAAGAATAGTTTTAAAGCCTTGGCGGTTTGCCGGTTCATCGTGACGGTAAAGTTTTAGTTCGGCCATTCTTTCTTGTGTGAAGCTCAAAGCGCCTTTTGTTCCTGTAATGGTGTAGCTCAAACCCATTTTGCGACCGCAAGCAATACGGGAGGTTTCAATAATACCCATTGCTCCGCCGCTGAAACGTACCATAGCATGTGCTTGATCTTCGTTTTCTACGGCAACCATAATGCTAGAGCCGGTTTTTTCCGGGCGTTGTTTGATGACAGTGGTCATGTCTGCGCACACAGTTTGGATATCACCAATCAGGTACTGCGCCATATTGATGATATGAGCAGCAAGATCGCCTAATGCGCCTAATCCAGCTTTATCTTTGAAACAGTGCCAATGGATAGGGGTGAATGGATCGGCCATATAATCTTCGTTATGCATGCCGTAGAAGTGAATGACCTCACCTATTTCACCATTTGAAATGATCTCTTTAGCCAGTTGTGCGGTAGGGTTTTTCATATAGTTAAAACCAACTAATGTTTTCACTCCGGCTTTTTTGGCGGCTTCGACCATTAATTTTGCATCAGTTGAGTTTAGTGCCAGTGGTTTTTCACAATAAACATGCTTGCCATGTTTGATCGCTTCGAGAGCCATCTCTTTATGAAGGAAATTTGGTGAGCAGATATCAACAACATGAATATCGGGATCTGATACTAATTTGCGCCAATTATCAGTAAAGCGCCGGAAACCTAATTGCTCAGACCGTTTTGCGGCGAGTTCAGCAGAAACTTCCGCTACCATTTCACAAACTAGTTTGCCTGCCAGAGGGAAAACAGTAGGCGCTTGTGCATAAGCAATGGCATGCGTCCGTCCGATGTAACCAGTACCGATTAGGCCGATACGAATTTCTTCCATATAGCTGTTTCTCCGAATAAAAGCGGATAAGTCGTTTGTTGTTGCTTTAGTGTTTGCTAGTTAACCTCGGTTGTTGTCGTATACCTGTTATAAGAAACATTTGTTTCATTTTCAATGTGAATGAAAATATTAATTTCAAGTTGTGATCTGATAAGGGTTTTTTAGCTAACATCGCGTTATATAGGGTTAATTTTCTAGTGAATTAGGTACTATTCAGAAGTAAGAACAGGAAAAATAGAATATTAGAATTTTTGTTTCATGTATGGGTTGGTATATATGAATGTATTTTTTAGCAAAAGGAACCGCTATCCCCCCAGGATTTCCTCTTTCAAATATGGAATGCAGGGAAATCCTGGTAGTGGGTTATGCTGATAATAATGTTGGAGTAATAAAGTCAGTTAGTTATCTTTATGCGGTTTTTTGGGCTTACGATTAATCACAAGCTTCCTGAAAAGTGTCTTACCTATCTGGTATAGCGCATAAAATAGTATTAATGCAGCAAACAGGTAATAAATAATCATGATTACCTTGGGAACATTATGTGCGAGAAATACATACATAGAAATTGAGCATAGTGTAATTAACCATGCAACCGGTTTCACCATAGACCACGGCGTAATATTTACCTGTTCGGTATAAACATCTTCAAATGGTTTAGCTGGAAAAAAGTAGCCAATAGCCAACATGAAAATAACATTAAGAACAAATAAAATGCCAACCAGGTGAAAAAAGTGCAGGTTAATTTTTAAAATGAAATTACAGATAATATAGGCAGACATACCGAATAATAGGCCAAGTTTAGCGGCAATAGGCGGTACTCGTTTAGTCATCAGACCGACTAATACCACACTGAGAATTGGTGCATTAAAAATCCCCTGTAATTGTTGAATGAGATAGAACAGACCATCCGGTGCATTAGCGACTAACGGTGCGACGATCATCGTGATTAACGCTAACCCGATCCCCAGATATTTACTCATAGCGACTGTTTGAGTTTCGGTGGCATTTTGGTTGATTCGCTGTTTGTAAATATTGACGATAAACAGAGTTACAGATGAATTAAGTCCTCCGCTGAATGTGGAAAATACGGCGCCAACGACCACAGCGGCAAAGAAACCAACCAATACTTCCGGTAGAATTAAATGGACTAATTCTGGATAGGCGTTATCTGGATTATCTATTTGTCCTTTGAAAATATGGAAAGCAATAATGCCGGGTAGAATAATAATAGACGGCATAATGAGTTTAAGTAAAGCACACAACATGACGCCTTTTTGTCCTTCCGCTAGATTTTTTGCACCAAGGGCTTTTTGAACAATGGATTGGTTGGTACACCAAAAAAACATATTGGAAACAATTAGGCCGGTAAATAGCGTGGAGAAAGGAACCAGAGAATCTTCACTGCCGATGGAGTTAAATTTATCAGGATTGGATTGATAAACTTCAACTAATCCTTGCCAGGCATTGCCATTGCCAACATAGAGTAGGGCAAAAATAGTTACCATTAATCCGCCAACGATTAAGCCAACGCCGTTAATGGTATCCGCGGCGGCAATGGCTTTAATACCGCCAAAGATGGCATAGACGGCGCCTAATCCACCAACGCCCCAAACCATAATCCATAGCGCTGTAGTTTTATCAATACTGAATACATGGGAAACTTGGAATAGACTTTCCAATGCAATTGCACCGGTATACAGCACAATAGGGAGTAGTGAAATAATATACATAGCCAGGAAAAGAATTGAGGTAATAAGCAGCGTATTTTTATCAAATCGGCGTTCAAGATATTCCGGAATGGTTGAAATACCAAGTTTCAGATATTTAGGCAGAAAATAAATAGCAAATAGAACGATTGTTACAGCAGCGATCACTTCCCAAGCCATAACGATAAATCCAGTTCGGAATGCTAATCCATTTAAACCGATTAAATGCTCTGTGGACAGGTTCATCAATAACATAGAGCTACCAATATAAACACCTGTGAGAGATCGTCCGCCAAGGAAATAGCCTTCAGTGGATTCTGTCAGGCGAGCATTATGGGTTTTGTAATAAGCGAAGCCAGCCACTAATAGGGTGAAACCAATAAATGAGAGAAAAGCTAACATACTATCCTCCAAGCCTGATTGACTGTCTTCAGGCAGCAATATGCTGACGGGAAAGCGGCCTTTCCCGTTTTTAGGGTGAAAATAAATGTGAGTCAGTTAGTTAGAGATGTAGGTCTGTTTTATAGTCTGATTTCTTTACCTGAATGTAGGGATTCGAGAGCTTTATCAGCCAGATAAAGTGCCTGTTCGCCATCAGCGCCACTACATTCTGGTGTGGCGCGACCAGCCATGACATCGACAAAATGATCCCATTCAGCAATGTAGGCTTCCCGGTAACGTTGTAGGAAGAAATGCTCTGGTTTGGCTGTTAAACAACCGCTGTTTTCCCAGAGTTCAACACTGTTTTCTTTAATGTTGCCAGCGCTAAGCAGCCCTTTTTCACCATGCAATTCAATCCGTTGGTCATAGCCGTACCCGGAACGACGGCTATTGGTAATGGTTGCCATTGCTCCTGATGGGAATTTCATAACAATAAAGGCGGTATCGATATCACCCGCTTGCCCAATTGCTGGATCAACCAGATTACTGCCTTGAGCGTAGATTGAGCAGGGGTCCTCGCCAATAATAAAACGCGCCATATCGAAGTCATGTATTGTCATATCCCGGAACATACCTCCAGAAACTTTGACATATTCAGCCGAAGGAGGAGAGGGATCACGAGAAATAATCAGCAGAGATTCGGCTTTTCCTATCGTGCCAGCGTCAAATAGTGTTTTTACTCGGCGGAATTGCGGATCGTAACGACGGTTAAAGCCAACGAATAAGGGAACCTGATACTGTTTAACAGTTGCAAGGCAATGACGAACACGTTCAATATCAAGATGAACCGGTTTTTCACAGAAGATTTTTTTATGATGTTTTGCTGCGAGTTCGATCAGGTCTGCATGAGTATCTGTTGCTGAGGCGATAAGAACACCATCTATTTTAGGGTCAGACATTGCTTGTTCAATAGTTTGTCTTTTTGTTTGGTATTTCTGTACTAAAAGTTCAGCACTTTTCTGATGTGGATCGACAACAGAGTAAAGAGACGTTTCTTTATGATGAGTGATATTCACTGCGTGTACTTGTCCAATTCGTCCGGCGCCAAATAGTGCAATGTTGAACATGGATGCTCCTTGATACCTGGGTATCTGCTTATGAGATACTTTAAAATATATCAAACAAAACATTTATTTCAATTTGTAAATATTTGGAAATTATACTTTTGAGTGTGGCATAGCATTTTGTTAACAATAATATTAAATTTGTGTTAATTAGATCACGTAAAGTAAGATTTATGCTGGATGAATTTGTATATTTGTCCTTTAAAAACAAATTATAATGTACATTTTAATAGGTGGTTACTACGCCTAATCATCGAGGGTGAGGGAAGAGAAAAAGTAATTTATTTTTGGAATAAAAATTCTAAAATCGGCCTTGAAGATAATTAAGGAAGGGAAAATGGCCTGCTGCCTTACAGGCCATCGCTTTTTAATATTGGCGCACTTTGGTTGCAACCATCTCCTTTATTTTCTTTGCGGCAGATTCTATAGCGGGATTTTTCGCTACTTGCGCTGTGCCTATTCGCCACCATGATTCATAATCATGAGTCATCGTTTTAGGCAGCACTTTGATATCTATGAGTACCGGTATGGTCTGTTTTTGGGCTTCCTGTAATGCGTCAAGCAGTTGTCGCTCATCGTGGACTCGGTAACTTTTGCAGCCGTAGCTTTCTGCATTTTTGGCGAAGTCGACTTTAATCAGTTTGCCGTCCATGTTGCCGCTTTCTGGGTTCCGGTAACGATTTTCTGTTCCGAAACTGCCCATCCCTTGGCTCATTTGTAGATTATTGATACAGCCAAATCCTGCGTTATCAAACAGCAATACGGTGATCTTGATATTTTCTTGTACTGCGGTTTGCAGCTCTGAATGAAGCATCATATAAGCGCCATCACCGACTATGGCATAAACCGGTTGGTGGGGACAGGCTAGTTTAGCGCCAATAGCAGCGGCTATCTCATAGCCCATACAGGAATAGCCATACTCAAGATGATAGGTATCCGGTTGTTTGGGTTGCCATAAGCGCTGTAAATCGCCAGGAAGGGAACCTGATGCGCCAACAATAATCGCTTCGGACTCAAGATATTTGTCTAATAATCCCAATACTCTGGTTTGTGGCAGGCGGGTTTGTAATGTCTGGCTGTACTCTTCCAATTTATCATCAAGATGACCGGGAATTTCTGGGCTGAAATCCCCCTGATACTCAATTTCGAACAGACGAGTTAACTCTTTTCGCCAAGCCTCTCGCGCCTGATGAATCTCATCTTGATAACCACTGTGATAATGCAATTGAGTAAGCTGCTCTGCAATAGCGTTTAACCCTGTTTGGGCGTCTGATACAACGGGGATTGCATCCAGTTTACAGGCATCGAATTCCGCTACGTTGATAGTAAGAAATTCAACTTCTGGATGCTGAAATAGCGATTTGGATGCAGTGGTGAAATCAGTAAACCGGGTGCCAACGCCAATAATTAAATCGGCTTCTTTGGCTATCAGGTTGGCAGCAAGACAGCCGGTTGTGCCTAAACCGCCACAATTAAGGGGATGGTCGGCAATTATGGCGCTTTTACCTGCCTGTGTTTCAGCAAAAGGAATATTGAAGTATTCTGCGAACTGACGAAAAGCGTCATGTGCTTCTGAATAGCGTACCCCGCCACCGCAGATAAGTAAGGGTTTTTTCTTGCGATTGATGAGTTCCACGGCATCGCTAATCATGGCGATAGAAGCAGGGCGGCGTTCAATGCGGTGAATGCGTTTTTGAAAGAAATAGTCAGGAAAATCCCAAATCTCGCCTTGAACATCTTGTGGCAAACAGATTGTGACGGCACCGGTATCGGCGGGATCGGTCAGAACTCGCATTGCATTAATCATGGCGCTCATTAGCTGTTCTGGTCTGGAGATACGATCCCAGTAACGAGAAACAGGACGAAAACAGTCATTAGTGCTGATAGTATGGTCATGGAACTGTTCAACCTGTTGTAAAACTGGATCTGGTTGGCGACAAGCAAAGAGATCACCGGGTAATAACAGCAGAGGAATGCGATTTGCGGTGGCAGTTGCCGCGGCAGTTACCATATTGGCGGAGCCAGGACCAACAGATGAAGTTACGGCAAAAATTTGTTTGCGTTTTTTCTGTTTAGCAAAACCTGTGGCGATATGGGCCATACCTTGTTCATTGCATCCTTGGTAAACGGTTAAGTGGCCGGGATCTTGCTCCAGAGCTTGCCCTAATCCAACAACATTACCGTGACCAAAAATGGTAAAGATTCCTCTGATGAATGGATATTGTTCTCCGTCTGCTTCCACATATTGCTGGTTCAGGAATTTCACCAATGCTTGAGCCGTTGTCATTGTTGATTTGCTCATATTACAGAACTCCATTTTATTCCATTGTTGGCATCACAAAACTACTGGAATGATGTTCTAATCTGATACTTGCCGGCCAACGGCTGGTGACGGTTTTCATGCGAGTGTAGAAGCGAACGCCATCATTACCGTGAACGTTAAGTGGACCAAAAATCGAGCGTTTCCAGCCACCGAAGCTGTGGAAAGCCATTGGCACTGGAATGGGAATATTGATGCCTACCATACCCGCTTGTACATCTTCGCTAAATTGGCGCGCTGTTTCTCCGTCACGGGTGAATATCGCGGTACCATTACCATATTGATGGCAGTTAATTAAGGTTAGCGCGGTGGCATAATCAGGTACACGGACGATTGATAGAACGGGGCCGAAGATTTCTTCTTGATAGATTTTCATCTCTGGCGTGACGTTATCAAATAGCGTCGGGCCAATAAAATAGCCATTTTCATAACCCGGAACCTTGAGTTGACGGCCATCAATTAACAGGCTGGCTCCCTGTTTTTCGCCGCTGTCGATGTAATCACCGATTTTAGCCTGGTGTTGGACGGAGATAACTGGCCCCATATCGTTTTCTTTAGTTGCGACAATACCGGGACCGACAGATATTTTGCTGATCTGTTGACGTAATTTTTCAATCAGCGCATCAGCCGTTTCGTCCCCAACCGCTAATACAACAGACAATGCCATGCAACGTTCACCGGCTGCGCCAAAAGACGCACCTGCAATAGCATTGCTAGCCATATCAAGGTCGGCATCTGGCATCAGAATACAGTGATTTTTTGCGCCACCAAGAGCCTGACAGCGTTTTCCGTGAGCTGAGGCGGTAGTGTAGATATATTCAGCGACAGGAGTTGAACCAACAAAGCTGACGGCTTGTACCCGTGGATCTGTTAGTAGTGCGTCGACAGCTTCTTTGTCGCCGTTGACAACATTAAATACGCCATCGGGTAAACCGGATTGTTTAAGCAGTAATGCTAATTCAATCGCGAGAGAGGGATCTTTTTCTGAAGGCTTCAATACGAAAGTATTTCCTGTCGCTAATGCGATAGGAAACATCCACATAGGAACCATTGCCGGGAAGTTGAAAGGGGTAATGCCGACACAAACGCCTAAAGGCTGCATTAATGAATGGCTGTCTACGCCTGTTCCGGTATTAGCGGAATGTTCACCTTTTTGTAGATGAGGAATGCCACAGGCAAACTCAACGACTTCCAGGCCGCGAGTTAATTCACCAATGGCATCTGAATGGATTTTTCCATGCTCTTCTGAAATCAATCGCGCTAGTTTGTCTATATTGGCTTCTAGCAATGCTTTGAACTGGAACATGACACGAGCACGTTTTAGAGGTGAAATTTTAGACCATTCAGGGTAAGCCTGATGAGCGGCTTCAATTGCCTGTTCAACTTCATGGGCTGTGCTTAATGTTACCTGGCGTATCTGTTTTCCTGTCGCTGGATTAAATACCGGAGAAAAGCGGGTGCTATGATTAGGAATGAGTTGCCCATTAACATAATTCTGTACTTGTTCCATTCTGAGCCTCTTTTGCGGATTTGATATTAGTACTGAATCAGAAACTTTGATAATAGATATATGAAATATATGTTTTATTTTCAATGTTATTTGGAACAAAAGGCAATTAGTGTGATCAGTGTAAGGTTTTTATGAATTACCGATAATTAGATGATTAATTAGATGTTAATCAATATAGTGATAATAATAAATCATTACAATGAATGGATTATGTGTTTCATTTTTAACTATAAAAATGAAATATGATTCAGCTTATACGGTAAAACGATTACAATTGCTGGCGATAAATTTTATGGGGGATTTATGTCTGTCGCATCGAATCTGAATGAATTTCAAGAACAAGTCCGTTCACGCTATAGTGAATTGAGTAAACGCCTGCAACAAGTAGCTCGATATGTGCTGGATAATACCAATAGTGTCGCTTTTGATACTGTCGCTGTGATTGCCAGAGAAGCTGATGTTCCTCCATCAACATTAATTCGTTTCGCTAATGCGTTTGATTTCAGTGGCTTTAATGAAATGAAACAGCTATTCCGCATGCATATGGTGGAAGAAACCGCCAGTTATGCAGACCGGGCCAGGTTATTTAGGGAATTGGATGGCGAACAGGAGCCACCGGAAGACCCTCAGCATATTTTGCAGGAATTTGCTCGTTCAAATGTGCAGGCTATGCAACAGCTAGCTGCCAGAACGGCCCCCGAAGATTTAAGGAACGCAGTAGACTTATTGGCTCAGGCTAAGAATATTTACATTATTGGGTTGCGCCGTTCTTTTAGTGTGGCGGCTTATCTTTCTTATGCATTGAATCACTTGGAATGTCGCCCTTTACTCGTGGATGGTTTGGGGGGAATGTTCAGGGAACAGATTAATCTAATTGGGGAAGAAGATATTGTCGTTTCCATCAGTTTTACCCCTTATGCAGAAGAAACTCTGATGGTCAGTGAGAGGGCGGCGAAAGCCGGGGCAAAACAGATAGTGATTACGGATAGCCAGATTAGTCCGCTTGCCAGTTTTAGTGATGTTTGTTTTGTCGTTAAAGAAGCACAGGTGGATGCATTCCGTTCTCAGTCTGCTACTTTGTGTTTAGTGCAATCTTTGGCGGTTGCTCTGGCTTATCGGCAAGGAAACCAGATTTAATTGTGAAATAATCCCTTATATTCCCGATGAACCTCTGATGACTATTGACCCGCAGATTCCGGCGGGTTAATTCTTTACTGAGCCAGTACAAAGCGCATAATTTAAATAAAGTGTAAACCTGATATTGATAATTGGCTTGTGAACATAAATGCTATTGATTCTTATTGGCAATAATTATTTAATAATTATTCGATGTGATGGTTTTGAAAATGGAGCATATGATGATTAAGGGATCACGTTATATTTTTGTTATTTTATCCGCAATTTCTTGCCAGGTATTTGCCTCAAATTTTGACTACAAAAGTGATATTCCGGTTGATAATAAGCCATCTGAAGAGTATTTAAAGAAACGAGAAAATCTTAACCTTCAACCTTGGAATGTGGATAAAATCATTACAGATAATAATGCGGCGGAGAAGCGGGAACTGGCGAGGCAGATGAAAGAAGATGAACTTAATTGGAGGAGTGACGAGTTTAATAATGGAATCTATGATAAAACCCGTCGGGATCTTGAACGCGATGCTCGTATTAAAGAGAACGGGGGCATGACCAGAAGTAACTTTTTCGATCGGGAATAACAGTGATTCAAAGCAATTCGATAGTGAAGTGAATGACTTGTCGGGGAAAATAGGCAGTTTGTCGACAATTATTGACGCTCTCTCGAAAGAATTTTCTCTATTAGCATGTGAGTATATACCTTATGGAGTTCAAGAAGCATCGCGACGGCAAGGGAGCGAATCCCCGGGAGCATAGATAACTGTGTTACCGGGGGGCGCGAGTGCAGCCAATAAAGAGGCAACTTGAAAGATGAGGGTATAATGACTTCGCACTAAAGGAGAAGAATATATGGAACAGATCGAATGGACTGACTTTGAAAAAGTTGATATGCGGGTTGGCACAGTTATTTCAGTAGAATTGAATCCTAAAGCCAGCAAACCTGCCTATAAATTACAAATTGATCTTGGCGAGTTGGGCGTTAAAAGTTCAAGCGCCCAGATAACAGTGCATTACACACCTGAACAACTAATTGGTCGTCAGGTCCTTTGTGTATGCAATTTTCCACCAAAACGGATTGCTGGTGTTAAATCAGAGGTGTTGTTAACCGGTTGTATGGATGAAAATGATGCGGTGGTGATCGCAGAATTTACCCTTCCTGTCCCGAATGGTCATAAATTATTGTAAACCACGCTATTTTGTTGTCGAATAAATGGAGTGTATTTTAATCAGCGACAATAAATATGGCTGTTCAATTACCTTCATTACATTTACGCCAGTATTCTGCTGAAACTATTAGCCATAGCCACCAAGGATTATGGCAGTTCGTTTTTGGCTATAATGGACAACTTGAATTAAACGTAGAAGGGCAACAAAGTACCGTTGGTTTTGGAAATGTTGTTATGATCCCACCGGATGCGAAACACAGCTTTTTCGCTGGTGGTGAAAATCAGCAATTGGTGCTGGAGCTGCCTTCGGCACTGTTTAATCAATTACATAGTGATTCTTTCTGGCAACCATTACCTGATTCTGCTCTTGCTCTTATTAAGTGGTTGCATGATTACCCACAGCCACCCGCTAATCACGCAGATGCTGCCCGTTTATTACTCGCTCAGCTACCACAAGTAGGTTCGTCTTCAACGTTGATCGCCAAACTGCATCAGGGGCTTGTTAGGCGTCTGCATGAAAAAGTGACGGTAATGGATATGGCTGATATTTGCTCAGTATCTGCCAGTACCTTGCGTCGTAAGCTTTTTATTGCAACAGGAATGAGTCCAATGGTTTATTTGAAAACGTGCCGGATGGAATTTGCCTATAATCTGTTGGTTTACAGTGATAGATCTTTGGCTGACATCGCTTTTCTGTCTGGTTATGCCTCCCAGTCAGCTTTTACCTTTGCATTTAATCAACATTATGGTTGTACTCCAGCCAGATTGCGTAAAGCCAAATGATATTTTCAGCATTTTATGACTTGATGCACAATATGATTGTGCGTAATATACAAACAACGAGGATGTTATGGCTGTTGAATTCAGGGATAGATGGCTAGAAAGATTTTATGAACAAGATTTACCGCACAAATGCATACCTGCATCTTTACAGCGTGCGTTATACAGAAAACTACAAATTTTGGATGCTTCGGTTAAAGAGGCTGATTTAAGAATCCCTCCGGGGAACCATTTTGAATACTTGAATGGCTATTTGAGGGGATGGTGCTCAATAAGAGTGAATAAGCAATATAGGCTTATTTTTCAATGGATTGATGGTATTGCGGTTGATACATATCTGGATCCTCATAACTATTAAACTGAGGGAAATAAATGATGAGGAATACAAAACGTCGCCCAGCAACAGTGGGTGAAATATTGGTGAGTGAGTTTCTGGTACCTTTGAATATCGAAATTAATGTGCTTGCGGAAGCTATGGGTGTTCACCGTAATACATTAAGCAGGATTGTGCATGATAAAGGTTCGTTAACTGTTCCTATGGCGATTAAATTGGCGGCGGCTTTGGGGAACACAGCGGAGTTTTGGCTTAATATTCAACACGCTGTTGAACTATGGGATGTGCGTAATCATGCCTATCAGACAGAATCACTGAATGTAAAACAGATAGTTGAGCCATCAGTTGCAACGGCAATGCACTAATGTGTTTGTTTTCAAGAGCATAAATGCGTTGAAATACGTAAAGCCATCTTATGATGAGATGGCTTTACGTGAGTGATAAGTATTATTGAATTTTCGCTTCTGATTTATCAGCACTATTAAGCAGGCGGCGAATAGGGACAATTAACACCATCAATACCACTGCACAAATAACCAGAGCCAAAGATACACGGGAGAACAGATCAGGTAGATTGTCCAGTTGGTCAGCGCGCACGTGTCCACCAATCAAGCCGGCAGCTAAATTACCCAAAGCATTTGCACAAAACCACAAGCCCATGATTTGACCACGCATTCGCGACGGGGCCAGTAGCGTCACCGTCGCGAGTCCAATTGGGCTAAGGCACAGCTCACCGAGTGTCAGAAACAGAGAACTTGATATCAGCCAGAAAGGAGAAACGGTTTCACCTGTTGCCAGCACATTTTGCGCAGCCAGAATCATCACGCCAAAACCACCGGCAGCGAACAGAAGACCAATAATGAATTTACTGATACTGCTCGGATTGATGTTGTTTTTTGCCAGTTTGGGCCAGAACCAACTGAATACAGGGGCCAGCAGGATAATAAACAGTGCATTAATTGATTGGAACCATACTGTCGGGATCTCAAACCCCATCACTATACGGTTAGTATAATCATTGGCGAACAGGTTGAATGACGTTGGCGTTTGCTCGAATGCAGACCAAAAGAATGCAGCAGATACCAGCAGGATAAAACAGACCAGCAGGCGCGAACGGTCACTACTGCTTAAACCGGCAAACAGGAACAAATAGGCGAAGTAAAGTGTTACACAGGATGAAATCACATAGACCATTGCGCTGGCTACGGCTACCGGATTGAATGGAATTACACCAAGGATTAGCAGAGCAATAATAGCAATGATAGCGATAACAGTGGTAAAGACCCATTTGCCGACGTTTTCACGCTTCACTGTAGGGTGGTCCCAGCTTGAATCCAAACCACCTTCTTTATCATATTGGCGCATCAAAGGGATCGTGTAGAAACGGAATATCAATAGGGCAACCAGCATCCCCAACCCTCCGATACCAAAACCCCAGTGCCAGCCATAGTCACGAACCAGCAAGCCTGTAGCCAGAGGAGCAATGAAGGAACCGATATTAATTCCCATATAAAATAGGGAAAAACCACCATCACGACGTGGATCATCTTTTTTATACAGCGTGCCGACCATGACGGTGACACAGGTTTTAAACAGTCCTGTACCTAATACGATCAGTAATAAGCCAATAAAGAACAAATAATGACTTAAAAAGCCGGAGAGAGCGATAGACAGGTGCCCTAGTGCAATAATGATTGAGCCATACCAGACTGCTTGACGTTGGCCTAACCAGTTATCCGCCAGCCAACCACCGGGTAGTGCGGTCAGATAAACACTACCTGCAAAGATACCGACAATAGCTGCGGCCTGTTCACGGGGAATACCCATCCCGCCATCATAGATGGTTGCCGCCATGAACAAGATCAGCAGTGGACGAATGCCGTAGTAAGAGAAACGTTCCCACATTTCTGTGAAGAACAAAGAACTTAATGGGTAAGGATGCCCAAAGAAAGTTCTGGTTTTTGTATTGTTAATGGAAGAATGCATCTAAGTTTTCCTATAAGACTACACTTTAGGAGTGCAGTGTGTGTAACAAATAAAGCTTTTAAAAAGCTCTTTCAAATTTAGGTTTAGAGCAAACAAAAAAGCCACGTTTTTATTAAATGATGTCATGTCTTGTTAATATATTTTTAACATATTTTTCGGTCAATTTTATTAACAAGTAAGGTATCTCTTACTTATATTCCATTTTTCAGAGCAAAATCCGACATAAATCTCATTTCTCATAATTGATAGGTTAAAATGAAGATAATACCTATTGACTTATTTCTATTTATATTTGATCTCTTTTTATGGGGAAAATATTTTAAAATAATAAATTAAGTAATAACGGTAATATATATCTTATTGATTTCAAGATGCTTCGCGGCGGTAAGGGAGCGAATCCCCGGGAGTATAGATAACTATGTTACCGGGGTGAGTGCAGCCAACAAAGAGGCAACTTGAAAGATGACAGGTATATAAGACATCTTTTCAAAGGCTGGTAATAGTGAAGGTTAAGAAAGGTAACGTGATTTGATTGTCAATTTGGTATTTATTATGAAATTTTAGATGAGTCCTGGTTTCTTATATGAAAATTGAAAAGAAATTAAATTAAAAAGTATAACCTCAGCATTAAAATGGAATAATCAACTATTAGGTTTATTGGGTTGCATGCGAAAGTGATTATGGCTGTTTCCTGGATAAAGAAACAGCCATTAATAAATTTAATGGACTTTATCAGCTTGTCCGTACAGAGAAGGCATTCCCTTAGGTCGGGTTTTAAAGCGGCGATGCAACCACATATATTGATCAGGTGCTTGTAAAATTTCCTGTTCTACAACTTTGTTCATGAAGGCTGCTGCTTTCACTTCATCGTCTTTTGGAAATCCTACTACTGCCGGTTGAATAATCAGTTCATAACCTTTTCCATCAGGTAAACGGCGGGGAGTAAATGGGATCATTGCCGGATCAGCGAGGCGCACAAGTATTGAAGTGCCGGTGGTGGTTGCAGCATGTTCAACGGCAAATAGCGGTGCAAATACACTTTTTCGTGGGCCGTAATCATGATCGGGGGCGTACCAGACAATTTCGCCATTTTTCAGACAACGGATCATGCCTTTGACATCTTTTCTATCCAACATATATTTGTTGGAGCGCAGTCGTCCCCATGTTTGTAGCCAATCCATAACTGGGTTATCGTTCGGACGGTAAACGCCAATGCCGGGATTGAGCAAACCGAGAATGCGGGCGCCGAGTTCCAACGTCAGGAAGTGAATACCAATAACAATAATCCCTTGCCCAGTCGTTTGAATTTTCTGAATGTTTTCTCGCCCAGTCACTTTAAACCAGCGTTCTATCCGCCAGTCAGGCCAAAACCAGGCCATACCCGTTTCAAATATTCCCATTCCGACGGATTCGAAGTTTTTTATTAATAGTGCGTCGCGTTTCTCCTGTGACATATCAGGAAAACATAGCTCAAGATTTCTTTCGGCAACATTGGCGCGTTTTTTCAGAAAGCGCATAGAAAATCTGCCCAGACGAGTGCCTATCCAGTAAATAACGGGATAGGGGAGCAGAACCAGTAAGTAAAGCAGACTGATACCAAACCAGGTAGGCCAATGACGGGGATGAAGTAGTGAACGTTGAAAAGAAGGTGCTTGTATCATGGATTCTCGGGTTTTTATAGTTCCAATAAGATGGACAAAACAATCTCTCTATTGTGACATCTTTTAACGGGATATCGAAGTTTTCAAGCATGAAATGTTTATGATCTCAATTTTGGTCGATAGTGGGGTGATTATTTGTTATCCCGTTTTGCCATTGATGAAAGAAGGGTAGCTCATAATTTACTGATAAATAAAAATTAAAATAGTTTTACAGTGCTATTTACAATTCATGTAGATAATATTACTGTTTATATAAACAGTATCGTTTGTGGAGGGGAAAATTATGCATGTAGAAGTCACTATCGATAAATCTAAAAAGCTGCCAAAAGGTGCTGTCCCTGCGCTTGCTGAGGAACTGGATAACCGTCTTAAACGTCGATGGCCTGATATTAAAACCAATGTGAAGTTGGCAAGTCATGATGGGCTGTCTGTTCGTGGTGGCACCTTTGATGATAGGAAAGCCGTTGAAGAGATTTTACAGGAGACATGGGAAAGCGCTGATGATTGGTTCCAGCCTTGATAATAATTAAGCTACTGCCGCCAGTTAAACCTGCGGGTTGTCGGCTGTTTGACTTATCTATCCTATTGTTTGTGTGTAAAGGGCTGCATGCTCAACTAGTGGGAGGGGGGCCTCCCGTTTTACCACTGATTTCCTATCGCTGCGTGACAAATGACTACTCGTTGAAAATCATTTTCGTTATCATATTACGCTTGATAGCGGAGGCTATCACTTATACATCCCTATTTTATGACTTGAAATTCAGGAAAGTACACCATGCCAGTGTTACACAACCGCATTTCTAATAAAGAGCTGAAAGAACGTATGTTGGCGGAGACCCAACCTCGTACTACCATCTCTTTTTACAAATATTTTAATATCTTAGATCCTCTGGCTTTTCGTAACAGCTTGTATCAACAATTTACCGACCTCTCAGTATTTGGCCGGGTTTATATTGCTAAAGAGGGGATCAATGCACAGATAAGTTTGCCAACTCATAATTTGGAAGCATTCAAGGCGTTATTGTATAGCGTTGATCCTGCATTGGATAATTTGAGGCTGAATATTGCCTTGGATGATGATGGGAAATCTTTCTGGGTTCTGCGTATGAAAGTACGTGATCGCGTAGTGGCCGATGGGATTGAAGATGAAACTTTTGATCCATCAAGAACCGGCGAGTACCTTAAAGCAGAGCAAGTCAACCAGATGCTGGATGATCCTGATACGCTATTTGTCGATATGCGCAATCACTATGAATATGAAGTTGGGCATTTTGAAAATGCGATTGAAATTCCTTCTGATACATTCCGTGAACAACTGCCAATGGCTGTGGAAATGTTGCAGGATAATAAGGATAAAAATATTGTAATGTACTGTACCGGTGGTATTCGTTGTGAAAAAGCCAGTGCTTATATGTTGCACAATGGCTTTAAAAATGTCTATCACGTAGAGGGCGGTATTATCGAATATGCTCGTAAAGCGAGAGAACAGGGATTACCAGTACGTTTTATTGGTAAAAACTTTGTTTTTGATGAGCGGATGGGAGAGCGTATTTCAGATGAGGTGATTGCTCATTGCCATCAATGTGGCGCGTCTTGCGACAGTCATACTAATTGTAAGAATGAAGGGTGCCACTTGTTATTTATTCAGTGCCAAGAGTGTGCGACTAAATTTGAAGGCTGTTGTAGCGAAGTGTGCAGAGAAGAAGTCAGATTACCGGAAACCGAGCAGCGTGCTCGCCGTGCCGGCCGTGAAAATGGAGCTAAAATATTTAATAAATCCCGGCATCGTCTACAGGATGGCTTGAGCAGTATTTCACTACAGTCTGTTGAATAATACGATTAATCACTGGCACAGAGAGCAATGTGCCAGTTTATCTGATTTATACCCGTTGTCTTTCAAGTTGCCTCTTTATTGGCTGTACTCGCTCATCCCGGTCACATAGTTCGCTATGCTTCGGGGATTCTCTCCCTTGCTGTCGCGATGCATCAATAGAGATATTTAAATACATTGTAAATAAAGCAGAGCTCAATTCTATTACGCACATTTATTTTTTCAGTAATGTGTCTTTTATGAGAATAGACTGTGCTATTACTGATTTTTAACTTTTGCGATATCTTGTAATTAGGGATTTCTTGCATCCAGTAATCGATAACTTTATGCTCTTGAGGACTGAAAATAGAACAACATTGGTCGATTGTTGCTTTATGTCTCTGAATTTCCTGCAATGTAGTTTTGCTAATTTTATTAAGCAGATAGGTAAGATTTTTCTTTGCCAGAATGAAAGCGTTATCCTTCAATGTAATATGATTGTCACAATAAGGATAAGCGCTATTAAGGTATATATAGATACGAGTGTTATCTATAAGAGTAATGAATTTCTGTAAATCGGAACAGTAACTGGCATGATGACAATAATGTGTCAAGTTAGCTAAAACGATATCAGGAGAAAAATGGGTTACAATATCTATAGCCTCGTTAATTGAAGGCGCGTCAACGATTTCAAGGTTTTCAGCATTATCGTTTTGCTTTAAAAACTCGCTGATACCTGAACGGGTATAATAGCACTCTTCAACAATTAAGATTTTCATTATTGTACATCCCTGTTCCTGTTTGGCCAAACTCACAATAAACGCCCCATCTATTAGTAGTCAACTCGGCAATTGTGATGGTTAAGTTAACTTAATCCGAAATTATTATATAGTGATATGGTATTTCAGACAAAATCTTTGAGATGAATTGATGTGTCTCCTAGCCGGACACCCATTTATACGGGTGTCCGGGTTTAAGATTATTAATGTTTCGTATTGTTTAGATCGCTGTATTCTGAAGATTCGATCTTTTCAATTCCTGCCTGGAGGATGTATATCAATTGCTTTGCAATGTCAGTTGTCAACCATAAGGTTCGATCTACCATGACATGTTCTGGTGTTTGATCTTGGGAGGACAAATAGTGAAGGCGTAGCATCATTGCATCATATGTATCAACGGTACTCACATCCCAACCTACAACGGGATGCGTTTGAATAACCTCATCTTTACTGCCCATAAAACCTCCTAATCAGATCACTGCATTATTTATTAATATCATTGACTAAGAGCAAACTACCTCATTCTTGAATGAGTCATTAGTTAGTATATGCTTTTTAATGAAAGTAAGAAGGTTTTTTGTTAGGAATTATGAGTCAATTTGTTGGTGTATTGATAACTATGTAAATTAATGGGGATAATGACTATCCCCATGTTATATCAGTCTACTACTTTCACATCCCAACGGGCATCTTCGCCAGCCAAAAATGGAATAAGTCTTTCATTATTGCAATCAATGTGTTCAATGATGGTAGAAGGTTTGCGAGTCAGTTCGATAAAGCCTTCATTGACAGGTAGCCCGTAAAATTTAGGGCCATTAAGTGAACAGAAGGCTTCAAAATGCTGTAATGCATTTATCTCTTCAAACACTGTGGCATAAGCAGGTAACGCTGATGGGGCGTTAAAAACGCCGGCACAACCACAGGAGGACTCCTTTTTATGTTGTGCATGTGGTGCTGAGTCTGTGCCCAGGAAGAAGCGATCACAGCCACTGGCGACGGCTGCTCGTAAAGCCTCTTGGTGCACATTACGTTTCAGCACAGGCAGACAGTACAGGTGTGGACGAATCCCGCCAACCAGCATATGGTTGCGATTGAACATGAGGTGCTGTGGAGTTAATGTCGCTGCCAGATTGTCATCGCTTTCCAGTACATATTGTGCAGCTTCTTTGGTTGTTATATGTTCAAACACAACTTTCAGTGCAGGGAACTGGCTACGTAATGGTTCCATAACTTGTTCAATAAAACGGGCTTCTCGATCAAAAATATCAATGTGAGAAGCAGTAACCTCACCGTGGACGAGCAGAGGCATCCCCAATTTTTCCATCACTGCTAATAGTGGATAAATATTCTTTATATCAGAGACGCCGTGACTTGAATTGGTTGTAGCGTTGGCAGGGTAGAGCTTACAGGCGGTAAAAATGCCTTCTTTATAACCTATTTCTATCTGAGCGCTTTCAGTAGTGTCAGTAAGATAACAGGTCATAAGAGGCTGGAAGTTATGCCCTTCGGGAATGGCTGCCAATATTCTGTCTCTATAAGCCTTGGCACTGACCACTTCTGTAATCGGCGAAAGCAGATTAGGCATGACGATAGCCCGGCCAAAATAATGACTGGTATAGGGAACGACAGTTTTTAGCATTTCACCATCACGGAAATGAATGTGCCAGTCATCAGGGCGGCGGATTTTTATTGTGTATGATTCAGTGGTCATGAGAAACCGGCTCCAGTATATATGATAGGAACGAAAGATGCTGAGTTCAGCATATTCAGGCCGGGAATGGATGATAAAGCTAAAATGGTCGAATAGCTATCAATGAATATAATTTTTAGCAAAATTATCAGCTAAATCAATTAGGTTAGGGTAATCAGAGGTGGATTTTCTTATAACAAAGGAAAAAATGAAAAACGAGGGTAAAAAAAAGAAATGAAGTTGGCTCCTCCAACTGGACTCGAACCAGTGACATACGGATTAACAGTCCGCCGTTCTACCGACTGAACTATGGAGGAACTCCTTCACAACGAGGCGTATATTAGTGATATGTTTCGGCTTTGTCAAAGTAGAAAACGATAAAAATAGTTTGTTTGCTGTCAAAATGCACTTGTTGTTGCATTTTTATGCTAATTAATTGATGGTTGATGGAATTTTATTCTATTTATGTGAATTGAATGGAATTATTGTGCTTATGCTGCGAGCAAATAGTGGTGGGGGATTTAAGTTAGAAAGGTTAGAATAGCAAAAATCCCGCATATAAGCGGGATTCTCATAATTTGGCTCCTCCAACTGGACTTGAACCAGTGACATACGGATTAACAGTCCGCCGTTCTACCGACTGAACTATGGAGGAACTCCTTAACAACGGGGTGCATATTAACGGTATGTTTTTGCTTTGTCAAAGCAGAAAATAACAAAAATGGTTTATTTGCTGGCAAACTGAACTTATTGATCTGTTTTTATGCCGAATAAGGGGTGTTTGCTGGGAAATGTATGCTATAGGAAGTAGTTTGATCAGAATTATTATATTACGTTGTAAGCAAATGGTGGAATTTAGAATGCAAAAAGCCCGCACTGGGCGGGCTTCTTATGAATTTGGCTCCTCCAACTGGACTCGAACCAGTGACATACGGATTAACAGTCCGCCGTTCTACCGACTGAACTATGGAGGAATTGTCCTTGACAACGAGGCGAATAATATCTGGGTATTTTGGGCTTGTCAAAGGGGAAAAGTGAAAATTGAGTTTGATTGGTTAACTGGTGTTCAAAATGATATTTTTTAGTCGATTAAATTTTTCAGTTCAAGAAATATGAGAATTAACTGATGTTTGTCTATGATAATTAGATGGTGAAAATATCATCTATATTTTCTATTTAGAAAATAATTAATCATGAGAATTAAAAATATAATTAAATATATGTTTGATAATTTTATTTTAGTGTTATTTATGATATTTTTATATTTTATGATAATTTTCCTATTTTATCTGTTTTGACAGATCACTTATTGTATTTTGATATTTATTAGCGGATTTACTCGTCTATACTTATTAACTGAAAAAGTAATTTGTTATCTGAGCTCTGATTTGGCAAGAATGATATTAATCCACGCCAGATCGAATATTAAAGAGTTTGTCATTGATAATGAAATCTCATTTACTGCTAGTGCACTAAGATACTCTCAAATTAATAATATATTGGTATGTACATATAAATGTAATGAAATGAATAAAAACTATTTCAGAAAATATCTTAAATTAAATAGTTGGTGAGGAGGTGAAGGTAATTTTAAATATAAAATAAGCAAATAATATCCCCCCGAAAAGAGTGGCTAATTTTCAGGTGATTTATATAAAACAGATGAGGAAAAGTCATGAAGTTTTTAATTAATACTGATGTCGCTAACTGGGTTTCGCATAAAGATTGGTTTAACGTTCCATTGCGATTATTTGTCGTTCTACAGGATGATGATGGTTCTGTACCATTAGATACTTACAAAAGTAAAATTGTAGTGAATGGTTTGAATGAGGGTGAATACGAAGTTGTAAGTAGCGATAACGTATTCAATCCTGTTAGTAGAGCATTTGAAATTTTAGTAAAAATTAAAACAGATCAGAAGGTTAACGCTACAATTGGTTTTGAGGCTGAAGTAACGGATGCGAATGGTGGTGTGGTAGCGAAAGCGGTTCTGGATCGATTTAAATTGAAATCAGTAGGATTGGCAGCACCTGTATATCCAGCGTATTATGATAATGTTATTAGCAGTGACGATATAAAGGCAGGAGTTAAAGTACTTTTCACTGATTCCAATATATCAGATAAACATGAATTGAAATTTGTTTTTGATAATAACAATGTTGAAATTGTTCCTGGTGTACAAAATAGCAGTGATATTCGTAGTTTGCCTGTAAAAAATGCTCTTCTTACTGAAGGTAAACATGATAGCCTTTATTATACTATTAGTGAAAGCGGTACTGCTAGATTTTCGGCTGTTCAACGTGTGCTTGTGGAACTTGATAAAGATTCTGAGACGGTTCAGGTTCGTCGTGATTTAGAAGTGCCTTACATTAAAGAGTATGATGAAAATAGAGGCCGACCAATTGGTGAAAGTATTATTGAGTATGACATCAATATTTTGGTCAGCGATATTAAACTTAAAGACAAGCAATTGAAAAAAGGGACAGTGCATATCAGAGGATATTCTGCTGATGATCGGGATACAGGGGAGTTGGTATTAAAGATAGATTCTTTACAAGGTAGTGAAGATAATGTTTTCCAATTGGCTGTAATTAATCCTGAAAAAAATGCTGATGGTCAACCAGGTGGAATTGATTTCTTTAATTATATAGGTAATGGCTTGGTGAAAATTCATTATGAAATATCATTTATTGGTGAAGTGAATATACTGCATAAATCGAAAGAAAAAATTTATAAAGTAGCTCTGGATTAATCAGCTTGGTGCCTGTGAATGTGTTATTGCTTAAATAGCATAAAAGCCCAATGAAAATTGGGCTTTTATTCGCATTAACTGCTGGAGCGCTAGAGATCCGTTTTCCTACCTCTAGACTTAAATTTGGCTCCTCCAACTGGACTTGAACCAGTGACATACGGATTAACAGTCCGCCGTTCTACCGACTGAACTATGGAGGAATCGTTCTTGGGAACGGGGCGAATACTAGCGATCAATTGAAACACTGTCAACGCAAAAAAGCTGACTATTTTGTTACTTGCTTGTCATATGAGCGCATTGGCTTATAATTGTGCTATTTTACTGAAATTGAGTACCTTTGTTCATTAGCGGCTATCTATGAGTAACGATGTTGCTATATGTGATTGTTCAGGAAACGTCATGATATAAACATCATAAAAATGAATTTCACCTTTCATTTGTATAATAC
This sequence comes from Photorhabdus caribbeanensis, assembly GCF_018448885.1. Taxonomy (GTDB): domain Bacteria; phylum Pseudomonadota; class Gammaproteobacteria; order Enterobacterales; family Enterobacteriaceae; genus Photorhabdus; species Photorhabdus caribbeanensis. Next base: position 37,889 of record NZ_RCWB01000009.1, read on the forward strand.
GTTTGATTTCATCTTTTATTGCTAATGGAACATTGGGATGGGAACAAAGCTCTTTGATTGCACAATCTGAGATTTTTTCGCTGACGAACCATTCGCCGTTGTAACATACCCGTAGATCAAGTACGCCGATATCATCAAACCGATACACTGGTTTGATTTCGAATAATAAAACCGCTGACATAATAATGAAGAGTACTGTAAAAGCTAGCAGTGAAAGTAAACTAAAATATGGGGCGTACCAGATAAGTGCGGCGAGAAACAGGTAGGATACAAGCATAGCCAAGCAAAGATAAGGGTGGTTACTGATAAACTGGCTGTTAAAACGAGGTTTACCATCACGTTGTTCTTCAATGTTGATTCGTTCAAGATCTTGAATCAGTATCTGTTTAATAATATTCATATATTGACCTGATTAAGCAAAGGAAAAATGAAATATTTTCATCACTATTTGTCCTTGAGGTTAGCATGGGGAAGGTGATCTTACGTAGATCAGTTGTTTTATTTTAATCTGCCAACTGTTATTGACTGAGATTAACTCTAGTGCTTTCATTAAGATAAAGGTTGAATAAATCAAAAAAATTTATAACTAATGACACTGTTTGTTAAATTATTGCTTTAATAATGAGCATAAATATTTTTTTTAAAACACCAATGCATAAAAAGGTTGATATTCCTTTTCTATCATGAGTTAATGCAGCCGGCCTGATAAACAGACCTACTTTATGTACGACATCTTGAGTTAATGAGTTATGTGTAAGTGTTATCCTCAGATAGCCTTTGTTGACGCGTTTCCTTCTTAGTGCCTCCATAAGTAATAGCTGATATAACTGGCCAATACATGCCCAATGGTGGCAAAATTTTTTTGATATATAGGAAAGTCACAATGTCTGACAAAATGAAAGGTCAAGTGAAGTGGTTCAACGAGTCTAAAGGCTTCGGTTTCATCACCCCAGCTGACGGTAGCAAAGACGTATTCGTTCACTTCTCTGCCATTCAGGGTAACGGTTTCAAAACTTTGGCAGAAGGCCAGAACGTAGAATTCACCATTGAAAATGGTGCTAAAGGTCCAGCAGCAGCAAACGTAACCGCTATCTGATTGCTTGGATGATTTTCAAGCCCGTCGCTATTTCCTATAGCGGTGGGCTTTTTCTTGGTTGAGAGTCATATCTTTCTTTACTTATTAATTACTCCTGATTATACTTCGTGCAAATTTTATTGGAGAGATAGCCATTGGACAGTCAAAGTTTTCAGTTAAATAGACAATAAAACGGTAAGCTGTTCATTTCCTTCCGATTTGCTGCTTGCCAAATAAAGCGGGCAGTACCACTCAAAATATCTGAGCTGTACTTACTCAAAAAATAGCGTCATCTGGTACTTAGTCAAGTAACCAAGATAGTATATTGGGTTTTTATTATGCTGTTATATATTTACGCTTTGTTACCTCCTGGTATGGGCAGAAAATAGGGCTGAATTAAACATTCAGCATACATTTCTGTGTGCAAAATAAATGCACATGATTATTTATCCATTTGGTTGTATGGAGAATGTCATGTTAATAACTCCTTTTGTCTTTCATTTATTATCGGCAATGTGTTTTGGTGCATTAATTGGTGCTGAGCGCCAGTGGCGCCAACGTATGGCAGGTTTAAGAACTAATGCATTAGTTGCAACTGGTGCGGCAGTTTTTATCCTCAGCTCAATAACAACTTCACCCGATAGTGCCGGTCGTATTGCTGCGCAAGTTGTTTCAGGTATTGGTTTCCTTGGTGCTGGTGTCATTATGCGGGAAGGCATGAATATTCGTGGATTAAATACCGCAGCAACCCTATGGTGCTCGGCTGGAATTGGTGTGCTGTGTGGTCTTGGGCAATATTGGCTAGCTGCGATAGCAACCGCGATTATTCTTTGCGCAAATATATTGTTACGTGAAGCGGCTCAACGTATTAATTTACAACCCAGGCAGCAGGCTATTGATCAGGTACAGTGCTATAAAATTCACATAGTGTGTGACAGTGATGACGAAATTCTGGTGAGAACTTTGGTATTACAGGCTCTCAATGGAGTAGCTGTGAGGTTACAATCACTGAGTTTCGCTGATAGGGTTCAACCTGGAAAATTTGAAGTGCGTGCTGAAGTGTTAGCAACACTGGCGGAGCAAAAAGAGATAGAAGCAATTGTTTGTCGTATAAGTCTGGAAAAGAGCGTTAGCTCGATAAACTGGAAAATTGCTTCTGAACCACCGATCTGAAAATCTTTTGTACAAAACAGTAATCATTAGCTTAATAAATAATCACCATTGGCGAATGATGTTTCGTCATAAGAAACAAACAAGCGTTGCCTATGGTGTGTTTTCCAGGTTAGGCGTAGTTTTACCGATCTTGGTACGGAGTAAGCTTGGTTGATTAAAAATTTGCTTTTACCAGTAATAATTTTGAATGGTATTGTTGATTAATGGCTTCACCAGGTAAAAGTCGTTCGATGCGGTATTTTTAGCCTTGGTCATTGTTGCTGGATTGATTGTTAACATTGCTATTCTCATATCAGAATTTAGTTGTGGTAAACCTAATATAGGTATCATACGCGGGTACAGAAAAATTGATGAGTTGATATTTAATTTGGTTTGCCATCAGTTGCTCGTTACTGTTCAGAATCTTCAATGAAAATATCAATTACTTTCAAAGGCTAAGTAGAAGAAATGATCTAAGTTTGTTCTTATATAAGAGTAAAATAGATAATAATTCTGCTTGATGGAGAATGTCGTGAAAAAATAATGGAAGTAGCTAATGGTTATCACCAGACAAGATTTTAGAGCATTAATTTAACAGTTCGATATTTATCCGATGATAAAGTAAAAACGCGGGTCATCTTTATGGTGATGATATTACAGGAGTTACTAACTTTCCTTGAGTTAGTAGAGATGAATGTAGTCTCTGTTATTTCTGTATTAAGAGAGAGTGGAGTGGCAGCAAGAGTTCTTACCAAGGGTAACACTACATTAGTGTCAGGATTTGTCGTGGTTTAGGGTTAGGATTCAAAGTTATTTTAGCATGCTAACAAACAGAACTGATGGCTACTGAAATCTTGAGAAATGAAATCAAATTGGTATTTAAATTGCGCATCATAAAAATCTTGTGTTGCAAAAGAACGGGTATACGGTTGGCTTCTTGATGATAACATTAATGATGCTATGGTATTGAGATCCACTGATGTGGGAGTTTTTGTTAGCAAGGGTACAGATAGTGCAAAAAAGCGATAGATATTACCAGCCTTGGTAAGAACTTAAGGGGGTTAAATGAAGGGAGAGTTAAGAGAAGAGGGCGAGAGGGAGTATTATCAAGTGCTTGAATATAACGGCAAGTTTGAACTTTGGTAATGTTTTTTCAATGTTGATTAGCAGAGCTTTTATTCCACTCTTTCTGGTAAAAAATATTCACTTACTAGTACAAGATCTGACGAATGATATTTCTTAGCTTTTTATATTGGGATTAAAACGGATTAAACAGTTCCTGAGAAGAACATTATAAATGAGGTATTAAAAATATTGGATATTCTATAGTGTTGGAGGAGCTAGCTTGTGTCATTTTTGGTTGTGTGGATATATATATTGATATTTGTTGTTTTTTTAGTTAAAAACTCTGATTGCCGAGTTTTATTTCAGCCAGATTAGTGTATTGAATTGTTATCTTCTCGAATATTTTTTGTTCGTATATTGTTCGCATAAAGGATGTGTTTTGTCCAAAAAACAGGGAAATTTCCAGTGTTATTGATTACATAATTGATAATGATTCTCGATAGCTATATTCCATTTTTGTTTGATGAACTATTGGGTTTTGTGTCTTTACTCTGAGAGTATTTTCTGTGACTAGGTTAGGTTGTAATCGGTTGTGGCATTAACTGTCATGTTTAATGAATAATTATAATGACTTGGAAAATTATCACTACTATTTATATGGTTAAATAAATTTCTTATCAAAATCCTCTCTCCTCCATTTTTTCATGAAATATCAGGGTACTTCTGTTACTAGTAATTATTAATTTCATTACCTTGGTTGAAAATGATATTGGTTTTATTTCTATTAATTATTTTTGTAATAAATGTCAATTAATTATTTTTTTCCTGAATAGTTAATTATTTTATCTATTATTATATAAAAAAATGACGTTTGTGATATACATTAATGACGTCATTAACTATGTTTTATATATGAAAATAATGTTTTTGGGATGGTGATCGTAAATATTACATGAAATAATGAAAGATGAAGAAATGACTTTTAATATTTCATTTGGTTTGTATTATAAGAATATGTGAGTTCGGAAATGGTGTGTGTGTTTTATTTAAATATTAATTCGTAAACTATCCATTTCTTGTGTTATATAAATGGTGGTAATTTAATTTATGATGAATATTTAGCAAGGTTATATATTTTTGTAATTTGAAAACTTTATTGTTGGAATTGTATCTCTTATGGAGCTTTAAAGCAGATTTTAAGGGTAATAAATTACATTCAGTCCGTTTAAAATGCCTAATGTTTTTAAAATATATATATTGATAATGTGTAAATTTAATTAATGGTTAATTTGAAGCACGAAGATTCAAGATGAAAAAGATAAAGTAATCAATCGAAGGATTTTGCGTATTATTATATTATGAGGTATGATTTTTGATAAATTTTTCTAATGTTTTTTGTCGCTATTTGGGTTGTCAGGAGTCGAAATAGACCGATTTTTCTGGCCATCTCTATGCTGGATATTGATTGTTATGCAATCAATAAGATGTTGTTATAGTTGTTTTTTTATTCATTATCTTACTGTATTTTATGCTATTTTTGTATGGTTAGTGTTATCTGTACGTGGTGGTATGCATTTTTAGTTAAGCCTTTTGGTTAAAAAAAGTACAAATCTAAACGAAAAGTGATCATACCAGTATCTTTTTTGCAACCAAATTTTACATAAAATTAATCTGGTTTATCGTTCAAATGGCGATACCGGATCTCAGAATAAGATTATTGTTTACACTTGTTACTCAAGGATAAAACTGTCTTTTTTGGTGTTAGTTTGACTCAGGATAGGATTTTTTATCGTTATTTTAAATTTATAAGTTTAATAGATCGTATAAAATCAAAAAATATATCTAATATTTTTATTTAGATAATTTAACTTATTAAAATTGAGAATTCGGATTTTATTTAATTGTTTGAATAGTTAATGAGCAATTCATCGATTAAATGCATATTAAAAGCCCTTGTTTTTGTGAGTTATGTCACATAGTATTTAAAATTGCGCTCTCTTTCCGTTGTATAAGTTGATGATTCAGGAGTAAAGTTGTTCCGTATTAAGAATATTCTTAATCGCCAATGAAAAATGTTATATCAGGTAACGCAATAATACTTTTGTAGCTCACTACCGTAATATTTTTGAAGTTGGATGAATCAAAAGTAATACAAAAGATGGTTACTGCTCTGACTAAGCCTGTATATTTTAGTTATGTAAGAGATTATTAATCCCTAAGCTATTTTAGGAATTTTGTCACGAGTGGTTTTTCGAACACTTAACTGATTTTTTAATGTAATCGGACGGGATAGAGAAATGAGTACGGTTGAATTGCTCAAACATATTTATGACATAAATTTATCGTATTTGCTTTTAGCTCAGCGATTAATTAACCATGAAAAAGCATCAGCGATGTTCCGTTTAGGTATTAGTGATTCTATGGCTGATACGTTGTCTGAATTGACATTACCTCAGTTGGTCAAGCTCGCTGAGACTAATCAATTAGTCTGTAATTTCCGGTTCGAAGACAGTGAAACTATTCAGCAGCTTACTAGGGAATCTCGTGTGGATGATTTACAACAAATACATACAGGCATTTTGTTATCTACTCATTTGTTTCAGAAGTTATCTTCGAAAGACGATACGTCAGTGAAAAAAAGAGCATAAGAGATGGCCGAGAAAAGTATAGTTCAAGAAGCTAAGGATATACAGTTGGCGATGGAACTCATCACTTTGGGGGCACGGTTACAAATGCTTGAAAGTGAAACGCAATTGAGCAGAGGGCGACTAATTAAGCTTTATAAAGAATTGAGGGGGAGCCCTCCGCCTAAAGGGATGCTGCCTTTTTCAACAGATTGGTTTATGACGTGGGAACAGAATATTCATTCATCGATGTTCTATAATGCCTACCGTTTTTTACTCAAGAGTGGTTATTGTGAAGGTGTAGAAGCTGTTGTTAAAGCGTATCGACTCTATCTTGAACAATGTCCTCCTGTTGAAGGAGACGCCCCGGTTTTGGCGTTGACTCGTGCCTGGACTCTGGTACGTTTTGTCGACAGTGGCATGTTGCAACCTTCACAGTGCCGTACCTGTGGTGGAACTTTTATTACTCATGCTCATCAACCTGTGAATAGCTTTGTTTGCAGCCTTTGCCAACCGCCATCACGCGCAGTAAAAAAACGTAAACTTTCCTCTCAATCTGCCGATACTAATTCACAACTGCTGGATGGACTTGCTCAGCACGCAGTGTGAATTTAAATGGGAAATTATTCCTACAGGTTACAGATTTGAATTTTTTCTCCTGTAACCTGTATTGAAACCACAACCATTCTGGATTCAGACTGTTCAACTTCCCATCCGCTCACCAACTTAGCTAAAGGATATCGCGTGTTAGTATTTTTAGGATATATCGTAGTTTTTGGTGCGGTAATCGGTGGTTACCTGATTGTAGGTGGTCATTTGGGCGCACTTTATCAACCCGCTGAATTTTTAATTATCACTGGTGCTGGTATCGGTGCTTTCATTGTTGGTAACAACGGAAAAGCGATTAAGGCAACATTGCGTGTTTTGCCAAAGGTAATGCGTAGATCTAAATATAACAAAGTGATGTATATGGATCTGATGGCGCTGCTTTTCCGGTTGCTAGCAAAATCCCGCATGCATGGTGTTTTAGCATTAGAGCGAGATATCGAACATCCTCAGCAAAGTGATATTTTCACTCAGTATCCACGTTTGCTTAAGGATAAGCATTTGATGGATTTTATCACTGACTACATGCGATTGATTGTGAGTGGCAATATGAATCCTCATGAAATTGAAGCTTTGATGGATGAAGAAATTGAAACTTATGAACAGGAAAGCGAGATCCCGGCAACCAGTTTGACGATGGTTGGAGATTCACTCCCTGCTTTTGGTATTGTCGCTGCTGTTATGGGGGTGGTTAATGCTCTGGGTTCGGCAGATCGCCCGGCAGGAGAACTTGGCGTACTGATTGCTCATGCGATGGTTGGGACATTCCTTGGTATTTTGCTGGCCTATGGTTTTATCTCTCCATTGGCAACATTGCTACGTCAACGCAGCGGTGAACACATTAAAATGATGCAATGCATTAAAGTGACATTGTTATCCAGTCTGAATGGTTATGCTCCGCAAATTGCTGTTGAATTTGGTCGTAAGACACTATACCTCACAGATCGTCCCTCTTTCACTGAGTTGGAAGAACATGTTCGCCGGGTAAAAGCACCTGTCCAGCAAGAAACTGAAGAACAAGCATGAAGGCGCGTAACGTCTCTGTCATTAGGGTAAAAAGACGTAAAAGAAATGGCATCAAACATCATGGTGGTTCATGGAAGATTGCTTATGCTGACTTCATGACTGCCATGATGGCATTTTTTCTGGTTATGTGGCTGCTGGCAATTTCCAGCCCGCAAGAACTGACCCGAATTGCAGAATATTTCCGTACCCCGTTGCAAGTTGCGATCAATAAAGGAGAACGTAGTAGTGATAGCTCCAATCCTATTCCAGGAGGGGGGGAAGATGTGCTTCATCAGGAGGGCGATATTCTGCGTCAGGTTGAAGTCGTTGAAGCTAATGATGAGGCCCGCAAATTAAATAGACTGCGTGAGCAACTTGATCAATTGATCATTACTGATCCTCGCCTTAAAGCATTACGTCCACATTTATTAATTGACATGATGGATGAAGGGCTGCGTATCCAGATTATTGATCGGGAAAATCGGCCAATGTTTATGGTTGGCAGTGCAAAAGTTGAAAGTTACATGAGTGACATTTTACGGGCTATTGCACCAATTCTGAACGATATTCCCAATAAAATCAGCCTATCCGGTCATACCGATGACTTGAAATATGCCAATGGTGAACGTGGTTACAGTAACTGGGAACTCTCCGCAGATCGGGCGAATGCATCAAGGAGAGAGCTATTGATAGGTGGGCTGGATGAAGGAAAAATATTGCGGGTAGTTGGCATGGCCTCAACGGTTCGTTTGAAGCAGGAAGATGCCAGCGCACCGGTTAACCGTCGCATCAGTATTTTAGTGCTCAATAAACAAGCGGAAGAGCGAATTGAACAGCAAAACACCGGCAGCGATTCCTTGATTATTAATGATAGTAAGGAAATTCACGAGGTGATTGGAAAGGATTCGGCTGAAAGTAGGCCAACACAACAGTCCAATGAAATCACAGTGTCAGTTCAGCCAGCATCACCAAATGCTGAACCTAATCGTGATACCGACTAAGGTGACAAAGTAACAATGGATATTACCGCGTTTTATCAGACCTTTTTTGATGAAGCAGATGAATTGCTGGAGGATATGGAGCAGCATTTATTGCAGCTCGATCCTGATGAACCAGATCAGGAGCAATTGAACGCTATTTTTCGTAGTGCTCACTCAATAAAAGGTGGCGCTGCGACTTTTGGTTTTATCAAGCTACAGCAAACCACGCATGTTCTGGAAAATTTGCTGGACAGCGCCAGACGAGATGAAATGAGTCTGACGACTGATATTATCAACCTGTTTTTAGAAGCGAAAGATATTATGCAGCAACAGTTGGATGCCTATAAAAGTTCTCAGGAGCCGGATGAAAGTGCGTTTACCTACATCTGTGAGACTTTGCGCCAGCTTGCATTGGAAGTACAGGAAGAGAATGAAAGCGGGGCTGAGTCTATCATAGATGCGGTGACGCCAGAGGTGCCTGAATCTGAGCAGGAATTAAAATCGGAGCCTGCTGCGACTGAAAACCAGCAAGGTAGAGTTCGGGTTCACCTTTCTGGTTTGAAAGAGCGTGAAGTTTCTCTGATGCTTGATGAACTGAGTAATCTGGGGGAGGTTTATGATGCCGAACAGACTAGGGATAGCGTTGAAGCATCATTGGTAACATCAGCCACAGAGGACGATATCACCGCGGTACTCTGTTTTGTTATTGAACCGGAACAGATCACTTTCTTGCCGGTAGTTGGGCCTAAAAGCAAAGTTAAAAATAAAGATACAGCTAAAGTCGTTAAAACAACCACGTCGGAAAATGGTTCAGCGCCACCTGTCGGGCGCCCTGCGCCGGCACCACCGGCAGGATCGCCGCGTCAACGGGCAGAATCTTCCAGTATTCGGGTTGCGGTTGAGAAGGTTGATCAATTGATAAACCTGGTTGGTGAATTGGTTATTACCCAATCTATGTTGGCTCAGCACTGTAACGCTCTTGAACCGACTTCACATGGTGACTTGCTAAATTGCATGGTTCAGTTGCAGAGAAATTCCAGAGATTTGCAAGAATCTGTGATGTCTATCCGTATGATGCCAATGGAATATGTGTTCAGTCGTTACCCGCGTTTAGTCAGGGATCTGGCTAGCAAACTGAATAAAAAAGTGGATCTAACTTTGGTTGGCAGTTCCACTGAATTGGATAAGAGCTTAATCGAGCGCATTATTGATCCGCTGACTCATCTAGTCCGTAACAGTCTGGATCATGGTATTGAAGAACCAGAAACTCGGCTTGCTGTGGGCAAACCTGAAACAGGCAACCTGACACTTTCCGCTGAACATCAGGGAGGAAATATCTGTATTGAAGTCGTGGATGACGGTGCCGGGTTAAATCGCGAAAAGATTCTGGCTAAAGCGATGTCACAAGGATTGTCGGTTAGTGAAAATATGAGCAATGAAGAAGTTGCTATGTTGATTTTCGCTCCTGGGTTTTCCACTGCTGAAGTGGTAACAGATGTGTCTGGCCGCGGTGTAGGGATGGACGTGGTTAAGCGGAATATTCAGGAAATGGGCGGACAAATCCAGATTAACTTCCAGGCCGGTAAAGGGACTGTGACGAGGATTTTGTTACCTCTGACACTGGCAATCCTTGATGGTATGTCAGTGAAAGTGAATGACGAAGTGTTTATTTTGCCATTGAGTGCGGTAGTCAGTTCTCTTCAACCGCAGGAAGAAGATATTTATCCCCTGGCTGGCGATGAAAAATTACTGCATGTCAGAGGAGAATATTTGCCACTGATTAAGTTATACCGAGTTTTTGATATTCCTGAGGCAAAAACAGATCCGACAAAAGGGATTGTTGTGATTGTACAAAGTGCCGGCCGTCGTTATGCCTTACTGGTTGATCAATTAGTTGGTCAGCATCAGGTGGTTGTGAAAAATATCGAAAGTAACTATCGCAAAGTACCCGGGATCTCTGCTGCCACAATTATGGGAGATGGCAGTGTGGCGTTGATTATTGATGTTTCTGCCTTGCAGCAACTCAATCATGACCAATTGGCACTCAGCAAAGCTAAAAAATAAGCACTGAATGGGGGAGTGTCCCCATAGAAAATCGTCAATCTCACAGTAAAAGGTAAGATCATGTCGGCTATAGAAGCGTTTAATAAATTGTCAGGAGAAACTGCCGGGGAAGGATATTTGGTTTTTACCCTAGGTGATGAAGAATATGGTATCGAAATACTGAAAGTACAGGAGATCCGGGGCTATGATCAGGTGACTCGTATTGCCAATACTCCGGCATTCATTAAAGGGATAACCAATCTGCGTGGCGTCATTGTGCCTATTATTGACCTGAGAATTAAATTTGCTCAGGAAACGATTACCTATAATGATAATACCGTTGTTATTGTTTTAAATCTGTTAAACCGGGTGGTTGGTATTGTAGTTGATGGTGTTTCGGATGTTTTATCGCTCAAAGCTGAGCAAATCTGTCCGGCGCCTGAATTTGCAGTAACATTATCTACTGAATATCTAACCGGATTGGGTTCACTTGATGATCGCATGCTGATTTTAGTGGATATCGAAAAACTGCTTAATAGTGAAGAGATGGCGCTGGTAGATTCAGTGGCTAAAAACTGATCATTAAATGTGACTGCCATCATTGACAGATGGCAGCCACTTTTGTCTATATTCCCCCGTTAAGTCCAGATCAGAAAAATATTCAAATTTCTTTTATTCAACCAGTAAAGTTTCCTTTGGTGCTGCCGATAACAGAGCCATGCTGATCTATTGTAAAAAGGGAAAACATGTTTAACCGAATGAAAATAGTGACCGGACTGATGGCGGTCATCATATTATTTGGTGCTTTGCAATTTATATCCGGAGGACTTTTCTTCCATGAGTTGAAAAGTAACAAAGAAAATCTAGAAATACTGGATAAAATGCGTGAACAGCAGACATTTTTAAATGACACTTGGGTTAATTTGTTACAAGCTCGTAACAGTTTGAATCGTGCTGGCATTCGCTACATGATGCAAAAAGATGAGGGCGTCAAGGGTGTCGATAATTACTACACATTAGAACAGTTACTGACTGATGCCAGAAGTAACTTGTCTATAGCAGAACAGCGCTTTGAACAATATGAACAAACCGCTAAATTGCCTATTCATGAGTCAGAAAGTCTTAATCGTCTTAAAAAAACCTATGATGTTTATATTTCGGCGCTGCATGAACTCATTGTTCTGATTGAACATGATAGGACGGTAGAATTTTTCAACCAGCCAACGGGCAAATATCAGAGTGCTTTTGAGGAAGAATATAACTTCTATTTGACCCAAAACGATCATCTCTATTCTGATGTTGTATTTGATGCAAATATCTCCTACAGAAATGCGATGATTATGTTGGGTATTATCATGCTGATTCTGGTTTCAGCCATGATTTTTAGTTGGGTTAGCATCAAACATAGTCTGATTAATCCGTTAAACAAATTATTGGAGAACATTAAGGCGCTTTCTACCGGTGATTTGACACAAAATATTACTGTTTCAGGCAGAAATGAGATGAGTACTTTAGCCGTTGGCCTGAAACATATGCAAAAAGAATTTATCACTACCGTCACTAGTGTTCGTCAGAGCAGCGAAAGCATTTATAACGGAACCAGTGAAATTGCCGCGGGGAATAATGATCTCTCCTCGCGTACTGAGGAACAGGTTGCTTCTTTGGAAGAAACCGCCGCCAGTATGGAGCAATTGACCGCAACTGTACGTCAAAACGCAGAAAATGCTCGTCAGGCAAGTAACCTGGCTGATAGTGCTTCTGACGTTGCCCGCCAGGGTGGGAAAGTTGTGGCGAATGTTGTACAGACCATGCGTGAAATTGCCGGCAGTTCTCAGAAGATTTCCGATATTACCAGTGTTATTGATGCTATTGCGTTCCAGACTAACATCTTGGCGCTGAATGCCGCCGTGGAAGCGGCGCGGGCCGGTGAACATGGGCGAGGTTTTGCGGTTGTGGCAGGCGAAGTGCGTAACCTCGCACAGCGTAGCGCTGAGGCGGCAAAAGAGATCAAAACATTAATAGAAGATTCAGTAAGCCGCGCGGATACCGGTTCAGTCTTGGTTGAGAGCGCCGGTGAAACAATGAATAACATTGTCAGTTCAGTCACTCGCGTAACTGACATTATGGGTGAAATTGCATCTGCATCTGATGAACAAAGCAGAGGGATTACCCAGGTTGGCTTGGCTATCTCCGAAATGGATCGTGTAACACAACAAAATGCTGCTTTAGTTGAGCAATCCGCTACAGCAGCGGCTGCACTGGAAGATCAAGCGGCTGGATTGAAGAAACTGGTTTCTCTGTTCCAATTACCGAATCTTGACGATAAATCTCAACCCGAAATGAAAATTGAGCATTTGCCTGTGGCTAAGACTCCTCCCGCTAAACCGAATCCACCGGCGTTGAAGAAAGTCAACAATGTGGAAGAACAAGCTAATTGGGAAACATTTTAAAACATTAAGCGATAACTGCGGCTGCATATGCAGCCGTTAACAGAGGTGATTACATGTTAGGCAGGCTTCGTATATCAACCAGTTTATATCTGTTACTGATGATGTTTTGTGTAATGCAGATGATCTCAAGTGGTTTATCACTTGGAATCATTCACGCAGATCAATCCTATATTGAACGAATTGATCTGGGAACACAGAAGAGGGATTCCTTAGGGTTGAGCTGGGCAGCTTTGCTGCAATCGCGTAATACACTAAATCGAATCGCTGTAGGGAAAACGCTGCAACAATCTGAAGCTCACATTGAGAGCATGATCGCTAATGTTAAGGAGACCTTGGATAGAGCTGAGATGCATTTTGCCGAGTTTATTGCGCTACCTAAATTAAATGAAGAGGATGGTAGTAGCGTATTATTGGCCTCGGTAGAAACCAGTTATAAAGAATATATCGGAGCGCTTAGAGAGCTCTCGGTGTTTTTAGAAAGTGGTAATTATGATGCATTCTTAAACCAGCCGACAGAAAAGTATCAGCAGCAACTTGAGTCCGATTTCAATCATTATATGCAGTATATCGGAGAGGAGATTACAACCGCTGTTCAAGATGGTCGTCTTTATTACCGAATTTCAGTTGCCATGTTTGCAGGTGCGATCTTAATGGTACTGGTTGTTGCTTGGGCGGCTCATTGGTGGTTGAAAAAGAATCTTCTCAGACCTTTTGCCAATATGCGTAGTCACTTCCAGAATGTTGCGGAAGGAAAACTCAATAAAGAAGTTTCTGTTTTCACCCAAGATGAAATTGGTGAAGTATTCTTCAAATTACGTGAAATGCAACGCTCACTGGTTAATTCCATTACTTTGGTAAAAGAGAATACTAATTTGATGTATAGCGGTATTCAGGAAATTAGTCAGGGTAATACCGATCTCTCTTCCCGCACGGAAGAGCAAGCTGCATCACTAGAAGAAACGGCCGCCAGTATGGAACAACTGACTGCAACTGTGCGTCAGAATGCGGAAAATGCTCGCCAGGCTAGTGAATTGGCGGTATCTGCATCGAAAACAGCCTCTAAAGGAGGTGAATTGACAGTTGATGTGGTGGAAACAATGGATGCCATTGCCAATAGCTCACAGAAAATCAGCGCCATTATCAGCGTTATTGATGGTATTGCATTTCAGACCAACATTCTGGCGCTGAATGCGGCAGTAGAAGCTGCACGAGCAGGCGAACAAGGCCGAGGTTTCTCTGTTGTTGCTGGCGAAGTGAGGGATCTTGCTCAGCGAAGTGCCGAAGCAGCGAAAGAGATTAAAACATTAATTAGTGAATCCGTTCAACGGGTAAGCCAAGGTTCCGAATTGGTTAGTCATGCAGGAAAAACCATGAATGAATTGGTCGTTTCTGTAAACCAGGTTACGGATCTGATGGCTGAAATTGCAGCGGCATCTGATGAACAAAGTCGGGGTATTCATCAGGTAGCACAAGCTGTTACACAGATGGATCAGGTTACTCAGCAGAACGCTGCATTGGTTGAACAGTCAGCCGCGGCAGCGGCGGCACTTGAAGACCAGGCAGATATTTTGGTGCAAATAGTGGCACAGTTTGAGTTACCAGATAATTCAGAAAATAAGCTTGAAAATGAACTTTCACTGACGCTGAGGTCTGCGGATAGCGAAGGGGCAGTCAGTCAGACTCGCTGAGGCCAGATGAAATCAAATTTAGTTGTTTCAGCGACAAGTAGTTTGCCGTCTTCGCCACTGAATCACATGATTCAGCGTTATACCATGTCAGATGCGCATTTTAAGCGTATCTGCCAGCTTATATATCAACGTGCGGGTATTGTGTTGGCTGCACATAAACGGGAGATGGTTTACAACCGTTTAATTCGGCGTTTGCGTACCCTTGGAATACGTGATTTTGGGCAATACCTGTTCATTCTTGAAAATGACATGAATAGTGAGGAGTGGCAGGAATTTGTCAATGCGTTGACAACTAACCTGACGGCTTTTTTCAGGGAAGCTCATCATTTTCCTCTGTTAGCTAAACATGCAAGTAAGAAGAATGGATCGTATCGGGTATGGAGTGCGGCGGCATCGACAGGAGAAGAGCCCTATTCGATTGCCATGACGCTAAGCGATGTATTGGGGGAGCGTTTTCATCGGGTAAAAGTTATTGCCAGTGATATTGATACCCATGTACTGGAAAAAGCCCGCAAAGGGGTTTATCGATTGGATGAATTGCGTCAACTGACCGATCAACAGAGAAAGCGTTACTTTTTTAAAGGTATTGGCTCTTATGAAGG
Organism: Photorhabdus caribbeanensis; assembly: GCF_018448885.1. GTDB lineage: Bacteria > Pseudomonadota > Gammaproteobacteria > Enterobacterales > Enterobacteriaceae > Photorhabdus > Photorhabdus caribbeanensis. Next base: position 53,179 of record NZ_RCWB01000009.1, read on the forward strand.
TTATGCTCGTGTCCGGCCCCAATTGGCTGACATGGTGACATTCCAGCATCTAAACCTGTTAGATCCTAATTGGCCGTTTGAAGAGAAGTTTGATGCCATCTTTTGCCGTAATGTTATGATTTATTTTGATAAAAAGACGCAGGAACGGATACTGCGTCATTTTGTTGCTTTGTTAAAACCCGATGGATTGCTCTTTGCAGGGCATTCTGAAAATGTCACTCAAATAAGCCGGGAATTCTACTTGCAAGGACAGACCGTTTACGGTGTAGGCCGGGCAAGGAGAGGTCATGAATAAAATAACTGTTCTTTGTGTCGATGATTCAGCGCTGATGCGTCAAATCATGCGAGAGATCATCAATAGCCACCCAGATATGGAGGTAGTGGCTTGTGCGCCAGATCCACTGGTGGCACGTGATCTGATTAAAAAGCATAACCCGCAGGTACTCACACTGGATGTTGAAATGCCGCGTATGGATGGCATTGATTTTCTAGAAAAATTAATGCGTTTACGGCCAATGCCGGTGGTGATGATCTCTTCTCTGACAGCCAAAGGCTCTGAAATCACATTAAGGGCATTGGAACTTGGTGCTGTTGATTTTGTAACCAAACCTCAATTGGGTATTCGTGAAGGCATGCTGGCTTACAGTGAACTTATTGCGGAGAAAATACGGACAGCAGCACAGGCTAAACTGTCTGTGCCAATAACTACGCCGATAAGTTCTGCTCCATTAAGTTTTAAACCTTTGTTATCCAGTGAAAAACTGATAGCAGTAGGGGCTTCTACTGGCGGAACGGAAGCAATAAAGAATTTGTTGCAACCGTTACCTGTCACCAGCCCGGCACTGCTCATTACTCAACATATGCCACCCGGTTTTACTCGTTCTTTTGCTGAACGGCTGAATAAACTTAGCCAAATTACCGTCAAAGAGGCTGAAAATGGTGAACGGATTTTACCGGGGCACGCCTACATTGCTCCGGGTGATCGCCATATGGAACTGTGCCGTAATGGCGCTGATTATCAGGTTCTGATTACCGATGCACCGGCGGTTAATCGTCATCGTCCGTCTGTAGATGTGTTATTTCGATCGGTGGCTAAATTTGCCGGGAGAAATGCTGTCGGTGTGTTGCTGACTGGCATGGGCAGTGATGGCGCAGCAGGTTTACTGGAGATGAAACAAGCTGGAGCGTACACATTGGCGCAGGATGAGGCAAGTTGTGTGGTATTTGGTATGCCAAGAGCCGCGATACAGATGGGGGCGGTGGATGAGGTGATGGACATACACAAAATAAGTAAGAAAATGCTGGCAAAAATAAGCTTAGGGCAGGCTGTCCGTATTTAACGGTTGTCGGATAAATTTAATTTTTTTAGCGGCTCTGTGCTGACTGGTAACTAATTTCAAGGAGTTTTTATGGCGAATAAGGATCTGAAATTTTTGGTGGTTGATGATTTTTCAACCATGCGTCGCATTGTTCGTAACCTTTTAAAAGAATTGGGCTTTAATAATGTAGAAGAAGCTCAAGATGGGGCTGAAGCTCTGGCTAAAATTCGTTCATCCCAATTTGACTTTATTATTTCTGATTGGAATATGCCCAATATGGATGGTTTAGAGTTGCTAAAAGTCATTCGAGAAGATGCACAATTGGCTAAGATACCGGTTTTGATGGTGACAGCAGAAGCGAAGAAAGAAAATATCATTGCTGCCGCACAAGCTGGGGCCAGTGGTTACGTTGTTAAACCTTTTACCGCAGCTACTCTGGAAGAAAAGCTCAATAAAATATTTGAAAAACTGGGCCTCTAAGGAGACATAATGAGTGTAAATCCAGTCATGCCAAGGGATGAGACCATTAGCGCCAGTGAAATTATCAGTCGTATCGGTCAGCTTACGCGCATGTTGCGTGATAGTTTACGTGAGTTGGGATTGGATAAAACTATTGCTCAGGCGGCTGAGGCAATACCTGATGCAAGGGAACGTTTGGACTATGTTGTGCAGATGACAGCGCAAGCGGCGGAAAGGGCGCTTAATTGCGTTGAAGCGGCGCAACCTCGTCAGAATGAGTTAGAGTCATCGGCAATATCACTGAAAAAACGTTGGGATGAGTGGTTTGAAAACCCAGTTGAGATGCCTGTGGCACGCTCGTTGGTTATGGATACCCGGAATTACCTCAATACGGTACCTGAACATACCGCATTCACTAACGCTCAATTGCTGGAGATCATGATGGCGCAAGATTTTCAGGATCTTACCGGTCAGGTTATCAAGCGGATGATGGATGTTATTCAGGAAATAGAAAAACAGTTGGTGATGGTATTAATGGAAAACATGCCGGCTGATCAGGTGATAAAAACCAAGAAAGAGACTGACAGTTTGCTAAATGGCCCGCAGGTGAATCAAAATGGTGTGGGCGTTATCGCTAATCAGGCTCAAGTTGATGATTTACTGGATAGCTTAGGTTTCTGAATAAACGTGGCAGGGGTGAACCTGCCACTCAAGATTAAAGATTTCTCGGAAAGTGTTGACCGGTGCTTTTGTCTCAATCAGTGCCGAAGATGCCGGTTAGACAGAAATCAGTTTTTTGCAAGAATATGCGGCTACCGTCGAGCTGGTTGGTGCCGACCGTCTACGTCTTTCAGACACGATAGGCATTCTGAATAGTCAGCGATATGCACAGCGGGTTTCTGCTGTTCGTCAGGCATCAGCTATTGATTTGCAGTGTCACTGCCACATTCCCTTGCTCAGGCGGTGCCGCAGGAAACGCTGTCAGGGCAGAAGATAGATTATGTTCTTATCGGTAGTTGCACCAACAGCCTATTAGAAGATATTGCGGAAGTAGCAGCAATTCCTACACGTTATAAACACATGTACACTGAGCCAGCTCAACTGGTTCTTCATCTGTTTGAAAACCGGTTTCCTGAGTTTGTCTCTACACTTCAACCCGGAGATGTCATTGTCTGTAATGGTATTTTTGATATTGGCAGTTCAAAGGAACAGGCGGTGAGTACTTTATTAGCTGTAGGTATACCTATGGTTGCTGTTCCCTCTTTCAGGCGGGTTTTTATTCACCATCCGAACAAATGTTGGATGGTGTCCGCGCAGGTGAATGACTCAATTACATTTTTAATCAATCGCCCGAAACCACATCAGCCAAAGAGAAGTAGCAGAGGATAATATGACACAGCATAAAGAAAAATTTGATGGTTTGGCTAAAGATTATGATCGCTACCGCCCTCGTTACCCGCAGGCACTTTTCCGTGAAATTTGCCATTGGCTGCCTAAAGACAGGGTATTGTCTGTTGTCGATATTGGTGCCGGAACCGGCATTGCTCTCGAAGGGCTGGCAAATCTGCTTGGTCAGCAACACCACTACACTGCCATTGATATTTCGCAGGATATGATCGACACCGGTAAACAGAAATTGCCGTGGGTCAGTTGGTTACATGGCAGCGCTGAACAGCATCTCGCCAATGTGGGTAATCCCGCTCTGGTCATGGCAGCACAATCTTTTCAATGGATGGGTCGGACAACGGTATTAAATCTGGTCAGAAACAGTCTGGCAGATAATGGCATCATAGCGATCCTGCAAAATAACCGAGATTACCGACATAGTGAATTCTTGAGTGAGTATGAAAATCTGCTGGAGGAATTAAGCCCTAACTATAGCCGTCACTATCGGGATTTTGATTATGCGCAGGAATTGAATACTGCATTCCTGCATGAAAATGCCCTCCATATTACACTCAATACCTGCTGGAGTATGCCTATTCCCGGAGAAGCATTTATCGGGATGAGTCGTTCATCGACTCAAGTGCAACGTGCTTTAGCTGCCCACGGTGAGTTATTTATCGGAAGATTAAAAATGCTGGTGGATAAATATCAATTTGAGGGAAAATTGGCAATTTTATATGAAAGCCAACTGTTTATGGTTGTTAAGCAGGTTAATTCTGGAAATGAATAATGTCAGAAATCGCGATCAGCTTCTTTATACCAACTGAGGAAAATATCAAGGGAATATTGGCACTTTGCAAGACGTTTATCTGCCATTTGTGGTTGATTTTATGCCGACAGCACTGAATGAAACGCTTGTCAGTATTATGGAGAAGTTAATTTATTGGAAAATTGCTAAATATGGTAATCAGGTTGTTGCCATCCATGTCGTTACATATGGCAACTATTACTAAAGGTGAAACAGCTTATTATAGCCACCGTTTCACCTTCTCCTTGGAAGCTGACTAATAAAACAAGAGCGTAGCGATAATATCTAAACCAAATACAACATCCAAAAAGCACCAAGTTTTTATTACAGCGATATCCTGCTTAATGAGGTACTTCAAATTTAAAGTAATCGCTGAGGAGAGTTATTTTATCGCCCATGATTTCGATTAATGTCACGCCCATATTGCTGTAAATATCACTATTTTTACGACGTCCTTCATTTTCCCAAATAACACAAGCTTGGTTATTATTAGCAATAAAACCAGTTTGCTTAAAATGTAAATATTCAAAATTTGAGAAAAGTTTCTTGAGAAAAATAAGCGACATCTTTTTACCTATCATTGGAGGAATACCCGGATAATAAAGTGAAATATCTTCGGAAAAAATATTATCCAGTCGTTTAAGGTCATACTGATTCATTGAGCTAAGAAGTTCTGCGGTTAACTCATCTATTCGGTTCATTATGTTTTGTCCTCTGTTTTATTTATTTGCCAGCATAATCGCGTTAAAAATTTAGCTCTGGCTGATTACTTCATTTTCCTGCTGCAAAGCATTCAATCTTTGCACCAGTTGGCTGACCTTCGGTGCGTTAAATAGATCGCGCAACGTTATTTCAACGCCGAAGTCACTACGCACTCTTGCTATTACCCGCATCGCAACCAAAGATTCGCCGCCAAGCTCAAAGAAATTATCCTCTGGAGAGATATTTTCTAATCCCAATAATTCGGCAAATAGTCGACAAAGCGAGAGTTCCTGTGGGCTGGAGGAGCCACTTTCATTGACTGCCGCACTGTTCCACATGGGTTTCGGCAACGCCTTTCGGTCTAATTTTCCGTTAATGGTCAACGGGAAGTGATCAAGTTGCACTATAGCCGCTGGAATCATCGCTTCGGGCAAGCGTGTGGCTAGACTGGAGCGTATTGACTGCGGTTCAAGGGTAATACCTTGATGAGCAATGACATAACCCACCAACCGCTTCTGTTGACCTTCATCTTCACGCACAATGACTTCGGATTGTACGATATCAGGGTGTGCATTCAGTGCTGCCGCTACTTCGCCCAATTCAATACGAAATCCGCGGATTTTAACCTGATCGTCAGTGCGGCCAAGGAAGTCCAGTACCCCATCCCGACGCAATCTTGCCAAGTCACCAGTGCGATACATGCGTGCATCTGTGCCGACAAAAGGATCAGCTATAAAGCGTTCAGCAGTGAGTTCAGGACGATTCAGATAACCACGTGCTACTCCCGCGCCGCCCACGTATATCTCACCTACAAAACCTATCGGAACCGGGCACTGATCCTCATCAAGAATATAAATACTGAGATCATCAATAGGTTCACCAATAAGGCTTGAAGCAGGCTGCGCAATGACTTCACGTGAAAGAGGGAAATAGGTCACATGTACAGTGGTTTCAGTAATACCATACATGTTGATCAATTGAGGTGCGTTATCATCGTGTCTTTGATACCACTCCTCTAGGATATGGGCATTCAGCGCTTCTCCGCCAAAAATCACCATGCGCAGCGCCAAACTCTGCCCAAGATTAGGGGCTTCGCGATCAGCATGGATCAGCGCCTGAAACGCTGAAGGCGTCTGATTTAACACCGTCACTTTTTCGCTAACCAAAAGCTGCAAAAAATCTGTAGGTGAACGACTAACTTCCCAAGGGACAATCACCAGTCTTCCGCCATTCAACAACGCTCCCCAACACTCCCAGACAGCAAAATCAAAAGCATAGGAGTGAAACATTGTCCAACAATCAGTTTCAGAGAAATTAAACCAGCGTTGAGTACTTTGTAGTAAACGCATCACATTATGATGAGTCACTACTACGCCTTTGGGGACACCGGTGGAGCCAGAGGTGTAAATGATATAAGCAGGATGTGCTGAAATCAGCGGTTGCAAGCGCTCTTTGTCAGACAGATCAGCAACACTCTGCATTTCCAGATGGGCGATCAACTCGGGATCATCTAGCGATAACATGGGGGTATTGGTTGTCAGGCGTTGCGCAATTTCACTGATGGTGATCACACAAGCGGGTTCAGCATCGCCAATCATAAAATCAAGACGACTTTGCGGATAATCCGCTTCAACTGGCACGTAAGCAGCACCAGCCTTAATGATGGCCAGCAGTGCCACCATCATCTCAATAGAACGTGGTAAGCAGACCATAACACGCTGTTCCGGGCCTATTTGTTGAGACACCAGATAGCGTGCCAGTTGGTTAGCACGTTGGTTCAATACTGTATAATTCACATTCTCTTGTTGATAAGTCAGCGCCACATTATCCGGCATTGCAATTGCTTGTTGTTCAAAGCGTGAGGTCAGTGTTTCCTCATTATTTGATTCTGTGCGCCGTACAGGTAATAGGCTGTCTCCTATGTGCCAATCTGGCAATGTCAGTTCACCAATGGGGCGTGATATATCCGCCAGCAATTCAGTGATGAAATGCTGAAAAAGAGATTTTTGCAGGTTAATATCGTGGGGAGTGTAGAGGTTATCATTGGTATCGAGCGTAAACCGCAAATTGCCGCTTTCGTCATGATAATAAATGGTCACAGAGAGGTCTTCTACTGGACCACTGGACAAATTTTTGGTACGCCCAAAATTACCCGCAAAGCTCACATTGCTGTTGAACAGCATCACATTAATATTCTGCGCAAACAAGCGGGGAGCAGAACCATTTCGTTGTAAATCACGATAGATATCTTCAGAGCGATACTGCTGATGTTTGAGCAACTGGCGGATTTCCTGGCTGACCTGCTTACTAATGTCGCCTATGGAATGAGCGGGATCTATTGTCAGGCGCAGAGGTAATACATTGGATATCATACCTGGAATACTACGTAACGCACGCCCTGAACGCGCAGTGACTGGCATACCTAAAGTAATATCCTGCTTATCGGTCATACGAGAAATCCAGGAAGCAACGATAGCAACAATAATTTGCGCCATACTACTTCCACTCTCTTCGCTCAGAGTACGCAGAATATCATTGACCTTGGCCGGGATTTCACATTGGGTGCAACTGAATGAACCCAGGTCGGCAAACTGACCGGGTTTCGCCCCCACGGCAAGGCTCTGTGGCTCACTTCGGCCAGCCATATACTGTAACCACCACTGGCGGTCATGTTGAAAATTTTCCGAGCGGCGGTATTCTTCATCAAAAGCCAACAGATCGCTCAGAGGTCCAAAAGGATTTTTCAGCTCATCAGCGCCAGTAAATTTCTGGGTATACAGTTCAGCAAGCCGTTGAATCAGCAACGTAGTACCAAAAGCATCACTCGCCAAATGATGGACACGAATAAACAAAAAGTAGTGTTCATCACTGATTTTTAGCAGCGCAAAACCAAACAATGGCCCCTGTGTTAAGTCCATCGGCCGCACCAATTCAGCCTTCATCCAGATTTCAGCTTCTGTTAATGCATCCACATGGTTAGATAGATCAATAAGTGGGCAGCTCCATTGCAGATTAGTAACGATCTGTTGCTGTGGTCCTTGTGGGTGCTGTACAACCACCACTCGTAAACACTCAGCTTCATCTATCAACTGAGACAATGCCGTGTTAAGTGTCTCAATATCGATAGCGCCTGAAATATCAATATAACAACCTGTGTTATAAATTCCTGCGCTTACATTTAATTGTTCAGCCAGCCAAATTTCCTGCTGTGCTGCGGTCAGGGGGTAATAGGTTCCTTGATATTGTTTCATAATTAATCCTCAACAGGCTGGTGATTTTTTTATTTATACAAATCGCGTAATTTAATGTCTGCCTGAGAACCACGTAGCAAAATTAATATGGCGCAAAAGCAAACAATGGCAGCAATAACAAAGGGAAGCCCTTGGAAATAGAGAGGTTGTCCCTGACGAGCTGAAAAATGCAGCAATAATGCCCCCAACAGCGGTGAAACGGTGATAGCCAGACCCAACATACAGTTCTGCGCTCCCAGATACTCCCCTTGTCGCTCATTACCTGCACGTAACGAAATCAAAGCACGCAGCGTTGAGTCGCTGATCAACGCCAGTGCATGCAGAGCAATTGCGCCTGCAACAATAAGTGGTGATACGGCCAGGCTATAAGCGATAAACGCCAACATATAGAGTCCGTAACCGATGATCGCTGTGCGGTATTCGTTACAGCGCGTCACGAACATTTTTAGCAACCAAGTTTGCGTTATGATGATTCCGATGCCGAGCCCGGTGAGAGCCAAACCGTTTTCACGAGGTCCCCAGCCCAAACGTATTTCATTGAGTAAGACAAAACAGGCCAGAAAAATACCGTAAGCCACCATGCCAAGAGCCGAAGCGTAAACTAAGCGTCTCAGTACTCCATCCGTCGCCAGTAGTTTCAAACTGCCTAAAGGATTGGCCCGGCGCCAGTCGAACGAACGCCGGTTCTCTTTAGTCAGACTTTCGTTCAGAACAAACATGGCGGCAATAGCGTTCACTGCTGCCAGTGAGCCAGCAATCACAAACGGAAGGCGTGGTGCAATCATGCCTAATAACCCACCGAAGGCAGGCCCGGCAACCATGCCGAAGCCGAGAACACCACTGACTAAACCGAAACGCGCGGCTCGCTGTGCTTCTGGCGTAACATCTGCTACGTAAGCCGATGCAGCGGAAGTACTGGCGGCGGTGGAGCCTGAAAGAAATATACCGGCCACCAGCCATCCTAGCGAGGGTGCTGTCGCCACCAGCGTATAGCTCAGCGCTGTGCCAAACAGTGTTGCAAGCAATACCGGCCGCCTTCCCCAAGCGTCGCTAAGCGTCCCTAGCAGCGGGGCGAAAAGGAATTGAGCAAAAGCATATAGTGAGACAAATAACCCGATTAACGGCACACCCGCTTCCGGGGGTTGAGGGGCAACCTCCCGCAATAGATCGGGTAAAACGGGAAGGACAATCCCGATACCCAGAGCATCTACAGCCAATGTCATTAGGATCACAGCCAATCGGCGTTTATGCTGGCGGTTTTCAGGACGGTGAACCGTTGGGGAGGAATCACTCATACCTGTCCTCCTTTTATTATTGATGGAAAGTGATGAATTATTGCTTGCGATACATGTGCTACGTGCTGTTCCATCAGACAGCTATAATGATTCCCCGGCACTTCTGCGATACGAATGGGAAGAGTGGAGAACTTCTCCCAACCCCAGCCATTGGTCTCCCGGATCTCCGGCACAACAACCCCTTTCGGTAAGGGTTCTACCGCTTTGACTAACAGCATAGGAATTGGCAACTGTACGGGTATTGGACGATATTTCGGTGACATATCCGACGCAGCCCGATAGACATTGAATAATCCGCTAATCGAGCTCATATCATTCTGTGCATGAATCAACGAAAAACGTTTTAGCTGCTCTTGGATATAGCTCAGTAACGCCTCACGTGGTAATGCACGCATTGCGTCGTCGTCCAAGCTGTCGATCATTTCCAGGCGGTCAGTGTAGTAAGCAAAAATACCAAGAATAACTTTGGCGATATCAGCATCTTCCTGATACGGAACCGGTGCATAGGGAGGTGCGGCAGAGTCGAGTAACACCAGAGAACCGATGCTTTCTCCCTCAGCATGAAGCTGTCGTGCCATTTCATAAGCCACTTTGCCGCCCAATGAATGACCACCGATATGATATGGCCCTTGCTTCTGTACCGAGCGCAAACAGGCAATGTAATGCGTTGCTATCTCTTCCACCGATTGGTGCGGCGCAGTTTTTCCATCAAGCCCCAAATACTGCATACCAATAAATGGCAATTCTCGTGGTAACGCCGCGGCCAGGGGCATAAATTGGGTAACATTGCCGCCCATACCCGGCACACAAAAGAAGGGAGAATAATTGCCATTACCGCCGTGATTAATAGGCACCAGGCAGTAGCGGATATGGGCATTCTCGGGAGCCTGGCTCTTTTTATCGTCAGATAGTGAACGGACAACACGTGCCATTGTCGGCTGTTCAAGAAACTCCGCCAGCGTCAGACAGTGTTGGAAATGATCACGTAAACGGGAGATCATCTGCGTTGCCAACAGTGAATGACCACCCAGTTCGAAGAAATCATCTTCCAGGTTAATTGTCTCTTCACCCAGTAGCTCATACCACAATTGACGAACCGCTTCCTCTGGGCTGGCAGAATCAGATATCGCCGATGAATTCTGTAATTGTGGGCGCCGAACAGTAGTAAATTTACTGACAACGATCTGTGCTTCCATTCCGGCGATAGCCAGATCGAAAATAGCGCAGCCCTCTTGATTACTGAGACCAATCACACTTTCTTTACGGCGGGCAGCATAATCCACGGCCATTCCTACTTCTGACCAGGTATCCCAGTTAACTGACGTTACCGGTATAGTCTGTTGTCGCCAGTAGTGCGCCACAGCATCAAGATAACGGTTCGCCGCCGCGTAGTCTGCCTGACCAATTCCCCCTACCAATGAGGCAAGTGAAGAGCACAACAAAACAAAGTCGAGAGAGTCCTGACTAATCGCCGTCATCAGTTGTTGTGTGCCACTGACTTTTGCCGCCATCACATGCCGCCAGTTCTGCGACGTGCCATGCTCCAGCAACCCACTGGCTTCAACACCCGCTGAATGAATCACGCCATTGATAGCACCAAATTTTGCTCGCATCTGTGCCAGTGCCTTAGTCAATGCCGCACCATCAGCAACATCAGCACGCAACATCATGACTTCAGCACCCGATTTCCGTAACGCATCGAGTAAAGCTTCACTTGTCGCGTTAGTTTCCCGGCGGCTCAAAATACCGAGTTTAACCTTACTGCATTTATCGCTGATGTGACGCGCCAGTAACTGGCCGATCCCCCCCAGCCCACCAGTAATCAGGTAAACACCGCCATCACGCAGAATTTGCCGACGAGGTATCTCATCAAGCTCAGTAAATGTCTGTAATTCACGCTCACCCTGTTTAAGCGTAATGCTGGTAACTGGTATTCCTTCTGTCGTCTCTTCTGGTTGCATATCTGTATACAGTTCTGCAATCAGCGATTGATATGTAGCAAAAGTGTCATCATCCAGATCGATATGACGTGCAGAATACTCCGGGTACTCGGCTGCCAATATACCCAGCAAGCCAAGTGCAGGTGCGGCATTACAGGTTTCCAGCACTCTGGCTGCCTGTAGACCACGGGAAAGCAGGGTAATATTAAAAGCTTTGTGATGACCGGTAAGCGCTTTAATCGCAGCCGCCAGTTGTTCAAACGCGGCTTCTGGTTGAGAAATCACTGCCGCAGTCCAGCACCAGATAATACGTTCTGGCAGCACTTGTTGCTGTATCAGACAATCTATCAGTCGTTGATAATCTTCAGGCTGATCCTTACGCAAACTAAAGCGGTAGGTACTCTGTTGCAGAAACTCATTAGCATCTTCAACAGCGATACTACCGGGCGCTGCCGCTTGCCATAAATCACTCAGCTCAGCGGCTTGGGCGCCAAAAATTAGCCACGGCGCACGATTTTGTTTCGCTTCGCCCAGCGGCTTCGGCAACCATCGAGGGTGACGACACCATTGGGCTACATTCGCCTCACGTGCTGGCTGGCGTGGTAAGGAATTGAACTGGCGTAAATTGTAACCGTGAATTTCAACCAGTACTTGCTGGCAATTCTGACTCTCATCCCAACTAAATAGCGTTATGTCATAAGTCCGAGGCGCCGTCTCAACCGCCAGGCTGTAAAATTCGGCGCATAATGGCTGATGCAGCGTCAGTGAACCATAATGGAACGGTATTGAAGCATCGCCCGGCAACAGACAGGCATGTAAGAACACCGTGCCTAAATCGAGCAAAGCCGGATGTAATGCAATATCAGGCAAATCATCAATAAATGCCGAATTGAGTCGCAACTGCGCCAACGCACAGTGATCACCCATCCACACACCAGCAATACATTGCCAGCGCGGTCCATAGTCAGCAAATGCTTGATTGAAACGCTCCGACGCCTCTGCAACTTCTTCAAGCTGCAAATTCCGACGTAACTCATAAGGTGAGGTAATCTCTGCTGGTGGAACGCATACGGCAGTAACATTGCCGTTTGCATGGAGTTGCCACATGTCATCACCATCACCGCAAGACTCCAGCGTAAAGGCAAAGCTGCGATCAATGGCGATCAAACTGATGCGTATCTGACGCTCAACACCTGACGGTAGTACCAAAGGTGAGGGGAAGTAAACTTCACTGAAAGTAGCTGTGCCGCTGGGTTGCAATTCGTGAAAAGCACGACGCACTAATTCCAGGCAACCTGTGCCCGGTAAGACACCTTGTCCTTCGAAAATGCGATGTTCATCAATAAACCAGACATTATCATCTAGCTTACAAGTAAACTGTGTGACTCCCTCTTTATCTGATGATTGTGTGAAAGTCGGTACTCTTCTCCGCCGTGTATTTATGACAGCGGCTGATGTAGTGGCAGGATGTTCCAACCAGAGATGTTGTCGTTGGAAGGGGTACGCTGGCAGCATAACCCGATGTAATTTATGTGAATGACCAAATGCAGTCCAATCGATAGCAACTCCTTGTTGCCACAACTGCCCGATGGTATTGAGCAGCACCTCTTCATCCGGTTTTTGTTGGTGAGTACGGCGCATTGTGGTCAGTATCTGGGCCTGGCCTGTTTGCTGTAGATGTTTCAGCATACTGGTCAGCGCACTCCCCGGACCCACTTCAAGCAGGATTGGATTGTCATAATGGTTCAGCAACGTAAGAATACCATCATAGAAGCGTACCGGCCGACGCAGATGATCTCCCCAATAACCAGAATTATCGCGATCCTGTTCACTGAACCAACTGCCGCTGATATTGGATATTATCGGAATGGTACCGGATTGTAGCGTGAAGCCTGCGCTGAATTCTCGCATCTGTTGCGCGGCAGCATCCATCAATGAACTATGAAAAGCATGTGATGTCGTTAGTCGCCGACAAGAAATACCTGCCTTGTTGCATTGTTCTTCCAGTGCAGCAATGTTGTCATAGCTGCCAGTTATCACGCACTGTTCAGGCCCGTTGATCGCTGCAAATTCACATTCTGGCGCCAGTGAAACTATGCGTTCAGATGATGCCTGTACCGCCAGCATCGCCCCAGTGGGCTGGCGCTGCATGATTGCAGCTCGATTTGCTACCAATGCCAGTGCATCTTCCAGTTCGAGCATGCCTCCTACACAGGCCGCAACCAGTTCACCGAGGCTATGGCCAATCATGGCTTGAGGTGTAATACCCCAAGCTTGCAGCTGGCGGGCCAGCGCATACTCAACAGTGAACAGCGCAGGTTGGGTATAACGTGTAGCATTTAACCGGCTGATAGCATTGTCGCGTTCCGATTGCGGATAAATTAACTGCCTGATATCCAGTTTGATGTGTGGCTGTAGCAACTCAGCACAGCGATCAAATTGCTGGCGGAATACACCACCACGCAGATAGAGTGATTGACCCATTTCAATAGACTGACTTCCTTGCCCCGGAAACATAAAAATCACTGCCTGATGTTGTTGTTTGCGACTAACAGTTTGTGGCGAGAGCTGACGTAGTTGATTGATTAATTGCACCCGATCTTTTCCCACAACAAAAGCACGCTCACTGAAAGCGCTGCGTCCTTGTTGCAAAGTCCCGGCAATATCCGCCAATGGCTCATGACTGGTAGTCAGTGCTACTGCCAAGCGTTCCCCTTGCTGAATCAACGCTGGCGGCGTTTTCGCTGAAATTGGCAGCAGATGCCAGCGTTCGTCATCTAATATACGAGTATCTTGCTGATACGGAGCTTCTTCCAGAATAAGGTGCGCATTCGTGCCGCCAATGCCGAAAGAGCTGACACCGGCACGACGTGGCTGACTTGTTTGCGGCCACGGGCATGCTCTATTGATCACGGAAAACGGAGTCTGTTCGAAGTGGATTGCAGGATTGGGTTGATGATAGTGAATACTTGGCGGCAAAGTCTGGTGACGCAGCGCTAACACGGTTTTGATGACTCCCGCGATACCGGCAGCCGCATCAATATGTCCTATATTTCCTTTTACAGAACCTATTGCACAACTCCCTACAGGCAACACTTCACCATCAGATAGTTCCAGGAAAGCCTGAGTCAGTGCACGCACTTCTATCGGATCGCCTAGAGTGGTTGCCGTACCATGTGCTTCGATATAACTGATGCTGGCAGGCGATACCCCAGCATTACGCAGCGCGTCTTTAATCACTGAAGATTGGCCGTCAATACTTGGTGCCGTGTAACTCACCTTTTGTGCGCCATCATTATTGACAGCCGAACCTTTAATTACCGCATGGATGGTATCGCCATCAGCCAAAGCGGCGGACAGACGTTTCAGTAATATTATCCCACCGCCACTGCCGCTGGCTGTACCGTTGGCCGCCGCATCAAATGGTCGGCAAAGGCCATCTGGCGACATAATTCCACCACTGACATGGACAAAGCCAACCTGTTGCGGATCGAGTGCTACAGCGCCTGCCAATGCCATGTCACATTCACCGCGTCGCAAGCTTTCGCAGGCAAAGTGAATAGCGGTGAGTGATGACGAACAGGCGGTGCCAATACTGACAGCCGGTCCACTAAGGTTCAGCTTGTAAGCAGTACGTGTAGCGATAAAATCCTTGTCATTACCTATTTGCCACTGACCGGGGTCGAGGTGCATTCGGTCTTTATTTGGCATGACGTTTTCCAGCAGGTAATAATTGAAGCCACTGCTACCAAAGACACCCACTGAACGCGGTGTACTATCATTGCCATAGCCAGATAATTCCAGCGTTTCCCATGCCATTTCAAGAAACAACCGCTGTTGTGGGTCCATCACCTGGGCTTCACGTGATGAATAACCAAAGAAACGTGCATCAAACTCCGCACAACCCTCCAGTAAACGTGCGCGTTTGACAAATCGCGGGTGATTTAACAGCGTTGGATCGGCGCCACGTTGTAACAATTCCTCGTCAGACAACTCTACACTGGCATCATAACCCGCCAGTAATTGCTGCCAAAAAGCGTCGAGATCTGGTGCTTGTGGGAAACGGCCAGTCATACCAATAATCGCAATAGCATTGCTATCCTGAGTTGGAACATTCAACATTGGTGTTGTTGTCTTTTCAGTGACTATCTGCGGTGTGACTGCAACAGGTGTTTTTTGCTGCGATAACGTGTCCAGTAGTTGAGCCTGTTGTCGAATGGTGGGATGAGCGAAAATATCGGTTACAGATAAGCCGCCACCAAACGTCTCATTCAATTGCTGGAATAGCGCCATAACCCGTAGGGAGTGGCCGCCAGCATCGAAAAAGTTTTCGTCATAATCGATCTCATCTCTCTCCAGCAGTTCACGCCAGATAGCCTCAACGCGACTCAGTGATGACACAACTTTGGTTGGCACAGGAGAAGATTGATGCTGACCAGCACGTGTCAGTTTCATTTCAGCCAACGCTTTCAGATCGACTTTTCCCGTAATGCCGGTAGGCAGTGCATCAAGAAAGAACAACGCTGTCGGCACCATCACTTCACTAACTTGTCGGCGTAATGCGCTCAAGATCTCACTACGGCTGATTTCGCCGACAATATATCCTGCCAGCTCTTTATTCCCTTGGTTATCGGTGATCGCCAGCGCCTCGGCCTGACGTACACCCGGTAACGCACTTAGGGCGGCACGTACAGCATTCAGTTCAATTCGATGACCCCGGATTTTTACCTGACGGTCAACCCGACCAACAAACTCTAGTGCGCCATCCATGCGTTGGCGCACAATGTCGCCAGTACGGTACATGCGAGCCTTTAATTGTGGTGCAAAGCTATCGGGTAAAAACACCTCAGCGGTTTTTTCATCCATACCCAAATAGCCCTGTGCAACACAGGTTCCCGCTAAATAAAGTTCACCCATTTCCCCCGGCGCCACGGGCTTTCTCTGTTCATCAAGCAGATAGAAGCGAACATCGCCCATTGGACGCAGCACCAGATTTTGTCCTGCGGCATGATAATCGGTAAGGGATACCACAATCGCACATTCAGTAGGGCCGTATCCATTCATCAGCCTGCGCCCTACAGACCAGCGCTGGGCGACTTCGGGCATACAAGGCTCACCAGTTACGATAAGCACCTGGAGATGAGGCAGCGGTACTAACGGCACTATCGCCAACGCGGAAGGGACAATCCACATATGCGTAATCTGTTTATGTGCCAGCCACTCTGTTAGCTCACTGCCAGGCAACAGTTGCTGTTTCTTACCGAAGACTACGCAAGCACCGGTTGCAAGTGCTGGAAAAATTTCTCCCAACATCACATCAAACACGGGCGAAGAGTACTGCACTATACGAGAAGAAGGTTCAAGCCTTAGTTCATCGCGGATTGCCAGAATGTTATGGCAGGCACTGCGGTGGGAGACAGCAACACCTTTCGGTTTACCCGTCGATCCCGACGTGTAAATAACGTAAGCGCAGTCATCCGGCTGACAGATCGCCGCCATAGCCATATAAGGTGCATTGGCTATATCTAACTCATCGATATTAATTGCCGCCAGACCAAGACGCTGGCACAGAGGCGCTGTTTCATTTCGGCACAATGTCGCTTTTATTTCTGCATTATCAATTACATACCGATTTGCTGGTTCGGCGTTGTCAGGAGCCAGCGGCACAAACACCGCACCAATCCGGTTAATTGCCAGCATTGCCGTGACATTATGTGGATGGTGCCCCATCAGAATGCCAACTCGATCACCACGGCCTACACCTGCTTGTTGTAGTTGTTGCGCTACATATACCGTCAATGTATCAAGTTGCTGATAACTCAAACTCAATTCATCACTTTCCAGCGCCACATGTTCGCCATACCGGGACAGGCTCTGCTGAAACAACTGAAACAGTCCTTGTGGCTTATCAACAACAAGTTCTGATTGGGCACTATTGCCAGAATTAACCGTCAACAAATCAGCCAATGTCATATCTGGTTTTTCAATGACTTGTGGCAACATAGCCAGCAAATACTCACTCATCTGTCCCAGAGTGACGGCAGATAACCCCCCCGGCATGGACATAAAGTGTGCGTAAACCTGACCATTTACACGGTTAATCGCCAGCTCTAAATCAATTTTGGCGCGATAGTCCCCCAATTCGACGTCTGAAACCTTCATGTCCCCGAATGTTGCATCGTTTGGTTGATCCAGCTCACAGGAAAAAATGGTTTGGAAAACAGGATTTTTACCCGCCACGCGAGGTAAATTAAGTGCTTGTACCAAATAGTCGAATGGCAAATCACGATTTTCAAGAATGTCGAGACTAACCTGTCGCGTGTGCATCAGTAGTTGCTGAAAAGTTTGCAACTCACGGCTATTAATACGTACCGGTAAAGTATTAGCAAAGTAGCCAATCAGCGCATCCCATGCAGGTATGGTGCGCAGCGACACCGGTGTGCCGACGATAAGATCTTGTTCACCACTTTGCTGACGCAACAGGAGGGCAAACAAACTCAACCAGACCATAAACGGTGTACAGTTTTGCTCACGAGCCAGTTTCTCTACGCCTTCAACATACACGTGGGGAATAACACAACTTATTGCCGCCGCTTCGTCAGTTGGTGCAGCCATATCATTCAGTAGCAGAGTAGTTGGCGCATCCGCCAATTGTTGACGCCAGAAATGAATCTGTTGCTGTACCGCAGGATCAGTCAGTCGAGTGCGCTGCCAGCTAATGAAATGCCCATAGTTTGCTTCCAACACGGGTAGCATAGGTGCTTTACCGGCCAGACGTGCCTGATAGCAGTGCCGTAACTCATCAAAAAGTATTGCCAGCGAGCGACCATCGGAAATGATGTGATGCAGAGTAATACAAAGCACGTGCTCTTGCGGGGACAACGTAAACAGTATCGCACGGATGAGCGGTCCATTGGCGAGATCGAAACTTGCCATCATTTCTTCCTGCAACTTCGATGCCAGCGCAGACTCACCACCGGAGATATTCTGCTGGCGCAGGGTTAGCGTTAATTCAGATGCAACCTGATGACTAGGTTCAAAACTGGATGTTCCATCCGGTCCGTTTACTTTGCTGACTTGACTGGAGAATGTGGTACGCAATACATCATGACGTTGTACTACATCATTCAGCGCCTGCGTTAACGCACTAAAATGCAGATTGCCATGCAGACGCCATGTGACAGGAACGTGGTAACTGCAATCATCCGGCCGTTGCATTGCAATCAACCACAAACTGCGTTGACCGAATGAGAGTAAATCACTGGCCTGCGAAACGTGCTGCACAGCAACACTCTGTTTCGCGCCGCTCTTTTCAATACCGTCTTTTTCAATACTGTCCAGTAACGAGGCCAATCCGGCGATAGTTGGATGATTGAAAATAGTGGAAAGCTTAAGCTGAACACCAAATGTCTTATTGATCTGTGTAATCAGATTGGCAGCAATTAATGAATTACCACCACAATAGAAGAAATTATCTTCCGTACCGATGACCTGAACCCCTAATGCCGTTTTCCATAATTCCAGCAATTGTTCTTCACGGGCGTTAGCTGGTTCTGTCATAGATTCCTGATTTTCTAGTAGTGAGAAATCTGGAACCTGCAAGCGTTTGCGGTCAACCTTCCCGTTGGGAGTGGTTGGTAATTTATCGAGAAACATGAAAGCACGCGGCATCATATGGCCGGGCAGCCGTAGGGACAAATAACTACGTAACTTGTCAGTATCAGCGGATGACACAACATAGGCGACTAACACTTTATTGTTTGTACTGTCATTACAGGCGACAACCGCACACTGGCGCACATCGGCGTGCTCCAGTAATGCACTCTCCACCTCGCCTAATTCGACGCGAAAACCGCGAATTTTAACCTGATGATCACTGCGCCCCATGAAATCAATAGTGCCGTCAGCCAGGAAACAGCAAATATCTGAGGTGCGATAGAATCGCGTACTGCTATTGTTATTGTCTTTGTCTGCCACAAAACGGCCCTGGCTATCGAATTTGCCGGTGATAAATTTCTCTGCCGTGAGTTGAGGATTATTGAGATATCCTTTTGCTACGGTGACACCAGCAATCAATAATTCACCGCTAACGCCAATCGGCACTTGTTGCAGGTGTTTATCAACAATGAACAGCTCACAGCTAGCCAGCGGCCTACCCAATGGAATGACTCGCCCGGCTGCCAATAGATGTGTTTCCGGGTCAAAAACAGTGCTATCAATAGTTGCTTCCGTCACACCGTAAGAACCCAGAATACGTGCATTGGGGCGGCACAGCGCTTGCGCTTCATGCAGCTCATGACCGAACCAGACATCAGCCCCACACACCAGTGTTGATAATCCATCCAGACGTTGCCCATTATCCTGACAGAATTGAATTAATTGACGCAGTACCACAGGAGGAAAATCACCGAAGGTCACGCCTTCGTGCATCATTAAGCGGTGCATTTCAGGGGCATCCAGCAACCACTCACGCGGACACATAACCAAGCATCCACCACAGCCTAGAGTACGACTGAAATCCCCTATACTGAGATCGAAAATTGGTGCGGCAAGTTGTAGTGATACCGGCTCACCGGGTTGGGTGAAACGATAGTCACGACACCAGGCATGGTACGATGCATGCAGACTACCGTGGCTTACCTCCACCCCTTTTGGATTACCCGTTGAACCAGAAGTGTAAATAACATAGGCGGAATCACTCTCCTGAACCGGCCAAATTGGTTGCGCTTCCGGTAGCACTGGTTGACGAAACAGCCCATCAACTTCTAGCACAGTGGCACGAAAATCAGCTAAACCAACAGCATCTTGTTCACTGGTGAGGATCAGTACTGGCTGTGCATCATTTATCTTATCGGCAAAGCGAGGATCAGAGGGGGATAACGGTACGTAAACCGCACCGGCAGAGAGAATTGCGTAAAAAGAGATGACAATTTCTGGCCGGTAGCTCATAAATACTGCAACCCGGCTACCCGGTTCAACGCCACACTGGCGCATCTT
Organism: Photorhabdus caribbeanensis; assembly: GCF_018448885.1. GTDB lineage: Bacteria > Pseudomonadota > Gammaproteobacteria > Enterobacterales > Enterobacteriaceae > Photorhabdus > Photorhabdus caribbeanensis. The sequence goes on from NZ_RCWB01000009.1 coordinate 73,336, forward strand.
CGCGAGCAGACATTGCGCGTACTTGTCCAGTTGAGCATAGGTGAAACGTTGATTACGCCAAACAATAGCTTGTGCATCTGGATTATTACGCACTTGTGACTTAATGCGTTCAGCTATCGAAATAAATTCCAATACCGGCAGAGGTTCTGTCGGCCGGGAGAAGCGAGCCAATGTCTCCAGCTCTTCTGGCGGCAACATGCTACATTTGGCGACAGGACGCTCAGGTTCACTTAACAATGCATCCAACAATGTCTCATAGTGATTCACCATGCGAATAATGGTGAGGTTATCAAACAAATCGGTATCAAACTCAACCAGACAAAGTAGTGAATTTGGAGATTCTTCTATCGATAACGTCAAATCATATTTAGCAGTGCCAGAATGGATAAATTGTACTTCTGTTTCTAACCCATCCAGTTGCAATGCTTGTCCCGGACTCTTCAAATAATCAAACATAATCTGAAAAACAGGGGCATGACTCAGAGAACGTAGGGGCTGTACCACATCGACAATCTCATCAAACGGCAAATCAGCATTTTCATATGCATCAAGCAATATATCGCGTGCTTGGATCAATAGATCACTGAAACTTATTCCTTCGTTAAAGCGAAAACGCAACGGTAACAAATTGATAAAAAAGCCAAGGCGGACATGTTCATCAATATTGTGACGATTCGCAAATGGACTGCCAATAACGATGTCGTCATCGTGTGAATAGCGATTCAACAATACAGCAAAAGCGGAAATCGCCACCATATAAGGTGTTAATCCATAACGTTGGCAGATTTTAGAAATACGTCCAACGAGAGATAAAGGCAGTGACTTCTGATATACCGCGCCACATCCCTGTTGTTCCAATAACCGTGGCCGATCTGTAGGTAATTTATGTAGTTCAGGCAATTCCGATAACTGTTTTCCCCAATAGCTGCGTAAGCGTTGCCGACGAGCGCTATTCATATGAATATCTGTTATAGAATCACTGACATGCGGGTAGGTAATCGGTGCCAAATTAGGTTGTTGACCTGCTTTATACCGGTTATAAGCATGGTTAAAATCATTAAGAAAAACGTGAGTAGACCAATCATCAAATACAATGTGGTGAAGAGTCAATATCAACTGATGATCGTTCTCTTGTCGCCGAAGCAATAAACAACGAAAAGGCAAATCACTACTGAGATTAAAACAATATCTGACTTCGCTATCACAGATTGACTGTATTTTGGTTTCGCGCTCTTCCGGGGAATAATAGCTGAGATCACTGATACGTAATTCAGGCCGCTGCGGATTCAATGTTATCTGCAATTCTCCGTTGAGAACATGAAATTGTGAACGTAATACCGGATGACGCTCAATCATAAAAATAATAGTTTGCTCAAGCGCTTCTCTATCTAACGTACCATGCAAACGTAGCGAAAATGGCACGTTATATAATGCTGAGTCCATATTTCCTTGGCTAATAAGCCATAGCCTGCGTTGAGCGGGTGTTGGTAATAAGAATGGAATATTTGATAAGGTGTTTGAATAATTACTCACAAAATTTTTCCTAAGATAAAAAGATTCTTGCAGCTTAGTGATTGCCGTAAAAACTATCACCCTTGATTGCCATCCGCTTTCATAGCAAAAGCGCTACTGGGGACGCCTGTCACTCTGTTCTAGCGGGGTAAAATCAATCAGAATGATAGTGCGGACTCCAACACTGGCGTTTTCATCGCAAGTTACGGGATTGATGTAGTGGCAAATCGCTGCATCATCGATGATGTAGCTATCAAGGGGATCATTAAGGAGAAAGCGAGTTATCTTGTGAGCAGGTACTGCTTCAAGCTGGCAATTAGCATAATAAGGGGGCGCGATATGTGTTGCACCGCCTTCGACATTGCAACGTTCAATCAAATGTACAGCGGTGAACGGTTGACCGTCACGATGGAAACAGTTAGGCGTAATTTTTGCCGGTTTACCCGGTAGTGCCTGCATTCGGATCAGATGTACACCACATAGCAAACGGGAATAATGCTCCGCCATACCGGTTAGACTCAGATCGTGCCAAATGAGTTTATTAAGTAGCCCTTTATTAAGTATCTCATCAGACATGCGCAGAAATTTGCGTACCACACCACCAAATTCAGGTTGATATTCACTTCCCTGATGATAATCAATCTCTATGCTGCCATCGGGCTGCTGATAACCTGTTTTCCAATCAATAGCTTCTGTTTCGCTGCTCCACACTCCTTCACAATAACTGCGGTGACGACCACCTTCACCGAATCGATCTAACGGCAGTGATTTCGATAATTCACAGAGAGAGATAAGATCAATTTTTTCACTGTCAGAAAGGTTAAGATCGGCAGCATTGAAAGTGGCAAAACCTTGTTGGTGCAAGCTGTTGCGGATATGTGCGGTAGTAAGGTGGTAACTCTCTGGTGCGTTTTTAAATATATTCCAGCCCATTGTAATATCTCTTTATTAGGGTGAACTAAAATGACATCGTATTGAATTAATTACGATATCTTAGGAAAATCCAGTTAATACTAGTTAAATCAAAAAATTATTTAGTTATATTTTGTGATCTTAAAAAACACCTATAAATAAGAATATCGAGGTTTCGCATAGTCAGTGCAACAACATTGCCATGCTTTTTGTCGAGCTACAAAATCAATCAATAAATTTCTGACAAATCAGATAGTAAAGAATATTGCTAGATAAATGAGAGAGATAATTTTAAATAAATAGCCCATTAGACAAACCTACTATATTATAATAACCGTTTTTTGAGTGAATTAATAACCTCAATAATATTGCCTTTCTTGCCGGGTGAAACAATAGCATCCTCCGACAATACTTTGACATTCATCTTTCTTTTATCATCCTTGGCTAGCAGCGCATAAGGATTAGCAAAGTCAATTTTTTTATCTAAACTCTTCACTGATCATTTCATGACTCGAAAATTTTAACCCATTATTAAACATCATTATTTTAACCCTTTTTTAATGGGTAAAATGCCTTTACTGTAGTTGCTACCAATCACATAAACACCCCAACAATAAAAATATTTTCACTAAAATTTAATTAGAAAATAGATCGCAAAGTATACAATGTCAACTTGGGTTTTTATTTTTTATTTGGCAAAGAAATTTTACATATAAAGAGGCATCAGAATATTAAATTTAATTGATTTTAAATCTAGTATATTATCAACCGCTTTTATTGATTCGACCAAAATTGCCGTTTGTCACAACCTCTATATTTCCCGTCATAGAGTATTTGAGAGAGTTGCGCAGCGAGGAAAAACGAGTATGGGCTGGTTTTTATGACTTTTTAAACGAAACCGAGGTTAATTAAGGCAAAGTGCCGGAAAAAAACAGCACTTTGTCAATGAGTTGAAGAAAGTCCGTAGAGCGGGTTTTCTTCCTTAAAGAAGTTTACAGATCTGTGGGTTCTTCCACAGGACCCGAATTAGAATAAATATTTAAATCTGGCGCGTGCGCCGTAGCGTCGGTCATTATTACTGTTGGCAATTTTGTTGTTATTATTTGCCTCCAGCATAGAGACGTAGGCGCCAAGATAGAGATTAAAGTTCTTCATATTCATGATACTAGGAATCTGATATGACATATGGATGGTATTTATATCGTATTTACCCGGTTCATTGAATGGGTGATTGATACGCGCGGCCATATCGTCGGTATTGAACGCTTTGATATTGTTGTGGGCATAGATATAACCCAGTTCGAAACGATGCCACATCACATTAATTCCGGTAGTGAAATTGTGTTCATCCGAGGCATCCAGATAGGCGGTATTCAGGTTAGCGACAATGCCATCATCAGGATCGGCCTCCAGACCATTCCAACTTAATGTCATGCCGTAACCATTGCGTCTGGATTGATCGACCCATTGCCCTTGATTATTCTGGTAGCCATAGGCGTTATTGACCACATTACTTTCCATTGCTACGGCTGCACTAAACTGATCTTTTTTCCAGGCTGCCACCGGGCGCAAATAGGCGACATTTTTTTTATTTTCCAGTGTATTGCCGTGATAGGTGTTATCTCGGAATAGTGAAGTGCCATCTTCGAGTAGAGTATTGAGTTCGAAATACCAGTTGCCAGCGTATTTGCTCAACATCAAGTTACCACCGCTGTTACTGCGGCCACGTCCTTCTTTCATCATGTAGATATAGCCGAAACCATCGGCATACAAATCGTTGGCGGTATTACCAGAATACTGAATAAAAGTATCTTGGTTGAGTGGGAACATATCGTAAGCTTCAAAACGCCCGATTTTTACCTGCCAGTTTTTCTCATTGCCGAAGAAGAAAGCGGCGTCGTCGAGATTCATTTTGCCAGTCATGTCTGCTAACGGTTGCACTCTAAAGCCGGCAAAGTTGTTGTTTTGATCACGGCGATAACCGTCCAGCCCGATCAAAATGCGGCCGTTAACATTCCAGCGTTCTTTATCGCCAGGTTTCCAGTCTTTATTATCGTTGGTTTTAAGTGAAGTAAGCTGACCGGTTCGGCTGGCGCTATCGAGATTGAATTCGACATCGCCGTACAATTTTAGATCGCCGAAATCATTCAGTTTCAAGTTGCTGGTTGATGAAACACTATTTTCCTGCGAAGTGGGGTGTTGTGCTACTTGTATGGCCTGTTGTTTGGTTTCGATAGCGTGCTGCTCCAGCCGCTGTGCGCGTTGCTCTGCGGCTGTGGCTCGTGCTTCCGCTTGGGCGGCTCGTTGTTCTGCTTGTTGTAGTCGCTGCTCCAGTGCATCGAGGCGTGCTTCGATGCTATTAGCAGGTGAAGCAAGGACAGAGGCTGAAAGCATTAATCCTGGTGTGGCAATCAGATAGCGAAGATTTCTCATGATACTCTACCCTTTTGGGATATTAGTTATTATATCGTAGTTAAATTATCAAGCCGGTTTTTTGGATTAGAAGATAATTGAGTTGATTGGCAGATCGCAATCAAGTCTACTAACTAGATGAAACTATTGTGATCAAATACGCAAATTTGGCATGAACGATAAATAACAGAGGAATGAATGACCACCGGGTGTTCAGGTTTGTATTTGCAAGAAAGCGGTTAATTCGTCGGCGTTGGGTAGTGCAGTCATTGCGCCTTTGGCAGTAGTTGCTAATGCGCCACAGGCTTGAGCCTGAGTGATTACCATAGTTAATTCATCCCCCTGCGGGAGGTATCCCAATTTCACCAGCGCAGCCAGTAGACCGGCAACAAATGCATCGCCTGCGCCTGTAGTATCGATAGGAATGATTGGTGTGGTGCGAAAGCGGTGGAGTTGTTTGCCATCATGTACCCAGACACCGTTGCTACCCAAAGTAACCAAAAGCAAGCATATTGGAAAGCGTGCTATTACCCAGTCGATAGCCTCCTCCGGTTTATCAATATTGCTAATAAAATGCAGTTCATCGAGTGAGATTTTCACTACGTCTGCCAGCATCAGCGCTTTTTCCAGGCAAGAGCGCAGTTCTTCTGGTTGTCTCCATGCTCCTGTACGAATATTAGGATCAAAACTCACTTTGCCGCCGACTGATTTGATCTTTTTCATTGCATTTAATGTAGTACTACGGCTTGGTTCCTGTGACAAGGCTGTTGAACAAACGTGCAACCATTCTCCCGTTTTAAATTCTGGTAAATCAGAATGTTGTAAAAACAGATCGGCACTGGGAATAACCATAAAAGTAAATGAACGTTCACCCTGTTGATCCAGATCGACTACGACGGTGGAGGTATGGTGTTCATCGTCCTGCATCATGTGATGGATATCTACTCCTTCAACATGCAGTACCTGTTTTAAGAATGTGCCAAAACTATCTTTACCTACACGACCAATAAAGCCACTATTACCTCCCAATCGTGCGATTCCTACCGCAACATTGGCTGGCGCGCCACCGGGACATTTCAGGTAGCTATTTGAATTTTCCGGAACTAAATCGACAACGGCGTCTCCTAATGTCCATACACGATCGATCATGTTTAACCCTTGCTTTTCATCAAGACCAAATAGCGAAATAAAGTAGAAGAACCGATTTAGTGATGCAATTAAATAATGTTGAACAGTGTCAATAGGGTGAGGGGGATCAAAAAACAGTGGAGAATCAACGGTGCGGAGACCTGTAGGTACAATAATATCCTTAGCTTTTTTTCATATTGAATATTGCCAGATATATTCAGTTATCGTTGATTCTGTATTGAGTGGTATATCACTGAAAACCACTGCTGAACAAAGGGAGCTGTCGGTTATAGCCTTTTTTGTTTAAAATAAGAAAGAGTATCTGAAGTAGAAATAATTGCATGAATTAATCATTTTGCAAAGTGTGAAAATGATATTTCCTTTTATCATTTTTTCAATTTACTATTTGAATGATTGATAATATATTCAAGGGGTTATGAAATATATTTTTATATGTTGATATCCTATTAATTGCATTATAATATCAGTGTTGTTTGGGATGATAAATTCATAATAATCATATAGTTAAATTTTTTGGTGCCCTTTTTGTGATCATTCCCGCATTACTACAATTTTTTTTATGATAAAACATAGGAGATAATAAGCTGAATTTTAATAAAATATCAGGATTGATGCTGGATGATTTCGTCAATTCAGCTTTATCTATTGTTTGATATGAGGAGGTCATTATTGATATTCATCACAAAACATAATGAATTCTAATGTGAGCATAAAGTCTTAAGTCCGATTGATATAATACGTGTTATTATTGAGGCTATGTCTTGGTTAAACATAAAAATACCTAATGAAGAGCTTGTCGAAAAAATCTGATCATTAAAATAATTTAGCAAAGTAATGAATTATTCCTATGTCTCATCATTGCAGGAGTTACAGACATAGATAAGCAGCTGTTTTTTAATTGTATTGTAATCATATTGTATTGTAATCATGGAAATGCCGATGCTTGTTGGCCTTACTCTTAACGAATGGCTGTTGTTCATCGGTTGGAGTTTTTTAAATGGTGTCACATTATGTTCAGGACAATGCTAAAAATTTAGGGAATACCATGACAGCCGAAACCATTTATGGTTATGGAGATAATTTTTCCCCCCATGCTAGGTGTATAAACGTAATTAAAAATTGTGACCGTATACCTCTATCTTTTGCAATTCGTGTAGGCAATAACCCTACGTTCACTTCTTTATCGGGATCTATAGTCTCTCAAGTAATCATGAACGGGACTACCCCGTGTTCGCTTTTTTATCAAGCATTAAGCGCAATAACGACAACTACCACGTTAACTATTTGTGAGGAAAAAGAGAGTGATAGACGTACAGATCAATGAAGTACCTCTTAAGGAACACAGCCCTTCAATGGATAACTGTCTGGATGAACAAAAGTTACTTTATGACATGCTGCTGTCACGGGAATTTGATAATCGTAGTGCGATAGTCACACGACAAGGCCGAGCTTGGTTCCATGTGTCGGCTGCTGGACATGAAGGGCTGGCAGTACTGCCGCAGCTTATGGAAAAGAATGATGTGCTGGTTCCTTACTATCGTGATCGGGCATTAGTATTAGCGCGTGGTATGTCTATTGTTGAAATGACAAGGGAACTGATGGGGAAGGGCACTTCCCATTCAGCCGGCCGCACCATGTCGAATCATTTTTGCTCCAAAGAACATAATATCTTCTCGGTAGTCAGCTTGACCGGAACCCAATGTATTCCTGCGACTGGAGCTGCTTGGGCAAGCGTGTTGGACAATAAAAATGGGCTTGTCGTGTGTGGTGTCGGCGATGCGGCAACCCGGCAGGGAGAGTTTTATGAAGCGGTCAGCTTTGCGGTTGAAAGGCGTTTGCCAGTGGTCTTTGTAGTTTCCGATAATAAATTGGGTATTAGTACCTCAACGGAGAAGATGGCTCCGTATCGATTGGGAATATTTAACGAGTGTTTGATTCGCCGTGTTGATGCCCGCAAGCCGGAAACGTTGTTTCCTGTTGCACAGGAGGTATTCAATAAGGCGCGTTTTGAGCGGACTCCCTGCATATTGGTTTGTCGTATGGATCGGTTAGATTCTCATTCCAATTCAGATTCTCACAAACTGTACCGTACCCCGGATGAGCTGGAGACACTACAGGACCCGATTGAAAATTACATCGCCTATTTGAAGGAAAAAGGGGCGATAACTGAGCAGGCGCTGGCTGAACAAAAAGAGCGCATTAAAGCTGATGTCGCGGAAATATTTGAGCGTGTTTATCACGAAGAAGAACCTGATCCTGCAAGCGTCAGTACCTATTTATGCAATCGTGAAGAAAAGCCTACCGTACATGTTGAGATGGAAGCCGAAGAGACACAGTTTAAAGCGGTGAATCAGGTTTTGGACGAGGCGTTGAGCCAGGATCCGAAAGTGCTGATATTTGGTGAGGATATTGAAGACCCTAAAGGGGGTGTTTTTGGTTTCACCCGTGGCTTATCCACTCGCTATCCTGAACGCGTTTTTAATGCTCCCCTTTCAGAAGCCACGATTATTGGTTCGTCTGTTGGGTTATCCGCTTGTGGTTGGCGTCCAATTGTTGAACTGCAATTTATTGACTTTGTGGGGTTAGGTCTCAATCAGTTACAGTCGCAACTTGGCACGTTAAGTTGGAGAACGGTAGGTAAATGGCGCTGTCCGGTGGTGATATATGCGCCTTATGGCGCTTATCTCCCAGGAGGCGGTATATGGCACAGCCAAAGCTCGGACGGTATCTTAGCGCATATTCCCGGTATTAATGTTATGGTTCCAACGACACCGGCTGATACCGTCGCCTTGTTCCGTACCGCGTTAAGCCTGGACATGCCGAGTCTGATCTTGATTCCTAAACACCTTATGAGAGAGCGCCATGAGCGTCGGCTGGTGAGTCCAGTGTCGCTTGGGCAGGCAAATATCGTCAGGGCAGGAAAGGATATTACGCTGGTTGCTTGGGGAAATACGATTCAGCTTGCGACGATGGCGGCTCTTCAAGCGGAAAAAGACAATATTGACATTGAAGTGATTGAATTACGTAGTCTGGTACCTTGGGATAAACAACGGATTGCGGAATCTTTGCGCAAAACCGGGCGGCTTATCGTTGTGCAAGAGGATACCCGGACGGCCAGTGTGGGTGCATCCATTATTGCTGATATTTTGGATGAGAATGACAATTTCTTCTCTCTACTGGCACCGCCTCGTCTGGTGACACGTGAAGATATTCATATTCCTTTTAATCCTTGTTTAGAAAAAGCTGTTTTACCCGGCACGGATGACATTTTAGCTTCCGTCTATGCGGTAATGAGCTAAGGAGAACTTATGGCACAGTTGCTTATTCCCCCGATGGGAGAAGGAACCACTGAAGTCGTCATCATCCAGTTACTTAAGCAGGTGGGAGATCATGTCAAGCGTGATGAGCCTGTTTATGAAATGGAGACGGATAAGGCCGCCTTTACCATTGAATCCGATGTTGAGGGGATCTTGGAAAAATGGTTGGCTGCGGAAAATGATATTATCCCTGTTGGATCGCCTATTGCGGTCATCAGAGCTGTCGGTGAAGTGGCTGAGCCTTCCCCGATCAGTGAAGAGTTAACGCCTCCGCCGGAGAAAGTGGAGAGAGTGGAGGAAGTAGAAAAAGTAGGGCAAGTAGAGGCTGTTCCTGAGGTATCTGCTCCTCCTGCGCGTATTCCGCCAAAAACCCGTCAATACGCACAAGAACATCAAATTGAGCCGCACATTCTTAATCAATTGGCGGAAAAATATGGCACATTATTGCCTGGTCATATAGATGATTACCTTCGACAACACCGCGAAACCAAGCCATCAGAAAAGAGCAATGCAGAAGATGGCAATGTTGGTTTTCTGTCAAGAGATCAGCAGCGCCTTAATCGAGCAATACGGCTGAATAGTGCTACTGTACAGCCGTGCTGGGCAGCTAAACCCTTATCGATTGAACTTGTTGATAACGCCATTCATCATTTAACGGAGACTTCCGGGCAGCAAGAGTGGATAACGCCATTTCAGGTCATCACTTATGCAATTTCTCAGGCATTGAAAAAATTCCCAATGTTGCGTTCGAGGCCGCTTGATCAAGAGCGCTATCACACTTATACCGATATCAACCTGGGTATTGCGTTTCTGGATGAAAAAGGCGATTTGAGCTCATTAAAGGTACCGAAAACACAGACAATGGACTTTTTTGAGTTCAGACAGCATCTAAATAGCGTACTTGATCCAGATGCAGAAAAATTGCCTGTCGATGTTGATGTTCCTATGATGGTCTCATATACCGGTAACGATGGCGCCACCTTTGCCGTACCGGTTATTGTGCCGCCGTCCCAGTCAACATTGTTCATTGGTGCTCCTCACAACAAAGAGATGAACCTCGTTCTGGCATTTAATCACTATCTGCTTAATGGGGTAGAGGCGTCTGAGTTTCTGACCGAGATTATTGCTCAGGTTCGTACTCTGTCTGGATCACGATCAGTTGCACATCAGATAGAAGCTAAACCGGTTAAATCGGTTGCTGGGCAGTTACGTACGCTGCTGGCGGATTTCCTGAATTGGGATGAAGATTTTACTGAATCAATGATGCAGCGCACTTGGGCTGATTTGGGTATTGATTCGCTCAAGGCAGTCAAACTAGCAGAGCGGATGTCAGGGCATTTTCGTCGAAAATTATCGCCAACGCTGTTCTGGCGTTATAGCTCACCGCATCGATTGATTGAATATCTTGACACTGCCAAAACTGAACTGACTGAGAATAAACATTCCTTAGATGACTTTATTAATGCGATGCGTAGTCTTGATGGCGAAGCAGCATTAAGGTTACAGCGCCTCATAGAAGGAGGAAAGCGTGGATAATCTGCATCACATATATCATTCGCTTAGCCCGGATGAACAACGGATAGCTAAATCTGCCTTGTTGGAACATTTAAGTTCCATTACCCCCTCAGTAAGTAGTGCGGGTGATACCAAACAGATGCCTATTGCTATTGTGGGCATGGCTTTCCGACTTCCTGGGGCGGAAGATTCCCCAGAGCAAATGTGGGAGATCTTAAGAGCTGGACACAGCGTAATAAAAGAGATTCCCGAACAGCGGTTTGCATCCGGGAAGCCTTACGTCATTCCGTTGCCTAAAAAAGCCTTAAAAGCTGGGTTGCTTGATAGTATTGATGGTTTTGATGCGCCATTCTTTGGCATTTCTCCACGAGTCGCAGCCATGATGGACCCGCAACAGAGAATGTTGCTGGAATTGACTTGGCAAGCGATCGAAGATAGTGGTGCTAATCCGCTTGGTTATTCAGGATCAAAGACGGGTATTTTTATTGGCTCGTGCAGTAATGATTATCGTGAACTGGTTGCGGCTGATATGGCGATGGCAAATGCTTATGCAACGCCAGGGACACTGAATTGCCTGCTGGCTAACAGATTGTCATTTTATTACAACTTTATTGGTCCGAGTTTACAAATTGATACTGCGTGTTCAAGTGGATTGACAGCACTGACGCTCGCGGTGAATTCATTGCGTTCTGGGGAATGCCAACAGGCGATAGTTGGCAGTGTTAATTTATTGAGCAACACATTCAACATGGCTGCTTATTACCGGGCGGGAATGTTATCTAAAGATGGCTGTTGTAGAGTTTTTGACGCAGATGCTAATGGCTTTGTCCGTGGTGAAGGGGCTGTGTGTCTGTTCTTGAAAACGCAAAAACAGGCATTGGAGGATCGGGACCCTATTTATGGATACGTTCGGGCATCGGCGGTCAATCATGGTGGGCGTGCTAATTCACTGACTTCACCTAACCCGGAACAACAAATTGCGTTAGTCAATGATTGCTTGCAACAGGCTGGCGTCTCTGCGGAACAAATCAGTTACCTTGAAGCACATGGAACGGGAACCTCATTGGGTGATCCTATCGAGTTCAATGCGCTTAATGAGATCTTTAACCGCGATGAATCAAGAGAAACGCGACAACCTTGCTATATTGGCTCAGTAAAAGCCAACATTGGGCACTTAGAAGGCGCTGCGGGGTTAGCTGGCATCGTTAAAGTTTTATTAATGTTGCAGCATAAATCCATTGTGCCTTGCGCCGCGTTTCAGCGTTTGAATCCTGAAATTGATAGTGTGGATTCGCGCTTACAACTGGCTACAGAGGAAAATCCTTGGCGGGTGGGGGCAGGACAAAAGCGTTTCGCTGGGCTGAGCTCTTTTGGATTGGGCGGCAGCAATTCCCATGTCATTTTGGAGGAGGCGCCAACTCAAGTGCAGCAACAGATTAAAGCCAATTTGGAGGGGTATTATTATCCCATCTCGGCTAATAGCCAGGCATCGTTACAAAAAATGGTGGCTATGCTAGGGGATTTTATTGAGAACGATGAAAACATTGAACTGTCGGCGGTTAGCTGGACATTACAGTTTGGCAGGGCAGCGTTATCTTATCGGGCATTATTTGTTGCAACATCACGGCAGGATCTACTCAGGCAGCTACGAGATTTTGCGTCGTCTGCTTCAACCAAAGAAGATCAGCTGCATATGGCAGAGGATGACTCTCGATTCTTATGGTTACAAGGTCAGGATATAGATTGGCGTACCTGCTGGCCTTCCGGTCAGAAACCGTTGCGTATTCGATTGCCTAAATATGCTTTTGAACATCGGCACTACTGGTTGCCTCACAATGAATCTGTGGTTGCAAAACAGTAGGTAGTGAAGCGGAACAGGAAAGTCAAAGAGTATGGTGGAAACCCCACAATCTCGGCAGAGGTTGTGGGGTTTCTTTTAGGTGTAATTTATACCCTATGGATTTCAAGTTAGAAAACTTGAAGCTTGGGAGCTTAATGTGATCTGCTCAATAAACTAAAATAAAAGAATTGCGTTTTTATATCTCTGAAATAGTTATTTTTAGTGAGAGTTAAGGTCAACTTAATTAATGCCATTATTGTCCTGATTGAATAATATAATTAATCTAACTTTTGATTGATATTACTTTAAGCTGAGATTATCTTCTACAAAGAAATTTAAAATAAGAGTTTTATAGTGATTGCTATCACAGAGTGCGTTTTTGTAAAATACTACTATGGAATTACATATTTCTATTTGATATATTGTTAATAACCAGTTAATTTCTTTGTTGATATGAATTTGTGATGATTGAAACTTTACTGGGAAATATTATTTTATTTAATAGATGGATAGTCACTTTAAAATAAAATTTTATTTGTAGAGATAAAAGGAAGGTAATATGGAACTTATTAAAAATAGATTCTGTCACTGGAACGGTGAACATCTCGTTGTAGATACAATGGCGAAAAGTCATAAAATGGTTAACAGTATGGGAACGGGCGAGGGATTAGTTTCGTTTGATGGTTTTGGTGCTGATCTAATTCGTTTCAGCAAAGATGAAGGAATGCAGAATCATACTCACTTAGGGCATCATATCTTATTTGTACTCGCAGGAACGGGTTATGTTATTTATGCGGGTAAAAAGCATGAAATAGAGCCTGGAGTTTGTTATTTTGTGAATGGGGAAATAGATCACGCGATTAAAGCAACTAGTGATTTGGTTATGCTGGTTGTTGGTAATAATCATTGTGCGGTTGATTCGCAAGATAGGACGACGTTGGTGCCATATAGAGAAGGAACCCCAGAAGAATTAAAGGTTTAACTTGGGATAAATTGAATTAAACATGTGCTAGTGCTTGGTGAGTTGCGAGAATGCCATGATATTCTGCCAGATATTATATTCATAAAGATAATTACAAATCAGGATAAGTCATTGGAGTGATAAAAGGATGATATAAGATTTTTTCAATTAATATAATATGGGCATCTTATGAAGGGGATCAGGTACTAGCCTATGAAACATTAGATTTACTGGAAATAAAATGGAGAAATATATTAGAGATAATATGCTATTGTAATAATAAAGGTGGAAATAACGATTGAAATTACTTTAACCTAACATTTAAATTGGAAAATAATTTCAATGAATGGTGGTAATGAGTTTTCGAATTGAAATTAATTTAAATAACCTGAGTTCTGGTTAAGCCGTTACTAACATATCCATTTCTAAGCAGGAAATATTCAGTGACGTTGTTCTCTTTGAGACAATAAGCTATCTGTCCCTCTAACACATTTAACATTAATCCTTGCACACTACAGTATCGTGAATATTCTATCTGGGAAATATTGGGTATCCGTATTTGGGGATTGATGAACTGACTAAAGGACTCCCTTTCTAGATATTTATAGCTCGCATTTAATGGTTGAGTAGTGTCAATCTTAGTGCTACGGTAAATAGTATTATCATTGTTTCTCAGGCCATTACAAATGCCAACTATCAGTGAGTTTTTTGGCATCCTGATCCGGATGTATTAACCATAATCCGCCTCTCAACAAGATTGAACCACTGGAGAAATTATCATGCGCAGAATAACGAAAGTGGAAATAAAGCCAGAATACACCTTGGTGGTGACGTTCGATGATGGCACCTATGGAGAGGTGTGTATCGCGGATCGGTTGTTCGGACCCATGTTTGAGCCACTGAAAGAGCAGAAATTCTTTGCCCAAGCGCGTGTTGATGAATGTGGCGCAGTGTGTTGGCCGAATGATGCTGATCTGGCACCCGACGCACTCTACAAAAAGCTCAAATCCCACTTAAGGGGTAATATATGACTGAACTGTTTGCATCGCTTGCGTTTGGATATTGGTAAAAGCGAGCGTTTTAGTCATTTTCTAGAAGGTATTGATGGACTGACTAAAATACAACTTTATGAGTCGAATCTGCTTTTCGATATTATTTTTGAAATCAGATTTATAAACTCATTTTCGGTGTATTGTTCTAGTTTTTTTAATTCCATCTTACATACTCTCTCATTCTTACATACTCTCTCATTCTTACAGAGCTCAGTCCTTATAAGCCACTATTTCTTATTGATAATGTTATGCGAATAATTCATTTGATAGTAATTTCATCTAAATATTAATCACTTACAATAAAAGCAATGAAATACTACAAAGAATATTTAACTCTAAAATCAATCTTTCTTTGAAAGATAGAGTTTCTTCGCATCTTCTAAACTCATAGAATTAGCTCCTCCTGAAAAGTGTGGGTCTGCTGATTGAACAGGATCATCTTCCCAATGACATATCGAACATATTTCATATTCACCTAAACGTTCAATTGTCTGTTTACCACAACACGGACAAGTATTATATCCCATTATTTCCTGTTCCAATATTCTATTCAAATTTATTTTCAATTTAACTTTTTAAGCTGTTGATTAATGAATTGGCTCTCAGGAAAATCTCCTCTTTTTGACTACCACCAACGTACTTCTGAGGTGGGTAGAAATGTCACTTCTTTAACGCGCTCTGATAGATCATAGGTCGCACTGAGTTTTCTATGGACATCAGCAGGAATAATTATAGCTGCTACATTTTTCGATAATCTTTCCAGTTGCTTGGGTTTCAGTTCTGGATAAAGGTTTTTCCAGTAAGCCTGAACCGCAGCATCTGAAGGCATATGATCTGCATGTGTTCCATTCCTCAGTCTCCCCGCAAAAATCCACCTCAAACAATTTCACCGGCGGCTTACTCAAATACACATACACCGGTGGCATATTCGGGATGGGGAGTATCAGAATATAATCCCGAAAATCCTTCTCTTCCGGCATCGGCAGCGATTCAATACCAATATGATAGCTGTGTGAGGTATTAACCTTACTTAACCGTGATCAAAAGGATTATAAAAATCCTTTTGATCACTGACTTAATTGCTATTTTTTAAAGCCAGGTTTACCGCTTTTGGCTCGCCATTCTTTGATTTGCTTCACTATTCCTTCAGGAGAATCATCCTGACCAGACGATGGGTAAAAAAGGATATCAGTACCATCTGGATGCTCTGATAAACGGATAAAATCTTGAACTGCAACATTAGCTTCATCTTCCGTCGCATAGTCTGCATTGCATACTTTTCTGGCAAATTCTAAAAACTCAGCTTCTGTATAATCTTCTAACTTTTTATTTAACTTCATTTTATTCCACCTTTGCTTGAATGAATTTCGATATGCCTTTTTGGTGTTGTTACACGAAGGTTATCGAGATTATAGACTTCACCACCGTCTTTAATAAATTTAACATGATGGATCTCATATTTTTCTCGATTTCCAATGTGTTCCTGTCGTGGTGAATATGGAGAGTAACTCTTTTTTAAAAACTCTTTATTATGTGAATTAAATTGCTGAGACAACTCAGGATCATTACCAACCTCTTTCCAAAATGCCCTTCTGAAATCATCAAAGTTATTAAATCTCCTCCCTCGTAACTTATCCGCTATCTGGCTAGGGATGGGTGCCCCCATATCTTGTCCTGCGAGACTTAACCAATTACCTTCAACTCTTTGTCCTTGGCCAGTTACCACTCCCGGTTGGTTCCGAGGAGTATTAAACATCACATAAACTGGTTTCATTCCTGAACCGGCGGGAAATACCAGAATATAATCCCGAAAATCCTTCTCTTCCGGTATTGGCAACGATTCAATATCGCTGCCGACTTTATCCGGGATCGGCAATACGGTTATCTGTGACGGAATAAACGGCTGTTCCTCATTCCCGGTATGGGATGGAACTTTGAATTCCTGTTCGTTTGGTGTCCATAAAATCGTCGGCCGGTATTCTCCTGGTTCCCAGAACTCATAATTACCGGTGACTGGATTCAGTTTCATCATATGAACTGGCACTTTATCCAGACCACTTTCTGGGCTGACGTGATACCCCTGAACTGTCATCCTGCCGCTTTTTTCATCTCTGATCCAGCGAAAACGGACACGGGTCGGTGCTTTACCATACTGACTGGCAATTTCACTAAGATGATATTGGTTTAAGTAATCTTCTTCGCCTTCATTTAACCCCGATGAATAAAACAACCCCATTAACCCGACTGTCAACGGATTCGGCACCGCCAGCCAACGTCCGGCACTGGTAACGCCACCACCAATGAAACGCATCACCAGCGCTTCGCCATCCGCTACCGCGCTACGGGTCGTTGCAGCTACAACAGTTGCAGCGGCTTCGGACTTACCTTTGCTGTCGCTAAACCACCGTTTATACCACGGTAATTTTTTATCCTGTGGCTTATCCGGTTCTGGCGGGTGTTTCTTGCCTTGCGGAGGCTGTTCAGGCTTTGATTCCGTGACAGGAGCGGGCGATGATAGAACCTGATATATCCCCATTCTACCGAAATTATCTGCCGGTTCAGTCTCCGTACCGGCGTCGGTACAGCCTTTGCCCCGTTGACGAGATTTGGCAAATACCGGGATCGGTGGAGGCGGCGCTTGTGTCACCGGTGGAGGATTGGGCTGAACTGTTGTTGCTTCCTTCATTGGTGATGAGAAGTTTTGCGTCGCCATATAAGCAGGCGTTACCGCTTGTTGACGAGGCTGTTCCTGCTTCTCGTAGCTGTCCATAACTGAGTTAATAAACCGGGCCCGGCAAGGGCAGGTGCTGACACTATCCAATGTGCCAGCTAATCGTTGCCCCATATCAAACATATCTGATATGCCGCCGACAATCGTGTAAGTGCCGGGATGTTTACCACAGGTAACTTTATCCCCTTCACGCGCAGTTGCTCGCCCGTTAAATGTCATGGTGTGATCACCAGTGATAATCTGTCCGCCGCAGGTGGTTTTGTCACCAACGAGCAGGTAATACCCTATTGCCATCTACTTCACTTCTCCTTTGACTAACCACATTAATCTTTTGTTTAACTAAAATAATTACCGTATCGTTACAACTTAAAAGGTAATAATTGATCGGTAATGCAATATATTTGAGTTAAGGAGATATAGAAAAGTTCAGAAATTAATGAAAATAAAATCGAATTTTTTGCGGCTAGCTCTATCCCGCAAATACCCGGTCAAATTTCTCATTGTTCCAGCCATCGGATTTTTTCTCTTTTGTCATGCTAACCGCCATTTGATTCCATATTTTCTGATCGATAGCGTTTGAAAATCTGACAAGGAAAGCCGTGGCTGAAGATAGCGATCTTGAGAAAACAGAAGAACCCACGCCCCATAAGCGGGAAAAAGCCCGAAAAGAGGGGCAGATAGTCCGTTCCAGAGAGCTGAGTTCTATATTGATGTTGACCAGTGGTTTAAGTTTGCTCTGGATGAGTGGTCAGTCAATGACGCATGAATTGTCGTTGATGGTGTTTGAAGGGTTTAGCTTTGATCACAGCATGGTCAGCAATGATAAGCAGATGGTGCAACAGATTGGCAGGTTGCTGCAACAGGCTGTTTTGGCTCTGCTGCCAGTTTTTGCTGGATTAGTGTTAGTTGCATTAAGTGCCCCGGCGCTGTTGGGTGGGTTAGTGTTCAGTACTAAATCCATCAAATTTGATCCGAAAAAATTGAATCCCATTTCTGGCCTGAAACGTATTTTTTCAATGAATGCGTTGGCGGAGTTATTCAAAGCACTGCTTAAAGCGGGATTTGTCGGTATTGGTGCTGCTTTGTTCCTTTGGATGAACTGGCCTGCCATGTTACGGCTTATAGCTCAACCGCCATTGTTGGCGCTGGATGACGCTATGCAAATGCTGATATTCGCCGGTTATGTGGTGGTTTTCATGTTGATACCGATGGTGGCTTTCGATGTTGTTTATCAGATATACAGCCATTTGAAAAAACTGAGAATGACCCGGCAGGAAATAAAGGATGAGTTTAAAGAACAAGAGGGGGACCCACATGTTAAAGCGCGTATCCGTCAGCAACAGCGGGCGGCTGCCCGTCAGCGTATGATGGCGGATGTACCGAAAGCGGATGTGATTATCACCAACCCAACTCACTATGCTGTTGCGTTGAAATATGACGAAAAAGCGATGAGTGCGCCAAAAGTATTGGCGAAAGGGGCAGGGCTAATTGCTTTACGTATTAAGGAAATCGGTACAGAAAACCGCATTCCATTACTTGAGGCGCCGCCGCTTGCCAGAGCGCTTTATCGCCATAGTGAAGTCGGCGGGCATATTCCCGCGACACTTTATGCAGCAGTCGCGGAAGTCATTGCCTGGGTTTATCAATTGAAACGTTGGAAACGGGAAGGCGGCTTGAAGCCGAAGAAACCTGAAAATCTGCCAGTGCCGCCTGCACTGGATTTTGCTGGAGAAAATAATCGTCATGGCTAATCTGGCCTCTATACTTCGTTTACCGGGCAATATGAAAGGTTCGCAATGGCAAATGCTTGCTGGACCGGTATTGATCCTCTTGATTTTGTCGATGATGGTATTGCCATTGCCGCCATTCATGCTTGATTTGCTGTTTACATTTAACATAGCGTTATCAATCATGGTGTTGCTGGTGGCGATGTTTACCCGGCGTACGCTGGATTTTGCCGCATTTCCGACCATTTTGCTGTTCTCCACGTTATTGCGTTTATCTCTTAACGTAGCTTCAACCCGTATCATTTTATTGGAAGGGCATACGGGTTCTGCGGCAGCGGGGCACGTTGTAGAGGCATTTGGTCATTTTCTGGTTGGTGGCAACTTCGCTATCGGTATTGTGGTATTTATCATCTTGGTATTGATTAACTTTATGGTCATTACTAAAGGTGCAGGTCGGATTGCCGAAGTGGGCGCCCGTTTTGTGTTGGATGGCATGCCCGGTAAACAGATGGCAATTGATGCCGATTTAAATGCCGGATTAATTGGTGAAGAAGAAGCGAAGAAGCGCCGTGCTGAGGTGACGCAGGAATCGGATTTTTATGGTTCGATGGATGGCGCCAGTAAGTTTGTGCGCGGCGATGCGATTGCGGGATTGATGATCTTAGTTATCAACGTCGTTGGCGGCTTAATTGTTGGTGTAGCTCAACATGGTATGAGTCTGGGAGATGCGGGAGAAGCGTATACCCTGTTAACCATTGGCGATGGTCTGGTTGCACAGCTGCCTGCTCTCATTATTTCTACTGCGGCGGGTGTGATTGTCACCCGTGTAGCAACGGATCAGGACGTTGGTCAGCAGATGGTGACTCAACTGTTCAATAATCCCAGAGTGATGATGTTGAGTGCCGGTGTTCTCGGGTTGTTGGGTATGGTACCGGGAATGCCTAACTTTGTTTTCTTGTTATTTACTGCGGCGTTGGCAGGTCTTGGCTGGTATCTATATCGCCGCACTGATGCGCCGGCAATAAACACAGAAAAACCGAAAATAGAAGAACAACAACAAGCATCAGAAGCTTCATGGTCTGACGTTCAGCTTGAAGATCCCTTGGGTATGGAAGTGGGATATCGCCTGATCCCGATGGTTGATTTTCGGCAAAATGGTGAGTTATTGGGGCGAATCAGCGGTATTCGTAAGAAATTTGCCCAAGAGATGGGATATTTACCGCCGGTTGTTCATATCCGGGACAACCTTGAACTCGCTCCGGCGGGCTACCGTATTTTGATGAAAGGGGTGGAAATTGGTCGTGGTGAAGCGCATCCGGGGCGTTGGCTGGCGATTAATCCCGGTGGTGCCGTAGGGGAATTGCAAGGTGATATCACGAAAGATCCCGCTTTTGGCCTGTCTGCGGTTTGGATTGATGATAGCCTCAGAGAACAGGCTCAGGTTCAGGGATACACTGTGGTTGCCGCTAGTACGGTGGTTGCGACCCATATGAATCACCTGTTGACGCAATATGCGAATGAATTATTTGGTCGTCAGGAAGCTCAGCAACTGTTTGAGCGGGTCAGCCAGGAGATGCCGAAATTGACGGAAGACTTTATTCCTGATGTTGTTAATCTGACAACCTTGCACAAAGTGCTGCAAAATCTGTTGTCTGAACAAGTGCCGATTCGAGACATGCGGACAATTATTGAAACCTTGGCTGAACATGCACCTGGACAAACTGATCCTTATGAATTGACATCCTTGGTTAGAATCGCGCTTGGCCGGGCAATTGCTCAACAATGGTTCCCCGGCGCACAGGAAATTCAGGTGATCGGGTTGGATGCTGGCCTTGAACGCTTGTTAATTCAGGCATTACAAAATGGCGGTGGTCTGGAACCGGGATTGGCGGATAACTTACAACGGCAGGCGACGGAAGCACTGCAACGCCAAGAAATGTTGGGCGCGCCTCCGGTACTGTTGGTCAATCATGCATTACGCCCGCTGTTATCGCGTTTCTTGCGTAGAACTTTGCCTCAATTAGTGGTTTTATCTAATCTTGAAATCAGTGATAACCGTCAAATCCGTATGACCGCGACCATTGGTGGTAATGGATAGCGGTATCAATAGAATAGCAGGCCACTTTATTCCCAAATGGCCTGCTATCATCATCTTTCGATATTAATAGTTATTTTTAGTCAACAACACTAATTAGGGTAGGTAGATTCACATAATAAGTAAAAATGATTTTATCTATACGATAAACGAACTTCCTTTATTTAAAAATAATTCATTGGATGTTTTATATCATAATATTTTACGAGGAGGATTATTCGGCTTATTCATGACGAATAATCGTGTTCTGTTCTTCTGTCGATGAAAAAATTGTATTTTCTGGTTGATTTCATATTATATATTTATATTGAAATTTTGAATCCAAGCTATCAATTAATGCTTTTGTATAATAATATTTATTTAAATGTATTTATTTTAATTTCTCTATGTTGAGATAAGATTAAATATAAATAATGGATGTAATCTATATATTATTTATTTCCAATATACTTTTTGTTTGAAATTCACAAATGATGATATTATGTCCATAGTTGATGTTAAAAAGTTTTTTAAATAGCTCAAAAACAGATCAAGTCATACTGAGTAAGAATAATAAATAACGGGCTAAATAATCGAATGTTGAATAAAATAATGATAAAGGAAAGATAAAAAATAATACACAGAATTGGGTGACGAAAAAGGAAAATTCAGTAATATCGGATGCCCTAAACAATTCAAAAGGATGAGAGTTAAATATGTATAAAAATATGTTAAATCCCGTAACATTAAGAAAAACAGCAAACGGACCTCAACTAAAAGGAAATGAGGGAACATATGACACATCAATATTAAAAGGCAGCCCTGTAGGAAGAAGGGATATTGGGAATTCCGCACCATTACCCGCTCAAGCAGAAGTTTTTCAAAAAGTTGTTGACGAAAAAATAGCAAGCTTCAAAACAAAGGGAAATCCAATATCAATCGTTGTCTGGCACAATAGCCGGACGGGGCTTACCCATATCATGGATGGTCAGCATCGATTTATTGCTGCATGTATACTTGGAGTACCGGTTAATTTGACATGGAAAAAGTTCGGTATACCGCCTAATCAGATAGACTGGAGTGGTACAAAATTTTCAGATGGAATACCAGCTAAAACCAAGATATTTGGAAAATGATCGATTAAATTAATGTGTATTAAGCACAACTTGAGCTGATACAGCACTTTGAAAAATTGAGAGTTACCGGTTTTGGTATAGATTTGAAATCTTATAATAAAACGCCAGGTAACTCTCATACTCCATATTACCAATCCTATTATCAAATATACCCGTCATCTTTCAAGTTGCCTCTTTGTTGGCTGCACTCACTCACCCCGGTCACATAGTTCTCTATGCTCCCGGGGATTCGCTCCCTTGCCGTCGCGATCCATCTTGAAATCCATTGGGTATATATAAATCTGGAGAATGAGCTCTATTTTTATATTTTGTTAATTTTAAATTTCTATATTTTTAATTCTTTATAATTATCTATAAACTTCTCCATTTAAATGGGTTGTTGATTATATTAAAAAATCAGTTTTAATTATTGTATTTGGTTTAATTCGTAAAATGTTTTTATTATGTAGCAATGAAATAGTCCGGCATAAATATGTGACATTTATAAGTGCTATTGATTATTATGTTTGCTCTAATAAAATCTTTGGTTGATTAGTTTAGATCTAATTGAATTAATAGTTATTGCGATACCAGTGGAATATTGTTTAAACGATATCTTTTTATGTGAGATTTTTAAAAAAAAGTAATTAAAAATTTATTAAATGGCTGGCAAAAATTCATTTTTCTATAATGCTTAAATATAGCTGATTGTTTCATACGAAAAACGAATAACGTAGTCAAGTTAAATATTAAATAAGTGTTATCGGAAGCGAGTCTGCCGAGGATAGTTTCAGCTATAACACATAACCAAGGTCTGACTTTATTAATAGGGGGAACATTATGTCCACCGAACCGCCGCTATATCAAGAAGATATTGTCGTGATACATGTTGCCACACCCGACGATTTGGCGAAGTTTGCCGATCAATCGCTCTTCTGGAATGAAGAAACCTATGAACAGATGAAAACTGCCGAAGTGTTGTTTACACCAGCGGGAGAGATTTCACCTGGCCTGGGAATTAAATATGTCGCCACGCCCGGTGATTTGGTGAGGTTTGTCGATGAAGAGGGTTACTGGAGTGAGGAAACCTACGAACAGATAGAAGTTGTAAGGGTGTTGTTTATACCGGCAGAGAAAATACGTGGTGTAGGGATCAAACATGTTGCCACGCCCGACGATTTGGCGAAGTTTGCCGATAAAGAACTTTTCTGGAGTAAGAAAGACTACGAACAGCTAAAAGCCGCAGAGGTGCTGTTTGTACCCAGAGAAGGAATGCCCGGTTAGGGGGTAAACATATCGCCACGCCAGACGATTCGGCAAAATTTACCGATAAAGCGGCCAATTAGAATGAAAAGAAACATTAAGAGGGGGATAAAGCCAGAATATTGTTTATCCCGAAAATAAAAGAATAGAACGGCGTGTAATAACATTAACTTATCTGTCATTCGGAATTGGAGGTATTAATGGCTCACAACAAGACATCTACTACATCCAGCGAGAATAGTTTGTTGGATAAAGAGGAAGTTAAATCCTGGTTTAAATTATATTCCCTGCCGAAAAGTGAAAATTATGCTCAATTGGTGCAAATAGCGGCGGAAGGTCGACGTTTGGCCGGGCTGGACCCTGCTCAGCCCGATAATAATCCAGGAGCAGGTTTGAACCGAGATCTGGATGAAGTGAATTTACTCTTAGTGAATCCCGGTGATGGGGTGCATATCGGCGAAGACCGTGAAATTGCTGTCAATATTGATAAAAGCAGCGGTTTACAGTTCATTAATGGCGAATTGGGATTACGCCCCGACTTTAAATTGTCGCTGGAATTGTTTGAGAGTTTTACAGAGGAACAAAAAAGGGAGCTTTACCGTTGGCTGATTCATGCTGAGGAGATAGCAGCAAGTAAGGCGCAGTTGCCTGCGTTTGATTTGCCGACCAATGGTAACAATAAAAACCTTGGCGCTGTTGTCAGTGTCAGCGGCGATGGGAAAACTATCGCGCTTAGTGGGGCAGAAGGAAAGGATCCTGTATATCTCTTTTCTTATACCGATAACGGTTGGCGGCAGCAATTCGCTGATTACGTCAGTGGTTATAGCGGCAGAGCGTTAAGTTTGAATCGAAATGGTAATGTTCTCGCGGTGGGGATTGATAACCGGAACAGTGATGGTGGGCATGGTTCGGTGTTCGTTTATCGCAGATTGGCAAATGGCGCGTGGGAGAAATCTGCCAAACTTTGGCTTAGTGAGGCGAACGTTCAGCAGCATTTCGGTTGCGCTGTGGGCCTAAGCGCTGATGGCACACTATTAGCAGTAGGTTCTTATGGCTGGAGATCGGGTTTATTGGATAACTGCGGCGCAGTGTATCTTTATCAGTATGACGGGAAGAAGTGGTCACAGCTTGGTGAGCGTCTGACCTTATCTTCTCCGGCACAGGGCGATATGTTTGGCGGCAAACTTAGCTTGAGTGCCGATGGTTCAACCTTGGCAGTGGCGGCAACAGGGCGTAATGGTAATGGTGAAGTGACGATATTTCATCGTCACGGGGAATATTGGCAGCCGCAACCGCCGCTCAATTCGCTGACTTCGCCTTTAACCATCAGAAAAGACGACTTTGGCGGCAGTCTCAGCCTGAGCGATAGCGGCAATATTCTGGCGGTGGGGTGCCCGGGAGAGAAGAACAATGTTGGTGCGGTCTATTTGTACCAGCGTCACCGTAATGTATGGCAAGTTATGGGAATACTGAGAGAAGCGGTGACTGCCGGGGAAAGGTTTGGCAGCGAACTGTCTTTGAGTAGTGACGGCCAGGTGCTGGTGGTGTCAACACCTGTTGGTAAGAATGACACAGGTGTGCAAACCGGTGCGGTATGGTGGTTTATCTATCAGAATGAACAATGGATTATGCAAAGCAAATTACTGGAGCTGGATGGGGAATTAAACCATAAATTTGGTGCCGGTGTTTGTTTTAGCGGTGACGCCAATACATTGGCGATCGGTGCCAGTGGCTGGAAAAGTGGCGAAGGGAAAGTTTACCTTTACGACTAGCTAAATGAGGAAAAGACGATGGCGAAAGAGATAACAGATGAAACGGTCAGTCAGCTTGGTACCCACTTCGCCCCTGGAAAGATCCCGACTGAGGCGGCGTTTTATTCACTGATTGATTGGGCCACGTTGTGGCGACAGCTTTTTGGTTGGCAGGATGGTGATCAGGCTTATCATCCGGGGGGCGGTTTGCAGGTTATCGACAACCGTTTGGCGGTTAAGACTGGTAATGGCATCACGGTGAAACCGGAGGGGCTTGCGTTAAGGCTACAGCCCAATGGGGGATTGATGTTGGATAAATCTGGGGCGCTGTCGGTGGATGGTACTGTAGCAGTTTCAGCACAAGCTTTTAAATTGCTTCCTGAGGAGACGCGGAAACAAATTGCCAAGTTGTTATTGAATGCTGAGACAGAAAACAGATGACAGAGAATAGATGACGGTGACTGCCTAATACGGCTTTTGAGGACATATTATGACTGATAAAGAAATGAGTTCTGTTGACTCATTGAAAGCGAGTTTTAAGTCTGGTGTTCCGCCTATGCCTGAAGCATTTTCTCATTTGATTGATGAGGCATATAAGGCATATGAAATCATTGATGGTGATAAGCGGGATGGTCCGACCACAGGGCTGGGACGAGATGACAAAGGAAAACTGGCCCTCAACACTCACCATTCTGGCGGGTTAAACCTTGATCAGAGAGCTTTGGCACTGTCACTGAAGCCAGAAGGTGGGCTCTCTTTTGATGGAGGAAGGCGTCTGAAATTAGATGCCGATCGGCAGGTTCAGTTTGCCGATTTTTTCAGTTTATCGCGGTGGGAGCGGATGGAGATCGCACAGTT
This sequence comes from Photorhabdus caribbeanensis, assembly GCF_018448885.1. Classification (GTDB taxonomy): domain Bacteria; phylum Pseudomonadota; class Gammaproteobacteria; order Enterobacterales; family Enterobacteriaceae; genus Photorhabdus; species Photorhabdus caribbeanensis. The sequence continues at coordinate 99,525 of NZ_RCWB01000009.1, forward strand.
GTTGGGTTTGAAACGCAGTACCAACACCAAGATGACGCGTATTGTTGCTCCTTCCCCTAAAGAGAATGAACGCTTTGGCACTTCTGTTAGCTTGAACGCGGCGGGAGATTGCTTAGTGGTTGGGATGGGGAAAGTACTCTATTTGTATATGTGCCGGAAGGATGAGTGGTGGAATACAAGCACGCCCATTGTGTTTGAGGCTTATGGTGATAAATATCGCAGTGCTTCATGGAATGTCAGTCTGGATGCTGAGGGAGATAACCTGGCAGTGGGATACTCAGATGAAACTGGTGATCAAAAAGTGGAGGTTTGTGTGTATACGCGCACGAATGGTGTCTGGGATACAAAAAATCCCATTGTGTTTCCGATCGCGCGTTCTTATGGAAACTATGGTGTGAGTGTCAGCTTGAGTGCAGCAGGAAACTGTCTGGTGGTAATGGGGGACTATACGTTCTATGTGTATACACGCACAAATGGGATTTGGGACAAAGAAAACCCCATTCAGCTTCGTTTTACGGATGTTGGTAACGGGGTTACTACGATTTGTCTGAGTGCCTCGGGAAACTGCCTGGCAGTGTATGGAAACTATTCTTATCATCCCGCACGAAACACGGTTTATGTGTATACACGCACGAATGGGATTTGGGATGCAGGCTACATTAGGTTCGATCCCCCTGAAGATAGCTCACCCAGTTTTGGCAAGGTTTTTAGCCTGAATGCAGAGGGAGATCGTCTGGCGGTGGGGGCGGATGATGATTCACCTATTATTAATGGGAAGGTTTATCTGTATACGCGCACGAATGGGATCTGGGATACACAAAATCCCATTAAGTTTTCAGCTCCTGCAAGTGATGTAACAGATTTTGGCCGAGCTCTCGAACTGAATGATGCGGGAGATCGTCTGGCAGTGGGTGCAGCTTCCCGGGTGTATGTGTATACCTGTCTGAATAATAAGTGGAATATAGAAACACCTACGGAGATTTTGGACCCTTCGGGCAATTCAGACAATTTAAATGATTTTGGTAAGGCTATTGGCCTGAATAAGGCGGGAACGAGTTTGGTTGTTGGGGCAACGTCAGAAAGTGTCGATTCTAAGTCCAGAGCTGGTGCGGTTTATGTTTTTGAGGATGTCAAATAGAGGACAGAAGACAGAGAACAGATGACGGTGACTGTCTAATACGGCTTTTGAGGAAATATGATGACTGATAAAGAAATTAGTTCTGTTGACTCATTGAAAGCGAGTTTTAAGTCTGGTATTCGGCTTATGCCTGACGCCTTTTCCCACTTGATTGATGAAGCATATAAGGCATATGAAATCATTGATGGCACTCAGGGTGATGGCCCAACCACAGGGCTGAAACGAGATGGCAAAGGAAAACTGGCCCTCAACACTCACCATTCTGGAGGGTTAAACCTTGAACAGGGGGCTTTGGCGCTATCCTTGAAGCCAGAAGGTGGGCTCTCTTTTGATGGGGGAGGGTATCTGAAATTGGATGCCGATCGGCAGGTTCAATTTGCGGATTTTTTCAGTTTATCGCGGTGGGAGCGGATGGAGATCACGCAGGTGTTGGGTTTGAAACGCGCCATGATGACGCGTATTGTTTCTCCTTCTCCTAAAGCGAGGGAGTACTTTGGTACTTCTGTTAGTCTGAATGCCGCAGGAGACTGTTTAGCGGTTGGAATGATGAATAAAGTCTATGTATATACGCGCCGGAAGAGTGGTGAGTGGAATACAAGCACTCCTATTGTTCTTGAGTATTATCAAAGTGATCATTATGGATTTTCATGGGATGTCTGTCTGGATGCGGCGGGAGGTTGCTTGGCGTTGGCAGCTAGTGGGGCCAATAGTTCCGAAAAGAGGGTTGGTGTACATATGCGCACCAATGGCGTTTGGGATGTAGTAAAGCCCGTTTGGTTTCCGGCTCCGAGCCACACTGAAATCTTTGGTATAAGTATCAGCTTGAGCGCAGCAGGAGACGGTCTGGTGGCTGGATGCGAATACAAACCTGCGTTACATTCTACGTTCCATATATTTACATGTACGAACGGGATCTGGGATAGAGAAAATCCCATTAAGTTTCCGGTCCCTTTAAGTTCTTATGAGTTTGGCAAGGCTGTCGTCCTGAGTGCCGCAGGAAACTGTCTGGCGGTGCATGGTTACGATGATTACACAATAAGCACGATTTATGTGTATACACGTACGAATGGGATCTGGGATAGAGAAACCCCCATTAAGCTCAGTCACCTTGAAGGTCAATCATCTGTTTTCAGCAAGGTTTTTAGCCTGAATGCAGAGGGAGATCGTCTGGCGGTGGGGGTGGGTTTTTATAAGTCCACGAATATTGTTAGGGAGGTTTATCTGTATACACGCACAAATGGGATCTGGGATAGAGAAAATCCCATTAAGTTTTCAGCTCCTGCAAGTGATGTAACAGATTTTGGCCGAGCTCTCGAACTGAATGATGCGGGAGATCGTCTGGCAGTAGGAGCGTCTTACAGGGTATATCTGTATACCTGTTTGAATAATAAGTGGAATATAGAAACACCTACGGAGATTTTGGACCCTTCGGGCAATTCAGACAATTTAAATGGTTTTGGTGGGTCTATCGGCCTGAATAAGGCGGGGACGAGTTTGGTTGTTGGTGCAGATTCAGAGAGTGTTGATTCTAAATCCAAAGCCGGTGTAGTTTATGTTTTTGAGAATGTCAATTGATGACTGTAATCACTAAACTGGATATTATCTTCTATCGGCGGTATACAACAGAATATGGGTATATAGTAATTATTTCGCTTTTCACCTTCAAATATGGAAAATAAGTGCATGATAACATCTAATAAAAATAAATTAAACATAACAGGGACATATTGTAAAAGGATGTGGTGTTATCATTTCGGGTGATTTTATATTATTTTTAATTTGGTGGTAATTGTGTTTGTGAGGAGTTTTAAATTTATTTATTAACCATTATTCTTGTCTTTATATTGATTTTATTTTCGATTGTGAATTATTTAATATGAGTAATTATGATTTTGATATTGTTTGAGTATGTGCTAATTTTTCTTTAAAAATTAAAATGAAATACATTTATTGAATGATAATAAAAAGATTATATTTAAATAAAGATGTTTTATTATGTTATTGATTATTTTGTAATTTTTTTGTTTTTTGGTGGATTGATTTTAATCTAATTAACTTTATGGTTGTTGCGGTAATTATAGTTCTTGAGTTATTATTTAAGCGATATATTTTTATATGAAATTTTATAGGAGCAATTAATTTTTATTAAATAACTGGCAAAAATTTACATTTCCATAATGCTTAATAATATCAGATTGTGTTATACGAAAAGTTAATGACATATTCAACTTAAATATCAAATCAGTGTTATCTGGGATGTGTTTTTAGAAGATAGCAACATACCTGAGGTAGTCAGTGAAGTTAAGTAGCGCCAAACCGCAGGATATCGAGCTAAAAGGTGTGAAGGCATTAATTGTGGTGTATTTCGTAGTCAGTGCCGTCACTTAATTCCATCGACTTTAACGAAGTGGATAAAACATTAACAGAAACCGATAGCAGTGACTGTCTAATACGGCTTTTGGGGAAATATGATGACTGATAAAGAAATTAGTTCTGTTGACTCATTGAAAGCGAGTTTTAAGTCTGGTGTACGGCTCATGCCGGAAGCCTTTTCCTATTTGATTGATGAGGCATATAAGGCATATGAAATCATTGATGGCGCTCAGGGTGATGGCCCAACCGCAGGGCTGAAACGAGATGGAAAAGGAAAACTGGCCCTCAACACTCATCATTCTGGCGGGTTAAACCTCGAACAAGGCGCTTTGGCGCTATCCTTGAAGCCAGAAGGTGGACTCTCTTTTGATGGGGGAGGATATCTGAAATTGGATGCCGCTCGGCAGATTCAGTTTGCGGATTTTTTCAGTTTATCGCGGGGAGCGCGGATGGAGATCACGCAGTTGTTGGGTTTGAAACGTACTATGATAACGCGCATTGTTTCTCCCTTCCCTAGAACGGATGAGTATTTTGGTAGCTCTGTTAGCCTGAACGCGGCAGGAGACTGTTTAGCGGTTGGGATGAATAGTCACGTCTATGTGTATACGCGCCGGAAGAGTGGTGAGTGGAATATAAGCAAGCCGATTATGTTTGAGGATGTTGAAGATGATTTATCTTCATGGAGTGTCGGTCTGGATGCGGCGGGAGATTGTCTGGCGTTGGGAGACATATGGCCCGAAGTGGTTCGTGTATATACACGCACGAAGGGCGTTTGGGATACAAAACATCCCGTTGTGTTTCCGAGGGATGCTGTAAGATTTGGTGCGAATGTCAGCTTGAACGCCGCAGGAGACTGTCTGGTGGCTGGGGGCAAATACTCCTCTCCATTCCGTATGTTTATACGCAGGAATGGGATCTGGGATACAAAAAAAACCATTCTGTTTCCGGCCCCTTCGGATGCTTATGAGTTTGGCGCGATTGCCCACCTGAGTGCTGCGGGAAACCGTCTGGCGGTGTGTGATGATTACATTTCCGCGATTTATGTGTATACACGCACAAATGGGATTTGGGATACAGAAAACCCCATTAAGTTCCGTCGCCCTGATCATGAATCATCTAATTTTAGCAGGGTTTTTAGCCTGAATGCAGAGGGAGATCGCTTGGCGGTGGGTACGGGTTTTTATAAACCCTATAATGGGGAGGTTTATCTGTATACGTGCACGAATGGGATATGGGATAGAGAAAATCCCGTTAAGTTTTCGGCCCCTGTAAGTCGCATATCTTTTGGCGGTTCTCTCGAACTGAATGACGCGGGAGATCGTCTGGCAGTGGGTGCAGCTTCCCGGGTGTATGTGTATACCTGTCTGAATGGTAAGTGGAATATGGAAACACCTATGGAGATTTTGAACCCTTCAGGCAATTCAAACAATTTAAATGGTTTTGGTGGACCTGTCGGCCTGAATAAGACGGGGACGAGTTTGGCTGTTGGGGCAACGTCAGAAGGTGTTGATTCTAAATCCAAAGCCGGTGCAGTTTATATCTTTGAAAATATCAATTGATGACCGTATAGAAGACAGAAGACAGAGAACAGAAGACAGGTGACTGTCTAATGTGGCTTTTGAGGAAATGTGATGACTGATAAGTGATGACTGATAAAGAAATTAATACCGTTGACTCATTGAAAGCGAGTTTTAAGTCTGGTGTACGGCTCATGCCTGAAGCCTTTTCCCATTTGATTGATGAGGCATATAAGGCATATGAAACCATTGATGGCGCTCAGGGTGATGGCCCAACCGCAGGACTGAAACGAGATAGCAAAGGAAAACTGACCCTCAACACCCAGTATTCTGGCGGGTTAAATTCTAATCAAGGCGCTTTGTCCCTATCACTGAAGCCAGAAGGTGGACTCTCTTTTGATGGGGGAGGGTATCTGAAATTGGATGCCGATCGGCAGGTTCAGTTTGCGGATTTTTTCAGTTTATCGCGGCGTGAGCGGATAGAGATCACGCAGGTGTTAGGTTTGAAACGCACCATGATAACGCGAATTGTTTCTCCCTTCCCCAAAGAGAATGAGCATTTTGGCACTTCTGTTAGCCTGAACGCGGCAGGAGACTGTTTAGCGGTTGGGATGAATAATCAAGTCTGTGTATATACACGCCGGAAGAGTGGTGAGTGGAATATAAGTAAGCCGATTGTGTTTGAGGCTTTTGAAGATGAATATCATAGATCTTCATGGGATGTCTGTCTGGATGCGGCGGGAGATACCCTAGCGTTGGGAAACATGTTGCCGTATCCTGCTGATAACCGAGGGCGGGTTTGTGTGTATACGCGCAGGAAGGGCGTCTGGGATATAAAACATCCCGTTGTGTTTCCGATTGGAGTTGAATACTTTGGTGTGAATGTCAGCTTGAGTGCCGCGGGAGACTGTCTGGTGGGTGGGGGCAAATACTCCCCTCCGTTCCGTATATTTATGCGCCGGAATGGGATCTGGGATACAAAAAACCCTATTCCGCTCCCTTCGGATTCTTATGAGTTTGGCTGGATGGCCCACCTAAGTGCTGCGGGAAACTGTCTGGCGGTGCGTGATAACGATTCCACGACACGCACAAATGGGATTTGGGATGGAGAAAACCCCATTAAGTTCAGTGCCTCTGAAAATAACCTATCAGTGGGCAGGGCTTTTAGCCTGAATGCAGAGGGGGATCGCTTGGCGGTGGGGATGGAGTTTTATAAATCCACAGATGGGGAGGTTTATTTGTATAAGAGCAGGAATGGGATCTGGGATAAAGAAAATCCCATTAAGTTTTCAGCTCCTGCAAGTGGTGACGTAACAGATTTTGGCCGTTCTCTCGATCTGAATGCTGCGGGGGATCGTCTGGCAGTGGGGGCGGCTTCCCGGGTGTATGTGTATACCTGTCTGAATGGTAAGTGGAATATGGAAACACCGATGGAGATTTTGAATCCTTCAGGCAATTCAGACAATTTAAATGGTTTTGGTGGACCTGTTGGCCTGAATAAAGCAGGAACGAGTTTGGTTGTTGGGGCAATGTCAGAAAGTGTCGATTCTAAATCCAAAGTCGGTGCGGTTTATATCTTTGAAAATATCAATTGATGGCCATAATTGTTAATACTAAGTTCTAAGTTGAATGTGCCTGATCACGCATGCACCATTCCCGTTGTTATCGCGTTTTTTGCGATAAATCTCACATTTATTGAATATTTAGAATTGATCATGTTCTCAGCACTGAGAATAAATCTTATTTATGATAATATTACAGAAAGTTTTTAAACTGAGTGTATATAAAATGCTGGTTGCTCTTTTTTTATCGATATTTGTTATTTTTTTTATGTTATCTATGTTGGTTAATTATTTTTTTATACTAGGAAGAAATTTTAAAAAAACTATATTGATATCATTGCTAATGACTGTTATTGCAATATTCAGTCACGTTTTTCCTCAGGTTATTTATCAGTACTTTTTTTAATTGGGTATTTGGTATAAGGTCGCGCATTTAATGCGAGACCTTAAGAATATTATTGTTTATTCTGTTGAATTAATGGTTTGATTTTATTTTCATAAATATTTTTATCGATCTGAAAATTTACATTTTCCTTCCATTCCCCAGTGATTTCAAATGGCTCTCCACCCCAATTAATATCTTCCGTCTTCCAGTTAAATGTATCATATGGATCAGTAAAATTATCATATAGTTTATAATTTATTACACCGGATATATTATATTTATCACCTGAGTCTTCTGCCTTAATATTTATCAAATTTCCACTAATCGTTGCACCTCCAATAGCCCACAGAGGGTCGATACCTGGTATTTTTGATTCCTTAGCAAAATCATAACCATTTTTAAAATCAATTCGTTCACCATTCTGAATTTGTGAAATAAAACGAGATTGAATACTGCCTTCTGTTCTGCCAAATGCACCTGGCTTCTGCATTAATACACGAATTCTATCATGCACACCGATTTCAGAGAGAGTGAGTTCTCGACCTGATTTTCCTGTAAAATGAAAAAACATTCCCAATCCACTCATGCTATTATCTGTAGTCAATAATTTTTTAGTATTTGTTTTGATCTCTTCTTTTGCCGGTGTTATTTTATTTAATACATTAATGAGTTCATGTTTTGCATTATATAAATCCATCGCTGGTGCTACAACGTATTCATTCCAAACCCCGGTCCAATCTCCCCGATATCCAAGCACGGCTTTTGCTCAATCAATAACTTGAAATCAACAACATTTGTTTTTAGTGCTTCGGAAGAATTCTCAGAAGCCAATTTATTTAATATGACCAACAACATTTCTGCTTTTAGAAGAGAGTCGTCAAAATCATAAGAAACGTTTTTCTCAGAATCTTCTAATTCTTTTGTTACATTGGTTAATTTTTTATCAATAACTTCAAGATCGTTTTCTCTAAAGTAATGGTCTACGTCTTTATAAGGAGTTCCAGGTTGTCCCCAGGGTCTATTAATGGGGGGTGTCCAATTATAGGTTGGAGGCTGTGTTGGTTTATTATAGATACCTGTATAATGAGTAATGCTATGCCCTCCACCCGGAACCCCAGGAAAAACGGGGGTTGTCGTTGTTGTCCAGCCATTTCCATGATTGATTGTACTTCCCGGAGGAAAAACCCTGCCAAGGGGAATAACAGGGCCGAAATTAAAATTAGACATAAAAAACCTTTCAGACAATTTAAGTGGTTTTGGTGGGGCTGTCGGCCTGAATAAGGCGGGGACGAGTTTGGTTGTTGGCGCAGGTCCAATCAAGCTTGGTTCTGAGTCCGAAGCCGGTGCAGTTTATGTTTTTGAGAATATCAAATGATGGTCTAATCTAGGATAGCCCCATTTTTTGTATATATTACAAGGAAATGGGACTACCACAATGGGTGGTAATGCTCTGACACAGTGCGCGGCTAATGGTCGGTAAACTTATAAGTAAGCCGCTGAAATTTCTGTCAGACTCAGCGGATTCAATATTGTCTGAAAAAATAGTCGATCATTTCCTGTTCAATTTCAAAGGCAAAGGCATCACGTCGTTCTGCCAGGTAGCTTTTTAGTACAGTGAGTGAGCGTAGGCTTTCGCGCAGTTGGATTTCGTTTTCTATATTTTGTCGCAATTTTTTGCAATGTTCGCGGAGGTTATTCTCTATTGCCTTCGATGTATTACCTCCCAGTGTGCGCCAAATCATGCCCGGTAATGAATCAGATTGTTTTAGCTGATTAAGCTCATTGGCTAATATGTCTATACGTGCTTTGAGCAATTTATTGATGTCGGATATATCCTGGCTGTTAAAACTGAAAGTTGGATCAATGTACTTGTGGTACATGTTTATTATCGTCCAGACATCATTATCTTTCTTGGCTTGCGATAACTGTACCATCAATTGGTTTTTTTTCTTTTTCTCATCTAAATCCTGTTCACGATCCGGATGCAGTACCTTGGCTATTTTTCTATACATTTGGCTCACTTCCTGCGATTTAAACAAAGAATCCAGTTTTTTCTGGTCTTCTGCCGCAGGATCGAAGTCAGAGGTCTCTTCTGCATCATATTCATCGTAGAAATGTTCTGATTCCCGTTGAAAATGCTGTTCTATGGTGGCACGCATTTTTTCGGGATTTTTTATCATATCAAGTAATTCTTCATCAGATATTTCTTCATTAAAATCAAAATATTCACCAAAAGTCTGCCGGATATCAGCCATCTGTTCTGGTGTCGGAATTTCCTCTTCTTTAAACGCATGAAGATTGGAAAAGTGATCGGTCAACTTATTGAGATCAAGGTTTTCGTTAAAGGGGTAAGTACATAACTCAGCAAGCTCTTCTTCTATCCAGGAAAATAGTTCTCTTCGTTGGTTTTTCCCCAGCGATTTTTTATCGGCAAATGAAAGCAACCGCGCCGCTTTATCATATCTGGACTGCATATATTGATGCTCTACCGGTAAGACCTCCTGTTGAAAGCGCATGAACAGTTCGTCTTGCTGCTGTTGTAACTTAGCGATCTTCAACTGGTATTTTTCGATGGACGTCCAGTAAGCTTTGAATTGTTGCTGAGGCGTTTTTGGCATCTGCTGTCCGCTAGATTTGCTTTTTTTTAATTTCTTGTGCATCAATGTGTTATTCCCAAGATAGATCAATGAAATGAAGGGTGTTCTCGCTGTTAATCCATTAGCCTGATTTTTGATAATCTCCCCGTTGTTGCTTATTCCTATTTTGCAGTATATTTTTGCAACACGCAAAACGTTATTGTTTCGCAATTGTTACGTTGGCTTACAAACAGTGATTTTTGCCAATCCGTTCTCCCCTGATTGCAACAACCATTTCACAGTACATTTCGTTTGAATTATTCATGCTTGAGGACTCTGTGAGCAGATACGAAGCTCGGTTTGAACAGGAAGGTGGTGCTTACAAATACGATCAAAACAATAAAAAGCAGCACTACCGCAATAGGCGGTAATGCGCTGAATTAAACTTGAGCTCTATGGCCGGAAAGCGCAGAGTGACGGGCAGCTTGGCCGTCTGAGCCATAAAGAGAAGGGCTATGGTGGCTTTTTAGAAAAGCGATAGCTTGACTATTTAGTTCAAGATGTTGAGTTAATAGCAGGCCGTTATGGGTATTTAGATCACGAATTTGGGTGACAGCTTTGCCGATCTGTTGCCATAACGTGGCAAGCATAGGTTGTTTATCATAAGGTGCAATGATGTTTAATGTCTTGCTCAAATTAAGACGTTGCTGTTCTGAATGGCTAAGCGCAGATAACAAAAAATTTTTTCGTTCTGTTATCTGGTGCAAATCTCGTGCTTCAATAAAACCCTCGCATAAAATACGCTGTTCTTCCGCCATAGTTTGGGTCAGCGAGGTCAAATAGGTCACTTGCTGTTCGAGTAATTGTTGTAGTGCTTCCATAGCAGGTTCAATTATTTCTTATCGTACTGAAAGTTTTCGGCGGCTTCTTTAAGCAAAGCATCTGCGATTTTACCGCTGTTCATTTTTAAAGTTCCTTGAGCAATAGCTTCTTTCAACTTTTGCACCTTTTGGATATTGATATCCTGGCTGCTTGGTTGAACCAGTTTTGCTTGTGCTTCGCTCAGTTTTACTTGTGCATCGCTGCTTTGTAAGGTAACGCCGGAGGTTTTGCGGGTGCCTTGGGCGCTTTCATTAGTTGGTCGCTGTTGAACAGCAGCGATAGCTAATAAGGGGTGAGTGCGTTCGATACTCATAATTATTATCCTTTGTGGCCAGGCATAGGTTCACCTATGGATCGGAGCAGGTTACATGCCATTTGCATACCTGCAAATCGTGCTCTGCTGGTTATATCGGCACAGTGAAAGAAAACTTTAGGAACTTATAACATGATTTTTACACTGCCGTTTTCTAATGCCTGGCCGGTTATAACATGTCCTGAATTCATTCGAACCCTGACTTTATCAGAAATGGCGGCGTTATTAATAGCTTTCCCTTCATTCCGTATCTGAAAGCCATTTCCCTGTACAACCACCACCACACTCTGGCCTGACCGTATCGCCCACGGGCGGCGTAACATATTACGTGTAATGACTTGCCCTGCTGGGATGTTACGTATCGTAATGCTGTTTTTTATTTCATTTTTGTTAATAACCAGATCATGGGGCAGTTTTTCCAGTAATCCGCTTCTGACCTGAAAATCTTTCTCTGACAAAATATCATTACGTGCGAGGGCACGGCGAGTAACCAGATAATTTCCTGTCACACTGACAGCGACTTGAATGAATTTGCGTTGTTGATGGCAGATAACCGGTAAGGAGAGATTTCCCCAGTTTTGACCGCCGATAGCGGGTTGAATTTCTGGCCGTTCACATTGGGGCCATTGTTGTTTAGGGGTTCTGATGTCAACAGAAACTTTGCGATGATTATCCCTATGTATCTGTTGGAAATAGTGCTCTATAGCTTGGGGTAAATTATTGCCCCATGCCATCGAAGCGATAAAGAAAAATGCGAACAGCCCGATAATCTTTATAGCTTGCATCTTCTCGCTCTCATTATTTCTGTAGGTCAATACGCTGCTGTTTAGTCGCGTATAAGTGTACCTGTATTGAATATCGGTCAATGGGATAAATAGCAATCCAATTAGCGTCTATTCATCCGATAGGCTTTTCCTTCTGCGTTTATTCTGTTTACTGCGAATTTCGCGATCGCGAAAAGCGCAATTAAAGGTTCACAACACAGGTCAGTCACATCAGAGGGAGGAATATGCTCGATAAATTAGATGCAGCCTTTCATTTTCAGCAGGAAGCCCTGTCATTGCGATCACGGCGGCAAGAGATATTGTCCGCTAACATCGCCAATGCGGATACGCCCGGTTATCAAGCGCGGGATATTGATTTCGCCACACAACTGAAAAAAACCATTGCACACGGTCGGGTCGCCGGAAACGGGATCGGGCTGACGCTGACATCCGATCGGCATATTCCTATTCAGCCTCAGAAGAGAATGGAGATGGACTTGCTGTATCGGGTGCCTTATCAGCCAGCGATGGATGGCAACACGGTAGATATGGATATGGAACGCAGCAATTTTATGGATAACAGCTTGAAATATCAGGCTGAACTGACTGCGACCAGCTCTCAAGTTAAAAGCATGATGTCAGTCTTACAGCAAGGATAAGAGCAATGTCTTTACTTAGTGTTTTTGATATTGCCAGTTCGGCATTATCAGCTCAATCCCAACGATTAAATGTCAGCGCCAGCAATATGGCAAATGCCGATAGCGTTGCGGGGCCTGATGGTCAGCCATATCGGGCTAAACAAGTTGTTTTCCGTGTTGCCGCACCGGCAGGGCAAGAAACCGGCGGCGTCAGAGTCAGTGAAATTGTTGATGATCCCACCCCTTTCCGCCTTGAGTATCAGCCAGGGCACCCATTGGCCGATGAAAAGGGTTATGTGCGGATGCCAAACGTTGATGTGGTCGGAGAAATGATTAACACCATTTCCGCTTCCCGTAGTTATCAAGCCAACGTTGAAGTGCTTAATACAACTAAATCGATAATGTTGAAAACATTGACGTTAGGTCAATAACAGGAGTGACTCATGGCTATTACTGGTTCAGTGAATGAATCACTGAATAACATGACTGTTGGTGAGTTAGCATCGAACGGCAAGAAAAAGAACAGTGAAGAGCTGAATAGCAACTTCATGAAATTGCTGGTCGCGCAAATGAAAAATCAGGACCCAACTAACCCGATGAAGAACAATGAGCTGACTTCCCATTTGGCGCAGATTAACACCCTGGCGGGGATCGAAAAGCTGAATACCACACTGGGGTCTATTGTCGGTCAGATAAATAATAATCAGCCTGTACAGGCATCGGCTCTGATTGGGCGAGGGGTGATGATCCCAGGGGATACCATCCTGGTGGGTTCAAAGGAAAATGGAAGCATCAGCACGTCACAATATGGTATTGAACTGGCAAGACCGGCAGATAGTGTAAAAGTCACCATTACTGATAAGCAAGGCGGGGTTGTACGCCAAATTGATCTCGGCGCCTTGGAAGCGGGTGTTCATAATTTTACTTGGGATGGCATAAAAGAAGATGGTGCTATGGCTGAGGGAACCGCTTATAAATTCACCATTTCGGCCAGCTATCAAGGCAGCCCGAGCGTATTTCAGCAACTGAGGCACGCGGAGGTGAAGGGTGTTACTCGTGATGCGGATGGCGCTAAGTTGGATTTAGGACGGATCGGGGCCGTCACAATGGATCAGATACGTCAGATTCTTTAACAAGCAAGAATTTTAACGGAGAATAATATGGCTTTTTCACAAGCAGTAAGTGGTTTGAATGCCGCGGCAGGTAATTTGGACGTTATTGGTAATAATATCGCTAACGCGGCGACATCTGGCTTTAAATCCAGCACGGTTGCTTTTTCTGACATTTTTGCCGGTTCTCAGGTGGGGCTGGGGGTAAAAATATCGGGTGTTAATCAGAATTTTAAAGATGGTACGCCAACGACGACCAATCGCCCACTTGATTTGGCGATCACTCAAAGCGGTTTTTTCCGTATGCAAGGCGGTGATGGTAAGATCTACTATTCCCGTAACGGTCAATTCAAGATGGATGAGAACCGTAATATTATCAACATGCAAGGCATGAAATTGACCGGCTATCCCGCCGCCAGTGTCAATGGTGGCACGCCGGAGATTCAGAAAGGGGCTAACCCAGAGCCGATTACAATACCTCAAGGTATGTTGGCGGCTAAGGCAACAACTAAGGTGACGATGACAACCAACCTTAATTCGATGCATGAAAAACCGACAGAGGCTTTCTCGCCGGAAAATAAGGATTCTTATAACTACCCTACCACTGTTACCACTTTTGATAGCCTGGGTAATCCACATAATATCAAGGTGTTCTTTGTGAAAACGAACGATAACGAATGGCAGGTTCATGCTCAGGATAGTGCGGTAGAGGGCGCTAAAGCCGCTTCGTTGGGGACGTTGAAATTTGATGGCAACGGTAAACTGATTGGTGACAATAATCAGTTTACATTTAATGTTCCCTCTCTGAATGGTTCTAATGCCGCTGATATCACTATTGATTTTAATGGCAGTAAGCAGCAGAAAATTGATGCTGATAGCATATCGACACTCAAGGCAGACGGTTATGCCGCAGGTGAATTCAGTGGCTACCGTATTGAGTCAGATGGCCGCGTTGTCGGCACCTATTCCAATAAACAATCCCAGTTATTGGGGCAGATCGTTCTGGCTAATTTTGCTAACCCAGAGGGGATGTCAGCGCAGGGGGACAACGTTTGGGTAGAGACGGGGGCTTCTGGGAATCCTGTTGTTGGCATTGCGGATTCTGGCGGTTTTGGCAAATTGCTCAGTGGTTCTCTGGAAGCATCCAACGTCGATATGAGCCAGGAACTGGTTAATATGATCGTGGCGCAGCGCAACTACCAATCCAGTGCGCAAACCATTAAAACCCAAGATCAGATCCTACAAACGCTGGTCAGCCTGCGCTGATAGTTTCAGGATAGCATTATGGATCATGTCATTTATACCGCAATGGGCGGCGCTCGTCAGACACTAGAACATCAGGCAGTGACGGCAAATAACCTGGCTAATGCATCGACGCCGGGTTTTAAGGCGCAACTGGCTGCTTTGCGAGCGGTGCCTGTTGAAGGGGCTGCCTTTAATACCCGTACTTTGGTTGTGGCTTCAACGCCGGGTTCTGACAATCGTCAAGGGCCGATGAACTATACCTCTCGTCCGTTGGATGTGGCGATTGGGCAGGGGGGATATCTGGCGGTTCAGCTTGAAGATGGTTCTGAGGCTTATACACGTAACGGTAGCATTCAGATTTCAGCGGAAGGCCAGTTAACCGTCCAAGGTAACTTATTGATGGGGGACAACGGCCCGATCAACATTCCGCCACAGGCTGAGTTAACCCTGGCGACGGATGGTTCTATATCTGCATTGATTCCTGGTGATCCGCCAACACAGTTGGGGCAACTTGGCAGATTGAAAATGGTGAAACCGGAGAGCGATCAGCTAGTCCGCGGCGATGATGGCCTTTTTCACATGACGGAACAGGCGCAAGGGGTACAGGGTGATGTCTTGCCAGCCAGTGATGAGGTGAAATTAATGCCCGGTGTACTTGAAGGAAGTAACGTCAATCCAATGGAAAGCATGGTGAGTATGATTGCCAATGCCCGCCGTTTTGAAATGCAGATGAAAGTCATCCATAGCTCAGATGAAAATGCACAACGTGCTAATCAGCTATTAGCAATGAGTTGATTTAGACACAGAGGATAAAACCGATGATCCGATCATTATGGATTGCTAAAACTGGGCTGGATGCTCAGCAAACTAATATGGATGTGATTGCCAACAACCTGGCAAACGTCAGCACCAATGGTTTTAAACGCCAGCGTGCCATTTTTGAAGATCTGCTTTACCAGAACATTCGTCAACCAGGGGCGATGTCATCGGAGCAAACCCGCTTACCTTCTGGTTTACAGATAGGTACTGGGGTGCGCCCGGTAGCAACAGAACGTATACATAGCCAGGGAAACTTATCTGAAACTAATAACAGCCATAATGTTGCTATTAGAGGAAAGGGTTTCTTTCAGGTTCAGTTACCTGATGGCACCAGCGCCTATACCCGTGACGGTTCATTTCAGGAAGATCAAAACGGGCAGTTGACGACCGCTAGCGGTTTTTTGATCTTCCCTACCATTACTATTCCTGATAATGCGACGGACCTCGCCATAAGCAGTGATGGTATTGTCAGTGTGAAAGTACAGGGGCAATCCGCATCTCAGCAAATAGGTCAATTTACTCTGACAACTTTTATCAATGACAGTGGGTTAGAAAGTATCGGTGAAAACCTGTATGTAGAGACTAGCAGCTCTGGCGTACCGATTGAAAATACACCGGGAATCAATGGCGCAGGGTGGCTCCAACATAAATATGTCGAAACATCTAACGTCAATATCGCTGAAGAGTTGGTCAACATGATTCAGACTCAGCGTGCTTATGAAGTTAACACTAAGGCGGTGTCGACATCTGATCAGATGCTACAAAAACTGACTCAGTTATAACCTAATCGTCAATCAGAACCGCGGGGAACATTCAGTTTCCCCGTTATTCAGGGATAAATAAAGAGTATCGAAGATGGATACAATGGCTGTTGCCGAGACCAGCGCCGTTTGTCAGTTCCGCCATTTACGGAAAAATGTGGCGAATAAATGGCGTTGTAGTATAGCACTGGCGGTATTGTCACTAACGGGCTGTGCGTATATACCGCAAAAACCCCTGGTTGAGGGAGCAACCACCGCAGCACCTTCTGCGGCAACCGCGCCAGTCCCTAATGGCGCTATTTTTCAAGTAGTACAGCCGGTTTATTATGGTTATCAGCCGCTATTTGAAGATCGCCGACCCCGAAATATTGGCGATACCCTGACGATCACATTGCAGGAAAATGTCAGCGCCAGTAAGAACTCTTCGGCCAATGCCAGCCGTAATGGAAAAAACACGTTTTCCGCAGCACTGACTCCCCGTTTCCTGAAAGGGTTAATTGGTGGAGATAAAACCGATCTGGATATGGAAGCTGACAATACTTTTAGTGGGAAAGGCGGCGCTAATGCGAATAACACTTTCAGAGGAACGATTACCGTGACGGTCGATCAGTTACTGGCAAATGGTAACTTACATGTGGTCGGTGAAAAGCAGATTGCTATCAATCAGGGAACCGAATTTATCCGTTTCTCCGGTGTCGTTAACCCACGGACAATCAATGCTAATAACACGGTCAGTTCCAATCAGGTCGCGGATGCCCGCATTGAATATGTGGGGAATGGCTATATCAATGAAGCGCAGAACATGGGGTGGTTACAGCGTTTCTTCCTGAATGTCGCACCATTTTAACAGGGGATGGTTATGATAAAACAATTTGCTGTCAGCCTTCTTCTTGTATTGCTGGCTCTGGTGACAACGACGGCATCAGCGGAACGTATCCGTGATCTCACCACGGTTCAAGGGGTACGGGAAAATGCGTTGATTGGTTATGGATTAGTGGTTGGGCTGGATGGGACCGGGGACCAGACGACTCAGACGCCATTTACTACCCAAAGTTTAAGCAACATGTTATCCCAATTGGGAATTACCGTTCCGCCGGGAACCAATATGCAGTTGAAAAACGTGGCTGCCGTGATGGTCACTGCGAAACTACCGCCGTTTGGCCGTGCCGGGCAGAATATTGACGTAGTGGTTTCCTCACTGGGGAACGCGAAAAGCTTACGTGGTGGTACTTTGCTGATGACACCACTAAAAGGTGTGGATAATCAGGTCTATGCTCTGGCGCAGGGGAATATTTTGGTTGGCGGCGCTGGCGCCAGCGCGGGGGGAAGCAGTGTAAAAGTCAATCAGCTTGCGGGTGGTCGGATTAGTAACGGTGCAGTGATTGAACGCGAATTACCTACTCAGTTTGGTGAAAATGGCATATTGAATCTTCAATTAAATAATGAAGATTTCTCACTGGCTCAACAAATCAGCGATACCATCAATCGTATGGGCGGAACCGGGACAGCAACGCCGCTGGATGCCCGCACAGTACAATTGCGTATGCCGAGAGATAAAAGCGAGCAGGTTAAATTTCTCTCCCATGTGCAGAACCTGACTGTCCGTGTTGATGTCGGCGATGCCAAAGTGATTATCAATTCTCGCACCGGCTCTGTCGTGATGAACCGCAATGTCATGCTGGATAGCTGTGCTGTTGCTCAAGGGAATCTTTCTGTCATTGTTGATAATCCGGTGATTGTTAGTCAGCCAAATACACCGTTGGCCGGCGGCAGTACCGTTGTCACCCGTAATCCGACTGTTGCTGTCCGTGAACAAAATGGTGCGTTGCAGCAGGTTAACGCCAGTGCAAGTTTGAGCCATGTTATTCAAGCATTGAATGCATTGGGTGCGACACCGAATGATTTAATGTCAATCTTACAGGCAATGGAAAGTGCAGGTTGTCTGCGGGCGAAACTGGAGATCATTTGATGAATGATTTTTTAACCCTGCCCGGTGCGGCTTATGATGTACAGTCGGTTAACACATTAAAATCCAATCTGGCAAAAGATCCACAACAGGGGCTACGGCAAGTAGCCCAACAAATGGAAGGGCTTTTTGTTCAGATGATGCTGAAAAGTATGCGTTCATCTCTGCCTAAAGATGGCATGTTGAGCAGTGAACAGACACGCCTCTATACTTCGATATACGATCAGCAAATCGCGCAGAATATTGCTCAGAAGGGTTTAGGTTTTGCCGATATGATGCTCAAGCAGCTTGCTAACAACAAAATTGCCCCTAGCGAAATGGTGGGTAAAGTCCCCGTGACGCTGGATAACGACGTTTTGCAAACCTTGCCAAGGCAGGCGCTTGAGCAATTTATCCGTCGAACGGTACCGAAACCTGAGATGGCGCCTAAACCGCTGCCGCTGAACAGTACGAATTTTGTATCCACGCTCTCGACTCCTGCCCGGATAGCTAGCCAACGCAGTGGTATTCCTCATTTGCTGATTATTGCTCAGGCCGCATTAGAGTCTGGTTGGGGACAAAGAGAGATTCTGACCGCTGATGGTAAGCCAAGCCATAATCTGTTTGGTATTAAAGCGGGCAAAGGTTGGAAAGGGCCAGTAACCCATATCCTGACCACAGAATATATCAATGGTGAGCCGCAGAAAATGAAGGATAACTTCCGTGTTTATGGTTCTTACGTGGAAGCGATTGAGGATTACGTCAAATTACTGACAGAGAGTCCCCGTTACGCCAACGTTGCCCGCTCTGCTACCGCGGAACAAGGGGCTTATTCCTTACAACAGGCAGGTTATGCGACCGATCCCGGATATGCGAAAAAACTGGTCTCAGTTATTCAACAGCTAAAAGGTGCGGGAGAACAGGCGGTGAAAGCGTATACCTACGATTTGAGTAAACTATTCTGATCTTTATTTTGCTCAAGTTTTATTGAGTTCAGCCGATAAATTAAAGCAGTTCAGACTTTGTTTTTAGCTGAAAGATTGTTTGCCGCCACCAGCGGAGACATAAATAAAACGTAAAAGGATCTTCTGATGTCCAACAGTCTTATTAATACCGCGATGAGTGGCCTGCAAGCTGCTCAAATTGCTCTGGGAACCGTGGGTAATAACCTCGCAAACTCCAGAGTTTCTGGTTATAACCGGCAATCGACAGTTGTCAATCAAAACGGCGGCACAATGACGTCCGTTGGCTTTATCGGAAATGGTGTTACTGTCACCAGTATTAACCGTCAATATAATGAGTTCATTAATCAACAACTGTCTGAGGCTCGGGCGAAACAAGGGACATTAACCACTTATTCTCAGCAAATCTCCCAGATTGATAATTTGCTGGCAGACAAAGCGAATAACCTGTCAAACACCATTGATGACTTCTTTACCAGCTTGCAAAATGTTGTCAGTAATGCGGAAGATGATGCAGCCAGAACAACAGCGATTGGTAAATCAAAGGGGCTGGTAAACCAGTTGCAAAGTGCGGATGCCTTCCTGCGTAAAATGGAAAATAACATTAATCGGGGAATAGCTAATTCGGCTGAGTCTATTAATAACTATGCGCAGCAAATTGCTAAACTCAATGGTGAAATTACCCGTATGAAAGGCGGTGGCAGTGCTGAGCCGAATGCATTACTGGATCAGCGTGATCAATTGGTCAATGAACTGAATAAATTGGTTGGCGTGAGTGTGATTCAGCAGGATAGTGATTCTTACAATGTCACTTTTGCGGGGGGATTGACACTGGTTCAGGGAACAACCGCTTACCGAGTAGAAGCGATTTCATCCAATGCGGACAGCAGTCGCATTACATTAGGTTATGATCGTGGTTTTGGTGATGTTGTTGAAATTGATGAAAAATTCATTGATAAAGGGGAATTAAGCGGCACATTGAGGGCGCGTAGTGAAGTGCTGGATAATTCCCGTAATCAGTTAAACCAATTAGCGTTGGTATTGGGCGATCAATTTAATCAGGTTCACCGTGCTGGTTTTGATTTAAAAGGCAAACCGGGCGAAGATTTCTTCACATTTAATAACCCGGATGTGGTTGCCAATAGTAGAAATAAAGGTTCTGCTGATTTTAACGTGGAATATACAGATACCTCAGTGGTAAAAGCCAGTGATTATCATATTAGCTACGATGGGGCTAATTGGAAAATCCAGCGTGCCTCTGATAAGGCGGATATTGCTGCCAAAATAACAGGTAATACACTGGAATTTGATGGATTAAAAGTTGACATTGATCCAACCAATGCAAAAGAACATGACCGATATACACTGAAAACGGTCGGCGGTGTTATTGGCAATATGGCGGTTAATATTAAAGATGCGTCGAAATTGGCGGCTGCCGGTACTAAAGATGGTGGAGCGAGTGATAACGTCAATGCCAAAAAACTCATTGAATTGCAGAACAAAAAATTGGTAGAGGGTAAAGCGTCATTTTCTGGTGCTTATGCTTCTATGGTCAGTACCATTGGTAATCAGACCAGCACAGCGAATGTTGATTTAGAAACCCAGAATAATATTACTAAACAACTTTACGCTGAACAGCAGTCGGTTTCCGGCGTCAACATCGATGAAGAATATGGCGCATTACAAAACTTACAGCAATATTATCTGGCGAATGCGCAAGTTATCCAGACTGCCACAACGCTATTTAATGCTATTTTGGAACTCCGTCGCTAATAAACGTGCCATTTAATAAAAAATAGCCTGAGACATCTTAGGCATTTAGCTGAATATTTAAAAGGAATGAAATTGTGCGCGTAAGTACCAATATATTGTACGACCAGAAAATGACGAGTATCACTACAGCTCAGTCGAAATGGATGCAGCAGGGAACACAGCTATCCAGTGGTCAGCGGGTGATAAATCCATCTGATGATCCGATGGCGGCATCTCAGGGTGTCATGGTTGCTCAAGCTGAAGCTCAGAACCAGCAATATATAACGGCTCGCTCGTTTGCTAAAAACGCGATTTCCATGCAATTGAGCGTGGTATCCAAAGCTGTTGGTGTGGTTCAAGATATTCATGAAAGTTTGGTAGCCACAGTAAACGGTGTATTGAGTGACGAAGATCGTAACTCGCTGGCTATTCAACTGACAGGGTTTAAAGAACAACTGGTGAATTTGGGTAATACCACCGATGGTAATGGACGCTATATTTTTGCCGGTTATAAAACGGATGTGAAACCTTTTGATGAGAGTACAAGCGGTACAGTTAGCTATCGAGGTGGTTCTGAGGAAATGACTCAGAAAGTGGATAGCAACCGCTCTATGATTATTGGGCATACCGGGGAACAAGTCTTTCTCTCGTCTACCAGTAATCCGATAAAAGAGCCGGATGGCAGCCCGAGTGAATCTGATATATTTAAAACCATAGACATGGCGATTCAGTCATTGAAAACACCATTTGTCGAAGCAGATCAAAAGAGTCGTGATGATGCGCTGGAATTGTTGAATAAGGCTAACCGCGGCGCTCGCAACGCGTTGAATAATATCTCTTCGGTGGAATCGGTATTGGGTTTACAACTGAGAGAAATAGAAGACTTAGATAGCTTGGGGGCAGAACGCAGCCTGGCGAATAAAAGCCGTTTGAGTCAACTGGTTGACGTAGAATGGAACTCAGCGATTTCGAATTATTATCAACAACAAGCCGTACTTCAAGCATCGTATAAGACATTTGTTGATATGAAAGGCATGTCGTTGTTTGAGATATTTCGTTAATTTAATTTTCATGTTTACTTTAATCGCTGGTTTTCAGTCCAGCGATTTTCTCAATTAAATAATCCTGTTCTCTGTTCTCCGTTTTTAGTGAATTTACTCTTATCAATATTTTTATTACTGATTCAGGCCAGCAATTTTGGTTAATAAAATCATTATAATTCATTTTAACGTAACTCATTCAATATATTAAAATTTCCCACCAAAACCCGCCTTTTTTATTAGAATAAAATATCGTTATTTCAAAAAAATAAGTTGATTGTTTCTTCCATCTTCTACCCTCCCGTTCATATGTTGAACAGGGAAAAGTTTGGTTAATGAATTTTCTAGTGAATATGTTCGGTAATCATTTAAGTAAAAGAGGGTGAAATTATGGTTGTTTTACATGATCTATTTAATTCCCAGAGCCTCGACCTCACTCAGTCAGGAGGAATGTAATGGCAGATTCAGGGCTGGTTTTTACACTTACTGCGGGCTCTCTCCCGGAGAAAACTTTTGCTGTGGTGGAGTTTACTCTAGATGAAGCGCTGTCAGAGTTATTTTGTCTGGAGGCGATATTAACCAGCGCTGATCCGGATATTAATTTCGCTGATGTTCTGGATAATTTTGCGACACTGACCGTTTATCGCGATGGAAAACCTGAGCGCAGTATAACTGGGATTGTGACTCAGTTTGAACAAAGCAGGACAGGTCGTCATCGCAGTCATTATTCCTTGACCATTCAACCTGCTTTATGGCGTGCGGGATTACGGGTTAATTCCCGTATTTTTCAGCATCAATCTGTGACTGAGATTATTGACATATTATTGAAAGAAAATGGCGTTAGAAACTTCTATTGCCAATTGCGTTATGAACATCCTGAACGAGAATTTTGTGTGCAATATGATGAGAGTGATCTGGCGTTTCTCCATCGTTTATTGGCTGATGAAGGGATGTTTTATTATTTCGATTTCACTGAGGAGCGAGGTGAACCGATAATTATTTTCATTGATTCTCATCGGATAAATAACAAATTTTCATTGCCTTATCATCCAGAATTGGACGCTACAGGAAGCCAATGCAGCATCAATCGATTCAGTTGGCGTGAACAGGTCGGGATTGCCAACATTGTGTTGAAGGATCGTACTTTTAAAAATCCGCGGTGGGGGGCTGACTGTTACTATCACGAACGCCAAATTAATCACCAGCGTTCAGATTTACCCAGTTACACTTACTATGATTTTCCCGGGCGCTTTAAAGATGAGCGTGGCGAGCGCCTGAGTCAATATCGTCTGGAAGCGCTCCGCACTGACGCTATGTTTGGCCGTGCACAAAGTGACTGTTTTGCTCTGGCGCCGGCATCAGGGTTTGCGCTTACTGATCATCCGAAAGAGCAATTTAATACCCTGTGGCTGGTGATTAAAATCAGCCATTACGGTAGACAGCCGCAGGCGGATGAATCCCGTTTCGGTGAAATGGGGACGACCTTAACGAACAGCTTCACCTTTGGCGATCGCAACCGGGTATGGCGTCCCTCGCCTTATCCCAAACCGCGCATTGACGGCCTGCAAATTGCGACAGTGGTTGGCCCGGAGGGGGAAGAGATCTTTTGTGATGAATACGGGCGCGTGCGGGTGCAGTTTGCCTGGGATCAATATGGCAAATTCAATGACCACAGTTCCTGTTGGATCAGAGTCAGTCAGGCTTGGGCTGGTAATCGCTGGGGCATGATTGCTATCCCCCGAGTGGGGCAGGAAGTGCTGGTGGATTTTCTGCATGGCGATCCAGATCAGCCAATTATTATTGGGCGTACCTATCATGCCACTAACGTTGTGCCTAACCGTCTGCCGATAGCAAAAACCCAGATGTCAATTCGCTCAAAAACCCATAAAGGGGAGGGTTTTAATGAATTGAGATTTGAAGATGAAAAAGATCGGGAAGAGGTATTTATTCATGCTCAGAAGAATCTGGCGATTAAGGTGCTTAATTCCCGGGATGAGCGAATTAATTACAACCGTACAACCAGCATTGGCCATGATGACGAACTGGTGATTGCCAATAACCGTAAAGTCACTGTTGATGGGCAACAGGAACATAAAACCATCGGGAACTATGTTGTTCAGGTTGAGGGTGATAAAACGTTGCAGGCCGGCGGCAATGTGGCACAGAAAATTCAGGGTATGCTCAGTATCGATACCAATGGTGATATTACGGTGCAGGGTGGCAACAAAATCAGTCTGAAAGTAGGTAATAGCTTTATCGTTATTCATGCTGATGGTGTCGATATCAAAGGTCCATCTATTAATCTGAACTCTGGGGGAAGTCCCGGGGATTTATTGCGCCCGGCGAATCCGGTCATTTTGCAAGCTGCCGCCAATGCCGGTTCCTTGTTTGTTGCACACTGTCCGAAGGAGGATAACAACTGATGGCCGCTGAAAAATATTATGTCGTCATTGACGGTGCGATTGAATACCGATTGTTTTTTATCTTGGAAAATTTTAATCCCCCTGCGGTTTGTCTTTATGACGAATCTTTATCACCTGAACTGCTTAAGGTGGCGCCTTACTTGGTGGAGGTGACAGAAAAAGTCGGACTGTATTTAGAGGAATGGCAAACATGTTGGGGAATTTGTCTTCACTCAAAAGCGGATATGAAAACATTGCGTCAGCATTTACGCAAATATCTGCAAGTATTATTACCCGATCAAGATAAACCGGTATTTTTCCGGTTTTACGATCCGCGTAATATCTGGGAGTTTCTCAGTGTCCTCAGTGACTGGGAAATTCACTGTTTCATGGGGCCGATAAATAAAATTAGCACTTCTCTGATGGGCGTTAAGCATGAAGATAATTTTCACGCGGTCAGAAAACAATTTCCCGCAGAGGCTGGCTCCAGACAAAAGATGTTGCGGATCACAACAAAGCAATATGCTCAGTTAAATGAGCTATTCGAACAACGATATATTAATAAACTGACGCGATTTATTAATGAAGTCAATTACCATAATGGTGCCGGTACCATAGATCTGCCATACGATTCCCTGTCGGCACATTCAGACCGGGTATTGAAAAACACGCTCCCTGATACACATTATTCTCCCGCCTATATGGATGAGGAGACATTTATTCAACATAAAACCTTAGCGGAGGATTGTTTTTATTTTTGTCGTGATAATGAAATCACTGATGAACGCGCCATTGGTGGGTTTCTCTATTTACTGATGGCGAGACATATCAATCAGTTTGAGCAAATCCCGCTGGCATGGTTAACCGCACTCAGAGACTCCCAGTGGCCGGGTTATTATCGGATGGAAACATTATTAAAAAGCGAATTGGGTTTTATCCCCGATTAGGTAATTAAAAGGTAATTGATATGGTAGAGCAAACTATTTCATCCCGCGCTGGTGTTGCTTGCATGACATGCGACAACCCGGACCCCTGTATTTATAAAATCAGCGTCACTTTTGGTCAGAATACTCAGGTCTGGCCTGAAAAGCCGGTAATTAAGATGGGCCTGATTGATGATGGAAAAGGTCAAAAAGGGATGATACAGATTGAAGGTAAATGTAATAACACGGATAAACATCATGCGGTGCTAACGGGGGGGCAGAAAGAGAAAACGCTAGAATTTAATGCGCCACAGGAGGTGACATTATTTTATAAAGATCAGCTAAAAGACGCTGAGATTGAAAGTGACTTGGAAAGTGTCTGGTTTTATTTATCTAATCTTGCTAATCCGACAGATATGTACAGTGAACCGCGTTATTATAAGTTAATAACCCAGGGTTGTTTGGATAGTCAACAGTACGCGACGATAGCGGTTTATCCGTCGGTCAGTTTTATGGTTTCGGTTGGATTGAGCTTTGATTTTTCCCACGGAGAACGTTCTGTAAAGGAGCGGCGTGATGAACAGAAAAAAGCGCGTCAGGCGATGGAAAATGTCAAGCCTAAAAATGGCAATAAACTGCGCAGTGGGTGGACAACCCATACGGACCCATTTTATCTGACCCGACAGACGGCTATTAACGTCGAATACGCTTTAACGGTTCAGGATATGGATTACTCGGCGAAGTTTGCGGAAGTGAATAAGGTGAGGAAAACCCTGCCCAATTTAGAGGCTATCAATCGGGTGGAAAAACTGTTGGGTTATACCAAAGAATACCTGGCGCCTGATCCGGATTCAAAAGGCACCCGCAGCTACCAACTGCTTGAGCTCAAAGTGGACCCCATCAATATTGGACTGGCTTATGCTTATGACCGAACCACTTCGATGGATGACCGTACCCATTTTCTAGGTTTCAGTGCCGCGCCTTTTATGGGGATGACGGCAAAACTGGATCTTATCCAAATGGGGGCGGCGTATTGCAAGATAGAGAAGGTGGCAGCCAAATTCAGGGAGGCGGTGGCCCGCAGGAATTCAAATGATAAAAACTATTTAGATCTGGAATGTTGCATTATTTTGACATGCAATCTGTCCTTTCAATTGGGTGCCGCTTATAAACAAAAGCAGTGGACTTTTGACGCTGGTGATAAGAATGATTTGAAATTGAGTCTGGAGGGAAAAATGAATGTCGCCTTTAAGACTCATATTATGATAATGGAAGTCGCAATGGGAGCGGGCGTGGCTGTAAAAACAGCGGCGGGTTTTGAACTTGATCAACATGATAAAGGGATCGATCTGGCTGGCTACCATAATGGGATTGTTGCGGAATTTGAGGTAGACGTGGATGCAAAGAAAGAAAATGGTGAAAAATCTATCATTAAAATTACAGAGAAGTGGAAATGGGTTATTGCCGATCCGTTAAAAGCCAGTGAATCTCCGTTAAGAATTAATCTGATAGGGGAAGAGCGGCCTATTACTCGACCGGAGATAGTCCCGGGAGCTGAAACAACATCGTGGGAAATGGGTTATGATCCTAACTTTAAGCCTAAGATGGATAATATCCCGTTTATCACCGGATTACCCGGAATGTGAGGATAAAATGAGATTGAAACTATTATTGCTATTATTAGGAGTGATTATTATGTCAGGTTTAGGTGTGATGGTAATGCAGGGTGCTAATGCAAATGAACCGAGGTTGTATATTCGCAGTTTATTCGATATCCAATATGCCTTTTGTGACATCAAAACCAATGGCGTAACGGGAATGGATAATCGAAACTCAGCCCGGCGAGGTCGGGGATTTGGTACTGCCAGTACGGCTTCCATGTTATTTATGACAAACGGTGAAAATGAAATCAGTCTAGAATTTGGCGCATTGGGTTGGTTTTCCCCGGATAAGCTATCAGATGAAATCCGCAACCACTTTAATCCTGAAGCCAAATGTAATCTGGAATTGACGGCCATGCGCGGTGAAAAGAGCGAGGTGCTGACTGCAATTGAAGTAGCGATAGATAAAAATGGTCAGCCTGTGGCAATAACACCCGCAAATGAAGCGAAATATGCTGATATTAGTACACCAGTGGTGCGTCATACGATTCAGGCAGAAAACGTAGAGGCTGGACATAAAGATAAAGACTATTTTGATATCCGGAAATTTCCACCTGATATGACTTTATATCGGTTTAGCCGAAATGTAAAAATCAGTGGATTACCTGATTGGGAATGGGAGAAAGCAACCCCTTATACAGATACTCCAGAGCAACGTCGGCAATTACAACAAGCTTATGTAGCGGCCTGGCAGGCTTATAACGCTAAGGATTTGAATACACTCCGTGATCAACAAAAAGTTGCGCTCAAAGCCTGGGCTTGGGCTTCCGGTGAAAGTGAAGAGAGTGTTTTTGCTGATCAGTCTGTTTACCATAATATCAAGATAAAAAGTTTCAAAATGAAGCCAATTAATTGGGATGACTACAGAGTGAAAATAATGAATCAGGGAAGAATGGTCAGGTTGGTGAATAAATCAGACCCAGAAAGTTCTCCAATATCTTACTATTATGTTGATGAAGAAGATGGAGAAACGGTTTTGGCTACCGTCTCACCAATTTTTTCATTAATTAATGGCCGTTTTGTTCAGGTAATTTAATGGGTAGCAATATCGGGTTATTTGACCCGATATTTTTCCTTGATGGGAAATGCAATAAAAGTCGGTAATATCGATACAGCATTTGGTGATTGTAAAACGACACTGGAATTGTGGATTTGATTAATATTAAAGTTGAATAATATTCCACTTATCAACGGCTTATACCGGAATGTGAGGATAAAATGAAATTAAAATTGTTATTACTATTGTTAGGAGTGATTGCTATGTCCGATGCTAACGCAAATGAACCGAGGTTGTATATTCGCAGTTTATTCGATATTCAATATGCCTTTTGTGATATTAAAACCAATGGCGTAACGGGAATGGATAACCGAGATTCAGCCCGGGAAGGGCGAGGGTTTGGGACTTCAAGTACGGCCGCTATGCTATTAATGGCAAATGGAGAAAATGAAGTCAGTCTGGAATTTGGTGCTCTGGGTTGGTTTTCCCCAGATAAGCTATCAGATGAAACCCGTAACCGCTTTAATCCTGAAGCGAAATGTAGTCTAGAATTGACGGCCATGCGTGGCAAAAGGAGTGAGGTGCTGACGGCAATTGAAGTAGCAATAGATAAAAACGGTCAGCCTATGGCAATAACACCTGCAAATGAAGCGAAATATGCCGCTATTAGCACACCGGTGGTACGTCATGTGATACAGGCAGAAAAAATAGAAGCTGGGCATATAGAGAAAAAGTATTTTGATCCGAAAGAATATCCACTCAATATGACCTTATATCGGTTTAGTCGTAATGTAAAAATCAGTGGCTTACCTGATTGGGAATGGGAGAAAGCAACCCCTTATACCGATACCCCAGAACAACGTCAGCAATTGCAGCAGGCTTATGTGGCGGTCTGGCAGGCTTATCAGGCAAAAAATTTGCAGGTAATTCGTGACCAACGAAAAGTCGCACTCAAAGCTTGGGCTTGGGTCACTGGTGAAAGTGAAGAGAGTATTTTTGCTGATCAGCCTATTTATAATAATGTCAATGCAAAAAATTTCAGGATGAAGCCAATTGATTGGGATGACTACCGGGTTCAGATAATGAATCAGGGTAAAATGATCAGACTAGTGAATAAATCAGATCCGGGAAGTTCTCCGGTATCCTACTATTACGTTGATGAGGAAGATGGGGAAACAGTTTGGGCTACTACCGCGCCGATTTTCTCATTAATTAATGGCCGTTTTGTTCAGGTAATTTAATGGGTAGCAATATCGGGTTATTTGACCCGATATTTTTACTTGATGGGAAATGCAATAAAAGTCGGTAATATCGATACAGCATTTGGTGATTGTAAAATGACACTAGGATTGTGGATTTGATTAATATTAAAGTTGAATAATACTCCACTTATCACCGGGTTACACCGGAATGTGAGGATAAAATGAAATTAAAATGGTTATTGCTATTATTAGGCGTGATGGTAATGCAAGGTGCTAATGCAAATGAACCGAGGCTGTATATTCGTAGCTTATTCGATATTCAATATGCTTTTTGTGATATTAAAACCAATGGTGTAACGGGAGTGGATAACCGAGATTCAGCCCTGGAAGGCCGGGGATTTGGTACCTCCAGCACAGCTTCTATGCTATTAATGGCAAATGGTGAAAATGAAGTCAGTCTGGAGTTCGGGGCACTAGGCTGGTTTTCTCGGGATACTTTGTCAGATAAAGTCCGCAGCCATTTCAATCCTGAAGCGAAGTGCAAGTTAGAACTGACAGCCATGCTCGGTAAAAAGAGTGAGGTGCTGACGGCTATTGAAGTAGAGGTGGATAAAAATGGTCAACCCGTAGCAACGGTATCTGCGGATGAACCTAAATATGCCGCTATTAGTACACCAGTTGTACTTCGTGTGGTACAAGCAGACAGTATAGAAGCTGGACATAAAGACGAAAACTATTTTGATATTCGAACATTTCCACCCAATATGATCTTATACCGGTTTAGTCGTAATGTGAAAATCAGTGGCTTACCTGAATGGGAATGGACGAAGGCAACACCTTATACGGATACACCTGAACAGCGCCAGCAATTGCAACAGGCTTATATGGCTGTTTGGCAGGCTTATAATGCAAAAGATGTGAATACTATCCGTAATCAACAAAAAATCGCTCTCAAAGCCTGGGCTAGGGCTACTAATGAAAGTGAAGGGAATATATTTTCTGACAAAGATTTTCATAATGATTTCAAAGAAAAAAGTTTCAAAATGAAACCGATTAATTGGAATGACTACCGGGTTAAAATAATGAATCAGGGTAGAATGGTCAGACTGGTGAATAAATCAGACCCGGGGAGTTCCCCAATATCTTATTACGTTAATGATGAAGATGGTGATACGGTTCTAGTTACCACTGCACCAATCTTTTCATTGATTAATGGCCGTTTTGTTCAGGTAATTTAATGGATAGCAATATCGGGTTATTTGACCCGATATTTTTACTTGATGGGAAATGTAATAAAAGTCGGTAATATCGATACAGCATTTGGTGATTGTAAAACGATACTGGGATTGTGGGTTTGGTTAATATTAAAGTTGAATAATATTCCACTTATCACCGGGTTACACCGGAATGTGAGGATAAAATGAGATTAAAATGGTTATTGCTATTGTTAGGCGTGATTACTATGTCAGGTTTAGGTGTGGTAGTAATGCAAGGTGCTAATGCAAATGAACCGCAGTTGTATATCCGCAGTTTATTCGATATTCAGTATGCCTTTTGTGATATTAAAACCAATGGAGTAACCGGGTTCAGTAACCGTAATTCAGCTTTGGAAGGGCGAGGATTTGGTAGTTCCAGCACGTCTTCTATGCTATTGATGGCAAATGGAGAAAATGAAGTCAGTCTGGAATTTGGTGCGCTGGGTTGGTTTTCCTCAGATGCGTTATCAGATAAAGACCGAAATCACTTTAACCCTGAGGCCAAATGCTCGTTGGAACTGACGGCTATGCGTGGTAAAAAAAGTGAAGTATTGACGGCAATTGAAGTGGCAATTGATAAAAACGGTCAGCCTGTGGCAACAACACCCGCGAATGAAGCCAAATATGCTGCTATTAGCACACCGGTGGTGCGTCATGTGATACAAGCTGAAAAAGTAGGACCTGGACATATAGAGAAACAATATTTTTATCCGAAAGAATTTCCGCCCAATATGACTTTATACCGGTTTAGTCGAAATGTAAAAATCAGTGGTTTACCTGAATGGGAGTGGGTGAAAGCAACCC
The DNA here is from genome assembly GCF_018448885.1 of Photorhabdus caribbeanensis. Lineage (GTDB taxonomy): Bacteria > Pseudomonadota > Gammaproteobacteria > Enterobacterales > Enterobacteriaceae > Photorhabdus > Photorhabdus caribbeanensis. The sequence goes on from NZ_RCWB01000009.1 coordinate 130,551, forward strand.
CTTATACTGATACCCCGGAACAACGTCAACAATTGCAACAGGCTTATATGGCTGCTTGGCAGGCCTATAATGCTAAGGATTTGAATACACTCCGTGATCAGCAAAAGGTTGCGCTCAAAGCCTGGGCTTGGGCCACTGGCGAAAGTGAAGAGAGTGTTTTTGCTGATCAATCTGTTTACCGTAGGATCAAAATAAAAAGTTTCAAAATGAAGCCAATTAACTGGGATGACTACCAAGTTAAGATAATGAATCAGGGTAGAATGGTTAGGTTAGTGAATAAGTCGGACTTAAAGAATTCTCCGATATCCTATTATTACGTTGATGAGGAAGATGGAGAAACGGTTTTGTCTACCGTTGCACCGATTTTCTCATTAATTAATGGTCGTTTTGTTCAGGTAATTTAATGGGTAGCAATATCGGGTTATTTGACCCGATATTTTTACTTGATGGGAAATGCAATAAAAGTCGGTAATATCGATACAGCATTTGGTGATTGTAAAATGACACTAGGATTGTGGATTTGATTAATATTAAAGTTGAATAATACTCCACTTATCACCGGGTTACACCGGAATGTGAGGATAAAATGAAATTAAAATGGTTATTGCTATTATTAGGCGTGATTACTATGTCTAGTTTAGGCGTGATGGTAATGCAAGGTGCTAATGCAAGTGAACCGCAGTTGTATATCCGCAGTTTATTCGATATTCAATATGCCTTTTGTGATATTAAAACCAATGGTGTAACGGGAATGGATAACCGTGATTCGGCTCGGGAAGGTCGGGGATTTGGTACCGGCAGTACAGCATCTATGCTATTCATGACTAATGGTGAAAATGAAATCAGCTTGGAGTTTGGTGCTTTGGATTGGTTTTCTCCAAGTGAAATGTCAGATAAAACTCGTAATCACTTTGACCCTGAAGCTAAATGCACGCTGGAACTGATGGCTATGCGTGGTAAAAAAAGTGAAGTATTGACGGCAATTGAAGTGGCAATTGATAAAAA
>NZ_RCWB01000009.1:131565-142029 GCF_018448885.1 Photorhabdus caribbeanensis
AAATGTCAGATAAAACTCGTAATCACTTTGACCCTGAAGCTAAATGCACGCTGGAACTGATGGCTATGCGTGGTAAAAAAAGTGAAGTATTGACGGCAATTGAAGTGGCAATTGATAAAAACGGTCAGCCTGTGGCAACAACACCCGCGAATGAAGCCAAATATGCTGCTATTAGCACACCGGTGGTGCGTCATGTGATACAAGCTGAAAAAGTAGGACCTGGACATATAGAGAAACAATATTTTTATCCGAAAGAATTTCCGCCCAATATGACTTTATACCGGTTTAGTCGAAATGTAAAAATCAGTGGTTTACCTGAATGGGAGTGGGTGAAAGCAACCCCTTATACTGATACCCCGGAACAACGTCAACAATTGCAACAGGCTTATATGGCTGCTTGGCAGGCCTATAATGCTAAGGATTTGAATACACTCCGTGATCAGCAAAAGGTTGCGCTCAAAGCCTGGGCTTGGGCCACTGGCGAAAGTGAAGAGAGTGTTTTTGCTGATCAATCTGTTTACCGTAGGATCAAAATAAAAAGTTTCAAAATGAAGCCAATTAACTGGGATGACTACCAAGTTAAGATAATGAATCAGGGTAGAATGGTTAGGTTAGTGAATAAGTCGGACTTAAAGAATTCTCCGATATCCTATTATTACGTTGATGAGGAAGATGGAGAAACGGTTTTGTCTACCGTTGCACCGATTTTCTCATTAATTAATGGTCGTTTTGTTCAGGTAATTTAATGGGTAGCAATATCGGGTTATTTGACCCGATATTTTTACTTGATGGGAAATGCAATAAAAGTCGGTAATATCGATACAGCATTTGGTGATTGTAAAATGACACTAGGATTGTGGATTTGATTAATATTAAAGTTGAATAATACTCCACTTATCACCGGGTTACACCGGAATGTGAGGATAAAATGAAATTAAAATGGTTATTGCTATTATTAGGCGTGATTACTATGTCTAGTTTAGGCGTGATGGTAATGCAAGGTGCTAATGCAAGTGAACCGCAGTTGTATATCCGCAGTTTATTCGATATTCAATATGCCTTTTGTGATATTAAAACCAATGGTGTAACGGGAATGGATAACCGTGATTCGGCTCGGGAAGGTCGGGGATTTGGTACCGGCAGTACAGCATCTATGCTATTCATGACTAATGGTGAAAATGAAATCAGCTTGGAGTTTGGTGCTTTGGATTGGTTTTCTCCAAGTGAAATGTCAGATAAAACTCGTAATCACTTTGACCCTGAAGCTAAATGCACGCTGGAACTGATGGCTATGCGTGGTAAAAAAAGTGAAGTATTGACGGCAATTGAAGTGGCAATTGATAAAAATGGTCAGCCAGTGGCAACAACACCCGCGAATGAAGCTAAATATGCTGCTATTAGTACACCAGTGGTACGTCATGTGATACAAGCAGAAAAGGTAGAGGCTGGGCATAAAGATAAAAAATTCTTTAATAGCCGGAAATTTCCACCTAATATGACCTTATACCGATTTAGTCGTAATGTAAAAATCAGTGGATTACCTGATTGGGAATGGGAGAAAGCAACCCCTTATACCGATACCCCAGAACAACGTCAGCAATTGCAGCAGGCTTATGTGGCGGTCTGGCAGGCTTATAATGCCAAAGATATAAATACTCTTATGGAACAACAAAAAGTTGCGCTCAAAGCTTGGGCTTGGGCTACTAATGAAAGTGAAGAGAGTATTTTTGCTGATCAATCTGCTTACAGTGATATCAACGAAAAAGGTTTCAAAATGAAGCCAATTAATTGGGATGACTATACCGTTAAAATAATGAATCAGGGCAGAATGGTCAGATTGGTGAATAAATCAGATCCAGAAAGTTCCCCAATATCCTACTATTATGTTGATGAAGATGGCGATACTATTCTGGCTACCGTCGCACCAATCTTTTCATTAATTAATGGTCGTTTTGTTCAGGTAATTTAATGGATAGCAATATCGGGTTATTTGACCCGATATTTTTTCTTGATGGGAACAGCAAAAGAAAGCTATTATCGGTTACGCAAGATAAAGACTAATTATGTTAATTCTGCCAGATATGGAGGAAGAAATATGGGTAATGCGGTAAAGATTGGTGATATTGGCACAGCGCATGATGATTGTGGAGCGACATCGGTTATTTCGGGATCGACCAGCGTAAAAGTTGACGGTATTCCTTTAGCTCGTCAGGGCGATAGTTTAGCGCCACATTCATCTCATTCACGCATAATTGCCGGTGGTTCCAGTACCGTTTTTGTTGATGGTAAACCTGCGGCGAGAACCGGTGACGCAGTGAGTTGTGGTGGAGTTGTGATTGGTGGTGGTAGCGTTAATATTGGTTAAGGAAAAAACATATTCTCAGTTAATATGCGCAGCGCCGTTTGTGATTGTAAAACCCCGGACCCTTATATTCACAAAATTAGTGTTAAAAGTCGGGAAATGGGTTTTTCATTATAACCAGATTGAATCGATAGGGGATATTTGAGTGGTTGATGAAGCGGGTGGTATATCGGCAGCAATTTCATTGGTGGGAAAACAGCAGGGTGAGATCTCACCCTGGTCGTATTGGTAACTTTTTACTAACTTTAATCAGTCGAGCACTAGTTGACTTATTCGGCAATCATATAAATCCGCTAATTTTTCAATCGTTGCTTTGCGTGGGCGATCTGATTTCTCAAACTGAGAAACGGCAGCTTGTTTTATACCCAGTTTTTCCGCTACCTCAGCTTGTGATAGTCCACGATAAATGCGCCAAGCGGCTTGTAGTGAAACTTCATCGTCTACCATGATAGAAACGACTTCATGAGGAATAGTTTCATCGTCATTTGGTCCCGTTGTATAGGGAATAATTTGATAATTTTCATCATGATCCGCAGCTGCCAACAGTCTTTCGTACTCGTCCATTGGCAAAATAACGGCTTGTTTTTTGCCATGCTCGTCTGTAATAAATTGAATACTAGCCATATTCTTTTGCTCCGTATGTTTACGTAGTTACGTAGCCCTGAGAGGTATCTTGAAATCCATAGAGTATATATGTTTATTTCCTCTGCTTTCTTTTCTTTTTCTTGGTATTATTTTTTCTTTCTATTTTCGAATGTCTCTGGCGCATGGCGTCATCCTGTTCAGCCAGTTTAAACACGGCTTCTTTATTAATAAACCAAAAAGACAAACAGGCCGTTTGGGCAATAATCAAGCTCCAGAACAGGCGGATAATATCGTTTGTAAAGATTAAATAAATGATAGCGACACAGAGTAAATTAATAAAAACAGAGGTTAATAGACTAATAACCAATGTCTGAATAACTTGGCTAATTCCCGGTATTCGAGCAAAGGGAAGTAGGCATAACATTGCACCCACAGGGCCGAAAACCGCCGTGACGATTAAAATACCCGGATTACCACGAATGGCATCAACAAATCCGAATAAATCAAATGGAATGGTAAACATGGGTTTTATCCTTGCATAGGGTTCAGCATTGGGCTAGGTTTATATCTTAATATCCGGGCGAAAATGATATTGGGAAACTGCCGGAGCCCGGTATTGTAAAGAGCAACACTTTCATTAAAGAATTCACGTCTGTCTGCAATCTGATTTTCCAGCAAAGTGATCTGCGCTTGCAAATGTTGAAAAGATGGCTGACTAATTAGGGCCGGATAGTTTTTTGCAAGTATCAGAAATGACAACAACTGATGTGCTAATGTATTACCTATTTTCACCTTTTCATCGGTTATTTTTGCACTGGGGTAGTTTTTCCTGACTTCTGATAGTTGCAGAAAGAGCGATTTTTCATGGGCCATAGCTTGTTCTGTTATCGTGATAAGTTGTGGAATTAAATCAACCTGTTTTTTCAGTAAAATATCAATATTGGCAAACGCTTTATCCCGGTATCTTTTTAACATAACGATTTTATTAAAAACGCCTACGAGATAACGAACCGCAATAATCAGGATGATGGCCAGAATAATAAAAGCGAGAAGATATCCACCCATTGCTGTTATCTCTAAAATAACCATTTCAGTAATGGAGATTCACGATAAAAAACCGTTAAATGATGAGACTGATATTCATAAGGAACGGTCAGAATAAAGGCAATCAGGATTGCTGCACTAATGACGGTAATTGCAAGATTACGGCGCATTGGCGCAACTTCATTCCAGGTGCCTAAATATCCCTTAGAGGCAATCCCCAGTAATCTGTGAGGAGCAGCCTGAGTAATAACAACTTGACCGTCTTTTTCAATAGCGGTACCAATAATTAAATACTCTTCATTTGGAAATAACAAATACTCTTGGTAAGAAACGGAATTGGTTTCATAATTCTGATAGGAAGAAAAATTCACAAATGTCAACGTTTCTGGTGTTGCATCAATACGGACTGATCCTGAATCATCGGTTAAAGTGAATTGACGGATTTTTTCTTCCGAATGACGCAAAGAATAACGTTTATCGCCTTCTGAGTCTTTTATGACATCATATTCATAATAACGATAGCCATAGCATAGCTTGTTACTCAGAGGACTTTTGAAGTGAGTTCCCTCTGTTATTTTTCCTTCTACTTCTACCAAGCCCATAGCGATTGAACGGATTTTTGATGTGGGCAAAATCTTCTGAAATTTAAGGAATTTTTTTTCCGGTGTTGTTTTCAGACCGTTATAGATAAATAGTAATAAAATTAAACCAAATAAGGCGCCAGGTGAAACAAAAAAGGCAATCAGAAAAATGGCAATAGCCGCCGAGCCTAAAATCACTTTCCAAATTTCCCTGCTGGCAAATTTACCGGACTGCCGTGCTTGTCTATAATACTCTGCCGCGTTTTTCCCAAACGAAAAGATTAATACACAGGAAAAAACAAAAATAAAAGTAAAAAATAGTATAGTCATCATAAGGTTTACCATCTGATTTATTTAAACTTGATACCGTCATAGGCTTTTTCTGCCTGACTGATTTCTAACAAAGGCAGCCTCTGATAATGAAACATGCGGGCAAAAATCAGATCAGGGAATAGATAAATCGCCGTATTATACTCCGTTACTGCATCATTAAACATTTCGCGGCGATGAGCAATTTTATTTTCTAGATCCGTCACCGATGTCTGCAATTGTGAAAATTGGGAACCTGAAATCAATGTCGGATAGTTTTCAGCTACCGCCAGTACAGATCGGAATGCATTGCTCATTTCATTGGAGGCTTTGATTTTATCCGTGAGGGTATCGGCATTAAGATATCCCTGCCGTGCATCACTTAACCGAGTAAAAATATCACGTTCATGTTCCATAGACTTTTCCAGCACGGTTACAAGCTGCGGGATCTGTTCTGCACGCTGTTTTAAAATAACATCGATATTGGAAAATGTATTGCTTGTCTGCTCTTTCAGAGCAACCAGGCGGTTATAAATAGTGATCCCCCAGCCGATAAGTCCTACAGCAATGAGAGAGATAATAATAGTGGTTACTGTCATCTTTTTCTCCACGAAAATCCGGTTATATTTACTATACTGGTTATATTTACTATATAAGTCATGCCTTCCCTGCTGATTTGGGTAGCACCGTAGCGCCAGGGAAAGATTCCGCTTTGTTTAACCTGTCATAATCATTTAAAAATGAGAATACAGAAGTATTAAGCATACTATATCGAGGACAGATTTAATTCAATAAATGCAATTTTTTAAAAGAAGATTTAATTGCATTTACTATGTGAATCTAAGGCAGGAAAAAAATTAAATCTCACCCTGGGCTTTATGACAGGCAGGTTTTAAACTGTTATTAAAAGTTATTGTTTTAATTATGGTTTTAATCGGTATAACGTTTTACCGTTGTTTTTATCGTTTTTAACACTTTGAAAAATGAATTAATGGATATGCAGAAAGGCGTGTATATCGTCAGGTTTGAACAATGGTACGCCAGTTTAAAAACGTGTCGTTGCTGTGGTGACAAAATACCGAAAATACCCTTAAAAGTGCGTTTCTGGCACTGCCCTGAATACGGTCTTGAACATGATAGAGACATCAATGCCACATTAAATATCAAACAGCAGGGCATAGCTACTAAAGGGTTACTTGCCTCAATGTAGTTATATATTTCTTCACGGTCTTGAATGGCTTCTGGCGTCCAGAATAATTACATTACTTGGCCTCAAAACGGCGAAGTGTGGCTTTGCGGCGGGCTAAAAATTTAGCCTCAACTTGGTCGGCTGGCACTAGATTGCCGGCATTGGCAGAAGCTTGGCCTATTTCTATTTGTCTGCGGAGCCAAGCATCATGAACGCTCGCTTCTTGTTGCTGACGCACGAAATCGCGCATGAAGTCACGTAGTAGCTGTGCACCTTTGCGATCGAGTGATTGCGCTGCCGCGGTAAAGTCATTTTTCAGGGTATCATCAACCCTAAAGGTAAAAGTAGTTTCGCTCATAGCTAATGATTCCATCGTAATGTGTTACAAAGTAAGTACAATGTAGTACTTAAATGGGTAGAATACTACCAGAAGGACGGTAAAATATAATATTTAGATAAAATTAAATCCGAATAGTGTCACCTATTGTAAAAAATTTATTATTGTCTCTTATTTATTCTCATAAATAATATTGTGAATTATTCATTTAAAGTATCTTTAATAAGTTAAATAATATATTGAAAAGCCTTGGTTAAATTAATAAATGAAGATGATAATTATTGCTTTTAATTCTAGTTTATTAAAGTTTTAAATTAACATGTCTTGATGGTTAATTTATTGGTTTAGTATCTTGGTGATAATATTTTTTAAAATATAAAGATGATTGCATTTAATATAACCAAGTATTAACCATTGGAAATAGTTAATACTTGGCGATAAAGTAAGTCACGGCAGAGACATAAAGAGTGTGTTACCGCTTCATTCAGTTTATAGGCTTCTAAATAGGCGCCTATTTCCATGCAAAAGTAGAATCCCACCTTCGGGGTAGGGTTGAAGGTGAAGCCAGAACTAGTCGGCTTTATTTTTTCGCTTACAATTTCATCTTATCATTACTTTTCACAGTAAATCGTCATTTTGGTCATTAATTGACATACAGATGAATCTGATTTTGACACTATTCCATACCGTTTAAATGTTGCTTAACTAAAGATTGATGTCAGTTGGTGGTTATATAAAACCTCGGTTTAAAAGAAACTATTGATAGCATGGAAAAATCCATTGATTGGAAAATCTATCCTGGTCAGTTTGGCATTGGTTCATCAAATGGAATGATTGTACCAGACGGAGATTACAATAACGCAATTATTTCAGGTGTTTACGCCGGGCCAGGATCAGCAGCAAAGAATGGTGCGGGTAGTACTCCCTATGGCCCTTGCTTTGTTATGGCTCGAGTTCCTGACCATATCTTGCAGCAAGCGTACTACAAGAACCAATTCTACTATAGATACAGGGAATTAGGTGTCTGGGGTAACTGGTATTATGTAATGACATCAGATCAATGGACTATTGACGCAAATGGGTTCTACAAGAAGGCTTCCCCTGTTATTAACATCTGGAACAACAAATTTGAGACAAATGACGAGTCAAAAGGCGCAACAGTCGAGCGTCTTTCAGAAGGCATTTACATTATCAAGGGAGTTCTTGGATTCAATGCTGATGCGATGTGGGGCGGCGTGGATGGAGGTATTGAAATACCACTATGCAAAAATAAATTGCCGCTGATTTGGGTGGATTACAAAGTACTGCCCGATGGTACAATCAAATTGATAACTTACCACCGGGAGCACCCAGATGCGCCAGTATTCGCCAGAAATGCGAGAGAGGGCTATACTAATGGTGATTTGATTGATATTCCCAGTGGTAGGTTTGTCTCAATTCGCGTGCAAATGCCGGCATCTGATGATGAGAAAGCTGCTACTGCTGGTGATCCTAAATTAACGCCTGTTGTTTCTGATTCCAGATAGAATCCTGCGGCATTTGAACCCTAACATCTAACCGGCAATGTTCAGGAATGTCACACGGCTCACTGTCTTTATAAAATACACGTTCACCATTTTCATCAATATGCTTAAGTCGCCAATTCTGAAAACGGGTTGGTAAGTGAGTGTGCTGCCTGTGAAAGGTTTCAATGATGACAGAGCCGTCACTCTGCACTCTGTCATCAACAAAAATCAACTCCAGGTTGTTGTTATCTTTCGGTACTGAGATACCACCGTGCACTCCCCAAGCTATATCTAAGTTATAGCCACAAACATTAGATATATGGTAAATGCCAACGCCTTCTTTTGTGACTTCTGCACCTTCGGATTCGTTATTAGTCGAGAATGTGCCATTGGGGTAGATTTCAATAATCGGGGAGGCTCTCTTGAGGAATCCATTAGAGTCAGGTTTAGCGTTGAGTGTTGACCAGACCATGTACCACGGATTCCATTTGCCAGCGCCATCGCCGTTTTTCGACCTGTAATATAAAGTACCGCTTCCATACGCTGAGTGGATCATTAAATCGTACAATTTAAATGGTCCAGTCGCTGAATGTGAAAATCTAATTCCTGCTCCGGTCTCAGCCGGAGCATTCATTGTTTCATTAGCATAGCCGAAATATGTTGAGTTCGGGCGAACATTATCAAAGTTATCGATTGTAGAATATGAGTTTTTCCCAACAACTCCACCATTTGTGCTGATAACATCGTCAACTGTTGCTAATGTGCCGGATTTCTCTGGTGTTGCTAAAGTATATCTGCGATTGCTGTTTTCATCATTAGCGTATATTGTCAAACGATTACCGCGGGTTCCTTCAATGCCGATCAAATGCTTATTTGAAGCCACAAATTCAATGTGTGGCCAATCAGACGCATTATTGATTCTTAAGCCCCCAACTTGGGCACTTAAAGTACTCGAAATTGGCACAGCATTCTTAGCTTGATTTACCGTTTCTGTTAAACCGAGGTTTTTCACAAACTCATTTTTATCAGGAATGTCTGCGCCGTTTCGGTCTTTTGCCAGTTTATTATTAGCATTATCATTTATATCGGAAGCCAGCTTCTGCGTTACTGCGAGTGTGTTACTATCGCCTGTCTTGTTAGTGAGTTGAACAATCCCTTTTTGTGTTAATGAGGTACTGGGAATTTCTGTTGTGATTTTTTTCTCTAACGCACTATTTAATTGGGCCGTGAGTTTAGCTATATCACCATCATCCAGAACATCATCTCCTCCGGAGTGTGTTGCGATAAAGTTAGCAACAACAGAGGATATCGTGGACGACTGACGTAACACCTTATTTAATTCATGAGTAGTCACATTATCTGGCGGAAACCCATTTTTTAAACTCCGACTTTCTTCATATCTTTCTTGGCTCACTACATTTGCATTATTACTGATAGAAAAGGCTTTAAAATCATTCTGGGGCTTGAGACTCATGTTTTTTCCTTAAATTATATAATATTATTTCATAAGCAACATATTGAATTATGGTAGATGATTTATCATAATTCGCGTTAATTATAGTTTAATTCACAAAAGGAATAATTAAATGTTCTTATAACTCAGATGGTTAACTATTTTTGTACAGTTGGTAGTAATAAATAACCTGATATTTTGCAATCAAAATATACCCAAAATATTTAATGCTATAGCCATAGAAATTAAAAATCTTCACTTCTTTTGATAATTAGAATGCTTAGAATCTGAACGAATTAAGCTTTCCGATGAGTGTCTATTTTGTTGAAAAAATAGAATACAACTGTGGTAATGAATATTAACTATAAGGAATACTTCAAAAATGAAATAAAATAACCAAGTTAAAATAAAGCACATATATTAGAGTTTTTCGCCATTAACGGCCGACCAATGATAAGGTTGCAATTCACGTATTGTTTTAAATAACAGTTCGTTTTTCTCATTAGTCACAGCCGCTTTTACGGAACCTCCCCAATGAACCAGACGTTCCTGACATATTCCACAGGGTGACAAAATGATATATTCATAACCGGCATCTTCACGGCAGAGACATAAAGAGTGCGTTATCGCTTCATTCAGTTTATGGGCTTCTAAATAAGCGCCAACTTCCATACAAAGGGATAATGCGTCATTTTTGGTATCAGGGCAATGCTAGTTAAGATCTTGCCCGATTCTGTCCGTACTGCGGCAGCACCACCCCATCCCTTTGGGTATCGTTTTTCAATTAAGTTAACTGCGGCATGATATAACTCTTGCTCTATATTCATTAATTTATTGCTCCTATCTCGTTAGTCTATTTTATTTTTCTGGGTTAATAATATCTTTGAAAATAAGCTGTTAGTTAATTAACCCGAATTCTGCTTAAGCCATCATTGAAATATCTTTCTCTGAGTAGAAAATTTTCAGTGATGGCTTTTTCAATTTAAGGCTGTAAGCAATCAATCCACCTAAAACACACAACAGAAAGCCTTTTATACTTCGGTGGCGCGAGTGCTCAATTTGAGAAATGGTCTTTAATTGCCCATTAATCGTTTCGATG
>NZ_RCWB01000010.1:0-25467 GCF_018448885.1 Photorhabdus caribbeanensis
CACCTTTCGATCAGCCTCGACCCATGACGGGTTCGCCGCCGCCTTCGCCGATACCTGCACATTCTTCACCGCCGCCGTGCTGGTTAAGGTCGCCGTCACCTGTCCCTGCGCGTTACTCACCGAGTTGTTCTGTTTCGTCAGTTTTAACCCGGCCTCCGTTGAATCAGTCTGCCAGTCAATCTCAATCGGTTTATCCGCTACCGGCTTGCCATGCGCGTCCACTACCGTCGCCGTGAAGGTATAACTGTCCGCGCCGTTGTTATAGCGCTTCTTGTCTTTATCCACTTCCACCGTCACGCCGGTGACTTGATAACTGCTACTCAGCTCCTCAAAGCTCACCGGGCTATCGGCCTTGACCCACGACGGGTTCGCCGCCGCTTTCGCCGATACCTGCACATTCTTCACCGCCGCCGTGCTGGTTAAGGTCGCCGTCACCTGTCCCTGCGCGTTACTCACCGAGTTGCTCTGTTTCGTCAGGGTTAACCCGGCTGGCGTTTGGTCTGTCTGCCAGTCAATGTCGACCGGTTGACCCACCACCAGATTGCCATGCCCGTCCTTCACCGTCGCCGTGAAGGTATAACTGTCCTTGCCGTTGTTATAGCGCTTCTTGTCTTTATCCACTTCCACCGTCACGCCGGTGACTTGATAACTGAGACTCAATTCCTCAAAGTTCACCTTTCGATCAGCCTCGACCCACGACGGGTTCGCCGCCGTCTTCGCCGATACCTGCACATTCTTCACCGCCACCGTGCTGCTTAAGGTCGCCGTCACCTGTCCCTGCGCGTTACTCACCGAGTTGTTCTGTTTCGTCAGTTTTAACCCCTCAGCCTTTGAATCGGTCTGCCAGTCAATGTCGATCGGTTTATCCGCTACCGGCTTGCCATGCGCGTCCACCACCGTCGCCGTGAAGGTATAACTGTCCGCGCCGTTGTTGTAGAGCGGCCCCTCCTTATCCACCGTCACACCAGTGACTCGATAACTGCTGCTGGATTCAGTAAAGCTGGCTTTTTTATCCGTAGTAACACGTTCGCCATTAATACTGACGCTGACTTGTATATCGGATAATGGCGTTGTACTGGTTAATGTTGCCGTCTGTTGCCCATTCTTATCTGTTGCCTCTGAATCAGGCTTTAATTTCAATCCCGGATCTTTCTTATCCGTATCCCAAATCAATTTGGCATTTTCTATCGGCGTTTTTTTGTCAGCGCCAAGCAGAGTAGCTGTGTAGACATATTTCGCATTTCCATCAGCAATTAAAGGATCGGTTGTGTCAACACTCAAAGAGATATTACGTTGTAATATATGAATTTGTATTTGTACACTCTGCTGATCATCTTTACTTGTACCTATTATAGTATAGTCATTTTTTCCATCAGGCTGATATTCCGGTAACTGAATCGTATAACCATTAGTACTTTCTATATTTATAATTCCGCCACTCTTCTGGAATAATTCAGGTATATCCCAAGTCACATTTTTGAATGGATTATCAGATTGAATTTGTATTGGTTTAACTTCACCACCGTAACCACTAATTTCCATTACAGGGACTAGTAATCTAAAATGTTGCTGTTTTTTCAGATAATTCAAAATAATATTATTATTTCTTTCAACTAAGTCGTAACGACTGCCGGCCAAGCTTCGTAGTGAAGAAACATTTTCTGGTGAAAGTTGTTCTGATAACGGAACACCAAATCGGTAGTTCACGTTGAATGAAAATATGCCATCACTTTTTCCCTCTTTCCCCAATTTATAGTCAACCCCCGCTGTGATCAATGGAATCGGGGTATAATTTACCCCAATAGTTGCTGCATATGGATCTTTTTGCCTATTGTTCGTTCCGAATAACGCAACATTATCACCAAAATATTGTTCATATTTTATTTTAGCGCCGAGCGACGGCATTGAAGGTAAATACATGTCGGCAATAAGGTCATAACCATTTGCAGGGCGCTCGTAATAATTGACTAAATCACGGGAGTTATGCCAGTCACTCAGGCGAAAATAGGCGTTAGCCGACATCTTTAGGTAGTTAGTCCACAGTTCACCACCCAAGCTGAATCGGCTATTATTACCGGTTAAATCATTATCATAAAAAGTGTTCGCCCCATACATCCAGTTATTTATGAATAACCGGGTTCCAACACCTAAATTCACTGTATCACGGCTATCCTTATGACGATATCCATATTGACTATAAACAAGCCAGTGATCTTTATCATCATAGAAAGGAACGAGTAAGTCTACAGAACTTTCATCCAGGTGCCCATGATGATCAATATTTAAATTAATTTTAGCTGTACCAAACTGGGATAACCATTTCTGAGTATTATTTGTTATCTGACTATTTAATTTATTGACAATATAACCCTGAGCTAATTTTTTTGGATCTGAATTTAATAACCCAAAGAGTTCAGTGCCACGAGATAAGATTAAAGGAGGGGTGTTTTGATTATCGTCTTTAGGATTACTTTCATATAACTTGGGTATTTTGGGGTTTTCCCCGCTATCATTTTTTCCTATTACACTTCTCTTTGATAAAAAATTACCGCACCGTCTCTGTTCTGATCGCTTTTTCTCTTTATGAGTAACGTTTTCGTGTAATTTTTTACCAACCTGATTATGCTCCATAGCGGATTCCGGGTAATCCTGACAATTTTCAACACCAATCAAAGATTTTCCTGATTCAGGTAACGCAGTATAACTTTTCAGTGGCATAAATGCGGCAAATAAAAAACAGCCCATCAGCACACGCTTATTTACCCTATAACTTATTACGTTACGAAAAATACGATTGATGTTCATCAGTGATACCATAAAGCTCTTACCTTTATATTCATTTATAGCTACTGAGCACATTAAATGACTTTCTATAACTTTGTATAATGAAAATAAATTATCAGCCGATAGCCATTAGTAATCACTTAGCAAAACAAAAACCACCGGAAATCATTTTCTAACACAGCATTCAGTATTTATACAATTTTCATTAAAAACATAAGCAGAAAACCCGCCGTACAAGTATTCCAACGGGTTTTCTGTCTATTTGTGATTACTGAGTTCACACTCAGTAATTATGGTTATTATGGTTTTTCCGGTCGTTGAACTCGAACATTAATAACTCGTCCATCGGGGATATCGCATAGTTCACCATCATTATAATAAATAACTTCTCCATCACCATTAATGCTCTTAACACGTTTATTTTGAGCAAATATAGGCGCATCTTCATTTTGGCGATGATAACATTCGATGGTTATATTGCCATTAGATGGATCTACTGATTCACAAACCCAAATCAGATTTAACCCGTTGCTATCTGCCGGGACAATTGTACCACCGTGAATTCCCCATGCCCCATCTTTTGCAAAACCGTTGCAGCCGCTGATGCGATATTTCCCTGTCTCGATCCGCTCGACAGTCATACCTTCCGCTTCGCGAGTTAATTCATAAGTTCCGTCTGGATGAATACTCACTACAGGGCTGGATATTTTAAGATTGCCGTTAGTATCGGTGATGCAATTATCATTAAAAACGGCAATAGGATTACCGTTATATCTCAACTTATCGCCAACTGTCAGCTTGCCATATTTTTTTTCATTGCAAATATCAAAATCCGATGAGCCGTCACCTGGGACCCCAATGTAGGCAGTTCTTTTTCCTCCCTCAACAAACTGAAAATATGCGTGTCTACCCGTGTCATATATTATATTAAAAATACCCCCGGCCCCCTTTAAATTTGCCGACCCGGCATCAATCTGCCCCGCCGGAGAAACAGAGAAAACCCGATTATTATTAATATATGCAACCAACTCACCACCAATTGTTAATTTGCCAGATTTTTTTTCGTTACAAATATCAAAATCCGGTGAGCCGTCACTCGGGAATCCAACATAGGCCGTCCTTTTTGCTTCCTCAATAAACTGAAAATATGCATGTTTACCCGTATCATGGGTTATGTTAAAAACCCCCGCATTCCCCCTTATATTCGCTGACGCGGCTTCCATCAGACCCGCCGGAGAAACAGAGAAAACCCGTTTGTTATTAATATCTATCGCATATCCGTAGGTATTAACACTACCACCACGCACAATACCGGCTTTAGCATAATTGTCATACCAATTGTAAAGCGTATACGAGACTATTGTACCCTCCGGTCTTCCACCAGATTCAGAGGCTAACACAACCGCATTACGTTCAGTGGGAAGCGTTTCAACCTGTTTAAACCTAGCGTTCCCATTTATATTCGCTGACGCGGCTTCAATCAAACCCGCAGGAGAAACAGAGAAAACCCGTTTGCCATTAATATCTATCGTATATCCGTAAGTATCTACGCTACTGCCACGTACAATACCTGTTTTAATATAATTATCATACCAATTGTAATGCGTATACCCGACTATTTCACTTGTTGGTCTGGCGCCCTGCGCAGAAACTAACATCGTCGCATTACGTTCAGTGGGAAGCGTTTCAACCTGTTTAAACCTAAAATACTGTGGATAATTTCCCCCATTGGCCGATACCGCATTTTTCGCCAATTCCACTGTTTCCGATAAGCCGAGGTTTTTCACAAACGCGCTCTTATCAGGAATATCTGCGCCATTTTGATTTTTTGCCAATCGGTTATTCGCATTATCATTTACATCAGAAACCAGTTTCTGCGTTACCGCGAGGGTATTACTATTACCTATTGTATCTGTGAGCTGGATAACACCTTTTTGTGTTAATGAAGCACTTGGTATTGCTATTCCGATTTTTTGTTCTAATGCTCTATTTAATTGGACAATAAGTTTGGCTATATCCCCATCATCCAGAACATCATTGCCGGAATATGTTGCGATAAAACTAGCCACAACAGATGTTATGGCTGACGACTGACGTAATGCCTTGTTTAGTAAATGAATTATAATATGATCTGGTGGAAACCCCGTTTTTAAACTCTGGCTTTCTTCATATCCTTCTTGACTCACCACATTAGCATTATTACTAATAGAAAAAGCTTTAAAATCATTTTTTTGACTCATATATACTCCTAAAATTAAAAAAACATCATTTCATAATCAACGTGTTAAATTCCTGTAAAAATAATTCCCCGCAATTTATTTTAATTATAGTTTAGCTTAGAAAAATAATAATTGAGCCAATATTACAACTTAAATTACCAACTCTTTTTTATAATTGATAACAATGAAAAACTAAATGTCATTAAGCCAGATCTATATCAAAAATATTTCCA
This sequence comes from Photorhabdus caribbeanensis, assembly GCF_018448885.1. Taxonomy (GTDB): domain Bacteria; phylum Pseudomonadota; class Gammaproteobacteria; order Enterobacterales; family Enterobacteriaceae; genus Photorhabdus; species Photorhabdus caribbeanensis. The sequence goes on from NZ_RCWB01000010.1 coordinate 5,237, forward strand.
TCCATTTCCTCACTTGCTATTACAATTGCAAAACTTATTAAATTATTTTTTACAATTTTACATAATGAAAGTCACTTAATGATCGGGAATCACTGACAAGGAAGGCTCAATCAAACTGAACTTTGTACTCGTCGTACCCGGCAGGTAAACTATCCTCCTTGTTGTTTTACTGCCAAAAGTGAAGAAAAATAGTGAGTAACATAAAATTAATCGTCGGTCTGGCTAATCCCGGTGCTGAATATGCTCAAACCAGACACAATGCCGGAGCCTGGTATGTTGACCTGCTCGCTCGGAGCCACAATCAATCACTGAAAGAAGAGAGTAAATTTTTCGGTTATACCGCCCGGATTAATATCTGCGGTCACGATGTTCGTCTGTTAGTCCCGACGACGTTTATGAATCTCAGTGGTAAATCTGTCGCTGCCCTCGCCTCGTTCTACCGCATCCAACCGGATGAAATTCTGGTGGCCCATGATGAACTCGATTTACCGCCAGGGGTGGCAAAAATGAAACTGGGCGGCAGTCATGGCGGTCATAATGGCTTGAAAGATATTCAGAACAAATTTGGTAACAATCCTAACTTTCACCGCTTACGCATCGGTATCGGCCATCCCGGCGACAAAAATAAGGTGATTGGCTTTGTGCTAGGCAAACCACCAGCCAGTGAACAAAAGCTGATCGATGATGCCATTGATGAAGCACTGCGTTGTACTGACATCCTGATGAAACAAGATATGGATAAGGCAATCAATCGGTTACATAGCTTCAAAGCCAGTGCTTGATGATATGAAGTCGATAAATCTTGTGTGTAAGATCGTGATAGCCCGCCATTCCGTGTATAATGGCGCCAATTTTTTTTGACTCATCGAACAGGCTAACACAGCCTTTTGATTTATAAGTAAATTAAGGTGAAAATCATGGGATTCAAATGCGGTATCGTTGGCCTGCCTAACGTCGGAAAATCAACATTATTCAATGCGCTGACTAAAGCAGGTATCGAAGCAGCAAACTTCCCGTTCTGCACCATTGAACCCAATACCGGTGTCGTCCCTATGCCAGATCCACGGCTTGAACAACTGGCGGAAATTGTGAAACCTCAGCGGATCTTACCGACCACAATGGAATTCGTCGATATTGCTGGTCTGGTAAAAGGTGCATCAAAAGGTGAAGGTCTGGGCAACCAATTTTTGACCAACATTCGTGAAACAGAGGCTATCGGCCATGTTGTGCGCTGCTTTGTCAATGACAATATCATTCACGTTTCCGGCCAAGTTGACCCTGCTGCTGATATTGAGATCATCAATACCGAACTGGCTCTTTCTGATCTGGATACCTGCGAACGAGCCATTCATCGTGTCCAGAAAAAAGCCAAAGGCGGCGATAAAGATGCTAAAGCAGAACTGGCAGTACTGGAAAAATGTCTGCCTCATCTGGAACAAGCGGGTATGTTGCGGGCGTTGGATCTCAGCACCGAAGAGAAAGCAGCTATCCGCTATCTGAGTTTCCTGACGCTGAAACCCACCATGTACATCGCTAACGTCAACGAAGAGGGTTTCGAAAACAACCCACATTTGGATGCTGTTCGTGCAATCGCAGAACAAGAGGGTTCAGTGGTCGTTCCGGTTTGTGCTGCGGTAGAAGCGGATATCGCCGAGCTGGAAGATGATGAACGCGAAGAGTTTATGGCTGAACTTGGGCTGGAAGAGCCCGGTTTAAATCGTGTTATCCGCGCTGGCTATCAGTTACTGAATCTACAAACTTACTTCACCGCCGGCGTGAAAGAGGTTCGGGCATGGACCATCCCAGTTGGCGCCACCGCACCACAAGCAGCCGGTAAGATCCATACTGATTTCGAAAAAGGTTTTATCCGCGCACAAACCATCGCTTTTGAAGATTTCATCACTTACAAAGGTGAACAAGGTGCAAAAGAGGCCGGTAAAATGCGTTCAGAAGGTAAAGATTATGTCGTTAAAGATGGCGATGTGATGAACTTCTTGTTTAATGTTTAATTTATTTTTCATCTCTGACAACATCACAAGATGTCTCAGAGACTGATAAAATCCTTAAAATCCACGCAGTTGCGTGGATTTTTGTTTTCATGATATTTAAGGTTTTCTCATGAAAGCACAGCTAAAAATGAGTACAAAAGTCAGTACAGAATACTTTTATCCTTTCCCAAGGCGAATACGACAACGGTATAATAATTATACAGAGATACGTTATGCTCACAGACACTCAGTGCTATGCGGCAAAGCCCCAAAAAAGCGCTACCGACTTAACGACTTCAATAGTCTTTACCTTAAAGTGCAACCAATTTTTAGACCCAGACTCACATTGCTCCTTTATCCGATACCTACCATCAAACTAATGTGCCATCAAACCAATGAAAGCCGATTTTGATGTAGAAACGGCTAATCCGAGCCAGTTGATTTTTTATAGTTATAATTACTTTGAGTGACTATTTACAGGCTTTTCTATTAGGCGTAGTATCTTATTCCTGATGACTTTCTATACGATAGTTATCCGGTGTGTAAGTCAGTTTAGTCACTTACTCTTTATTAAATTGTGTCGTTTTGGGTGGTTCTTCTCTCTCTAGTCAAAGCCAAACCAGCCAATGAACAATCATTTTTCATTTATCTAATGAAGGAGTCCCAGTAATACTTAAATCGTTACAAAACAATCTTTTAGTTCCTTTAGTACTAACAAAGAGGAAAGACCATGAAAAGTCACAAGAGGTTATCGTTATTCACGCTTTTACTGCTTACTACCAGCCCGGTAGCACTTGCGGCGCCAAACAATTGGCCTGGCACCAAAGTAGGTGAACCAACACCTACAATCAAAGGGATGCCCAAAGCTCTGGCGAAAAATTTGGCTAACTTTGACGATCTTGATTTCCGTGTCTATACAAACCAAAGATGGTGGGATCTACATAAGAGCCATGACATGAACATTATTGTTCACTACCCTGATGGTCATACTACTAAGGGTATTCGACAGCATCTTGACGATCTGAAATATATGTGGACATTTGCCCCTGATAACCGAATCACAGAGCACCCGGTACGGTTTGGTACTGCTGATGCGGAATGGACCGCTGTTACGGGATTTACTGATGGAACATTTACGAAACCCATGGTTCTCCCGGATGGTAAGGTTATTAAACCTACAGGTAAGGCGTATCACCTTCCTATGGCGACACTCGGACACTGGAACAAACGAGGGGTTATGGATGAAGAGTATCTCTTCTGGGACGATTCTGTGCTTATGAAACAAATAGGTGTTAGTGATTGATTCAACAACTTCTGTACGGACTTGCTTAAGAGCGAGTCCGTAAATGCTGCAATGTTATCTGTTTGAATCTGCTCCAGGAGTATTATTCCTATGGTTTTTCAGGTAATTGCACTCGAACATTAATTACTCGGCCATCGGGAATATCGCATAGCTCACCATCATTGTAATAAATGACTTTTCCGTCATCGTTAATACTCTTAACACGCTTATTTTGTGCAAATATCGGCGCATCTCTATTTTGGCGATGATAACATTCGATGGTTATATCACCACTAGATGGATCTACCGATTCACAAACCCAAATTAGATTTAACCCGTTGCTGTCTGCCGGAACAATGGTACCACCATGAATTCCCCACTCCCCATCTTTAGCAAAACCATTGCAGCCGCTGATACGATATTTCCCGGTCTCTATCCGTTCGACCGTCACCCCTTCCGCTTCGTGAGTTAACTGGTAAGTTCCGTCTGGATGAATATCTACCACTGGACTGGAGACTTTTAGGTTGCCATTAGTATCCGGCTTGGCGTTGCTTGTTGACCAGACTTTATACCACGGATTCCATTTATTGATGTTACCGTCACCATTGTGCGTTCTATAGTATAATTCGCTCTTCGGCAAGTATGAGGAGTGAATCATCAGCTCATAACGCTTAAAGGTCCCATACCCTCCTGAAAATCTCATTCCTGGCCCATGTATACCTGGGCCATTTAGTCCTACTGGATAGCCAAAATATGTCGAATTCTGAGGAATGTTATCAAAATTATCGATTGTAGAAGCTGTATTAGTCCCAACAACAACCGGTTTTGTACTAATAACTTCTAAACCGAGATTTTCTACAAATGCTTTTTTATCGGGAATATCTGCACCATTTTGATCTTTCGCCAATCGGTTATTAGCATTATCATTTACATCAGAAACTAGCTTCTGCGTTACCGCAAGGGTATTACTATCGCCGGTTTTATCTGTGAGCTGAGTAACACCTTTTTGTGTTAATGAGGCATTTGGTACTTTGGTTGCAATTTTTTGTTCTAACGCTTCATTTAATTGGGCGGTGAGTTTAACAATATCCCCATCATCCAAAACATCGTTGCCGGAATATGTCGCGATAAAATTAGCCACAACAGATGCTATTGTGGAAGATTGACGTAATACCTTATTGAGCAAATGAACAGTAATATTTTCCGGTGGAAATCCAGTCTTTAAATTTGGGCTTTGTTCATAGGCTTCTTGACTCACTACATTAGCATTATTACCAATAGAAAAAGATTTAAAATCATTTCTTGGACTCATACACCCTCCAAAATAAAATAATATTATTTTATAAATAACACATTTAACCACTGTAAAAACCATTTCCAACAATTCACTTCAATCATAGTCTAGCTTAGAAAAATAATAATGGAACATTCTTGCAACTTAAATTGATAACTATTTTTATAATTGATAGCAATAAAAAACAAAACCATCTAAAACCAGACATATATTAAAACCATTTCATCTCGAAAATATTTTTAATAACATTTACCTCCTCAGAATAAAAACAATAATTACCCACATAATAAACTCATATTATACTCTTAGATAATGTTCTTCACGGCAGAATAGATAAGACGAATATACAACGAAAATATTTTAACCAAGAAGTTAATATAATTGAATGTAATCTTTAATTGTAATTATTCGTTTTCTTACATTAACATAATAAGTACAAATAATTTCATCTATACTATAAAATAACTTTCTTTATTTAAAAATAATTCATTAGATGTTTTGTACCCCAATGTCTTACGTTGGCAATCATTCAGTTTATTCATACGAATCTTATTTCCTATCCTATTACCGATGAAAAATCTGCGCTCTTTGGAAGATACTGACAAATCAGTCCATTTGTGTTTTTATTCACACTGCGTTCCCAAGAAGCATAAAGACGCCAAAATAAACTTGCGTTTCTATCGTAGGATTTTCACCAGTTCATACCGCTGCTTAGCTTCTAATTTATCCCATCATTGAGTATATTAAAGGATTATGAAACATTTCTTATGGACGATATGACATGGTTTCCGTTTATATGGATAAACAAGACAAAACCAAGCAGATAGCTGACTGGAAAGTTTGGTATAACGACAAGAACAATGAACTGATGCTTACCAGTTATTTTGCTTCCGGAAAGAAATATACTCTGCCAATGACGAGATGTGCGGTCATCCCCACAAAAGCCACGAAAGGAAATCTTCTAACAATAAATGGTCAGTCCATTATCACGGCTATTGAAAGTGCAGAAACCTACGGCAATAGGTTTACCGTCATCTATTATCCCGGAAGTCACAAACCTTATGTCATGAAAACGGATAAGATTGAGATTATTTCCGCAACGAACATCATGAATGAAGCAGTTTTTAACTATTTTATTGCTGTGGCAAAAGCACGTATCAACCATACCAAAGGAAATGACAAGCTCATTGCTGAAAACGTACTACGCCAAATGGAAAAAATCACTCCCCATCCTGATACGGCGCTACATGCTTATTGTTCTGGCAAAAATCAAACTCGGAAGCCGACTCAACATTTTATTTATCCCTTTGGCGTAAATGAAAGCCAGTTAAAAGCTGTTGAACACGCATTCGCCTCCCAGATCAGCATTATTGAGGGACCACCGGGAACAGGGAAAACGCAAACCATATTAAATATCATTGCCAATATTTTGTTAAATCAAAAGACAGTGGCTATATTGTCCAATAACAACTCTGCGGTAGAGAATGTATATCAAAAATTATCCAAAGTGGGACTGGGTTATCTGGTTGCCAAATTAGGGAGTGCCGATAATAGAAATTTGTTCTTTGAAACCGAACAATCCTCCCTTACAGAACAAATTGAGCATGCCACTGATATTCAGGCTATTAATGCAACACTAAACAAATTAAAATCGCATCTCAAAGCTCAAAATCAGGCAGCACTTCTACAAGCACAGATCGATGAATTATCCATCGAAAAACAGTATCTAAAGCAGTGGCAAAATGAAAATTTAACAACACAGCCACAAATATTAGAGAAATATAAGTTACCACCAAAAAAAACAACCGATCTGCTTGCTTATTTAAACTATCTTGCAATGCGGCGTATTTCTTTCGCAGACAGAATTCAGCTCTTACTTAACTTCAGAATAGTACGTACCAAATTTCTTAATGATTGGGAGAAACGTAAGGAGCTTATTTACGCTCTACAATCTTCCTATTATGAAAATATGTTACATCAAAAAACAAAGCTACTAGATAAGTATAAGAAAGAGCTACAAGACCACAATTTTAAACAATTGTTGAACAATCTGACAGATAGTTCGATGAAGTACCTTAAAAATCATCTACGTCAGCACATTCACCACCAATCTACTTTCAGTGCACAAGATTATCGTAAAAGATTTAGTGAATTTACACGACGCTTTCCTATTATTAGCAGCAGTACGCACTCTATCATTAATTCTATCGCCAAAGGTGCTTTGCTCGACTATGTAATTATGGATGAAGCTTCACAACAGGACATTATTCCAGGTATTCTAGGTCTCGGCTGTGCTAGAAATATCATTATTGTCGGGGATAGAAAACAATTACCACATGTCCCAATGAAACTCCAAACTACACCACCAGTTGAATTTTACGACTGCGTAAAATATAGCCTCCTGGACTCTTTTATTGGGCTTTTTCAGAATAATATCCCCATCAATTTACTCAAAGAACACTACCGATGCCATCCAAAAATCATTCAATTCTGCAACAAACAGTTTTATGATAATCAACTCATCCCGATGACACATGACAACGGTGAAAAGGCATTATCACTAATTACCACCGCCAAAGGAAATCACACCAGAAACTTATCTAACCTGCGAGAGTTGGAGTCCCTAACGAAAATCGGATGGGAAGCAAACCATGATATAGGTTATATCGCTCCTTATAATAATCAGATCAACCTTTCTCAGGAGTACCTGCCGGAAGATATGATTAAGGCCACAACACATAAATTCCAAGGTCGAGAGTGTGATGAGATTATTTTCTCCACTGTTTTGGACAAGAAGTGGGATAGCCAAAAGAAAATTTCTTTCGTTGATGATCCTCATCTAATCAATGTGGCTGTATCCCGTGCTAAAAACAAATTTACGCTAGTAACCGGGGATAATGTCTTTACCAAGAACAACCAAAGTATTGCCGCTTTGATTCGCTATATCAGATATTATGCAGATACCAAACAACTTCATGATAGCCCTGTCATTTCTGCCTTTGATCTGCTTTATGACGAATATGACAAATCACTAGAAAAACTGAATGCCAAGTTGCGTACAAGTGATTCCAGATTCAAATCGGAACAAATTGTTGCCCAACTGCTACGCGAGATCCTAGCTCAGGAAAGGTTCAATTCAATTAAATATCATCAGCAGATTGACCTCATTCAGTTGGTTTCACTGAAAAACAACACATTTATTCCGCATGAATTGGAATTTATGAGAAATAGAGCCAGTTGTGATTTTGTGCTCTATTTCAAAATGGGGAAATCTCCTTTGGGAGTCATTGAGGTGGATGGTTATTATCATGATACAGCTCAACAGTCTGAACGTGACAATATAAAAAATGCCATTCTGATAAAGGCAGGCATTCCTTTATTAAGATTAAAAACCATCGATAGCGATATTCAGTGTAAAATAGCTGCTTTTATCACTGGAATCCTCGACAACTCCTTCATAACAACCGTTTGAATGCAAATATTACTTACTAAGAGGAGAAAACATCCGCAGTATTTAGATACATTTTTGAACTCATGCAAATTTAATTTAAAGCCTTCTGTTGATTCAGAAGGTTATTAAAATTAACGATAAAATTTGAATTATTTTTATTTATCATCGGTTCCTATTGTTCAATATACTCTCTTAATGTTTTATCATTACCCTATTTTTCATTACTATATACTGACATTAAATATAAGTTTAATAGTGACAATTCGCACAAATAATAAAACCATTCCCAAAAACAGAACCGACAATTACCCACACAATAAATCCACATTATATTCTTTAGGTAATGCCATTCACCGATAAATATCAAAAACAATATACATCATAAAACAAAAATATTTCAACCAAGGAGTTGGTATAATTAATTTTAATTTTTACTTGTAATTATTTATTTTCAATAAATATATATCAAAACAAATCAACAAACAATTAATAATAAAACGCATTATTAGAAAATAAAAAATAAATAGCAAAATAATATAATGTAATATTATTCAATAAAAAAACCGCACAAATTTTATTGTAATAGACTTTACATACTACGTTTTTACACTATTATTAAAATATTAGATATATATTTTTACCTATTGATTAAAATATTCCCGGTATTCAGGAACATATGCTTATCACATAAATAAAACCATATATTATTGATATAAAATAAATTATAGTTTCTGAATCTGGAACTCATTTTAAGTAAAAAATGAAAATCAATTACTTATCTAATAAATCCATAAAGGAAGGAAAACAATTATGAAAGATATATTCACAAATTCTGATCATAAAGTTAAAGATTTTCAAGAGTGGATAGAATACGTTAAACACAGAGGAGAAAGATATTCTGAAATTCAGCAACATTCAGATAACATTTTTACTCATCTCTTAGAAACAGAGAATCTTTCTGATATACAAAGTCCAGCCAGTGTAGCAGCAACAGATAAATACACACTATTCGCAAAGAAATCGGCCTCCCCCAATAAATACCCCGTCAGTGTCACTGAAGGGCTGCAAACTATCATTAACTTATGTCGAGTGGCCTCAGGTTATGATCCGCTGGAACCAGAAGGTAATGGCAATGCACAGAAATTCATAACATTCACAGAAGAAATAGAAAAGGTTCCCTTTCTCTCTTTACTATGGGCAGACAAAAATACGATTACTCAACAAAGTCATGACACAGATGTCTTGATTGATTCTTTTATTGAAGCCTTTCAAGGGTTATCCCCTCAGGATAAAATTACCATTAAGGTTTATTTGAAAAAGTTGATTCATACCGCTTTATCATATGCCGATCAAAAGGAAAAAAAATCCAACCTGGTACAATATGCTCTGGCTAAAACCCCAAGGGGAGTGTCACTCTTACTCTATTCTTCTGTATTAATAATAAAGAAAGTAGATAACAAGGGTACTATTAAATTCACCTCTCACTATAATCTTTCCCAAGCAGAATATAATCTCAGCCAGAAAATATGGGAAGTAGCAAGATCGGTATTCGAGAAAGAAGATAAGATAACCATAGAATATTTAATTGATTGCATGACAACCAAAATGAAAACGTAAGCTGATAACTTGCTATCAGCAGATTAATTGATTTATATCAACAATATTATTACCAATATGTTCTGAGATTATTCTAATCATAGTTATTCAATAAAATTATTAAATTCAGGAAAAATAGAATATAAAAGAATATAATATACGGACAGCATATATAAAAATGAATTATCTCAAAATGTGAATTTCAAATCGATAAATTTCACAGGCAGTATTTTAATACTAATATGAAAATATCACATAAACAACCATTTATCCGTGAGGAATAAGTTAAATTACATACCCTTAATATTTGATAGTGAAAAATATCCACTTACGGATATACTTAGTTTGCACAAAGTATATTTAATATTTGTTAACAAAAATTTAAAATAAAAATTACCGAGCTAAAAAAAGCAGTAATATTAAGTACATGATTATCGATTTATCTCACTGTTAAAAATAGGGTTCAACATTGCTCCCTATTTTCAACAGTACCCTAACATTCAATACCTAACTTAATAAATCTATTAAGGATAAAAATCATGGAAAATATCTTAAATAATCCTGATTATGCTGTTAAAAAAGCCCAAGAATGGATAGAACATATTGAAAAAGGAGGAACAAGGCACCTTAACGATTGGGAACGCTCAGGCAATATTATTATGGATTATCCTGATGCTGGAGATAATTCTGATGTACAGAGCCCGGCTAATGGCGCAGCTACAGAAGATTATACCCAGCTTGCAAAAGATTCTTCCACATCATCTAGAAATCCACTCAGTATTGCCGAAGGCTTGCAAACTGTTATTAATATGTGCCGTGCGGTCTCAGGCTATAATCCTTTAGACCCTGAAGGCCAGGGTAATAAAAAGAATTTCTTCTCATTTACAAAGGAATTATCTGGCGTTCCCTTCCTTTCTTTACTGTCAACAAGCGTACAAAATGTTATTCAAAAAAGCCATGATGCAGATGTTTTGATCAACTCTTTCCTGGAAAACTTCTTAGGATTATCCTCTCAAGAGAGAGAGCAGATGAAAATCCCGCTGCGGCAACTGGCTATCGCTGCATTATCCTATGCAGGCAGGAGACAAACTCAATCCAATTTCGTTCAAAGTGTTCTTGCTACATCACCAAGAGGTGGCGTGTCATTCTTCCTATATTGGTCTGAGTTTTCAATCGTCGCTTACGAAGATGATAAAGGACTTATCGAATTCAAATCTCGTTACTTCCTGCCACAAGCAGAATATAACCTAAGATACGAATCATGGGTAAATGTAAGACCTGCATTCGAGAAAGCACAGAAAGTATCATTAGAAGATTGGATTGACAGTATGACCACTCGGAGAAAGAAAGGAAGTCATGTAAGAGCGCTTTGTATAGAATAATGTGGTGAAGTAACCCCAAAATGGTGTCTGCAAAAGCGTCGTGGACACCATAAGTTTCATAGATTTCCCAATTTCTTTGCGCTTTCAATTAATTCCATCGATGCCGCAGTGCAGTATTGATATACCTGATTTAATCGTGATCAAGCCTGTATTTCAACATCAGAATCCCTCACGTTCTTGCACTGGCGGCTGGTCACGTTCTGTCAAGCAATCTGCCGTAACACCAGAGCCATCAAACCAACTATCCCAAGGCTCATCAACCATATCCACCGGTCTCATACCTTCGGGAAAACCACAACTTTGGAAAGTCGAACTGCTTGATTGAGAACGGTTACTTTTAAATACCGTTGCTTTCTCCATGAACTTCTCCTTGATAGGAATTAATATCAACCTGAGATCAGGCTATTTCAGCCAATAATGTATGGCAAATATTGCCTAATGTCTGCATAGCATGTTCCATTTTCTGGTTCCAATCAAAAGAGGCATTCAGACGAAAGGCATGGTTAAACTGTTCGCTGGTACAAAACATACTGCCCGGTGCAATGCTGATCCCTTCTGACAATGCCAGTTGATAAAGCCGCTGTGCACTGAACAGAGGTTCAAATTCCAACCAGAGAAAATAGCCGCCTTTAGGGCAATTCACTTTTACTGAGGCGGGCATATAGTCACCAATCGCTCGCAACATCAGGTGCTGACGTTGCTCTAATGTGCGACGAAGGCGACGTAAATGGTTGTCATATCCCCCTTCCGCAAGATAATCAGCAATCGCCAATTGCGTCGGCATGCTGGCAGAAACGGTACTCATCATTTGTAGCTGTTGGATTTTCTTGGCATGTTTTCCTGCCGCAACCCAACCTACCCGAAATCCCGGCGCCAGACATTTAGAAAACGAGGAGCAATGCATAAAGTTATTTTCGCGATCTAACCCTTTCGCCGGTACAGGCCGTTGCTGCTCGAAATAGAGTTCACCATAAACATCATCTTCAATCAGCGCCACCTGATTACTGTTCAGGATATTCACCAACCGTAATTTACTTTCAGCAGACATCGTTCCCCCTAGCGGGTTCTGAAAGTGAGTCATTAACCAACAGGCTTTTATCGGGTATTTCTGGATAACCTCTTCCAGCGCATCCAAATCAATACCGTTTTGTGGATCAGTTTTGATGGCTACCGCTTTCAGGCGTAAACGTTCTATGGCCTGTAAAGCACCGTAAAAAGCCGGTGATTCAATCACCACCCAATCACCCGGCTCCGTCACCGACTGTAAACTGAGACTCAGTGATTCCATCGCACCAGCGGTAATGACAATTTCATCAGGAGAGACATGAATACCATGCATTGCATAGCGTCGCGATATGTTACGGCGTAACTTATCATTACCCGGCGGTAAATTAGCTAAAGCGCTATGTGGCGCTATTCGCCTGGCCGCGGCCGCTAACGCTTTGGAAAGTTTGGGTTGAATCAATAAGGATGGATCTGGAAATGCTGAACCAAACGGAATAATCGCGGGATCTTTACACGCCTGTAATACATCAAAAATAGAAGCGCTTATTTCTACGCTTTCACTTAAATGTAATCGTTTTCCCCCTTTTGCTGCGGCAAAGGGCTGCAAACGTTTAGCAACGTAATAACCCGATTGAGGCCGGGAAATGATCCATCCCTGGCTCTCTAGTAATTGATAAGATTGAACAACGGTCATCAAACTTAAACCGGATAACTTCACTGATTCTCTCAGTGAAGGTAATCTATCTCCCACCAGCCAAGTACCATCTTCGATATGTTGAAGAATTTGCCTGGCAAATTGTTCATAACGCTTCATCAATTCAGACCTCTCCGCAAACTGTTATAGTTAATATACAGAAAACTGTCACTATTATAGTTATTTTTTTCATGCTTTACTTACCCGCATACATTTTCTGCCTTTATTCAAACTAAAAATAAGAGGTCACTATGTTTGGTTTAAGTGCCTTGGAACTGGCCAGAATTCAATTCGCGTTTACCGTCTCGTTTCATATTATCTTTCCGGCGATTACCATCGGGTTGGCAAGTTTTTTAGCGGTACTGGAAGGGTTATGGCTGAAAACTCGGAATGCCGATTACAAAGTGCTATATCATTTCTGGTCGAAAATTTTTGCCGTTAACTTCGGTATGGGCGTGGTTTCTGGTCTGGTTATGGCTTACCAGTTCGGCACCAACTGGAGTTTTTTCTCTGATTTTGCCGGTTCGATCACCGGCTCATTACTAACTTACGAAGTACTGACTGCGTTCTTTCTTGAAGCGGGTTTTCTCGGCGTTATGCTATTTGGCTGGAGTCGTGTAGGTGAAAAATTACATTTCTTCGCCACCTTGATGGTCGCGCTAGGTACTCTGATATCCACTTTTTGGATACTGGCCTCCAATAGCTGGATGCAAACCCCGCAAGGCCACGAAATTGTCAATAATCAGGTCGTCCCCGTCGACTGGCTGGCAGTGATATTTAATCCCTCCTTTCCATATCGCCTGGCACATATGTCTACTGCGGCCTTCCTCGCCTCAGCATTCTTTATTGCAGCTTCAGCGGCATGGCATTTATTAAAAGGCAATGACTCGACAGCAATGAAAAAAATGCTCTCCATGTCGATGTGGATGATCCTGATTATTGCACCTTTACAGGCATTGATTGGCGATGCCCACGGTCTTAACACACTCAAGCATCAACCCGCCAAAGTCGCGGCAATGGAAGGCCACTGGGAAAATCTTCCCGGCGAAGCGACTCCGCTGATTCTGTTTGGTATCCCGGATATGGCACGGGAAGAGACACGTTATGCCGTCAAAATTCCTTATCTCGCCAGTCTGATTTTGACTCACAGTATAGATAAGCAAGTTCCCGCTCTTAAGGAGTTTCCACCGGAAGATAGACCAAACGCGCTTATGGTTTTCTGGTCATTTAGAGTGATGGTCGGTCTTGGTATGTTGATGATAGTTGCCGGTTTTTGGGGGCTTTGGTTGCGTTATAAGAAGCGACTTTATCAGTCAAAAGCCTTCCTGCGTTTTATATTCTTGATGGCGCCTTCCGGCCTGATCGCCATTCTTGCCGGTTGGTTTACTACCGAAATAGGCCGTCAACCGTGGGTAGTTTATGGTCTGCTACGCACTAAAGATGCGGTATCCGCACACGGTGAAATCCATATGAGCATCAGTTTGTTGCTTTTCATCGCGGTTTACAGCTCGGTATTTGGTGTGGGTTACGCCTACATGATGAAACTTATCCGCAAAGGTCCCAAAAAGGAGTTAAACAATGGGTATTGATCTGCCGTTAATCTGGTTCATCATCATCGTGTTCAGCATCATGATGTACATTGTCATGGATGGTTTTGATCTTGGAATTGGATTGCTCTATCCCACGGTTAAAAGCGATAAGGATCGTGATTTAATGATGAACAGCATTGCGCCGGTGTGGGATGGTAACGAAACCTGGCTGGTGCTTGGCGGCGCAGGTTTATTCGGCGCTTTCCCTTTGGCTTATGCCGTTATACTTGATGCATTAACAATTCCCCTGACATTAATGCTACTTGGCTTGATCTTCCGTGGCGTCGCCTTTGAATTTCGTTTCAAAAGCGCGCCTGAGCACCGTCATATCTGGGACAAAGCCTTTATCAGCGGCTCTGTGATTGCGACGTTTGTTCAAGGCGTGGTAGTAGGCGCCTTTATTCAAGGGTTCCCAGTGGAAAACCGAGCTTACGCCGGCGGCTATTTTGATTGGTTTTCGCCCTTCCCCCTATTTTGTGGTTTTGGGCTGGTAGTTGCTTATGCATTGTTAGGCTGTAGCTGGTTAATTATGAAAACCGAAGGTCATCTACAACAAGAGATGTACCGCGTCGCCCGTCCGCTCATCTTTCTGATGCTGGCCGTTATCGCCATTATCAGTTTATGGACGCCATTTATTCATCCGGCAATAGCTGAACGTTGGTTCAGCCTACCTAACCTATTGTTTTTCCTCCCTGTACCACTGTTGGTGGTTTGGTCCGGCTGGAAGCTACTGTATTCAATCAAACGCAAAACCCATTACACACCGTTTCTATCAGCGCTGTTGTTAGTTTTCCTTGGCTATAGTGGATTAGGCATCAGTATCTGGCCTAACTTGATCCCACCGACAATCAGCTATGAAGCTGCGGCAGCGCCACAGCAAAGTTTAGGTTTTATGCTGGTCGGCGCCCTACTTATCATTCCAGTGATCTTGGTTTACACCTATTGGAGCTACTACGTTTTTCGGGGGAAAGTTAACCATGAACAAGGCTACCACTAATCAAAACACTCCACGCCCTTCTGTATGGAAACGGATAGGCTGGATGGCAATGATCTGGTTATGCAGTGTGATGACTCTTTTCGCTGTTTCCACACTATTTCGCCTTTTAATGACAGCAGCGGGTATGAAATTGAAGTAATTATTAACACTATTTAATAAATTGAGCTAAAGTTTTCATCAGTATTGCAGAACGGAATCTTAGCCTGATGAAAACAAGTTCAAATAACACCATTTTCAAAAATCAAAAACTGTTTGTAATCAACTCTATTATAAATTTATTTTCACTTTTTATACTATTGTTGATTAATAAACCGTCGATTCCAGATTTAATTTTACCGTTATTGATAATGTTAAGCATTACAAATGTCTACTTCCTGATAAAAGTGGTACATAATTCTGCTCCTGTTAAAGAATGGCAACATGCAAGATACAAAGCAGAAATTAACGCTCTGAAACAAAAAAATGGCTATTTGGATTTTCTCTGTCAAAGCCATTTCAAACTACAAAATTGTAAACTGCTACCTGAAAAGCTTCAGGAGATTTTTTCCCATCTCAATCGCCTGATCCCTTTCTGTGAAGCCAAAATCATCTTTTATCCATCACAACAAGAATATTCTTTCCGTAATCCCCACCAATGTCCCTATTTCGATATGCCGCTTATTACGAGATGGAATCTAGATGACAATATTGATAACTATGGAATACTCTGGATAAAAACACACAGAAATAGTGATCTTACTCCCGATGAAAAAAGCCTGGTCCAGGATGTGGTGACTTTAATGACAAATAAACTATTACGGGAAAATCAGATCCAATGCCAACACCAGAGTATGTTGGCCGCAGAGAGAGCAGCTATTTCTCGCGAACTCCATGATTCCATTGCTCAATCCCTCTCCTTCCTTAAGATTCAAGTTAATTGCCTCTATATCGGCAGTGATAATTTACCCAAGCAAAGTTTAACCTCACTGAATATGATTAAAGATGAGTTGAATATTGCCTATCGCCAGCTAAGAGAATTGCTAGCAACTTTCAGGAACGAACAACCTCAATGTAATCTACAAGAATCTTTACAGGACTTGATTAATGAATTTAACCACCGTCTAGGCTTCAATATTGAATTCAATTACCGCCTGACACATCAGCACATTCCTGACAGTTACAGCAAACATTTGATACAAATCATTCGGGAATGTTTGAACAACTGCTATAAACATGCCGGTGCCAATTGGATCAGTGTCCGCATTTATCCGATTGATGACAAAATTATTACAGTTGTCAGTGATAACGGTCAAGGTATCAATCTCGACTCCGCTAATAAAAACAAATTTGGCATGGCTATTATGCAAGACAGGGTTTCTATCCTGGGTGGACAATTACAGATAAAAAATCGTAAACATGGTGGTACAGAGATAGAAATTCAATTTTCACTGGATTGAAAAAGACAGATAAATCCCATTACCGACAGCAGCACAGTTTATTGAATGATAATAATTATCATTTATGTTAATTGCTGTTACACTAACTTTGGTTTTATCAGATAATAACCTTAGGTAAATTTTCCAGAGGAATTTTACGTGACTAATAGCACAATTGAAGAAAAAAATATTTACCGTCCTGCACCACCAAGGCTTGTTCAGGTAAAAAACATTTTCGATGTGACGCCTAATATGCGCAGCATTACTTTCACAAGCGAGTGTCTGGGCAGTTATCCCACTGAATGTGAAGGCGGGCACCTAAAGATATTCTTACCGCTTCCGGGACAGACCAAACCGGTATTACCGACTTTATCCCCAGAAGGCCCAATATGGCCGCCGAGTGAACTGCGTCCAATTACTCGCACTTACTCGGTTCGGGCCATTCGTACCGAGCAAAAAGAGATCGATATTGAATTTGCACTACACCATAATGGCGGCCCGGCAGTGGAATTCGCTTATAAAGCCAAAATTGGTGACTGGATCGGTATCACTAATCCCGGCGGCCCAGATCCATTACTGCCAAAAGTCAGCCACTACTATATGGCTGGCGATCCAAGTTCCCTGCCTGCTATTGCCGCGCTACTGGAAACAGTAAAACCAGATGCGACTGGACAGATCATTATTCGTATCGAAAGTGAGCAAGATATGCAGGAATTAAAAAAACCGGCTGGAATAGCGGTTCACTGGATCACGGGTGATATTGAAATAACTGACACAATCGTATCTGAATTCAAATCCTGGTCATTACCAACAGAAGATGTCACTTTCTGGCTTGCCGGTGAAGATAATCTGGTAAAAGAACTTCGTCGCTATATCCGCCGAGAAAAAGGCTATGAACGCCACCAGCTATATGCCATTCCTTACTGGAGGCATGGCTTTGATGAGGAAGGTTATCATGTCCTGCGTCATGAAGTGATGGATAGCGACGATTAATGGCCTTACATATTTATACTCGCTTAATCCCCTCACTTACTGAAATCAGAAGGTGAGGGAATCAGCGATATTGATATTATCAGCAACATCACTTTAAACGAGGTTTTTAAAATCGAAGAAATGCGATTGACGATAACTCAATCCCTATTGAGTTTGTAACACTTTCTTACAAATTTATTTTTTGTAAATAAAAAAATGAAAATTTTCTCTTGCTATTTGGTGATGATTTAATAATCATAACCGAGTTCCATCATATGGACAGTATGAAGGAAATTCCAACTCCTGTTCCCTTATTCAAAGGGATTAATCGATGGGAATACATTTCTGTATTCCTGTCGTTCAACTCACTATTACTCTCAGCATAAGCGGTGTTTCTTATCTGTGGTAATAGGATTTTTACTATCTTGTTTCTTTAGTGACGCAATCAATCACGGCTATTCCCGACGGGATATTTATGCTGATTTCATTAGCATGATGATAAAGGTGATTGCTAGCCGGACGGGGAAGTCTTGTGGGATTTTCACCACATGATGTTTGGGCTGCGAGCCTATCTGTAACGTTAATCGTAAGGAAATAGTATCAATGAGCAAATTAAGCCCACTCTATTGTCTTGACTGTAAAAATATACTGAAAAACTGGATAGAATTTCAGTTGGTGGATGAACAGGGGAAACCCTTGGTCAATATGCCTTATCGTTTGAAAATCCGTGGAAATCCTTTGTTGGGACGTAAAGGAGTTACCGATGGCAATGGATTGCTAAGGGAAGAAGATATGCCTCCCCATCCGGTAACTCTGTATATCGGTGCCCAACCACTGGCCGATGAGATGGAACAGCGCCCATTGCGGGAAAAACGGGGAGAGGCATTTTCAGTGGTGAAACCAAAAGCAGAAGCCGAAGGCCATCAATATCGCTATGTGACTATCGGGCAGATTAGTGATGGGTTGCCGGAGATTGTGGATTGGAATGATTCCAACAAAATCCCACCTCCCTATCATTTCCCGGACCCGGAGCCAAAAGGCTATCAGGTCCATCCGGTGAATCAGAGGTATGTTTTGGAAGTATGCCCGTTTCGGGCCTGGGTTTTGCAACTGCATCATCAGAAAGAGTATTCCATTGTGAATGCCTATAACCAGTGTTTGATGAGTGTGCTGGCCTATGCCAATGGGGATGTCAATGTAGCAGGCTCCGTTAAACACTTTTTTAACCGGCAAATGGTGGATGTTTCAAAACTGCCTTATAAAGTGGAGGAATTGTCGGCAACGCCTGTAGTTTACGATGTACCGTTTAGTGAACGTTATACTCAAGTGGAATTTATTGATTCAAAATCTATTAAGCACCCACAGGGAGACACACAACTATTTTATGCTGCCAGCCAGAATGATGTGATTATCAGCTGGCGGGGCACGGCCAGTACGGAAGATATCCTGACGGATGCTACATACCAACCCTTAGGGCTAAATTACGACAATAAAGATTTATTCCACGCATTTATTCACCACGGCAAAGTGCATAAAGGATTTTGGGAAGCATTCAGTTTGATTGGGAAATTAAAAGTCCCCAGTAATAATACTCAAAAAGTATTCCCTGATATCACTAAATTAGCTCAAAAACGAAGGCTATTTATCTGTGGCCACAGTCTAGGAGGAGCATTAGCATTACTACACAGTGCACAACTGAAAGAATATGATCCGTGTCTTTATAGCTATGGAATGCCTAGGGTGTTGACTGTTAGTGCAGTACGGGAACTGGCATATATCACCCATTACCGCCATGTGAATGAGGATGACCCAATCCCTTCCTTACCACCGGAAAAAAATCTGGATAACTGGCTATATGATTGTTGGGGGCCGCTCGGCTATTTATTCAGCCCTGTTGAATTACTGGATGTTACCAAAAGTGGTGAAGTTTTCCTGCATCACGGAAAAATAGTGCACTTTTGTAAAATCAATCTAGTTATTGAATGGCTGGAAGAGCGTAACCCAAGCAACCATATACGGCTCAGAACTACCTTACCCACTAAAACAAAATTGTATTTAATTCCGTCATTAAACCGTGAAACAGAAAATAATCTAAAGAATGCAGGTGAGATTCAAAAAGGATTTTTTAAACAGATAAGCGATGCAGATAAAGCCAAATGGTTTCCGTTGAACGAGAATCCGACCGAAAAGGATGCCTTGGGTTTCCCTGATCACAGTTCATTAAAATACGCCCGTTACATTGGTGCACGACTGGCGGAGTTAATTGCGCCGGGTAAATACCACTTTTTCCGAGATCAAGAACAGTTATTTGAAAAAACACTGAATGAGAGGCCCGATATTGTTGTAGATATTCGGCAACGCGATGCATTATTTTTACAGATGGACCAGCACTTACAGCAAGCATTGATTTGTACTCAACAGGATCAAAAAGGACCTTTAGCCTTAACACGCTATATAGATAATGCTGTAGGAATTGAGGAAAACTTACCATGATAAATATTAAACAATACTTATCGATCTTATCAGTGATTTTAATATCAGGCTGTGCTGATCCAAATGAGCCGCT
>NZ_RCWB01000010.1:25565-141492 GCF_018448885.1 Photorhabdus caribbeanensis
TAGCCTTAACACGCTATATAGATAATGCTGTAGGAATTGAGGAAAACTTACCATGATAAATATTAAACAATACTTATCGATCTTATCAGTGATTTTAATATCAGGCTGTGCTGATCCAAATGAGCCGCTTTCTCCGCCCAAAGAAAATCAGTGGATCACAGTAGAAGGGGTAGTACCAAAATATACCGAACCATATGTGTCCGCTGTGTATATATCAAAAGACTGCCTTGAATATCAGCTACATGCTGACATGTCACCTTATAAGGTGCCAACCTATAATGGGCTTCGTCTGAAAGTAAAGGCCGATCCACAAACCGGTTATTTTCAGACGAAATTACCTTTTAATGGCGGCGGCCGGTGTAAATGGAAGATTGATCGAGCTTTTGTGTCTGTGCGCTATACTGACGTCAGCCATCTGATGAAAGATGTTGTTAATAAGGGAGGCAATGGAACAGGTTTAACCGCTTTTATCAACGATGCAACCCAAACAAATCTCAGCGAAACTGCGGTATTGAATACCCTAGATTTTAGACCAGTTATTTACCCTATTCTGAAAATAGTTGAGGGTTTTCCGAAACGCTTATTTTTACGAGGTGAAGTAGGTACGCGTTTCTTCCAATTAAAATTAACTCCGGGAGCTGAATGGAAAATTATCTTTAAGCCTAAACTGGATGAAACCAAAATACCAAAAATCACCATTACTAATGGAAAAGGCGAGTGGGTTGAATATCCTGATGGGCGTATTAAAACCGATACTCAACAAGTCGACTTCCGATACATAAAATAAGCAAATTGCAATTTCAAACGCAATCTAGCCTTAACACGCTATATAGATAACGCTGTAGGAATTGAGGAACAGTTACCATGATAAATATTAAACAATACTTATCGATCTTATCAGTGATTTTAATATCGGGCTGTACTAACCCTAATGAGCCGCTTTCTCCACCCAAAGAGAATCAGTGGATCACCGTGGAAGGGGTAGCACCGAAATATACTGAACCTCATGTGTCCGCAGAGTATATCTCAAAAGATTGCCTTGAATACCAGCTACGTGCTGACATGTCACCTTATAAAGTGCCAACCTATAATGGGCTTCGCCTGAAAGTGAAGGCCGATCCTCAAACTGGTTACTTTCAGGCAAAACTGCCTTTTAATGGCGGTGGCCGGTGTAAATGGAAAATTAACCGAGCCTTTGTGTCAGTCAGTTATACCGATGTCCATCATCTGGCAAAAGATGCTGTTATATATGAAGGAGGAGGAGGAACTGGTTTGACTGCATTTATCAATAATGCAGCTCAAACAGACGGTGATGAGACCTCTGCATCTAATATCCTGAATTTCAGCCCTGTCATTCATCCTGTCCTGAAAATAGTTGAGGGGTATCCAAACAGAATATTCTTACAAGGTGAAGTCGACGTGCGTTCTTTCCGGCTAACTTTAGTACCAAAAGCTGAATGGAAAATTATCTTTAAGCCTAAACTAGATGAAACCAAAATACCCAAGATCACGGTGACTAAAAAAAAGGAATGGGTTGAATATCCTGACGGGAGTATTAAAACCGATACTCAACAAGTCAACTTCCGATACATAAAATAAGCAAATTGCAATTTCAAAAGCAATCTAGCCTTAACACGCTATATAGATAATGCTGTAGGAATTGAGGAAAACTTACCATGATAAATATTAAACAATACTTATCGATCTTATCAGTGATTTTAATATCAGGCTGTGCTGATCCAAATGAGCCGCTTTCTCCGCCCAAAGAAAATCAGTGGATCACCGTGGAGGGAGTAGCACCGAAGTATACAAAACCATATGTATCTGCTGTGTACATCTCAAAAAATTGTCTAAGATATCAATTACATGCTGACATGTCACCTTATAAAGTGCCAACCTATAATGGATTGAGTCTAGATGTAAAGACCAATCCACAAACCGGTTATTTTCAAACAAAGTTACCTTTTGATGGAGGAGGCCGGTGTAAATGGAAGATTGACCGAGCCTTTGTGACGGTAGGTTATACAGATGTCCGTCATTTGGTGAAAGATGCTACTCAAGAAGCAGGAACTGAGGGCACTGGTTTAACTGCATTTATCAACGACGCAACCCAGACAAATCTAAGCGAAACGGCGACACTGAATACTATAAATTATAGTCCAGTTATTTACCCTGTATTGGAAATGATTAACAGATTTCCCAAAAGGATATTCTTACAGGGTGAAGTTGGTATGTATCCCTTTAGGTTAAGGTTAATACCGGGCGCAGAATGGAAAATTACCTATAAACCTAAGTTAGATGAAACCAAAATGCCTAAAATTATTATCCCACCAGGCAAAGAACCTTCAAGGGTTGAATATCCTGATGGCAGAGTTGATTTAAACAGAGATTCTATTGATTATTGGAAAATAAAGTAGCGTTATCAGAGTTTCCAGTAAAAATCATTGGCCGTCACTCAGCAAAAATAAAAAAGGAAACTGGCTGAAGATCAGAGATTTAAAATATACCGAATAATCAGAGAATATGCTAAGGATCACGCCGTGAGGCGCTCTTGTAAAAGCCCTCAACGGCGTATTTCCGCAATTTATTCACAATAAGCCAATAACGTTTTCTGGCACAGTTGAGAACGAACGCAATCCTCTTGATTAAAATGGATAACACTGACGATTTCATCATCTGAAAATCTTTCCAGTGCATCACGCAATCCTGATACGACGCCAACCGGCAAATCGCATTGACTTATATCACCATTTACAATCACCGTAACATTTTCCCCAAGCCGAGTCAGAAACATTTTCATTTGATTAACAGTGACATTCTGGGCTTCATCCAGAATCACAAATGCATTTTCAAATGTTCTGCCCCGCATATAGGCAAAAGGAGCAATTTCAACTTTACCAATTTCAGGCCGTAAGCAATATTGCAGAAATGATGCTCCCATGCGTTTTAATAAAACGTCATAAACCGGTCGGAAATAGGGTGCAAATTTTTCAGCCATATCTCCGGGCAAAAAGCCCAGATCTTCATCCGCCTGTAATACAGGACGAGTGACGATGATCCTATCAATTTCCTTATTAATCAATGCATCCGCGGCCATTGCAGCACTGATAAACGTTTTACCGCAACCCGCCTCTCCACTGGCAATAATCAGTTTTTTATAATTTATTGCTCGCATATAACGCCATTGCGTTTCAGTCCGTGGCAAAATTTCCGAAGTATCTCGGTTATCACGAGCCATGCCAATAGCTTCTACGCCACCGAGTTGTACCAGAGAGGTCACATTATCATCCTGATAACATTGATGATGACGTAAATCCCTTTTCATTATCCGTTTTGCCTCTCGACGTGATTTAATCACTGCTTTCTGTCTACTCATAGCAGTATCACCTTATCGTTGTTTTCACCCATCCGGTGTCATTCCACCGATATAATAACTACATTCAAATAGATAGGTGCCTCCTTTCCGCTTATTTAGCCCCATAGAAAAACGGTGGTAGAACCGTCACATATATTAATGACTCTGATATTCCCACAGGTTCGCGTATCATTGGAATATCAATCATTAACGTCACTCACCATTATTTCTATCTAGTGAAAACTAACGAATCATTATGACAGTATAATGACAATCTCTAAGTTATAGCAAACAAGCCAGAAACTCTCGATTAAAAATAATCGACAGTATCGTTTATTTAGTTTGGAAAGAATTTAATTCATTGAATAATATGACTTAATATTTACAATGATAAGTACTCATTAATATAAGCTAATGACTTAACAACACTAATTACTTAACACCACAGTAGCCATTATTGATTTGGCTACTGTGGTATTGATACATTCAGTTACCATTCGGCAAAGAAGTCACTATTTGCAAACACTCTTCTCCACCGGATGGCAGCCATATTATTATTGATGACAACAGAAAAAATAGTTAATTATCTGTTTTATTAAGTACCCTTACAGTTTCCAGCCAATCGAAAACCTGCATTCTTTGCTTCCGTTTCTGTTTTAAAATAGACCGCGTTCTTCTCCTGCATCACCTTATAACCTGAACAATGAGAAAAATGATAAATTTTGCTGTTGTTATTCCCTTTAATTAATCTTGTAGAGGATGCATCAGGTAACACCCGTTGTCTCTGGATATCTGTTTGACTATTTCTCTGCCCTTTTCCCTGCTCGGTTTTTGGAATGCCCGCAGCGGAGTTTTTATGCCACAATTGCCATTTCTGTTCACCGGTAACAAAAGGGTTATGATGCCCCATAATACTAGCAATTCGATTATCTCTCTCCCGCTCCCATTTACTCGGTGGATATTGACGATCCCAAGCGATAAATAATTGCTGTTGTTGACGGGACATGGAAAGATTGTAACGATCATGCATATAAAAATTTATCCGAGCGACCTGCCCTTTTACTTCATTTCTAGGCTCGAACGTGCGAGATTTAAAATCGACTTTACTGGAACAATGACCATAATCATTCGGCATATTTTTCGGTAACATTCCATAATTGAAATTACTACGATCGCCATTAACTTCGCCAATCGATGGAGCTAAATTATGCATATCAGACTCCATTGCCCTGAAAACCGGATCGGAAGAGACACAATTTTTCCTTCCTCCATTTTGCCAACATTGCCGCTGATGACCAAAAACCCAGGCAGGAACAATATGTTCCCATTCAATTCGTTCAGCACGATTCTGTTGTGATCTGACTTGATAACCACACGAAGAAAGAATTGCGCGTCCACCGCTTTTACCTGTCCATTGCCAATGACAACCACAATAAAATGTCCCTTCCCCTGACTTAAATTGATCATGGTAAATGCGTTTACGCAATTCAACTTTAGCTTGTTCAAAGGTAGACGGCGCGGCAAAAGAAGATAAAGGAGCAATTAAGCTGAAACACCCAATATGAATTGCCCAAAAAATAACTTTACGTTTCAATGATAAACCCTACTTATGCAAAAATATCATTCTGATTTTACACTTTTATGTTGCCTCATAATCGACCTATAAGACAAATATTGTTTCTTTGCATTTCTTCTTAGCATCTCTTTTAAAAAGAAAAGCTACTCAATGAACAGATTGAGATACCACAAGAGGATAGTCATCCCATTATTGCGGAATGATTAATTGGATATGATGAGATCGATATATAAACTATATGCTTTAAAAACGAACAGTTATATCACTCACTACTGGTATGAAAAAATAGAGAATGGTGCTAAACGTCAACCCTCTATATTGAAGCCCCAAAAGCCCAAACTAAATAAGATATAGGGCCAATACATGGCCCCGTCTTACTGCAATTTACTACCAGAATCATTTATTACCAGAAGCGCTGGTACTCTCCATTTCTTCCTGTAACTTCTTTCGTTTCAAGTTCCAGAGTGAATCTTCTGGCATTTGGACCCGAATATCTAAGCGGCAAGAATTGGGGATATCACAAGGCTCTCCATCTTGATAGAAGATCTTGTTGCCATTGTCATCAATAGATTTGAGTCGCCAATTTTGAAATCTCTCCGGTAAATGCGCGTGTTGACGATGGAAAGTCTCAATGATAATAGAGCCGTCAGGCTGAACGTGATCATCAACAAAAATCAGTTCGAGATTATTGTTGTCGCGGGGAACGGAAATGCCCCCATTCACCCCCCAACCACCATCAGCATTATAGCCCAGGATATTTAATACACGATATATGCCGGTTCCCTCTTTTATTACTTTTGCACCTTCGGATTCGTCATTAGTCGAGAATATGCCATCAGGGTAGATTTCTATTACTGGAGAAGCTACCTTGAGGTTTCCGTTGGCGTCT
The DNA here is from genome assembly GCF_018448885.1 of Photorhabdus caribbeanensis. Lineage (GTDB taxonomy): Bacteria > Pseudomonadota > Gammaproteobacteria > Enterobacterales > Enterobacteriaceae > Photorhabdus > Photorhabdus caribbeanensis. Next base: position 31,386 of record NZ_RCWB01000010.1, read on the forward strand.
GGTTTAGCGTTCCTATCGTCCCAAAACTTACGTGTAACTTGTCTTTTACTATCGCTATTTATGCTATCTGTACGATATGTATTGCCTTCATGCGCAAAAACCAGTCGATGACTCCATACACCATCCACGCCTTCACTTGATAGGCCATTTACATTACTAAATCTTAACTGAACGCCATACCAATCGGATGGCAATCCATATTTAATTAGGAATGGCGCGTTAGGTCCATACCCGGCACAACCATCGTATAGATTTTCCGATCCATACAAACGAGCAAAACCCATTGAGTGCATTGCATCATTAATTGATACTGCGCCTACATCCCCCGCAGTCAAATTGATATCTCCGGTCAACGCTTTACCGTTTATTTTCCGGCTATCAGGTACTCTGGTATTAATATTTCCAAGTAATGAATTAACTATTTCCTTAATCAACTTTTGCGTCACTGCCAATGTATCACTATCACCAATTACATCGGTAAGTTGAACAATACCTTTTTGTGTTAATGAAGCATTGGGAATTCCTGTTATCGCTTTCTGTTCTAAAGCTTTATTTAGCTGTGCGGTGAGTTTAGTTATATTACCATCATCTAAAACATCCTCACCAGTTTGTGCCGCAATAAAATCAGCTACAACCGATGATATGGTTGATGCTTGACGTAATACCTTATTTAATACGTGATTAGTAATATACTGATTACTTGGAAACCCACGAGGTAAACTCGGATCTGTTTCATAATCTTGCTGACTAGGCACATTAGCGTTACTATCGATAGAAAAAGCTTTAAAATCATTTTTACTCATATACTTTCCCCAAATTAAATAATATTCATTTATAATCAAAAATATTCAACATCTTAAAATATCCTTGTTGATCACCCACCATTTTTAAAGAAAATAAATTCAAAATCGATCACCAAATCAACTTTACGAACCAGAGTTCATTTTTATATAGACTTTTATACAAATTTCTTTAATCAAAGCACTGATAAAAAACCAGTGCCTTGTCAATACCTGAACCTATAAGAATTTAATGATATTATTTTTGCGGCTGTTCAGGCCAATTAATATCTGGTGCCGATGAAACATCAACCCGACGCAGTAATACCAAATACTTTTTCCAATCTAGCAATAAAGTTTTTTCCTCTTCCGATGCCATTTCAGTTTCAACCGCATATTGCAATACAGTGATGGCTTCATCAGCTTGCCGACGAAAAATAGCACGTTGTTGTTCTGCCTGTTCAATTTGACTGACTTTTAGAGCTTCAAAGTCCGTTACCCATTTTTCACCATCCCATTGATCAAAATCGGTGGACGGTTGCTCGAATGTTAATGTTTCTGGTAATTCACCCAGTGCAGCCACTTCTTCCTGTGCACCCGCTTGCGTGTTGTAAGCTATTTTTCCACGGTGGTCAGGGACAATTTCCCAATAATTTCCGTCCTCGCTGCGACGCACAGCCATATCATCAGAATCGGGAAGATCTGGTGCGTCTAAATAAGAATGCGCTGACACACCAACACCTTCCGCAACATATTCTAAATCAGAGCCAGAGAATTCTCTCGAATAGGGATTAACATGATAAACTTTTATCCAGCCAGCTTGGATTGCTAATCCGTCTTCACCTAATACAGCGGTTTCAGTATCTAAATCTAAGATATTTTCTTGTGTCATTATTACTCTACCTCTATGATATTATTCTGCTTTTACGATATAGTTAAATGCAATATTGCGGGGGCGGGTTTCATGACCACCTGTATTATTAGCAATTGATGTAGCTGTGGCGATATCAAGTACATCACGCCCCAGCGGGAACTGGTATCTATCTACAGGACCTTGATAGTCAACAAGAAATTGCCCATTAGAGTTTCCTTGCGTAAGTTGTATTCTTTTTGTGTTGTCAGCCTGTGCGCTTAGAATAACACGGCCGCTATCAACACCACGCCCATCATCCCAACCACGAATAAACTCGCCTCTTAAATCGGGTATTCTACCGTCAGGATAAGCTTCTGCTAATTTCGGATACTGTGATCTACTAAAAGCAGAGCCATTACAAGTGAAATAACCGGAAGGTGGATGGGGTAACGGCCAAGGAATAGGAGAGCCAACAGGGATGTTGGAAATACCTGAAATTTTTTGCTCTAAAGCTTTATCTAAAGCCCTATTGAATCGCACAGTAAGTTTAGCTATATCACCATCATCCAAAACATCCTCACCTGATTGTGTCGCAATAAAATTAGCCACAACAGATGATATTGTTGATGATTGGCGTAATACCTTATTTAATACATGAGTAGAAACATTTTCAGGTGGAAACCCCGTCTTTAAATTCTGACTTTCTTCATATTTTTCTTGACTGACTACATTAGCATTATCACTAATGGAAAAAGCTTTAAAATCATTTCTTTGGCTCATACACTCCTCTTAAATTCAATAATATCATTCAGTAATCAATATATTAAATAGTCGGACAGATAGCCTCTTTCAATTGACGCTAATGATAGTCTAGTTCATAAAAATAATAATGAAATTTATTTTATAACTTATAGGGTTAATTATTTTTGTATAATTGGCAGTAATAAACCACCCAACACATTGCAATAAAACACCCCCAGATTATTTGCATTTTTCATCTCTTACCTTATCTTTGCTATTTACAATTGAAAATCTTCATGAAAATATTTCCTGCCTTTATTAAAACAAATGAAAAAATAACAATGACAAAAAAGACCACACTATCGCGTGGCCTTAAGCAAGGTAACTCACCAGTAAAAATTATTGTTTTTCAGCGAACAATAGCCGGTAAATTCCCCCTCCAACAATCCCACCAATAATTGGCATCACCCAGAAAAACCATAACTGCTCTAAAGCCCAGGTATTCTGGAATATAGCAACAGCCGTGCTTCGTGCCGGATTGACTGACGTGTTGGTAATAGGAATGCTAATCAGATTAATTAAAACCAACGCCAAACCTATTGCTAATGGTGCAAAACCCGGAGGTGCGCGTCTATCTGTCACACCAATAATGACAATTAAGAAAATAGCCGTTAAAACAATTTCAGCTACAATAGCGGATTGAAGCGAGAATCCACCCGGTGAATGCTCACCAAAACCATTTGATGCAAAGCCACTCGCGGTCGCATCAAAACCTACCTGCCCACTGGCAATAACATACAGTACCGCCGCAGCAAGAATACCACCTATAACTTGAGAAATAATATAAGGAATAACTTCTACTGCCCTGAAACGGCCACCAGCCCAAAGACCAATTGTTACAGCGGGGTTAAAATGCCCGCCAGAAATATGCCCAACAGCATATATCATCGTTAATACTGTTAAACCAAATGCCAAAGATACACCGACAAAACCAATCCCTAATTCAGGAAATGCAGCAGAGAATACAACACTACCACATCCCCCAAAAACCAGAACAAAAGTTCCAAGCAATTCAGCTGCTAATTTTCTTAACATGTTTTGTCCTCATCCAGTTATCAAAACGAGTTACCTTGCTGAAATTAACTATAGCCAATAAATTAAAATCATGCTTATTTTTACTATAACCGTATAAGTCGCTGATTCTTGTAGCACTTTACTTGATATTCACTTTAAACTGGGATTTAAAGCAACATCTATCCTGTGCAGATCAGCTTTTCGGTGAAAAATGGATAACTTAAAATCAATTATCGCCAAAATAAGTTCAATATTCTGTTTTAACAATAGAAAAATCCGATGCAAAATACCTGCACCGGATTATCACGTCAGTATTGAATAACATAATACCTATTAAGCAATGAGTACTATGTGAAAACTGGTTTTTTCACTACTTAACAAGTCTTTCATCTGACTACCAAAACTGAAATATTTGCATACCCGACAATCCCTGAAGCGTTTGAACCTAATAAATGGGTGGAAATATTAGGCCGCCGGGAACCAATAACAATTAAATCTGCTTTAATTTCACCTGCTGTCGATAATACCTTATCCCTCGGTGATCCAAAGGCTACAGAGAAAGAGACTCGCTCTTTTGGCAAGTCTATTTTCTCAGCCACTTTTGCCAATTCCTCTTCTGATCTTGCAATAGATTTCTTGGCAAAAGAGTTGAGCAAGTCATAATGGTAACTATAACTAATTGAAAATCTTGATATATCAGGAACGGCATGGAAAAGATGTATATTAGCATCAGATAACTTCGCTAAATACTCTGCATGTGCAATCGCTTTATCGGTCAATTCATCCTCTGAAATATCCACCGGTACTAAAATCATTTTGTACATACGCACTCCTATATTTATATACCAAATTTAACTACTTCAATAAGTTTATAAAATACTCCTTTATTTGTTGTGAGTTATTTAACTAAATCAAATAAATTACAGTATAGCTCTATTTTTAATCACTCAGAGTCAAGATGCCACTTATGTAATATTCGATGAATGAAAGGTGTTACAACAAGCCCCAAGGTAATAAAGAACACACTTTCCAAAAATACACCATATATCGCAATAAAATATTTACCGGATAAACTAACAGGAGCGGGATCTAAACCCTGCGACCCCAACATAGATAAAGCGTTCAGCAAAGATTCAGAAAACGTATGCCCTTCTATCAGATAGAACCCCAGGACACCCGGAATTATTCCAATAAAGAAAAACGTTGCAGCAATAAGGTAAAAACGTACCACCCGCCATAAAAAATGGTCCAGACGAATCAGTTTATCAGTAAATTTTTCCATAATTATTGCATCCTCAACAATTCTACGAAACTTTATGCAATCTCAATGAAAATGAAGTCAGAGAAAATTTAATAAAAATAGAGCAACACAGCGTTAACCAAAACATATCTAGCAAGCCATCCGAAGATGGCTAGCCAATCTCTCCCATTACACCTTATCTGATAACCAAAACAGATGTTGTCGAATATTTAACAACACCAGACGCATTAGATCCTAGCAAGTGCGTTGTAATATTGGGCCTTCTGGACCCAATAACAATAAGATCAGCATTAATTTCTGTAGCTGCTGCTGTTATTTCATCTCTTGGCGACCCAAATGCAATGGAATAGGATAACCTGTCATCAGGAAAATCGATGGTATCAAGCAGCGTTTTCAAATCATCTTCGGCTTTAATTGTCGCTTTATCCTTAATTTCATCATATCCCAACGAATATGCATTAACGATTGCTGATGAAATTGGCAGTACATGAAGAATATGGAGCCTCGCACCTGTTTTTTTGCCAAAGACAGTGCATGCTTAACAGCTTTACTCGTTAGTTCATCTTCTGAAATATCTACCGGTACTAAAATAGTTTTGTACATACGCACGCTCCTATATTTACATACCAAACCAAGCTACTACATTTAGTATACTCTATATCTTGTTAATTACTATGAGTTATTCAACTATATAGACACAATGATAAAAATCAAGAAAATCACTTATATTTCATATTGATATAAAAACATTACCCATATCATTCACATAGAATTAACATTCATAAAAGTAAAAACCAATCATTATCATGATAATGAATCTATTATTGTTTGTCATCAATGATGATTACATGACTTATCTGCAAAATAAAAAGTTAATTGATACCTTTTTTCAATATATCATTCTGTATATAACGATAAAATAACAATTATAAATTAAAGATTTTTCACAAATCATTCTCCTTCGCGTACCTTTCTCTATAACAGGACAATTAATATCATTTTTAATTTTTTTATATTACATCTTTAGTTTCATACAGTTATACTAATTTAATGCGCATAATAATATATTTTTCCAAAAAAACATTATGAAAATAAATGCTGGTCATTTCAACACGTAGCAAAAGCGGGATATACAGGGGCAACAACATTAACCCCTGAGATGAGGCCCGCCTCACTGCCGATATAACGCTTTTATTTGCTGAACCGTATTTTCAAATATCTTCGCCTGTTTTTCATCTCCCATTTCTGCAATAACACGTTCCAAATTCAGTACAACTTTCCCTGCATGAGCTTGCCCCATAGTTTTAAGAATGGAAGCTAACAGAACTTTCAAACATGCCACCTCTGCTGCCAGGGTTTCAGTATCGGATGAAGAAATTAAATCGATTTTATTCATAGTCATTACCCGTTTACGTATTAATTACATTATGGAAATAATAATTATACCACATAGTTTATCCCCTATTTTTATACATTTTCCAAATAGATCTACGCAAAAAAACGTTAAATTATTGTTAAAACCATTTATTTTATAAATATTTATTTAGTTATTAATTTTATCATAATCAGAATATACAGGATGTTCTTATTACAAATAAACAAAACTTGCCATTGTATAAAATAATTCCCTTTTGTCTTTGGAAGAGATAAGTATAATATTCATATTCCTGATGAACTTTTAGGATAATTTATCTATTCTATTGTTTTATATAATCTTTACTAAAAGTCAAAAAATAGGCAATTGAAGTTAACTTTTCTGGAACAAATTCAATACACAAGCAATATCAATGAAGCTCATGTATGAGCATAGAGCCAATTGGAGACACTTTTTTGATAAATGTTTTGTTAGTCGATGATCATGAGCTGATCAGAGTTGGTGTAAAACGTATTCTTGATGACGTAAAAGGGATAACAGTAACAGGAGAAGCTAACTGTGGTGAAGAGGCGATAAAGTGGTGCCGGGCTAATAAAGTAGATATCGTGTTAATGGATATGAACATGCCAGGCATGGGTGGACTGGAGGCAACAAAAAGAATCCTGCGTTACTGTCCCGATGTCCGTGTCATCATGTTGACTATCTATACTGAAAATCCTTTGCCAATGAAGGTGATGCAGGCGGGCGCCAGAGGATATCTCAGTAAAGCCTCTACCCCTCAGGACATGGTTAATGCAATTCGTGCGGTTAATGCTGGTCAACGCTATATCGCCCCCGATATTGCTCAACAGATGGCCCTTAGCCAGATTAGCCCACAGCAAGACAATCCATTAAGTTGTCTGTCTGATCGTGAATTACAGATTATGTTGATGATCACGAAAGGACAAAAGGTGAGTGATATCTCCGAACAACTTAATCTTAGCCCAAAAACCGTCAATAGCTATCGTTACCGAATGTTTAGTAAACTAAATATCAGTGGTGATGTAGAATTAACACATATGGCAATACGTTATGGGCTATTCGACACAGAGAGTCTATTAAATAGTGACGGAACAATTTGATTCAAAAACATTTTTACAAACCGTAACCAGTCAGCCTGGTGTTTATCGTATGTATGACACCTCAGGTACGGTTATTTATGTCGGTAAAGCTAAGGACTTAAAAAAACGGCTTGCCAGTTACTTCCGTGCACAGGTTGCCAGTCGTAAAACCGAATCTCTGGTTAAAAACATTGTTCAAATAGATGTTACTGTCACGCATACTGAAACAGAAGCACTGTTACTGGAGCATAATTACATTAAGCTCTATCAACCCCGATATAACGTTCTACTGCGAGATGACAAATCCTACCCTTACATTTTTCTCAGCGCAGATAAACACCCACGGCTGGCAACACATCGGGGAGCTAAACATTGCAAAGGTGAATATTTCGGCCCGTTTCCAAACGCTCATGCGGTACGAGAATCATTAATCTTACTGCAAAAACTTTTTCCTATTCGGCAATGTGAGGATAGTGTCTACCGCAATCGCTCGCGACCATGCTTGCAATACCAAATTGGCCGCTGTCTTGGGCCTTGCGTTAAAGGGCTGGTAAGTGACGAAGAGTATCAACAACAAGTTGATTATATTCGTCTGTTTCTTTCAGGCAAAGATCAGCAAGTTTTAACCAGATTAATTAACCGAATGGAACAAGCCAGCCAGCAATTGAAATTTGAAGATGCAGCAAGATATCGTGATCAAATCCAGGCCGTTCGTCAGGTCACTGAAAGACAATTTGTTTCAGGAACAGACGATGACCTAGATGTTATCAGTGTTGCCTTTGACGCGGGCATGGCTTGTCTACACGTACTGTTTATACGTCAGGGCAAAGTACTGGGTAGCCGGAGTTACTACCCTAAAGTCCCGATGGGGACAAAACTTGATGAGATTGTACAAACATTCCTTGGACAATTTTATTTACAGGGCAGCCAAAATCGGACTTTACCCTCAGAAATTTTGCTGGATTTTACCTTGCCAGAGAAAGACATTTTGTCTGACTCTTTATCTGAAATATCCGGGCGAAAAATTCAGATTCAAACCCGCCCCCGTGGAGACAAAGCCCGTTATCTGAAACTCGCTCGCACAAATGCAACAACAGCCCTCACGACCCGCTTATCGCAACAATCAACTATTCACCAAAGATTAGACTCTCTCGCCGAATTAGTTAAGTTAGCAAAAATTCAGAGAATGGAATGTTTTGACATTAGCCACACTATGGGGGAACAAACCGTTGCATCCTGTGTCGTTTTTGATAGCAATGGCCCACTACGTTCTGAATATCGGCGCTATAATATCAGTGGTATTACTCCCGGTGATGATTACGCTGCCATGAATCAAGTATTACGCCGTCGATATGGAAAGGCATTAGATGAATCAAAAATTCCCGACATTATTTTCATCGATGGTGGTAAAGGGCAATTAGCTCAGGCAATAGATGTCTTTCAGTCTCTTGATGTTGGATGGGATAAAACGCGCCCTCAATTGATAGGTGTTGCCAAAGGCAGTGATCGCAAAGCTGGGCTTGAAACACTATTTTTCACGACGGAAGATAAAGGTATCGCATTACCGCCGGACTCTCCCGCTCTGCATGTAATTCAGCATATTCGTGACGAATCACATAATCATGCAATAACCGGGCACCGCCAACGTAGAGCTAAAGTTAGAAACACCAGTACACTGGAATCTATTGAAGGAGTTGGGCCCAAACGCCGACAAATGTTATTGAAATACATGGGAGGTTTGCAGCCTTTACGTAACGCAAGTGTCGAAGAGATCGCAAAAGTACCGACTATTTCCTATGCATTAGCAGAAAAAATTTATAATGCATTGAAACACTAAGTACATTGATGCACCATACTTATAAATTCCACTATAGCCAGATAGTTAAGAAGCACTATGCAATTAAATATACCAACATGGCTCACTCTATTTCGTATCGTCCTGATCCCATTTTTTGTCTTGGCATTTTATTTGCCATTCACATGGGCGCCGATGGTTTGTGCCATAATTTTTGTTGTCGCTGCGGCGACAGATTGGTTTGACGGTTTTCTCGCCCGCCTTTGGAAACAGACAACTCGCTTTGGCGCATTTCTTGATCCTGTCGCGGACAAAATCATGGTTGCTGCCGCGTTGGTCTTAGTTTCCGAGCATTACCATACATGGTGGATAACTCTCCCCGCAGCAACCATGATAGCACGTGAAATTATCATCTCTTCTCTTAGAGAATGGATGGCTGAATTAGGTAAACGCAGTAGTGTTGCCGTTTCCTGGATGGGTAAGGTAAAAACGACAGCACAGATGGCGGCGTTAATTGCTTTATTATGGCGCCCTAATTTTGAATTCGAATTGGGTGGATTCATATTACTTTATGTTGCTACGGTGATGACATTTTGGTCAATGTTTCAATATCTAAACGCGGCCTGGTCTGATTTGCGTGAAGCTTGATCGAAATGACGTAAAAACCATCGAACAAACACAGAGTAACAATAATTGTGTTGACTCGATACGTGAAGTAAGTAGAATGCAACGCATCGAACGGCACATGAGATTTACGAAAACAAATAAGTAAATCAGCCAGTTCAAAGCGGTGCGGGAATAGCTCAGTTGGTAGAGCACAACCTTGCCAAGGTTGGGGTCGCGAGTTCGAGTCTCGTTTCCCGCTCCAAGTTACTAGTTAGAAAGATGGTTAGTAGCTGAATGGCGATTAGTTAGCTGAATATAGAAGGGCGCGTTGGCAGAGTGGCCATGCAGCGGATTGCAAATCCGTCAACCTCGGTTCGACTCCGGGACGCGCCTCCAGATTCAGCCCAGGTGGTGAAATCGGTAGACACAAGGGATTTAAAATCCCTCGGCTGTAAGGCTGTGCGGGTTCAAGTCCCGCCCTGGGCACCAAATAAAAACTTGCTGTAAAACAGTGAGTTAGGGAAAAGAAAAAGCCACCTTGCGGTGGCTTTTTTGTATTTCGAGATTACATGAAAATGGTGAAGTGGCGGCAGAATGGCGGTGCTGTATAAATCAACACTATCTATTTCAGGCAATCTCTCCCCTATCGAAGCATCATCAGAAAAATCTTTTTCATATAAAAAAGTTAAGTAATGATTACTACATTACTGTGAAACCTATTTATTGGCAGAGTTAGCAGAAAATTATTATCTTTTTATATAATTCATGAGCCTTTTTAGGAACGATTTTTTTATTTCAGATTGATTTGACTTAGCCCATGACGGATTTTCTAAATCCGTTGGAAGTAAGTATAGACGATCATCGTCATCAACAACTTTTGCATTAAGTTTTTCGGCTATCTGTAACATCTTACAATATAGAGCTGTATCGGGGTGTTTTGTATGTATGTTCCCATCAGACCAATTCAGCCAAGGTTCTTCATAGACGCTTTTCCCTGTCCACCTAGCATGAAACTGACCATTTCTTTCATCAATGAATAATTCGTCATCTTTAGCCACTAATGCGAGCCACTCATCGCTACTAATCTGGCAATCTTCATTCATTGAGAAGCATTCAGCTCTTGTTATATGAAGCTCCCACCCCATAATTACTCCTTAATTATTTGAAAAATACAGCAGTAAAAGGCCACCGCAAGGTGGCTCAGACCGCTGACAAACTACATTTAAAATAACGAGGATTGTTTCTTTTTCCGTGATGGAAATCACTATTCACTATATCCTTTCATTATACTTTTTACCTCGGCTGTTCTGGCCATTCAATGTCGGAAGCCAGCGAAATATTTACTCTATTGAGCACTATCCTGTATTTTCTCCATTCCAACAGAGCAGCTTTCTCTGCTTCGGTAGCGATATCTAAATCAACAGCATCTTGCAGTAATACAATGGATTCATTCGCGTGTCGTAAACGATTTTTCCACTTTTGTTCTGCCGTTATGCTGTATGCTACGCTCTCACTATGTAATTAAATGCTATGTTGCGGGGCCTTGATACCCCTATAAATGCAGAATTCGCAACCCAGTCTGCCTGAGCTTTACAATATACAGCTTTTACCGAAGTATTGTTATTTTGGGGAATATCCCACTGCAAATTTTTGAGCTCATTGCGTGAAGAGATAATAATAAAATTACCAGCCCAATCAACATTCTGTACCAAATAAGCTCTTTCCTGCCACGACAATATTGAACGAGACGGATCCACATTTCGGCCACTGTCCCAACCACGGATAAATTCTCCCCTTAAATCGAGTAATCTGCCGTCAGGATAAACTTCTGCTAACTTTGGGTACTGCAATTTATTGAAAAATGCACCGTTACAAACGAGGTAGTTGATAGGTGGATTAGGGTAACGGCCACAGGATGGGGGAACCCACAGGTATATTAATTTCTTCACGTAATGAATTTATTACTTCCTGAACAAGCTTTTGTGTAATCGCTATTGCCAACCACATTTGTAAATTGGACAACGCCTTTTTGAGTTAATGAAGCACTGGGAATGTCTGTTGTCATTTTTTGTTCCAACGCGCTATCTAATTGAGCGGTGAGTTTCTCTATATTCCCATCATCCAGAACATCATTATATTTTTCTTGGCTAATTACATTAGCATTATTGCCAATAGAAAAAGCTTTAAAATCATTTTTTTGACTCATGCATTTACTCCTTAAGTAAAATAATATTTTTATAATCAACATATTTAATTACTGTAAAAACAATCCACCTGTAATTTATTAAAGTTAAAATCCAACTCAGAAATAATAGCAATACAGCATTCCTATTTATTAGGAGGTTGGCCGTTTTTATATAATTGGAATCAATAAGAAATTAAATATCTTAGAGTCAAAAATATATCCAAGCCATTTATATTTAATATCTGGAAACTATTCTTCTCTTATTCCCTCTATCTCCTTCTTCAACTCCTTCTGGTTTAAATTCCAAACTGAATCTTCCGGCATTTGGATACGAATATCTAAACGATAATGTTGACCATATTTCTACTCGAAAATGCTGTTAATACAATATCTCAATTCTATAACACATTGCCTGGTCATTGGCAGCTTTTAATAATATTTGGAACTACTTCTAATGCATTATTACCATTACTAATCTATTGTCACTGTTATTTTCTTTTTTAGAAAGTCAAAGAATCCCCCTCGTTTATGTATATTGTTCTACCCATCAAACACCATCATCCAAGGTATTACTATTTTCTTAATAGTTAATTGCGTTATCACTAATAAGCTATGACAAAATATCACCCGCGCTACAGGCTATAGTTACTACTGCTATATAGGTACCTTATTTCATGGTATCAGTTAGAGTTAAAAGAATTTTTATAAACTAATCAACTCTCTCCCCTATACTTGAAACCACGTAATCATTTGTTCTGAGATTGCAATTTATTATCTTTCTGTTTGCCGTATTACCTTCCTGAAAGTGATATATACCCTTTTTTGTTCCACTGGTGAACCACCCAATCCCTAATGCTTAGCATTTTGACTAACACTGGTATGCCGCCAACTTCTTTTATTGGCATATCCAATATATTCATAAAAGTTTTATTTTTTTACTAACAACAAACAAAATACAATAAACACTTTAAAAATAAAGTTTTGCTTGCTATAAAAATAAAAGCCTCGCTTGTATATTTAAGGCATGAAAACAATGCACGAAAGAATCAAGCAAGCTCGGCTTGCAAAAAAACTAACTCAAGCTGAACTAGCAGATATGCTTGGAGTTACTCCACAGTCTGTACAGCAGTGGGAATCAAGCACAGAACCAAGAAAATCAAAGCTAACAACATTAGCATCTATCCTTAACACCGATGTGAACTGGCTTTTATTTGGTGAAACACTCAAAAAGGGTACGAACCAAGTTCCACCTGAAAGCGAGTGGACAACTATTACGCAATGGGACAGTAACATGCCACTAGATGGCAATGAGGTGAAGGTGCCGTTCTTAAAGGATATTGAATTCGCATGCGGCAATGGTGGATGTATTGATGCAGATTATAACAGCTTTAAGTTAAGATTTTCTAAAGCAACATTAAGCAGAATTGGCGCACCTGCTGACGGCTCTACAATTGTTTGTTTTCCTGCTAAGGGCGACAGCATGGAGCCAGTTATCCCAGATGGAACAGCTATAGCAATAGATATCTCTAATAAGAAAATTATTGATGGAAAAGTATATGCAATTGAACAGGATGGGTTAAAGCGTCTTAAATGTCTTTACAGACGCCCAAGAGGAAAATTACTTATCAGAAGTTATAACCGTGATGAATACGAAGATGAAGTTGCAGATGAAGATCAAGTGAACATCATCGGAAGAATGTTCTGGTATTCCGTTTTAGATTACTAAGGTTATGGAATGGACAATTTTAAGATAAAAATAAAACATCATGTTGACCACGTTAAGAGCGCAGGCCAACACTGCACCACCGAAGAAACAACCAAGCAAGCATTAATATTGCCTTTTTTAGATATTCTTGGGTTCAGTCCGTATGACCCTCAAAAAGTTAAAGCCGAATATGGCGCGGATTTCCCCGGGTTAAAAGCAAATGAGCGGGTTGATTATGCTTTGTTTTGCCAAGGTGTTCCAGTTATGTTTATCGAGGCAAAAGGATATAGCGAAAAGCTAGATAACCACTGCCCTCAGTTATCCAGATACTTTAATTCCACTCCAGAAGTGACTATCTCGGCAATTACCAATGGATTAGAGTGGCGTTTCTTTACCGATTTAAAACAAAAAAACGTAATGGATCCTACCCCATTCTTACGCATTAAAATGGATGAAGTTAGCGACGCAGATGTAAGCCAGCTCTATCGATTTAGACACGATAAATTCAAACCGGAAGCACTAAGAACGCTTGCAGAAGAAAGTGTTTACTTATCTGCTTTTACTAAAACCATCAGCACTAGCTTGAGAGATGTTGATAGTGAATTTGTGAGATATGTTGCCAATAGATCTAATGTCGAACGCCAACTAAACCAGCGCTTTATTGAATCAATCACCCCGTTGGTAAAACAAGCTGTTGAGAAATCTGTCAGCGCAATGGTGGTTTCCGGTCTTTCAAATAAACATGTTCCAATTGATGGAGTTCAAGACGAGATAGAACTTCAAGAAAATTCGAAAGAACCAGATGAAATAGTAGATCTAGATAACCCTAATATTGTTACCACCAAAAACGAACTAGCTCTATATGAAAAAGCAAGATCAATAGTTGGGGATTCTGTTGACTTGCAATACAAGGATACAGAATCTTACTTTGGAATTCTTTATCAAGGAAAATCAAATAGATGGATAATAAGATACTTTGACAAGAAGAATAAACCTTACATCCAGATACCTATTGAGCTAACTGATATATTAGCCAACGAAGTTAATAGAGCTGGATTATCTGCTAATAACTCAAGGATATTTATAGAAGCGCCAGAAGATATATTGAGGATAACAGGTATTATCCTTGATGCTTTTGAGTTCGTCAAAAATGACGATAACTTTAGAAAGAAAGCACAATAACATACCAGCCACCACTCGGTGGCTTTTCTGCCCTATATCCTTCACTATCATCTAAGAATGTCTAAGCAGTCACATTTCCAACAATCAATAAAAATAAAATCCATATTAAAAACAAGTATTACTTGTTTTCATAAACCAATACTTGTATACCCCTAATCATCTTAATATGACTCGCTACCGTCTAGAAGAACTATCCACAAGTCTGAGGAAAACAACGTAGTGTTGTCTTTCTAGGCTGCCTGTACGGCAGTAAACATTTACCGGTTCCCTGAAGGTTATGTGCCCCATTTCTAAGCTGCCTGTACGGCAGTAAACAGTGGAAGGTGTACTACCAGATATCGTTTCGTTTCTAAGCTGCCTGTACGGCAGTAAACTGTTACATATTAACCTCAACCTGTTGAATGTTAAAGAGTAATTATTAAAAAAAATAAAAAACCCTTTTTTACGGGACAAATAATATTTACTTAAAAATCAACAAATTAAAATTTACCGTTAAAAAAGGGTCAAAATTTTTCCCATCCAAGTAGAAAACAGCTTCTGCTTCTATTTCTAGCTATCAAGCGTATTTTTGTTCAGACATTACGCTGCTCTCACTATGTAGTTAAAGGCTATGTTGCGGGGGCGGTTCTCTGAGGCCACAGGAACAACCCTTGACGCGTCGAACCCAAAACCATATTCAGTGTATACAACATCCGGGGTAAAATGACCTACCGATTTTGGCTTGCCATCTGTAGCCACCCCAGACGTTGCACTAGCATAACAAGCCCCTTTTGTTGCCAAATGAAAGCCATTTGTTATAGCCCCAGGAAATAAACCCTCAATATTTCTAATGGCATCTCCCTGATGAGTTAAAATTCCACGGCCGCTATCAATACCTCGACCATCATCCCACCCGCGAATAAATTCGCCTCTTAAATCAGGTAATCTGCCGTCAGGATAAGCTTCCGCTAACTTCGGATACTGTAATCTATTAAATGCTGAACCATTACAAGTGAAATAACCGAATGGTGGATGAGGTAACGGCCACGGAATAGGAGAACCAACCGGAATTTCATTGGCTGTTTTTATCCGGTTATCTATCTCTTCGCGGGTATATTCACGTAATGAATTTATTACTTCCTGAACAAGCTTTTGCGTAACCGCCAGTGTGTCGCTATTGCCAACCACATTTGTAAGCTGGACAACGCCTTTTTGAGTTAATGAGGCACTAGGAATGTCTGTTGTAATTTTTTGTTCTAACGCTTTATTTAATTGCGCGGTAAGTTTAGCTATATTTCCATCATCCAGAACATCATTGCCAGATCGTGCTGCAATAAAATCTGCCACGACAGATGATACCGTTGAGGCTTGGCGTAATACCTTATTTAACAAATGAGTGGGAACATTATCTGGTGAAAATCCACTCTGTAGACTCTGATTTACCTCATATTTTTCCTGGCTGACTACATTCGCATTATCACTAATAGAAAAAGCCTTAAAATCATTTTTGTAACTCATATATTCCCCTAAATTTAAATAACATTATTTTACAAACCACTCATTAAAATTCAGCATTATATTTCAATAAAATACTCTTATAACTCAGAGAGCTGATTTTTATATAATTTCAATAGCAAACAACCTAATATTTTCAACCAAAACATACTAAATTCATTTATATTAAACAAACCAAAATCATTCCACTACTTTATTGCTTACTGAAATGTTTTTATATTTCATATCTCAGAATGATATTTTAGTGCTGTAATTACAGTATCAACAAAATCACTGTATGAATGGCCTGTTTATTCAGGCCATTTTCATTACCTCGGTTGTTCTGGCCATTCCATCTCGGGAGCCAGCGAAATATTTACTCTATTGAGCATTACCCTGTATTTTTTCCATTCCAACAGAGCGGCTTTCTCCGCTTCGGTAGCGATATCTAAATCAGCAGCATCTTGCAGTAATGCAATGGATTCATTCGCGTGTCGCAACAGAGTTACACGCCGCTGCTCCGCTTGTTCAACCTGATTTGCTTTTAGGGCTACATTATCAGTGATCCATTGTGTGCCATCCCATTTATCAAAATCGGTGGTAGGTTGCTTGAAAGTCAGAGTTTCAGGTAATTCACCCAGTTCAGTAATTTCCTGTTGAGTTAGAGTTAACGTGTCGTAAGCGATTTTTCCGCGATAATCAGGTACTCTTTCCCAACGCTTACCGTCTTCACTGCGACAAACAGCCACATCATCAGAATCGGGAAAGTCTGGTGCATCTAAATAAGAATGTGCTGACAAACTGACGCCCAACATGACATATTCGATATCAGAATTGGTAAATTCTCGTGTAATTTGATTTGTGTGATAAACTTTTATCCAGCCAGGTTGAATTGCTAATCCATTCTCACCTAATACGGCTGTTTCATGTTCTAAAAAGTTTTTTTGTTCTGTCATTATGCTGCATGCCGCTGCTCTCACTATGTAGTTAAATGCTATGTTACGGGGCCTTGATATCCCTATAAATGCGGAATTCGCGATCCAATCTGCCTGAGCTTTATAATATACGGCTTTTACCGAAATATTGTTATTTCGGGGAATATCCCACTGCAATTTTTTGAGCTCATTGCGTGAGGGAGTAATAAGAAAATTACCAGCCCGATCAACATTCTGTACCAAATAAGCCCCTTCCTGCCACGACAATATTGAACGAGATGGATCCACATTCCGACCACTATCCCAACCACGGATAAATTCGCCCCTTAAATCAGGCAATCTGCCGTCAGGATAAGCTTCTGCTAACTTTGGGTACTGCAATTTATTAAAAAATGCACCGTTACAAACGAGGTAGTTGATAGGTGGATAGGGTAACGGCCACGGAATGGGGGAACCCACAGGTATATTAATTTCTTCACGTAATGAATTTATTATTTCCTGAGCAAGCTTTTGTGTAACCGCCAATGTATCGCTATTACCAATTACATTTGTAAGCTGAACAATACCCTTCTGTGTTAATGAGGCATCTGGAACCTTTGTTGTCATTTTTTGTTCCAACGCGCTATTTAATTGGGCGGTGAGTTTCTCTATATTCCCATCATCCAGAACATCATTATCAGATTGTGTGGCGATAAAATTAGCGACGACAGAAGATATCGTGGACGACTGACGCAATGCCTTATTTAGCATATCTGTGGTAATACCATCTTGTGGAAACCCCGTCTGCAAATTCTGATTTTCTTCATATTTTTCTTGGCTAATTACATTAGCATTATTGCCAATAGAAAAAGCTTTAAAATCATTTTTTTGACTCATGTATTTACTCCTTAAGTAAAATAATATTTTTTATAATCAACATATTTAATTACTGTAAAAACAATCCGACTGTAATTTATTAAAATTAAAGTCTAGTTCAGAAAGAAGAGCAATACATCATTCCTATTTATTAGGAGACTGACCGTTTTTATATAATTGTAATCAATAAGCAATTAAATATCTTAGAGTCAAAAATATAGCCAAACCATTTATATTTAATATCTTAAAACTATTCTTCACTTATTCCCTCTATCTCCTTCTTCAACTCCTTCTAGTTTAAATTCCAAACTAAATCTTCCGGCATTTGGACACGAATATCTAAACAACAGTGTTCTGGAATGTCACAACACTCTCTATCTTCATAAAACACATATTCATTGTTCTCATCGATACACTTAAGCCTCCAGTTCTGAAAATAGATTAGTAAGTAAGAATGTTGGTTTTTTAATCTGCCTGTACGGCAGTGCACTTCTGTTTACTGGCCGGATGCAGTATAAGCCATTTCTAAGCTGCCTGTACGGCAGTGCACTTAATCGCGATTGATGAGGCGTGGCGGTTTTGTTTCTAAGCTGCCTGTACGGCAGTGCACACGCGTTGCTCGGTATCCTTCGGGATAAGATTTTTCTAAGCTGCCTGTACGGCAGTGCACAATAACATTGAAATCATTCCACTATAACATAATTTCTAAGCTGCCTGTACGGCAGTGCACATAATGATAATACGAGCGGGGTGTTTTCGGAATTTCTAAGCTGCCTGTACGGCAGTGCACGCAGAATATCCGTCCAATTCACCTTTCCCGATTTTCTAAGCTGCCTGTACGGCAGTGCACAGTCTGGCGACTTAGGCATATGGGAAACCTTATTTCTAAGCTGCCTGTACGGCAGTGCACGACTAAGTATATCGGTAATCCGTGCCCGTATGTTTCTAAGCTGCCTGTACGGCAGTGCACCGACTGACTCCGGGCTTTAAATTGTATCGACCTTTCTAAGCTGCCTGTACGGCAGTGCACTTGGCGATGAGAGTTCTCTGGCTCTTGCTTCTTTTCTAAGCTGCCTGTACGGCAGTGCACTGCTGTTGCTTTGGTTTTTGTTTTTGTGGATTTTTCTAAGCTGCCTGTACGGCAGTGCACTTTTGTGGTTTCTGTAACAGATACCCCATGATTTTCTAAGCTGCCTGTACGGCAGTGCACAAGGAAGGAGCCCACTTTATTGAAATTTCTGGTTTCTAAGCTGCCTGTACGGCAGTGCACTGCTCCTGTTTTAATTTCATATATTCGCAATCTTTCTAAGCTGCCTGTACGGCAGTGCACATGGGCGTGGAGCGAAGGGGGTCAGTCGTTGGTTTCTAAGCTGCCTGTACGGCAGTGCACTAATCAAATCAATCCTGCAACAAACGGATGGTTTTCTAAGCTGCCTGTACGGCAGTGCACTGTGTCGTAGTACGTGTGTTGCTTGCCCCCGTTTTCTAAGCTGCCTGTACGGCAGTGCACCCGCTGCTGGTTATTTTAGATGAAGCCAGCATTTTCTAAGCTGCCTGTACGGCAGTGCACATTTGAATTAGTTAAAATTACTGCTGATCTTCTTTCTAAGCTGCCTGTACGGCAGTGCACTTGTATTAGAAATACTACGTGATACGAGTCAATTTCTAAGCTGCCTGTACGGCAGTGCACCATGAAATGAATGAGTTAGAGAAAAAGTGTCATTTCTAAGCTGCCTGTACGGCAGTGCACAATAGATAGCGCCAGGCAATGGGTTGAATTTTTTTCTAAGCTGCCTGTACGGCAGTGCACCCCAATTGCTTTTCCCGATTTACTGTCCTCTGTTTCTAAGCTGCCTGTACGGCAGTGCACGCGTTCATGAAGTGGTTCGAGCTTCAAGTTTATTTCTAAGCTGCCTGTACGGCAGTGCACAATTATTGAGAAATCTGTGGCATTTACCGCAGTTTCTAAGCTGCCTGTACGGCAGTGCACATTATGCAAATGCTCAAGATGCATTAGATAGCTTTCTAAGCTGCCTGTACGGCAGTGTACGCAACCATGTAAAATCTTTCTTCCAATCTTCGTTTCTAAGCTGCCTGTACGGCAGTGCACAAAAACCCATCAGGTTATGAATGTGTTCAACATTTCTAAGCTGCCTGTACGGCAGTGCACTATGAGTTGCTCTACCAGTAACCGCACCGTTGTTTCTAAGCTGCCTGTACGGCAGTGCACTGTCAGGGACCACGCATCACGCGGCCCCCAACTTTCTAAGCTGCCTGTACGGCAGTGCACATTTCAGGCCCTCTCTGGTTTTTGCAAGGTTGTTTCTAAGCTGCCTGTACGGCAGTGCACTGGCCTCCGTTACCGATGGCAAAGTATTTTAATTTCTAAGCTGCCTGTACGGCAGTGCACTGTTACATATTAACCACAACCTATTGAATATTAAAGAGCAACCGTTATAAAAAATAAAAAAACCCTTTTTTGCGGAACAAACAATATTTACTTAAAAATCAATAAATTAAAATTCATCGTAAAAAAAGGGTCAAAACTTCCGCCATTCAAGTAAAACCCCCTCCCCTTCTATTTCTCATTTAAAGGGTATTTTTGTTCAGATACTATGCTGCTTTCACTATGTAGTTAAAGGCTATGTTGCGGGGGCGGTTCTCTGGTGCGACAGGAGCAACCCTTGCCGCATCGAATCCGAAACCATATGCAGTGTATACAACATCCTGGGTAAAATGGCCCACTGATTTAGGATTACCGTCTGTACCCACGCCCAAAGTTGCACCACCATAAAAAGCCCCTTTTGTTGCCAGATTAAAGTAACCTGTTATTGCCCCAGGAAATGAACCTACAATATTTCTAATGGCATCTCCCTGATAAGTTAAAATTCCACGGCCGCTATCAATACCTCGACCATCATCCCATCCACGAATAAATTCGCCTCTTAAATCAGGTAATCTACCGTCAGGGTAAACTTCCGCTAACTTCGGATACTGTGATTTATTAAAAGCTGAACCATTACAAGTGAAATAACCGAACGGCGGGTGAGATAACGGCCACGGAATAGGAGAACCAACCGGAATTTCATTGGCTGTTTTCATCCTGTTATCTATCTCTTCGCGGGTATATTCACGTAATGAATTTATTACTTCCTGAACAAGCTTTTGTGTAACCGCCAATGTATCGCTATTGCCAACCACATTTGTAAGCTGGACAACACCTTTTTGAGTTAATGAAGCACTGGGAATGTCTGTTGTAATTTTTTGTTCTAACGCTTTATTTAATTGCGCGGTAAGTTTAGCTATATTTCCATCATCCAAAACATCATTGCCAGATTGTGCAGCAATAAAATCCGCTACGACAGATGATACCGTTGACGCTTGACGTAATACCTTATTTAACAAGTGGGTGGGAACATTATCTGGTGAAAATCCACTCTGTAGACTCTGATTTACCTCATATTTTTCTTGGCTGACTACATTCGCATTATCACTAATAGAAAAAGCCTTAAAATCATTCTTGTAACTCATATACTTTCCTTAAATTAAATAATATTATTTCATAAGAAACATATTGAACTATTGTAAAGATGATTTCTCTCAATTCACGCAAATATCAGTCTAGTTCAGAAAAATAACAATAGAATGCTATTATTACTTATAAGGTTAACTATTTTTATATAATCGGTGGAAATAAGTAGTTCAACATTCTATTTGATGTTCTCCATACGGAATATTTTTATCTAAAAACAAATAATTAAACGGTAATATCCAGAGTTAAAAACCGTATCCAGAAATTTATCTATTAATACTAATTCAGTATTACTATTGACATTTTTAACCGCTGATAATTTAAAAACATTTCCAATTTTAATTAAATTACCCAGATATACGTCTCACGACCAAGCCAATAATTTCCCTATCCTTTCTCTTTTTTCTGCGAGATGGTTTGACTGTATTTGCGCCGTTTGAACCTGACAGTGATTTTTCCCTAGAATTCACTTCAAAGAAGTTGCTTGGCGAAAAACCTGGCAGAAATAGTGTGAAGCATCGAAATTTTATGATGATTTGCCTGCATTTTGTCAGCACATATCTACATTTCCCAAATTAATCTATTTGGCTGAATCTGACATTTTTAATATAATCCATATCTGAAAAATGATAAAACTAGTCAGTGCAAAGTATTAACGGAAAAATAAAATATCACCACACAAAGAAGAGCTAAACCATTTAAAAGCACGCTTACTCAGCGAAGTTATCTGTTCACACACATCGTTTTTATGGTTCAAAGCAATACATCGCACCCTTAAATGCCCAGACCGCAGGTTCTATTTCTGGTGGAGAATTGCTAATTATTTATACAGAAAAAAATAAAGCCAAGAAAATCTCAACTCATATAAATAGAAATCTAAGAAATAAATATAAGTGTAAATCCGTACATTATTTTCCAATCTTATCAATTGATAGAAATTCCTTGCTTTTATAACTTTAAACCACAACTAGAACTTTAAAAATTTAAGCTGCCTGTACGGCAGTACACATAGCAGGAATACATCCGAATTTTGAATTAATTTTCTAAGCTGCCTGTACGGCAGTACACGGTAGGATTTGTAATCCGTCTTTTTTCCCATTTTTCTAAGCTGCCTGTACGGCAGTACACGGAACAATTTAGCTATTGGCCCGCGGTGAAATTTTCTAAGCTGCCTGTACGGCAGTACACAAATATATAGCGTTCTATTTACGCATGGGGGTTTTCTAAGCTGCCTGTACGGCAGTACACGATGCTATATGCGACTGGAACTCTAAAAATAATTTCTAAGCTGCCTGTACGGCAGTACACGTGTTTCTCGCAAGCAGAGAGGGGTGCTGTTTTTCTAAGCTGCCTGTACGGCAGTACACCGGGGCATTCTGTACCGACCGCTTGAAACTCATTTCTAAGCTGCCTGTACGGCAGTACACTCAAAGCCCACTACAATGCAATTAAAGCTAGCTTTCTAAGCTGCCTGTACGGCAGTACACTCAAGTTTGCTGGTACTAATCGATTATTAATATTTCTAAGCTGCCTGTACGGCAGTACACGATTACGTTCATGAGCTATTGAAATCAAGGCGTTTCTAAGCTGCCTGTACGGCAGTACACATGCAATTTATTGAAAATGATGCACTATTCTTTTTCTAAGCTGCCTGTACGGCAGTACACGTATAGGCTAGACCCAATTCTTTACGAAGACATTTCTAAGCTGCCTGTACGGCAGTACACACTTAATCGAACGTAACAATCTGTTACATAGCTTTCTAAGCTGCCTGTACGGCAGTACACAATCTTTACCCCCACCCAAAATTGCAGTTGGTTTTCTAAGCTGCCTGTACGGCAGTACACTGTTACATATTAACTCCAACCCACTGACTATCAAAGAATATATTTATAAAAAGCTCAAAAACCCTTTTTTAAAGAAGAGATTGAATTACATTAAAAATCAATAAGTTATAATTGATTGCTAAAAAAGGGTTAAAAATCAGGTTCAGGAATACCTGCGTTTTTAAGTTACCATTGACACAATTTTCTTAGCTAACGACTACGTTTCAAGAAATCTTCTACCTTATCCCATTCATCACTCAGCGGAATCGATTTCTTCCCATCCGGTGATACAAGATAATAACGGTCGTAAGAGCCGGATTTTTCCTTATACAAATGTTCTTCCGTGATGATATACCCTTCATATCTACCTGACTCCACAATATCGAGCCCATTGCCATATGTGATGACATCAGATATTTTTCCTGTTCTGTTATCAACAGATCTAATTTCATTCGCTGTCGCTGATCTCATACACTCAAGATATGTTTTAGATGCATCAGGAGAAAGGCTAATATTCCACGTTGGACACAATTTTTTATCATACCCTATTTGAACTGCTGTATGTCCTTTGCCTGAAACAACCATTTTTGATTCAATTTCATCATCACCCTTTATCCGTTTGAGATACAACTCATAATGATAAGGAAAACCACAACAATCATCTTCCGGATCTTCACTTTTGGCTGGATATGAAATCAACTTTGCAGCGCTCTTTTTATCTTTCGAGATTACGGTCTGTAAAACTTTGTGAGGTTCATCAATATTATCAGATAATACCTTTCCTTTAAAACAAAGCTCCCTCTCTTTATTAACAGAAAAAAACTCCACCCCTATTGGGCAAGCCTCAGCAGCATTTATTTGTCCCGACACATTTAACAGTAAAAATGCCAGGATATATTTTCTCATCATCGATAACCTCATCCTATATTCCAAAGAAAGATCTCTATAAAACATAGCTAATCCAATATTACCTAAATTATCTATTAATGCGATGTTACTTACAGCACCATAAAATAAATAGGCTATCGTGGTCAATATATCGACACCATTTGAAAATATCAACATCTATAATCAATAAAAATCTTTGTCAGTACTCTTTATTATGCAAGTAAAGGATTAAGGTTTATAAAAATTCCCTAAGTTTTTCATATTGGCCAATTTTTCTATTTCAGCAATTTTAAACATCATAACTTCACAAAAAATTAACATAATTACAGAGACACTTCATTTGATCTTGCTAATAATACTTTTAACCAAGAAACTTTCATTAATAACAGAAACGCTCAATCTATTGTTCGATACAATACTCCAAGACTATTGATAACCGTTCACCAATAAATGCCATCGAAAAAAATAGGTATCACCAACTATCATTGACCATTCAGAAAAAATATCATTATTAAATAATTTACCTAAAAAATAATATTTAAAAATATATTTCCATTTATTTAAAATTTCTTTATTAAAGAATAAAGACTTAATTATTAGTTTATTTTTCATTTAAAAACAAATTGTTTATCTATGCCATATAATAAAGTTATTTTAAGTTAAATTGTTACTGAAATCGCTTACTTAATCCATTAAGTAATCAGCAAGGATTTACTATGCAAAACATAAAAAGTAAACTAAGCAATACCACGTTAATCTTAAGTTATATGAAGAATAAAAATAGAGTCATTTGAACACATAAATTATATTTAACAACCTTAGAATATGAATAAAAATCCCGCTACCAAGATAAAACATATGTTGAAACGATGTAAAGGCATCTTACAAAAAACTCAATCATCGGGAAACTACCGCAATAAAAATGACTATCCTCTTTTGCACCCTATAAATATTGATCACTTACGGTAACAAAGCACTATAAACTTATCACCAGCTACATAGGTCTTAATCATGAAAAAAATTCATGGAACATATATTTCACCACAAATAATAAACACGATGGAAGCAAGCAATGAACCGTGGGGAATTAAAGATAAAAATTCACGCTTTATTTATGGTAATCTGGCTCTAAAATCTATTCAAAACATTCCAATATCATTTGATTATGAAGGGTGTTTTGATAACGAACTTCCCTGGAGTGGAGCAGAGTTTGCAAAAGAATTTATTGATCATGATAACATTGTAATGATAAAAGGGGAAAGAATCTGTTCACTCGAAACATATACATATGGAAAAGAAAAAATCTTATCGTCTTACTTCCAAGAGAAATTACCACTGTATAACGATGCAAAGGAATGCATAGGCATATTTTTTCATGGATGGAAAGCCCAAGATTTTTCATTAATTAACCTATATCAATATTATAATGATCTACCCACATCGATTATATTTCAACCGCCAGTAGATACTTTTACTCAACGGGAATGGGATGTTATTTTCTTCTTTTTACAAAAATACACCCGTAAACAGATTGGAAAAATACTAAATATTGCTTATCGTACAGTTGAATCTCATATGACCAGTATATATCACAAGATAGGTGTTAACTCCAGTCAACAACTGGAAGAATATTGTCTCATCAATAATTTTAAACGCTATGTACCGGAGAGATTTTTACTATTTTAGTCATAAAGAACACGATTAAATAGTCTATTACTGTCGGTATGATGCGACCCCACTATCAATGGAGACATACCCGTTATCTTTCAAGTTGCCTCTTCGCTGGCTGCACTCGCTCTCCCCCGGTAACATAGTTCGTTATGCTGCCGGGGATTCGCTTCCTTGCCGTCGCAATCCATCTTGAAACCCATAGGATATATTTTTATTTCAAATTATACCGGCAGCAGTTTCATATATAAAAATATTAGTTACACAAACAACTTAACATTTAATTTATTTTTAATATCAAGAATCATTTCCAGTTACATTTTCTAATATTCAAAGCTCACCTCTCAAATAAAAATAAATTTCATTAACAGAAAGAATTAGCTATTTCTCTCTATCATAAAACACAGTTATTTTAAACATCATAAACAAATAACTTGAATAATCAAATGGTATTATACCAGTTAATAAATACAATCAAAACAATACCATTATTGAACTAATTTAACTGTGTAAGAAAGTAATAATCTCCTGGAAAAAGTGATTATTTATCAAAAATCTTCCTTTCCTGATTCTCTATCAATATCGTAATTTCTCTAAAAATTACGGCATTGTGATATTTTTAACTAACAAATTGTCCTCACCCATTGCAGAAAATTTGGTTAATTATATTAATAAAATCCATCCAAAATAAAATTTACAATGGTATATATAATTAAATGTTTATCGTAATAAAAGTATCCATGATAATTATTTTATGAAAAAGCCTGTCATTGCTGGTAATAAAGTATTAAACTGACAATATGATTCAAACATATCACAACTTAAACACAAATCAGGTAAAAAGGAATAATAATATGAGTAATCACATAACTATATCATCTCAAATTATTAACACACTGGCCCTAAGCAATGATCCTTGGGGAATCAAAGATAGAAACTCATGCTTTATCTACGGCAATATAGCATTAAAATCCCTTCAGAACTTTTCAAATTCATTTGAATTTGAAGGGTTTTATGAAAATGAACTTCCTTGGGATAGTGCTAAATTTGCGGAAGAATTTATTAATCATGACAGAAAAGTAATGGAAAAACAGCAGAGAATATGTTCAATCGAAACTCATGTATTTGGCAGAGATCAACTCCTATCATCTTACTTTTTCGAAAAATTACCTTTTTACCATCAAGACGGAGATTGTATCGGAGTCATATACCACGGTTGGAAAGCACAAAATCATTCATTAGCCTATTTACATCAATACCATGACAAACTTCCCCCTTCAATTATGCTCCAGCCTCCAACTGATCTTTTTACTCAACGTGAATGGGATATCATTTTCCTCTTTTTACAGAAAAATACCAGAAAGCAGATTGGACGGATACTGAATCTTGCTTATCGTACTGTTGAATCTTATATGACTCGGATATACCATAAGATAGGTATTAATTCCAGCCAACAACTGGAAGAGTATTGCCGAACCTATAATTTTAATCACTATATACCGGAAAAATTTTTATTGTCTTAGATTACGTATTTATTCCCAATTTTTACATACTGTTCTTATCCATTATTGATGGAGAAAATAACCAGCCCTGTTGAAATATTTTTATTTTAAAATATTATAGTTATATTCAATAATTTTTAAAGGTTATATATGAACCCATCAGGGCTTAAAAAACATTTCTCATTACATTCAGTTAACAAATACACAGGATAGATGTTCACAATGATAGTTTGTAAAAAAGAAGGAATATCACCGCTAAGTGTAATCACTTAGCAATATAAATATTTTTATATAAAATAACCTTCCCTATCATATTTATTTTTAAAATCTCTTTATAAAAAAATTACACATCTAATTAATAAGAATATATTTTTTGACGAAAAAATTATTATTCTCTATTATGTAATCAAACTATTTTAACTATAATAATATAATGAATTTTTTAGATAACCAAAATGAGAAAATAACTCAAATAATTAATATATTAGAGAAAATTAATGAGATGCGGAGAATAAAGGACAGAAATGCATGTTTTATTTACTCAACAGGAATGGGACATTACGTTCCTACTTATACAAAAATTCCATAATAGGAAAATTAGTAGAATATTTTCAAATAAATAATCACAATCTCTATTTACAGAAAATTTTCGCAACCGATAAATAAAATGTTTCTTTAATTCCCGGATACAAAATAATTTTCACCTGAAACAGATATATTCAAGCAAAAGTAAACATTGTCATTCGTGAAAGTGATAACTTTCTAAAAAGCACATTAACTACCAACGCACTTCTGGGGTAGGTAAGAATGTCACTAACATAACTCGCTCCAATAAGTCATAATCAAACTTCATACTAGTCGGAATACGAAAATCCAACAACTCATATCACTCAACCCAGCCAATGCCTTTTTAAGCCTTTTTCTCGGTGGAAGGAACTTTTTTGCTTTACCAAATTATTAATGAACCCACTGTCGGCACATCAATAGAATTAATAGTGAAGGTAGCTCATTAGCAAACCGATATAAAGAATTCTTCTCATCAAACAGAGTTAATGTAATTTATTTTAAGCGCACTACTTCCCGATAAAAAGATAGAAAGACACCTTCTTTAACCATACAAACACACCATGCTATCACCACCAAAACCACTTAGATTCGTTTTATAAGAGATTAGCTCTTCATAGAAAATTTCCTGATAATGCTTACCCAAGCAATTAACTAATGCTTCAATATTAATAAACATTTATTTATACCCAGGATCTGGTGTGTCTGGAACGAAAAACATTTCTTCCTTTGAGAGCAGGTTTTAATTCTTGCCTAGACTTATAATCTATAGAGCAAAGATGCTCACCATCACTTGCCAGGTAAACTTCCAATTCACCATGTTGAGAATCCCATTCATAAATTCAGCTACCTTTGCTATCGATTTATCTCATTTACTACCTCCACTTTGTTTTGGTGTTTTTCCTTAACTGACCGTAACCCGAAACCTCCAGTAATTTTCTCTATTTTTGGGCTGGATGATCATCGTATCCACCTTGAGGCAACCCATTTCTAGGTTCACTCAAATACACATACATCAGCGGCATGTTAGGGATAAGGAGGAGCAAATATAATCACGGAAATCCTTCTCTTCCGACATCGGTACAACCTTTGCTCCGCTGACGGAATTTGGCAAATACCAAGATTGGTGGAGGCAATACCTGTGTCACCGGTGGAAGAATGGGCCGAATCGTTGACGCTTTCTTCATCGTGATGAGAAATTTTATATCGCCATATAAGCAAGCGCTACCGCTTGATGGCGGGGCTGTTTCTGCTTCTCGTAGCTGCCATAACCGAATTGATAAACCGAACCCGACAAAAGCAGGTACTAACACCATCCAGTGTTCCTGCCAATCATTGTCCCATATCAAACATATCTGATGTGCCACCAGTAATAATATCAGTGCCGGGATTTTTACCACAGTTAACTGTATCTCCTTCACAAGCTGTTGTTCGCCCATTAAATGTCACGGTGTGATCACCCGTAATAATCTGTCCGCCACAAGTGGTTTTGTCACCGACGAGCAGATAATACCTATTGTCATCTATTCACGCCCCCATTAGCCAATCGTACAAAACGTTGTTTTGATCTAAATTCTCACTATATTATTACCACTTAAGAATTAATAGATGAACAATAACGCAATAAATTTGAATTAAAAAATACAATAACATTATGAAACTGATGAAAATCAGGTCAACATTTTGTCTCCGACATTACCTCACCGGCACTGACAAGAACCATAGGAAATGGGATAAGAATGTGATTGTGACAAACACCTAAGTAGAACTTTAAATACAACTTTATATCTTGAGCTATACCATTTTAAGTAAGTTTTTTATTTAATTATTCTTCAAAAATTTAATTTCATAGAATTTACCCAACCTTAATTTTATTTAAGAATCGCTATTGTTAGTAGCTGACAAATTTAGACGCAGTTTTTAGGCTGAAAACTCCATATAGTTGATTATTCTGACAATTCCACAATATATTTTACCGAATTACGATGACCAGTATATGACGTTTAAAAAGCATTCTTTAATTGATCGAATATTATTCCGATTAAATGCCATTTTTTCGACGTTATTCTGCCAGAAAGATAACACCTTCTTTTTCATTCTATTACCGATCATCGTTATAACAACCGCTCCCTCATGCTTCGGTTAATGACAGAAAGTTTTTGACCTATATCACTTAATTACTTATGACTTAAAAACCTTATTCATTAATTTTACTGTTTAGTAATCAAACTAAAATGTTTTTATACAAAATAGTATTTTGCGTTATATTAATTAATGTTAAAAATACCATTATATAACAATAAAAGGTTAAATTAATAAATATATGTATTTTGACGAGAAGGTTATTATATTCTATTATATTACCAAGGCATTTTAAGTATAATTAGTTAGCAAACGTGTCAGATAACAACTGAAATAATCGTTCAGGAGCCACCAATGCAACATATAAAAAACAGACCTAATAATATCACTCCACAATTAATTCATATGTGGGAAAACAGTGATGAACCTTGGGGAGCTAAAGATCTCCAATCAAAATTCATTTATGCCAATTCCGCCTTTTATCAACTACTCAACTTGCCGGAAGATTTCGATATTACCGGGCTTTCAACAGGTGAATTACCCTCACCTATTGCAGAATATGAAAAAGAATGCCACCGTCAGGATCAAAAAGTTATTCAAACAATGCAACGTGTTACTTCACTAGAAACGCATCCATTTGAAGAACATAAGATTAAACAAATCTATCTTTGCAATAAATACCCACTTTGTGATGAAGATGGCAATTGTATTGGGATCATTTTTCATATGTGCAAAACCCAAAACTTTTCTACTGCTTACTACCATGAAAAAACACCTCCGGCAACGTTGGAATTTATCGCCCCTAATGACAAATTGACGCAAACTGAATGGGAAGTTCTCTTTCTAACTCTGCGCTCATTAGATGAAGATGAAATCGGTGAAGAGTTAATGATAAGTACCGAAGATGTGGTTAATCATATTCAATCAATTTACCAAAAATTTAATTTGCCATTACATGCAGAATTAAAAGATTTCTGTAAAGAAAATAAACTTGATGTTTATATTCCAGCAAGATTCGTCACTATTGGTAGTTTAGAGTTAAATTGATTATAAGATTAACAATCTAATTTTAAGGTTAGAGAAAAGAGGGGTAATAATATGGACAATAAATTAATTATTTCATCTCAAGTTATTAATACATTGAAGCAAAGTAATGATCCCTGGGGAATCAAGGATAAAAACTCATGCTTTATTTATGGTAACTTAGCATTAAAATCTCTTAAGAATTTCTCAAGTTCATTTGAATTTGAAGGACTATATGAGCATGAATTACCTTGGGATGGAGCCGAATTTGCCAAAGAGTACATTGCTCATGATCAAAAGGTGATGGAGAAAGAAGAAAGAGTGTGTTTGCTTTTAACACATACTTTTGGAAAAGAACAAATTCTTTCGTCTTATTTTTTTGAAAAATACCCTCTTTATCATGAAGACGGAAACTGTATAGGAATTATATATCATGGTTGGCAAGCTCAGGATTTCTCATTCACCCGGCTATTTCATGGAAAATTGCCAGCCAATATTATGTTCCAGCCACCGACCGATCTCTTTACGCAACGGGAATGGGATGTTATTTTCCTGATGTTACAAAAGTATACCAGTAAGCAAATCGGTAGAATGTTAAATCTTTCCTATCGTACGATTGAAACTCATATTTCACGCATATATAAACGCATTGGTGTTCACTCTAGTCGTCAATTGGAAGATTATTGTCGCACCAATGATTATGATCTCTATGTGCCAGAAAGGTTTGTGCATCCAGAAAGCAGAATGTTTCTTTGATTCTTAAATTACAAAGGATTTTTACTGATATGAAAAAGAACTATGCAATATCACCTCAGATTATTAATACAATAGAAATGAACCGAGGGGAATACAGGATAGTTCTTCATATTTTATCTACGATAATTCAGCTACAAAGAAATTCATTCGTAACTTTAAACAATCATTTGATTATGAAGAATTTTATGATCATGAACTACCTTCAGGTCTGGGATAGTCGTGAGTTAAATTGATTATAAGATAAAACATCGAAAATCGAATTTTAAGGCTAGAAAAATAGGAGTGATAACATGGAAAATGAATTAATTATTTCGCCTCAAATCATTAATACAATGGAACAAAGTAACGATCCCTGGGGAATAAAAGATGAGAACTCATGCCTTATTTATGTTAATTTGGCATTAAAATCTCTTCATAATGTTTCAAGTTCTTTTAACTATGAAGGGCTTTTCGATGATGAAATTCCTTGGAATGGTGCTGAATTTGCTAAAGAACACGTGATTCAAGATAGAATAGTGATGGAAGAAAAAGAAAGAATATGTTCACTCGAAACACATCTATTTGGGAAAGAGCAAATACTGTCATCCTATTTTTGTGAAAAATACCCTCTTTACCATGAAGACGGAAGTTGTATAGGAACGATATTTCATGGTTGGCAAGCCCAAGATTTCTCATTCACTCGCCTATTTCATGGAAAACTTCCGGCGTCTATATTATTTCAACCACCAACCGATCTCTTTACACAACGGGAATGGAATGTTATTTTCCTGCTGTTACAAAAGTATACCAGTAAGCAAATCAGTAGAATGTTAAATATTTCCTACCGTACGGTTGAAACCCATATTTCACGTATATATAAACGGATTGGTATTCACTCTAGTCGTCAATTGGAAGATTATTGTCGCACGAATGATTATGATCTCTATGTACCAGAAAGGTTTGTGCATCCAGAAAGCAGAATGTTTCTTTAATTCTTAAATTACAAAGGATTTTTACTGATATGAAAAAGAACTATGCAGTATCACCTCAGATTATGAATACAATAGAAATAAGCAATGAACCGTGGGGAATACAGGATAGTTCTTCAAGCTTTATCTACAGTAATCAGCAACAAAAAAATTTATTCACAACTTTAAATAATCATTTAATTATAAATGACTTTATGGATATTAACTGCCTTGAGATGGCATTGAATTTGCCAAAGAGTCTGTTATCTACACTAAAATTATCATAATCACAGGAATGATACGATGAGCAGAACAACAATGATTTCACCTCAAATCATTAATACAATGGAACAAAGTAACGATCCCTGGGGAGTAAAAGATGAGAATTCATGCTTTATTTATGCCAATCAGGCATGTAAACGCATGCTCAATATTTCATGTTCTTTTGACTTTGAAGGGCTTTATGATCATGAATTACCTTGGGTTGGGGCCGAATTTGCCAAAGAATACATTGCTCATGATCAAAAGGTTATGGAAAAAGAAAAAAGAGTATGTTCCCTTGAAACTAATACATATGGGAAAAACCAAATTCTATCATCTTACTTTTTTGAAAAGCTACCTATTTACCATGATGATAACTGTATGGGAATTATATATCATGGTTGGCAAGCTCAGGATTTCTCACTTACCCGGCTATTTCGTGGAAAATTACCAGCAAATATTATGTTCCAACCACCAATCGATCTCTTTACTCAACGGGAATGGGACGTTATTTTCCTCCTGTTACAAAAGTATACTAGCAAGCAAATCGGTAGAATATTAAATATCTCCTATCGGACTGTTGAAACCCATATCTCACGAATATATAAAAGAGTGGGAGTTCACTCTTGTTATCAATTAGAAGAATATTGCCGCACAAATGATTATGATCTCTATGTACCAGAAAGGTTTGTGCATCCAAAAATCAGAATATTTTCTTAATTATTAGATTAGAAGGAGTGATCACTAATATGAAAAAGAACTATGCAATATTACCTCAGATTATTAACACAATGGGAGTGAACAACGAACTGTGGGGAATACCGGATAGTTCTTCGAACTTTATCTACGATAATTCAGCTACAAAGAGATTCACTCGTGATTTTAAACAACCCTTTTATTATAAAGGATTTTATAATCACGCATTATCCTATATCATGGGATAGTCGTGAGTTAAAGTGATTATAATATCAGACATCAATAATCGAATTTTAAGGTAAAGAAGAGGAATAATACTATGAATAGCAAAATGATTTCATCACAAGTTATTAACACCATGCAGCAAAGTAATGAACCTTGGGCAATCAAAGACAAAAACTCATGTTGGATTTTTGGTAATTTAGCATTTAGAAAAATCCAAAATCTCCCAGATTTATTTGATTATGAAGGGAAATATGATAATGAACTTCCCTGGAACGGGGCTGAATTTGCAAAGGAATTCGTTATTCACGATAAAAATGTTATGAAACAAGAGAAAAGAATATGCTCACTTGAAACACATACCTATGGGAAAGATAAATTTCTATCATCTTATTTTTCGGAAAAATATCCAATCTATAATGATGAAAATGAATGTATCGGTATCTTTCTCCATGCATGGCAAGCCCAAGACTTCTCATTCACTCGGCTATTTCATGGAAAACTTCCAGCATCTATATTATTTCAACCACCAACTGATCTCTTTACTCAACGGGAATGGGATGTTATTTTCCTCATGTTACAAAAGTATACCAGTAAGCAAATCGGTAGAATGTTAAATCTTTCCTACCGTACGATTGAAACCCATATCTCACGCATATATAAACGCATTGGTATTCACTCTAGTCGTCAATTGGAAGATTATTGTCGCACGAATGATTATGATCTCTATGTGCCAGAAAGGTTTGTACATCCAGAAAGCAGAATGTTTCTTTAACGCTTAGATTATAAAGGAGCTTTTACTAATATGAAAAAGAACTATGCAATATCACCGCAGATTATTAATACAATGGATCAAAGTAATGCTCCTTGGGCAATAAAGGATAAAAATTCATGCCACATTTATGTCAATCAAGCATGTAAACGTCTTCTCAATATTTCATGTTCTTTTGACTTTGAAGGGCTTTATGATCATGAATTACCCTGGGATGGGGCCGAATTTGCCAAAGAATACATAGATCATGATCGAAAGGTAATGGAAAAAGAAGAAAGAGTATGTTTGTTTCTAACACATACTTTTGGAAAAGAACAAATTCTTTCATCTTATTTTTTTGAAAAATACCCTTTTTATCATGAAGATGGAAGCTGTATGGGAACGATATATCATGGTTGTCAAGCTCAGAATTTCTCATTCACCCGGTTATTTCGCGGAAAACTGCCAACACCTATTATGTTCCAGCCACCGACCGATCTCTTTACCCAACGGGAATGGGATGTTATTTTCTTCCTGTTACAAAGATATACCAGTAAGCAAATCGGTAGAATATTAAACATTTCCTATCGTACTGTTGAAACCCATATCTCACAAATATATAAACGCACTGGTGTTCACTCTAGTCGTCAATTGGAAGAATATTGTCGCACGAATGGCTATAATCTCTATGTGCCAGAAAGGTTTGTACATTGAGAAAGCAGAATGTTCCTTTAACCCTTAGATTAAAAGGAGTTCTACTAATATGAAAAAGAATTATGTCATCTCACCTCAGGTTATTAACACAATGGAGAAGAGTAATGAACCCTGGGGAATAAAAGATAAAAATTCATGCTTTATTTATGCTAATCAAGCTAATTATCACGTTCAAAATATTTCACGTTCCTTTGATTATGAGGGCCTTTATGACTATGATCTTCCCTGGGATGGTGCCGAATTTGCTGAAAAATACATAGCCAATGATAAAATAGTAATGGAAAGAGAAGAGCGAATATGTTCGCTTGTAACACATAAATTTTTTAAAGAACAAATTCTGTCGTCTTACTTCTTTGAAAAATACCCTCTCTATCATGAAGATGGAAGCTGTATTGGAACGATATTTCATGGTTGGCAAGTTCAGGATTTCTCATTCACTCGGCTATTTCGTGGAAAATTGCCAGCAAATATTATGTTCCAGCCACCGACCGATCTCTTTACCCAACGGGAATGGGATATTATTTTCCTCATGTTGCAAAAGTATAACAGTAAGCAAATCGGTAGAATATTAAATCTTTCTTACCGTACTGTTGAAAATCATATCTCGCGTATATATAAACGCATTGGTGTTCACTCTAGCCATCAATTGGAAGAATATTGTCGTACGAATGATTATGATCTCTATGTGCCAAAAAGATTTGTGCATCCAGAAACCAGAATGTTTCCTTAACTATTAGATTAATAGGAGTTCTACTAATATGAAAAAGAATTGTGTCATCTCACCTCAGGTTATTAACACAATGAAGCAAAGTAATGAGCCCTGGGGAATCAAGGATAAAAACTCATGCTTTATTTATGTCAATCAAGCATGTAAGCATGCACAAAATATTTCAAGCTCTCTTGACTATGAAGGACTTTATGATTATGACCTTCCTTGGGATGGGGCCGAATTTGCTAAAGAACATGTGATTCAAGATAAAATAGTGATAGAAAAAGAAGAAAGAATATGTTCACTTGAAACACATCTATTTGGAAAAGAACAAATTTTATCATCCTATTTTTGTGAAAAATATCCACTTTACCATGAAGATGGAAGCTGTATAGGAACGATATTTCATGGTTGGCAAGCGCAGGATTTCTCATTTACCCGGCTATTTCGTGGAAAACTGCCAGCATCTATTATATTCCAGCCACCGACCGATCTCTTTACCCAACGGGAATGGGATGTTATTTTCCTTTTTTTACAAAAATATAACATCAAGCAAATCGGTAAAATGTTAAATATTTCCTATCGTACGGTTGAAAATCATATCTCACGCATATACCAAAGAATTGGAGTTCATTCCAGTTATCAATTGGAAGAATACTGTCGCACAAATGATTATGATCTCTATGTGCCAAAAAGATTTGTGCATCGAGAAAGCAGAATGTTTCCTTAACCATTAAATTAAAAAGAGTTCTACTACTATGAAAAAGAACTATGTCATCTCACCTCAGATTATTAATACAATGGAGCAAAGTAATGAACCCTGGGGGATAAAAGACAAGAATTCATGCTTTATTTATGCCAATCAAGCATGTAAACATGTTCAAAATATTTCAATCTCTTTTGACTATGAGGGGCTTTATGATTATGACCTTCCCTGGGATGGAGCCGAATTTGCTAAAGAATTCATGATTCACGACAGAATGGTGATGGAGAAAGAAGAAAGGATGCGTTCGCTTATAACACATGTACATGGAAAAGAACAAATTCTTTCATCTTATTTTTTTGAAAAATATCCTTTTTATCATGAAGACGGAAGCTGTATAGGAACGATATATCATGGTTGGCAAGCGCAGGATTTCTCATTCACCCGGCTATTTCGTGGAAAATTGCCAGCCAATATTATGTTCCAGCCACCGACCGATCTCTTTACCCAACGGGAATGGGATATTATTTTCCTTTTTTTACAAAAATATAACAGCAAGCAAATCGGTAGAATATTAAACATTTCTTATCGTACGGTTGAAAATCATATCTCACGCATATACCAAAGAATTGGAGTTCATTCCAGTTATCAATTGGAAGAGTATTGTCGCACCAATGATTATGATCTCTATGTACCAGAAAGATTTGTACATCCAGAAAGCAGAATGTTTCTTTAACCATTAGATTAATAGGAGTTCTACTAATATGAAAAAGAACTTTGTCATTTCACCTCAGGTTATTAACACGATGGAGCAAAGTAATGAGCCGAGGGGAATACAGGATAGTTCTTCAAATTTTATCTATGATAATTCAGCTACAAAAGATTTATTCGTAACTTTAAACAATTATTTAATTATGAAGAGTTTTATGATCATGCATTACCCTAGATTATGGGATGATCATGAATTAAATTGATTATAAGATCAAACATCAAAAACCTAATTTTAAGGCTAGATAAAAGAGGAGTGATAACATGGACAATAAACTAATTATTACACCCCAAGTCATTAACACAATGAAGCAAAGTAATGAACCTTGGGGAATAAGAGATAAAAACTCATGTTTTGTTTATGGAAATTCAGCAACAAAAAAACTTATTCATAATTTTAAAGAATCATTTGATTATGAAGGATTTTATGATCATGAATTGCCTTGGGATGGAGCCGAATTCTCCAAAGAGTACATCGCTCATGATCAAAAAGTAATAGAAAAAGAAGAAAGAGTATGTTCACTTATAACATGTACATTTGGAAAAGAACAAATTCTGTCATCTTATTTTTTTGAAAAATACCCTTTTTATCATGAAGATGGAAGCTGTATAGGAACAATATATCATGGTTGGCAAGCTCAAGATTTTTCATTTACCAGGCTATTTCATGGAAAACTGCCAGCAAATATTATGTTCCAACCACCTACCGATCTCTTTACCCAACGGGAATGGGATGTTATTTTCCTCATGTTACAAAAGTATACCAGTAAGCAAATCGGTAGAATGTTAAATATTTCCTATCGTACGGTTGAAACCCATATCTCACGTATATATAAACGGATTGCTGTTCACTCTAGTTCTCAGTTAGAAGAATATTGTCGCACCAACGATTATGATCTCTATGTGCCAAAAAGATTTGTGCAACCTGGAAGCAGAATGTTTCCTTAACCATTAGATTAATAGGAGTTCTACTAATATGAAAAAGAACTATGTCATTTCACCTCAGGTTATTAACACGATGGAGCAAAGTAATGAGCCGTGGGGAATAAAGGATGAAAATACACGCTATATTTATGTCAATCAGGCATGTAAGCGTCTTCAAAATATTTCAAGTTCTTTTGATTATGAGGGGCTTTATGAATATGAATTGCCCTGGGATGGAGCTGAATTTGCCAAAGAATACATGGCTCATGATAAAAAAGTTGTAGAGCAAGAAAAAAGAATATGTTCACTTGAGACACATGTACATGGAAAAGAACAAATTCTATCATCCTACTTTTTTGCAAAATATCCTCTTTATCATGAAAACGGGAGCTGTATGGGCATTATATATCATGGCTGGCAAGCACAAGATTTCTCATTTACCCGGTTATTTCGTGGAAAACTGCCAGCATCTATTATGTTCCAACCACCGACTGATCTCTTTACGCAACGGGAATGGGATGTTATTTTCCTTTTTTTACAAAAAAATAACAGCAAGCAAATTGGTAGAATATTAAACATTTCTTATCGTACGGTTGAAAATCATATCTCACGCATATACCAAAGAATTGGAGTTCATTCCAGTTATCAATTGGAAGAATACTGTCGTACCAATGATTATGATCTCTATGTACCAGAAAGATTTGTACATCCAGAAAGCAGAATGTTTCTTTAACTCTTAGATTACAAAGGAATTTTACTGATATGAAAAAGAACTATGCAATATCACCTCAGGTTATTAATACGATGGAGATAAGTAATGAACCGTGGGGAATAAAAGATAAAAACTCATGCTTCATTTATGTCAATCAGGCATGTAAACGTCTTCAAAATATTTCAAGTTCTTTTGACTATGAAGGGGTTCATGAACATGAATTACCCTGGGACGGAGCCGAATTTGCCAAAGAATACATTGCTCATGATCACAAAGTAATGGAACAAGAAAAAAGAATATGTTCACTTGAAACACATTTATTCGGAAAAGAACAAATTCTATCATCTTATTTTCTTGCAAAATATCCTTTTTATCACAAAGATGGTAGCTGTATGGGGGTTATATATCATGGCTGGCAAGCACAAGATTTCTCATTTACCCGACTATTTCGTGGAAAACTGCCGGCATCTATTATGTTCCAGCCACCGACAGATCTCTTTATGCAACGGGAATGGGATGTTATTTTCCTTTTTTTACAAAAATATAATAGCAAGCAAATCGGTAGAATATTAAGCATTTCTTATCGTACGGTTGAAAATCATATCTCACGCATATACCAAAGAATTGGAGTTCATTCCAGTTGTCAATTGGAAGAATACTGTCGTACCAATGATTATGATCTCTATGTACCAGAAAGATTTGTGCATCGAGAAAGCAGAATGTTTCTTTAACTCTTAGATTACAAAGGAATTTTACTGATATGAAAAAGAACTATGCAATATCACCTCAGGTTATTAATACGATGGAGCTGAGTAACGAGCCTTGGGGAATAAAAGATAAAAACTCATGCTTTATTTATGCTAATCGAGCATGTAATCGTGTTCAAAATATTTCACGTTCCTTTGACTATGAGGGCCTTTATGACTACGATCTTCCGTGGGATGGTGCCGAATTTTCTGAAGCGTATATGGCCAATGATAAAATAGTGATGGAAAGAGAAGAACGAACGTGTTCGCTTGTAACTCATAAATTTTTTAAAGAACAAATTCTGTCGTCTTACTTCTTTGAAAAATACCCTTTTTATCATGAAGACGGAAGCTGTATAGGAACGATATATCATGGTTGGCAAGTTCAGGATTTCTCATTCACCCGATTATTTCGTGGAAAATTGCCAGCTAATATTATGTTCCAACCACCGGTCGATCTCTTTACCCAACGGGAATGGGATGTTATTTTCCCCCTGTTGCAAAAGTATACCAGTAAGCAAATCGGTAGAATGTTAAATATTTCCTATCGTACGGTTGAAAGCCATATCTCACGTATATACAAACGGATTGGTGTCCACTCTAGTTACCAATTGGAAGAGTATTGCCGCACCAATGATTATGATCTCTATGTACCGGAAAGATTTGTACATCCAGAAAGTAGAACGTTTCCTTAATTCTTTAGATTAAAAGGTGTCGCCACTAATATGAATAAGAACTATGCAGTATCACCTCAGATTATTAACATAGCAGAAATAAGCAGTGAACCGTGGGGAATACAGAATAGTTCTTCATATTTTATCTATGATAATTCAGCCACAAAGGAATTTATTCGTAAATTTAAACAACCATTTGGTTATGGAAAAATTTATAATCATGCGTTACCCTAGATTATGGGATGGTCATGAGTTGAATTGATTATAAGAACAAAGAGCAAACATCAAGAACCGAACTTTAAGGATAGAGAAAAGAGAAATAATAACATGGATAATAAACTAATTACTTCACCTCAAGTTATTAATACTATGCAGCAAAGTAATGAACCTTGGGCAATCAAAGACAAAAACTCATGTTGGATTTTTTGTAATTCGGCACTTAGACAAATGCAAAATATCCCAGACTTATTTGATTATGAAGGGAAATATGATAGTGAACTCCCCTGGAATGGTGCTGAATTTGCAAAAAAATTCGTTATTCACGATAAAAGTGTTATGAAACAAGGGGAAAGAATATGCTCACTTGAAACACATACATATGGAAAAGATAAATTTCCATCATCTTATTTTTCGGAAAAATATCCAATCTATAATGATAAAAAAGAATGTATCGGTATCTTTATTCATGGCTGGAAAGCCCAAGATTTCTCATTCACCCGGCTATTTGATGGAAAGCTGCCGGCATCTATTATGTTCCAGCCACCGACCGATCTCTTTACTCAACGGGAATGGGATGTTATTTTCTTCATGCTACAAAAGTATACCAGTAAACAAACCGGTAGAATGTTAAGTATTTCCCACCGTACTGTTGAAACCCATATTGCACGAATATATGAAAGAATCGGTGTTCACTCTAGTCACCAATTGGAGGAGTATTGTCGCACCAATGATTATGACCTCTATATGCCAAAATGTTTTGTTCATCCAAAAAGCAGAATGTTTCTTTAACCCCCAGATTATAAAGGAGATTTTATTAATATGAAGAAGAACAATGCAATATCACCTCAAGTTATTAATACAATGGCAATAAGCAATGAACCGTGGGGAATAAAGGATAGCTCTTCAAACTTTATCTACGGTAATTCAGCCACAAAGAAATTTATCCACAATTTTAAAGAGTCATTTGATTATGAAGGGCTTGATGATCATGAGCTGCCTTGGGATGGCGCTGAGTTCGCCAAGGAGTTTATTATCCACGATAAAAATGTCATGGCTAAAGGTGAAAGAGTCTGTTCACTTGAAACCCATGTGTTTGGACAAGAGCAAACTCTATCATCCTATTTCTGTGAAAAATTGCCTCTTTATCATAACAATGGTAATTGTATGGGAATTATGTACCATATGTGGCAAGCCAAGGAGTATTCATTAACCTACCTATATCAATATTATGATAAACTACCACCATCTATACTACTCCAACCACCCTCTGATCTTTTTACTCAATGGGAGTGGGATATTATCTTTCTCTTCTTACACAAGCAATCTAGAAAACAGATTGGGGAAATGTTGAATATCGCCTATCATGAGGTTGAAGAACATATGGCAAGGATATATCGTAAAATCGGGATTCACTCTAGTCAACAGTTGGAAGAATATTGTCGAGCCAATGACTTTCATCATTACATCCCAGAAAGGTTTTTATTGTCTTAGATTACGTATTATTTCCCAGTTGCTACACACTACCTTTGTTAATTATTTATTGATAAAATATATGGCCCTATGGAAACAGGCTTTTTTCAACGGAACATTTCCATTCAATTGTTTAAAAAAGCAATAATTATCTTAAAGGATATTTATGAATAAATCAGGATTAGAAAAAGTCCCTTTTATTACTCGTCAATTTACACATGTATGGGACAGAAGCCCTGAACCGTGGTTCGTAAAAGATAAGGAATCCCGTTTTATTTATGCGAATACCAAATTCATTAAAGTCATGAAGTTACCGGAAAACTTTAATATTATAGGGCACGCTGTTGAAGAATTACCAACACCCGTTAATGGTTTTGCTCACCATTTTAGAGAACACGATCGTAGGGTCTTAAAATGTATGCAACGAGTATGTTCTGTCGGCACTTATCCTCAAGGTAATGGTCGGCCGCCTAAATCCTATTTTTGCGAGAAATACCCATTGATGGGGGAAGATAATCAATGTATCGGTATTATTTGCCATGCCAGAGAAATAGAACACTTTACAGTATCCCACTATATTAAAAATAATACTCCAATATCTGCCGCCCCCAGACCACCTAATGATTTGCTAAACGATAAAGAGTGGATGGTTATTTTTCTATTTTGCTGCGGCATGAGCAATAATGATACAGCCCTTGAAATGAATGTTTCATGTCATACTGTGGAAAAACATTTTGAAAGTATTTATGAAAAATTATCTGTTAACTCAGTAACAGAATTACGATCACTTTGCAAAGAAAATGGCTA
Organism: Photorhabdus caribbeanensis; assembly: GCF_018448885.1. Lineage (GTDB taxonomy): Bacteria > Pseudomonadota > Gammaproteobacteria > Enterobacterales > Enterobacteriaceae > Photorhabdus > Photorhabdus caribbeanensis. The sequence continues at coordinate 74,469 of NZ_RCWB01000010.1, forward strand.
TGACCTCTATATGCCACCACGGTATTTTCTATCCATAGGTCATTTTATATTATAAGTGATTTATTTTACTATTAACTATTACTCACATCATTTATTAATTTTTTTAATAATCAGGAATGCAATTAATGATATCGCCAAATTTTACATTAATTCAGGATCGATAAGCCTTGATATCGATTTCTCCATACTCAGAAAATATTGAACATATTTTGGATGACAGACGATATATACCGCCGATTACGGCGGATGCTACTGCATCCAGAATAATCTTCTGCCTATTTTTTAGCCTTTTATTACCGCAAGGGCGACGGCCTGTGCACAGCTTTGACTCAGGAGCCTTATCACTGTCTCCACACCACTTCGATTGGGATTTATCCTTATCATCCGTTTTTCTAACGTGGGATCAGACTGACGGAATGTACCAGACAACCGGTAAAACAGTGGCGGAATATCAAATTTTGATTCAGCGCCTACCGGATAAGGCAGTGCGCCAAGCTGATGAGCAACATGAAGTACTTGTTCAGCAATCTCATCATAAAACTCTACCAGCAATACTTTCGATTGTGCATTGGCGATAAACGCCTGTTTTACCTGCGGAATAATTCCCTGATTAAGCCGTACCACTAATGTTTCACTCACCTGAGCCTGCACAGCATGCATCACTGGAGCAAATACCAATCCACGCAATACTTCTAATGCCTGAAATCCCTGTATCTGACTGCCACCGGAATACATACTACGCCGGATGTGCTCTATTGCCGCTTGTTGGCCTACTACAACACCGACACCTTGCGGGCCAAACAATTTAAAGCTGGAGAAGGCCGATAATGCAGCCCCCCATTCACAACCGATATGTTCCACTTTCATGGCTGCATAGTTATCGTCAACCAGAACCGGTAGCGAGGCGGCATTCAGCAGTGATATAACCTCTGCCAAGTCATAAGCATCATCAATTTTCTGTCGCGTGTGTTGTACCAATCCCGCCACCGGTGAATGTTGCAAAATCGCAGCTCGTATTTGTTCGGGTTGGTTGAAATCAGCCCGTACCAAATGCAACCCCATCTGCTCGGCAGTAACCGCTGTCGAGGGATATAACGGCGCATCATGAACCAACAGACTATCGCCCGCGTTAAGTAATGCCGCCAGCCCACAACGTATTGCGCCAGTTCCCGCCCCTTGCACTAACACAGCAGCTTCGGCGGAAAAGAAATCTGCGATAACCTGTTCAACACGTTGTGTCACTTGTGGCCGATTCAATCCCGGCACCAACCCTAAATCTCCGGTGGTGAGAAAATCCGCACCGGGAAAATGGCGGCAGATAATATCAACTAAACGAAACTGTTTGTGCTGCGCCTGCTCCATGCTCAGACTGGGTAATGGATAGGTGTTCAATATCTGCTCTCCCGCACTATTTATTCTCCCGCACTTCCCCCTCTATTTTTATCATCACAAAATAAAGGGGGAAATCTACTCAATTAACTGATGCCCACCAGATAGATGACGTTGGCTAATACACCAACCACAATCGTTGCAATAGGCCCAATCGCCATTTCAACCAAAGGACGTTTAGCCGTGCGGTTGAGCAGATAAATGCCCGCCACCACCATGAATCCCATGCCCGGCAGAATAGCATTGGAAGCCATCATTCCTCCCACCAATAGGGCAACTTCCAACATGCGGGTAATAACGGTTCGTATATGTTCACCACAAGCTTTAACCCCGGGATATTTATCCAACCAGATAGCAATTCTCGCCAGTAGTTTGATTTCCATGAACATAATCACACTGCCGACAATGAAGGCAATCCACAGATTATTGGTAACTAATCCCGCGACAAACACAAATTTCATGCCGACCGGGCTATAAACCCCAGTAGCAATGGCGGTCATACCGACTAACGGCACAAAGCTGATCGCTCTGGCAAGCGCCACCAGCATAGCGTTAGCCCCTTCCCCCTGCGCCATCAGTTGCAGTGATACAGGCCCCTCCGCCAGCAAACTAAGCGACATCGAAGCCGCTACAGCAGTCAATCCCCCACTGAATACCAGCAACCAGATGTTATTTTGAATACGCTGGATCCGCGTGGAAAATAATCCAACTAGCATCTCATTCGCCCCCTTGGACGAAGCAGATCCTTCGCCAGCTTTGGGTGCACGCTGTTTCATAGCAAAATAGAACATCACTATCATCGAAATCAGCAGGGCTATCCCGTTAGGGTCCAACTGCACCGGTTTGCTCAGAGCGCCGCCAAAACTCAATGCTCCTACCGCTTTCGTCGCGATATACCCTACCAATGTCGCAATCAGCACCCATATTCCTTTGCCATAGCCATATTGATAGGCCACAACAATCGCAGGAAACAGTGCAAAGCAGGCCACGATAGGATCGCCAACTTTACTCAGGTTGCCCATGAAATTAACCGGCAAATGGGCAAAGATGTCGACAACAGATCGTAAACCGGTCATCAGGGCAACGGCATACAGCGCCCCCAAGATAGCGGAAAGTATGAAACCTTTTTTACTATTTGCACACCAGGTTCCAATGACATCAGTTCCCAGTAATAGGCTATGCACCAAAATAATCGGAGCGGTCAGCGAGAACGGAATACCAAAGCCGATAACCAAACCAAAGCTTAGGGCAAAACTGGTGGCCGCCAAGGTCTTACGATTCATACGCCCTTCCAGATGTTCCGGCATTAAAGGACGTAGACCATCATGAAATACCGCAATACCACGGTTAGCCATCATGGCAGATATCCCACCAATCACCGCCAACAAACCGGCTTTAAATGGATCAATTTCCATTAAACGGCTGAAAAATTCATATTCCATTTTCCTGCCCTCATAAAGAAAAAATAGCCTTGATAATCACCGGAATAACTGCGTCCATATCCTGACCAGTAAAACCAAATGCGGTTTTCCCCGCGTTAACATGGGCAATAATTTCTTCATCAGGCAGGATCTTGCCTGGCATACTGATGGTCGCGCATTTATCAATACCAACAATAGCAATTACCATTGCCAAAGCGCCCCCACCTGTATTACAGGCCCCCAAATAGTAATCCGCATTACCGCTCTTAAGCGCTATAGCGGCATCTATATCGCCCATCACGGTAATGGATGAGACTTTATCTCCGGCCAGACGGCGTAAGGTTTCAGCAATTCTTTCTTTCTCAATTTGTCCTCCAATAACAAATCTCATATGTTTTTCCTTTATTTGAAAAATAGTGTTGGGTTATCACGTAACATCAAATCAATATCGGTTTGCGTTAATCCAGCCTCTTTTAACATCGGCACAAAGGTGGTGATCAAATAGGCAAAGCCATTGCCACCATTGGCTTTTAAATGAGAACGACGGGTAATATCCATCGATAACATGACGCGGTTAAGTAAGCCACGTTGGGCCAGGGTCTGTAACATAGCGATCCGCTTTTCATCCGGGTAATAATCGTTTTTGCCAATCGTGTCGAACTGGATGTAGGCACCCTGTTCAATGATACGCAAGATGTTGTCCAGATTATCTTTAAGATCACAGTGACCAATAACTACACGTTCAGCATCTACACCGTGCTTTTTCAGTAACGCCAGTTGCTCAAGGCCCATCGTGCTTAATGTCGTATGCGTCGAAACAGGGCGCCCGGTTTCCAGATGAGCGATAGCCGCAGCATGAAATACTTTCTCTTCATCAGGCGTAATTACCCCTTTGCTGGAACCAATTTCCCCAATCACTCCGGCTTTCAGCGTTGTACCGTCGATACCCTGCTCAATCTCAGCGATCATTTCATCCGCCAGTTGTCGAGCTGTGGTATGTGCTACATGCTCAGGAAAAAAGGCAGATTGGTAATAGCCAGTTGAAACTATTACATTAATGCCGGAGTTCCGCATCAGATCCAGCATAAACTGTGGGTTACGTCCCATGTAACGGTTGGTCATCTCCACAATATTGTGTACACCCAAGCTGACCAGCGTTTTCATCTCTTCACAAATCAGGTCGTACTGATCCAGTCGGCAGTCAATGTTGTTTTTAAATGATGATAAATCGAGATGCAGGTGTTCATGCGCATAGGTATAGCCCGATGCGTCAATTCTGTTTTGCTGAGTCATAAGTAAGATGGTCCGAAGGTAAAAAGGATGGAGGTGAAGAGGATGGAAATGCATCTATTCACGGGGCATTTTCTCCATTAATCGAAATAGGGCCCCCTTGGCTGTCATAAAGCCCTTCCAATACCGGATGCCCTGACTGGATACCGCTAACCAACGCCACATCACTGCGAGTAGCAAATATCTGGGTGCGAAAACACAGCATAACAGCACAACCGACCGGAAATTCACCGCTCAGAGGGAAATGGTAATCAATACTGGTATCATCCATCGGTAACAAATGAGTAGAAGTAGTTTGACCGTTTGGCAAGAATATCAGCGCGTTATGCGCCCGTCCACGACGGTAATAACCGCCCCCGTAACAGTAGCTGTTACCGTTAAATCGGTGGGATATTTCTGTCAGATAAAGCATAGCAATGCGTTCTGGCTGTTCCCCTCGATAATTAGCAAGGATCGTTCCTGTTAGCGCATGTCCCGGCTCGGTATGGGTAACACCATACTTTGCCAGTAACGGCAGTGTGCTACAGCTTGACGCCGACGGCGCATTTATCTGCGTCACCTCAATCCCTGCCTGTCGTACAATGTCTTTTGCTTTCAGTAAAGTAAATAAGTTTGGCGCCGGTAGTGTCTGCTGCTGGTCATCTTGCCACAACAAGCAAGGAAAATGTGTCAACCCTGTCAGTTTTACACCGGGCATCGCCATAATGCGCTGAACGATGGCGTTCAATTCCGATAAATGAAAACCCGCCTCCTGACCAGGATATAAATGATCATGATCATCATAGACTTTCAGCATAATGCGTTGCACATTTCCCTCACGCTGCGCCAGACTGGAAATTTCCTCTGCTTTTTCTAAAGAAAATACTGTGATCACTTCTGGATGTTGTTGCATCACTGAGGAGAGCATATTGCGAGGGATCTGTACCAGATGGCCTACATGAGTCACCGGAATTTTCCCGTTCATCAAGATCCTGGCTTCTTTAAAATCCACCGCGGTGACGCCCTGATAACCCAGCTCTATCAGTTTACGTGCCAACCAGGAGTTACGCCCAACCTGTTTGGTCATCAGGTAGAGAGCAATATCATGATGTTCCGCTACCGCAAGCAACCGTCTGGCATTGTCTAAAACCTGATCAACGTCAATAACGTAAGTATCCGGCAGTAAGGCTCCTTGCGCCCATAACATCTGGGCTGCCTCAATCAGTGCCGGATTTTGTTTGTTCAGCGCATGCATAAACATGATGTACCTCCTGTACTTCTTCGGCGATCAATGCCATTATAAAACCTAGATGTTAAATCATCATTTTTTTGAATATTTGATGGAAAAAAAAATTTTCCTCATCTCTGTGGTGGTTTACCACTGCTTCTTCGCCGACCAAAGGTTAAGCAAATTTGCCAACAGGTACCCCTCCTCACAGGGATGTAATTGCACGTCAAAATGTGCCAACAACGAAGCGTTAACCGCTTGCAAATGAGAAAAAACACTTGATTGACGTATTTCCATCAACAGCTCAATATCCATTGAACTGATTTGTTCTCCCCGGCGTGAGCGCATCAACGCATTAGCCATATGTGTTATTACCATTTCCCCTAGCGCATTCCTGACTGGAATTTCCCAATCATTTTCAAGCTGCGCCACAACCTGTAACATGCCATCATAGATATCCTGATCAATGACATTTCCCTGACAGAGTAGATTCAGTCGATTTTCCATGTCGTGAACCTCCCCCCCATGCCAAATTAATAACTTGGGTCCTGCTGGCCTGCCAGTACACGTTGTTGATGGGCTAACAACTCTGTTTTATTCACCATAGTACGTACAAGTTGCTGAATCAGAATGTCATCAGTTCTGGTTAAAACTACTGCCTCAGAAGCTTGGATAAAACATGCACTTCCACGGAGCGGTACTGCAATAAGCTCCCTGGAACTCAGTTCAATTTCTCTGCTAACGTTCCAGATCACCGCATCAATGTCACCTTTCGCCACCTTATGCAGGCTCTCGTGGTAAGAGATATCCACCAACGTGATATCCTGCCCAGCAAAGTACACCTCAGTCATGATCTTCTGATCGGCAGAACGATGATCCAACCCAACACGACGAATATTATGTTCACCTCCTTTGCGATAAATCAGTTGGTGTGCGCCAACATAGGTATGTGGCCCCAATCCAAGTACAGCGCGGACATCACCCTGCTCCAGATAAGTCTGCGCCGCCAAATGTGATACTACCGCCAAGTCATAAATGCCGTTACGCAAGCATTCCATCCTGGCATCTGAACCTCTCATATGGGCGAAATAAAACGGAATGCCCTCAAATTGCGCTTTCAAGCCGCTCGCCAATCCTTCATACAATAGGGTATAAGGCAGCGGCATTGCACAAACCACGTTACTAATGTCAGCATGGGCTAACAGCGCTTTGTGATCCACACTGACCAGATAACTGCCGTTGCGCCCCCGCCGTTCTACGTAAACCGCGCCAGAACTCTCCAATTTTTTTAATGCAAACTGAACTAGCCCAACAGATAACCCATAGTCAGATGACAGCTCTTCAATCGTCTTCAACCGATTACCACAATGCTCACCTAGCAGATAACGCGCCAGACACGCCTGAGCAACCCCCTCTTTTTTTAACAGCCCACGACCCATAATAATTCTTCATTTTTTTGAATGTATTTATATCTAATTTAAGCAGGCAAATAACAATCGGAAAATAGCAAAAATGCGAATGAGGTCACGAATAAAGAGATAATTTCCTTTAATTTCAATTAGTTTAGTTTGATAACTAATAATTTCTGTCTTTATACTTTAGTCGGGGTCGCTTCTGGACGCTTAAGTAATGCATAAATAAATCCTGCCAATAGGGTGCCGACAATAATCGACATTAAATAACCCAATACTGGTGTGATAGCTCCTGGGATCAACAGCACAAACAGGCCACCGTGTGGTGTCATCAATTGCGCACTCACTGCCATAGAGATCGCTCCCGTCACTGCACCACCAACGATACAACATGGGAGCACACGCATCGGATCGCGGACAGCAAAAGGAATCGCGCCTTCGGAAATAAAACATAGGCCCAACACCAACGCGGCTCTACCACTTTCCCGCTGAACGTTATCGAACTTCTGCCGGGCAATCAGAGTCGCCACCCCCATTGCCAACGGTGGAACCATCCCCGCAGCCATAATGGCAGCCATTGGCGCATAGGTTTGCGAACTAAGCAAACCGACACCAAACGCATAGGCTGCTTTGTTTATCGCTCCCCCCATATCAGCACACATCATCCCACCCAAAATGGCCCCTAGCAGGAGCGCGTTGGTTGTTCCCATATTAGAAAGCCAGTGCGTTAGCCCCGCCATGATACCGGCGGCTGGTTTACCAATAACGTAAATCATAATCAATCCAGTGATCAGGCTAGCAAATAGCGGAATGATCAAAATCGGTTTCAACGCTGCCATACTCTGCGGCAATTTCACTTTGGTGCTGAGTAACTTCGCTACGTAACCGGCGAGGAAACCCGCAATAATACCGCCAATAAATCCCGCATTCGTGCTAGTTGCCAACATACCGCCAATCAAACCAGGCGTCAGACCTGGACGATCAGCGATCGAGAAAGCAATGTAACCTGCCAATACAGGGACCATCAGCACAAAAGCTGAACCACCGCCGATTTGCATCAACGCGGCTGCCAATGTACCCGGCTCTTTAAATGCAGTGATACCAAAAGCAAATGACAGTGCGATACACAGACCACCCGCCACTACCATCGGCAACATATAAGAGACGCCGGTCAACAGGTGACGATAGATGCCGCCATTCTCTTCTCCTTGTCCGCTTTTAGTACTGTTATTCTGCATATTCTGCCCTGCCGGCTGGAAAGGTTTAGCTTCGACCAGCGCTTTATCAAATTCTTGCGCTGTTTTCTTCAATGCCAGCCCGGTGGAGGTACGGTACATAGGTTTTCCTGCAAATTTCGCCAAATCTACGTCAATATCTGCAACAATCAGCACCAGATCCGCTTTTGCCACCTCTTCCGGCGTAATAACATTGCCCGCACCTACCGAACCGCGAGTTTCCACCTTTACCCACCAGCCGCGCTTTTTGGCTTCGGTTTCGATAGCTTCAGCGGCCATAAAGGTGTGTGCCACACCAGTAGGACAAGCAGTAACCGCGACAATGCGTTTTATATCATCACGGCTGTCAGTTGCCGGTATCTGATACGGCTTCGCGTCAGCTTTTGCTTGCTGAAAGAAATTTTTCGGCGCATGCAACGCCTGTTCCGTGTCGCCGAGATAAACAAGCTTACCATTCAGTGCGTTATCGGTGGGGATGTGACTGCCGGTCACGACCACCAAATCGGCTTCCGCTGGATCTTCTGTTAGTATCAGTCCGTTTTCCACCGCAGCGGCACTGAGAATTGTTTTCACCAGATAACTTCCGGCAAGTCCGAGTGAGGGATCAATGATAAGCAGTGTTTTCATCATGCTTCTCCTGCTGTTAGCTAAATTAGGGTTGTAGATCGACGCGCGCCATTATCACAGTCAATTGGAGATTTCTATTTACACGGCCCCTCCCCCAAACCGGAAACAATCGCTTCACCAATGGCAGCTATCGCCTGTTGAGCATCATCGCCATTAGCAGTAACATGCAGCCGGTGCCCTTTTTTAGCGCCCAACGCCATGATTTTCATCAGACTACGGCCGTTTACCGGTTGACCAGCACCATCAAGATTGATGATGGTAACTTCACTGGAAAATTGCCGGATAACATTAACTAACACAGCGCCAGGGCGAGTATGTAAGCCATGTTCGTTGCACAGGACAAATTCTCCACTGGATATCATGCTCTGCGTCTGTACATCACTGGTCAGTAATGCCAGCACTGTCGATGCATCAGCTTTCAGCAAACATTCCGCTTTTTGTGCTAATAACAAGTTACCCAGGTGATGCAACACGTTTAATGGCTGGTCGTCAGCAACCGCAACGGTCAATAACATCACCACCGGTTCGTTGTCCCGCGTGAACAATCGGCTCACTGCCACAGCGCTGGTTAAATTGCCGTCGGGACTATCACTTAGCCAAATGCCCTGCCCAAGATCCAATGGCTTACTGTTAATCACTTTGCTGACAAAGGTCGTATCCACCGCCCCCACTTGCTGTAACCGCCCGGCATTTAATGCCTGTAGCGTCATCAAATCGCGGGCATTAACATCTAGCGTAATCAGGCTGGTATCGAATTTAAACTCAGCTTGCTGAACTTCACCCATTAGCAAGCGATGCAGTGCCTGCGCTGAATTAACAGTTTTTAACTGCTCGGCGATACGATCATCACTCAGTAGGTGTGTTAACTGACGCAGTAGTGCCAAATGCTCATCGGAACGTGCAGCGATACCAATAACCACATAACACATCGCCCCTTGATCCCATTCAATACCCTGTGAAAAGTGAAATACTTGTACATCGGTTTTCATGACCAGATCGCGAGTATCTAGCGTGCCATGTGGAATAGCGATACCGTTGCCAAGGTAGGTGGAAATTTGCTTTTCACGTTGCAACATGCCGTCAACATAGGCATCACTGACATTACCATTAGCGGCTAGCATAGCCGCTACCTGACGAATAGCATCCTCTTTACTGGTTGCAATTGCGTCAGTATGGATATTTTGCAGAGCCAACTGGAACATAATTTTCTCCCTATTACCAAAATAGAATCGTTTCAGTTTACGCAGAGAAAAAAGCATTAAGTCCAATAAAAAGAAAAAGAGATAAAAAACTGAAACGTTTCAACGAGTGTGAAACATGACTAATTTTCATTCAATACTTATGTGAAATAAAATCGCAATTTTTTGAGACTACTCACATTTTTCCTGCCATCATTTTTTGCCCACCGCCCCCAAAAGATTTGGTAAACCAATAATTTTGCCATTCACCAACCCTCCGACCGCATTTATCAATGATGCACCCCAAATAAGTCTCAGTGAAACTGCGGTATTGAATACCCTAGATTTTAGACCGGTTATTTACCCTATTCTGGAAAATAGTTGAAGGATTTCCGAAATGCTTATTTTTACGCGGTGAAGTAGGTCCGCGTTTCTTCCGATTGAAATTAACTCCGGGAGCGGAATGGAAAGTTATCTTTAAAGCCTAAGTTAGATGAAACCAAGATACCTAAAATCACCATTACTAATGTAGAAAACGAATGGGTTGAATATCCTGATGAGCACATTGAAACTGATCCCCGAGATATCAATTACAGATATACAAAGTAATTCATCAGGATAACTGACCATGATAAATATGAAAAAATGTTCATAAACACCTTAAGGAAAAAAATGCACGTTTATTCCAAACGTTATTTACTACCGTAATCTCTATTTTCTGGAAATGGACCAGCATTAATAAAGTCATTGTCTGTCAGTCAACAACAAGAAAAAAGGAGGCTAGCCTACAGAACCTACAGCGATGGTAAGGCACTATCCGTATGAAAATATTGAAAGTCACTTTGCTTAAGACGGTTTTTTATGTATGCGCCTTAACAGGCGCATACATCAGAATCGCTTATTCAGTTGAACAAGCATTTTCCTGTGGGACATAATCAAAGTGTAATTCTCGTTGCCGATTCCTTTTTACACCCCAAACACCGTGGAAACGCTCCGCATTACTGGCGGTATATCGCACCGTATGGCGAATATTACTGTGCCCAAGATAATCTTGTATCAACCGAGTATCTATCCCTCTATCCGCAAGCGCAAAACCACAGGCATGGCGCAACATGTGCGGATGCGAATCTATGGAAATCTTAGCCAATCGTCCAAATTGGTTAATAAGTTGATAAACGCGCTGGCGAGTCAGTGGGTTTCCGCTACGTGACAGAAACAACCAATCACTTTCTGCCCCTCGGAAAGTTTTACGGACTTTTAGCCACTCTTTGATCGCCTGGATTTCATAACCCAAAAGAGGATGAATAGTAGAAAATCCGCCTTTTAAACGCCGAATATACAAACTGCCATCATCCAAATCCAGATCAGATATCCGTAGATACCTGGCTTCACTAACACGTAAGCCATGAACAAAGCTCATGTATACCAGACAATAGTCGCGCGCCCCATTAGGACTCTTTTTCGCCACTTCCAGTATTCTTTCCACTTCGTATTGCGTTAGATGTCTTCGTTGACCCATTATGGTCTATCCCAAATATTCTTTATTTTAACGCATGTAACACACTGCGTTATCTGTAACTGATTGAGACCCAGAACCAACCCTAAATCCCCCATAATAAATAAACCTGCGCCGGAATGGCGGCAGATGACTGTATGAAACCTCTGTTTCTGTACTTGATCTATGTTCAAGCTGCGTAACGGATAGATATTCAATGTCTGTTCTCCGGTAATCCCCCCTATTCTTACCATCACCCGGCCAAAAGAAAAATAGTGATTCAATTAACCGACTCCCACCAAACAAGGCTTTTTGGCTAGAATTACCAACAAAATCGCTGCAATAAATTTAATAACCATTTCAACAAAAGGACGCGTCAGTCGATTAATTTCTGGCTCAAATCACTAAGGAAGGATGTTGATGCAGCAATGTTTTGTCGGCTTCCGATAAACATTCAATCTCTCTATCTTGCCGGAGAGACTCGGCAGGCAGCAAATCTAACAAACTGTTAACACCAGTAAACGAATCTATGCAGAGTGAGCTGATATACAGCTAGATACAACATTCAGCTTTTCAAATTATCACCAGATTTTAGCTATGTCACCACTGTGATGCAATTTACTCCCCAAACCCCAAACATTATGACTCATTATTGCCCTATTACGCCAATCCTTTGCAACAAAAATTGATTTGCGAGTGTACTCACACGTTTAAAAGTTACATGTTACTTTTTCAGTTATTTGTTATTTAAAACAATCAGATAAGTGTCATTTTATCTTGCTGAACTATTATTCTTAATCTGTATCTTTAGTTTTATATATTTTATAGCAAGGAACAGAAGTTTAATGAAAAGGATCATTAATGCGTTGCAAGACCTTGGCAAATCTTTGTATGGCCCGGTGTTAATTCTCCCTATCGTCGGGCTATTTATTGCTTTTGGCAATGTATTGGGAAACGGCAACCTTGCAGAATATCTTCCATTTTTAAGCCATTGGTTAATTCAGCAATCTGGGAAATTGATCTCCCAATCTGCTATTTCAATATTGAGCAATCTGGCGTTGATTTTTGCCGTTGGAATCCCTATCGGGCTGGCAAAACGCAATAAAGGTTATGCCGCATTGATCGGTCTGGTCACTTTCGTCATTTTTATCAACGCCATGCACATCACTTTAGCATTACAGGGAAAATTGGCGACAGAAACGCAAATGCGCAATGTTGGCCAAGGCATGGTGCTGGGTGTACAAGTGTTGGAAATGGGCGCTTTTGCCGGGATACTGATCGGCGCATTGGCTGGTTATTGCTATAACCGATATTCATCAAAACAGTTTAATGGTGTGATGGCAATTTATTCCGGGCACTGTTTTGTCGCCATTCTGATGATCCCTCTGGCCGTTATATCGGGTTACTTAATGAGCGATATTTGGCCCTATGCACAACGAGGCATCAGCGCCCTTGCTCACGGTATTCATGAGTCTGGACCATTTGGCGTCGCCATATACGGCTTTCTGGAACGCATCCTGATCCCCTTAGGCTTACATCATCTGGTTTATACGCCCTTTTTATATACTGAATTAGGGGGCATTGCAGAGGTATGCGGCACTGTACATCAAGGAGCACGCAATATCTATTTCGCTGAAATGGCCTGCCCGACTGTACATCAACTCAGTAACAGTGTGGTATGGGATGCACGAGGGATCAGCAAAATGTTTGGCCTGACTGCCGCCGCACTGGCAATGTACGTCACTGCCCGCCCAGAAAAGAAAAGTACGGCAAAAGCTGTTCTCATCCCTGCCGCTATGACCACTTTTTTGTTAGGCGTAACCGAACCACTTGAATTTTCTTTCCTGTTTGTTGCTCCGCTACTATTTGGCGTTCATGCCGTGTTAACCGGTTTAGGTTTTATGCTGTTCTATCTACTCGGCGTACATGCTATCGGCGCGAATGGCATAATCGACTTCATACTGTACAACCTACCGCTCGGCACCGAAAAATCTAACTGGCCAATATATATCGCCGTAGGGCTAATCATGTCAGTGATTTATTTCTTCACATTCCGTTTCCTCATTTTACATTACGACCTGAAAACCCCTGGACGAGAGAATGACGATCAGGAAACACGTCTCTATAGCAAGGAACCGTATCAAGTTGCCAATGATGACAAACCGGGGCAACAAATCATCTGCGGGTTAGGCGGTACAGCGAATATTGTCACTATCGACAACTGCTACACCCGACTGCGCATAACGGTACATGACACCACACTCATTAACGAAAACAGGCTTAAATCGACTGGCGCAAAAGGTGTCATCTGTCAGGGAAATAATGTTCAGGTAATTTACGGTCTGCACGTCAAAAAGATGCGTGAAGCCGTAGAAGAAGCACTTTAACAGGAGCATAAATATGGCTAACGCCCCTTTCATTTTAACTATCGCCGGCGGCGGTAGTACCTATACGCCAGGTATCGTAAAAAGCCTGATGGTACGGCTAAACGACTTCCCACTAGCGGAAATTCGTTTATACGACATCGATACTCACCGGCAAGACACCATTGCGCCGGTAGTGGAAAAAGTGATACGTGAGCATAGCCAGACGATTCGCTTTGTCGTAACAAACGAGGCCAAAGCAGCCTTTAGTGGCGCCCACTTTGTCTTTGCCCAAATACGCGTTGGTCAGTACAAAATGCGAGAACAGGATGAAAAGATCCCCTTACGCCACAGCGTAATTGGTCAGGAAACCTGTGGCCTTGGCGGATTGGCTTACGGTCTACGCACTATCATGCCAATGGTGAAATTGATCGATTTGGTGGAGCGCTATGCAGACAACGCTTGGATCGTAAATTACTCTAACCCTGCCTCTATCGTTGCTGAAGGAATACGCCGTCTACGCCCACAAGCAAGAGTACTCAATATTTGTGATATGCCAGTGGCCGCTATGCGTAATATGGCAGCGATTTTAGGTGTGGATCGCCACGATATTACCGTCGATTATTTTGGCCTGAACCATTTCGGCTGGTTTACCAAGGTATGGGTGAACGGAAAAGATCATTTACCTGAATTGCGTCGTCATATCGCTCAGCATGGTCTACTAACTGCGGATGCAGCACAGACAGACCCGCAACATGCTGATCCGTCATGGGTTAAAACCTGGCGTAATATCAAGCCGATCATGGACAATTTTCCTGATTATGTGCCTAATCCCTATTTACAATACTATCTGATGCCAAACCACATTGTTGAGCACCAAAATCCTGACTATACCCGAGCCAATGAAGTGGTGGACGGTCGCGAAAAGAAGTTGTTTAAAGCAGCGGCAGAGTTTAAACGCACAGGCATTTTACCCGACGCTTTCCATGTCGGGGTACACGGCGTTTTTATTGTTGATGTGGCATGTTCACTGGCTTTTGATTTGCGTCAGCGCCATCTGGTAATTACCGAGAACAGAGGCGCTATCGCTAACTTACCTTATGATGCAATGGTGGAAATACCCGCTTACATTACCGCTCAAGGCCCTGAGCCGGTACGTATAGGGAACGTGCCACAGTTTCATCAAGCGCTGCTAGCGCAACAACTGGCTTCAGAACAGTTGTTAGTGGAAGCGGCATTAGAAGGTAGCTATGAGAAAGTGCTGCAAGCATTCACTCTGAATCGTACTGTGCCTACCATGCAACAAGCTAAAGCGATTCTGGATGAAATGATCGAAGCTAACCAAGGTTATTGGCCTACACTTAACCAAGCTTGGCACCACGGTGAAGCAATTTAACTTATATTTAACCTATAATCTGCCTTTCTTGCAGAAAAAAGAAGATTTTTATGCGAGCCGGCTCACTGTCCGGCAATCACTATCTTGAGGAGATTAAGAAAATTCACCACAATTCGATTACCAAACAATAGCGGAGATATTTGATAAGCCTCTCTATTACCTTTAATTGATCGGCAAAATCAATTTTTAAGTTATTGATGCTATAAGAATCAGCAAGATCAAAAACACTTATTATATGGATATGGCAGTTTACCTGCCTGTTATCACTGGATAAATAATGGATAATCGGTTAGCACCTCTATTACAGCGCAGCGAAAGAATAACTCGCGCGGAATACCGCGTGTTATCCCATTTGACCGCACATCCATTGTTGATTGGGCAGATTACGGTACGTGAACTGGCAAAAGCCACGTTCATCTCTCCCGCCACTATTATGCGTTTATGCCAGAAACTAGGGTTCAGTGGTTATAGTGAATTTATTTGGTATTGCAAACAATTGCTATCCAGTGGAACGTCTATTTTCGAGAATGCTCAATCCCAACATAATGAGATCATTCCTGATACATTTGAACACTTCGTGACTAATTATCGTAAAACTTTTGCTTTAGTCACACCAGAGAAAATGTCTTATTTTAGCACTCTGTTACGTGAGAAAGAAAACTTTTTTCTCTATGGCGCCGGTTTTTCCCGGCTATTTGTCAATTATTTGACACAGAAATTGCAAGTGCTAGGGAAAACAGCTTTTAGATCCGGCCCAGGGGATAGCCGTAAGATCTTCCTAAGTAATGCAATGAAATATGAAGTTTTTATTGCTATCTCTCGCAGCGGTCAGACAGAACAAGTGTTGGATAAAGTACGCATTGCTCATAATATTGGCATGACAGTCATTGCATTCACCCGCTCATCTGCTAATCCATTGGCTTCACTGGCTGATGTGCACTTTGCCCTGTATGACGAAGCAATTTATTTCGATGCGGAAATCAACGAAATCACTTCATTCGAGTCTAATCTGATCATGCTCATTGATTTATTATTATTACAGGCAACATCTTAATCCACTGAACACAAACGATACGATTTTGACAGCTAAGAAACAGAGAAAGAGGCATTAACTATTAAATCAAACCGGCATAAAACGATTAAATAATTTTAGCACTAAATAATAATGATGTTTATATTTTCTCACATAAAGGTATTTTTACATAAAATAATAAACTGTTTGATTAACAGATTTAGGTAAAATTTGATAAATTTTATTTTTATACGAATTAATTATTGCAATCTGTTATATAATCAGGTTATTTTAAACGAAATCAATAGAAAAACTCTTCAGATAATGATTTAAATACTCATTAAGGAGTTGTCATGTTAAATATAAAAAACAAACAAAATAATATCACTCCGCAATTAGTTTACCCTTGGAAAAAAAACTATAATCTTTGGGAAGCTAAATATTGCCAGCCAAAATCTATCTATGCCAATCCGTTTTTTTGTCAACAACTCAACTTATCTAAAGACTCTGACATTAACGAACTTTCAGCAAGTGAATTACCTACACCTATTACAGAAGATAAAGATTCACAGCACGGTATTGGTACGCTCTTTCATGTAAATAAAGCAAAAGTTTTTTCTCTAACCTGTCTGTTTTATGGAAAATTACTAGCATCCGTTATGTGCCAAACACCATATGCACTTTTTACTCAAGTTAAGCATGCTATTATTTCCCTATTTTTACAAAAATACACTATCCAAAAACTAGAGGGATATCGTTGTCTCGACGACCTTGAGCTCAACGCACTAGAAAAATTTTTGCCACAAGAAAGCATGATGTTTTCCTAAATCAAAATTATTACATGAATATGACTAGAAAAAACTCGACTACTTCGCTACAAATAATCAATACCTTGGAAGTAAGCAATGAACCGTGGGGAATAAAAGATAAATCTTCCTGCTTTCTCTATGGTAATGATGCATTAATTGAACTCCAAAATATAAATGCCAACTATGATTATGAAGGTAAATACGATAGTGACATTCCCTGGCAGGGCAATAAATTTGCCAAAAATTTTATTACACATGATTTACAGGTAATAAAAAATAAAGAAAGTATTTTATCATTACAGACACATGTATTTGGCCGTGATAAAGTTTTATCATCTTATTTACAGGAAAAATTTCCACTCTATGATGATAAAGGTGAATGCATCGGTATTCTTTTCCATGCCTGGAAAGTTCAGAATAATTCACCGACTCAGCTATTTCACAATAAACTGCCAGCTTCTATTATATTTCAATCGCCAACCCATCTTCTTACTGAACAAGAATGGGAAATTGTTTTTCTTTTTCTGCAAAAACATAGTAGGACACAAATCTGTCAATTACTCAAAATCTCAGATAAAACCATAGAGGAATATATAAGAAAGATTTATAATAAATTGAACGTTAACTCAGACTCACAATTGGAGGAATATTGCCGACTAAACAGTTTTGATCTCTATGCGCCAAAAAGGTTCTTATTGTCTTACTTATAAATATCGTCTATTTATTCAAATTTTTTATAAGGTAATAATGTTATAAAGGTCAAATATGAGTCAATCAGGATGTAAAAAAGTCCCTTTTATTACTCCTCAATTAACTAATATGTGGGATAAAAGCTCAGAACCGTGGTTTGTAAAAGATAAGGAGTTCCGATTTATTTATGCAAATAAAATGTTCATTAAGGCTAATAAGCTACCTGAAAATTTTGATATTATTGGGTATACCGATAAAGAATTGCCTTCACCCGTTAAGCAATTTGCTCATCTTTTTGAGGAACACGATCATAAGGTATTGCAGGGTATGCAACGAATATCATCCCTTAGCACTTTCCCTCATACCAAAAATGAGCAAGCTACATCCTATTTCTGTGATAAATATCCATTAATGGATGAAAATAAACAGTGTATTGGCATCATTGCTCATGCCAGAGAAATACATAATTTTACCGTATCTCACTATATGGAGAACAATATTCCTATATCAATCCGATTCCAGCAACCTAACAATCTATTAAAAGAGAAAGAATGGATAATCATTTTTTTATTCTGCCGTGGCGTTAGCAATAGACATATCGCTGACGAAATGAAAATTTCATATCGCACTGTGGAAAAATATTTCGAAAGTATCTATGAGAAACTATCAGTTAATTCAGCAATTGAACTAAGAACACTTTGCAAAGAGAATAATTATGATCTTTATATTCCCCCCAAATACCTTCAATCCATAGGCCATATTTTGCTATAAGTAATCGATTTCATTGATACATATTTCTCTCTGACCTGTTTAATTAACCTGAATTTTGCTTAAATTCCCCTAACTGATATATGGACAACAATTTGACAAACTAAAATAAAGGGCTAAAAACGTGACTAAATAATCATTTTTTTGAAAATTTACTTTCTTATTTCTGTTGAAGACTTTATATAAAAAACGATGGAACCAAGAGATTCTCATGAGCATTGATCGATGCCTTATCATGGTCAAATGGTTTACATCAACATTTTGGCAAGAGACAGGGTGCTTATGACCCTGTTTCGATGCCAAGATCCAGATACTCCACAATCAACGAACAATAATCCCTAACAGAATGCCCAATGCGCCAAAATCAGCATCACTGAATGTCGTGTTGGCAATGCCAATATCCCCCAAAACGGGTAACAGGAATACGGGTAAGAAGGTGATCAGAAAGCCCTGAGCAAAAGCCCCGAGAATAGCGCCTCTACGCCCCCCTGTCGCATTACCAAAAACTCCAGCCGCGGCACCAACAAAGAAGTGTGGCACAACACCGGGAATAATGACCGTCATACCGAGTGCATACAGTATAAACATACCGATAACACCGGCCACAAAACTGCTCAAAAACCCTACCAATACTGCATTAGGCGCGTAAGGGAAGACAACCGGACAATCTAACGCGGGTTTAGCATTTGGTACCAATTTGTCAGAAATTCCTTTAAACGCAGGAACGATCTCTGCAATGACCATCCTCACACCTTGCAGAATAATGTATACACCAGCGGCAAAGGTAATAGATTGCATTAGCGAGAACATCAATCCATTTTTCCCACCACTGACTTCTCTCACAAAATCACCACCAGCAAATAAGCAACTGATCATGAAAATAATCGCCATCGTAAAAGAGATGGCAACCGGTGTATCACGCAGAAACAGCAAACTTTTAGGGACATTCATTTCTTCTGTTGAGTACGCTTTATTTCCCAATTTGCTGCCAATAAAACCAGATAGAACATAAGAAAGCGTGGAAAAATGCCCAATGGCAACGTCGTCAGAGCCTGTTACTTTTTTCATATACGGATGAGCAATCGCCGGGAAAAAAACCATAGCAACACCGACAACCACAGAACCAATAGCCACCAGCATCGTGCCTTTGATCCCTGCTGTCGCCAGAATCACCGCGACCATCATGGACATAAACAATGTGTGGTGCCCAGTCAGAAAGATAAATTTCCACGGGGTAAAACGTGCGATCAAGATATTGATTACCATAGCAAAGAACATGATCATTGCCATTTCTTTACCAAAACTTTTTTGCGCAATAGAAACAATCGCTTCGTTATTTGGCACTACCCCCTGGATACCAAAAGCGTGTTGGAAAATTTCAGCAAAACCGGCCAATGAAGAGACAACTAATCCCGCTCCCGCCCCCAAGATCACAAACCCCATAATGGTTTTTAGGGTGCCTTTGATACATTCAGTCACCGGTTTCTTTTGCACGATCAAACCAATAAGCGCAATAAAACCAACCAAAATCGCAGGTTCTGACAGGACATCCCTCATCAGAAAATGGAAAAATTCCATGACGTCCTCCCGGTTACAGTGCGCCAAGTTCTGCTAATGCCGCGGACAGACGCACTTTCATTGCCGATTTATCCACCATATTGTCCAGCGCAACAATTTTGCCATCGACTGCCTGAACAACTAGCTGTTCCGTAATATCTTTAGTACCGACAAAAATGTCGCTTTGAGTTGCTTTTGCCGACCCCAGATCGACGTGATCAACACTGGCATCGATTCCCATCTCTCTCAGAATACTTTTGATACTCATTTCCATCATCAAACTGGTACCTAGCCCATGTCCGCAAACGACGGTGATTTTCATACTGTTTCCCCATAGCAAAAAACAACGATTTAATACTGGTTAATCACGGCGAGAATCTCTTCTTTACTTTTGGCGCTCATCAGCAATGCGACATCTTGTTGATTATCAAACAGCTCCGCAAGCTGGGCGATCACCTCAATATGACTATGGCTGTCAGTTGCTGCTAAGACCATCAACAACTTGATCGGATCATTTTCTTCAGATCCAAACTCCACTCCTTTGCTAATCACGGTTAATGCTAAAGCTAATTTGTTGACCCCTTCTTCCGGTCTGGCATGTGGCATAGCAATTCCCGGACCGACAACATAATAGGGGCCAATTGCCTCATGCGAACGATAAATAGCATCAATATAGCGAGAAGAAATAGCGCCATTTTCCACCAAAGGCAGACAAGCAACCGCGATCGCTTCGCGCCAATTTTCAACATCTGAGATCACTTGGATCACATCTTGGGTAAGTAACGTCTTTAGCATCAATTTCCCCTGATAAAAATCTCACTCCCCCTGCCTTCTGTCCTCTGCTAGTGATATTAGTCACAAATGATAGCGCTATCTATGATCGTAATTCATTATTGTGATAGCGCTATCATTTGTGATCGGATTAATTCACCAAAAAGCGAAAGTACATTCATGGTTTTTTCCCACGAATTGCCTGAGATCAGGTAGAATCCCATCGTCAAATTCATAGCCGTTAATTAAAAAAACAGAAAAATATTTTGATGAAAAAGACACGAAAACGCCGTAATACAGGGCGAGTAACATTACAAGATGTTGCTAAGTATGCCGGTGTCGGTTCAATGACAGTTTCACGCGCATTGAGAACACCAGAAATGGTATCGGATAAATTACGAGAAAAAATTGAACAAGCCATACAGGAATTGGGATATATCCCAAATGGCGCTGCCGGCGTACTTGCTTCAGGTCAAAGTAATATTATCGCGGTGCTTGTGCCCTCACTGACAGATAAAGCCAGCGCTACATTTATACAGTCATTGCAACAAGTGCTGAATAAACATGCCTTTCAAGTTTTACTTGGATGTCATGAATATGACCATAATAAAGAAGCCGAAATTATCATGACACTACTGCAAAGCAATGCAGCAGCACTGGTAATTTTCAGTTCGCAACTGGCAGATAAAACCTACAGCAATATTTCTCATATCAATATTCCAATTATTAATGTTGCAGGCTCTCATCAACAGCAGACGGCAATTAATATAGCAACCGATTTTTCCGCAGCCGCCTATACGTTGACTAAACATATGTTAAATAATGGCCGCAAGCATATCGGTTATATTGGCGCCCAAATGGACAACCGTTTACGCAATCAGCAAATTAATGGCTGGCATAAAGCCATGCTGCATCACTATCAGAATGCTGACCAAAATATCACTACTTCGGAAACTGCCAGCATGCAATTTGGTCGACAGGCAGTTACTGAGATGTTATTACGTCAACCTGAACTGGAAGGTGTAATTTGCAGCCATGAAGTGATTGCCCTAGGTGTCATATTTGAATGTCAGCGGCGTCTACTTAAAATACCTGCGGATTTGGCTATTGCTTGTCTGGAAGGTTCAGATAACTGTGACCACACACAACCAACACTGACATCAATTCGCATTGATTATCCCCAAATAGGTAGGGACACCGGAAAGTTACTGATAAAATTACTCAATCAACAAGGTAAAGATGAAGCAAAACATCAAAACAAACAATATCACCTATTTTCGTATAAGTTCGAGCCCAGGCAAAGTGCTTAACAAAATGATAACGCCATAATAAGACATCAATTGTGGTTAAAGCCTGTAACCGTGATAACTATTTTACCTGTTGACTTAGGTCAGGCGGCGTGAAAGGAAAACCCGCGCAATCCTCAACTTTATTTACTATGTCAGCCACTGTCGTTTCGGCCAAAGCGGTTTCTAGTACACAGGTGACACGCGAGAATTCATCTTCCAATACTGGGGTGATATTGTGTCCAATATAACACTTGGGATTAGGTTTAGAACGGTGCAAGGTAAAGTACAGCGGATCTTCAACTGCGCGATAAATGTCCAACAATGAGATTTGCTTCGACGGCCGGGCGAGTAACGCTCCCCCACCCTGTCCCATTTGCGAATAAGTCAGACCAGCCTCCGCAAGGGCGCCTAAGAGCCGGCGAACAACAGTCGGGTTAGTATTCACGCTTTTTGCAATATCTTCAGAACGCACGGCTTGTCCGTGGTGAAGCGCGATATCGGTGAGAATATGGATAGCAACGGCAAAACGGGTAGATGTTGGCACTGGAAGATCCTGTATACCTTAAGGATGTGACGGAAGAATAGCAAAATATGAGCAAAAAGGCCGCGTAGTATGTCACTAATTTCGTCACATAACAAGAAATGAAATTCAGAATGTTAACTTGTCTGATTAACATTCCTACTCCTTCCGTTTTGCCGCCGTATGCTATTGTTCGGCTTAGTTAATATTACAAGCATGGCAACCGATGCTACCTAATGGAATAATCTGCATGAGCACGCTCAATCTGAAGCGTATCAGCAGTTTGTTGTAATTTAACTAACCGTCCATCCCGCACTGTCCATATATGAACGAAACGAGAAATGAACCGCTTACCACTCTTCACTCGCCCCAAATAATTACCCAGAACAATGACATGATCATCTGATTCAAAATATTCAGAACTGTCCACAACAAAATCATCAATATCATTTAAAAATGGCACAAAGAAATTATTTAATATATCTTCTATTCCTTCATAAATCCCGCCATATCGGGAACCTTCGGTAATATCCCAAATAACATCACTTGCCATGATCTGGCGAAGAACATCAATATCCGCCATAGAGTCATAAAAACGGCGAACAATAGATACATTTAATGAATCTGACATTATCATTCTCCTTCAAACTATCCTGCAATGAAATATGACCGGCTCTTATAAAATGAGCCGGTCGGATATCTTGGGACGTTCAACCAAAAAACGCCATTGGCGCTTTAAATTAACATCTCCGGAAAACAATTCGAACATCTTTCATGTTAGGCTATCCATTGCGGGTAAGATATCCCCTTACCTAGGTAAGCGCTGGATAATCAGTATAGCCGATAGCACCAGGAACCATAAAAGTTTCCGGTTGTTGTTCATTAAATGGCGCTTTAACTAAAAACCGGTGAGGTAAATCTGGGTTGGCGATGAATAATTGACCAAAAGCCACTGCATCAGCCCGGCCATCAGCAAGAACTTGCTCGGCACTTTCTTTAGTAAGTTCCTCGTTAGCAATATAAGTTGATCCAAAAGCCTCTTTTATCACCTTACTTAAGTCACCATCAACGACAGCATCACGCGAGAAGATAAAAGCAATACCACGTCTACCGAGTTCACGTGCTACATATCCAAACGTCGCCACAGGATTAGAGTCCGCCATAGAGTAATATCCACCACGTGGGGATAAATGCATGCCGACACGTGATGATCCCCAAACTGAAATACAAGCGTCTGTCACTTCCAGCAGTAATCGAGCCCGATTTTCGACTGAACCTCCGTACTTATCTGTGCGCAGATTAGCATTATCTTGCAAGAACTGATCGAGCAAATATCCATTGGCGCCATGTATTTCCACTCCGTCAAACCCTGCCATTTTCGCATTTTCCGCTCCGCGTCTGAATGCTTCGACAATGCAGGAAATTTCCTCAGACTCAAGCTCCCGCGGAACCACGAAAGGACGTTTTGGGCGTAATAAGCTGACATGACCATCAGCCGCAATTGCACTTGGCGCCACAGGCCGTTCTCCATTAAGGAAAATAGGGTCCGATATCCGCCCCACATGCCAAAGCTGTATAAAAATACGCCCACCAGCAGCATGCACGGCATCCGTGATCAACCGCCAACCAGCAACTTGTTCATCTGACCAAATACCCGGCGTATTCTCGTAGCCAACTCCCTGCGGAGTTACTGAGGTCGCTTCACTGATAATCAAACCAGCAGAAGCGCGCTGAGCATAGTATTCCGCCATCAGCGCATTAGGGACACGTCCCTCTCCTTCTGCACGGTTACGTGTCAAAGGAGCCATAATGATGCGATTTGGCAAGTCGAGATCACCAATGCGAATTGGGTCAAAAAGTGTAGGCATATCTTTTCTCTCATATAGATTAATAAATGCACTTCGTTGCAAATCATCAATAGGTGCATAGCCAGGTCATACCAGAAACAAACAGCGTTAATTTAGGGAGTGTGAACTATTTCTCTTGATTCTATTCCCGAGTCTTTAGTAGCAAGCTGCTTCTCTGACATGAATCAATGTAACTTACACAGTTACACAATGCAACAGGATAAAACATCAGATGCCAGAATATCTGCAAAATGATAATGCGATAACACAACAATGACTTTACCTGAGAATGATATAAGCTGCTTATAGCCTTTGATTTGAGTGAATAGGGATCTGGCATAAAAAAGGCCACGCAATACGCAGCCTTGAAATGGATAGAACCCCTATCCAATGAGTTTTAAATCCGATTTTCTGTATCGCTTTTGTTCCTGATAAAAATTTTCATGAGAGCCAAAGTTCAGCAGATATAACTCTATTTTCCCTTCAACCCAACAATAACCAAGCAATGTTAACTGGTTATTTAACTGAAATTTATGAACTCGAAGAAAACTTAAATCACCTTTCTTCTGCTCACCGATTTCAGGGTTATCAATTATTTTATCAATCTCATCTTCTACTATCGCAAGAAGATCCTCAGATAATCTAGATAATGCCTTAGAAAAACGTCTTGTTTCATAAACATCAATCTTTGGATCTTTTTGTCCTTCTGACATAACGCGACACCTTACCGCTATTGACTTCGCTTTTTGCCAGTAAAGAATCAAGGATAAAAGAGTACGGCAAATCAGGGTTATCCTCCGCAATGCGGCCAATCTTAGCCCAATGCTCAATTTGCTTAGGTACACTTCTGCTTGAAGCTTCTGCATGAATTTTTACATCATTCACGAAATCATCATCCAAACGTACACTGATAGCCATAGCTTAGTTTGCCCCTCTGGGATTTTGTACTACATGCGACATAAAACGCATATGTATAAAATGCAACATTTTATCGCATTATGCAATCATTGATTTCTATATGCCTATTCCCATGATACAAAAGGGAACCTCTCAAAATCCCCTGCTCAACGCAATAAAACACAGCAAGGCCAATTTTATTCTCACTCTCAATAAAACTGGCCTCATTGAATTGTCGATATCGCCTGAATTTCGGACATATGACTCAGAAAAATTGATTTATCTCCCCCCTTTTTGGGGATTAAGTGCCTGAAATCCAGCTCGATTAAGGGACAAAAAAGCCAAACAATACTCAGCCTTAAAACATTCTTTAATGAATAGATGCAATAAATTAAATTTGAAAATACGTGATCCCAGTTTTATCTTTTTTAGCCTCCTCCTATCAAAAATTGATTATGATTATAAATGGCTTATCTGATGCTGGCAGGCTGTTGGTTGATATGTAAAAAATTGTTGCCCGGAGGATGCATATATGAATTTATTGGATGGTTTGCAAAAAAAACTGGACGGTTACTTCAATAAAACAAGTGAAATCAACTATGTAAAAATATTTGATACTCCCCAAATATGGGGATTTCCTTTTGGAAAAGAGATAATGCCACAGGCTATTAAAAGGGAAGCGGAATTTGAGGATGCTATTGTAAGTATTCTGGAAAACATGCGTTATCGCTGTGATATTTCCTCCTTAAATGCCCCGGATGCAGAGTGGAGAAAAGTTATCCTATCAGCTATTGATCGCGCATTTACCAAAAAAATAAACAGAAAGGACAGAACTCAGATAAGGTTCTTATTCGCTCAAACACCGACATCTTTGTTAAACGGTGTGAATTCATACTTTGAAGGCACCCCTGAATATCTGGCATTGAAGAGTGATATTATTCAATTAATTCAAGAAAGGAGAGATAATTGGGAGTGTGTACCTGAAATATGGATTGGTCGGTTTTTCAGGATAGTAGACGGACTTAAAGTATCATTACAGAAAAAGGTGCTGCCAGAAGAGATGTTTCCAGAAGATGATACCAGAATGACATGGAATCATACAAAAATTATCGCAGTTGATGGAATTGAGTCATTTGTCGGGGGCCATAATTTAAATATGGATCTCTTTAAGAATTACCCTCCAGTTCATGATGTCTCTGTTAAAGTTATAGGAACGGCATCATTAAGTTCACAATTATTTTTAAATAACATGTGGGAAGCTGATACAGATCTCTTAACGAAAGAATTCTTTGATATAGATGAAAATAAATGGGTTAATGCAAATGGTATTGTGGGAAAGCCGGAAGATCCATTAAAAAAAGAGCATATTACTGAATATATAGACAGAAAAAAAGAAGAATGCCTAAAAAATCCACCTAAGGACCCAGAATATAAGAAAGCAAGCAGGATATTATCCGTGGGTAAATATTGGGCTGGGCCTGATATGCGAACGGACTATAAAAAAGGCTCTGAAATAATGAAAGAGTTTATAATAAAGAATGCAAAGAAAAAAATTCGCATGTCCCAACAGGATCTTGTCAGTGCATGGAAAAAACAATGGCAAGATCATCATGTGTGCCGATGGTTGATCGAAGCATTACTTGCCAACCCCGAGCTGCAAGTTCAAATTGTTGTATCGCCACTTGATGCAGCCGCAGGCGCCGCTGGTGATCAATATTCTTTTGGCTCTGGAGCCAAAAGAACGTTTGAAATATTTAAATACTATTTGACACATGATGAGCATACCGACCAGAAGCTGGAAGATCCGGATGGAATCAGGCAAGCCGCACTGAAAAGAATAGAGGTTGCCCCTTTTTTCTTTACAGACAAAGTACCTGAAAATCTTTTGATTGAAGGTGCTACATACAAATGGCCAACCCCGGATGAAAATTCTTACACTGCTACGCTAAAAGAACCGTCTCTTTCTGAAAGACCTCCACAGATAGGTTCTATAGGACGCCCATTCCGCTCCTTAATTAAAGCGAGTGGTCCGGTATATCCCAAAGTTCCCCCTGCTCCTGGGAATCATGCAAAAGTAACAATAATTGACGATGAACTCTACGTGGTGGGTTCTGATAATCTCTATCCGGGTTATCTTTCAGAGTTCAATTATCTTATTGAGGGAGAAGATGCGGTGAAAACTTTCATCGAATCCTACTGGGAACCGTTGTGGAAATATTCAGGAATACACTCATTTAATTACAAGAATGTTTGATGTAAATAACAAGTGTTCTGATATATACCCGCCAACTGCTGGCGGGTATATAACTTGAAAAACATTAAGAAGATGACCTTTCAGAATAGGAAACCGAATCAAAGCGTTTTTCAGTCATAACCTGGAGGCCAGCAGAATATTGAACCTGATAAACCAGATGCCGATAACCGGATCGCCCCTGTGAAAGACGCCAATTAGATTTTGGCTATCGCCAAATACTTTATCATTTCATCATCAGGCACCATACCACCACCGGTCGCCCAAACTAAGTGCGTAGCCTGTTTCATCTTTTCTGCTGAAAGATTCTTATGACTCAGGTAATCACGGTTTTCACTCACACGAACAGGCCCCGCCATCCCAGCTAATGCCGAAGGCTCTAACCGGATACCCTCATCACGACTCAGCAACCCCAACAGATTATACATTTCCTGATCTTGAATAGTATAAAATCCATCCAGCAAACGTTCCATCGCACGCCCAACAAAGCCAGAAGCCCTGCCTACCGCAAGACCATCAGCCGCGGTGATATTGTCGATACCAATGTCCTGCACACAAATATTGTCATGCAAGCCAGTATATACCCCTAACAGCATACTGGGAGAATGGGTAGGTTCAGCAAAAATACAGTGCACATGATCACCAAAAACCAATTTCAGTCCAAATGCAACACCTCCGGGGCCACCGCCAACGCCGCACGGCAAATAAACGAATAATGGATGATCTTCATCAACCACAATATTCATCTGTTCAAACTGCGCCTTTACCCGTTCCCCTGCGACAGAATATCCCAGAAATAACGTTTGGGAGTTTTCGTCGTCGATAAAGAAACAGTTAGAATCAGATTCAGACTCTTTACGCCCTCTGGCTACAGCTACTCCATAATCC
The DNA here is from genome assembly GCF_018448885.1 of Photorhabdus caribbeanensis. Lineage (GTDB taxonomy): Bacteria > Pseudomonadota > Gammaproteobacteria > Enterobacterales > Enterobacteriaceae > Photorhabdus > Photorhabdus caribbeanensis. The sequence continues at coordinate 102,781 of NZ_RCWB01000010.1, forward strand.
AGTTCATGTTCCACGACATTGACCCCATGCGAACGTAGCTTTTGCTTTTTCCATTCACGAGCATCGGCAGACATATGCACGCTGACATTAAAACCTAGTTTCACACTGACAATACCAATGGATAGCCCCAAATTGCCGGTAGAACCTACAGCAATGCTGTATTGATTAAAGAACCGTCTTAATTCTTCCGAAAACAGTTTGCTGTAATCATCGTTTTTAGAAAGCAAGCCCGCCTGTAATGCCAATTTTTCCGCGTGGGCTAACACTTCATAAATTCCACCACGGGCTTTAATCGAACCTGAAATTGGCAAGTGACTGTCTTTCTTAAGCAAAATTTTCCCTGTGATACTCACACCATAATATTGCTCTAGTGTTTTCTGCATCGTAGGAATAGCCACTATTTCTGATTCAATAATGCCATGTGTTACCGCTGTTTCCGGGAAAGCTTTACATAAATAAGGCGCAAAACGATACAAGCGTGCTTCAGCATCCCTAACATCATTAGCGTCCAAACCAACAAAAGGCAATCCCTCTTTAAAGGTGGTGTTACAAGGGTTAAACCAAAAGATTTCCTCTAATTCCATTAAATTTTTTACTAACGGATATTCATTTAGTAACTGCTGAATTTCAGTACTTTTCATGTATATGTTAACCCAAGATAAGTGTTTCCCTGGTATGTAAAATAACCCTTACTTGCTTGATTATTATAATTTTTATTATATTCAATATGTTATGTTTACTACAACTTCCTATATTATATCAGCACATCATACTTTGTTTATTTTTTATCTTCCCCTTATTTTCATCACTACGTTAATGTTTATTTTGTTTATTATTTTAGCTATAAAAGCTGCCTGTTTTACAGGCTTCCCTGGTATTGACACTTCGCACGTCTTATTCTTATTTTTCAAGCTGAGCTGTTACTTCTTTCCATTACACAATGGTAGAAAGAAGAAACGTCCCAACCAACGCAACCGCAGACGCAATAAACGTTGCAGTTGTGTAGTACTTAAAAGTTTCACTGAGCGTTGCTCCGCAATATTGCTTAACCAACCAAAACAGTGAATCAGTCACAATAGTACCGCCGATAGCACCAGAACCAATGGCTAATGTAATGATTTCAGGGCTAATATCTGGATATAACGGCAACATAGGCGAAACAATCGCTGTTGCGCCCATCATTGCGACTGTTGCTGAACCAACCGCCGCATGCAAAATAATAGCAACCAACCAAGACAAAAGAATTGGGTGCATATCCAGACTCGACAAAATAACAGCCAACGTATCACTAAGTCCGCTTACTTTTAAAACACTATTAAATGCTCCGCCTGCGCCGATAATTAATAAGATATTGGCGATAGAGGAGAAACAATCTTCTGTTTTCGTCAACAGCGTACTCATTCCCATATTTTGCTTGATGCCCAAGGTGTAATAAGCAACAAACGCGGCAACGAACATGGCTGTAATAGGATTACCAATAAATTCCAACACCATATAAAACGTGGTGCCTTTTTCTATATTTAATTCAGCAATCGTTTTAATCAACATTAACCCAATCGGCAATAACACTGTAAACAATGTCATGCCTAAAGAGGGTAAATTCTCTTCTTTACAAACTGCAATTTCAGAAAATTCAGTCGGAACCGATTTAAAAGGCAGACGGCTACCGAGAAGTTTCTGAAATAATGGACCACCCACTAAAACTGCAAATAGACCAACTACCAGCCCATAAACAATTACCGAACCAATATCTGCACCCAGTTTATTCATCACAAATAATGCAGCCGGGTGTGGAGGAACAATACAGTGAACCGCCATCAACGCTGTACATAATGGGATCGCTAATTTCAGCAGTGACGTATTGGTTTTCCTGGCAACAGAAAATGCCAGTGGAATTAACAATACCACCCCAACTTCGACAAACAGCGTAATACCACAAACCAGACCAATGAGCACCATAATGATGTCAGGCGACAACCATCTGCATCTTTGCAATGTGATACCAATACGCTCTGCGGCGCCGGATATCTCCATCATCTTACCAAGAATAGTCCCCAGACCAATCACTACAGCCAAAAAACCTAACGTATCTCCGATTCCCCCTTGAATGGCGCTCACCATTTCAACAGGGTTCATTCCCATTAAGACACCGACATAAAAACTGGCTAACAATAGCGCGAGAAAAGGGTGAATTTTTAATTTAATTATCGTGAATACGATTAACACAATACTTGTGAGTAATGTACCAATCACCCAAGGTTGTGAATCCACTTAATCATTCCCCACAGTTAGCCTCTATTCGTCATACGAATTTTCATTATTGAATATGAATATTCAATTTTTGACAAATGATTAATACATAGCCATGCATGAATCAGATTGAGCCAATTCAGTGATACCGATCAAAATTTTCACTTTATTTGCGATTTAAATCACTAAAACTATCTGAAACACACCGCCTTAATGATACGGTTGTGTTATCCGTCGTCGATGAACTAGAAATACTATAAATATGTACACAGATGATAATTTCATGGTTGTAAATAAGTTACTCAATGGAAGCCAGTTATCAAAACTGCATACATTTGAGATAGCCGCTCGCCACTGCTCTTTTGTTCTGGCCGCTGACGAATTAGCGATCAGCGCCAGTGCGGTCAGCCATCGAATCAGTTCTCTGGAACAAGAGTTGGGATTCAAACTCTTCCAACGTTTTCACAGAAAAATTGAATTAACCTGTGAAGGAAAGCGTTTATTTTGGACAATTAAATCGACGCTGGAACATCTAAATCAGGAAATTCTGGAAATAAAAAATCAGGAGTTATCGGGTAATCTGACTATTTACTCCCGCCCAACCTTTACTCAATGCTGGCTAGTGCCTAAATTGGCTGATTTTAATCAGCTATATCCATCCATTAACCTGAACATCTTGGTCGGTAACGAAAATGTGAATTTCCGTGGTTATGGCATCGATCTTGCAATTTACTTTGATGATATTATATCCAACGAGTTATCACATCAATATCTGATGAGTGAATATATTACTCCGGTCTGTAGCCCACAATATGCCGAAAAGCATAACCTAATGGGAAATATCGATAATCTACAATACTGTACACTATTACATGATAAACAAGCATGGAGCTATGATTCCGATACCAAAGAGTGGAATACTTGGGCAGAGCACTTTAACATTACACTGGAGCCATCACACAAGTGTATTGTCTTTGATCGTTCCGATTTAGCTGCCGTTGCCGCAATACACCATGCGGGTGTTGCAATGGGCAGAAAAAATATGATTTGGGAAAAAATTGAAAACAATGAATTAGTCGCTCCCTTTCCTAACACTGAAGTATTATGTAAACAATATTACTATACCTGTACCCTGCCTCAACAACAGAATGAGAAAGTCAACGCCTTTGTCCAATGGTTAAAATCAACTATAGACGAATAAAAATATAGCCAACCATTAACGGGTATAACAAACCTGCCTTGTTTTAAGTGGTGATAATGAGCTTTAAGTGGCGATAGTGAATCGCCACAGAAATTTTACGTCGGACTCTACCGCACTTTCAATCCCATCATTTATTGGCACCAGAAAAATATTGCCGATCACGGACTAAAATACCACTTTACCTTTAGTACATAACGATCTTAATACCATCTTATTTTTGACCATATCAAGCGAATGCTCCTTGGCAAATCTATATGCTCAAAACAATTAAATTATACTTTTCACAAGTAAACTAATATAGTGCTAATTTGCACCTAATTTATATGATGAATTTAGCAAATAAGAGGTTTATATGAAAAAATTAATCATTTTATTAGTAGCAGTTATTTCATTTAGCACTACTGCTAAAAATAAAGTCGATGTCTCAAAGATCTTTGGAAAGATTAAAATCGTTGAATCATTTCCTGACTATAAAGTCAAGGTTGTTGATAATTTCCCCGATTTAAAAGTCAAAATTGTTGATAACTTCCCTAACGCCCCCGGAAAATGGAAATTTGTTAATTCATTTCCTGATTACAAGATTCAGTTTGTAGAATCATTCCCCGATTTCACAATCAGATACGTTGATGCATTCCCTGGCCCAGCTAAGTAAGGCATAGAATCAGTATCACACAGAATGATAAAGGCTGAACTTCATCTTCTACAACAGTCCAGCCTTATTAAATTAATCTTACCCCCTTGGTAATGAATAAGTATTTCAACCACAGAGATAATATCTATCGACTGCAATAGCCATTTATTATTTCCACATTTCTGCTGGAATTTCTTTATCACTATTTCTATCCTTAAAAAATCAGCAATAATGTAATGATTTGAAAATAACATCTAAACTTAATCAAAAAATATATACTAACGGTGTAAGTTATGATATTCATCACAACTGCTAGTAAGCAAATCGTTTAAATGATTTATATACCCTTATAAAGTCGTTTATTTCAGAAGTATGAAGTATATAGAGTGTAATGAAATGCAAAAATTGTTATTAAGCTGTGGAGTTATCTTTTCTGTATCTGCGATAACTTTGCCTGTCCAAGCTGAACAGAATACAGCTTCTATCGGATACGCCTACGTGAAACCACAAGATGTAAGCGCGCTAAATGGTGCAACATTGAGTTACCGATATGAGCTTGATGATCAATGGGGGCTATTATCATCATTTACCTTTGCTAAAGGAGATGAAAAAGAGAGAACAGAGAATTACCACTCAAAAGATGATATTAAGTATTATTCCCTAATGGCGGGTCCAACCTATAGGATTAATGATTATGTTAGCTTATATGGTCAACTGGGATTATCTAGGATTAACGCAAAATCCTCCACTCACTATCGCCCTTCAACCGATTACCGTACCGGATATATCGAAAAGGAATCAGTAAGCAAAAACACTTTAGGTTGGGGAGCGGGCTTTATTATCAACCCAACTACTAATACCTCAATTACCGCCGGTTATGAAGGTAGCCGTTTTAGTATTAAAGACGGAAATGAGAAAGATCACTTATCTACTAACGGTTTTAATATAACTGTCGGCTATCGTTTCTAACTTAATCAATGATTAATGTATCATCACCAAGGTTTAATATTGTATTTACAACCTTGGTGATTTTTCAAAATATTGAATAAAAATAATTAGTTATAATAAAAAATCGATAAAACACCTAAGATTAAAGATAATCGGCTTAATTCTCCCATTACGAACCACAAACAATTAAGAAATAAAGCCAATAAGGACTTAGAGAAAAAAAATAATAACTTATAGGTGTTTGTGCACTAGTCATTTTAATCAAGCTAGAAAGCATTATCAGAGAAAATCATAGAAGGAAATTGAAGGGATGAAAGAAAAGTAATTTTCAAATGTTGAATATAAATCATTTAAACATATTTCTGGTTACAATATTTTTGATTTTTGATTTACATCAACAATATAAAAACAGTTAATCTTCTGATCTAATAAAAACATATCATTATTCTTTATCTGAACTAAACTATGGTTAATACAAGTGATGAGAAACCATCTGTAAAATAATTTAATATATTGATTATGAATCAACATTACTTAAGGAATATATATGAGCCTAAAAAATGATTTTAAAGCTTTTTCTATTGATAATAATGCTAATATAGTTAGCCAAGAAAGATATGAAGAAAGCCAAAGTTTGAATACCGGGTTTCAACCAGATAATGTTCCCACACACCTGTTAAATAAAGTATTACGACAGTCGTCTTCAATATCATCCGTGGTGGCTAATTTTATCGCAACACAATCTAACAATGATATTCTGGATGACGGAAATATAACTAAACTTACTACACAATTACATAAAGCGTTAGAGCAAAAAATCACAACAGCAACGCCAAATGCCTCATTAACCCAAAAAGGCGTTGTCCAGCTTACAAATGTTGTAGGTAATGATGATACATTAGCTGTTACGCAAAAATTTGCTCAGAATATCATAAATTCATTGAATGAAAATATTAATGGTAAAATACCCAATACTCGTAAAGTCAATGGGAAGGTGTTATCCAGCGATATCAACCTAACTGCCGGAGATGTAGGAAGTTATGATAAATCTGAATCAGACGGGAAATACCAACCGCGTGGTAATTATCAGCCAATAGGACAATCGTATACTAAAGCTGAGTCTGATTCCCGCTATGCCAGTAAAAACACCGCTTCTTTAGTAGCTACAAATGGTTGGTGGAAATGTGGTGATACTGGAATAATTTATCAATGGGGAAAATCTCCTGAAGAAATTAATGAAACATCTAATACTTATTATTTCCCTATTGCATTTCCCTCTACTTGTGCTATCGGAGTAGCGACACCCGATCATCATAAAATAGAAGCTGGTGTCATTTCCGCATATTTTAAAATTATTGACAATGCGAGATTTAAATTAACCCTTGATCAAGCTTCAAATGATCAACCGGCTAGGGTTTTTTGGTTTGCTATTGGATGGTAAGGAATGCATGACTTTACAGGCTTGGAAAAAATACCGAGTCATGCTAAATCGGCTTGATAATTCAAAAATACCAGAGATTGATTGACCAAATCTACCATTATAATCACCAAAAAAGGCCGGGGACAGGATAATACCCGGCCTTAACAATTTTATTTATTTGTACTAGAACAAACCTGAATTGAAATTTACCGATTATTTATACAAACTTCAAGCGCCATTACCTGTATTACAAGAAATGGTAACTGCAAAAGAAATTCAGAAGATATGGGTATTTATCATCAAATCATCTTAAGAACATACGGAAAATGTTAAATCAAGCTTAGTATGATTATGACACGAATAAGTTACATAGAAAAATATGTTGTCAGTGAAATATTCACAACTCATTAATTTAATTGGTGGGTTGTCGGGGGCTCGAACCCCGGACCAATTGATTAAGAGTCAACTGCTCTGCCGACTGAGCTAACAACCCAATGTGAGTAATTATTCCCCGATACAAAGCTGTCGTCAATATAGTATGACTATTTTTTTCTAACCGAATAATTCATACTCAATTCCAAGAACATTAACAAGTTAAATTGCAACCAATTTGTTTTTAAAGTGAGATCAGACTGTTATTACTATAGTAATCTGTGTCACAATATTTTTCGCAAACATCATCATATATAAGGCCACTTAAAGAGCCGTAACAATTTACCTAAGAAAATATTGGATACTATATACTATGGCAGAAAATATACACACTTCACTTTCCGCTGAAACCGGGGAAACGCAGTTGCAACGTAATCTAAGCAACCGGCATATACAACTTATCGCTATTGGCGGCGCCATTGGCACGGGTCTGTTTATGGGATCAGGGAAAACAATCTCTCTCGCCGGACCATCGATCATATTCGTTTATATGATTATCGGTTTTATGCTGTTCTTCGTGATGCGAGCAATGGGTGAACTATTGCTTTCAAACCTGAATTATAAATCATTCAGTGATTTCTCCGCCGATTTGCTCGGCCCTTGGGCAGGCTTTTTCGTCGGCTGGACTTATTGGTTCTGTTGGGTCATTACCGGTATCGCCGATGTAGTCGCGATTACTTCCTATATCAGCTATTGGCAACCGGATTTTCCACAATGGCTCACTTCTCTGCTCTGTGTTTTACTGCTGCTTTCCCTTAATTTGGCTACAGTGAAATTATTTGGCGAAATGGAATTCTGGTTTGCCATGATAAAGATCGTTGCCATTATCGCTTTAATCGCGACAGGTGCTGTTCTGATTGGCATGCATTTTCAATCTCCAGCCGGTCATACCGCTTCACTAGCAAATATATGGAATGATGGTGGATTCTTCCCCAAAGGGTTAAGCGGATTTTTTGCTGGATTTCAGATAGCCATATTCGCCTTTGTAGGCATTGAATTAGTGGGTACTGCTGCCGCAGAAACTAAAGATCCAATGAAATCGCTTCCCAGAGCCATTAATGCCATCCCGATTCGTATTATCACCTTCTACGTATTGGCGCTGATGATTATTATGTCAGTCACACCCTGGCGTTCAATCATTGCAGACAAAAGTCCTTTTGTTGAGCTGTTTGTTCTCATCGGTTTACCCGCTGCCGCTAGTATCGTGAACTTTGTGGTATTAACCTCCGCCGCCTCTTCAGCCAACAGTGGTGTTTTTTCCACCAGCCGCATGCTATTCGGATTAGCAAAAGAAGGCGATGCGCCACATCAATTCAGCCGCCTTTCACGCCGTTCTGTACCTGCATCGGGGTTAATTTTCACCTGTTTATGTTTATCCTGTGGCGTGGTGCTGATTTATTTAATTCCTGATGTTATGCATGTATTTACCTTGGTAACTACCGTTTCAGCCATTCTGTTTATGTTTATCTGGAGTATGATCCTATGCTCATATCTGGTTTACCGAAAACGTCGCCCGGCATTGCATAAAGCTTCAACCTATAAAATGCCATTGGGTATTATCATGTCATGGGTCTGTCTGGCATTTTTTGCATTTGTTCTGATATTACTCACTTTACGGGATGATACCCGCCAGGCACTCATCATCACGCCTATTTGGTTTTTGGTCTTAATTATCGGTTTTCAAATTGTAAAAAAACGTAGAACACGTTTGTACAGCTAACTTATTCAAATCCTTAATATCTATATGACCTGTTGGAATAATACTCTACAGGTCTTTTTTATTGCTGCAAGCTGAAAAATTAACACTACACTTAACTCTATCGGTTAAGAAAATCTTCCTTACAAAAGCATTAGACAATTTTCAAAACGTGATCATTTCACCTCGTTCCATCAATAATATTGATGAATTTAAATAACAGGCTGCCGTTATTGTAAACTTCGCAGCCAATTTTTAACCTTATAGGAGAAAGTGATATGACTAAAATTCTTGTGCTTTATTACTCCATGTATGGTCATATTGAAGCGCTGGCATCCGCAGTGGCAGAAGGCGCTAAAAAAGTCGCTGACGTAGAAGTCACGATTAAACGCGTGCCAGAAACCATTCCATTAGAAGCATTTACCAAAGCAGGTGGTAAAGTAGATCAATCTGCTCCGATTGCATCCGTACAAGAGCTAGTTGATTATGATGCCATTATTATCGGCACCCCAACCCGCTTTGGTAATATGGCCGGCCAAATGAGAAACTTCCTAGATCAGACCGGTGGCCTGTGGGCCGAAGGTAAACTGTACGGCAAAGTCGCTAGCGTCTTCACTTCCACAGGCGTTGGCGGTGGTCAGGAGATGACGATTACTTCAACCTGGACAACGCTCGCTCACCACGGCTTTATTATTGTACCAATTGGTTACGGTATTCCTGAAATTGGCGATATTTCGCAGATGCAGGGAGGAACCCCCTACGGCGCCAGTACTATTGCTGACGGTGATGGTTCACGCATGCCCAATGAAAATGAATTGAAGATCGCTCGTTATCAAGGTGAGCATGTAGCTAAGATCGCTAAAAAACTGAAAGACTAACATGATACGAAGACGAAGCGACTGAGCTGACATGCCAGACGCTGGAGGTAAAGCTGACTGTCGTGTACGCTGCCCGGAGTGGCATAGGTATTGGTGATAGATACCGACTTTCCGGATCGGTTGTGCTCACCTTCATCTTTTTCTGCCATCCCTTTAGGGCTGACCTGAACGTTTTTTCTACGGACTCCCTAACCATTAGTATTCTTTATACCCTATGGATTTCAAGATGCATCGCGGCGGCAAGGGAGTGAATCCCCGGTAACATAGCGAACTATGTTACCGGGGTGAGCGAGTGCAGCCAACAAAGAGGCAATTTGAAAGATGACGGATATATATCGAATTCAAATATCCAAACACTTTACTCTTAAATTGAATATTACTTTCGAAAAAACTATTATTTTTTCAATATAAAGTTGTTTATTCATACTTATATTCTTATTATTGAAATTGATATCATTATATTGTCAATATACATATTAAAAGAGTAACCAAGTGGATAATTCATTTTTTAATATTAACGCAAAAACATCACCATTTAATAAGACCTTAACTTAAATCACATAAATATAATAATTTTCGGTCTAACATCCCCTTAAATAAATGGTATCGATAATATCCAAATAAGAGGGCAGATCATGAAAGCATTAGTATTAGAAAAAGCAGGTCAGATTTCAATTCAAGACTGGGAAACCCCCGAAATATTGGGTGAAAATGATGTTGAAATAAAAATTCACTCGGTGGGGATTTGTGGCAGCGATGTGCATTATTATCAATACGGGCGTATTGGGCCATTTATTGTCGAAAAGCCGATGATCCTCGGGCACGAAGCATCAGGTGTCATCACCGCAGTAGGTAAAAATGTGACTCACTTAAAAATCGGCGATCGTGTCTGTATGGAACCTGGCATTCCTAATCTGCAATCACCACAATCGCGGGCGGGTATTTATAACTTAGATCCAGAAATCCGTTTCTGGGCGACGCCCCCTATTGACGGTTGCTTACGCGAAAGGGTTATTCACCCGGCAGCATTTACGTTCAAATTACCTGATAATGTCAGTTTTGCCGAAGGTGCAATGGTTGAACCATTATCTATCGGTATGCAAGCAGCCACAAAAGCAGAAATTAAACCTGGAGATATCGCATTAGTTGTTGGTGCTGGTACGATCGGCATTGTTACTGCACTTGCAGCATTAGCCGGTGGTTGTTCTGATGTCATTATTTGTGATGTGTTCGATGAGAAACTAGAAATTGCAAAACAGTATCCAGGTCTTCACCCGGTTAATAGCAAAGTAGTTGCTGAGAAAGTGAATACCTTAACCGATGGTAATGGGGTCAATATTCTTTTTGAATGCAGTGGCGCAAAACCAGTCATTGCCACTATTTCAGAGCACATTGCACCGGGTGGAATAGCTGTTCTAGTCGGTATGCCTATCGATCCGGCGCCATTTGATGTTGTCTCTGCCCAAGCTAAAGAGATCACATTCAAAACTATTTTCCGCTACGCAAATATGTATCCTCGTACTATCCGTTTACTTAGCTCTGGCAAGCTCAAAGTACCCCCCCTATTATCCGCAACCTATAAATTTAAAGACAGCATTCAGGCGTATGAACGAGCCGCGGAAGGTCGCCCGACAGATATCAAAATTATGTTAGAAATGGAGTAACGCATGGCGCTCTATGCTGGTATCGATTGCGGTACACAAAGTACTAAAGTCATTATTATCGATAGCCAAAAAACGCATATTTTGGGTGAAGGCAGCTCGCCTCACCCAATAATTAGCGATTCAAACGGCCGTCGTGAACAACAAGCTTACTGGTGGACAGCGGCATTGGAAAGTGCCTTTTCTCAAGCAATTGAACAAGCAGGAATTTCCGGTACAAAAATTACCGCTCTTGCCGTATCAGGTCAACAGCACGGTTTTGTTCCTCTGGATGCAGAAGGCCATGTTTTAGCACCGGTAAAACTCTGGTGTGACACTGAAACTGCGGTCGAAAATCAGGAAATTATTGATGCACTCGGTGGTACCCAAGCCGCTTTAACACAACTCGGATTAATGCCGCAGACAGGTTATACCGCATCTAAAATTCTTTGGTTCAAAAAATACCATCCTGAATTATGGGAAAAACTGAATGCCGTTTTATTGCCTCATGATTATCTTAATTATTGGCTAACAGGCAGATTAGTTGCCGAATATGGTGATGCTTCAGGAACCGGATTACTGAATATTCGTAAACGCGAATGGGATAACCAAATTGCTCAATTAATTGATCCAAATGGTCGTCTTTGGCATGCACTGCCTGAATTGGTTTCCGCTGAAACCTGTATTGGCACAGTAAAGCCTGCAATAGCAAGAAGATTAGGGCTTTCACCGACAACCAAAGTTGCGTCTGGCGGGGGCGATAATATGATGGCTGCAATTGGAACAGGCAATATCGTTCCTGGCATCACGACCATGAGTTTAGGCACCTCTGGCACCCTATTCACTTACTCTGACAAACCGATTGTCGCTGACTCTGAAATGATCGCCGGTTTCTGTTCCTCTAATAATGGATGGCTACCATTAATCTGCACGATGAATGTAACTTCAACCACCACCACTATTCAAAAGCTGTTTAATATGGATATTCAGACTTTTAATGACACATTGAACCAGAGCAAACCCGGAGCTAATGGTTTGATGATGCTACCGTTTTTTAACGGTGAACGTGTTCCGCCGCTCCCCCACGCCAAAGCGAGTCTCCATAACCTGGATACCAGCAATATGAATCAACAAAATTTCATTTTGGCTGCGGTTGAAAGCGCCACTTACGGGCTACGTTTTGGTATTGAATTATTTCGCAAACAAGGGATTGAAATTAATGAGATCCGTTTGACCGGCGGCGGTGCTCGCAGCAAAAAATGGCGACAAATTGTGGCCGATGTCATGAATACGCCGGTTATTTGCGTCACGAATCAAGAAGCTGCCGCCCTAGGTGCTGCTATTCAAGCTATGTGGTGTGATTCCTTGACAGAAGAGAAAGATAAACAAGCGCAGCTCGTCCACCTTTGCCAACATTTTGTTCATCTTGATGAAGAAACCCGCACCGTTCCAACTCCCGAAACAGCCGCATTATATGACGTGCTTTATCAAGATTATTTATCTCTGTTGACTGCTGAATATCCAGAGGTGAAAGTATGAAACATTGACCGCCGATAATTCCCCTGGTGAATGATTCAAAGTCACTGGTATTCAATAATTTTTCATGATGGAAAAAACAAACCTCGCTATTTTAAACGAGGTTTGTTAGTAGTCTGGTGAAGGCATTCCGCCTTCACGCTTTCTTACCTTTCTTTTTACCTTATTTCAATTCACTTAGTCTTATATTGCGCCTCAGCATCAATAAAACGCTGTTGCGCTGCTCTGCTCGGCGCTTTACCCAACAGACTCACAACCACGATCGCAATAGAAGCTAAGATAAAGCCAGGAATAATTTCATACAAGGCAAACCATTGGTACTTCATCCATACCAATACCGTAACAGCCCCTACCAACATTCCCGCTAATGCGCCATTACGTGTCATACGTTTCCATATAACAGAAATCAGTACGACCGGACCGAACGCAGCGCCAAACCCTGCCCATGCATTACTTACCAGAGCCAGTACTTTATTGTCTGGATTGGTTGCTATCACCATTGCGATGACTGCCACCAGCAACACCATGAAACGCCCTACCCACACCAACTCTTTCTGGCTGGCAGATTTACGGATAAAGGGTTTGTAAAGATCTTCCGTCAAAGCACTTGCACACACCAGCAACTGACAGCTTAAGGTACTCATCACCGCGGCCAGAATAGCGGATAGTAAAATGCCTGCTACCCACGGATTAAACAGAATAACCGCCAATTCCATAAAGATACGTTCACGGTTGGCTGTTACCGGACCAGCCAGTTCAGGGTGCATTTCAAAATAAGCAATACCGAAGAAACCGACAGCAATAGTGCCTGCCAAACATAACACCATCCAAGTCATACTGATACGACGAGCCTTGCGGATAGTATGATGGGAATCTGCCGCCATAAAACGCGCCAGAATATGTGGCTGACCAAAATAACCCAATCCCCAACCTAACAGCGAGATAATGGCAATAAAGTTCAACCCTTTAAACATATCCATATAAGCCGGGCTTTTTGCTGCTATCAGAGCCAGAGAGGTATCAATGCCACCCACAGAGAAAATAACGATGATCGGCGTCAAAATAAGCGCAAATATCATTAATGAAGCCTGAACCGTGTCGGTCCAACTGACCGCCAGGAAGCCGCCAAGGAAAGTATAAGCAATTGTTGCTGCGGCGCCGAGCCACATGGCTTTCTGATAACTGATACCGAACGTACTTTCAAACAACAATCCTCCGGCAACCACGCCAGAAGCACAATAGATAGTAAAGAAGATCAAAATCACCAGCGCAGAAATAATACGTAGGATTTTACTGCTATCGTCAAAACGGCTGGTGAAGTAGTCCGGCAATGTTAGCGCATTATTATTGACTTCGGTCTGGATTCGTAACCTACCTGCCACCAATTTCCAGTTCAGGTAAGCGCCTAAAGAGAGGCCAATCGCTATCCAGCTTTCTGAAATCCCCGCAAAATAGACCACGCCAGGTAAGCCCATTAATAACCAACCGCTCATATCCGAAGCACCGGCAGACAAAGCCGTTACTACGCTACCTAATCGCCTTCCACCCAAAATATAGTCATCAAAATTCTTGGTTGAGCGATAAGCCAAAAAACCTATCAACAACATACCAGTAATGTAGACAATAAAGGTGATTAGCATTGGTGTATTTACTGTCATGCAAGTTCTCCATAGTGTTATCTGTGTTTTGCAAATCCGCAGTTCTCCCGGGTACACAGAGTTTTCCCTGTCAGGTTCAGGAACGTTGCACCTGATTGCACCTAAAAATGGTCCATAATTCTAAATTGAAATAATTATTTTTGTAACCAATTAGAAAGTTACAGTGAATCCTAGATTAGCATCAGGTAATTTAACAACTAATTAACGCCATTTTTTACAAGAAACGTCTACTGAATCACATTTATTTGCTTTAAAAATTATACTTTTTAACCATTTCAGGGTTACACCCCTATATTTCGCTATAAAATAGTAAACCAATGTGTATCAATCAAATAAAGTCACAAAAATAAATATATCCACCTAATTATAATAACTAGATTAATTTCACAAAAATAAAACAAGCGCTTCTCATAAGGTTGCACAAAGTTGCAACATGTCAGATATTATCATGCAATTTTAGATAAACCTTACCTATTAAGGAGCGAGGATGGGTAGTACAACAATGGGCGTGAAGCTTGATGAAGCAACGCGCGATCGCATTAAAGCTGCGGCACAACGGATTGACCGCACTCCACATTGGCTGATTAAACAAGCTATTTTTAATTACCTTGAACGTCTTGAAAATGATGAACAGATCGCTGAACTCTCTGCTAATCAAGATATTAAAGAAGAGAAGATCATCGCAGAAGAAACGGTACCAGATTCTGCTCACCAACCTTTCCTCGACTTCGCAGAACATATCCTGCCTCAATCAGTAAAACGTTCCGCAATTACTGCGGCCTATCGCCTGCCAGAAACACAGGCAGTTCCCATGTTGCTGCAACAGGCGCAATTGCCCGAAGATCAGGCACAAGCGACTCATAAGCTGGCTTACAGCATTGCAGAAAAATTGCGGAACCAGAAAAACAGCATTGGTCGTTCAGGTCTGGTTCAAGGGTTATTGCAGGAATTCTCGCTTTCATCTCAGGAAGGCGTTGCGCTAATGTGTCTTGCGGAAGCCTTGCTCCGTATTCCTGATAAAGCTACTCGCGACGCACTAATCCGCGACAAAATCAGTAACGGCAACTGGCATTCCCATCTGGGCCAAAGTTCATCCATGTTTGTCAATGCAGCAACCTGGGGGCTGCTGTTTACCGGCAAATTAGTTTCTACCCACAACGAAGCCAAACTCTCCAATTCGCTGAATCGCATTATCAGTAAGAGCGGCGAGCCATTAGTGCGTAAAGGCGTCGATATGGCAATGCGCCTGATGGGTGAACAGTTTGTCACCGGAGAAACCATCGCTCAAGCGCTGGCAAGTGCACGTAAGCTGGAAGAAAAAGGGTTCCGTTACTCCTATGACATGCTAGGTGAAGCCGCTTTAACTGAGGAAGATGCTCAGAATTATATGGTTTCCTATCAACAAGCGATTCATGCTATCGGGAAAGCATCTAACGGCCGCGGCATTTATGAAGGACCTGGAATTTCCATTAAGCTTTCTGCCCTGCACCCACGTTATAGCCGTGCTCAATATGAACGCGTCATGAACGAGCTATATCCACGCCTGCTTTCCCTGACATTGCAGGCACGCCAATATGATGTTGGTATCAATATTGATGCCGAAGAAGCAGATCGCTTGGAAATTTCTCTCGATTTGCTGGAGAAACTCTGTTTTGAACCACAACTGGCTGGCTGGAATGGCATTGGTTTCGTTATTCAGGCTTATCAGAAGCGCTGCCCCTTTGTTATCGATGCAGTCATTGACTTAGCACAACGCAGCCGCCGTCGGTTAATGGTGCGACTGGTAAAAGGCGCTTACTGGGATAGCGAAATTAAACGTGCTCAAATTGATGGATTGGAAGGTTATCCAGTTTACACCCGCAAAGTTTATACTGACGTTTCTTATCTGGCTTGCGCCCGTAAACTATTGTCAGTGCCTAATCTGATTTATCCTCAGTTCGCTACCCATAATGCCCATACTTTAGCTGCCGTTTATCATATGGCCGGACAAAACTATTATCCTGGGCAATATGAATTCCAGTGCCTGCATGGCATGGGAGAACCCTTGTATGAACAAGTGGTCGGGAAAATCGCTGATGGTAAATTAAACCGCCCATGCCGTATTTATGCGCCAGTAGGCACTCACGAAACATTGTTGGCTTATCTGGTCCGTCGCCTGTTGGAGAACGGCGCTAACACCTCTTTCGTCAACCGTATCGCCGATACCACATTACCACTGGATGAGCTGGTTGCCGATCCGGTGAACAAGGTTCAGAAGCTGGCCGAAACCGAAGGCCAAATCGGTCTTCCACATCCGAAAATTCCTCTGCCTCACAATCTGTATGGTAAAGATCGCGCAAACTCAGCCGGTCTGGATCTTGCCAACGAACATCGTCTGGCATCTCTTTCCAGTGCGCTATTAAGTTCTGCTACCGAAGTGCAGTATAGCGAGCCACTACTGGGCGGCAATTATCACCATCAAGGTGAGTTACCTGCCGCTAAACCAGTTATTAACCCGGCGGCGCCTTCGGATATTGTCGGCCATGTTCGTGAAACAACTGAACAGGAAGTCAGCCATGCGCTGGATGTCGCAACAGAAGCTGGCGCAATCTGGTTTGCGACGCCGCCATCAGAACGGGCTGCTATTCTGGTTCGTGCTGCGGAATTGATGGAAAACCAGATGCAACCGTTATTAGGCATTTTGGTTCGGGAAGCCGGCAAAACCTTTAATAATGCGATTGCTGAGGTACGCGAAGCAGTCGATTTTCTCTATTACTACGCGGGGCAAGTTCGCCATGATTTCGCTAATGATACTCATCGCCCTTTGGGGCCGGTTGTCTGTATCAGCCCGTGGAATTTCCCATTAGCCATTTTTACCGGGCAGATAGCGGCTGCATTGGCTGCCGGTAACAGTGTATTAGCAAAACCTGCGGAACAGACCCCATTAATTGCGGCAACAGCGGTCAAAATACTGCATCAAGCAGGTATTCCCCACGATGCATTGCAATTATTACCTGGCCGAGGTGAAACCATTGGTTCTCTTCTGGTAGGTGATGAGAGAGTACGAGGCGTGATGTTTACTGGCTCCACCGAAGTGGCAAGTCTATTACAACGTAACATTGCCGGACGACTTGATGCACAAGGGCGACCAACTCCTCTGATTGCCGAAACCGGTGGCCTGAACGCCATGATTGTCGACTCTTCCGCGCTGACAGAACAAGTTGTTACTGATGTGGTCGCCTCTGCTTTTGACAGTGCCGGTCAACGTTGCTCTGCTTTACGTATTCTCTGCATTCAAGATGATGTGGCAGAGAGAACCCTCACCATGCTGAAAGGCGCCATGTCTGAATGCCGGATGGGTAATCCTGAACGCCTGTCTACCGATATCGGCCCGGTCATTGATGCGGAAGCCAAAGCTGGCATTGATCGCCATATTCAAGCAATGCGTACCAAAGGACGCACGATTTATCAGGCAGCACAAGATAATGTGGTCGATAATCAAGAGTGGGATCAAGGCACTTTCGTTAAACCGACACTGATTGAATTAGAAAATTTCAATGAATTAAAGCAAGAGATTTTCGGCCCGGTTCTGCATGTTGTCCGTTTTAAACGTGACGAACTGGATCAATTGCTGGATCAAATTAATGACTCCAACTATGGTTTGACCCTTGGCGTCCATACCCGTATTGATGAAACGATTGCACAAGTTACCGCTAAAGCGAAAGTCGGCAATCTGTATGTTAACCGCAACATGGTAGGCGCTGTTGTTGGCGTGCAACCGTTCGGTGGTGAAGGCTTATCCGGTACCGGACCGAAAGCAGGCGGCCCACTCTATTTGTACCGTTTGCTCTCCTGCCGTCCTCAAAACGCGATCAACCAAACGTTGGAACGTCAAGATGCGGAATATCCACTGGATGCTAATGTCCGTTCAGCGCTGATGGCTCCTTTTGATGCATTAGCAGAATGGGCAACCAACCAGCACAACGAAGAGCTAAATCAGTTAGTTCAACAATATAAATTGCTGGCACAAGGCGGCACCACCCGTCTGTTGCCGGGGCCGACCGGCGAACGCAATACTTATACCCTGTTGCCTCGTGGTCAGGTGCTGTGTCTGGCGGATAATCAACAGGATACGTTGATCCAACTGGCAGCAACATTATCTGTGGGCTGTCAATTGCTATGGCAAAATGATGATCTACATCAGCAACTGTTTCGTCAATTGCCAGATAGCGTCCGTAAATCAATCAATTTGGTTCAGGACTGGCAGAGTGAAGATACGGTATTCGAAGCGGTTATTTACCACGGCGACTCTGATCAATTGCGTCAAGTTTGCGAACAAGTCGCTCAACGTAAAGGCGTTATCATCTCCGTACAAGGTTTTGCTCGTGGAGAAACTAATCTGCTGTTAGAACGTCTGCTACATGAACGCTCACTGAGCATTAACACCGCAGCGGCGGGGGGCAATGCCAGCCTGATGACTATCGGTTAATTTCGGTTGTAGCTAAGGGGAACTCATCAAAAAGGTGTTCCCCTTAGATTAACAATCAACCTCAAAACTCTGTTAATGCCCATTGAAATAGCGTAATCATTTACATCAATTTCCATCAGATATTTCTTTAGTCATTATTTCTTTAGTCATATAGTATTCATCTATCAGTTCACCATTTATAAATAGTGAGCCAGTTCTGATACCAGAAAAAATAAAACCTGATGACAAATACCGCTTCATTGCCAATGTGTTTTTTATTGCAACGGTTAATTCAAGTCTGCTAATTCCATTTTTCCGTGACCAATCTTGTGCTTTGTCGATTAGGGTTCTCGCTATGCCTTTGTTTCTATACTCCTTTTTTACTCCAAGAGCAATAGAACCCAAATGCCTGTTTCTATTGAATACTCCTCTAGAGATAACAATAAATCCAACAATGTTTTTGTTATCTTTGCATATTAACATCTGCCTGTCTTTTCCAAATCCTTTTATTATATCCTCCTGTTCTTCAACACTGGTTTTTCTTTCTCCCGGCTCAAGCAACATAAATTCCGATGTGTTATCCAAATCATTAAAAAAAACAATGAGATTGTTCGCGTCTTCTACGTTAACTTCTCTAAAAATAAATGCCTCTTTTTCCATAGCGAATACCATATTAATGAAATTAGCATATACCATATATTACTACATACAAAAATCAATAAGATTTCGAATGATATTGCGATAATTAGTGGTGAGGCGATTGAAAAAATAATGAGGTGAAAGAAATTGGTACCTATCGCGATATTTAAAAAATTGATTTCATCACTTATGTATTTTTAATTAATTGAAATAACAGAAAAAAAATCCTGTAATAAACAGGTAATTCACTATCCCATATAAACAAACAATTAAGCCTATTATCGTCGCTGTTATTAGAAACTAAGTGTAGTTTTTATTTTCATGTCTGAAAAATAAAAAGTATGCAGATATTCTCCGATCGAGATGATACTTCCTTTTATTTACCCAACATATAAATTCTTCTACACACCCCAGTGGGCGATTAAACCGGATTAATGAGGAAAATGAGTTGGCTCATGATTCATCATGAAAAAACAAACCCCGTTATTTTTAACGACCTTTGTCAGCAACGATCCGAGGGGAACACACCAAAATGTGTTCCCCCAAAATTAATCATCTCTTTGCTGTTTATATTTCCAGCTTAGTGACCGCCCTGTTGCCAGCTCAAATACTGTTCATACTTGCGCAAAGCAATGTTGTAGTTACTGAATGCCGACTGTGACAGCTTTTCACTCAGTTTTTCCTGAATTTTCTCTGTTGTGAACTCTTTTACAGGGTAATTGCTTGAAGTGAGCAATTCATCCAAACGTCGTAAACGAACCACATACTCACGAACAGTACTATGACTCATTTCAGTCTGTTCAAACAGGTACTGTTTGAACGACATGATGTCAAAATAATCTGTCTCGCTATTGCAATAAATCTCACTGCAAAAACGACATAACGCGACAAATTTATCTTGCAGCTCATCCCAGGTCTTGTCATCAATCAACTCCGTCATCTCGGAGATGGACTCTTTGTTGATCACTTGGCCATTAAAAACCAATGAGATACGGTCAAGAGCTTTGTGACAATGCAAGCAATGAGTTTGACTATGCTTGTAGTCTTTAATGTAACGGCTGAGCGGCCGTTTCTTTTGTGTTGTAACAGACATAAGAGATAAGCCCTGTGTGTAGTCTTAAACAAAAAACAAATAAGCAAAAAAGTTACTTTTCCGGATTTAAGCGTGCCCGCAAGCGTTTAATCGCCTGGCTGTGTAGCTGACTTATACGGGACTCCCCGACTTCAAGTACTGCGCCAATCTCTTTCAGATTAAGTTCTTCCTGATAATACAGCGTCAGAACCATTTTTTCTCGTTCAGGTAACGAATCAATAGCTTCAATTACCCGTTGACGAACGTCACTCTCCAGCAATTGTTGTAAGGGATTAGTTTCATGCCCCTCTTCAATGACAGGTTCACAGCTTTCACCATGAATTTCATGCCATTCGTCATACGAAAACAACTGACTGTTATTCGTATCTAACAGTATCTGCCGATATTCTACCAGATCAATCTTTAATTCTTTAGCAACTTCCTGCTCACTGGCTGGACGGCCTAAGTCTTGCTCAAGTTTACGGATGATTTGCGTCACTTCGCGCGCATTACGGCGCACGCTACGCGGAGCCCAATCACGGCTCCTTAACTCATCCAACATTGCACCTCTGATGCGTTGTACCGCATAAGTGGTAAACGCGGTTCCTTGTAAGGAATCAAAACGTTCCACCGCATTTAGTAAGCCGATTCCCCCGGCCTGAAGTAGATCATCCAGCTCCACACACGCGGGTAACCTAACTTGTAGCCTTAACGCTTCATGGCGAACTAATGGTACGTAGCGCTTCCAGAGGCTGTTTTTGTCCATCACGCCTTCGGCGGTATACAAATCGCTCACAACAACAGACACCTTTGGAAAAAGAGACTAACCATCATTATCCAATCCCCTAACAAGGGCAATCGTTTGAACAATGTAGTAAAAACACTTCTTTTTCACCTATGCGAAATTTATTGTCTGCCTAATAGTATCACAAATTTTAGGCTGTTCCTGATAAACTCCTAAAAAAGAAGGACCGGCGAGCCGATCCTTGATTTTATTTGGATTTTTATGTGAATCAGGTTCACATATTGCCCTAACTGAACGATTAACGCAGCAGAGACATTACATTCTGAGGCACTTGGTTAGCCTGAGCCAGAACCGCAGTACCCGCTTGTTGCAGAATTTGACCACGGCTCATATTAGACACTTCGGTCGCGTAGTCAGCATCTTCGATACGGCTACGAGCTGCGCTCAAGTTGTTAACGGTGTTGTTCAGGTTGTTAACGGTAGATTCCAGACGGTTCTGGATAGCACCCAAAGAACTGCGCAGGCTGTCAACTTTTGCCAGAGCCTTGTCTAAAGTTTCCAGAGGCTTTTCTGATGCTTTGGCAGTGATGTCATCACCTGCTGTTAATTTACCCTCTTTAGTAATAGTGGCTTTGAAATATTTTACTTTGCCATCTGTTTCGTCAGTACCTTTGACAACATAATTGCCAGGATCAACTTCACCTTTTTCATTAACGGCTTTATAGAATTCTACATTTTTCAGGTCCTTAACTTTAGCGTCGGCAGTATGATCGATGTTTTTCTTCCCACCTGCACCATCGTCAACCTGTGTAATTACTTCTCCGTGTGGAACTTCCTTAGAAACAGTGAATTTATTCAGTCCCAGAATCTCGCTGTCAATTTTTTCCAGATTAATTTCGATAACTTCGTTATCGTTAGCACCAACCTGAATAGTCATTTCGTTCTTTTCACTTAGAACATGAACACCGTTAAATTGAGTCTGTTTAGAAATACGATCAATTTCCTTTAAACGTTCAGTAACTTCTTCCTGGATAGATTTGGTATCACTCGCAGAGTTGGTTTCGTTTGTCGCCTGAACAGCCAGTTCACGAATACGTTGTAAGTTGGTGTTAATTTCGTTCAGCGCACCTTCGGTAGTCTGTGCAATAGAGATACCGTCGTTAGCGTTACGTGCTGCCTGAGTCAAACCTCTAACATTTGCAGTGAAACGGTTAGCGATCGCTTGACCAGCCGCGTCATCCTTCGCGCTGTTGATACGCAGGCCAGAAGACAGACGCTCAATAGCGCTACCCAAAGTACCCTGGGATCTATTCAGGTTATTCTGAGTCAGCTGGGAGAGGATGTTAGTTCCGATGACTTGTGCCATAGTTAGAGTTCCTTTTTAAAATCAAGTCGATATATAAGTTTGGGGTTTACCCACGGTGTTCATCACCGCCAACAGTTTTATCGGCGCCCCTCAAAGAACCTTTAATTTTTCTTGAAAAAACTTTTTCTTTTTTATCACGTTGCCCTGATAAGCCAAACAGCGTCGGTTCTTCACGACTATTCCTACCATAGAAAAATTATTTTTATTAGTAAACTTTTCCAAAAACTTACCGATAACCGGTTCAATAAAGCTTTACTAATAAAGGAGTCAATAAATGGCTGGTATTTCTTCATTAGGCGCCGGGTCGGGGCTAGATCTAACCTCTAAATTGAATGAGCTTCATGCAGCAGAACAAAAACGTTTAGTACCACTGACACAGCAACAAACCAGTTATAAAGGTAAGCTAACCGCTTTTGGTACATTAAAAAGTGGCTTGGAAAAACTAGAAACCGCGTCTGAATCACTGAAAAAATTCGATAAACTTAACACAACCACTGCCAGCGAAAAACATGATGCATTCGTTGCCAGTACTGATTCTAAAGCCAGCCCTGGTAACTACAGTATTGAAGTTAAACAATTGGCACAGGCACAATCATTACGGACAGAAAAGGTTAATAATATCAAAGAGCATATGGGTGAATCTTTGGGCGAAGGTAAAACCCGGACAATCACTATTACTCAGCCTGGTGAAAAAAAGCCGATGAAAATCGAGCTGACAGACGAACAAACATCCATCATTGAGATTCGTGATGCGATTGAGAAACAGGAAGGTAATGTCAGCGCCAATATTATTAAGGCCAAAGATGGCGAAAACTATTTAGTGCTGACGGCCAAAAAAGCAGGCACTGAATCGGTGATGACCATCACTGTTGAAGGTGATAACAAACTTAGCGAGTTTCTAAACTATCCGGGTACAACGAGTAAACTCACTCAAACCGTCGAAGCTAAGAATGCACTCTTAACAGTTAATAAAATCCCAATTGAACGTCAGACAAACCATATTACCGATGCGCCAGAAGGCGTTAAGCTAGATCTGAAAAAAACGACTGAGGATAAAGATAAACCAGGGGAACATAAGCCAGAAATACTGGTCATATCCCGTGATATTGAGCCGATGAAAGAGGCGATTAAAAAATGGGTTGATGCTTATAATGAATTACAAACGACATTTGATTCACTGACCAAATTTAAGCCAGTAAAACAGGGTGAAGAACCGTCGAAAGATAATGGCGCTTTATTAGGTGACAGTACATTACGCGGAATACAAAGCCAGCTAAGAAGCCAGATTTTCAGCTCTCAGGCGGCTAATGATATTCCAACCCTGAATAAGCTGGGCATTAAACAAAAGCCTGACGGTAAGCTGGAAATTGATAACGAAAAACTGGAAAAAAATCTAAAAGAAAAACCGGCTAATGTGAAAGCGTTCTTTATGGGTGACGGTAAAGAAACGGGTTTTGCCACTCAGACACATAAGCTATTAAAAGATGCTCTGGATAGCCATGAAGGTACCTTAGTTACCGCGACTAATGGTATTAACAAGCGTCTAAAAACCCTTGAGAAACAAGTAGACAGAACGAAAGAGAATATTAACCAAAAGATTGAACGTTATAAACGCCAATTTTCACAACTGGATAAAATGGTCTCTTCCTTGGGAAATACCAGTAACTTCCTATTACAGCAAATGAGATAATTAAAGGAAATTATGTATCAACGTTCGGCAAGTCAATTATATGCCCAGATAGATATGGAGAGCGAAATTATGAACGCCTCTCCCTATCAGTTGATTCAGATTTTGTTCAACGGGGCGCTTAGCGCCCTGCGTCGAGCAATTATTCTGATGGAACAAGGTAATATCGCGGAAAAAGGCGCAGCTATTTCCAAAGCGATCAATATCATCGATAATGGCCTCAAACAAGGGTTAGATAATGAAAAAGGTGGAGAGCTGGCACACAATCTAGCCTCCCTTTACGACTATATGACCCAACGTTTACTCCACGCTAATTTACGCAATGATGAGCCAGCCATTACCGAAGTAATAAAGTTACTCACCGAGATTTCAGACGCTTGGCGGCAAATTGGCCCTCATTACAACGCCAGTCAGGATATTGTTTAATGGATAATAAAATGGATCTTTTGTCAGCTTACCAACAGATCCTAAGTTTAAGTGAGCAAATGCTTAATTTAGCTAAAAATGAAAAATGGGATGAACTTGTTGATATGGAAATCACCTACCTTAAAGCAGTAGAAGTGATCAGCCACTCTTCAATATCATCGACGACTTCTCTTTCGTTACAGCAAAAAATGACCAACATTTTGCAGACAATTTTAGATAATGAAAATGAGATTAAAAAACTACTACAGAAAAGACTTGATGAATTAAGTAAACTCATCAAACAAACAAGCCAACAGCAATTATTAAATGATAGCTACGGCCAATTCCCTGTCGAACCCTATCATAATACCCTTATGAATTCTACGGAACAAAAGTAATTGAGAAATAAAGGTGATGTACTCTCATCACCATTATTTACCTGTTTTGTGAGCTTAGTTTAGGATGTCTTTAAAACCTTGTAGTATTCCGATCTACAAATCAGGATTGCCCTTCACATTCCCCCCATCGTAACTAATAGGTATTAATAAGCTGTTATATGTAGCTCTGTGATTTAAGTTGATTGTGAAAAATAAAAAGACCACGCAGGAGCGCAGCCTTGAATTTAGGGTGTAGATTTGAATTATTTATTCTTATGCATCACTCCAACTTAAGTAAAAACGCTTAGTTACACCTGTTTGCTTTATAATTCCGCCTAGTTTTTCAGTATCCACTTTATGTGGATTATTGGGCGGGTCATTGTTATATAAAACACCGGATGTGGAATTTGTTATATCTGTACTCCATTCTGGGCTTGTTCCAAGATTATAGGTTATATTGTCAACTTTGACATAAAGATTTTTCTTAAATAATTCTTTCACCTTTTGAGAATTAACTTCATCAAAGGATACAGAAAAATGAATATAACCTGGATTTTCAACAGTATGGAATATTAAAATATTTTTAATATCTGTCTTATTTTGGGTAATAGATAAAGTGCCTATGGGAGCGGCATTAGAGTCACTTATTTTATTTTCACTCAAATATCCATAATATCCAGCTTTTTCGCCAAACTCTGATTTAAGATCGAAAACCAACATATCATCTGACTCTGGTTCAAGCTTTACCTTATCTTCAAAAAAATTCCAATCACAAGCCATCATATCTTCTTGCGTTGGCTGCCACGGTACAAAGTTACCGTGCTCATTGCGTAGATCAATATGCGTCAAATAATCATATTTAGTGCCAACGGCGACACCATCAACAGCGTAAGCACTGCCTTCTTCCACTGTTAAATCATTCACACGAGGAACAATAGCCAAATACATCTTTTTATCGCGCCAAACAGAACGAGCGACAAGTTTGCGTAGTTTTAATTGAATCAAAGCCCAAGAAAAAGAACCAACCGGAGCGACAACACTATGACATTCATATTGCTTAGGATCAAACGGACATTCATTTTCAGGTTTCATAACTTCAGACATATTATTTCCTTATATCTATAAATAATTAAAAATTAAACCACATGATTTAACCTTTAATCTATTATTAAACATTCAGTAAATTTTTATGAATTAATGCAACCGGCATAAAACTAAGATTCAATTATAACAGGATATACCGCTCATTCTCCTTATCGTTTTTTGATACTTATCAATAAGTTAAAGTTAATCTCAGAAATTAGAGTTGAAAGTTATTATTCGAGACCGTGACACCTTAAATATTTTATTGACTATGAGTTTTACAACACTTAATTAAATCGCTAACTACAACAAGCATTCAACCAAAACATACGGTAAAGTTGCAAATTCAGTTAACCGCAATAAACACGGCTAAAAAACCAGATGATATGAACGCTCCGAGTTGGAAACTTCATCCGCTAAAAGGGGCTGATTATAACAAAATGGGCAGCGCTGAAATGTGGACAGAAATGCAATCTCAGTATGAGCTATGGATTGCCTCTCAACACAAAAGACTAGAAATAAAACCGATGGAACATCCTGTTTGCAGCGCCGCGGAATTTATCCACGACACTCGCGATCTCTCTTATTAGCGATAGACATCAATAGCTTAATATACCTACACCTGCATATTCATAATCTCCTGATAAGAAGCCACCAACTTATTTCTTACCTGGACGCCCATTTGCAAAGCGATACTGGATTTCTGCATCTCCACCATCACATCATTCAATTCAACACCGGGTACACCCAGGGTAAAATCCTGAGTTTGCTTTGTGGCATTCAAACGTGTTTGATTGATTTTACCCACAGCCGCCATCAGTTGACTGGCAAATCCGCTCTGCAACGGTATTGGTTTTGCGATACTGGCTGCCTGTAATGCCTGAGCTTGCATTTGTTGCAGCACGCCTTCAATTGCCTGAATTGACATAAAAACCTCGTGTTAAACCACCCTATACCCTACGCAATTCAATGCCATATTAACCCAAGGTAATATACGGCATATTTTTAGACTGCCACCCTAACATAGCCCTCTCGATCTAAAGCGGGTAATTAAAGTAAAAAGTCAGGGCTTATTGTGCCATTAAAAGATGAGTGAACAGCGAATAATGACAAAACTGAAAATAGGAAGAATTTTTTCGCTTGCGTATGGGGAGTCTGTTTTGTTACGCCACGCTTTTAGTATTCATGTTGAACAGCAAGGCAAGGATCGTCTATGAGTGCCGCAACAACCGACGTTGAAAATCAAACTAAAGGTTTCAGTGCTATCATTAACCAGATAAAAGCTGATCCTAAAGTGCCATTATTAGTTGCCGGCAGCGCAGCCGTTGCGATTGTCATTGCCCTTTTCCTGTGGTTACGCAGCCCCGATTATCGGGTGCTTTACAGTAATCTGAGCGATAAAGATGGTGGCGATATTGTCACCCAATTAACCCAATTAAATATCCCTTACCGTTTTGCCGAAAATGGCGCTGCGATCATGATCCCTGCCGAACAGGTGCATGAGACACGGCTAAGATTGGCACAACAAGGGTTGCCTAAGGGTGGAGCTGCTGGATTCGAACTACTCGATAAAGAAAAGTTTGGCATCAGCCAATTTAGTGAGCAAGTTAACTACCAAAGGGCATTGGAAGGTGAACTGTCACGCACCATTGAATCGTTGGGGCCGGTGCAAAATGCCCGTGTTCACTTAGCACTTCCCAAACCCTCGCTGTTTGTCCGTGAACAGAAATCGCCCTCAGCTTCCGTTACTGTCGGATTACTGCAAGGCCGTACTCTGGATGAAGGCCAGATAAACGCCATCGTCCATATGGTTTCCAGCAGTGTCGCTGGCTTACCACCGGGCAATGTCACCATCGTTGATCAGACCGGACGTCTATTGACCCAAGCCGATGCAACCGGGCGCGATCTCAATACCAGTCAACTGAAATACATTCAGGAAGTGGAAAATCGTTTCCAGCATCGTATCGAAGCGATTCTAACCCCGGTTGTCGGTCGTGGTAACGTTCACGCACAAGTGACGGCACAGGTGGATTTTTCACGCCGTGAAGAGACGGCGGAAGAATATAAGCCTAATCAACCCCCTAATCAGGCTGCGGTTCGCTCAAAACAGTTGAGTGAAAGCGAGCAGAGCGGCGGCCCTCAGGTTGGCGGTATTCCCGGTGCGCTTTCCAATCAACCTAGCCCGCCGCCGAGTGCGCCGATTGATAAACCGAATGCCAAAGAGAACAATAAAAGCGACAAGAGCGATAAGAAAACATCATCCGCCGGTAACAGTAATGAGCGCATGGTGAACAATAATCGCAATAACCGCCGTGACGAAACCACAAACTATGAAGTGGACCGGACTATTCGTCATGTGCAACAGCAAGCCGGCGGTGTTGAACGCTTATCCGTCGCCGTTGTCGTCAATTATGTCACGGTAGAAGGCAAAAACGGCCCGGAAACTCAGGCGCTAACCCCTGAGCAATTGGCAAAAATAGAAGCGCTGACCAGAGAAGCGATGGGCTTTTCTAAAGAGCGTGGCGACAGTTTGAATGTGGTTAACACGCCATTTACTGAAAGCAAAGAAAATATCGAGGTTATTCCTGTCTGGCAGAACCCGGTTCTGTTAGAAAAAGCCTTCGATTTTGGCCGCTACCTGCTATTGATTCTGGTGGCATGGCTGCTGTGGCGCAAAATGGTGGTTCCTCAACTTGCCAAAAAACGCGCCGCAGAAAAAGCCGCCCTCGAAGCACAAAAAGTTCAGAAGAGACAAGTGACTGAATCTAGTGCGGAAATGGATGAAAAAACGCGCCAGAAACTGACACGTCAACGAGTCAGTGCTGAAATTCAAAGCCAACGCATTCGCGAGCTGGCAGAAAAAGATCCTCGCGTAGTGGCGCTGGTGATCCGTCAATGGATGAGTAACGAACAATGAGCCTGAACGGAACAGAAAAAAGCGCCGTCATGTTAATGACCCTGGGAGAAGATCAGGCGGCCGAGGTGTTTAAACACCTGAACTCCAGGGAAGTCCAGCAACTCAGTATCACAATGGCAGGCATGCGCCAAATCTCTAACCAGCAACTGGTGGATGTATTGGCAGAGTTTGAAGAAGATGCCGGCCAGTATGCGGCCCTGAGTATCAACGCCAGTGACTATTTGCGTTCAGTGTTAATTAAAGCGCTAGGTGAAGAACGCGCTTCCAGTCTGCTTGAGGATATTCTCGAATCCCGTGAAACCACCACTGGTATTGAGACTCTCAACTTTATGGAGCCTCAAATGGCAGCCGATATGATCCGTGAAGAGCATCCACAGATTATCGCCACCATTCTGGTTCACTTAAATCGCGGACAGGCAGCCGATATCCTGGCGCTGTTTGATGACAAATTACGCAACGACATCATGCTACGTATTGCCACTTTCGGTGGCGTACAACCGGCGGCACTGGCTGAACTGACAGAAGTACTCAATAACCTGTTGGACGGCCAGAATCTCAAGCGCAGCAAAATGGGCGGTATTCGTACTGCGGCTGAAATTATCAACCTGATGAAAAGTCAGCAAGAAGAGAATGTTATCGAAGCCATGCGTGCCTACGATAATGAGCTGGCACAAAAAATCATCGATGAAATGTTCCTGTTCGAAAATCTTATCGATGTGGATGACCGCAGTATCCAGCGTCTGTTGCAGGAAATCACCACGGATTCCCTGCTCATTGCGCTGAAAGGCTGCAACCAGCAACTGCGTGATCATTTCCTCAACAATATGTCTCAACGTGCCGCAGAGATTATGCGCGATGACCTGGCAAACCGTGGTCCGGTGCGGATGTCGCAAGTGGAGAGCGAACAGAAAGCGATTCTGCTTATTGTTCGTCGTCTGGCAGAAAGCGGCGAGATTATCCTGAATGGTGGCGACGATAGCTATGTCTGATAAGTTAAACCATGCTGACTGGCAACCCTGGAAACCAAACGAACTCACACAGTGGGAAAAACTACGGGCCAAACCAGAGCCCGTTGATGACTCGCAAGAAGACTCGGAGCGTAATGAAATCCTTGAACAGGCGGCAATGCTGGATAACCTGAAAGAGCAGGCCCGACAAGCAGGCCATGAACAGGGATTTACCGAAGGTCAAGCACAAGGTTATGAAAAAGGCTATCAGGTCGGCTTAGAAGCCGGTTTGGAACAGGGACGAAAAGAGGCTATTCAGCAACAGCAACCTATCACCGAGCAGTGGCAAAATCTGCTAGCGGATTTCCAACATTCACTGGAAGGACTGGACACGATCATTGCCTCCCGCTTGATGCAACTAGCACTGACCGCCGCAAAGCAGATCTTAGGTCAGCCCGCGATCTGTGATGGCACTGCCCTGCTCAATCAGATCCGTGAATTTATTCAACAGGAACCGATGTTGAGCGGTAAACCCCAATTGCGGGTTCACCCACAAGATATGCCAATGGTTGAACAACAGCTAGGCAATACGCTATCACTACACGGTTGGCGCTTACTGGCAGATAACAAGCTACATCCTGGCGGTTGTAAAATCAGCGCAGAGGAAGGCGATTTAGATGCCAGTCTGGCAACCCGCTGGCATGAATTATGCCGACTGGCCGCGCCGGGGGAATTGTAATGACAGCAAGACTCGGGCGCTGGCTGGCGACACTGGATGCTTTTGAGAAGAAATTAGCGAAAACCTCGCCGGTTCGTCGTTATGGACGTCTGACCAGAGCGACTGGGCTGGTTATGGAAGCGACAGGTTTACATCTGCCTCTGGGGGCAACCTGTCTGATCGAGCGACAAAATGGCAGCAATATTGAAGAAGTTGAAAGTGAAGTTGTCGGTTTTAATGGCGAAAAACTTCTTCTCATGCCACTGGAAGATCTGGAAGGCATTGTACCCGGCGCCCGGGTATACGCCCGCCCATACAGTGAAGATTGTGGCAGTGGGCGCCAGTTACCCCTTGGCCCGGAACTGTTAGGACGAGTTTTGGATGGCGCCGGTCGTCCACTGGATGGGTTTCCTTCGCCAGATACCGGCTATCGCGCCCCACTCACCACACCGCCAATCAATCCTCTGCAACGTACGCCAATCAGTGATGTGTTGGATGTCGGCGTGCGGGCGATTAATGCCCTGCTGACTGTAGGCCGCGGGCAACGTATGGGGTTGTTTGCCGGTTCCGGGGTAGGTAAAAGTGTCCTGCTTGGCATGATGGCGCGTTATACACAAGCTGATGTGATTGTCGTCGGCTTGATCGGTGAACGTGGCCGAGAAGTTAAAGACTTTATTGAAAACATCCTTGGCGCCGCTGGCTTAGCTCGCTCAGTGGTTGTCGCCGCACCCGCCGATATCTCGCCGCTGTTGCGCATGCAAGGCGCCTCCTACGCCACCCGTATCGCCGAAGATTTTCGTGATCGAGGTAAACATGTATTACTGATTATGGATTCATTGACCCGTTACAGTATGGCGCAACGTGAAATTGCCCTGGCAATCGGCGAACCTCCGGCAACCAAAGGTTATCCGCCTTCGGTTTTCGCCAAACTGCCTGCGCTTGTGGAACGTGCAGGAAATGGGGTGAATGGCGGCGGTTCGATTACCGCGTTCTACACCGTACTCACCGAAGGTGATGACCAACAAGACCCGATAGCCGATGCTGCCCGAGCAATTCTGGATGGTCACATTGTCCTCTCCCGTTCGCTGGCAGAATCAGGGCATTACCCGGCCATTGATATTGAAGCCTCTATCAGTCGCGCGATGACCTCACTCATTGATAAGCAGCACTACCGGCGGGTACAGCAGTTCAAGCAACTACTCGCAAGCTATCAACGTAACCGTGATCTGATTAACGTCGGCGCTTACGCGGCAGGCAGTGATCCGCTATTGGATAAAGCCATTGAGCTCTATCCCTACATGGCCCAATTTCTACAGCAAGATATTGAAGAACGCAGTGAATATGAAGCTGCCTGCATTCAATTACAACAGTTGTTACCTACGTAACGTAACGATTTTCTGGGTGTTGCCATTAAAGCGAGGAATAAGATGCAGCAACAATCACCTCTCATGACCTTGCGTGACCTTGCACAAAATGCAGTGGAAAAAGCCGCCACTCACCTGGCACAAGTTCGTCAGAACCATCAGCAAATGGAGCAACAACTCGCGACATTGATGGGCTATCAGGATGAATACCGGGAGCGACTGAATGACACATTGAGTAATGGTATGCCATGCACCACTTGGCAAAATTATCAGCAATTCATGAAAACGCTGGAAAAAGCGATTGAACAGCACAAATTGCAGCTCAATCAATGGCAACAGCGGCTTGATACAGCTTTATCACAGTGGCGGGAAAAACAGCGGCGCCTCAACGCCTTCGATACTTTGCAACAACGGGCAGATAACAACCGAAGATTACATCAGAACAGAACGGAGCAGAAACAGATGGATGAGTATGCCCAACGTAGCGCACAATGGAGAAATAAATAATGAATCTCACTCTTTTGCCTGCCGACCTGAAACCGACAGAAAATCAGCCAACTCGTAGTGATTCACTTACTGATGCCGATCAGCTTTCGGCTTTTGCTCAGTTTCTTAATCTGGAAACCGAACTGGCGCAAAAAGGCGGGGTCAAATCAGAAAAAATGTCATCCAAAGAAGAAGAGATTACAGATGATACAGACAACGGTTTGTCGCCACTATTATCTATCTCCAACGAACTATCTATTTCCAATGAACCATCTATTCCACATGAAATACCAACGGAGTCTATTACCTCCTCGCAGATTCCCCTTGATGTAAAAGCCGATGCAAACAAACAACCGGTTTCCATTGATGAGAAACTTATGTCAGCAGAAGAACTGGCGGCAAGTTTACCCATACAATTATCCGGGTTAGCTATCAAACCTGAAAACTCGAAAAGTGGCCTCCAACCTGACGGGCTCATCAAACATAATGATAAAAACCGTCAAATTAGCGCTAACGAATTAGTCGCTACGGGATTATCGACTGAGGAAAACCCTCTGACAGCGATTCCAGAACAGCTAAAACAGGAAGCAGAAAAAGCGGAAATGCTTCTTAAAGCCAAACCTGAAAATGGACTGGTGCAACATTCGCCAGTAAAACCCAAGCTTGCCTCAGCAGCTATTCAACACGGTATTCAACCTGAAAGTGCAACGCAAAATCATCTACGCGAATCCGCACTGATTCAGACCACCGCTCAAGCTGAGATCCAGCACGCACCAACCGCCACTGAAAATCAGCAAATCGCCACTGTAACAACCTCTCCCCTGCTCTCCGCAGGACACAACCAAACAGCCCAGTTTCAGTTATCCAGTGCCTCTACCCCCTTACTGAATGTCCAGTTGGGTAGTGAAGAGTGGCAACAGCAATTAAACCAGCAAATTATTTTATTTAACCGCAACGGCCTGCAACAGGCAGAGTTGCGCCTGCATCCACAGGAGCTAGGCGCCTTGCAAATCCGTATGTCGGTTGAAGATAATCAAGCGCAATTACATCTGGCATCGGCTCACAGCCATGTCCGGGCGGCACTGGAAGCCGCATTACCTGGACTTCGCCACGCACTGGCAGAAAGTGGTATTCAACTGACCCAAAGCAGTGTCAGCAGTGACAACGCCAGTCCGTGGCAACAAGAACAACGCTCTGATTCACAACATTCAGGCGGAACCGCAAGCCGCAATGCTGATACCGCCTCAGAAACCCATTCCGCCATTGAATCCACCGTACGTTTAACCCCTCATCAACTGGCATCGGTTCGGGGAGGTGTGGATATTTTCGCCTGATAGTGGAAAGTATTTGTACGAACTATATCCAATAGGTTTCAAGATCCAATAAATTTCAAGTTGCAGCATGGCGGCAAGTGAACGAATCCCCAGCAGCATCAATAACTATGTTACTGGGTGACTAAATGGCTGAGGTAAGTGAAAGCAGCCGACAAAACAGCAACTTGAAAGATAACGGGTATAAACCAGATTCACAACAAACGAACGAGTTAGTAGTTTTTTCCCCGTTTGTTCCAGCTATTGCCTACGGAAATACGCGGGATAATGATCATCGATATTGATGGATAAGTCAGTCCGCCACGGAACGCGAGGGCGCTTATCCGCAACAAAAACAGGAACTTGTCTGTCCATGTCTGACTATAGCTACGAGCATAAACGCAAAAACCCATTTGGGATGATACTGTTAGTACTGATTGCCGTTATTGGCGCCGCCATCGGGGGATACAGTTGGTGGGCGCTTAAGCAGGCAAAAGAGAGTGATTCTACAGCATCCAAAGCCATAGAAGTCCCTGTCTTTATGACTCTGGAGCCTTTTACCGTCAACCTGATCGACAATGAAGATCACTTTGACCGAGTGCTCTACATTGGCGTGACTTTACGTTTAGCCGATGAAAAAACTCGCCAGCGTTTCCACGAGTATCTGCCGGAAGTTCGTAGTCGTATGTTGTTACTGCTATCACGCCAGAAATCGGCCGAACTGGCTCATGACAGCGGTAAATTGCGTCTGATGGACGACATCAAGCAAACACTTCTCCCAACCTTGGTGCCCGGTGAGCCGGATCAGGTCATCACCGATGTGCTGTTTACCACGTTTATTCTGCGATAATCACCATGAGTGACAATATTCTTTCACAGGCAGAGATTGATGCTCTGCTCAATGGCGACAGCGCCAGTGACGATGCAGAAAATACCGCGTCCGGGGAAAATGAGGTTCGCCCTTATGATCCCAATACCCAACGCCGTGTTATTCGGGAACGTCTGCAAGCACTGGAAATTATTAATGAACGCTTTGCCCGTCAGTTCAGGATGGGGTTGTTTAACATGCTGCGCCGTAGTCCTGACATTACCGTCGGCGCCATAAAAATTCAGCCTTATCATGAATTCGCCCGTAACCTGGCGGTACCGACCAACCTTAATCTGGTTCATCTAAAACCGTTGAGAGGAACAGCGCTGTTTGCATTCGCACCAAGCCTGGTTTACATCGCGGTAGACAACCTGTTTGGCGGGGACGGACGTTTCCCGACCAAAGTAGAAGGCCGTGAATTCACCCACACTGAGCAACGCGTGATTAACCGGATGTTACGTATGGCGCTGGATTCCTATCGTGACGCCTGGAGCGCCATTTTCAAAATTGAAGTGGAATATATTCGCTCTGAAATGCAGGTGAAATTCACCAACATTACGACATCACCGAACGATATTGTGGTGACAACGCCGTTCCAAGTGGAAATTGGTGCATTGAGTGGTGAATTTAACATCTGTATTCCGTTTGCCATGATCGAACCCCTACGGGAACGTCTAACCAATCCACCGCTGGACAATGTGCGGCAAGAAGACAGCCTGTGGCGGGAAAGTCTGGTAAAACAGGTTCAGCATTCAGAACTGGAATTGGTCGCTAACTTTGCTGATATCCCGCTGAGGCTGTCAAAAATCCTGCAACTTCAGCCGGGCGATATCTTACCTATTGATAAACCCGAACGCCTGATCGTTCACGTCGATGGTGTGCCGGTGCTCACCAGTCAGTACGGAACATTAAACGGGCAATATGCCCTGCGTGTCGAACATCTTATTAACCCTGTTTTAAATGCTCTGGATGAGGAACAGCCCAATGAGTGATGCTAAGCAACCCACAGATACCGCTGCAACCGGATCTGCCGAAGATATGTGGGCAGAAGCTCTGGAACAACAGGCCGCGCAACAACAAACCTCGGACAGCAGCGCGGCAATATTTGAATCTCTGGAGCCTCAGGATACACTGGCCCACTTATCGGATATCGACCTGATCCTGGATATTCCGGTCAAATTATCCGTAGAATTAGGCCGGACAAAAATGACCATCAAACAACTACTGAGATTATCTCAAGGTTCAGTAGTTTCCCTTGATGGCCTTGCCGGGGAGCCGTTGGATATTTTAATCAATGGATATCTGATTGCTCAGGGTGAAGTTGTGGTTGTATCCGACAAATACGGTATCCGTATCACCGATATTATCACCCCTTCTGAACGTATGCGTCGCCTGAGTCGTTAATATGGCTTTTCAGCCCTCTCTGCATAATGGCGCGGCACAACCTGCCGCGCAAACCCAAACGGTTACTCAAGTCGCCACATCCGCGCCACTTCCCGCAGGTCAGACGCTGATGCAGGTCAGCAGCGCACTGGCGGGAGTGTTGCTGTTAATCTTCACCCTCACTTGGCTAATACGCCGCATGGGGCTGTTTGCCAATAAAGGGAAAACTCAGCAACAATTGAGTATCAAAGCCAGTTGTTCTCTGGGACAGCGTGAACGTGTCGTCATTGTAGAAGTTGAAGATAACTGGCTGGTACTGGGTGTCACTGCTCAGCAAATTAATTTATTACATCAGATGCCAATACCTGAATCCGACCGTAATACCACCGAAGGACAAGTTATAAAACCGGCACTGTTTGGTCAGATTTTAAAAAACACGCTGATGCGACAAGGCAAGAATGATGAGAAAAAGTAGTTCTCTCTTTATGACAAGGGATAAGTTTGCATTGTCATGCCGCCTGGGGATGATACTCGCTGCGCTTATTTTACCGCTGGATGCCGCGGCACAGTTGCCGGGCATCATCAGTCAACCGCTGGCAAACGGCGGACAAAGCTGGTCACTACCAGTTCAGACGTTAGTTTTCATCACCGCGCTGACTTTTATTCCCGCAGCCTTACTCATGATGACCAGTTTTACCCGCATCATCATCGTATTGGGTTTACTGCGGAATGCTTTAGGCACGCCATCGGCGCCGCCTAATCAGGTTTTACTTGGGCTGGCGCTATTTATGACGTTTTTCATTATGTCACCGGTTTTCGATAAAGTTTATCAAGATGCGTATCTGCCTTTCAGCGAAGATAAAATTAGTTTGGAAACCGCGTTAGAAAATGGCGCTAAACCATTACGGCAATTTATGTTGCGTCAGACAAGGGAAAACGATTTAGCGCTGTTTGCTCGTCTTGCTGATCAGCCGCCATTTGAAACTGCCGATTCTGTTCCTATGCGAGTATTAATGCCGGCATTTATCACCAGCGAATTGAAAACCGCTTTTCAGATTGGTTTTACGCTGTTTATCCCATTTTTGATTATTGACCTGGTGGTCGCCAGCGTATTAATGGCATTGGGGATGATGATGGTGCCCCCCGCCACCATCTCACTGCCCTTCAAACTCATGTTATTTGTACTGGTTGACGGCTGGCAATTACTACTGGGTTCTCTGGCACAAAGTTTTTACGGTTGACCTGAAAAGAGGCAAACATTATGACTCCTGAATCAGTCATGGCATTGGGAACAGAAGCCATGAAAGTCGCGCTGGCGCTGGCTGCGCCGTTGCTATTAGCGGCTTTATTATGTGGTTTAATTGTGAGCTTGTTGCAAGCGGCAACACAGGTTAACGAAATGACACTCTCATTTATTCCCAAAATTCTGGCGGTATTTGTCACTACCGTTATCGCCGGACCTTGGATGCTAAACCTATTTCTGGACTACATGCGTGAACTCTACAGCAGCATCCCTGTGATAATTGGCTAATTATGATCTCTTTTAACAGTGAAATGCTGATCCAGTTCGTCAGTGAATTTTTCTGGCCGCTGGTTCGGGTGCTTGCGCTGTTCAGTACTGCGCCATTATTCAGTGAAAAACAGGCGCCTAAGAAAGTCAAAATTGGACTAGCAGTGATGGTAACACTGCTATTGATGCCAAACCTGCAACCTGCGCAAGTGCCTATTTTCTCGGTTGCGGCATTCTGGGTGACGCTCCAGCAAATCCTGATTGGGGCGTCACTTGGCCTGACAATGCAAATTGCCTTTGCCGCAGTGCGTCATGCCGGTGAAGTGATTGGTTTACAAATGGGGCTCTCATTCGCTACTTTTTTTGATCCCTCCGGCGGCCCCAATATGCCTATATTGGCACGAATCTTTAACCTCTTAACTTTACTGTTATTTTTGGCTTTTGACGGTCATCTATGGCTATTATCGGTTCTGGCAGACACATTCCAGATTCTTCCGGTACAACCACTGCAACTCAACGCTCAAGGGTTTTTACTGCTAGCACAAAGCGCCAGTATGATATTTATCAACGGCATGATGCTGGCTCTGCCATTAATTACGCTGTTATTAACACTGAATTTATCATTGGGGATTTTAAACCGGATGACACCACAACTTTCCATCTTTGTGGTCGGTTTTCCGTTAACACTGACTACCGGTATATTGGTACTCACGCTCTTAATCCCGATGTTAGCGCCATTTACCGAGCGTATGTTTAGTGAATTATTTAATCGACTGGCAATAATCATAAATGGAATGATTATTTAAAGATATTTTTTAACACAAAGTTTACCTAGAAAAAACCATCCGTATTTTATACGATATAAATTGCACTGTTTTATGCTATAAGATCTTATCGATAAGTAAAAGAAACGCGGGTTTTAATTAACCCGAATTCTGGATAAGAAATTGACATGAAGCCTGTTCCAGGAACAATGTTTTGGTGCACGCCGAAACAGCTCCGGGGAGGAACAGGCTATGAACAAGTTAGTTGAAATTTTCTGCGATGTCGATGATTTTTGCCGCTTCTTTATTCCTCAATGGGAATTATTTTGTTTCG
>NZ_RCWB01000011.1 GCF_018448885.1 Photorhabdus caribbeanensis
TGGGCCGGCTGTTAACCGTGGACTCCCCGGACAGCACCCTGCATTTTGAATACGACGAGCAGGACCGGATAGTGCGGGAAATCCAGCCGCACGGAGAGATTCTGCGTCACTACCCGGATACCCGCACCGCAGAACGGCAGTTATTCACCGGCGAAACAGCGCCGGTTGCCGGTCCGGCCCGGTTTAGCGGCCAGACCCGCCTCTGCCGCTGGCAGAGCCGGCGGGAGGTTAACCGGGTGGGGGAACTGATTAAGCTGACGCTGGCGGAGCAGGCGCCCCTGACCCTGGAACGGGATGACGCCGGCCGGGATACGGGCCGTTATGTGGACGGGGGATTTATTCTGCGCCAGCAGTACAGCCTGATGGGCCAGTTAACCGCGCAACGGGCAGGCCGCAACCCCTACTTTTTCCGGCCGGCTGAACCGGACGAGATTGAGGGCCCCGCTTACGCGGGGGTGGCGCGCCGGTATGAATACGATGCCGCGCTGAACCTGACCGCCGCCAGTGATGACGGACAGCCGTTAAATTATCTCCTCAACGGCAACGGCCAGGTGATTTCGGTGGGGGAAGGCCGGACACTGCGGGAGCATTATCAGTATGATGAAACGGGGTACCCGTCAAGACGGTTTGACGGGGTGCAGGAGATTATGGGGGAAACCCTCTATCAGGAGGGCCACCGCCTGAACTGGGTGGGCTCGCACCGGTTTGTTTACGACCGGGCCGGCCGCATGCAGGAGAAACAGTTTTTAGCGGAAGGGTGCCGGCTGGCGCTGACGAAATACCGGTGGAACAGCCAGAATCAGCTGACCGGCCTTATCACCCCGGACGGGATACCGTGGGAATATCGCTATGACGCCTTCGGGCGGCGGACAGAAAAACGGTGTATCCCGAGCGGTAAGCGGACCACGTATGTGTGGGATGGCGACGTGCCAGCAGAAATCCGCGAATATCAGCACGGCCGGCTGAAAATGATCCGCCATCTGGTGTTTGACGGCTGGGAACTGGTGGCGCAGCAGACGCAACAGTTTACGCTTAATCTGGACAACCGGGTGGAACTGATGGCCGGGGAAGTGGAGACTCAGTATGCGGTCAGCGCCCCGACCGGCGAGCCGCTGGCGCTGTTCGACCCGACGGGTAAACGGGTGTGGCGGCGGCCGAAGCAGTCCCTGTACGGGCTGCGGCTGGGCGGACACGGCGAAAACCCGCAACTGGACCCGGGCCTCCGATTCGCCGGGCAACTTTTTGATGAGGAAAGTGGTTTATTTTATAACCGGTTCAGGTATTATTTGCCGGAAGGCTGTTGTTACCTGAGTGCCGATCCTACGGGCCTCTGGGGTGGTGAGAACCCATATTCATACGTCAAAAATCCCACAGGATGGATTGATCCACTGGGGCTTAAACCTAAATGTACAAAAGGATTTGACCAAAAAGACAGGATAACTCAGAGATGGACAGATGAACTTACAGGTAAAAAACCTGCTGATGTAAATGCGCATCTTACAAGTCGTGGGTGGGAAAAAACTTATCCTCAAGCTGGTAATCCGAACGCAATTCAACATGTTCAATATGTTAAAACAACTAAATCTGGTACTACATATAAGCTAGATTATCACCCTGGAGGTAATGCTAAGCAGCCAAATATTCATGGAAATGACTATTGGAAAGTATATAAAGTTAATAATAAAGGTGAAGATATTGTATTCGGACGTATAGGACATGGGGATTTTAAAAATTATGATCTAATAAAAGACTCTCCAGTATATGTTGACCGTATTTTAGTAAATGGAGGAATGTAGACATGTTAAATTTTTCCGCAGAAATAATATCATGTCATTCAATCGGAAATGTATTATTAAACAATAACATTTCCGATTATACAAATGAAATTTATTCTGATTTCAGTGTTGAATATAAAGAATATTGCTTGCCTGATAATAGTAAAAGATATGCATACATCCTTAACAAAACCCTAACCATATCAACCAATTCAAATGGAATTATATTTTCCATAGGGTGTAACCAAAATTATAAAGGCTTATATAAAAACCATTTATATGCAGGGCAATCAATGGGGGATGTGATTAACCTTACAAAGCGTCAAAGAATATTTAATGGCTCTATTATTATAGATGATGATTTTGGCTTTTTATTCGTATTACCATCTCCTTTTGATGAAATAGCTGATAATATTTCCAATATTCCATTGGACTTGGAATTAAACGAAATATATATTGGTGATTATTCATCATGGAATCTTTATAAATAAAAATCTCTGGCACATCTTCCTATTAAAGATGTGCCAGAATATTTTTATTATTAGTGGGTTTGCATAATAAGTACATCATGGCTATATTAAAAAGCCGGAAAGATCGGTCGCGGTAGGAATAGCCGTTACCGGCTACTCCCCCGCACAGATCCGGACGTGCGCAACTAACGCATCCGGCTCCCACCTCGGGTGTTTGGCGTAAAAGCGCTGCAAAGGATAAGGGTGCACAATTCTGTGGGATGGGGATACCCCAGCAGAAATCCGCGAGTATCAGCACGGCAGGCTGAAGATGATCCGCCATCTGGTGTTTGACGGCTGGGAACTGGTGGCGCAGCAGACGCAGGCGTTTACGCTTAATCTGGATAACCGGGTGGAGCTGATAGCCGGGGAGGTGCAGACCCAGTATGCGGTCAGCGCCCCGACCGGCGAGCCGCTGGCGCTGTTCGACCCGACGAGTAAACGGGTGTGGCGACGGCCGAAGCAGTCCCTGTACGGGCTGCGGCTGGGCGGACACGGCGAGAACCCGCAACTGGACCCGGGCCTCAGATTTGCCGGGCAACTTTTTGATGAGGAATCAGGGCTTTGCTACAATCGGCACCGCTATTATTTGCCAGAAGCGACGTGCTACCTCAGCCCTGATCCTTTGGGGTTAGCAGGAGGAGTAAATCCTTACAGTTACGTGCATAATCCGACGGGTTGGATCGACCCACTGGGGCTGGCTGGTTGTGATCCTCAAATTAATGCTGAGCATGTTTTTCATGGTGAAATAAATCGGAGAGGAAGAGCAGTCGGTTTTCACCACGAAGCGAGTATAGGTCATCAAAGGAAAGCCCGTATCACTGAAATTACAAATCCTCCAAATACACATGGTGTTTATCAAGGAAGAGTTGAAGTGTTTAATGCTAGAACAAACCAATGGGTAGCAAAAGGACCTGATTCAACATTTTTCCCTCAATCTTGGAATCGACAACAGGTAATGTCAGAGATCAGAGGAGCTTATAAAAACGGCACCATACAGCCGAATGGAAAATGGTCAGGAACTTCTCCTAGTGGAGTTAAGATAGAAGGATGGCTTGACGCTTCAGGCAATATAAATACCGCGTTCCCAAAATACATTGATTAGTAGAGGATGTATGAGATTTTTTATTGATAAAGATGGATACCCCGAAGTGGATCTTGGTTATGAATATCATGTATTGGCAGACTTTTTAAGTGGTGATATTCAAGGTAGTTTACGTGGTGTAAATGAATATCTTGATTTATGTGAATCGGTTAAAAATGGAGAATTACTGCAATGGGAAGGCACTGGCAATGCCCATACTGTCACTATCAAACTGGATAGCGTCGAGATTTTTAATGAGTACACCGAAGAGAGCTTAACAATCTCAACGATAGAAGAGTTCAGAAGCTATCTTGAAAAGTGGAAAGAATTACTTTTGAGTAGAAAATAAACACTAGAAAGCCGGAAAGATCCCCGTGATCTTCCGGCTTTTTTATCTAGTTCCCATTCAGCACATTAAACATTCCGTCTTTATAGTTACGTTCATAATCCGACGGGTTGGATCGACCCACTAGGACTTGCTGGTGAAAATGTATTTATTCACTATACAAATAAAGCGGGTTTTGACGGCATTATGAAGAGCGGTGTTCTTCATCCAAACGTCAGTGGAAAAGTTTATATAACTGATGTACTAATGTCTCCAAAAGATGTAATGAGAGACTTATTGATAAACAACCCCAATCATATAGGACGAGGAGACTATGCGATTATTTTCAAAATAGATCCAGGGGAAAGAGGAAATATCCGCTCACCTTCTAGATTAGAATATACTCATGAAGGAAAGTTGAAATTGAATAATATTCTGTATGCCGGTAAAAACCCATATGCCATATTAGAACATCTTGATTATGATACGAGACTCAAACTCACTGATAATCAAGTTAAAATCAGAAAGTGCGGAGGAAAATAATGAAGCACGAATCTATTCAATTAGCAAGGGAAGAGGTGAATGCAATAATCAAGCTGATCCTTTACATAAAGTTTGAATGTGAAGATCCTGGAACATTGATATATTCAAGTAGTCCTTTGATAAATTCAGCATTGGAAAAAATGTTGAATATGTATGGTTATAAGGATGATTGGGATAAAGTTTTTTCAAAATTTCTAGAAGCAGATAAGAATTTTGTAATCAAAAGAGTCGAATATTTAGAAAAACATGAAAATAGTCCTCTTGATGAGGGAATTAAGCAGCAAATCTTATCAAATCATGCGTATCCATATAAGTGGTAGTTAATAATTAACAAAGCCGGAAAGATCCCCGTGATCTTTCCGGCTTTGTTATTTTTATACTTAAAATAAATATTTTACAGGGTTGACCTTATATATTAAATATATAAATTAAAATCACGAAAATATAAAATAAATAATAAGATAAACAAAGAAATAATATAGAAAAATATAAGATTCATAGTAAATATATACATAGACTATATTTTAGCTATTTTATTCTGTTTTTTCTCTGAAACAGCAAAAAGCCGGAATCGCTTCCGGCCTGTTTCTTTCTTACCGTGGTGAATATTCACGGTAAGCTAGCGCCGACTGGTTAGTGCAATGGCAAGGCATCAAGGTAATCACAATGGTTACTTTAAGGCTATTAAAAATGTACCAGACAAAATAGACTTAAACCAGTCTGTTAATAAGATATCGAAACAGGTTGCTGATATACAAAATTTAGCTAAGAAAGGAATGATAAATGGAACACCAATAAGAGCTAAAGATAACTCGAAAGGAAAAGCGAAAATAAGAAGTTTATAACTGAACCAATGAATTTTTTATTTTCAGATAATCTTTTATCAGGGGGCGTAAAAGCACCTTCTGATATTATCCTATTGGAAGATAAAGACAAATCCCTCAGATTATCATTAAGTCAAGATTTACCAGATGGATATTTAGTCTGGCAAGATCTTATAGAAAATAGCGTTGGTGAATTTTCTTTAAAAGATAACTATTCTGAAGCTGAAGATTACTTAGAAGATATTGACGAAGAATACAGTGACTTACAAGAGGAAAAGACATTAATTTATAGAAAATCTAAAATAAAAAAACAAATACAGAATACGATGATTTTTATTTTGAAATTTTAGATGAAGTCTATTATCAACTAAACATGTTATCTATTCAAAGGTATATATTAGGTGAACAAAAAGAATCAATCTTGGAAAAGATCTTTGAGATATATAAAGAAGGGTTGTATCCATGCGGAATGACTAAGGAT
Source organism: Photorhabdus caribbeanensis (assembly GCF_018448885.1). Classification (GTDB taxonomy): domain Bacteria; phylum Pseudomonadota; class Gammaproteobacteria; order Enterobacterales; family Enterobacteriaceae; genus Photorhabdus; species Photorhabdus caribbeanensis. The sequence continues at coordinate 5,542 of NZ_RCWB01000011.1, forward strand.
GAAAAAATAGTCGCCTTTAATCCAATGATATTAAAAACTAGTTGATATAGAAAACATATTCTCATGAAAAGCCGGAAAGATCCTCGTTATCTTTCCAACTTTGTTATTTTTATGCTTAAAATAAATATTTTACAGGGTTGGTCTTATATATTAAATATATAAATTAAAATCGCGAAAATATAAAATAAATAAGAAGATAAACAAAGTAATAATATAGAAAAATATAAGATTAATGGTAAATATATATATAAGCTATATTTTAGCTATTTTATTCTGTTTTTTCTCTGAAACAGCAAAAAGCCGGAATCGCTTCCGGCCTGTTTCTTTCTTACCGTGGCGAATACCCATGATACGCCAGTGCCGACTGGAGCCGCCCTATCGCGGCCTTGATAACCCAGGCTTCCGTATCATCAACCGCACAGGCGCGTATCTCCGCCCAGTTCAGCCGTTTAACCAGTTGAGCCAGGGCCAGCGCTTCAAGGTGGGTTAACTGAATGTCCTGCAAATGTTCAATCGCTATCGTCATCTCATGCTCTCCCCTTAACCCGCAAAACCGGTTATCAGCGCCCCGACCGGCGAGCCGCTGGCGCTGTTCGACCCGGCAGGCAAGCGGGTGTGGCGGCGGCCGAAGCAGTCCCTGTACGGGCTGCGACTGGGCGGATACGGCGAGAACCCGCAACTGGACCCGGGCCTCCGATTCGCCGGGCAACTTTTTGATGAAGAAAGTGGTTTATTTTATAATCGGTTCCGCTATTATTTGCCGGAAGCGACGTGTTACCTCAACCCTGACCCGCTAGGGATAAATGGGGGTCTGAATCCGTATGCGTACGTCCATAATCCTACCGGATGGGTTGATCCTCTGGGTCTTGCTGGCTGTCCAGCAGTTAAAGACTCGTTTGAACAAGCTAGAAATAAGGCATTAAATTGGCTTACAGATAGAGAATTTAAAGCAGAGAAAGTGAACACTGGTAAGTTTGGTTCTACAAAGAACCAGTCTGTCGGAATGACTACCGCTGATGGAAAAACAGGTTTTAGAATTGAATATGATGAAAGAAGCGGTGCCCATATTAATGTCTTTAGTGGAAAAGAAAAAGGTGAACATTTCCTTTTTGACTCTACTGAGAAAACAGTCACTAAACTGCAAAAGCTATTTGAGCTTCCATCAAAACCGTGGAGAGGCTCATGACTCTTGATGAAGAAATTAGAAATGAAATCAATCAACAACCTAATCCTCCAGTAATAATAGATGATTGGGAAGAAATAGCCGATTCTTTATCAGATTCTTTTGAATGGAAAGGCTCTAAGATAGATTGGTCAAAAACCAATAATCATCAAAGTTGTTTATATACGAAAGATGATGATTTGGAACTATTAATGAATAAATTTGTTGAAGATCATTCTATTAACAAGGTTATATCTAGCAGTAAAACGATTTATTATATAAATGATTCATCTTTAGACTTTGCAATCGCTATGAATCCAGAGCAATTCCATGCTATTTCTTTGCTTGTTATTAATAATGTGCCACAACATCATTATTTTTTTGATGAAAATAAAAAATGGTGCTTTGTTATTAGCTCTGAAGGATATATAGATTTTGGGTTCTCTAATTTATCCTAAAACATATTAATAAGGCCGGGAGATCCTAAGTGATCTTCCGGCCTTATGTATGATCTACCGTGGCGCATACCCACGGTAAGCCAGAACGGGTTGAAGCTTACCGATAACATCTTTGAGCGTAAGAGATGGGTAGATTGTAGTAACACATCAATCCCTTCTTATCGGTTTGAGTTTACGCTTTACTTCTTCTACCCATCACCACCTACTTTGCTAAAACTACAGTGCTTCCTGTTTCCAACAATTAAGAAAACAAAATTACTTTTCCGTCGATTTCACTCGTTCAATGTTTGCGCCAAGTCCGCGCAACTTATCTTCAATATGTTCATAACCCCGGTCAATATGATAAATACGGTCAACAACCGTCACACCTTCCGCAATACACCCCGCCAGAACCAAGCTTGCCGATGCGCGTAAATCCGTCGCCATGACCTGAGCACCAGATAATTTTTTAACACCATGACAAAGCACAGTGTTACTTTCAATTTCCGCATGCGCCCCCATCCGAATTAATTCAGGGATATGCATGAAACGGTTTTCGAAAATAGTTTCGGTGATCATACCAGCACCTTCCGCAACCAAATTCAGCAAGCTGAACTGTGCCTGCATGTCAGTCGGGAAACCAGGGTGCGGAGCAGTACGTAATGTCACAGCTTTAGGGCGCTTACCGTGCATATCGAGGCTTATCCAATCTTTACCAATTGCAATATCCGCCCCCGCCTCACGTAATTTAGCCAATACCGCATCCAGCGTATTAGGCTGAGCATGACGGCAAACCACTTTGCCACCAGATATCGCCGCCGCAACAAGAAATGTCCCCGTTTCAATCCGATCAGGTAGTACACGATATACACCGCCACCAAGACGTTCTACACCTTCAATGGTGATATGGTCTGTACCCGCCCCGGTGATTTTTGCACCCAAGGTATTGAGAAAATTAGCCGTATCTTCGATTTCAGGTTCACGTGCTGCGTTCTCAATCACTGTTGTTCCTTCAGCCAACGTTGCCGCGGTCATAATCGTGACTGTCGCTCCAACGCTGACTTTATCCATCACAATGCAAGCCCCTTTCAGACGCCCATTAACGGAAGCCTTAACGTAGCCCTCTTCCAGCACAATTTCAGCACCTAACTGTTCCAAGCCACTGATATGCAGATCAACCGGGCGGGCACCAATAGCACAACCACCCGGCAAAGAGACTTGCCCTTGACCAAAACGCGCCACCAAAGGACCTAACGCCCAAATAGAGGCACGCATGGTTTTCACTAGTTCATAAGGCGCACAATATTGATTCACATCACGAGCATCTACAAATACTGAACCATTACGTTCAACTTTGGTCCCAAGGCGATTCAATAATTTGATAGTGGTATCAATATCTTTCAATTCTGGAACATTTTGCAACTCAACAGGCTCTTCAGCCAACAACGCGGCGAACAGGATTGGCAGTGCAGCATTTTTTGCCCCGGAAATAGTAACCTCACCCGACAGACGAGTAGGCCCTTTCACACGAAATTTATCCATCTGTGACAACTCTCTTTATATAATTTGCTGTTCGCGGCGAGGCAAACAATATTAAAAACCGTTGAGCTTGCGATCCCGTTTCCAGTCATCCGGTGTGTAGGCTTTAATTGACAAGGCATGAATACGATTATCAGCAATGTATTCCATTAAAGGCGCATAAACGGCTTGCTGCTGTTTTACCCGACTCATACCGGCAAACATTTCACCAACCACAATAACCTGGAAATGGCTGCCATCTCCGTTAACGATGACTTCATCCAGTGCTAATTTATCCATCAGCACTTGCTTAATCTCATTAGTATCCATAATTGCTCAATGTTCTGTAGTTAGAAATGATAGTCAGCCGTCTATCCTAATAGAATCCTGCTTATTCTTAAACTATGAAAACGCCCTTGTAACATTTCTGCTTACAAGGGCGCTGATTGTACAGATAATTAATGAGATTATCGGTTAGCTATCCATGATCATGTCTTGCAGATCATAGAGCGTAATCAAGGTGTTAAGCCGTTCATCAATGCCAACAAAGCGCAATTTATCCCCTCTCTTTTGCATATGATGTTTGAAACGGACTAAAAGAGCTAACCCGGTAGAATCCACATATTCAAGTTGCGACACATTGATGCTGTTGATATCAGCCAATAATTTCTCTTTTTGCTGCCAGAGAGGAAGCAAACTATCACGATCCAAAGTGCCCTTGAGAATCAATGTTTGCCCTGTTTTTTCCCAGATCAGACTCTCACCCATCTTATTTTTTCTCTTCCAGTGTGATTGGCTGACGGGCGCTGATTTCAAGCTGCTTAGTTAAGCCCTCAATACCTTGCTGACGCAAGATAGAAGCCCATTCACTCTGTTTAGTCGTAATCATACTGACGCCTTCAGCAATCATATCGAATGCCTGCCATTGGCCAGTTTTGCTGTTTTTGCGCCATTGGAAATCAAGACGGACAGGAGGACGGCCATTCGGATCGATAATAGTGACACGAATAGCAACAACATCGCTGTCCCCCAACGGCTTTTCAGAGTCTATCTGGTAAGTTTGATTGTGATACATTGCCAAAGCCTGCCCATAAGCCTGCTCAAGATAGGATTCAAATGCCGCAAAATAAGCCTTGCTCTGCTCTGGAGTCGTATCTTTATAGTAGCGCCCCAGAACCAATGCGCCAGCGTATTTGACATGAACATAGGGCAATAGTTCTTCCTTCACCACTTGACGCAGATAATCTGGATTTTGACGAATTTGCGACTGACTATTTTTTAAACGAGTAAAAGTCTTTTCCGCCGCGTCCTGCATCAACTTATAAGGGTTCGTTTGATCAACCGCGCTCGCCAGTGGCGCAACAACCAATAGCGCCACCATTAATAATCTCTTCAACATAATTGGTTCCTCTTAATGATATTCAGTTGCTGGCTAGGGTGTCGGCGTGTGCTCTGCCCCACTTTGAGCATTATCGCCACTCTTATACAAGAACTGGCCGATAAGATCCTCAAGTACCATTGCTGATTTGGTATCCTGTACGCGGTCCCCCTCTTTCAGAATACGGGTGTCCATATCGGGATCTTCAAACCCTATATTCAGGGCAATATATTGTTCACCTAATAGGCCAGAAGTACGGATGGAAAGAGAACTGGTATCAGGGATATGGTCATACTGCTTCATAATATCCAGTGCCACTTGCGGCGTATAAGTTTTTTCATCAAGAGAGATACTTGCAACTCGGCCAATCACCACTCCCCCAATTTTTACCGGTGAGCGCACTTTCAGACCACCGATATTGTCAAAAGTTGCGTACAAACGGTAAGTTGGCTGGTTGCCTACCGATTTAATGTCTGCCACTTTTAGGCATAAAAAGATGATTGCAGCCAGTGCAATCAAGACAAAAAATCCAACCCAAATTTCACTTTTCTTGCTTTGCATTGACTTAGTTCCCGAACATGAGTGCTGTCAGCACAAAATCCAAACCTAAAACCGCTAACGACGCATGAACCACCGTTCTGGTCGTTGCTCGGCTGATCCCTTCTGAAGTAGGGATTGCATCATAACCATTGAATAGAGCTATCCAGGTTACAGTAATGGCGAAAACGACGCTTTTAATAAAACAATTCAGCAAATCTTTCTGCCATTCGATAGCAGACTGCATTGAAGACCAGAAGAAGCCACTGTCAATCCCCTTCCAATCAACACCAACCATCGCACCTCCCCAAATACCTACTGCCACAAAAATCAGGGATAATAGCGGCATACTGATAAACCCTGCCCAGAAACGGGGAGCTATCACTCGCCGTAATGGATCTACCGCCATCATCTCCAGGCTGGAAATTTGTTCCGTGGCTTTCATCAAACCGATTTCTGCGGTCAAGGCTGATCCAGCACGACCAGCAAACAACAGTGCCGTGACCACCGGCCCCAATTCACGCAACAGAGATATCGCCACCATCATACCAAGACTGGCTTCTGCGCTATATGTTGTCAGTACCAGATACCCCTGTAGGCCAAGTACCATGCCAATAAACAGCCCTGAAACGATAATAATCAACAATGACCGAACCCCCACGCTGTAAAGTTGCTGTCGGAGCAACGGCCATTGTTTGGCGGGTTCTGGCCTGCCAATTATTGCGCGGAAAAGCATAAAACCTGCACGACCAAAAGAGGCAAATACCTCAATGGCTCGTCGGCCAAGTGCCGCCAGCGCCTGTGTTAACATTAACATCCCATTATCCTAATAACTCAGTTTTATAATCCCCGGCCGGGAAACGGAAAGGTACCGGCCCGTCAGCAATACCATCAAGAAATTGCCGTACTCGTCTATCAGAATTAGACTGCAACTGCTGCGCAGTACCCTCAGCAATAACCCGCTGTTCAGCGATAATATAAGCGTAATCTGCAATGCTCAAAACTTCCGGTACATCGTGGGAAACCACCACACAAGTCACACCAAGCGCCTTATTCAGTTCATCAATCAACTTCACCAAAACCCCCATCGTAATCGGGTCCTGGCCGACAAAAGGCTCATCAAACATAATCAGATCAGGATCAAGTGCAATAGCACGAGCCAGAGCCGCTCGCCTTGCCATACCTCCAGAAAGTTCAGAAGGCATCAAATTAGCAGCTCCGCGTAACCCGACAGCCTCTAATTTCATCATTACAGTAGTCTGTATAATTTCCTCTGGCAGGTTCGTATGTTCACGCAGCGGAAAAGCGACGTTCTCAAAGACACTGAGATCAGTGAATAATGCCCCTGATTGAAACAGCATACTCATCTTCTTGCGAGCAGCATACAAGCGAGAACGGGATAAAGCAGGAATATTATCGCCATCAAACCAGATTTCTCCGCGTTCAGGACGTAATTGACCGCCAATCAAGCGTAATAGTGTCGTTTTCCCTATCCCAGAAGGCCCCATAATTGCAGTGACTTTCCCTCTAGGCACAACTAGATTAATATCAGCAAAAATCGAACGTTTACCACGGGTAAAAGACATACCACGGATCTCGATGAGATTTGCTGTCTGTTGGTTCATTATTGATAGCCCTTAACGGTTAATAAATTGGCTTTAATATTTGGTTCACATATTAATCACATATACTACAAAAAAACTGGAGAATTTTCGCCATTAATGTGATGACAAATTTTACTTTTCTATCCGTCGCCGTCAGAATATACCCCATCTAACTGGGCAGACAATTTTTGTTTAGAAAATCAACCAGCGTTAACATTAATTCGGAATATACCTTACAAGGGATGCTTCATGCTTCTGACCTTTTTACTCTTAATTACCGGATTGATTTTACTGGTATATGGTTCCGATAGATTAGTATATGGTGCTGCAATTTTTGCCCGTACTCTGGGGCTGCCGCCATTTATTATTGGTATTACCATTGTTGGCATTGGAACTTCCCTGCCCGAATTAATGGTTTCAGTTACTGCAATGCTAGATAGTCAACCTGATATGGCGGTGGGTAATGTTATTGGTTCCAACATTACTAATCTGCTACTGATAACCGGTGCTGCTGCATTTATTCGCCCAATGGAAGTAAAATCAGATATCCTGCGGCAGGAGCTGCTATTGATGCTACTGCTCACCGCCTTCTGTGGCTATCTGATGAGTGATAACTATCTCAGCCGGATGGATGGATTGGTATTACTCACTTCCGCCATAGTGTATATTTTATTGATGATAAAAATGGTGGCTCTACCACGCCGTGCTGAAACAGATATTTACACGCAGGAACAAACTTCCGAATTACCGGCAGAAGGCAATAAACACATTGCCCTACTTTGGATTCTATTAGGGTTACTTATTTTACCTATGGCAACTCGCATGGTTATTGATAATGCAACTGTTATTGCCCGCATTTATGGCATTAGTGAATTAGTTATCGGGCTTACTGTACTTGCGGTCGGCACCAGCCTGCCAGAATTAGCAACCTCTATTGCCGCCGCGTTCAAAGGCGAAGATGACATTGCATTCGGCAATATTATAGGTTCGAATATATTCAATATATCAATTGTTTTGGGCCTTCCCGCATTACTCTCACCAGCAGCCATTTCGCCTGAATCTTTCCACCGTGACTTTTGGGTCATGATGGTAGCCAGCACAATATTTACTGCATTTTGTCTGGGTCGTAAACACCGATTAAACCGATTTAAAGGTGTCCTGTTATTAAGCTGCTTTATCGCTTATTTTATCGTACTGTTTATTTCCAATTACAGCATTGAATAAACACGAATGAGTAGGAAAAAGAAATGCCTAAGATTGATTTTCAGCAAGCGGGTAAAAAAGTATTAGACATAGAACGTAATGGATTGGCAGAACTTGAACAATATATTAATGAAGATTTTGCCCGTACTTGTGAACTGATGTTCAACTGCGAAGGTAAAGTGATTGTCATGGGGATGGGCAAATCCGGCCATATTGGGTGCAAAATTGCTGCAACTTTCGCCAGCACCGGTACGCCATCCTTTTTCGTACATCCGGGAGAAGCCAGCCACGGCGACCTCGGCATGATTACACCTAAAGATATTGTTTTAGCTATCTCAAATTCTGGTGAGTCCAGTGAAATTTTGTCACTGATCCCGGCATTAAAGCGCCAAAAAATTCCGCTTATCTGCATGACTAACAATTACCACAGTAGTATGGGGAAAGCCGCAAATATCCACCTGTGTATCAAAGTTCCACAGGAAGCCTGTCCGCTAGGTTTAGCTCCTACAACCAGTACCACTGCAACTCTGGTTATGGGCGATGCTTTAGCGGTTGCATTGCTCCAGGCGCGTGGCTTTACCGCTGAAGATTTCGCCCTATCACACCCAGGCGGCACCCTTGGACGCAAACTTTTGCTACTGGTAAGTGATTTGATGAATACCGGCAATGATATTCCAAAGGTTAATCGTGATGCATCCTTACGCGAAGCATTACTCGAAATCACCCGGCAAAAACTGGGGATGACCGTCATTTGCGATGAAAATATGTATATTGATGGTATTTTTACTGACGGTGACTTACGGCGAGTGTTTGATATGGGAGTTGATTTGTACACTGTTAAAATTTCAGATGTTATGACAACAGGCGGTATCCGTATCAAACCGAATGCCCTTGCTGTTGATGCATTGAACTTAATGCAGTCACACCATATTACCTCCTTACTGGTCGCAGAGGAAAACAAATTACTTGGTGTATTACATATGCATGACCTGCTACAAGCTGGTGTGGTTTAACCGGAGAAAACACCTTAATGAGCCAATTAGTTTATCTGGACACCTGTTATGGTCCAGTTAGTAAAGATGTTATTGAAAAAGCCCGCAAAATCCGCTTGTTGATTTGCGACGTTGACGGTGTTCTATCCGATGGCCTGATATATATGGGCAATAACGGTGAAGAGCTAAAAACATTTAATGTTCGAGATGGTTATGGAATTCGCTGCTTAATTACTTCGGGAATCGAAGTCGCTATTATTACCGGCCGTAAAGCGAAATTGCTGGAAGATCGAGCAAACACGCTGGGGATTACACATCTTTACCAAGGACAAAGTGATAAGGTTTTGGCGTACAAAGAATTGTTAGATACACTGGGATTAAAACCAGAACAGGTTGCTTACATCGGTGATGATCTGATTGATTGGCCGGTCATGGAACAAGTGGGGTTATCTGTCGCTGTGGCAGATGCACATCCATTGCTCTTACCAAAAGCGCATTATGTCACCCAAATTGCCGGGGGACGCGGTGCGGTAAGGGAACTTTGTGATTTGGTGCTTTTTGCTCAGAATAAGCTAGAAGAAGCCAAAGGATTATCAATATAGTAGGTTGAAGTGAAACGAGAATGGATAGAATCAAATCCTGGTTGGTGATAACTCTGGTATTAATCATCCTGGCGTTAATTGGCTGGAACTTGTCTGATTCAGATGAGACGAAATCGTCTTCTGCTACAGATAATAGTCAGCCAACCTACCAAAGTCAGGATGCCATAACTTTTGTTTATGACCCTACGGGGAAACTGACGTATAAACTGGTCGCTGATGACGTCCAAAATTATGCAGAGTCAAAGCTTACTTGGTTTACCAAACCAGTGCTAATCACTTATGACTCAAATGCCATTGCGACATGGACAGTTCGTGCTAACAAAGCCAAACTGACTAATGACAGAATGCTCTATCTTTACGGAGACGTACAGGTTGACAGTCTGACTAATACGTCACAATTACAACGTATTACCACAGAGAACGCTATCATCAACCTGGTAACTCAGGATGTTTCATCTGACGATCAGGTCACACTGATTGGTGTCGGGCTAAAATCCGTCGGTATGAAAATGCGTGGCAATCTGCGGAACAAAACCGCTGAACTGATTGAAAAGGTTAACACCTACTATGAAATCCAACATGAAAAACAGAATCCGTAATGCCTTTATTGCCAGCGCCATCTTTGCAGTCAGCCTTCCTGCTCTGGCACTGAAAGATGATACCCAAAAACCCATTTCTATCGATTCGGTTAAACAAGCCCTTGACATGACAGGGAACACTGCCACATTTACAGAAGATGTGATCGTTAAACAGGGTTCTATCGATATCCGCGCTGATAAAGTTGTTGTGACTCGTCCAGATGGCGATTCTAAGAAAATGATTATTGAGGCATTTGGTAATCCGGTCACTTTCTATCAGCTACAAGACAATGGCAAGCCAATCAAGGGCCGCGGTTCCAAAATGCGTTACGAAATGGATAAAGAGCTGGTTACACTGACTGGCAATGCCTATTTGGAACAGTTAGACAGCAATATAAAAGGCGATCGTATCACCTATCTGGTCCCAACTCAGCAGATGGAAGCGTTTAGTGACAAAGGTAAACGAGTGACCACCGTCCTACTCCCTTCTCAATTACAAGAAGAAGGCCCTGGGGCTAACAACAAGAGTAAATAACGATATATGGCAATACTAAACGCAGAAAACCTGGCAAAAGCTTACAAAGGCCGTAAGGTCGTTGAAAATGTCAGCCTAAACGTGAACTCCGGCGAAATTGTTGGCCTGCTTGGTCCGAACGGCGCAGGGAAAACGACAACTTTCTATATGGTCGTCGGCATCGTTTCACGGGATGCCGGGACAATCACCATTGATAATGAAGATATCAGCCTACTGCCACTTCACGAACGGGCACGCCGTGGTATTGGTTATTTGCCTCAGGAAGCTTCTATTTTCCGTCGCCTAAGCGTATTCGACAACCTGATGGCTGTATTGGAAATCCGCCAGGATCTGACCCAAGAACAACGAAAAGAACGCGCCGAAGAGCTGATGGAAGAGTTTCATATCAGCCATCTACGCGACAGTCTTGGTCAATCGCTTTCCGGAGGTGAACGCCGCCGCGTAGAGATTGCCAGAGCGCTCGCCGCCAATCCTAAATTTATTTTGCTGGATGAGCCTTTTGCCGGCGTAGATCCTATCTCGGTCATCGATATCAAGAAGATCATTCAACATTTGAGAGATTATGGACTAGGGGTCCTTATCACAGACCATAATGTCCGTGAAACATTGGATGTATGCGAACGTGCTTATATTGTCAGCCAAGGGCAGCTGATTGCTCACGGCACACCTAATGATATTCTTAATAATGAACAGGTGAAGCGCGTTTATTTAGGCGAAGGTTTCCGGCTCTAATTAGCCAGGAGAATTGATTTAACGCTATGAAGCAAAGTTTGCAACTCAGGCTTAGTCAGCAACTGGCTATGACACCACAGCTCCAACAAGCTATTCGTTTGTTGCAACTTTCTACGCTTGAACTCCAACAGGAAATACAACAAGCGCTAGAGATGAACCCTTTGCTTGAACAGGATGAAGATCATCAGGAAATAGACAATCAGGAGCTTCCCGATAACGAAACGGAAGCTATGGATACGCTTGACGCCTTGCAACAAAAGGATATGCCAGACGAGTTACCCCTGGATGCCAGTTGGGATGAAATTTACACCGCTGGCACACCTTCCGGGACACGTAATGACTATAACGACGATGAACTGCCGCTTTATCAAGGTGAAACCGTTCAAACCTTGCAAGACTATTTGATGTGGCAGGCAGAACTCACCTCTTTTACGGAAACCGATGCGGCCATTGCAATATCAATCATTGATGCCGTAGATGACACTGGCTATCTCACTGTGCCATTAGAAGATATTCTTGCCAGCATTGGCGACGATCAACTCACTCTGGCAGAAGTGGAAGCGGTGCTAAAACGGATACAACATTTCGATCCTATCGGTGTCGCCGCTCGTGATTTAAAAGATTGTCTACTGGTACAGCTATCAATGCTTCCGCCAGAAACACCTTATCTGAAAGAGGCGCAACTGATCGTTGGCGAACATCTGGAGCTATTAGGTCATCGGGATTTCCGCAATTTAATCCGTCTGAGTCATTTGAAAGAAGATACTCTAAAAGAGGTCATTAGTTTAATCCAATCACTTGAACCAAAGCCCGGTCTGGCAATAAACACCGGCGAATCTGAATACGTCATCCCCGATGTACTGGTTCGAAAAGAGAGTGAACACTGGCAAGTAGAATTAAATACAGATAGTATCCCCCGTTTACACATTAATCAGCATTATGCAGAGCTTGGGCAACATACGCGCAATGAAAGTGACGGTCAGTTTATCCGTAATAACCTACAAGAGGCTAGATGGCTTATCAAAAGCCTGGAAAGCCGGAATGATACTTTGCTGAAAGTTGCGCGTTGCATTGTAGAACAACAACAGGAATTTTTTGAACATGGTGAAGAACATATGAAACCTATGGTTTTAGCTGACATTGCTTTCCAGGTTGATATGCATGAATCCACCATTTCCAGGGTGACTACCCAAAAATTCCTGCACAGCCCACGTGGTATTTTTGAATTGAAGTATTTTTTCTCCAGTCACGTCAATACAGAAAGTGGAGGCGAAGCCTCTTCAACTGCAATACGGGCTTTGGTGAAAAAACTGGTAGCAGCGGAAAACCCCGCCAAACCATTAAGTGACAGCAAACTGACGAGCATGCTAGCCGATCAAGGCATCATAGTTGCCCGACGGACTGTCGCAAAATATCGAGAGTCGTTATCCATTCCGCCATCAAACCAACGTAAGCGTCTGGTTTGAAATGAACAGAGAAGGAAGACAATATGCAACTCAAAATAACCGGCCACAATATTGAAATTACTGATGCATTACGCGACATTATCACTGCAAAATGCAGCAAACTGGATCAATATTTCGACAGGATCAACCTGACTCAGGTAATCCTCCGAGTGGAAAAGGTACAACAAATCGCCGAAGCTACTGTACACATTAACGGAGGTGAGTTGCACGCATCATCAGAACATGAAGATATGTATGCAGCAATTGATGGACTGGTCGATAAACTAGCGCGTCAATTAACCAAACATAAAGACAAACTGAGACATCATTAACAGTTATTTAACAAAGAATGTAGTAACAACAGCGGAGTATTGCTGTAAAACAGTGCGCAAATACCGGATGTCACAGATAATCTATGGCATCCGGTATCAATGAGGCACCTAAGTGAATAGAAAAAATGAATAATCAAGCAGATTTACTACTAAGTTCTGTGCTTTCTCTCGCATGTACGCGCAATAATGTACATTGTTCGAGCAAAAAACGGGCTTTAGAGATTATCAGTGAGCTAGCATCTCAGCAGCTTAAGTTACCAGAAAATGTCGTATTCGAAGCAATATTAACCAGAGAAAAAGTGGGTACTACTGGAATTGGCAGTGGTATTGCTATCCCTCACGGTAAGTTAGATGCAGAATGTTCAGATCAAGCAGTCGGCGTTTTCCTAAATCTGGAACAACCCATTGCTTTTGATGCAGTTGATAATCAACCAGTTGATTTGCTGTTTGCTTTACTGGTTCCAAATGATCAATGCCAGACGCATTTACACACATTGTCATTGATCGCCAAACGTCTTGCAGATAAAAACCTCTGCCGCCGTTTAAGATCGGCACAAAGTGATGAAGAATTGTACTCAATTATCACTAAATAACTGTTGCAGTGCATGGAGAGCAACAGATAAGAGTGGCTCATAATAACCACTGAGAAATTAAGGGGAGTCGCCTCATGGTGCTGATGATAGTCAGTGGCCGTTCCGGTTCAGGTAAATCCGTTGCCTTGCGTGCACTGGAAGATATGGGTTTTTATTGTGTGGACAACTTGCCGGTAGTATTACTACCGGAATTAGCAAATACGTTGTCTGACCGTGATATTTCTGCCGCGGTGAGTATTGATGTAAGAAACATGCCGGAATCCCCTGAGGTTTTCGAAGAAGCCTTGACTAAACTACCAGCGAGTTTCTCACCGCAATTACTGTTTCTTGACGCTGACCGTAACACGTTGATCCGCCGTTATAGCGACACCCGCCGTCTGCATCCGCTATCAAGCAAAAACCTTTCTCTGGAAAGCGCGATTGATCAAGAAAGCGATCTACTGGAACCCCTTCGTTCAAGAGCAGATCTGATTATCGACACTTCCGAAATGTCAGTCCATGAATTGGCTGAGATGCTAAGAACACGTCTGCTAGGCAAACGGGAACGTGAGTTGACAATGGTCTTTGAGTCTTTCGGCTTCAAGCATGGCATACCAATTGATGCCGACTATGTTTTTGACGTACGTTTCTTACCAAACCCACACTGGGACCCTAAATTACGGCCAATGACTGGCCTTGATCGTCCCGTAGCCGCTTTCCTCGACCGTCATACGGAAGTGCATAACTTTATCTATCAAACCCGCAGTTATCTTGAACTCTGGCTGCCTATGCTTGAAACCAATAACCGCAGCTATCTAACCGTAGCTATTGGTTGTACCGGCGGTAAACATCGTTCCGTTTACGTGGCAGAACAGTTGGCCGATTATTTCCGCTCCCGAGGAAAAAACGTACAGTCGCGCCACCGTACTCTCGAAAAGCGAAAATAAATAATGACTGTCAAGCAGAGGCTTGAAATCAAAAATCGGCTGGGAATGCACGCCCGGCCAGCAATGAAGCTGTATGATCTAGTACAGCTCTTTGAATCTCATGTTGTTTTACGCAATGATAGCCATGTTGAAGCCGAAGCCAGCAGTGTCATTGCTATGCTGATGCTGGATTCAGAAAAAGGCAGCTATATTGAAGTTGAAGCCAGTGGCCCAGATGAAGAGCAGGCTCTTACAGCCATTATTAACCTATTTAATTCGGGATTTGACGAAGAATAACGTTGCTCACTCACCTGTGGATTATCCTGTCCTTCACTGTTTTCATTAGCAGCGCAAAACAGTTCGTGATCATGATCTCTTTCTTTTCCCGTAAGAACAGCCTACTATCAGGTTAATCATTTTAAATAACACCCCCCTCCTCATGGTGCGGGGTGTTATTTTGTGTTGGAGTCCATTTGGAGTGTGGTATGACTAAACCAGCAATTATCATCAACGAATTAGACGCAGAACGTTTAGATTCCCTGTTGGAACAGCCAGCGTTTGCAGATACTAGTATCGCTGACGCTTTGAATGAGGAGCTGGATCGTGCAGAGATTGTACCCCCAGCAGAAATTCCATCAGATGTTGTAACAATGAACAGCCGGGTTCGTTTTCTTGACCTGACAAGCAATGAAGAGCGGGTACGTACTTTAGTTTATCCAGCATCACTGCAAGACAGTTCAGATCAGCTTTCTGTCATGGCTCCTTTAGGGGCTGCATTATTGGGCCTTCGTATCGGTGACGAAATCAGTTGGGCATTGCCAAACGGCGAAGAAACCCGAGTCAAAGTATTAGAATTGCTTTACCAACCAGAAGCTGCCGGTGAGCTCCACCGTTAATTCAGCCAGCCCATTTGTCCGGGCTGACTAAAATAATCGGAAACGAGTATCTCTTATTGACCAGCGATACTCATTTCCGGTAGTAAGACTGAACCGCACTGGATATTACTGCGAGTTTCAATATCATTCCCAATAGTGACCATATTAGCCCACATATCTTTCAAATTACCGGCAATAGTAATCTCACTGACAGGATACTGAATCTCGCCATTTTCTACCCAAAAACCAGCGGCACCACGGGAATAATCGCCGGTTACTGCACTGACTCCCTGCCCCATAAGTTCAGTGACCACTAACCCTGTTCCCATCTGACGCAGCAAACCTGCAAAATCCTGACCTTGCCCTGCAATGCACCAGTTATGAATTCCACCTGCATGGCCGGTACTTGCCATTCCTAGCTTACGGGCAGAATAACTTGTCAAAAGCCAGGTCTGTAATACGCCATCCTTGATAATATCCCGATTACTGGTAGAAACACCTTCGCTATCAAATGGAGAAGATGCTAAACCTGCCAGCAAATGTGGCCGCTCTTCAATTGTCAGCCATGATGGCAGAATTTGTTTGCCCAGATGATCAAGCAAGAAAGAGGATTTCCGGTAAATACTGCTACCACTGATAGCGCCAACCAGATGACCGAAAAGACCTGTTGCAACCTCCGCAGCAAACAACACCGGCGCTTTCATGGTCGGTAATTTACGTGGCGACAAACGAGATAATGCACGGCGAGCACACTCCTGCCCAACCCATTCTGGCGATTCTAAATCTTCAAAACGACGACTAATGGTATACGCATAGTCCCGTTCCATATCGCCATCAAGTTCAGCAATCACACAACTCGACATAGAATGACGGCTGGAGCAATAGCTTTGCAACATACCGTGGCTGTTACCAAACACTCTAATGCCATAATGGCTGTTAAAACTGCCGCCTTCGGTATTGGTAATACGTTTATCGGCCTGTAATGCCGCTTGCTCTGCACGAGCTGCTAGTTCAATCGCGTTATCAGCATCCAATTCTGTTGGATGGAACAGGTCAAGATCTGGCGCTTCAAACGCCAATAACGCTTTATCTGCCGGGCCTGCACATGGGTCCTGAGAGGTATAACGAGCGATATCAATCGCAGCTTGAACAGTACGAGCAATGGCATCCGGGCTTAAATCTGTTGATGATGCGCTACCTTTACATTGCTGATGGTAGACGGTAATCCCCAACGCACCATCACTATTGAACTCTACATTTTCTATTTCACCAAAGCGGGTGCTGACACTAATACCCGTTGTTTTATTAACCGCAACCTCCGCAGCATCACAACCCGCTTTTGCCAGTTCTAGTGCCTGTGAAACTGCATTTTCCAGTTGTTTGCGTTGTTCCGCAATTTGATCCGTGATTTTCATTAATTACCCGCAATTTGATGAATAAAGGGAAAATCTGTCGGGAAAACAGGACCTTTTTATCCACACAACCAATGCCGAGTGGTAATCAGGCGTTTTTCCCAGTTACAATACACAATATTAGGATGTTAACACCCACCGGGCTACAGGTCATGCACCAAAAATCAACCTGCCAGCTCCGGCCTTTTTAAAAGGAAAACCACTATGGCAAAGCAGCCTGAAGATTGGCTCAATGATTATCCTGCTGAAGAGGAAGAAGAAGAGATAATTTGGGTCAGTAAAAGCGAAATTAAACGTGATGCCGAAGCATTGAAAAAGCTGGGTACAGAATTGGTTGAGCTCAGCAAAAGTGCGCTTGAACGCGTTCCGTTAGATGAGGATCTGCTGGCCGCCATTGAACTTGCACAGAAGATAAAAAGAGAGGGGCGCCGCCGCCAATTACAATTTATTGGCAAACTGCTGCGTACCCGGGATGTCGAGCCCATTACCACCGCGCTTGATAAACTGAAAAACCGTCATAATCAGCAAATCACTCTGTTCCATAAACTGGAAGAATTACGTGATAAATTGATTGACGGCAATGACGATGTTATTGATGAAGTGGTGGCGTTATTCCCACAAACCGATCGCCAGCAATTGCGTACTTTGATCCGCAACGCCAAAAAAGAAAAGGCGGCAAATAAGCCACCTAAATCTTATCGTCAGATTTTCCAGTATCTTAAAGATATGGCTGAATCCGCTTAACGACCTAAAACCTGTAAGGTTCTGATTTCTGTTAGGGGAAAATATTGAAACTCAATTCCCCTTCCAGTTCTTCTTCTGCTTCTTCAAACAAAAGCACTAACGAGGAGAAATCGCGTTCTTTCTGCTGCGTAAAATGGATGAAATTGACCTCTACAGGTAACGCAATTCCTCCTGTCACAACATCCCACAGAGCATCCAGATTACTACCAAACTCGTCTCCTAACTCAAACTGTTCAGAAAACTGCTGATAGAACATTTTCAGATCAGGGATACGGTCAAAATCAAACTCCACTTTACGCATAGAATTACTCCACTAAGATAAAACTTTTGTAATGATCCAACGTCAGATAAATCAGACCATCAGATGAATAAAGCAATCTGTCACTCCCTCGGTGCCCACAACGGTAGTTAACATCTGCTTCAAACCACTGACGTTTCGGTTTCATCGGTAGCTTCTTTTCACGATTAGTAAATTTGTCGCCACCAATTGCTTTACCCGGCAGAACCTGACATAAATTTCCCTGTTTTGCATTCCAGCCAAGGTCGCGGGCTTGCTTCTTAGTAATATAAATATCGGGCAATTTATTATTCTGTCGTAAGTAAGCCACCACATTATTCTGTTCAGTTAGCCCTTCAATCCGTTGTATTGCTGAGATATTCCTATCTGTTTCTGAATCCTGTAACAGTGTTTTATCAACACCTTTAGCAAAAGTACCACAAGCCACAGTCAAAACAGTCAGTAACACACCTGCTAGCCAAGTCTTCTTCATGACTATCCTTATAATGATCTATCTCGGAAAAACAGCCAAAAATCAGGCTGTTCCTCCAACGGTCAAGTTGTCCAGTTTCAAAGTAGGCTGACCAACACCAACAGGTACGCTCTGGCCCTCTTTGCCACAAACCCCGACACCTTTATCTAGATCAAGATCGTTTCCTACCATAGAGATCTGCTGCATCGCCTCAATACCGGAACCGATAAGAGTTGCGCCTTTCACTGGTTTGGTAATTTTACCGTTCTCAATCAGATAAGCCTCCGATGTCGAGAACACGAATTTACCGGAAGTGATATCCACTTGACCACCACCAAAATTTGGCGCATACAAACCATTTTTCACACTACCGATGATCTCTTCCGGTGTGGAATGGCCCGCCAACAAGTATGTGTTAGTCATACGAGGCATTGGTAGATGAGCATAAGATTCACGGCGACCATTGCCAGTCGGCGCGACACCCATCAAGCGTGCATTCATTTTATCCTGCATGTAACCTTTCAGAATGCCGTTTTCAATCAATACATTGTATTGTCCAGGAACGCCTTCATCGTCAATTGCCAATGACCCACGGCGACCTTTTATCGTGCCATCATCAACCACAGTACAGAGTTCTGACGCGACCTTCTCACCAATCTGACCAGAAAACACCGAAGTACCACGGCGGTTAAAATCGCCTTCCAGCCCATGACCAACAGCTTCATGCAGCAATACTCCCGGCCAACCAGCCCCCAGAACAACCGGCATAGTACCAGCAGGTGCGGCAACAGCGGAAAGGTTCACCAGAGCCATGCGAACAGCTTCACGGGCAAATTGCTCTGCACGAATCTGACCACTAACCACTTCCAGAAAATACTCATAACCATAACGGCCACCACCACCGCTGGTGCCATGTTCACGTTTGCCGTTATCTTCCACCAGCACCGTGACAGATAAGCGAATGAGAGGACGAATATCAGCCGCCAAAGTCCCATCAGTTGCCGCAACCAACACCCGTTCATAGATCCCTGTCAGACTGGCATTGACCTCTTGTACTCTCGGATCTTCCGCACGAGCCACCTGATCTACACGCTGCAATAATGCAATCTTTTCTTCACGGGAAAAACTTTGCAGCGGATCAATTGCCGCATAAAGCGGGGAATAGGCCACTTCGCCAAAGGTATGGACTTTACCATTCCCGTTTTCATGGACAATGCTACGGGCAGCCTGTGCGCTTTGTTGCAGCGCATTCAATGTGATCTGGTCGGCATAAGCAAAACCCGTTTTTTCGCCACTGATTGCCCTAACGCCAACCCCCTGATCAATATTATAGGAGCCATCCTTAATAATCCGATCTTCCAACACCCAAGATTCATGGTAACTGGACTGAAAATAGAGATCGGCATAATCTAACCGACGTTCAGTCATTTGACCGAGTACTGAAAACAGATCTTGATGGCTTAATTTATTTGCAGCCAGTAAGTGTTCACTGACAGAAGTTAAACTCATAATTGCTACTCTTTAATTTGCGGTATTTTTTCAATCAAGGACGTCAACTGCGGCCGGAAGCGGTTATGTTTCACCACTTTCATCTGCTCACGCATAATCTTCAAGCTATCTGCCCTGACATTCAGTTGTAGTGCACTGACTGCATCGGGGTTTTTCTTAATCACTTTCCCCCAACCATCCACGGCCATTGAGTGACCCCAGGTCTGACGGGTTCCATGTACACCAACCTGAGCCGGCGCTAACAGAATACATTGGTTTTCAATAGCGCGGGCCCGTAACAGTGGCTCCCAATGTGCTTTTCCCGTTAAACGAGTAAATGCCGCAGGAACAGATATCAATTCAGCGCCTTGCTCACGTAACGCCTGAAACAGCCCAGGGAAGCGCAGATCATAACATATGGTCATCCCGAGACGACCTACAGGGGTATCTACAACGGTAATATGTTCCCCACGTTGGAAAATGGACGATTCGTTATATGATCCATGTTCATCATTAATATTGACATCAAACATATGGATTTTATCGTAACGGGCGCAAATCTTACCCTGATCATCAAACAACAGGCTACTACTGGTGAGCCGTTCAGGATTTTCACGACTGATAAGCGGCATAGAACCGATTAATAACCAGACACCATAACGGCGTGCAATCTCACTGACAGCTTGCTGCAAAGGCCCATGCCCCTGTTGTTCTGCATGCCTACGATAGCTATCAGCATTAGCAAACAACAATGCATTTTCCGGGGTCATGACAAACTTGATAGTATCCGGCAACTGCTTAATTTGCTGTTCAATTTGCGCCAAATTATGTTTGATATTCTCACCGCTACATAACTGCAAGAGTGCAACATTGACGTTTCTCATGTTCCTCTATTCTCCTTAAGCTGACGCAGAACTTCATCAATTTTCGGTTGTTCAAGATTACCCGTAATCCGGTAACGAATAACGGATATCTTACTCCATAATGGCCCCAAGACTTTGGTCGCTGCGAATAACGCAGCGCCAGCCATCGGATTGATGACAAAAGCCGTCGCTACCCCCACAGTAGCAGAAATCTCTGGCGTGACGATGGCTTCTATATTGATCTGTTGACGAACCAGATCGATTTCACCTCTCGTTATCACATCGGCAATCAACCCATCGACCCGTAAGTTTTCAGTCTTGAGTATCCCATTTTTTACTGAAACATCGCCACGGATTGAATCAAATTCAAAATCCTGGCTAAAGGTATCGCTGAAATCGAGCTGTAATTTACGTAACAGAGCATCAAAACTGACTAATTTTAGTAATTGGCCAGCACTTCCCCCGCCCAATTTTTCAATAGCACCTTTACCTAAGTTGCTTTTTAGATTTCCATTCAGCGTTTGGAAATTGGGTTCCCACGGAGTATCCCACCAATTAAAATCAAAACGGAAAGTAAACGGTGAATTTACAATCGGTACGACTATACCAAGATAAGATGCCATCTCATCAAACTTTTCACCAGAAAATTGCCCGGTAATATGGGTATTATTCCCTACAGCATCCTCTTGCCAACGACCTGCCAAATTGAGTTTACTGACACTGTTTTCTACTATTCCATCCCTTAATACAAGTGAATTGCCCTCTGGAATCAGGGAGCCAGACACCTTCCCAAGCTTCAATCCCATAATCCAACATTCAGAACAGATGATATCTAATGAAGGCCACTGGTTCAGCGAATAACGCAGAGTTGTACCTGTCTGAGATTGCTTAGATAAATCCGATTCAACTTGCTGAGAGCTATCTTTCAAAGGGCTATTTTTCACAGGACTATCTTTTAGAGAATTATAATAAAGATAGCCCAAATTCATTTGCCAAGGACCACTATTACGGATATTAAGTTTGCCGTTGATTTCCTGGCTATTAGCTATGATCTGCGTTCCCCAAGGCTGTTTCTCCACATCCAACGATAACTGATTCCAACGTTGCCCTCCTGCATCCAGTGATGGAAGTGATATACGCAGATGCTGCGGCAACATTGACATTCCATCCAATGAAGGACCAGAAGTCATCGGCGCAATCAGCCCTAACCACTCTTCCCCCTCAATTGCCGGAAGATTCAATTCCAATAGGGATTTTTCAGGTAAGTCAGGAATGTTGTTACTGTTACTTTGTAAAACTCCCCGTGACAGTTGAGTGTTTTTCCCTGCCAAACGCCATTGAGTATTAAAGGCATACTGTTTATCTAAAATGCCTTTTACTCGCAATTGCTCCATATCACCATCAGCCAGAATATGAAGAGCACGCAGTTCATCCACTTTCAGGGCAGATAAATGACTACCCACTTGTGATAAGTCAGCGTCGATTTTCACATCATATTGAGGTTTACCCTGAAACGGCAAACTGATACCGACCTTTCCTACCCAATCAACAGAGCCAGAAAACACTTTAACCATCGCCGGTGAAAATCCAGATAATTTTTTAATAGCCCAACGCGCATTCAGACCAACATTGACTCGATAGTTTTTGGGTAAACTCTCGGTAGAAAAATCAACCGTAACAGGCTGCCCAAGCCATTGGGCCGATAATTTGCCGCTTTGTAAGTTACCATTATTAAAGCGAAACCGGCCACTCACATTTTTCATTTCGCTGTTTAGGGGCTTAATCAACAAGTGATTATTTTTTAAAGTTACCTCACCACTGGCATCCACATTGCCACCATTGAGTGGAATATCCAAATGCAAATTACCTGCGATTTGACCACCAACCTGCAATGTATCCAACGTTTCACCAATAGAATTTGCTAACGGGCTGCGGGTAAAGTATTCATGAATATCTTTGCCATCTCCCAGAAGATCAGCGTCGATTAATAATTTCTTGCTGCGATAATTAGGAATTACTGCTGAAAGATTACTCGCTTTCACTTCACCAAGTGCCGTTTGCGGAGCAAGCATCCATAAACCATTATTCTGGAAATTAAGATCAATATTGAGATCCAACAGTGCCGGCCAGTTTGGTTGGTACTGGAAAGTCGCATGACGCAATGGAGCAAAAACCTGAAACTGCCCATTATTCTTTGCAAATGGGAAATCTTTTGGATTGCCTTGAAAAACAAAAGTCGCGTTTTCTATCTGCCCTTTAATGATTGAAGCTGTCAGATAGTCAGTCAGAGCCGTCCCCATCAGAGGTTCTGGAAAATATCTCCAAGCATCACCGGCATCATAAACCCGGACTCCCGCCAGAATACTTAGCGCCGGAGGCTGTTCTTTAGGCTGTTGATAACGAAAATCACCATTAACCCACAACGATTTCGCTTGCAAATCCAACCCTTGGCTCCAAAGTTGTAAACCTCGCTCACCTTGTCGCCAGAGTATTTCGCCATGACTTTGAGATATCTCAAACGGCGCCAGGAACATATCCCGATAATCAACGACACTATCCTTCAATGCAAAACTCAGTTTGCCTTGCCGCAAGCTGCCATTAAGAGAACCAGAGAAATGATCAATAGAAGGCAATTCCTGCCAGCGTTGCCAACTGACATTCTGCCATTGCATACTGATTTGGGAATCATCTGCCATTTTTGGTGTAATATCGAGGGCAAGATACTTTACCAATCCTTGTGGCTGACGATTCTGCCAATCCTTCACAAGATCAGGAGTCAAAAAAGAAAAAGTCGGTAAAATGCTACTTAGCCGTTCAAGTTGAATATTTTTCGCCCGAATACGCCAATGATCATGACCGTCAACTCTTTTGGCTTCCGGCAGATAGAGCACTGATACTTCTCCTGACGGCCATTGCTGACCATCAGTGATTAAATTTGCCAACTCAGGCGCATCAAACAACCAACCACCATCTTGGCGACGCATCCGTAACACCAGATCACTGACAGAAAGGTTGTGAGATTTGTTAGCAACTTTCCAATTAGCTTCTCCCTGACGGAGTTGCAGTTGACCGCCATCAATTCGACCATCTTTAAGCATAATCCAGCTAGACAAACTGAACTCAGCATCTTCCAACCCTGTATTATCCTGCAACCAATGACTTAACCACGGGTGAATATCAACATTATCTGCCTGTAAATAAATGGTCCCGTTATCCAACACACCATTAGTGTCATGCAAATCAAATTTAACTTGTATATCCCCATGCTGATTATTGATAGAAGAGAGACTAATCTTCCCTTGAGCACGGTGACGATTATCTTTATTCAGCCAGGTTAATTGTGGTAACAGCAGATCAGCACGTTCACCAGAGGGAGTAAGGAAAGTAAAACGGCTATCTTGCAGATTAAAATGATCAAACTGCTCCAGAAACAGATCAGAAAATAGATCCGATTGGGAAAACATATTACCGCTTTGATCATTAAATAGCGGTTGATGGTAATCTACTTGTAACTGATAAAAAGTAAGATCGCGGAAATTCCAACGCATTCTTAGCAAAGATAGCCAGATATCCAATGCAATCGTAATCTTTTTGGCTTGCACATCTGCATTTGCGGTTTTGACACTGATATCACGTAATTCAAAAACAGGCCCGAAAGATTCCCATTCTCCCGCAATATATCCAGCATCAATAGGTACACCAATAATTGACTCAATTTTAGCGAATAATTGTGGACGGTAATCATTAATATGTGGCAGTAGAAAACGTAATCCACTAACAAGCAAAGCCACAATGATAATGACTATTGCGGCTGTCGCTAAAAATACTCCCGGCAGTCGCCTCACACGCATCTCCTTGGTTCCCTAATGCTGTTATGTCAGCAAATCAGATGGTTACATCATAACTACGTCAAATTGTTCCTGACTGTAGAGCTGTTCTGTCTGAACTTTTACTTGTTTACCGACAAAAATCTCCACTTCTGCCAGTGCATGAGATTCCTCCCCTTTCAGCGCTTCGGCCACTGCGGGTGAGGCATAAATCAGGAAACGATCTGCGTCGACTGCCCGGTGCACACGCACAATTTCACGCATAATCTCATAACAGACAGTTTCAACAGATTTTACGGTTCCCCTGCCTTTACAAGTAGGGCAATCGCCGCAAAGTATATGCTCGATACTTTCACGAGTCCGCTTGCGGGTCATTTCCACCAGTCCGAGTTGGGAAAAACCATTAATCGTCGTCTTAACACGATCTTTACTTAGCGCGTGTTCAAGAGAAGCCAATACCCGTCGACGATGCTCTTCGCTATTCATATCGATAAAATCGATAATAATAATACCCCCCAGATTACGCAGCCTTAATTGCCTGGCAATAGCTTGCGTCGCCTCAATATTGGTATTAAAAATAGTTTCTTCCAAATTGCGATGCCCGACAAATGCGCCGGTATTAATATCAATTGTGGTCATCGCTTCAGTTTGGTCAATAATTAAATAACCACCTGATTTTAATTCAACTTTGCGATCGAGTGCTCGCTGAATTTCATTTTCTACATCAAACAGATCGAAAATAGGCTGATTACCGTTATAAAGTTCCAATCTGGCTGTCATTTTAGGAATATATTCGCGAATGAATTCCTGTAACTGCGTAAATGTCAAACGAGAATCCACTCGAATACGATCAAGGGCTGCTCCGGCAAAATCACGCAAAATACGATGGGCCAGAGCCAATTCGCCATAAAGTTTATTTTTAGTGACATTGCGCTTTTTACGCTCCATCACCTTACTCCATAGACGTTTCAAGAAAGCCGCATCCTGAGCTAATTCTTCATCGCCAACCCCCTCGGCAGCCGTCCTAATAATGAAACCACCATGTTCATCACAATAGTCAGCAACAATATTTTTCAGCCGATTACGCTCTTCTTCACTTTCAATACGTTGTGAAACCCCGACATGAGATGCACCGGGCATAAATACAAGATAACGGGAAGGTAAGGTAATATCGGTAGTTAACCGAGCGCCTTTAGTGCCGAGGGGATCTTTCACTACCTGTACCATTAAATCTTGTCCCTGGCGAACCAACTCAGCAATATCTTTGACATGAAAGTTCTTTCGCTCCTCACCAGCAATACATTCCGTATGAGGCACAATGTCTGAGGCATGAAGAAAGGCGGCTTTTTCCAACCCAATATCAACAAAAGCAGCCTGCATCCCTGGTAATACCCGACTTACACGACCTTTATAAATATTGCCGACAATTCCTCTTTTAGCTTCCCTTTCAATATGGATTTCTTGCAAAATCCCACCATCAATGTAGGCAACGCGCGTTTCGGACGGTGTAATGTTGACTAATAACTCTGCTGTCATGTGTTCCCCTTCCCATCAACTAACGCAAAAAACTTGGTGATTAATTCGTGCGTCTCCACCAATGGCAGACCAACAACTGAGTGATAACTACCATTCAGCGTTTTAACAAAGCAACCTGCTTTTCCCTGAATACCATAAGCACCCGCTTTGTCCATCGGCTCACCGGTTGCTACATAATCCAAAATTTCCTGCGTGGATAATTGGCGAAAGGTTACATCTGTAACGACTATATCACTTAAGGTACGCTGACTATCTGATAAAGCAATAGCTGTAATCACCTGATGACACTGACCGGAAAGTGCACTAAGCATTTCAACAGCATGTTGTTCACTGCGCGGTTTTTCGAGAATCTTACCATTCAATACAACAACAGTATCCGCTCCCAATACCAGAAAATCTTCTGGTGCAATAGCAACTCCCGCCAGAGATTTATCTTTTGCTAATCGGCTAACATACTGATGCGGAGTTTCACCTTCTTGCCATTGCTCCTTTACCTGAGGAGAAAGAATTTCAAATTTAAAGTCCAATAATTCAACCAGCTCACGCCGCCTTGGTGAGCCGGAAGCCAGATAAAGGGTTTTCATGATGATATCGTCCTTACTACTACCTATCTCATTAGGCTATTTCATTTGCCATTTTTGAACCTAGAGCAGATTAATCCTCACGTACGCTATGTACGCTCCGGTTATACACCCTGCTCATATCCTCAAGTTACTTGAAAAAATGGCCTGCACCAGTAACGCCTGCTGGAATAAGTTCTATCAGGACATTAAAAACTGCAATCCGACCACTAATGCACATTAAACTGACGACGGATTTTTCGCATTAACAGGAACAACCACGGCCAAAGAATACCATTGACCAAACTGTTCCAGAATACTTCTGGATGAAAAGCAACATTTGATAACAAAAATTCTGCCCAAAAAACACTGAAATCCATCAGTATCGATAAAGCAATGACAACCAAAGCCTGCTGCCAAAGTGCCATATTGCGGAATAATTGAAACTTAAATGACACCAAATAACTCACAAGACTGTAAGCCAAAGCGTTAACACCCAGTGTCGCCCCCTGAATCAAATCTACGATGATCCCCAAGACAAAACCGGTACCAACACTGACTCTATGAGGTAACGCCATTACCCAATAAATCAACAATAGTGCCGACCAAGTTGGCCGATACATATAAATTTGCTCCGGCCACGGCATAATTTGCAGCACCATTGCAATCAAGAAAGACAACCAAATGATCCAACGCCCATGACTCCGGTATTGATTCATTAACGATTTCCCGAATTTATAAATTTAGCAGACGTTATTGTCGATTCAGCATTTTTCACTCTTTCTGCTGTCTTGGTTGTTTCATCAGAAATAGACGATGGCGCTGGTGGTCCCATTTCATTTGCATGCGGCAATACCTGAGGCATCATTTGCATTAAACGTTCATTAGCTACACGATAAACCTCTGAGGGAGGCAATGGTTCGGATGGATTATTATCCGCCCCCCACAACAACAACAAATAACGCAAACGCTGTAATTCTGCCGTTGGCCGGGCATGAATCACCGTATAGGCCCGCTGATTATCGACTTTAACTGATGAAACCACCGCGACCGGATAACCTTCCGGGAAACGACCTCCTAACCCAGAAGTCACCAGCACATCCCCAACCCGAATATCTGTGTTGCTTGGCAATGACTCAAACTGCAAATCATCACTACAACCCGCACCAGCAATAATAGCTCTGATATCATTACGTAAGACTTGGATTGGCAAAGCATGAGTCGTATCACAAATCAGTAATACCCGGCTAGTAAACTGACTGACAGCAACAACTTGACCCACAATGCCTTTATCACTGATAACAGGTTGCCCTTCATAAACGCCTTCTCTTGATCCTTTATCGATGACGACCTGATCACTATAAGGATTAGCCCTACCGGAGATCACCTGCGTCACCATCATGTGTTCATCCTGACGTAAAGGCGACCCCAATAGCTCACGCAAGCGGGAATTTTCCTGTTTAAGTTGCCCTAATAACAGCATGTCGCTGTTTTTCATCAATAATTCTTGGCGTAAAGCCCGATTTTCCAATCGAAGTTGTTCACGGGAGGCAAGGGTTTCTGACACACCATCAAGCACTTGACGCGGGCCATTGGCGAGAAAATAAAATGGACTGACTACCGTATCCATATAATTACGGACTTTACTGAGAGCATCAAGGCGGCTGTCTGCCACAACCAAAGCAATGGCAACAATAACAGCAAAGAAAAGTCGTAATTGCAGGGAAGGCCCTCTGCTAAAAATTGGCTTCATAAGCTGCGCTATTCCAAACTGTACTGTTTCATAAACAATGGAATTCCCAGACAGCAATCGCAAGGAGGTCTGAGCTGCCCGTCATTCCCCCCTCACTTGCAAGTTAACACTCACTCCTCGCTGAAGAGTTCACCGCCATGCATATCGATCATTTCAAGTGCTTTTCCGCCACCACGAGCAACACATGTCAACGGATCTTCCGCAACAATGACTGGAATACCCGTTTCCTCTATCAGTAAACGGTCAAGATTGCGCAATAATGCACCACCACCAGTCAAGATCATGCCTCGTTCTGAAATATCGGAAGCCAATTCTGGCGGACACTGCTCAAGGGCGACCATGACAGCACTGACAATACCCGTTAAAGGCTCTTGCAGAGCTTCAAGAATTTCGTTGGAGTTAAGCGTAAAGCCGCGTGGTACACCTTCTGCCAAGTTACGACCACGAACTTCAATCTCCAACATCTCATCGCCAGGATAAGCAGAACCGATCGTATGCTTAATACGTTCAGCCGTTGCTTCGCCAATCAGCGAACCATAATTACGACGAACGTAATTGATAATCGCCTCATCAAAGCGATCACCACCGATACGTACAGAAGATGAATAAACAACCCCATTCAAAGAGATAACCGCCACTTCCGTGGTGCCGCCACCAATATCCACAACCATTGAACCCGTAGCTTCTGAAACAGGTAAACCAGCACCAATCGCCGCAGCCATAGGTTCTTCAATCAAAAATACTTCACGAGCGCCGGCACTGAGCGCAGATTCACGGATTGCTCGACGCTCAACTTGCGTTGCGCCAACAGGTACACAAACCAAAACTCGCGGGCTTGGACGCATGAAACTATTGCTATGAACTTGCTTAATAAAGTGTTGCAGCATCTTCTCGGTAACATAAAAATCGGCAATCACCCCATCTTTCATCGGACGAATTGCCGCAATATTACCCGGTGTTCGACCCAGCATTTGCTTTGCTTCCTGCCCAACGGCAGCAACACTTTTCGATGAACCCGCACGATCCTGACGGATTGCGACGACAGAAGGTTCATTCAATACAATACCCTGACCTTTGACATAAATAAGGGTATTGGCGGTACCCAAGTCAATAGACAAGTCGTTGGAAAACATGCCACGAAATTTTTTAAACATAGCGAAAGGATAATCCTGCAAGCTGGGGACGGAACAAAACCCGTCTACTCTACCAACCACATGAAGCAGCGACAAGGCGCACAAACACCTGCTTCAATAAAAAAGTGGCTACGTTATTCATATCAACAACGCGATATTCTACGTTACTTCTCCCAAACGGAGCAGAAAAAAACTGCATAAAAATGGGTTAATTTTACCAATTGTTCCATAACGAAATGCAAGAACTGCCTGATTTTGCATAATTTAACATTATGGTGCTACTGGATGGCGTCACCGGCACCGTACCGGCTAAATCCGCTGCTGCTTTTTGACCAGTAGCGACTCCGGTAAGTTCACATCAAACTTATATCTACAAACCCATACCTTTGCTCACCCACTACAATACTTAACTACAAGTATGTAGTCTGTGTAGTGAACAAATTAATGATGTAATAAACTGCGACTAAAATACAATACTTTCTGCTAAAAAATAATAAAAAACAGAATTTTCTGAAATAGAACACTATACGCAACTAAGCTGGAATATGACAATGAGATTACAGATAAAAATGTGGATAAATTCTGTTTTATAATCCACCAAAACTTTATTTTTTCTTATCTACCTTATGTAAATTACTCATTTTTATCTATCCTTATTTAATGACAAAATCGATTACAGAGAACGGAACAATAATGAAAGCCCTGCTACTCAAACAACAACAGAACCCATTATCCGCGTCCATAGAAGAAGTTGATGCATCTTATCTTCCCGTAGGAGACGTTACCGTCGATATTCACTGGTCAACGCTGAACTATAAAGACGCATTAGCCATCACAGGTAAAGGGAAAATTATCCGCCAATTCCCAATGATACCGGGTATTGATTTCTCTGGCATTGTACACAGTACCGAAGATCCCCGTTTTCATATCGGTCAACATGTATTATTAACCGGCTGGGGGGTAGGAGAAAATCATTGGGGTGGACTGGCAGAACAAGCCAGAGTTTCAGGCGAATGGTTGACACCTTTACCTACCGGTTTGGATAGCAGGCAAGCCATGATCATTGGTACTGCTGGCTTTACCGCCATGCTATGCGTTATCGCTCTGGAACAAGGCGGCGTTAAGCCAGAAAGTGGTGATGTTATTGTGACAGGCGCCAGTGGCGGCGTAGGCAGTACGGCGATAGCACTACTCTCACAACTTGGCTATTCCGTTGTTGCCGTTAGCGGTAGACAAGAAAATCATGAATATTTGTTATCTCTAGGGGCAAAAAAGGTTTTGCCGCGCCATGAATTTAGCCAACCACCTCGCCCACTGGAAAAACAACTTTGGGCCGGAGCCATTGACACCGTAGGCGGTAATGTACTGGCGACAATACTGGCTCAAACTCACTATAACGGTACCGTTGCCGCTTGTGGCCTCGCCGGTGATGCAAATCTGCCAACAACAGTGATGCCATTTATTTTACGTAACGTACGTCTGCAAGGCGTAGAGTCCGTCACTGTTCCATCAGCCAAACGACCCGCCGTATGGCAACGCCTGCAAAAGCTATTACCTGATTCTTTTTATCAGCAGGCAACTACGGAGATAACACTGGAACAAGCCGTGGAATACGCCAATAAATTGATAGCTAATCAGGTTACAGGACGTACATTGGTAAGAGTTCGTTAAGAATTGTGATTAGCCTCTAAAGTACAGTGGTTTTATTCTTGACATTTTTTCTGATAAGACCAGTATTTAGCTGCTAAATGCTACGATATCATTATAATGTCGCGCTTTATCGCCGAAATGAATTTGTGGCTGTTACAAAAAGATGACAAATCGCTAATATCGGATTATGTTGGCGCATTGTTGACAAATTGCCGGAGATACCAGCACAATGACAGGCAAGTTTCACATTTTACTCCTTAATGGCCCTAACCTAAATATGTTAGGAACCCGGGAGCCTGATATTTATGGCAACTTAACGCTTGATGATATCGTCAGCAAATTGTCTGAAGAAGCCTATCAATCAGGGGTTAAATTCAGTCACCTGCAATCCAACGCAGAATTTGAGCTGATAAATAGAATTCATTCTGCACAGGGTAATACTGATTTTATCTTGATTAATCCTGCTGCATTCACGCATACCAGCGTGGCACTGCGTGATGCATTGCTGACAGTGAAGATCCCATTTATTGAGATCCACCTCTCCAATGTTCACGCGCGCGAGCCATTTCGTCATCACTCATATCTTTCAGATCTTGCCGTTGGTGTAATCTGTGGTTTAGGGGTAGATGGCTATAGCTTTGCATTACAGGCAGCGGTAAACCGCTTGTCAAAACTCAACTAAATTAAACAGAAGAGTACGGAATCACACTCATGGATATTCGTAAGATAAAAAAACTGATCGAGCTGGTTGAAGAATCTGGCATTTCTGAACTGGAAATTTCTGAAGGGGAAGAGTCAGTGCGCATCAGCCGCGCATTAGCCCCCCAGAGTTTTCCGGCAGCTCAACAATATATTCCAATAGCAGCGCAACAACCTGCGCTAGCTAGTGCTGTTGCGCCTTCTCAGGCTCTACCAGAAACGATCAGCGACAGATCGGCTGCAATCGACGGTCACATTGTTCGTTCTCCAATGGTAGGCACTTTCTATCGTACGCCTAGCCCGGATGCGAAACCGTTTATCGAAATCGGTCAACGTGTCAATGTGGGTGATACCCTCTGCATCGTTGAAGCCATGAAAATGATGAATCAGATCGAAGCCGACAAAGCCGGTGTGGTTAAAGCGATTCTTGTGGAAAGCGGTCAACCCGTTGAATTTGACGAGCCATTGGTCGTCATCGAATAACGAGGCGTTCCCATGCTTGATAAAATTGTAATTGCTAACCGTGGTGAAATTGCCCTGCGTATCCTGCGAGCTTGTAAAGAGTTGGGGATCAAAACCGTTGCGGTACATTCCTCTGCGGATCGTGACTTAAAACACGTCCTGCTGGCAGACGAAACTATCTGTATAGGCCCGGCAGCTTCTGCAAAAAGCTATCTGAATATCCCGGCGATTATTTCTGCGGCAGAAATCACTGGTGCAGTAGCCATTCACCCTGGCTACGGTTTTCTGTCTGAAAATGCAGATTTTGCTGAACAGGTTGAACGTTCCGGCTTTATTTTTATCGGTCCAAAAGCAGAAACGATCCGCCTAATGGGTGATAAGGTTTCTGCTATCAATGCGATGAAAAAAGCGGGCGTTCCTTGTGTACCTGGCTCTGATGGCCCATTGTCTGATGACACAGAGAAAAACAAAGCTTTCGCTAAACGCATTGGCTATCCTGTCATCATCAAAGCATCCGGCGGCGGTGGCGGTCGCGGTATGCGCGTCGTGCGCAGTGATAAAGATTTGGAACAATCAATCAATATGACCCGTGCGGAAGCAAAAGCTGCTTTCAATAACGATATGGTTTATATGGAAAAATTCCTTGAGAACCCACGTCATATTGAGATCCAGGTCTTGGCCGACGGTCAAGGTCAAGCAATTTATCTGGCTGAACGTGATTGCTCCATGCAACGCCGTCACCAGAAAGTTGTCGAAGAAGCTCCTGCACCAGGCATCACGCCAGAAATGCGTCGCAGCATTGGCGAACGCTGTGCTAACGCATGTATCGAAATTGGCTATCGTGGCGCCGGTACTTTCGAATTCCTGTATGAAAACGGCGAATTCTATTTCATTGAGATGAACACCCGTATTCAGGTCGAACATCCAGTGACAGAAATGATTACCGGTGTTGACCTGATTAAAGAACAGTTGCGGATTGCCGCAGGTATGCCACTTTCAATTAAGCAGAAAGATGTTGTTGTTCGTGGTCATGCCATTGAGTGTCGTATCAACGCCGAAGATCCAAACACGTTCCTGCCAAGCCCAGGTAAAATTACCCGCTTCCACTCACCAGGCGGATTCGGCGTACGTTGGGAATCGCATATTTATGCTGGCTACACCGTCCCCCCTTACTATGATTCAATGATTGGTAAGCTGATTACTTACGGTGAAAATCGTGATAATGCCATTGCCCGTATGAAAAACGCACTGGCAGAATTGATTATTGATGGCATCAAGACAAATATCGAGCTTCAACAGACGATAATGAATGATGAAAACTTTCAGAATGGTGGCACTAATATCCACTATCTGGAGAAAAAACTGGGATTACAGGAAACTTAAAACCGGTTTAATCACATCAGCATGTTTTAAGGAGCGTTTAAACGCTCCTTAAATCTTTGACTTTCAATATGTTAACTATGGATTTAAACACTGTTTTTTTACTGCCTTTAATCTTACCGGTTTAGCGCTTTTTATTGATGGCATCAAAACCCGATTCACCCAGATTAAATCATGTGGATTATTTTTTTCATGCCATTTAAAAACAAAGGGTTAAAAAAATAGTTTATCAATGGAAAACTTTAAAAAGGTATAGCGTGACTAAAAACAGCCTATTCTCTGCCATATTTAATTCATTTATCTAGCCCGCTATGACTGTTTAAAAATACGAATACAGAGAGATTAAAAATCTCATATAAGGCAATGATTTATTAAAATAAAAAATCAGTATAATCAACATTCATTAAACGTAAAACCATCTCCTATAATGATTAAACTTAACAAAATCAGACGGTAAAAGTATAAAATCAACCGTTAAATCTTTATATCCTATGGATTTCAAGATGCATCGCGGCGGCAAGGGAACGAATCCCCGGGAGTATAGATAACTATGTTATCGGGGTGAATGAGTGCAGACAACAAAGAGGCAACTTGAAATATGACGGGTATATATTGATTCAACTCAGAAGTTACAAAATGACTTTTAATAACTATTTAAAATATTCTCCTCATAAAATCAGAAATAGAAAATGAGAAACAAAATTGGCTTTATCGATATTATACCTCCAGAAAAAAACAAATAAGAATATAAATAGGTTAATCAGGAAATATATTTACCAAAAAGCGCTAACTTTAATAACGTTTTCAAATGAAAATAAACTTTTTCATAAACCCATTAAATCATGAACATAAAAAATCATAATAACAAAAACCACAGCCAAATAATTTCTATTTTATCTCGCATTCACACCGGCAAATATTGGTGAACAATTTCACGACCTATTTCAATTGAAGCAGTCGCTGCTGGTGAAGGCGCATTACAAACATGCAGTGAGCGCCTACCCGTGACGATATGAAAATCATCAACCAACTTGCCATCGGCAGTCAGCGCTTGAGCACGCACACCGGCGGGGCCAGGAACAATATCCTCGGCATTAAGTTCAGGAATCAAGCAACGGGCATTAGCAACAAACTGTTTTTTACATAATGAACGGTATATCTCCGCCATTCCTTCACCAAAATAGGTACGTGCAATTTTCCAAAAACCACGGTAGCGCAATATTTCACTCAGATCTTTCAGATTAATATCGGTTTTTTTGTAGCCTTCACGTTTAAATGCCAATACAGCATTCGGACCAATATCACGTTTACCGTTATACATGCGGGTAAAATGTACACCAAGGAAAGGAAAATCTGGATTAGGTACTGGATAGATTAAATGATTGACCAGATAATTTTTTTCACTATTCAACACATAATATTCACCACGGAAGGGAATAATCTTCATGCCGATATCATAGCCTGATAAACGAGCGATACGATCACTATGCAATCCAGCGCAGTTAATCAACCATTTTGCCTGATAACTATTCTGTGGCGTGACAACTTCTACTTTATCACTGCTTTCTTTAATAGCAGTCACCATTTGACCATAAATCAAGGTAGCGCCACGCTGCTGGATGATTTCTGCCAGCTTATCAGCCACCTCTTTATAGTTCACGATACCTGCATCGGGCACAAGTAATGCCTCCAATCCATTAACGTGTGGCTCACGCTCATTAAGTTGTAAACGGTTTAGACGGCTAACTTTCAGACCATTTTGCAATCCACGCTGATAGAGATTTTCCAATAACGGCAACTCTTTTGGCTGTGTAGCAACAATAACTTTGCCGCAACGATCATAGTACAAGCCATGCTGGCGACAAAAAGAGAACATAGTTTTATTACCACGCGCCGCCAGACGGGCCTTCAAACTACCAGGTTTATAATAAATACCTGAATGTACTACATTACTATTGTTACCACTTTGATGCCTGGCTGGTGTATTCTCTTTATCCAACATCAATATCTTGACGCTCGGCTGAACTTCCTGCAACGCATTAGCAACGCCAAGCCCCACAATACCAATACCGATAATAATATAATCATACATACCTTATTCCTTATTATTGATTCAACAGCGGATTAGACTATTTTTTCTAAATTTTTCAATGAGTAAAATTTTATATTTATGATATTGATCAGGCCAACTTCCATAGGATAGTCGATTCCTCCAGTAGAAACAGTCACAATCGATAAAAATATTTTTCCAATATTTTTGATTCCCCCCACAATAACAAAATAGGATGATAAATATCAGATAAGTTATTGTCGGAAATAATTTAATTTCATTGTATTTCACAGTATTAGTTACCAATAAATAAACAACCTAAATTTGTCTATAACATGACCAATCATATTATGGGAAAAATAGGATAAAAATGTGATCAACATATTCAGAAAATGCATTTTCTGATATGGGTTATGCTACAAGAATACGAGATAATCTATTCATATAGAAAAGTTTTTAAGCGAAACTCAAATGACTCACTTTATATCACATTTTTCCTGAATAAATTCGCATCTTGCCGTACAATCCTTCCCTTCCCATCTTATTTAATTACCGGAAGAACGAATGGACAGACGATTTGTTCAATCCCATAAAGAAGCACTTTGGGCAGTGTTCCTAACGCTTGCTTACCTTATTGGCTGGCTATTGACAGCCTATTTACCCAGTGATGCTCCCGGTGTCACCGGCTTACCTCGCTGGTTTGAAATGGCATGTTTGTTACTACCAGTCGTATTCATTATCCTCTGCTGGTTAATGGTGAAGTTTATTTTCAAAGAAGTCCCGCTGGAGGATGAGAATGCAAAGTGAAGTTATCTTACCTCTGCTTGGCTATCTTGCATTGGTATTTCTCCTGTCAGTTTACGCTTATCAACGCCACCAGAAAGGCCCCTTCCTGACTGAGTATTTCCTTGGCAACCGTTCAATGGGCGGCTTTGTATTGGCAATGACCATTACCGCCACCTATATCAGTGCTAGCTCATTCATCGGCGGGCCAGGAGCAGCCTATAAATATGGTCTGGGATGGGTATTACTGTCGCTGATTCAGTTGCCGGCAATATGGCTTTCCTTGGGCGTATTAGGTAAAAAATTTGCCATTCTTGCCCGTCGCTATAATGCCGTTACCCTTAATGACATGTTGTATGCTCGTTATGGCAGTCGTTTTCTGGTTTGGTTTGCCAGCCTAAGTCTTTTAGTCGCTTTTGTTGGCGCGATGACCGTTCAGTTTATTGGCGGCGCACGCCTGCTGGAAACTGCTGCGGGTATCCCTTATGGCACTGGATTAATGATTTTCGGTATCTCTATCGCCCTCTATACCGCATTTGGAGGGTTCAGAGCGAGTGTCCTCAATGATGCCCTACAAGGGCTGGTAATGTTGCTAGGCACTGTTCTACTGCTGGTGGCGATTATCTATAAGGCAGGTGGCTTATCGGAGGCAATCACCACATTACGAACAATTAATCCTGAGCTGGTTTCCCCGCAAGGCGCAGACCATATTCTTAGCGGACCTTTCATGGCATCGTTCTGGATACTGGTCTGTTTTGGGGTAATTGGATTACCTCATACTGCCGTTCGTTGCATCTCCTACCGCGATAGCAAAGCTGTTCACCGTGGGATCATCATCGGAACCATCGTCATGACGCTCCTCATGTTCGGTATGCATTTAGCAGGAGCAATTGGTCGAGCCATTATTCCTGATCTGACCATTCCCGATCAGGTGATCCCAACATTGATGATCACGGTATTGCCGCCATTCGCTGCTGGAATTTTTCTAGCCGCACCAATGGCCGCCATTATGTCCACAATTAATGCACAACTGCTGCAATCTTCTGCAACCATCGTCAAAGATCTCTACCTAAACCTGTTTCCACAGCAAATCGTACAGGAAAAAAGACTCGCCCGAATTTCCAGTTTTTCTACCCTGATTCTTGGTTTATTGCTACTTTTAGCCGCCTGGCGCCCACCCGAGATGATTATCTGGCTGAATCTATTGGCCTTTGGTGGCTTACAGGCCGTATTCCTCTGGCCATTAGTATTGGGCCTGTATTGGGAAAAAGCCAATGCCTATGGCGCTATCAGTTCGATGATTACCGGGGCCATAAGCTACACTCTGCTCGCTAGTTTCAATATCCATCTATTGGGCTTTCACCCGATCGTGCCATCATTGTTACTTAGCCTGTTGGCTTTCGGGATGGGCAATACCATCGGTCAGCGATTACCGCCAAAAGCGGTCAGACCACATTAAGTTGGTCACTTTTAATCTATTTTCAATAAGGAGAATTTTTTATGCCTTGGATACAACTTCGATTAAATACTACAGGACGGCTCGCTGAATCCCTTGGAGATACTCTAATGGAAAATGGAGCCGTATCAGTCACCTTTCAAGACAGCCACGATAACCCTGTATTCGAACCCCTACCAGGCGAGACTCGTTTATGGGGAGATACAGATGTCATCGGGCTTTATGATGCTGAAACAGATATGAAAGCAGTTATCAGCCAGCTCGAACAAGTTCCTGAGTTAGGTGAAGGATTTATTCATAAGATCGAGCAGTTGGAAGACAAAGACTGGGAACGTGAATGGATGGACAACTTCCACCCAATGCGTTTTGGCAACCGCTTGTGGATTTGTCCAAGCTGGCGCGACGTCCCTGATCCAGATGCTGTCAACGTTATGCTGGACCCTGGACTGGCTTTTGGTACTGGTACTCATCCAACCACATCGTTATGCCTGCAATGGCTAGACAGTCTCAATCTGGAAGGTAAAACGGTTATCGATTTTGGTTGCGGCTCCGGCATACTGGCAATTGCCGCGTTAAAACTCGGTGCAACGCACGCTATTGGCATAGATATCGACCCACAAGCTATTCAGGCCAGCCGCGACAACGCAGAACGTAATGGCGTTCTGGAGCGTTTAACGCTATATTTGGCGAAAGATGCACCAACCGATCTTGAATCTGATGTAGTAATTGCTAATATTTTGGCAGGCCCTCTGCGTGAACTCGCCCCTGTCATTGGCGCATTACCAAAACCGGGTGGCTTGTTAGGTTTATCGGGTATTTTAACGAATCAAGCAGAAAGTGTTATTCGGGCCTATACTGATAAATTCGTAATCGATCCTGTTGCGGAACAGGAAGAGTGGTGTCGGATATCTGGGGTAAAAGTAGTAACAAATTAAAATTATTTTATTTTGTTACTATTGCAAGTGTGAATTTTGATCGCTTATTGATGGTAATCCGTGCTATCAGCAAACTTGCTGATAGAAATATCCTAAGTGATAAACTTTACCAATAACATATAACACCATGTTATTTATGAATAATTATGTTTATCCCAGAAGAAAAACTGGAAAAAAGTTGTAACAAATGACGATTTGCTCAAAGTTTGGCCTTTCATATTTTGCGAAAAATGCGTAATATACGCGCCCTTGCAGTCACAGTATGGCCACTCTTTCTTCGTTTATGCGTATCGGACAATACCAGCTGAAAAACTGTCTTATTGCGGCCCCAATGGCTGGCATAACTGACCGCCCGTTTCGGTCACTATGTTACAAAATGGGTGCAGGTATGACAGTATCGGAAATGCTTTCTTCCAACCCACAGGTCTGGAAGACAGACAAATCCCGGCTACGTATGGTCCACAGTGACGAACCGGGCATTCGTTCCGTGCAAATTGCTGGGAGTGATCCTGATGAAATGGCAGCAGCAGCGAAGCTCAACGTCGCTAATGGTGCTCAGATCATTGATATCAACATGGGGTGTCCAGCCAAGAAAGTGAATCGTAAGTTGGCAG
The DNA here is from genome assembly GCF_018448885.1 of Photorhabdus caribbeanensis. Taxonomy (GTDB): domain Bacteria; phylum Pseudomonadota; class Gammaproteobacteria; order Enterobacterales; family Enterobacteriaceae; genus Photorhabdus; species Photorhabdus caribbeanensis. The sequence continues at coordinate 45,064 of NZ_RCWB01000011.1, forward strand.
GTTCAGCTTTACTGCGTTACCCAGAATTGGTGGAAAAAATTCTTTCTACCGTTGTAAAGGCAGTAGATGTTCCTGTTACGCTGAAAATTCGCACTGGATGGTCGCCAGAAGAACAAAACTGTGTAAAGATTGCCCAATTGGCCGAGCATTGTGGTATTCAAGCTCTGACAATCCACGGCAGGACTCGTGCCTGCTTATTTAACGGAGAAGCAGAGTACGACAATATTCGGACAGTTAAGCAGACTGTTGCCATTCCGGTTATTGCCAATGGTGACATTACTGACCCGCTTAAGGCCAGAGCAGTGCTTGAATACACTGGGGCTGATGCCCTGATGATAGGCCGCGCTGCTCAGGGAAGACCCTGGATCTTCCGGGAAATCCAGCACTATCTGGCAACAGGGGAACTGCTGTCACCGATGCCGATTGGCGAAGTGCAGCGTTTAATGAGCGAGCACGTACGGGAATTGCACGACTTTTATGGTCCAGGCAAGGGAGCCCGTATAGCACGTAAGCATGTATCTTGGTATCTCCGGGAACATGCTCCTGATGACCAGTTCCGGCGCACATTCAACACCATAGAGGATGCCAGCGAACAGCTGGAGGTGTTGGGGGCATATTTCGAAAATTTTGCGTAATATAAAGAAAAGAGCTGACAGAACTATGTTCGAACAACGCGTAAATTCTGACGTACTAACCGTTGCTACTGTAAATTCACAAGATCAGGTAACTCAAAAACCTTTACGTGATTCAGTTAAACAAGCACTGAAGAACTATTTTGCTCAATTAAATGGTCAAGATGTTAATGATCTGTATGAGCTGGTATTGGCTGAAGTGGAACAGCCATTGTTGGACATGGTGATGCAATACACCCGTGGCAACCAAACGCGCGCTGCCCTGATGATGGGCATCAACCGTGGCACACTGCGTAAGAAATTGAAAAAATATGGCATGAACTAATCACTAAAATTAGTTCATTAAAAAAGGCGCTGTACCTCTTGGTAAAGTGCCTTTTTTGCCAAATCACAAATATCATGATAAATGTACGGGCCTGGCATGGCAGCGTTCACGTCATTATTCGTTCCTAAAAACCCCACATCATCTGCATTAAATCTCTCTTTTACTTGATTGGCTTACCATAATTCCAAATCTTCCCAATGTCAGGTTATTCCGTAACTGATAGGTTGTTTTTGACTCTCATTAATTTGAAATAATTGGTTACAGTCAACAATAGGATGAAACAACCACAACATATCAAAACAACACCAAGATGTTGGTTCCAACCCGCTAGCGCCAAACCACCGCCTAACATCAAATAATATAGCAAACCCAATAGTGCTCCTGCTGTTCCCAATCTATCCGTATAATCGGTCAATGCAGAAGCCAAGATGTTAGGAATTGCAATTCCGTAGGCCACAACAATCAAAATCATCGGCAGAATAAACAACCCAGTATCTTCCAGAACCATTATCAACCCACCTCCGATTAGGACAATAACAGAAGCAAGCAACACTAAATTTAATGAATTCCACTGTCTGTTCAGCAAGAGTTTATTCAACCAAGCACCAATGCCTACTCCCGATGCCAAAAATAATCCTGTGTAACCAAACATCTCAGGAGAGAATCCTAACCGTTCAAAATTAAATGGAGCTAATTGGTAATAACTGAACAAACATAGGTTAAAGAGGGCTATCAACAGGGCATTACGCCAAATTGCCATGTCCTTGAGCATGATAATTAAAGTATCTATTAGCGATATTGTTACCATTGACATTGGGCGGGTTTCAGGCAGACAAATAGCAGACCAGCCTGATAGTAATACCGCAAGTAAAGACAAGCCGGAAAAGACACCTTTATACCCCCAGAAGTACACCAAAATAGAACCACTTATCATGCCAACTGCCGGACCTATGGCCAAGGCGACCCCCATAATAGAAAACACCCGAGCTAATTCATTTCCCTGATAAGAATCTCTCAGCATTGTTTGCGTTCCTACCGAGCCCACTGCGGCCCCAAATGCAGATAACATTCTGGCCGCCAGTAACAACTCAAACTGACGGCTTAGTAATGCTATTAACGAAGCACCGCTATAAAGTAACAATCCACTCAATAGAGTTAACCGTCTGCCTATGAGATCGCACATACGCCCCCAAACGACCACACCGATAGCAAAAGCGAAAAAATATAACGATAGCGTTTGAGCGGCTTGCTCAGCACTCACTTTAAATTCCTTTGCGATATTGGTTAATGCCGGGCTATAGATGGTTTCTACAATTTGTGGAAACATCATCAGCGCTGTTGCCAAAGTAAGTCCGAGTTTACGTTGCATTGTATTTTCTTAATCAATTAGACAATAAAACGTAAATTAGCATGCTCTTAATTGTCGCATTATAATAATAAAGACAATTTATTTATCAAATAGGACATCAATATGGCATGGCTTTCTCGTGATGATAGTTTTGATCCTGATAGCCTTGGAGTACCGGTAGTGGGAATTGCGGCTGAACTAGGTCAGCATGACTCAGGATTCCATCAACATGAGATGGGGCAATTATTATTTACCCAACAAGGATGCATCAATATCACCCTGGCAGATCAGTTATGCATACTTCCACCAACTCGGGTCGCCTGGATTCCACCGCGAATTATCCATAGAGCAGAGATAAAAGAATCCGTCGGGTATCGCTCGATTTATCTAAATATAAATCAGATCGGACGTTTAGCAGAAAACGTTGAGGTATTGGAAGTTACCCCTCTGTTACGTGAAGTATTAGAGCGAATCGCACTGTCACCTTTCAATACAGATTGGTTACATAAACCTGCGGCTAACCTGTTGGCTGTCTGCCTTGACGAAATCCATCTGGCAAAAAGAGAACCGACATTATTACCGCTCCCTTTTGACCGTCGTTTGGCCCATATTCCTCTGACCACACTACCACCACCGCTCAAAATATTGGCCATGAATATTGGAGCCAGTGAAAAAACCATCAGTCGGATATTTCGCCGAGAAACAGGACTCAGTTATCAACAGTGGCGACAACAATGGCGTTTAATCAAATCTATAGAATTACTGGCAAAACAGGGTAATTTGTCATCTGTTGCTAGCGAATTAGAATTTGCCAGTGATAGTGCTTTTGCAATCTTTTTCAAGAAAATGACCGGGCGTTCACCAAGGGAATATATGTCTGCTTATAAGGAACATAGTTATTAAAGTAAATAGTTATTAAAGTAAATAGTTATTAAAGTAAATAGTTATTAAAGTAAATAGTTATTAAAGTAAATAGTTATTAAAGTAAATAGTTATTAAAGTAAATAGTTATTAAAGTAAATAGCTATTGAGATAATATACAAAAATTGCCGACATCAAAGGAATTATTCACCATATGAATATAGACATCGGCAATTGCATCAAATAATTAAATAAAAGCTAATAACATCCTACGTACATAAAATATACTTGTTAAAAGCTATTATTTTTCATCATCATTTATCAACTGATAAGATACAGCGATATTTGCTGCCTGACCTGCTAATGGGCTGTAGTCACTGGACAAATATACCCCTGCAATATAGTGACTTTCGCCAACATAAAATTTCCTATATCGAGATGTTCCAGGTGCGCCAAATGATAATGAACGACCATCACTCAAAGTAAAGACCGCTTGATCAACAGCACCATTGCCCCATACTTCCAAACTGGTAATTCGACTGCCATTCAGAGAAATAGATGCCGTCTCACCAGATATTGTACCTAATCGATGGCTACTACCATCATCAAATACAACTGTCAGCCCTCCGACTCTCGGAGCCCCTCCAATACGCACAATATGTCCCGTTAACGAATCGATCTTTCTTCTTTTCCCGTCATTAAGAGCTGGTTTGAGAGGTGGAGCCATATCTTTCTCTGGAGTCAATGCCTGAATTCTGGCTTTTGCTGTTTGACGGTCAAAGAAAGTAGAATAACTTAAAACATCAACATAGATTCTATTATTTACCGACTCGGCTTCACTTAATTTATCCCAAATACTGATATATTCAATCCCATGTAAACGACAGTGACCATGAACAGACATCACATTATTTGCAACAGTGTCAGCAGTTGAGTTATTAAGAGCGTCATTAAGCTCTCTATCATATATATTATTAATATAACTATTAGCCTGTTCTACCGTCTTTTTGATTAACCCTCGGACTTTTTCAATATCAATATCACTAAGCCCGATTTCATTTCTTCTCTCTAAACCAGCAACCCAATATGTTATCTGCATCATAACCGTAGTAGAAAACATGGGTAATATCTGATAGTTAACATCATCGGAAAAATTATTAAATTTTTTGTGATAACCATCTATATTTTCTGCCAAGTTATTAAAAGCACTCCTCGCTTCTTCAGATCCCGGATGCTTATCAAGAAGATCGGCAACGGTTGCCATTCGCTCTTGTACATATGCAATATCACCAGCAAGGATACCTTTAATCGTCTTTAATGCCGACTCCTCTATCATCCTTTCAATTTGTTTGACAATCCCTTCCCATATATTTTCTTTCGATTGAGGCCAGAATAAACCGACTAAAAAAGATATAGCAGGGCCAACTGAAGGTATAAAAGATATTCCCCCGATGATCGCATTTTTTACAATATCAGTAACATCCCACTCTACTGCACTCGTTTTTACGGCATATTCATTAGCCACAATGGTTCTTATGTCTAAAACATTTTCTGTATGCATAATGGAACCCTTCAATTAAAATGAGATGTTTAAACCAAATTTGCCGTCACATAAGCAACTTTATCCGTATTATTATAGATAACAAATTTACTATAATAAAAAGAGTTATTAGGCACGTTTAACACCTTCTCTTCTCCTAATCCTACATCTATAGAACCAGACTCAAACCATTCAGAGGTAAAACTATGAGACCAGTAAAATTTAGCCGTGACACTATTTGATAGCCCGGTATTTACAACTCTCAGAGATCTTCTGGATTCTGGAATTATTGGTGTATCTATTCTAAATACTTCCACACTAGCATGAGGTGATATCGTCACATCACTCAAAGGACCAACTGCATTTAAGTCTTTATGTACTGGAACAGGGGAATTAGAATAAAACTCTGCTTTCTGCTCATCTGAATCAACAACAATGGTTATTCTAGACATATTTACTTTCCTCATTAAAGTTTAAATAAAATTCACTCAACTTACATATAAATATTTTCAAAATACAGTATTACCACTTAATTAAAGATGCTCTTTAACCATTATAGAACCACTATTACTTTTGAAATTTAATTCCCCAATGTATTACATGGACTTGACATACCACAATAACTCAAAAGAATATTAAGATATCCACATTATAAGTCAGTCATTAATGAGACATATCTAAAACAAGTCACAATAATACAAAACTATAGCAGATATATAGTTCATGTCAACGTTCTGCTTCAATGAAATTACTATTATTTAAGAGTTTATGGAATTATATGACATATAAAAAATACATATAAAAAACATATATAAAAAATTTAAATAGAAATTATTGATATTACGTTATTAACCTGGATTTATAATATTAATATTGGTTACTCTAGCGCTATATAATTCTATTCTTTATTTTACAAATTTACCTTTATTCAGTGAACTATAATAATTCACCAAATTCACTCACAACGTTAAAATGACAATAAATAAAATAGTCTGTTATCCCAAGAATATATTTCTGTTATATCCGCATCAATAATATTTTCATTACTAATTGGTTATATCTTCTACAAGATAACGGATGAACATTCTTAAAAACATTCTCTTTCTAATGAAAGAAAATTAACTTAATAGCAAAATAATTTTGACTGTAGATTTTAGCCACTAAAATATGCTGAATACAATTAATTTACCTTTCATTACTCCACCAATAAACTATACCCGTTATCTTTCAAGTTGCCTCTTTGTTGGCTGCACTCGCTCACCCCGGTCACATAGTTATCTATGCTCCCGGGGATTCACTCCCTTGCCGTCGCGATGCATTTTGAAATCCATAGGGTATATATCGCTTAAAATATGACGAGAAAACACAGAAAAAATAAGGGCAGATTTCAAAGTATTTGAAACCACACTCGTTGCCCCAATCTCAGATAATACCAAACTTAAAGCACTATTAATGGCGTCCTCACCTTGGGAAAAACCACCTTCCCAGTACTACGAGGATAATCAACCATCTGAATTCCCTTCCTGTGAAAAAGAATATCTCTCTATCCCCCCAAATACGCATTTCTCACAGCTTCATTAACCAATAATGCAGATCCACTGTCTTCTAGTACGATCTGGCCGTTTTCCAATACATATCCTCGGTCAGCCAACTTCAATGCCTGATTTGCATTCTGTTCAACCAAAAAGATTGTCATCCCCTCTTCTCTCAACTGCTGAATAGTATCGAAAATCTGAATGATAACTATCGGCGCCAGTCCCAAAGAAGGCTCATCCAGCAACAATAACTGTGGCTGACTCATTAAAGCACGGCCAATTGCCAACATTTGCTGTTCACCACCGGACATCGTTCCAGCCCGCTGGTGACGCCTTTCCTGTAAACGCGGAAATAAATCATAAACCCGCTCAATGCGCTGCTGATATTGAGTCTTATCAGCAAAAAAGCCGCCCATTGCCAAGTTCTCTTCCACTGTCATACGAGCAAACACTCTGCGTCCCTCCGGGACAATCGCAATGTCCTCACGCATAATACGAGATGTCGGCCATTGGGTGATGTCCTTACCACGAAAAATTATGGAACCTTCGGTTGCTCTGGGTTCACTACATAAAGTACTGAGCAACGTTGTTTTTCCTGCGCCGTTTGCACCAATCAGAGTGACGATTTCCCCCTGCTGAATATTCAGGCTGACCTGATGCAATACCTGAACTTCTCCGTAATGGGCTGATACCCTCTTAAATTCCAACATAATTAATACACCTCGCCCAGATATGCCCGGATAACATCCGGGTTGTTACGAATCTCTTCTGGCCGTCCTTGCGCCAAAGACATTCCCTGATTAACAACATAGATACGATCTGAAATTCCCATCACCAATTTCATATCATGCTCGATCAACAATACAGAAACTTGATGATGTTCCCTCAGTTCAGCAATTAACGCATTAAGCTCTGCTGTCTCTTTCGGATTCAACCCCGCAGCAGGTTCATCCAGCATCAAAATTTCCGGGCGAGCTACCATACAGCGGGCAATCTCCAAACGCCGTTGCTGACCGTATGCCAGATTACCCGCCGGTCTATTTGCCAGTGGTAATAAACCAAGCCGCTCTAACCAAGTTATGGCCCAATCTACGGCCTTAGATTCTGCCCGGCGGAATGACGGCGTTTTAAAAAGGCCGACCAAAAGGCCCCGTTTCAGATGCTGATGCTGAGCCACTAATAGATTCTCAATCACAGTCATTTCCCGGAACAATCGCACATGCTGGAATGTTCTGATAACACCCATACGAGCAATAGCCTGCCCAGATAACCCTTCCAGATGTTTTTCCCGCAGCTTTATGGTACCGCTAGTCGGACAGTAAAATCCGGTCAGGCAATTAAAGATCGTGGTTTTCCCTGCGCCATTAGGGCCAATAAGAGAAACAATCTCACCCTGATTTAGTCTCAGGGCAACATTGTTAACCGCCAGCAAGCCACCGAAGCGCATGGTCAGATCGGAAACTTGCAATAATGGTGTTGCACTCATGCTTGCTTTCCTTCCTGTACCTGTCGTTCCAATTTAACATGACGGCGTTTTGTCGGTAGCAACCCTTGCGGGCGCCAAATCATCATCAATACCATCATTGCCCCTAGCAGCAACATGCTGTAGGCATTCAGATCACGCATCATCTCACGGGAAACCACCAACAAAACCGCCGCTAGAATCACCGCAGTCTGTGACCCCATCCCTCCGAGTACCACAATCGCCAGCACAAAAGCAGATTCAGCAAACGTGAAGGACTCCGGGCTAACAAAACCCTGCCGGGCAGCAAATAAAGTACCAGCAAAACCGGCAAATGCAGCACTGATAGTAAATGCAGCCAGTTTAATTCGAGTTGGACTTAAACCAAGAGAGCGGCAAGCAATCTCATCTTCACGCAGCGCTTCCCATGCACGACCTAATGGCATACGCAGTAGTCGATTAATAATCAATACTGTCAGTATTACCAACAGTAACACCACCAGATAGAGGAAGATGACCCGATCACTGGGATCGTATTTCAAACCAAAGAAGTTGTGGAAAGTATCCCAGCCTCCCTCTTTCACACTGCGATTAAATTCTAGCCCGAAGAAAGTCGGTTTTGGGATCTGGCTGATACCATTCGGACCGCCGGTTATTTCAGTATTATTCAACAGTAGAATGCGAACAATTTCACCAAAACCAAGCGTAACAATTGCCAGATAGTCACCTCGCAATCGTAATACCGGAAAGCCCAACAATAACCCCGATAAAGCCGCCGTTAACCCCGCCAGCGGCAAACTCTGCCAAAATCCTAATCCGTAATAGTGACTTAACAAAGCGTAGGTATAAGCACCGATAGCATAAAAACCTGCATACCCAAGCACCAACAACCCCGACAAACCAACCACGACATTCAAACCCAACCCGAGCATGACATAAATTAACGTCAGCGTAGCAATATCAACACTACCACGGGAGACAATAAACGGCCAGATAATTGCAGCAATAATGACCAATATTGCCAGTAACTTTTGTCCTTTGGTTGAGCCATCGAAATCCGGCAACGACCAGCTTTTGATCGGTACTTTCTTGATTGTCTGCTGAACAACCGGACGCAATAGCTGGAACAGAAAAACCACCGCACAACCAATACTAATCCATAACCATCGCACTCCATCGGCACGATGGACGACCAACTTCGTACCGTCCAGCGACAACTGCATCCCCATCATAAAGACAGACAACACAAATAAAGCGGCCGAGGCAATAATGGCATTCACCCAATTGGCATGTTTCATACTTTTTCCACCTCTGGACGGCCTAAAATCCCAGTCGGCATAAACAACAGCACAACAATGAGCAGAGCAAAGGAAACGGCATCTTTATATTCTGTGCTCAAATAAGCAGAAGTTAAGGCTTCTGAAATTCCTAAGATCAAACCACCAATCATTGCCCCCGGAATACTGCCAATTCCTCCCAATACTGCTGCGGTGAAAGCTTTCATTCCTGCCATAAAACCGATATACGGATTTATCACACTGTAGAACTGCCCCAATAAAACACCGGCTATTGCGGCCATGACTGCACCGATAACAAAAGTTAAGGAAATCACTCGATTAGTATTGATCCCCAACAAACTAGCCATTTTCAGATCTTCCGCACAAGCACGGCAGGCACGTCCCATACGGGAGTAGCGAATAAATATTGTCAATATCAGCATGGCAAGAAATGTCACTATCCAGATGGTCAGTTGCATTGCGCTAAGACTGGCAGAAAATCCATCACTTTCACCTAATACCCACTGTCCGGTAATCAGGCTAGGCAATGCCAGATCGCGAGAACTTTGTGACAGACTGACATAATTTTGTAAGAAAATAGACATTCCAATTGCTGAAATCAGGGCAATCAAGCGTTTGGAATGGCGAACTGGCCGGTAAGCTACTCGCTCAATACTCCAACCATAAGCAGCGGCAATAATAATTGATGTTAAAAAAGCGGCGGTAATCAGTAACCAGCCCAAATCAATTCCCATCATGATCAGAGCCGCAATCACAATAAAAGAGACATAGCTACCAATCATATAAACTTCACCATGAGCGAAGTTAATCATCCCAATAATGCCGTAAACCATCGTATAACCAATGGCAATCAATGCATAAGTACTACCCAGAGTCACTCCATTTAACATCTGTTGTAAAAAATAGAGAAATTGCTCCGACATACGTTGTACCTCTGGAATAACAGCGCCTGGCAAACAGGCGCTATGACCGATTCGAATGACTTTACTTCACAGAAGTAGAAGAACCATCTGCATGCCATTCAAAAATACCGAATTCGAACCCTTTTAGATCGCCAATGGCGTTCCAGCTCAGTGTTCCCATTACGGTATCCACTGGATTCGCTTTCAGGTCTTTCACCAAATCAGTCGGTTCCATACTACCGGTACGATTCATCGCCGCAGCCAGAGATTGCAGAGCAGCATAGGTGGTCCAGACGAACGGACCTGTTGGATCGCTTTTCTTACCTTTGATCGCTTCAACAATAGCTTTGTTCGCCGGTACCTGATCGTAACGCTTAGGTAATGTGACTAACATGCCCTCAGAAGCGACCCCGGCGATATTGGATAACGAGGAGTTACCCACACCTTCCGGCCCCATAAAACGAATATTCAGGCCGGACTGCTTAGCCTGACGCAGAATTTGTCCCATTTCAGGGTAATAGCCGCCAAAATAGACAAAATCCACATTTTCTTTTTTCAGGCGGGCAACCAGAGCCGAAAAATCTTTATCACCCGCCGTGACGCCTTCAAACAGGACAATATTGGCTCCCGCTTTTTTCAATTTATCGAGAACAGATCGCGCCAGCCCCTCTCCGTATTGCTGTTTATCGTGAACAATAGCTATACGCTGAGGTTTAATCTTTTCCACAATATATTTCGCTGCTGTTGGTCCCTGATCAGAATCCAACCCGGTAGTACGCATAATCATTTGGTAGCCACGAGTTGTCAGATCAGCATTGGTTGCCGCGGGTGTAATCATAATGACACCTTCATCTTCGTAGATGTCAGATGCCGGTTGAGTAGAGGAAGAACATAAGTGGCCGATAACATAGCGAATGTTATCATTAATCACTTTATTGGCGACGGCCACAGCCTGTTTCGGGTCACAGGCATCATCATATTCAACGCCCACCAGCTTATTACCATTAATCCCCCCTTTAGCATTGATATCTGCAATCGCCTGACGTGCGCCAGTAAATTCCATATCACCATATTGCGCAACTGGACCAGACATTGCCCCCACAATCGCCACTTTGATCTCTTGTGCCCACAGTGAGTGACTCATCATCATGGCAATACAGCCGGCTAATAGGCTTTTACCTGTTATGATTTTCATTTTATTTATCCCCGTGTCGTTATTGGTCTAATTTATTGTGTTTACCTTTTAGATCTCCGATTATCTAATGGGATAACCGTGATCTTTTGTGATCTATGATTAGATAAAGTAATTTTTATGAATAAGATTTTATTTTTCATGCTATTAAAATAGCATTTCATGCTTAAAATCAAATTAACAAGGTAGCTAAAAGCATTAATTACAGAATAAAATACCGCCAAAGTTGATTGGAATTTAGACAAAAAATAGTGTGATATTCTGGTTAAATACTAGTAAAGCAATCTTTAACTCGAAATATCGATCATGCTAAAAACATTTTTCCAGTAACGTATAAAAGCGGTTACGCGGCACTCTATCGATCTATTCAACTAAAATTGATATGGAAACACCATGAAGCTAACTATTGAACAACTTACTGTTTTGTCAGCACAAGATATGATTGATCTGAAAAAAATCTGGCCTCAACAGACACCTGAGCAATGGCAAAGTTGGATAAAAAATGAAAATAAACTGTTCGCTGCTCGTTTTAATGATAGATTATTGGCCGCAGTAAAAGTGACTTTCAATGAGCAATCCGGCCAGCTTAAAGATTTGTGTGTCCGTGAAATAACACGCCGCCGGGGAGTGGGTTTATATTTGATAAATGAAATAAAAGCTCAGCATCCCACTGTTAACCAGTGGAAGTTAAACCTTGAAAGGTTCTCTGATGCTAACGAACCGGCATTAAAAGGTTTCATGAACGCCTGTGGTTTTTACTACGATCCCAAGTCAAATTGTTATTCTAGCTGACCCATTTTCCAGACCACAGCCACATTGCGGGCAGTCACCCTCAAATTCTCATGCCCGCAAGCAAGAGCGTCAGAAAGAGAACAAACGCCGGGTATAATTGAGAAAACCGCATCCAATCCGTGCTCATGAACGATGCTATAGTCCCGACTTATACTGCCAACCAATGCAATGGTTGAAATAGCATACTTTTTAGCAACACGAGCAACACCAATCGGCGTTTTACCGTAAATAGTCTGACTGTCCATTCGGCCTTCACCAGTAATAACCAGATCAGCGCCTTGTACTGCCTTTTCCAATTCCAGCGTGGAGATAACAATATCAATTCCCGGTTGCAATTTAGCGTCCAGCCAACCAAGTAGAGGAACGCCCATTCCCCCTGCCGCTCCCGCACCGGGTACGTCAATGACCTTAATGCCGGTCAGTAATTCAATTTTTTCACCATAATGGCGCAGAGCTGCATCCAATTCTTTCACCATCTCTGGTGTCGCCCCTTTCTGTGGCCCAAAAATAGCAGATGCGCCAAATTCACCACATAACGGGTTAGTTACATCACAGGCAACGATAATTTCAGTTCGATTCAAACGCGCGTCTAAACGGGAAAGATCAATTTTAGCCAGCCGACTGAGCGCAGCCCCGCCAGCCTCCAACGCTTTTCCATCAGAATCAAGCAAACAGGCCCCCAACGCCTGCATCATACCGGCACCGCCATCATTAGTCGCGCTACCGCCAATGCCTAAAATTATCTTTCTGACACCTTGATCCAAAGCAGCCAACATCAACTCGCCGGTACCATAAGTCGTGGTTATCAACGGATTACGCTTTTCCATCGGCACCAGATGTAAACCAGAAGCCGCAGCCATTTCAATAACAGCGGTTTCGCCATCACCTAACACGCCGAAAAAGCTATCCACCGGCTGATTTAACGGACCGATGACCGACAGGTGTACAATCTTTCCACCAGTAGCTGCTACCATTGATTCAACCGTACCTTCACCGCCATCTGCCATCGGCAATTTAATGTATTCAGCTTGTGGATAGATTTCACGAAATCCTTGTTCTATCGCTTCAACAACCTCTAAGGCACTGAGGCTTTCTTTAAATGAATCAGGCGCAATGACAATTTTCATAGGATTAATTGGATGACAACTGTGAAAAACGAAACAAAAAAGGCGATAAAACATTATCGCCCTTTTAATGTATTAATTATGAATGCGTTAACGCAAAATCACTTTATTTATGCCTCAATTGCTACACGCAATTTTTTCATGGCATTTTTTTCAAGCTGACGCACACGCTCCGCAGAAACACCATATTTATCCGCCAGCTCTTGCAGGGTAGATTTATTGTCATCATCTAACCAGCGACAACGGATAATGTCCTGACTGCGCTCGTCTAAGCTTTCTATCGCTACCGATAATTTATCAGCCGCATGGTTTTCCCAATTGTCCTCTTCAATGCCGTCTGCAAAATCAGAAGCTTTATCTTGAAGATACAACACTGGAGCAACCGGTTGACCTTCCTGACTATCATCATCGGCAGACATATCAAACGCCATATCCTGCGCTGACATACGAGATTCCATCTCACGCACATCTTTACTGGTTACACCAAGTTCTTTGGCAACCATTTCTACTTCGTCCTGATTGAACCACCCCAAGCGCTGTTTAGTTTTACGCAGGTTAAAGAACAGCTTACGCTGTGCTTTAGTTGTTGCAACTTTAACAATACGCCAGTTACGCAGTACATATTCATGGATTTCAGCTTTAATCCAGTGAACGGCAAAAGAAACCAGACGCACCCCAACTTCTGGGTTAAAACGGCGTACTGCTTTCATCAGGCCAATATTCCCTTCCTGAATTAAATCCGCTTGAGGCAGCCCATAACCAGCATAGCTACGAGCGACATGAACAACGAAGCGCAGATGAGACAGAATCAGCTTCTTAGCTGCATCCAGATCTCCCTGGTAATGCAGCCTTTCAGCCAGTTCCTTCTCTTCCTCTGCTGTCAACATCGGATAGGCATTAGAGGCGCGGATATAGCCCTCTAGACTTCCTTGAGGAACTAACGCTAAGGTTTGCATTTCTTTGGCCATTCAAATCCTCTCAAATAAGGCTCAAATCGTTAGTATGGATTAGATCACATCAATGTATATGAACCAACGTTCAACATACAGCGGTACAGTCTATCACCAGAATGTGCATATTCAAGTTACAGATCCGTGGAAGAGTAATAATTTCAGCACCGGCCATCCCTATAATGGGATCACAGAACAAAAAATAACAGATAGTTTTGTCTTTATGCAACTACCTTTATTTGTACTATCCCCGACAAATATTAATTTCATTTCACAAAAGCGCCCGCCAGATTCACTGGGAGAGTACAAGCACCTTTTTAATTAATTCTATATAGCAGAAAATCGTGATTTTAGACTTAAGTCGATGGATAAGAAATTTTTACCTCAGGGGAAAAAAGAGGTGATTATTGCGTTGTCAGGCTGATCTCGCTCAGCCTGTTGAAAAGATTACCGTTTTATTCCGGCGTAAAATGGCGCAAATGCTGAGTTGTCGCCAACCAGGCAGCAACCCAACCAATCATCGCGGAGAGTAAAACTAACAGCAGGGACTCATCCCATGAAAGCCCATGCAAATTAAATGTCGTGCCAAACACACTGGCAACCTGGGTGACAACATCAGAAAGTTTCCACACTAACAGCGCAGACAAAATTAGCGATAAAATTGCCCCCAAAGCCCCTAACAAAGCACCACCATTGAGGAATGGACGCAAAATAAAGCCATCCGTTGCACCAATAAGCTTCATCACGTTAATCGTATCACGATGACTGAAAATACTGAGACGCACACTGTTACCAATAACCAAAAACAGCGCAACGATCATCAGAATACCGATTACTGTCGCAATCTGACCGATAAGACCGGTCAGCGCCGCCAAGCGAGCAAACCAGCTATCATCCATCCGAACTTCTTCAATACCTTTAACCTGAGAAACTCTATCGCGCAGCGTGGTCAGCGTCTGTGAACTCTGAAAATCGATTTTCGGTGTGATAATAGCCACCGCGGGCAACGGATTCTCTTCCAACATATCCAGCGCGTTACCAAAACCAGACCAAGCGCGGAATTCTGTCATTGCTTCCTGACGTGAGAGATAGTTGACATTATCCACACCATCAAGCGCTTTCAGCTCACTTATTAATTTCTGGGCACTGCTATCATCCAGTGATTTATCGAAATATACCGTCAGTTGAGGGGTGGGATACCATTTTTCCGCAGCCTGGCCGACATTCTTCCACACAATGTAACAAACACTTGGCAATGTCAGGGAAATCGCAATCACCATCACCGTCAACAACGTTGCTAATGGCTGACGTGACATATCTGTCAACGTATTCATCCAAGCATAGCGCCACTGCTCACGCCATCCTCCTTGTAAAACTTTACTTTTCGATCTTGTTGCTTTCCCCGCTGCCTTACGCACATTTTTAACCATGATGCTCTCCCGCCATACGGCCTTGGCTCAGAGTCAAAATACGATATTTCCGTCTTTCAATCAGCGCCATATCATGGGTCGCCATCAGCACTGTCACCCCTACCCGGTTAAATTCTTCAAACAGTCGTAAAATACCCTCTGACAACTCACCATCCAGATTACCGGTAGGTTCATCCGCCAACAAAACAGTCGGCTTATTCACAACGGCACGAGCAATGCCGACACGTTGTTGTTCTCCCCCTGAAAGCTGAATTGGGAAATTTTTCGCTTTGTCCAGCAGACCAACCTTATCCAGAGCCGCGGAGGTCCGGCGACGAATATCCTCAGAACTGGCGCCTGAGATAATCAACGGCATTGCCACATTATCGTATACCGTCCGATCCAGCAGCAGATGATGATCCTGGAAAATCATACCAATCTGACGACGCAGAAAAGGTACCTCACGGCTTTTTAACCGACTGATATCATGACCGGCAAACCAGATATGCCCGGCACTAGGCCGCTCAATGCCACAGATAAGTTTCAGCAAGGTACTTTTACCTGCCCCTGAGTGACCGATTAGAAATGCCATTTCCGCAGGGCGCAAATGAAAATTCACCCCTTGCAGGGCTTGCCGTCCCCCCAGATAAGCTTTACTGACCTGTTCAAAGCGAATCATAGGTAATTAATCCTCTCGGGCAAAAAGTGCCTCTATAAAGTCGTCTGCCTTAAATGGCCGTAGATCTTCAATTCCTTCACCAACCCCAATATAACGAATAGGAATTTCAAACTGATCAGCAATGGCGAAAATCACCCCACCTTTGGCAGTACCATCCAATTTTGTCAACGAGATACCTGTCAATCCAACAGCTTCATGGAACAGTTTGGCCTGACTGATCGCATTCTGACCGGTACTAGCATCCAATGTCAGCATAATTTCATGTGGAGCATTTTCGTCCAGTTTTTTCATCACCCGGACAATTTTCTTCAATTCTTCCATCAGATGAGATTTATTTTGCAAACGACCAGCGGTATCTGCAATGAGTACATCTACGCCTTTAGCTTTAGCTGACTGAATAGCATCGAAAATCACGGAAGCGGGATCAGCGCCAGTATGTTGCGCTACCACCGGAATATGGTTACGTTCCCCCCACACCTGTAGCTGTTCAACAGCAGCTGCACGGAAAGTATCTCCAGCTGCCAGCATGACAGATTTACCTTGTGCCTGGAATTGACGCGCCAATTTACCAATGGTCGTCGTTTTTCCCACACCATTAACACCAACCATCAGAATGACGTAGGGTGTTTTTCCTTCAATGTCCAAGGGTTGATTCACTTTAGTCAGAATACCAGACATTTCTTCTTTTAGTTTGGCATACAACGCTTCTGCATCTTTTAGCTCTTTACGGCTGGCATGCGTAGTTAAACTGCTAATGATTTTACGGGTAGTATCGACACCAACATCAGCAATCAATAACTGCTCTTCCAATTCATCAAACAGCTCATCATCAATCTTTTTACCACTGAATAGACTGAGAAAACCGGACCCTAGATTCTGACGAGTTTTAACCAAACTGCGTTTCAAACGAGAGAAAAAACCCTCTTTAGTCGGGCGCTCTTGCTCTTTTAATATAACTGGCGGCTGTTCAGTTTTTACCTGTTCCGCTGCCAATCTTGCAGTTTCCTCAGCTAAACGCTGCTGTTCCGCCTGCTCTGCCGCCAATCTTGCAGCTTCCTCAGCTAAACGCTGTTGTTCTGCCTGCTCCGCCGCCAATCTTGCAGCTTCCTCAGCTAAACGTTGCTGTTCTGCCTGCTCCGCCGCCAATCTTGCAGCTTCCTCAGCTAAACGTTGCTGTTCTGCCTGCTCCGCCGCCAATCTTGCAGCTTCCTCAGCTAAACGTTGCTGTTCTGCCTGCTCTGCCGCCAATCTTGCAGCTTCCTCAGCTAAACGCTGTTGTTCTGCCTGCTCCGCCGCCAATCTTGCAGCTTCCTCAGCTAAACGCTGTTGTTCTGCCTGCTCCGCCGCCAATCTTGCAGCTTCCTCAGCTAAACGCTGTTGTTCTGCCTGCTCCGCCGCCAATCTTGCAGCTTCCTCAGCTAAACGCTGTTGTTCTGCCTGCTCCGCCGCCAATCTTGCAGCTTCCTCAGCAACACGTTGCTGTTCTGCCTGCTCCGCTGCCAATTGTTCTTCTTTTTGCTGCTCTTCCTGACGGCCACGCCCGAACCAGGAGAAAAAGCCTCTTTTTTTCTCTTTTGCCATTAGCCACTGCACTCCTCAAGGTTAAATCATGGCGTTACAACAAGGAATAATAACGAAATTAGAATCAGTCTAACATTTTCGTAATAACGCAACACATATCAATCACGAATTTCTTGACATCCTCCCCCACCTTCGCACTTCCTGACTCAGAAGGGGGATTCCCGTTAGTGGGTGACTGCTGATTGCTCAGTGTCCGGTTCCTGCTTCAACGGGCGGCCTGACCGCCCCCTCCCTCCACAGGCAAGCACGGCATGCCCTGCCGCTAAAATATTACGGGCGCCGTTGACATCGGCGTTCGCGGTATATCCGCATACCTGACAGGCGAATTGGCTTTGTGACCGGCGGTTTTCTTTCGCTATATAACCACAGCAGGAGCACCGCTGGCTGGTATAGGCCGGCGGGACGGCTAACACCCGACCGCCACGCCAGCGTTGCTTGTACTCAAGCTGACGGCGCATTTCGTACCAGCCCTGCGCCAATATCGAACGGTTTAAGCCCGACTTCGCACGAACATGACGCCCGGGCTGTTCGGCGGTGCCTTTTGCTGATTTCGACATATGGCTGACTTTCAAATCCTCAATGACTATCATCGCGTGGTTTTTGCTGATTTTCGTTGTGGTTTTATGAAGGTAGTCGCGGCGAATATTACCGATATGCGCGTGCAGACGCTGAATTTTTCGTTTCTGCTTCTGCCAGTTGGCGCTGAATTTTATTTTCCGGCTTAACTGGCGCTGGAGCCTCGCCAGTTTGCGCTGACGGGTTTTAAAACTGTTCACCGGCTCGAAAATGGTTCCGTCTGAGAGGGTGGCCAGTTTTGCCACGCCTACATCCAGCCCCACGATTGAGGTGGATGGATGCTGCGGCTCCGGGACGTCAATTTCCACCTGAAATGAGATGTACCAGTGACCTGCCTGCTGGCTAATTGTCGCATTTTTGATTTTCCCGCTGATATCCCGTGACGGCCTGAACTTCATCCAGCCGAGACCCGCCGGGAGCTTGACGCGTCGGCTCTCAAGCCGACAATATTTTTCAAAGTTAACAAAACGGACCGAATCACGACCGTCATTTTTCCTTTTAAATACCGGGGCTTTTGCCGTCAGTTTTTTATCAAAACAGCGCTGCCATGCGCCGTGTAAGTCTTTAAGCTTCTGCTGAAGATTATCGGTGTAGGCTGCCTGTAAGAAGGTATGCTCCGGCATGCCTTTCCAGACGGTGAGCATCCGGTTCAACTCAAAGGAGGAAGGCAACTTGCCACCCGATGCCAGAATGCGTTGCGTCTCGGCAAGCCCGTAATTCCAGACAAAACGGGCACAACCGCACAACTGCCGCAGACGCTGCGACTGTGCTACTGTGGGTCTGAGTCTGAATTTGTAGGCTTTCAGGATGAGCATGGGCATTCAGTATGTTGTAATTTTCCACATTATCTTACTGCCTATCTAGTTAATTTCAATGCAAAAATACCAAATCAATCGTTCCAGGCACGCGGCCTTTCTTCTGCCTGTGCATCTCGTCTTTGTCACCAGATACAGGAAGAAAATACTCAGCGAACGCCATTCGCCGCCTTTAATCAGTATGCAGGTTGAAGTCTGCCATGATTTTGGCGCTTCGCTAAAAGAAAGCCACGGCGAATCTGATCACGTCTACATGCTGATCGAGTCCCCGCCGACAGTTCAGCTTTCCGTGCGGGTCAACTCACTAAAGGTAGTAACGTCCCGGCGTCTGCGTCATAAATTTTTGGACTGGCATGGTGCATACGGAAAAGCCGTGCTTTGGTCTCGTGCCTATTTTGCCGGTTCGTGCGGTGGCGCGCCGTTGGCAGGGGTTAAACAATATATTCAGCATCAGAGTGGCTGATGATTCTTCGGGCTTTTCAAGCCCGTCCCAATTCCCCTCCCGCCTTATGCCGACAAGAGTACCCTTTGGAGGAAAAGATGGTAAATTAATGCCTGTAAGTCTTAACAATTGTTACTCAAATTATGGCAAAGAAATCACAACGGCAATCGATGGGACAAATCCGCATTATTGGCGGAAAATGGCGAGGCCGAAAATTACCTGTACCGGATAGTCCCGGATTACGCCCAACGACAGATCGCGTCAGAGAAACGCTATTTAACTGGCTAGCCCCAGTTATTCAGGAAGCACACTGCCTGGATTGTTATGCAGGAAGCGGAGCGCTTGGATTAGAGGCACTTTCTCGTTACGCAGCACAAGTTACTCTGATTGAATATGAACGTAATATAGCCAAACAGCTTTCCGCGAATTTGGATTTGCTCAGTGCCCAAAATGCCGAGGTCATTAACGACAGTGCATTAACCCATTTATCTCAATCAGGAAAACCTTATGATGTCGTTTTCCTTGATCCTCCTTTTCGTAAAGGAATGCTTAACGAAACCATAAAATTGTTGGAAGAACAAAATTGGCTGGCAGATGAAAGCTGGATTTATGTCGAAGCGGAATCTGAATCAACGGCGATTGACGTACCTGTTAACTGGCAACTTCATCGTGAAAAAGTCGCCGGACAAGTCGCATACCGGCTCTATATCCGTTATTTACCTGCATAACGATTACTTTGGAGTACACACTGATGTTTATTCAATTGGGCAAACTGTTAATGATCTGCGTTTGGGGATTTCTGATCTTTAACCTGATCCATCCATTTCCAAAACCATTGAAGTATTTTATGGATGTCGCCATGATTTTCATGGTGGTCATGCATGCATTTCAAATGCTGCTTCTGAAAGCCAGTCAGCCCAAAGACCAAAAACTCTCTAGCCTGATGCAAACCAAGATCTTCTTTTTTGGTGTCTTTGAACTACTGTCAATGCAGAAAAAACAACGGCAGGAGAAAAGTCATCACCCAAAATAGTGGGCATGGACAGCGCACATAAGCGCCCGAAAAATATATACAATTACTTGAGGAATGATTCATTTCATTCCTCTTCCCGTTATGTATTCAAAAGCTGTCACGTTTATCTGAGCATGGCTTCGTACCTCCTTTCTTTGTTGAACAGATAAATAACCGGATCAACATTTCTTAATTCACTGCCTACTTCCGCACAGATACTTAAACCAATCACTATTATTTCAGTATATATTTTGCTAGTAAGAGAGCAGACCCCTTATCCATCACTTATTTAAGGAACGAAGATGAGCTGGCCATTTATCGCAGTATTTTTTTCTGGTTGGTTGTATGTTGACGCAGCTTACCGTGGTCCAAACTGGCAAAGATGGCTATTCAGGCCAATCACTCTGCTATTGTTATTATTGTGGGCATGGCAAGCACCTGAACTGCATATTTCAGGCTATTTAATCTGTCTTGGGTTATTGACTGCTTTAATATCAGATACTCTGCGCATGCTCCCCAGTAAGTATTCACTATTTTCTCTAAGCACATTATTCCTCTGTTATCTGCTCTACACGATAAGCTTTGTATTACAGATGAATTTCAGTTTCTTCTTCCCATTACCATTAATTTTACTGGTTCTGGGCTCCGTTATTCTGCTGGTTATTTGGAATAAATTGGAGGAAATGCGCTGGCTGGTTGTTGCCTCAGTCGTTATGCTCCTGATAATGGTGTGGATGGCCGGTGAACAATACTTCTCCCTTAATACCGAGTATGGTTTCTCCCTATTGGCAGGCAGTATCTTGTTGCTACTGTCACATAGTTTCTGGTTGATTAACCATTACCGCTTCCAATTCAAATCTTCCAAAGCGATTGTGGCAACCTGTTATTTTATCGGCCATTTTTTGA
This sequence comes from Photorhabdus caribbeanensis, assembly GCF_018448885.1. GTDB lineage: Bacteria > Pseudomonadota > Gammaproteobacteria > Enterobacterales > Enterobacteriaceae > Photorhabdus > Photorhabdus caribbeanensis. Next base: position 66,445 of record NZ_RCWB01000011.1, read on the forward strand.
TTATTCGTTCTATTTATCTTTAGTAACCTATCCCAATAGGCGTAATTTTTGCAGGCCGTTCTTGTGAATGAACAATGTGAAGCATTGCTTAGGTTTCACACTTCACCACACAGGACGGCAAAAAATAGCCCTATTGAGATAAGCAATAAATTGAAAATAAATATCAGTATCCCATCACACAATTTACCAACTTATTTTTTCTTTTTTATTTGACTCTGGAGTAGGCTCCAAAGTGTAGAGTTTAATCATTATCTTTGAGTTAACTCTGTTCAGGGGGAGCCCATGTACTCAAATACAAACAAAAATAGTGATCATCAACATAACCACCAGCATGGAAGCTGCTGCGCGACTACCACTTGTTCAGATCAGGCTAAACAAGTTAGTGAGCATTTACATAATCATGAACATGGCAAGGCTTGCTCACATAAGCATCACCCTTCCCATGATACACAAGAGACACCAGCACCTGAGCTTTTGGCAAGCCAACGTTTCAGTTGGATTGTTAATGGTATGGATTGTCCAAGTTGCGCCCGCAAAATTGAAACTGCGGTCAGCAAAATTCCAGAAGTGAAACAAGCCAAGGTTCTATTCGCAACAGAAAAACTGGTTGTGGATGCGGATACAGATATACGTTCAGCGGTTATTCAAGCCGTTAATCAGGCTGGATTTACTCTACGCAATTCCGATTCAAGCCAGAAAGCAGCAAAAAGCAGCCGCTGGAAAGAGTTTGCCCCGATCATCACTCTTTCACTGATGATGCTGATAAGTTGGGGAATCTCTCACATCAATCCTTCATTTGGCCGCATTGCCTTTATCATCACCACCGTGATTGGATTGGTGCCTATTGTCACCAAGGCTTGGCAACTCATACGATCAGGCACGCCATTCGCCATTGAAACACTGATGAGTGTTGCCGCCATCGGCGCACTGTTTATTGACGCCACCGCTGAAGCGGCAATGGTATTACTGCTGTTTATGCTTGGTGAAATGCTGGAAGCTTATGCTGCCGGTCGCGCTCGTCGAGGGGTTAGCGCATTGATGGCACTGGTGCCCGAAGAAGCATTACTGGTAAAAAATGGTGAGAAAAGAACTGTCCCAGTTTCAGACCTTCGCCCCGGCGATATCATCGAGATTGCTCCAGGCGGACGTCTACCCACTGATGCCGAATTACTCAATTCATTCGCTAGCTTTGATGAAAGTGCGCTGACAGGCGAATCTGTTCCGGTTGAGCGAATGCAAGGAGAAAAAGTTCCGGCAGGTTGTTTGTCCGTGGATCGTGCAGTCCAAATGAAAGTGTTATCCGAACAGGGCAACAATGCCATTGACCGTATTCTGCAACTGATTGAAGAAGCCGAAGAACGCCGCGCACCGATTGAGCGTTTCATTGACCGCTTTAGCCGGATTTACACTCCGCTGATTATGCTGTTCTCTGCATTGGTTATCATTATTCCACCGGCTGTATTCAGCCAACCTTGGGAAACCTGGATCTACCGTGGCCTGACTTTGCTACTGATCGGTTGCCCTTGTGCTTTGGTAATTTCCACACCCGCCGCAATTACCTCTGCCCTTGCAGCAGCAACCCGCCGAGGCGCCTTGATTAAAGGTGGTGCGGCGCTGGAGCAATTGGGACTCATCACCACAATCGCTTTTGATAAAACCGGTACGCTGACCGCGGGTAAACCACAAGTCACCGATGTACAACCAGCAGAAAACATCAGCGAATCTCAGCTACTAACCCTGGCTTCCGCAGTAGAAAGCGGTTCTCACCACCCACTGGCTAAAGCCATTTTGCAATATGCAGAAAGTAAAAACGCCAATACTACCGAAGCTGAACAGCGTAAAGCGCTGGCAGGGGTGGGTGTTGAGGGTCAGTTAGACGGTAAACGTATTCTCGTCAGTACGCCCGGAAAACTGCCAGCAAACTCATTATCTGAGCATTGGAAACAAAAAATTGTTCAGTTAGAAGATGGCGGTAAAACCGTTGTTGCCGTGATGTATGATGAACAATTTACTGGCCTTATCGCGATGCAAGATACGTTACGTCAAGATGCAATTGATGCTATCCGTTTACTGAAAGATCAAGGTATTAACTCAGTGATGTTGACGGGGGATAACCCACGTGCAGCAACGGCAATTGCAGGTCAGTTAGGAATAGATTTCCGCGCCGGGTTAATGCCGGAAGATAAAGTCAAAGCGGTCATTGCATTGAATAAAGATCACAGCACAATGATGGTCGGTGACGGCATCAATGATGCACCTGCAATGAAAGCTTCCAGTATCGGTGTCGCGATGGGAAGCGGTACCGATGTCGCTCTGGAAACCGCAGATGCAGCATTGACTCACAACCGTCTGACAGGTTTGTCGGAAATCATCACCCTTTCCCGCGCAACGCACAATAATATCCGCCAAAATATTGCTATCGCCCTGGGACTAAAAGGGATCTTCCTTGTCACCAGCCTATTGGGTATCACAGGCTTGTGGATGGCAGTACTGGCGGATTCTGGCGCAACCGCTCTTGTGACAGCAAATGCGGTAAGGTTATTGAGGATTAAGCTGAAATAACGAAAATCGTCTCGCTATTTAAGGATATGAGTCTTATTTCCGGCTCATATCCTGTGCCATAGCAAGATGAATTCAGTGGTGAAAACTCATTAACGTTCGAAGGCATGGTAAAAAGCAAAACCGTTCATTTCTCAACTTGGCTGTTATATTCAGAGTTGACTCTCTTTTTTCCGAACCAGATAGCGATAAGGCATTTGTTCCGTTTCTTGCGCAACCAGTTGATGCTCCATAAAACGGCAGAAACTGGGAATATCACGTGTAGTTGCCGGATCATCAGCAAGAATTAATAACATCTGTCCTGCTTCCATATGACGCACAGTTTTCCGTACCATCATTACCGGTTCAGGACAGCGAAGCCCTTGTGTATCAAGGGTTTTGTCTGGATGAGTAAACACATCGGGCATAACTTATCTCTACAATTTCAGTCAGTCTATTAGACCGAATTATATTATAAAAAAGCCAGCAAAAATTAACTTTACATACAGACATTTTGAATTCGCGTACAACCGACGTATCATGTGAGGCGCCGTCAGTTAAAACGGCAGATCTTTCATTGGGTTCCCTCACCCCATTTTTCAAAAAGGTACAAGAATGTTTTTATCAACTACAATTACACAACAGCGTGCTACCGCTTTAATTTGGCTTTCGTTATTCCACATTCTGATTATTATTTCCAGTAATTATCTGGTGCAGCTACCCGTCTCTATTTTCGGTTTTCATACCACCTGGGGAGCCTTTACTTTTCCATTTATTTTTCTTGCAACAGATTTGACGGTTCGTATTTACGGCGCACCACTGGCAAGGCGAATCATTACCACCGTTATGATCCCCGCATTGCTGATCTCTTATATGATTTCTGCCCTATTTTTCCAAGGAGTATGGCAAGGGATTACCGCGCTGCTTGAATTCAATCTCTTTGTTGCCCGTATTGCCTGCGCCAGCTTTATGGCTTACTTCCTCGGGCAGATACTGGATGTATACGTCTTCAATCGTCTGCGTCAGAAACGTAATTGGTGGGTCGCTCCCGCAGCGGCGATGTTCTTCGGCAACTTACTTGATACTCTTGCTTTTTTCTCTATCGCTTTCTATCGCAGTACCGATGCTTTCATGGCCGCTAACTGGATCGAGATTGGGTTAGTAGATTACTGCTTTAAGCTATTAATTTGTTTAATTTTTTTCCTGCCAGCTTACGGCATTTTGTTGAACCTGATCCTCAAGTATTTCTTTAACTATCAAACTAACAATAGCCACATTCAAGTTCGCTGATTTTTATACACCCAATCGATCGCCGTCTCTTAATCAGCTCTCCTGATTAAGAGATTGGCAAGGCAATTAGCCTTCCACCTGGCTCTAATCATTCGATATTACATCAGTGATATGACTACAATTTTCTATTTTAATTTCACTTTTTCGGTTAATTTTACTCTTATCAATTAGCAAAATTGATTGTAATGATCGTTTTATAAGAATTTCTTTAAATTGTGCATTATCAACATTCGAATCCCATAAATCGCCATTTGCATCAATGCCGTCACAGGAAAAAATAAATAGATCGATCTCTAAATTTTTTAATTGTGTAATCAGTGAAGAGTTAATATAACAAGCATATTTACGATGCAAAACGCCCCCTGAACTGATTAATCGAATATTTTTCCTCTTTGATAATTCATGACAAATACGAATGCTATTGGTAAAAATAGTAATATTAATATCAGGAAGTTGCTTTGCCAGATACCAACATGTTGAGCTTGCATCAAGTGCGATTATCATTCCTTCGTTTATCCAAGTCACAGCTCGTTGAGCAATAAGCGATTTACTCGAAAAATGGCTTTTAACCCGTATGTTAAAAGAGTCACCATTATCCTGTGTTTCCCTGTTTAAACTTTTTGCTCTTCCATGTACACGAAGAAGATGACCATGCTCCTGAAGAAATCGCAGATCTCGGCGTATTGTTTCTTTACTTACTTGCAAAACTACGGAAAGTTCAATAGTCGTTAACGATTCATGGTGATGAAGAAGATCCATGATTTTTTGATGACGTGCATTTCTCATAAAGGAATCCCTTTTATATTAGGACAGAATAGAATTATTCTGCTCAATATCAGAATTAGAAAATCACGCCTTCTTTAGCAATATATTTCCACATTTAATCGTTTTCTCTGTGACGATGATAACAAAAGCGTTACCATTTCCTACTTTAGTCGGCATGTTTAAAGGAAGCAACGAGAAGAAATAAATAGGAAAATTGTCTTTAACGGAAGATTACCTATTCCTATATGAAATTTTTAGCTAATGAATGATAAGCCTCCTGGTGTTCACCGGGTGTATACAGTTCATAATGATAAGAAAATTGTTCACGGGCCTTTTCAGACGATTCATAGCAACCCACCCCAAACCAGGCAAAGAAAGAAGCGCCTAATACCGTCGTTTCTGCTTCATTAATTACTTTTATTGGCAGATTCAGAATATCTGCTTTTATTTGATTCCAAAGATGATTTCGGCTACCTCCTCCGACTAACATCAATTCTTTAGCATGAAATCCGCTTATTTTCTCCAAAATAGATAAGTTTTGTTTTAATTGATATCCCAACGCTTCTAATGCAGCACGATAAAAATGACGTCGTTCAGTATCTAACGTTATTCCACACCACCCCGCCTCGGAGGTTAATAAACGACAATTCATTCTTAAGTTATTAGCGCCGGGAGGAACAGATATAGCTTCATGGATCATTTGAAGATAAGCTTCCGAAGGAGGAATACCTTGCCAGAAAAGCTGTCTGATCCATTCAAGTATTCCAGAAGCCAACCATTGTAATCCTGGATTAAAGATCCCTTTTCTTGCGTCCAATTCACATGTAGAGCCAGCATAATGGGGTAAAATATCGGTATTCACATGAGGAGTACGTACCATTAGGATTTCCCAAGTGCCGGAAGATAAGACAGGTTGATTCAAACCTGCGCCTGAACCAAATAAGGCAAATTGCGTATCATGTCCAGAGGAAATAACCGGAACGCAGGAAGGTAAATTCAATTTTTTTGCCGCCTCCGGCGTTAAAGTGCCAATTGGTTCGCCGGCAGAAATGAGTTCAGGAAATAAATTCTCTGAAATAGAAATCGCATCTAAAATTTCCCTACTAAACTGCTCATTATGAATATTTAGCAACTGACTGGTCCCGGCCATCGTTCTATCAGTTGACATCACTCCTGTTAACCGATAATTGATTAAAGAAGAGATAAACAGCCATGCATGGGCTTTATCGTAGAGAGTAGGATGATTTTCCTTTAACCAAATTAATTTATAAAGCGTATTAAAATTAAATTGCCCGACACCGGATATCGTTTGTAATTTCTCAGCGGAGAAGTAACGCGCAATATTTTCAACAACAGGGGTTGTTCGTGGACACTTCCAACTAATTATTGGATAAAGTAGATCACCCTTTGCATCGACCAATGTTCCATCAACACCAAAAGTCGTCACTGTTATTGCGCATACCTTATAACCTGATAATCGAGGGATAATCACACGACAACAGCCTGCCAACCGTTCTAAAATGGCATCCAGTGACCATATGTGCCAATGAGGATTGGCTTTATCAGGCTCACTAATATTCGGTGTCGACTCCTTTGCAATCACATTACCCTGAGAGTCAACCGCAATAGCCCGTACATTGGTGGCTCCACAATCCAAAACTAAAACGATATCTTGCATCATACGCTTTCCTGTCTGGAATAGAGGCGGCACAATTCGTACCACCAGCAGCCGCTATTTCTTATAGAGAGGACCATAGTTTTGGCAGGCTCGGTAATCTGAACCTTCTATATCCATACCGTGCGCACTCCATGCAGAAGGACGATAAATGGCGTTCTCATCCACGTTATGCATACAAACTGGAATCCTGAGCATAGAAGCTAATGTAATGAAATCAGCGCCAACATGACCAATAGAAAGCACACCATGATTAGCACCCCAATTCGCCATAACGGAGTACACACCTTTAAAGACGCCTCTACCGGTTAAACGCGGAACAAACCAAGTTGTCGGCCAGGTTTCATTGGTCCGTTTATCCAGAATGTCATGAATATCTTTAGGCAATTCCGCACTCCAGCCCTCAGCGATTTGCAGGACGGGGCCAAGACCTTTAATGATATTGACACGACTCAGGGTGAAAGGAACGCCGCCTTGGGTTAAGAATTTGGAAGAGAAGCCACCACCTCTGAAATATTCATGGAGCGCCGGGCGCCATTGCGTCGCAGCCAGACAAGCATCCACTTCCTCTGCGGTAATTTCCCAGTGAGGCTTCATCGTAGGATGGTCTTGCGCGTCTTTTTGGCAACAGGTCCCATCCAGTGTTGCAGAACCTGAATTAATCAGGTGAATTACCCCATTTTCAGCCTGTCCCGTGAGTTTTTTGCCTGTAACACGCTCGACAGATTCTGGAGACCAGAAAGTTCGAACATCAGCAAAAATCTGTGCTGTCCCTGTTAGCATATGACCAAATAACATCGCAACACCATTTAGACTGTCATTCTCTGTTGCAACCATAAAGGGCTGACGGATGCCGTTCCAGTCAAATGAACTATTTAAAATCGCTTCCGCAGTATCGCCATTGGGATATTGATCTGTCCAATGACGTTGCCCTTGAAAACCCGCCACAATCGCGTTGTAGCCGAGTGCTTCTTCGCCATACCCTTTTTCTTTCAGTTTTGGGTTTCCCTGCATCATGTCGCGAATGCAAATAGCCATGAGTAAACTTTCGCGAAGAACTTGACGACGACTTTCTGGTGAACGGTGATATTGTTTAGCATTCAGATCTTCACCATATTGGAAATAGTTATCTGCCCAAGATAAGGCGAGCTCAAGTTCCTCTTCATCATATATTTGCTGATCAATACGACGGCGTAATTCTGTCATATCAATAGATTGGACTTTCATACCAAGCCAGGATTCAAAAAAATTATGATCAACAATTGAACCTGCGATGCCCATTGATGTACCACCAATAGAGAGATAAGTTTTTCCTTTCATACTGGCAACGGCTAATCCAGCACGGGCAAATCGTAACAACTTTTCTTTGACATCATCAGGAATATGAGTGTCATCAGCATCTTGAACTTCATGCCCGTATATAGAAAAAGCGGGGATACCTTTTTGCGAGTGGGCGGCTAAAGCTGCTGCAAGGTAGACGGCACCTGGACGTTCCGTCCCATTAAACCCCCAAATAGCTTTTGGTCTTGTTGGCTCCATATCTAACGTTTCACTGCCATAACACCAACACGGCGTGACGGTAATTGTCAGGCCAATATTTAATGCACTGAATTTTTCATCACAAGCCGCAGATTCAGTAAGACCAGCAATACATGTGTCTGCAATAACGCATTCAACAGGGGTGCCACAGGCATGGTAAATATGCCCAGTCAATAAATTAGCTGTCGCTTTTGCCATATTCAGGGTTTGCTCTTCGAGCGATTCACGCACTCCCATACGACGGCCATCAATAACCGGACGAATACCAATCTTGGGTAAATTCATATTCTTTTTCATGCTATTTCCTCATACAAATAAAGTTGTTATTTGCTTTCTTAATTAAACGGATGGCTGGGTAACGTATTCGCTCGGAATTTTGCGAAAATAAAGATCACAGCAAAACAGAAAGCAGGTACAAGTTCAGCCGTTGGAATATGGCCCACAGCATCACTGACAAATCCCATAATAGGCGTCACGATGCCACCGCCAACAATCGTCATGACAATGAGTGAAGAGCCATATTTAGTGTCCTGACCTAATCCTTTAATCCCTAATGAAAAGATAGTTGGATATTGAATAGACATAAACATGCTACAAACGGTCAATGCAATTAAGCCGATGTATCCCCCCACGAACGCGGAAATAATGCAAAGGATCATGGATATCAAGGCATAACAAGCTAATACTTTTTCCGGCGCAAATCGCTTAACTAACCAAGTACCCGTCGATCGACCAATAAAGAAAAACACCATTGTTGCTGTCAGATAATTGGCGGCATATCCCGGAGTCATACTCGGAATTTCTTCAACAGCATAACGAATCAGGTAACTCCAGCAAGCTGTCTGCGCCCCGACATAGCAAAATTGCGCTAACACTGCCCAGCGCCAATGCTTGATTTTAATCAGGCGGCCTAAAGACTCAAAGAATGAGCTGCTATTATCATGCTCATCACTTTGTATCACTGGAAATTTGGTAAACAAAATCAAGCATGCAATCACTAAAACAGCAGCAGCGATAATCATATAAGGGGACTGTACTGCTAAAATGAGGCTGTGATTATAGGTATCAATCTGTTCAACAGTCATTTTATTAAGTGTTTCTTGGGGTAAATGAGGGACATTAGATAAAATTAAACTTTGGCCAAAAATAACCGCGACAATTGCCCCAAACGAATTAAATGTTTGTGCCAGATTAATGCGAAAATGCCCTGTTTTTTCAGGCCCTAATACCGTGACAAAAGGGTTAGCTGCTGTTTCCAAGCACCCTAACCCAGCAGCTATAATAAACAGCCCCACCAAGAATAGTGTATAACTCATCACTGCTGCGGCAGGCCAAAAAAGAGCCGCGCCAATAGCATAAAATAATAACCCAGTAATTATCCCTGCTTTATAATTTAACTTATTCATTAATATCCCGGCAGGAATAGGAATAATAAAATAACCAAAATAAAATGCTGACTGGATTAATCCCGCCTGGAAATTTGTCAAGACAAAAGCTTTTTGAAATTGAGGCAGCAATATATCATTTAAGTTATTCGCCACCGCCCATAAAAAAAACAGAGAACATAAAAGAGTAAAAGGGATTAAATAACCTCTATTTTTTTCATTATTCCGCGTTATATTTGATTGCATCGATACATTATCCATAGCACCCTCATCTATCGCAGTTGATACTGTAAGTCTTCCATAATCAGTCGTATTTTTAGCTATTTATAAGATAAGAAAATGATCCCAATCACACTTATTTATTCATACCGCTAAATTGTGAACCTAATCACTGAAATAAATCCATTACACATGCCCGTTTATATTTTTTTTATTTAATTCGGTCATAAAGATGACCGAATAATCTTTTTTATGCAAAAACGGTCAATAAAACCAATAAATGACCGTTTGAGTTATAAATGAAAAATACGGAATAAAAAAAACAAATACAGGTATCTGTAAAATCCAAAAAGTGGCAAAAACATTTGAGCTTAATCACAAAAATTAACTTTAATATTTATTTAAAAACAACAAAGCACTAAAACAAAAAATAAACGACAGACTTAATTTATTTATTTTTCATTGACTGGCATAAAAGCATATTTCGAATTTAAACAAGGTAAATAATCATGAAAAGAAATACATTATCCCGTGAAATTATAAACACATGCTTAGAAATGACCCGACTAGGATTAAATCAAGGTACTGCGGGTAATGTCAGTGTCCGTTATAATAATGGCATGTTAATTACGCCGACAGGAATCCCTTATGAACAATTGACTGAAACACATATTGTTTACGTAGATGAAAATGGTCAACCTGAGGATAATAAGATCCCCTCAAGTGAATGGCGTTTTCATCAAGCGGTCTATCATGCCAGACCCGATGCCAATGCTGTTGTCCATAATCATGCAATTCATTGCACAGCGGTTTCTATTTTAAATAAGCCAATCCCGGCCATCCATTACATGATTGCCGCAGCGGGAGGAGATTCAATTCCCTGTGTGCCTTACGCAACATTTGGCACCAAACAACTCTCTGACTATGTATTTAACGGTTTTAAAAACAGGAAAGCTATTCTATTACAACATCATGGGATGATTGTTTGCGAGGTTAATCTGCAAAAAGCACTGTGGCTCGCACATGAAGTTGAAGTGCTCGCTCATCTATATTTACAGACCCTGGCGATCCAAAATCCAGTTCCTATTCTAAGCCAGGAGGAAATAGCAATTGTGCTTGAGAAATTTAAGACATATGGCTTAAAAATTGAAAAAAATTGAAAAAATAGAACCATTTTGTCAGGTGGTCGTTATGGCGCTAGCTTCCCTAAACGCAGCCAGTCCCAATGGAAAAAGGGCCTGTTCAGTACAGAGATCCGGGCATAGATCAAAAAAACACACATTTCCTACGACAAAATTGGCATAACAACTTTATTTATCCATAACCAGCCATTAATTTTTATAGATGGTGTTAGTCTGTTAAGTAATTTAAGTACTTTTTCATCCGAAGATAGCTTACCGATCTGTCACACTTTGCTCCCTGTTCGTTAGGAAAATTGATGCGACAAACAGATATTGAGTTTCCACAAAAGGAATATTCTTATGTTGAAAATTATCCAATCCCCCTCCAAATACATTCAGGGACCTGACGCCCTGCTCCATATTGGTAAATACACAAAAACTATCGCCGACCACGTTCTGGTTATCATCGGTAACTCCGCGATGAAATCGGTGGGAGATACCATCCATAACAGCCTGGAACAGTATGACATTACTCGCCATTTTGAAGTGTTTGGCGGTGAATGTAGCCGGAGTGAAATTAAACGCCTGTCTGACATTCTTAAAAAACATGAATGCCAAGCCGTTATTGGTATCGGTGGCGGCAAAGTACAAGATACCGCAAAAGCGGTCGCTTACGAATCCAGATTGCCTGTTCTGATTGCCCCCACCATCGCTTCCACTAATGCCCCGACCAGCGCTCTCTCTGTTATTTATAGCGATGATGGCAAATTCGAAGACTATCTGTTTCTCCCCACAAACCCAGATATTGTCTTAATCGATACCAGCATTATCGCTAAAGCCCCAACCCGTTTTCTGATTGCCGGAATTGGCGACGCGTTGGCAGCTTACTTCGAAGCCCGCGTATGTGGGGACGGCCATAAACCTCGAATGACAGATGGCGGTATATCCCGCACCGCAATAGCCCTTGCTCATCTCTGTTACGAAACTCTGTTAGAAGAGGGTTATAAAGCAAAACTGGCTGTCGAAGCAGGCGTCAGTACACCTGCGGTGGAAAATGTCATCGAAGCTATTACCTACTTAAGCGGCCTGGGCTTTGAAAATACAGGGGTAGCCGCCGCTCATTCCGTACACAATGGTTTTACCGTATTAGAAGAATGCCACCACATGTACCACGGTGAAAAAGTCGCCTTTGGGATATTAGTTCAACTAATACTGGAAAATAGCCCAAATGAAGAATTAGACACTTTCCTTGATTTCTGTGTACAAATGGGACTACCGGTTACTCTGGATCAACTTGGCGTGAAAGATGGTGAAAAACTGAAAGAAAAAGTGATGGCAGTAGCGAAAGCGAGTTGTGTCGAGGAGGAAACCATTCACAACATGCCTTTTGAAGTGACGCCGGAAAAAGTGTACGCCGCTATTATGGCTGCTGACCGGATGGGACGCGACTGGCTGTATTAAGTTTGACAAGAGCGGGCAAATTGTCCGCTCAATTTGTTGACAAGGCACTGATTTTTTATTTAATCATTTGTTTTAATGAAGTCTCATTCATCAAACAGAGCCTGCCGCCATATTTAAGAACCCCGCCTCCCCAAATTTTTATTCCTGAAAAGATCTCATCACTTAAGTACTAACAGATTAACTCAAAATATAAATTCACTATTCTGATTTTTTCAACTTAATAACATCACTCCAATTATTAATAAGAAATGTGCATTCATGACATCCAATTTGGCTTCCTTTATTAAAATACTCTTTGGCCTTATTAAAATCTTGATTTACACCAATCCCATTTAAATAATTGGTTCCGATGGTGCGATAGCCTTCAAAATATCCACTTTCTCCAGCTAATTCGAAAAGTGCTCTCGCATCTGAGTATCTATTTTCATCCTCTAAAATAAATCCCAAATTAACCATAGATCTTAACTTATATTTATCATTTCTTGATATAGATAACTTATATCTTTTACTGGCTTCTTGACGATAACCTTCTGTTTGTTGTATTACAGCGAGCATCCAGTTTGCATCTATATTACCACTATTTGCTTTCTCTATTAACGCATGATATTCATCTTCATTTTTAGGCATTGGAATAGAGAATTCTGATAAAAAATCATCTGAATGATTGAAGACAATCGATGGGATATCTTGTATGTTCATATCTGAACTCTGAACAATAAAAGAAAAAAAGAATAGTGAGTAGAGAAAATATTTCTTATTTTTTACAAAAAAATTACTCATAATATAATCTCGCTAAAAGTATTATTTATCCCTATTATGTCAATATTTGAATTTAGTGACGCCATCTGTATGTTTTTATCCACAGCAAAAAACACATCCACTATCTTAGTCGTATCCCCATTATTCCAGAGTACTGAGCTTTCAAGCCCATGAATATTACCATTTATATCCTTGAATCCATTTTCTTTATAGGTAAGATTTATAGCAGAGATTCCTGATTCACTTAATTTATACAACTCTCCATTATCAGTTATACCATCTTTATTGGCATCAATCCATAACTCTAATGAATTCCATAGACTATCATTTTGATTAAAAATACCATCAAAATTATCGTCAAGATCTGCTAATGCAGCAAACCCATTTGCTGATTTGATTCCATTTTTTAATATAGAATTATTCCCAAACAACTCATTTCCGTTATTTATTTTTCCATCTCCATTTTTATCCCATACCAGAAATGCATTATTGGCTTCTATCCATCCTGAACTTTCAACAATACCATCATTATCATGATCAAAATATATAGAACCATTTTCCGCTATGGTAATAATACCATCGCCAGTTAAATCAATAATAAGTGGTGTCTCTGTACTTTTCTGATCTTCAACAATTTCTTCAAGATTATCTAATACGGCATTTGGACTCATTCCTCGTAATTCCTGAATGAAATCTATACCATGTTTATCATTATCATAATGTGAAACTCGAAGAATTGAGTTTACAAAATCTATACAGTTATTAGTAAGGAGGTTATAATTCGGCTTAAAATCATAGAAATTTCCATTTTTTAAATCAGAAATGTAATTTCTCATATTATGAACAACACTTTCTGAATATATTGGATATGTAACACTGGAAATTTTTGATTTATCGTATGCGATTGAATCTCTAAAAGTTATGTTCTCAACTCCTCCTACTTGCTTATTATCACCCAAGCCCCATCCGATTGATTCACCCTGAAATTCAACCCATACATGTCCAAAAGTAGATTTGCTAACGTCTCCTGCCGAATTAGTATATTTAGTACCTGAAGGCGCTATTTTTACTGTTATTGTTTCTACATGCATTCCTTTAAAATTTTCGTTAAAAACTTTATCAACTAACCCATAGTCTTTACTTGGCATAGTTATTTTCTTATTGAAAACTTCCATGATTATCTTTGATAAATTAAAGAAAATACAATTTACTACAAATGGAAATAATTATCAATATCACTACCGAAATTTTATAAGTTTATATAAAAAATCAAATTAATAATTTACTAATATTTTATCTTTATTATTATATTCTTCGACAAGAAATTAAAACTGTTAGCATTTTACTTCCGTTACTATTTTGGCTCCTACTGTTGCCTTGAGTATAGCCACAGCGATCACAATGAATTTTTCTGTAATTATTGATACGACAAAGGTCATAAGAAAATGAAAAAGAACAATTTTGGTTGATACAATGAGTATCCACTGAAAAGCAAATAATTTCTGTTAATACTGCTTGCTGTGAAGTGAAAATCAATCAACCACGTTGTTAAGCAACCGAGAAAACGCACTGTTCAAAATCAGTGCGTTAGGAAACAAATTTATCGAGTCTATTCAGGCCAGAAATTCTCATCCATTATTTGCTCAAACGTCCAAGGACAAGTTTCAGGAAATACACTACGCGTGACTGCTCCCCGCCGTAAAAAACGGCGAGGCTTCCCACTTCTCAGGCCGCCACCGTCTTTATGACGGATTTACGCTGGCCTCCGTGGGCAGAGACGACGAGTCCCGCCGCCTGTAATTCTGTTATGCCCTTGCGCTGGATGTTGATCGCCGCATTGATATCGCGGTCATGTTCGACTCGACAGCAAGGGCATGGCCAGATCCGCTTACGCAGCGGCATTTCCGGCATTTTGTGACCACAGCAATGGCAGGTTTTTGAACTGGCGAACCACTGATCCAGTTTGACCAGATGGACGCCCGCCGCTGCGGCTTTGTATTCCAGTTTCTTGACGAAGCCATGCCAGCCTGCATCCCCGATAGCGCGAGCTATATGGTGATTCTTCATCATGTTGGCCGATTTCAGCGTCTCAACAATGATCGCTTGGTTTTCGTCAACTATTGTTCGGGAGAGTTTGTGTTGAAAATCGGCGCGGGCATGGGCTACCCGCTCATGGACGGCCGCCAGACGTAAGCGTGCCTTGCCGCGGTTAGCGCTGCCCTGTTGTTTGCGGGACAGCGATTTTTGCTTACGACGCAGGTTACGGGCGGCGTTGATAAGGTGACGGGGGTTATTGACCTTCTCTCCGTTCGACTGGATAAGATAGTGGGATAGCCCCATATCACACCCGGTCACGCGGGTGATAACGCCCGGCTTTTCCGGCGCCTCTTTGCCGTCGTCACACAGGATAGCGGCGAAATATTTTCCCGTGGCGGTGCGAGAAAGCGTAATGCTCTTCACTTTCCCTTCAATTTTTCTGTGTATGCGTGCTTCTATCGGTGACAATTTCGGGATCTTCACTGCGCCCTCCAGCACTTTCACCCCAACACAGTGATAGCTGGATTGCCTGCCCTGTTTGCGCTTGAACGTGGGAAATTGGGTGCGCAACTTCGGGTTGAAAAAATTATCAAACGCAGTATGCAGATTAATCACCGCCTGCTGTAATGCAATGGAGTCATATTCTTTGAGCCAGGCATACTTGCGGGATTGCTTCGCGACCGCCAGTAACGGTTTGAGGTCTTTGCGCGGATTTAAATTCACGCCGTGACGTTTGTAAGCCTGCTTTTTGATGTGCAGCGCCTTGTTGTACGCAAAACGGACCGCCCCGAACTGGCCGTTAAGATACTCTGCCTGTTCGGGTGTGGGGTAGACGCGGACTTTGGTCGCTCTTAACATATTCAGCGCTCATTGATAAAGTGCATTCATTTTAGCCTGTTTTACTGGCAGATATCAATCCAGTCAGGAGACGCCGGAGTCGCCAGCCCTAAAGCCCTCTGGGCTTTTCGCCTGATATCCCCGCCCGCGCTGGGCAAGGGTTTACGGCGGTTTTTGCTAATGAAACGTTTCCCTTGTCTGAAAGGATACACGTATAGAAGATGCATAAAAACTATGGTTTTTGTTTGATAAAGAACAAAAACGAACCAAAAACGCTCACCAATAATTAAATAAAGCTCGTTATTGTGACGATAGTCACAATTTCATTGGTAAAGTACATTTTAAAAAGTTAACAAATCACTCAGAATTGTCGCCGGGGCAAAACAACTTTAACAACTGAGGGTTGTTTCACAGATAGGTTGGGTTATTTCGACTATCATAATTTTCGTTATGGAAAATAACCACTTACAAAACCTTTCATTCTCCTATCCGGTGGCACTAGTCAACCGGCAAGCTGTTTATATAACCAAAAATGCCATCGGAGGCAAAATATGTTAAGTATTTTTAAGCCGGCGCCTCATAGGTCCCGACTGTCAACAGAACAGATAGATCCAGTCTATCGTCGCTTACGCTGGCAAATTTTTATGGGGATCTTCTTTGGCTATGCAGCTTACTATCTGGTAAGGAAAAATTTTGCTCTGGCAATGCCTTATCTGGTTGAGCAAGGTTTCTCCAAAGGTGATCTCGGTTTCGCACTCTCAGGGATCTCTATCGCATACGGCATCTCCAAATTCATCATGGGCTCCGTATCCGATCGTTCTAACCCACGAGTCTTCTTACCTGCGGGCCTAATTCTCGCGGCTTTTGTTATGTTGTTTATGGGTTTCGTGCCTTGGGCAACTTCCAATATCACTATCATGTTTGTACTGCTGTTCCTATGTGGCTGGTTCCAAGGTATGGGCTGGCCTCCTTGTGGACGTACTATGGTGCACTGGTGGTCACAGAAAGAGCGTGGCGGTATCGTTTCTATCTGGAACTGCGCACATAATGTTGGCGGCGGCTTACCGCCATTGCTATTCCTGTTGGGTATGGCGTGGTTCAATGACTGGAAAGCCGCACTTTATATGCCAGCTTTTGCCGCCATTCTCGTTGCATTGATTGCGTTCGCGTTGATGCGTGACACACCACAATCCTGTGGTTTACCACCAATCGAAGAGTATAAAAACGACTATCCACCTGATTACACAGAGAAAGACGAAAAAGAGTTAACCGCTAAACAAATTTTTATGCAATATATATTACCGAACAAATTGCTGTGGATGATTGCCATTGCCAACGTGTTCGTCTATCTGCTGCGCTACGGTGTTCTTGACTGGTCACCAACCTATCTGCGTGAAGCAAAACACTTTGCATTAAACGAATCCTCATGGGCTTACTTCTTTTACGAATATGCCGGTATCCCAGGCACCCTGTTGTGTGGATGGATGTCAGACAAAATATTTAAAGGTAATCGTGGTGCAACCGGCGTATTCTTCATGACTCTGGTCACTATCGCTACTATCGTATTCTGGTTAAACCCAGCAGGTAACCCAAATATAGATATAGCTTGTATGCTAATTATTGGCTTCCTTATCTACGGCCCAGTGATGCTGATCGGCCTGCACGCTCTTGAGCTAGCACCAAAGAAAGCAGCAGGTACAGCAGCCGGCTTCACCGGATTGTTCGGCTACTTGGGCGGTTCCGTTGCAGCCAGTGCTATTATCGGTTATACCATTGATTTCTTCCATTGGGATGGAGCCTTTATGGTAATGGTCGGCGGTAGCGCCTTGTCTGTTATTCTATTACTAATCGTTACAATTACCGAAAATAAACATAAACAGGAAATAGCCCAACAATATGGCTAACCTCTGTCATTAAACTGTGATATATCACTGATAATATTAATTAAGCCGTGTCATTATCTATGTCGCGGCTTTTTTTAGTCTTCAAATTCAGAGATTATGACCAATAGTCGTCATTCACACAGAAAAATAAATTAATGAGATAGATTTTATCTCATCGACAAAACGGAGAAACACACATGCAAACTCCAATCAAAACAATAATAACAGGCATTATTTTAGCTTCATCGATGTCAGGTATCGCCCAAGCGACAGATAAGATTGTTATCGCTCATCGTGGCGCAAGTGGGTATCTGCCTGAACACACTCTGCCAGCCAAAGCGATGGCTTATGCCGAAGGTGCTGATTATCTGGAACAAGATCTAGTCATGACTAAAGATGATGAACTGATAGTCTTACATGACCATTACCTTGATCGTGTCACTGACGTTGCCCATAAATTCCCAGGTCGTGCCCGCAAAGATGGACGCTACTACGCCATCGACTTTACCTTGTCCGAAATCAAGTCACTAAAATTCACGGAAGGCTTCGATATTAAAAATAACCAACAGATACAAAGCTTCTCCCATCGTTTCCCAATGTGGAAGTCCGATTTTCGAATCCACACTTTTCAAGAAGAGATTGAGTTTGTTCAGGGATTAAATAAATCTACTGGCAAAAACATTGGTATTTACCCTGAAATCAAAGCACCGTGGTTCCACCAACAAGAGGGAAAAGATATTTCCACTAAAGTGCTAGCCGTGCTGAAAGAGTATGGTTACACCAAGAAAAGCGACAAAGTTTACCTGCAATGTTTTGATACCAACGAACTCAAACGCATCAAAAACGAATTGGAACCCAAGCTAGGCATGGATCTGAAACTAATCCAACTGATCGCCTACACCGACTGGAATGAAACTTATGAAAAACAATCAGACGGCAAATGGATAAATTACAGCTATGACTGGATGTTCAAACCAGGCGCTATGAAAAAAGTGGCAACATATGCTGACGGCATCGGCCCTGATTACCATATGATTGTGTCTGAGGATTCCACACCAACCAATATTAAGTTAACCAATATGGTGAAAGAGGCTCACGCCAATAATATAGAAGTCCATCCATACACGATTCGGGTCGATCAACTGCCGAAATACGCCGCCAGTGGCGACCAGCTTTTCGATATCATTTATAACCAAGCGGGTGTAGATGGCGTATTCACCGATTTTCCCGACTTAGGTGTGAAATTCCTGCAAAAACAGCATCAACATAAATAAGACGCAAACAGGGCGCCTCAATCTGCGCCCTATTCCTATCGTTGAATAACTACGCCTTACTTATCGAAAAGGCCATAACATCACTAAGCTTTTCAGCCCGCAAAGCCAGCATCACCAAACGATCGACACCAAGCGCCACCCCTGCACACTCTGGCATCCCTTGTTTCAGAGCGCCAACCAAGTTTTCATCAATCGGTCGAACAGGTAAACCCAACTCTGCACGTTTACGGTTATCTTGTTCAAAACGCTGACGCTGCTCATGACTATCAGTTAGCTCACGGAAACCATTTGCCAATTCAACGCCTTTAAAATAGACTTCAAAACGCTCTGCAACCCGATGATCTTCTTTGCTGATTTCCGCCAGAGAAGCCTGAGAAGCCGGAAAATGGTAGATAAAAGTCGGCTTTTCAGTGCCAATATGTGGTTCAACACCAACAGCAAACAAAAGTTGCAATAAGGTATCCCGATCTTCTTCTATATCAGCAATATTACTCAGATCCAGCTTGGCCGCGACTTCACGCAACTTTTCTTTCTCTGCTGATAGCGGGTCAATATCCAGATAACGCAGGAAAGCTTGTTGATAAGAGAGTGATTCAGCACTTTCACAGTCAAGGATCTGCTGAAGTAAATCATCAACTTCATTCATCAAACGATACATATCATAGTGAGGCCGATACCATTCCAACATGGTAAATTCAGGATTATGATAACGACCCGCCTCTTCATTACGGAAGCAGCGCCCGAGCTGATAAATAGGGCCACTTCCTGCTGCTAGCAGGCGCTTCATATGATATTCCGGGCTTGTCATCAGATAAAGAGTCATACCATCCGCGGCACCCGGGCCAACAAACTCCGTCTGAAAAGGAAACAATTGAATATCAGTCACTGTAAACTGACCCATCGCAGGCGTTTCAACTTCCAATACCCCACGATCTGCGAAAAAGCGCCGTATTTCTGCTAAAATAGTCGCTCGTTTCAACAAGTTGGCGATAGGTGCACTTGGCTGCCAGTTTGCTGTTTCGCTCATGTAAATGACTCCAAAATAAAACCAAACGTGCAGTCTACCTGCATCACACATATCAGACAAATTATTACCGTCTGATCATCCCGGAACAACTTAGCTTATCTCGTCAAGACTATCGCAGATTGACTACTGACAGGTATATTATTATTAGCTATCTGCCAAAATATTACCGTCAGATAAACAATAAAATAGTGATCGATTTTTTCCTGACACAACAAAGCCAATACCAGACAAAATCACTATTTACTCTAACAGAGTTATCAATTTAAAATGGCAAAATGAATCTATATGGGTTTTATCCGCCTTAATATAATTAATACCTTTTATGCTGATCCTACTCAGATATTTTTCATTATCTGCCTTTAGTACTATCAAATTATAGCCGACATCTTCTACAGCAAACGTAGAATAAACATCAACACTCAATTTTGTAGCTTCAATATAATTACCGCCAGGATGATAAACCCGACTCAAATATAACCCATTGTCTGCCCTAAGCGCCATTGTATAAGCATCAAATAGCGTCACTACATACCGGGAAGAAGCACCAATAGTATATCTTCCAGCCTGAATGTAATTAATCTTTCCTTGACTGAATCGACTCAAATAGAGTCCATTATCTGCCTGCAAGGCGATAGTGTGCTCTGATAGTGCCATCATATCCTCCGTTTAAATATAATTAATTGCTCTATAGAATACCACTTAAATCTCATATCGACTCGCTATGCCCATAGAAATAAAATTCCCGTGTTAAATATATACCACTACCGTTAAACAATAAAATATATCCTCTCTTTATTATGGATGATATAACCAATTATTACTTGCAACTATTAAATAACCAAAAGAAATTATCATATTTAAATTAAAATCAAGATATTATAAGAAAAATAATTAATATTTCACCTAGTGTATTAAGTGACTAATCCTATTGTTTTAATAGTAAAAAAATAGTGGTCAGGTAAAATTGACCACTATAATAAGATGTCAGCAAAGATCACAATTATCCAATTACAGTTTTATAACTTTAAACTGGCAATATATATCTAAGTCGTATTTATCCGGTTTAATATAGTTAAAAATACCACCAGAATTGCTCCTGCTCAGATATTTTCCATTATCTGCACACAAAGCTATAACATTATCGTCGATATACTCTAAAATAAAAGTAGAATAAGCATCAATATCTGATTTTGTCGCTACTATATAATCACTACCAGCCAGAGAGATCCGACTTAAATAGAGGCCATTGCTTGCACGAAGCGCTATCTTATTGGAACTAAGTTGTGTTGAAGAATATTTGGTATAAATATCAATAATAGATTTATTAGCTTCAACAAAGTCAAACCCTCCTCCTCGATCAATTCGACTTAAATAGCATCCATTATCTGCCTGTAATGCAATCGGGCTACTTGATAATCCCATAAAACTCTCCTGCTTAAATATATTTAGTTTATTTTGGTCAATCATATTATTTATAACGCATTAATTTAAACATCACATCTCACTATTCCTATAAATATCAGATATTTTCAATGAATATATACAACCAATATGATTATTAAATACCAAAATATATTTTTGTATCTATTTTGAATATTATAATTATTTAAGATTTAATTATAATATTCATTAATCATAAATAACTTTCACATTTAAATTATAAAATAATAAACTATAAACAAAATAAAAAGTTATTTGAAACCATTAATTGCAATATTATAAATAACTTTAAATCCTATTATTATCTGATTATCTTAAAATAAGTAATAGGTTTTTATCTGACATATTAAATAAAGCTTTATCATTCCGCTACACGTGGTTTTCTTCAACCAATTGTTATACATAAAGTTATATGTTATGTAACGTGTATAATGTGTAGCACTATTTTGGAAAGTTATTAAACTAGCTGATATTATTAGTGAAAAAACAAGACAAAATAATAGTGGCCAGTTTTACCTGGCCACCATAAAAAACTCAAATAAAGATCATTACTTATGCAATTAATGTAGTCACTTTAAAGTGACAATACACATCTAAATTAACTTTATCCGGCTTAATGTAATCAACACCATTTTGAGTGATTCGACTTAAGTATTTCCCGTTATCTGCACGTAAAGCTATCACATTGCATCCGACATCCTCTACTGTAAACGTAGAATAAACATCAATACTTGATTTCGCAGCTTCAATATAATCACCACCAGATCGAGTAATCCGGCTCAAATAAAGCCCATTATCAGCAAGAAGCGCTATCTTATTAGTACCAAGCTGTATTAATTTATATCTTGAGTATATATCAATGGCAGATTTAACAGCTTCAATGTACTGAACTCCCCCCTGATCTATTCGACTCAGGTAGAGATTATTATCTGCTTGTAATGCAATAGTGATATTTGGTAATCCCATAATATTCCCTCATTTAAATATATTCTAATTACTAAATTAAATTGTATTCAGCATGACAAGACTATTTAAATATCAGTTATCACTATACCCGTTATCTTTCAAGTTGCCTCTTTGTTGGCTGCATTCACTCACCCCGGTAACAGAGTTATCTATGCTCCCGGGGATTCGCTCCCTTGCCGCCGCAATGCATCTTGAAATCCATAGGGTATATACCTGTGAAAATAAACTCCCATTAATAAATATAGATTAAAAGAATAAACTTGCAAGCCATATTCATATATTTATTCCGAATGATATATTGTTTAAAGTTTCAACATAACATTCATTTATTGAATAAATGGAAATAATTTTCATATTTAAATTAAACGGCCATAAATTATAAACAAAATAAAACAATATTTAAAATTATTAATTGCAACATTATAAAAATAAAACTTCAAAATCCTATCGCACTTAAGTAATCTCTGACACTAGCAAAAAACAACAGAAAAATAAAATTCACATTGTATAGCCTTGATGCTCAGTTCCATTATGGGCTCTCCTATTCTACTTAGATAATAACGCTATCGATCAATGCCAAATAAAGTAACTAATTCTTGACCCAGATCAAGTTTTTATAATCAAATCCAACAAAATACCCTTTCATATCAAATTTACCTCACCTGGAAATCGCTATACTTAATCTAATCTAGGTAGTAATAAATAGCTGTCCTTAATCGTTAAAGCACAGGATGTTACCTAAAAAATCTTGCTATATAAGAAATAACAACAACAACATTTAGGAAAATTACGACGATTTTGCTAATTCATTAATTTAACTTAAACAACGGAGAAGCACAGTGCAAATTTTTAATGCCGATCTCGCTATTATCGGAGCCGGAGGCGCTGGTCTACGTGCCGCAATTGCCGCCGCTGAAGCTAATCCTCAAATGAAGATTGCTCTAATCTCAAAAGTTTACCCAATGCGTAGCCACACTGTAGCAGCAGAAGGTGGATCAGCCGCAGTCACCCAAATTCACGACTCCTATGACTTCCATTTCAACGACACGGTATCCGGTGGCGACTGGTTATGTGAGCAAGATGTTGTTGAATATTTCGTCGAACATTGCCCGACAGAAATGATCCAGCTAGAGCAATGGGGTTGCCCGTGGAGCCGTAAAGAAGATGGTTCCGTCAACGTGCGTCGTTTTGGTGGTATGAAAATAGAACGTACTTGGTTCGCTGCGGATAAAACTGGCTTCCACATGTTACATACGCTATTCCAGACTTCTCTTAAGTACCCTCAAATCCAGCGCTTTGATGAACATTTTGTCCTCGATATTCTGGTGGATGAAGGGCACGCACGCGGCCTGGTTGCACTAAATATGATGGAAGGCGCCAAAATTCAGATAAGAGCCAATGCCGTTATTATGGCAACCGGTGGCGCAGGCCGTGTATACCGTTACAATACCAACGGCGGTATCGTGACCGGTGATGGTATGGGCATGGCATTCCGTCACGGCGTACCACTGCGTGATATGGAATTTGTTCAGTATCATCCAACCGGTCTGCCAGGTTCCGGTATCCTAATGACAGAAGGTTGTCGTGGTGAAGGCGGAATTCTGGTCAACAAAGATGGCTACCGCTATTTACAAGATTATGGCCTCGGCCCTGAAACTCCATTAGGCAAACCTGAAAACAAATATATGGAACTAGGTCCCCGTGACAAAGTTTCTCAGGCTTTTTGGCATGAATGGCGTGCCGGTCGTACTATTTCAACTCCGCGTGGCAATGTGGTTTATCTCGATCTCCGCCATTTGGGAGAGAAGAAATTACTTGAACGCCTGCCCTTCATCTGTGAACTGGCAAAAGCGTATGTCGGTGTTGATCCCGTTAAAGAGCCCATTCCGGTCCGACCTACAGTACATTACACGATGGGCGGCATCGAAACTGACCAGAAATGTGAAACCCGAATTAAAGGGCTATTCGCTGTCGGTGAATGTTCTTCTGTCGGCCTGCATGGCGCAAACCGCCTGGGTTCCAATTCTCTGGCTGAATTAGTAGTCTTTGGCCGTCTGGCGGGTGAAGCAGCGGTAAAACATGTTCAACAAACCAAACCCGTTAATGACCGCCCATTGGATGCCCAAGCCCGTGATGTAGTCGCACGTTTGAACAATTTACTGAAACAGAAAGGAACGGAAAGTTGGTCGAAGATCCGTGATGAAATGGGGATCTCGATGGAAGAAGGCTGCGGTATCTATCGCACCCCTGAACTCATGTTAAAAACGATCGATAAGATTGCTGAACTAAAAGATCGCTTCAAACGGGTGAAAATCACCGATAACACCAATGTATTCAACACAGATCTACTGTACACCATTGAGCTTGGCTTTGGCTTGGATGTAGCTGAATGTATGATTCATTCTGCGATAAACCGTAAAGAGTCCCGTGGCGCTCATCAACGTCTGGATGAAGGTTGTACCGAACGTGATGACGCAAACTTCCTAAAACATACGCTCGCTTTTTATAACTCTGGAGGTGTCCCTCACCTAGAATACAGCGATGTGAAAATCACCAAATCCACACGGCAAAACGTGTATATGGCGGTGAAGCCGCAGCGCAAGAGCAAAAGTATAAGGAGCAGGAGAATGGTTGATATGAACACCCTGAGAGTGGAGGTCATGCGCTATAACCCAGAAAGTGACCATAAACCCCATTTTATAGCCTATGAAGTTCCTTATGATGAGCAGACTTCTCTACTTGATGCCCTAGGTTACATTAAAGACAATCTCGCTCCCGACCTCTCTTACCGCTGGTCTTGCC
Source organism: Photorhabdus caribbeanensis (assembly GCF_018448885.1). GTDB lineage: Bacteria > Pseudomonadota > Gammaproteobacteria > Enterobacterales > Enterobacteriaceae > Photorhabdus > Photorhabdus caribbeanensis. Next base: position 91,463 of record NZ_RCWB01000011.1, read on the forward strand.
GTATGGCTATCTGCGGCTCTTGCGGCATGATGGTTAACCGCATGCCGAAGCTGGCCTGTAAAACCTTCCTACGTGATTACCCTCAAGGAATGAGAGTTGAAGCGCTGGCTAACTTCCCTATTGAACGTGACTTGGTAGTGGATATGACCCACTTTATTGAAAGCCTGGAAGCTATCAAACCATACATCATCGGGAATGACCGCAGACCTTCCGAAGGCCCAAATATTCAAACTCCAGCACAAATGGCGAAATATCATCAATTTTCCGGCTGCATCAACTGTGGCTTATGTTATGCCGCTTGCCCTCAGTTTGGTCTGAACCCTGAATTTATCGGCCCGGCAGCAATCACGCTGGCTCACCGTTACAACCTTGACAACCGTGACCACGGCAAAAAAGAGCGTATGCCACAACTGAACAGCCAGAATGGGGTATGGAGCTGTACATTCGTTGGTTACTGTTCTGAGGTCTGTCCGAAACATGTCGATCCAGCCGCGGCTATCCAACAAGGCAAGATCGAAAGCGCGAAAGACTTCATGATCGCCATGCTCAAACCACAATAAGGGGAGGAAGAAAGTAATGACGACTAAACGTAAACCTTATATCCGCAGCATGGCTCCCAATTGGTGGCAGAAACTGGGCTTTTACCGCTTCTATATTCTGCGTGAAAGTACCGCAGTGACGACTATGTGGTTCAGTATCTTGCTGATATACGGCCTATTCGCTCTAAAAGACGGCGCACAAAGCTGGGATGCATTTGTCACGTTCCTAAAAAACCCTGTCATCCTGCTAATTAATATCATCACTCTGATAGGTGCTCTACTGCATACTAAAACCTGGTTTGAGCTAGCGCCGAAGGCAGTTAACGTAGTGATAAAAGGCGAAAAGATGGGACCTGAGCCAGTAATCAAACTGCTATGGGCCGTCACTATTATCGTCACCACGATTATCTTAGGTATAGCCTTACTTTAACCTCAAGGAGGATCTAATGAATCAAATACCTAAACGTTCCGATGAACCGATTTTTTGGGGATTATTTGGTGCCGGTGGTATGTGGGGCGCCATTGTAGCCCCTGCCATTATTTTACTGATAGCAATTCTTTTACCATTGGGAGTAGCGCCGGAAGCGTTAAGCTACACACGAATTCTGGCTTTCTGCCAAAGCTTTATTGGTCGTGCATTTCTATTACTGATGATCATTCTACCATTATGGTGCGGTTCACACCGTATCCACCACGGTATGCATGACCTGAAAATTCATATCCCTGCGAGTAAATGGATTTTCTACGGCTTGGCCGCGATCCTGAGTGTCGTCGCGATTATCGGCGTTTTTACTCTGTAGTTGAATAGCAACGAGCTGAGCACTATTTCTGCAACGCAGCGGCATCTGGAGAAGAGGCATGAAGCTACTACAAAAAATCGGTATTTCTTGATAAAGAATATCCCATATAGAAGCTGCACTGCCAAAATGTGAAACCTTTGGAGTGCAGTTCGATATTAACTGGACAATTTCAGGCCGATAATACCAGCGATAATCAGAACAAAACTTAGAATCCGGGCAAAACTTGCAGATTCACCGAACACTATAATGCCAAAAATGGCGGTACCCACTGCACCTATTCCAGTCCACACCGCATAAGCTGTACCTATTGGTAAGCCTTTCATCGCATAAGCAAGCAACCCCATACTGAGCGCCACAGCACCGGCTGTAATAAGGCTCGGTATCAACCGGGTGAAACCATGAGTATACTTCAGGCCAACCGCCCAGACGACTTCGAATAAACCAGCAATAACAAGAACAAACCAGGACATATCAACGCCCCATAATAGTATAGTTGTGGAGTCGTCCCCAGAAAACGGCAGTATATCCAGGTCGTCCCGGATAACCATTAGAAACAGTGATAAATTATAGTCGTGTAAAATTGCAGTATCAATAACACAATATCGTGAGTTCAAAAGAGATAAATAGCCATGCCCCCGGTATAATCACCAATAAAGAAAAACCACAGTCTGTTTCCAGAACTGCGGCTTTTATCGAATACAGTCGGTAATTATTTTACGCGAGAAACGTATTCACCAGAACGGGTATCCACTTTAATCACTTCACCGATTTGAACAAACAGAGGTACTTTAACTACCGCACCAGTGCTCAAAGTTGCTGGTTTACCACCCGTACCTGCGGTATCACCTTTCAGACCTGGATCAGTATCAGTAATTTCTAATTCAACAAAGTTTGGTGGAGTCACAGAGATAGGCTGACCATTCCACAACGTCAGGATACACTCAGCTTGTTCTACTAACCATTTCGCATTATCGCCAACTGCTTTTTCATCAGCAGCTAATTGCTCGAAGGTTTCGTTATTCATAAAGTGCCAAAACTCACCATCGTTATACAGGTAAGTCAGGTTCATATCCATCACGTCAGCAGATTCTACAGAGTCAGTAGACTTGAAGGTCTTTTCCAGCAGTTTACCGGAAATCAGCTTACGAATACGAACACGGGCAAACGCCTGACCTTTACCCGGCTTCACGAATTCACTTTCAAGAATAGCGCACGGCTCGCCATCTAACATGATTTTAAGACCTGAACGGAATTCATTGGTACTATAAGTAGCCATGGAGATCCTCTTTCTAAACAAAATGGCTTAGCCAAAAAATGGCGCACATTATAACCCCAAAGATCATCATCAGAGAAGACTGGCTGAAACAACTTACAGATGTTATTACCGATCCTGATGAATTATTACAATTATTATCTTTAGATGAACACCCGACATTGAGCAAGGGGAACGACGCACGCCGCCTGTTTCCACTTCGGGTACCCAGAGCTTTTGTTGCACGCATGCAAGTAAACGATCCTGATGACCCGCTGTTGCTTCAGGTCATAACGACACCAGAAGAATTCACGCTTACATCGGGTTTTTCTACCGATCCTCTGGATGAACAACGCAGTGCGGTTCCCGGTCTATTACATAAATACCGTAATCGCGCATTATTGTTGGTTAAAGGAGGATGTGCGGTTAATTGCCGTTATTGCTTCCGCCGTCATTTCCCATACGAAGATAACAAAGGTAATAAACGCAATTGGCAGCAAGCGTTAGATTATATTCAGCAACATCCTGAACTTGATGAGATTATCTTCTCTGGCGGCGATCCTTTAATGGCAAAAGATCACGAACTTGATTGGTTGATCAGCAATCTGGAAAAGATTTCCCATATCAAACGACTGCGTATTCACACTCGTCTGCCTGTGGTTATTCCTGCCCGGATCACAACAACGCTTTGTGATCGGCTGGCACAATCAAGATTACAGGTGCTTATGGTGACACATATCAATCACGCTAATGAGATCGACCAATCTTTACGGGATAGCATGATGTTGCTGAAACAAGCAGGTGTCACGTTACTAAATCAGAGTGTGCTATTACGCGGTGTCAATAATCATGCTGATACTCTGGCTGATCTGAGCAATGCTCTGTTTGATGCCGGTATTCTGCCTTATTACATTCACGTGCTGGATAAAGTACAAGGAGCAGCCCACTTCATGGTCAGTGATGAAGAAGCCAAGGGGCTTATTCGGGAATTGCTGACAAAAATTTCAGGTTATTTAGTACCACGTCTGGCAAGAGAAATCGGTGGAGAACCGAGTAAAACACCTCTTGATTTGGGATTAAGACAAAATTAACAAAAAATTCATGCCCGGATATTTTTCAGCCGGGCATACCATTCAAATTCTGAACGCCATTACTAGCATTTATAGACCTGACCAATCATTTTACTATCCAGTGGAGCAAAACTCGATAACAGACTTTCACTCGGACTGGTGACTCCATAAATCACATTTCCCCCCATGACTGCGGCTTTATTACGTAAATCATTAGCTGCCCCACGCATTGAGCTGCTTTCATTACCTACACCAGTCATCCAATTGCTTTGCGTACCTGTCACTTCACCTAATAACTGACACTCGCTGCCAGGTTTAGTGTCAACAAAACGAACCTGTGAACCTCCGGAAGTTAATTGGTTGGTGGTTGTACACCCTGCCAACAGTAGCAACACTGAAGCGCTGAGCAAAACTTTAATTCGCATGTTTTTCCTCACTCATTGTTGTAAATTCGACAATTAATCATCAATATACCCTGTTGTGCACCAATATCGCAAAAAATAATTTAATAAAAGTATCCTAAGGTAAAATGTTTAGACCAAAAATCCTTTATACCAAGATGAATTCAGTAAAAAAATAGGGAAAATAACCGAATAAATAACACGAATAAGCTCAATAAGTTACTTTTCCCATAAAAAGGTAACTCATTAATTATCAAATTAGTTATCTCCCAAGAAATCTTTTATCCATGATATTAATTATCTGATAGGACATTCATAATACTATAAACACCAAAATTAATATGGATTATAAATTTACCCACACCTCTCTTAATTTAAAAAATCAATTTACAATATTAAGAGCATAATGTAAATATTTAACCAATTTGTTAAATAAGGCTTCATAAAAAATCCCACTTATTAAGATGACTTAGAGATTATACTCACCTTAATTTTATGTGGATTTTATTATATATAAATAATTATACCTTTCTAACACGAATTCAATTTGAATACAGATATTCCATTGATACCACGATAACACTCGATCAAACATTTTCATGGTACCAATTTTATGATTATCACCATCCATCACCAATATGGATGTGCTCTGCTAGATAGTCGAGAAATACCCGTACCCGAGATGGAGGTTGCCTGCCTGTGCCGACAAAAACGGCATATATTTCTTCCTTATCGCCAGGATTATAGTCCTCAAGTACAGGTAGCAACAAACCAGCCTGAATATCAGCATTTACATGGAAACGGGCCAGTCGTGCTAAGCCAAGCCCTGCTATCGCAGCTTTACGCATGGTTTCTCCATCACCAAGTAACAAATTCCCAGAAGGCAATTGTTGCACCCATTCTTCCGAACCAATGAAAGGCCAAGCTTTCACATGGCGGGTGAAACCAAAACCAAGTCGATTATAGCAACCCAAGTCGCTAGGCGTAGCAGGCATCCCCACTCTTTCAAGGTATGAAGGAGATCCTACCACAACCATTCGACTTGACCCCAACCGACGCACCATGAGACATGAGTCGTCCACAGGAGGACCGGTACGAATTGCTACATCGCTACGATCATCGAGTAAATCCACTATCAAGTCACATAGCGAAATGTCGAGTGTGATCTCCGGGTAGCGTTGCAGGAAATCTGGTAATAAAGGCATCAGACAATGTTTTCCAAACGCAACATGACAATTCACACGTATCCGTCCACGCGGTGCTGTTCCCTGATTTGCCTCTTGTTCTGCGGCTGTGATGTCCTCCAAAATCCTGACACTACGCTCATAGAAAACAGAACCCTCAGCCGTTAATTGAAGTTTACGTGTTGTTCTATTCAACAGCCGTACACCAAGCCGCATCTCCAGTCGATTAATAAGCTTACTGACTGCTGATGGCGTCATATCGAGCTTGCGAGCAGCAGCAGAGAGACCTTCCGACTCAATTACCTGAACGAATACAGCCATTTCTGTGGATCGATTAAATTTGTGCATAGATATTTGAATTATTTTCCAAAGTCCTATGAATAAATGAATTTTAGTCTAATATGCTCATTTTTTCTAAACTTAAGGAAATATTTTTTTGCTTAAGAATTTATCCCATGCCAAACCACTTTTATTACTTAGCCCGTTGCGTGTTTGTGGTCAATTTCTACGGATCAACATGATCGAATGCCGTTAACTCCTATCTGAAATTCAGGTAAGAAATTTTGCTTATTGATGCAGCATTGGGATTGATGTTGTTGACGAACAAGATAGTGAAACATCAAGTCGCCTTTTAAGCTGATAAAAAGGGCCAGTCACTTTTATAAAGTCATAAGGGCAAGGACGGTGTTGCACAAACTTTAAATCACGAACATGACACGCTAGATAGCACTGACAGAGAGAATATGGAAGAGAAGAACGTCACAGCAAGAGAACTCTTGTGCCGTTTATGAGGAAGTCAGCAAAAACAGGATTGACGGGAAAGTCTTCCAGCTATCCTAATAAACCAATCACTGAGTAAAACAGAAACCGATATCCGGGCTTAAACTCAGCCCGAATATCGGATTTTATCAAATGCTATTTCGGCGGGTTGGTTAGCGACCACCACTATAAAAGTTAGTGGTCACTACGGACGTAACCCGCCAGGCTAGCGACCTACGCGACTATGTCGGGTAGCAGCAGTATATTACTATACCACCGCCCCCTAAGAACCGTACATGCAAGTTTCCCCGCATACGGCTCAAGCCTTTATAAGTCTATGCTTATGCATAAACCGGCGATTTTATTATTACCGAGTACCACAAGTTTGAGATATTGATGCACTAACTAATGTTACTGCTCTTATCTCAAGCTCCTCATTACGCTTGCCATTATGTTCACGACAGAAAGGCACAATATACCAGCCTCTATCAGTACTACCAACTTTTTGGACATGCGCACCTACTTGTGCCGAATTACTACAAAAAAGTACACTACATTCATGAGGATTTTGCCCTGTGTGCTTTATCCAATGGTTCAGCCAGCTGCCACATTTACTACAAGCATTATCACCAGTACCATTAATGTTTTTAACTCTCATTAATTATCTCCGTTAACAGTTAGAAATCTGGTTAAGTATTCTTAGAGTTTTAAATTCACTCTATTTAATAGCAATAACCAACCTCATGCTAAGAGTTAATTCAATGATTTACTTTAGTTAAAAGTGCCATTCCATGGTGAATGCTCCGGTGGCAATTAGGATGCAACATTATCAAGTTATCAATTTTATCTCCGCCGCCATCTGTTCTTCGAATAATGTGATGGATATCCCAATCCTCATCATTCTTAAACATTTGTCCGCAGATCGAGCACCGATATCTTTGGCGTTCCCATATCGTTCGCAATTTTCCAAGATAGAGTTTGTTTTCCTTCCAGTGCTTAATCTGGCGCTGTTCGAAATACAACTCATCATTGCGATCGTATAGATTAGCCTCCGATTTTATCTTGATATGCCGCTTAATCGGGATGTCTTTACTTCTGAGCAGTCGAGCTAACTTGCCCTGAGTATCAACACATTGGAACACCCATTGTTCGCTGTCAACTGAGTGAAAATACTTATCTTTCACCCAACGTTTGTTGCGATTCTGATGCTTACGACAGCACCAGCGCCAAAGGAGCTTCCAGACACGATAATCCACATAGCCAAATGTTTCTTTAGCCACGACATGACGATGATAATTTGCCCATCCACGTAATACCGGATTGAGCAAACGAATCAATACGTCTTGCCTGACCATCAAATTACCTCTGACTATGCCTCGAAGTTTCTGGAGATGATTTCGCAAGTTCTTCTTACTTGGCTTGATTAACATCTTGCCGTGATACTTGCGTAAGTTCTGCCCCAAAAAATCGAATCCATCTGCAATATGCGTGATCACCGTTTTCTCTGGAGATAATTGCAACCCTCGCTCCGCCATAAAGGCCTCAACTAAGGGTTTGACTTCCTTTTCAAGCAACTCTTTCGAGATACCTGTAATAATGAAGTCATCTGCATAGCGCACATAATTGACCTTGGTTTTATAACTGGCTTTGGTATTTTTCTTCCCAAAATGGGTTTCGAGTACCTTTTCCAGTCCATCCAGCGCCATATTAGCCAGCACTGGCGAAATAATTCCCCCTTGTGGGGTTCCTGCCTCGGTCGGAAACAGACGGTTGGACTCCATGAATCCCGATTTTAACCATTTCCTGAGTACTTGTTTGTCCAACGGAATGTTGGCAAGTAACCATTCATGATCAATGTTGTCAAAACACCCCTTGATATCACCTTCCATGACCCATTCAGAAGATGTTTTTCGACTGAGATTAACAAAACATTGCTCAATCGCATCTGCCGTAGAGCGCATGGGACGGAAACCATAGCTATTTCGGTCTGCGGTTGTCTCTGCTACTGGCTCAAGAGCCAATAAATAGAGTGCCTGCATTGCACGATCCAGCATGGTAGGTATGCCCAGAGGGCGTAACTTACCATTGGCTTTAGGAATATAAACTCGACGTAATGGCTTAGGTTTATAACCTGTCCGTTTCAGTCGCTCTATTGCCTGCCATTTGGTTTCAGGTGTATTCCACAACTCCCCATCAACACCAGCCGTTTTCTTGCCTCGGTTTTCAGTGACTCGTCTGACTGCCAATACTTTGGCAGCAAACGAGCGAGTCAGCATTCGTTGTAAAGTTTTAACCTTATGCCAACGCTGCTCTTTCGTCGCCTTCGCGATCCGTACCTGTAGCTCCTTAACCTGTCGCGTTACTTGATACCAATTAATGGTATGCCAGCTTTGCGCTCGGTTGGAGAATGCAGGTACGTTAACTTTGGTACTCATCTTGCTACTCTCCTCAGTATATTAGGAAAAGAATCCCTGACGAGAGGCAGATAGATCATCCCCCTTACGGGAGAGTTATCTGCTCCCGCAGGGGTCAGGTGAGTGGTAATCCACTTCACCTAGTTTCTTATGTACTTTAGAACGCTTTACAAGCCTTCACACGATTAAAGACCAGTCGGAAGTCTGCCCCGTTTCCGGTAGAGGAACCTTTAACCCCTTATCCACCCCATTACAGAATGGCATTCGCTTTCTCCAACCTCCTTTACCCGCACTTTTAACAGCTAGTCTTACGACTTACCTGCCACAAGGGCAAAAATACGGGCTTACCGAGTTCCGTACTAATGACACGGATCACGTAGGTTCTGCCAATACACCGAAGGTCTGATGACAACGTATTCCCAGATGTAAGAGGAATAACCGACCTTGTACCTTTTGGTCACAGCATGTCAGTAGCTTATGCTGCTTGCGGCTGACGGTGCTTTTTAGCAGTTCACTTAACGTTAACCTTATGACCCAGCCTAGCCTCTCATTCACCTGCTACTGGTGAAATCCATTGCTTACCTCACGGCAGAACAATACCTGAAATTCAGGGAGTACATTGTCAGGACGCTTGGCACCCCACCATTACTGGTGACGCACTGTCCCTAGGCTACTGTTAGTTGCATAACAGGTCTGCTTCTGTAAATGTAATATCATTACGACCAGACAATCATTAGCACAGCTTCACACCGGTAGGTGCTTACGCTTTGATAGAAAAGGATATTTTCGTTACATCACAACAGCCAGAGGAAGTTGCTTCAACGTGTATCATTCGCTTTCGCGGGGATACAGGCTTGCGCCCATACCTGAAATCGGACTCCATACGGAGACCGATATTCGGGCCTGGAAACAAGCCCGAATATCGGGTTTTATCAAATGCTATTTCGGCGGGTTGGTTAGCGACCACCACTATAAAAGTTAGTGGTCACTACGGACGTAGCCCGCTCGGCTAGCTACCTACGCGACTCTCGTCGCACTACATCATGCCGCCCATACCGCCCATGCCACCCATACCACCTGCGGCACCTAAATCAGCTTTATCGTCTTTAGGCAGATCAGTGATCATACATTCAGTAGTGATCATCAGGCCAGCGATAGATGCTGCAAATTGCAGTGCAGAACGGGTTACTTTGGTTGGATCCAGAATACCCATTGCGATCATATCGCCATACTGTTCAGTCGTTGCGTTATAACCGTAGTTACCTTCACCTGCTTTCACGCTGTTTGCGATAACAGACGGCTCTTCACCTGCGTTGTCAACGATCTGACGCAAAGGAGCTTCCATCGCGCGCATTGCAACACGGATACCTACGTTTTGATCTTCGTTATCGCCTTTCAGACCAGCAATAGCTGCTGCAACGCGAACCAGTGCAACACCACCACCAGCTACCACGCCTTCTTCTACCGCTGCGCGAGTTGCATGCAGAGCATCGTCAACGCGAGCACGTTTTTCTTTCATTTCAACTTCTGTTGCAGCACCAACTTTAATAACAGCAACACCGCCAGCTAATTTAGCTACGCGCTCTTGCAGTTTTTCACGGTCATAATCAGAAGTGGACTCTTTGATCTGCTGATTGATCTGAGAAACACGGCCTGCAATTGCAGCTTCTTCACCAACGCCATCAATGATGGTGGTGGTATCTTTGTTGATAACAATACGTTTTGCCTGACCCAGATCTTCCAGAGTTGCTTTTTCCAACTCCAGGCCAATCTCTTCAGAAATAACATTACCGTTAGTCAAGACAGCGATATCTTGCAGCATAGCTTTACGGCGGTCGCCGAAGCCAGGCGCTTTAACCGCAGCAACTTTGACGATGCCACGCATGGTGTTAACAACCAGAGTAGCCAGTGCTTCACCTTCAACATCTTCAGCAACAATCAGCAAAGGCTTGCTTGCCTTAGCTACACCTTCCAGAACTGGCAACAGCTCACGGATGTTGGAGATTTTTTTATCTACCAGAAGAATATATGGGTTTTCTAATTCAACAGAACCGTTTTCTGGTTTGTTGATGAAATAAGGAGAGAGGTAACCACGGTCAAACTGCATACCTTCAACGACATCCAGCTCGTCTTCCAGGCCAGTACCTTCTTCAACGGTGATTACACCTTCTTTACCGACTTTATCCATCGCTTCTGCGATCAATTTACCCACAGTTTCGTCGGAATTCGCGGAGATAGTACCTACCTGAGCAATAGAGGTGGAATCTGAGCAAGGTACGGACAGCTTTTTCAGTTCTGCCACTGCTGCAACCACGGCTTTGTCAATACCGCGTTTCAGATCCATTGGGTTCATACCGGCGGCTACGGCTTTCAGACCTTCAGTAACAATAGACTGAGCCAATACAGTTGCTGTTGTTGTACCGTCGCCCGCAGCATCATTCGCTTTAGAGGCAACTTCTTTCACCATCTGAGCACCCATGTTTTCGAACTTGTCTTCCAGTTCAATTTCACGAGCTACGGAAACACCGTCTTTAGTGATTGAAGGAGCGCCGAAAGATTTATCCAGCACAACGTTACGGCCTTTAGGGCCCAAGGTTACTTTTACTGCATCAGCAAGAATATTCACACCACGTAGCATCTTAACGCGAGCGTCGCTACCAAATTTTACGTCTTTAGCTGCCATTGTTTCTTTCCTTTAAATTCGTTCAGTTAAGAAGATCTAAGCGCAACAATTACGCTTCAACAATTGCCAGAATGTCGCTTTCAGACATGATCAACACTTCTTCGTTGTCGATCTTCTCTGACTTAACACCGTAACCATCGTTAAAAATAACGATATCTCCAACTTTCACACACAGTGCTTTTACATCACCGTTTTCAAGGATGCGGCCATTGCCCACAGCCAGAACTTCGCCACGAGTGGATTTACCCGCAGCAGTGCCAGTCAGCACAATACCGCCAGCAGATTTTGATTCAACTTCTTTACGCTTGACGATTACACGATCATGCAATGGACGAATATTCATTGATAGCTCTCCTATAAGAAAGTCCATATCAGGTAAGAGGATTGATACCAGCATGCTCTCATTAAACCAGTATCATGATAAATTAAGTGGGGACTTATTTATGATACTTCAAGGGCAGGCAAAAAAATATTTTACTTTTTTCTTGCCCACAGAAAAAAACCGATGATTAAACCAGACATTCAGAAAATGCCGCTTATCAATGAGGCTTATGTTCGTCATCATCGGGTTTACTATCTTTCAACGTACGGGAGGGGTCATCCTGTTTACGCTCATATTCACCCTCGAAAGTATTACTATCCCGTCTAAACCCACCGCTATTTTGAGGACGATAGAAATTGATATGCGGCATCAGTTTCATCACTAATGTTTTTTGAACCACTGGCAGTAACAACAGCAATCCAAGGAAATCCGTAAAAAAGCCGGGAACGAGCAACAGGAAACCCGCCAGCAAAAGAGAGACGCTTTTTATCATTTCTGCCGCCGGGCTCTCACCATTAACCAGCTTCTGCTGGATCTGGAGAAAATTCTTTATGCCCTGACTGCGAACCAAAGAGATACCGACACAAGAAGTAAACAGCACCAGTAACAGAGTTAACAGCACACCTAGTTCGGAGGCAACACGCACAAATAAGGTTGACTCTATGTAGACAAGCAAAAATATCAGGATAAATGGCAACCAACGCACTTGGTGCTCCTTCAATTGATTTGGATGAACGGGTTGTATCCTGAATAAATCATATCAACAAAATCCAAGGGACAACCAAATTAATGTTTTTTAGTTTATTAAAGATATAATTGGGGTCACAGTTATCGTTTTCAATCCTCTGTAAATTTTGCTAATCAGACATGCAATTGTGATAAATATCACATATATCAAATCAAACTAAACAAATACCACTATAAAGTGATCCAGATTCAATGCATTTATTGCTAACCAGCATATGATCACGCCGGCAATCCGGTGATAAAAAGTTCATATCATATCTATTGCTGTTGGCAACATAATGATTTAATAAACGCATAATTAGACAGTAAAAACGTCATCTAATAAGAAGGTTCTCATGTCAAACAACATTCGTATCGAAGAAGACCTGTTAGGTAAACGAGAAGTCCCTGCTGAAGCCTATTATGGTATTCACACCTTACGTGCGATTGAAAACTTCCATATCAGTAACAACACCATTAATGATGTACCCGAATTTATCCGTGGCATGGTGATGGTAAAAAAAGCCGCAGCCTTAGCTAACAAAGAACTGCAAACTATTCCTAAAAAAATTGCAGACATCATCATCAAAGCATGTGACGAAGTGCTCTATACCGGCAAATGCATGGATCAATTTCCGGTCGATGTGTTTCAGGGCGGCGCCGGTACTTCACTCAACATGAATACCAATGAAGTTCTGGCAAACATTGGTCTGGAACTGTTAGGCCATAAGAAAGGCGAATATGAGTACCTGAATCCCAATGACCATTTGAACAAAAGCCAGTCAACTAACGATGCCTACCCCACCGGTTTCCGTATTGCAGTTTATAACTCCATCCTGAAACTGATCGAGTCTATTGAACTGTTAATTGCAGGCTTCGATAAAAAAACCAAAGAATTCAGCGACATTCTAAAAATGGGTCGTACCCAGTTACAAGATGCTGTTCCTATGACACTGGGGCAGGAATTCAACGCATTCTCTATCCTATTGAAAGAGGAAGTTAAAAACCTAAACCGAACCTCTGAACTACTGCTGGAAGTTAACCTTGGTGCTACCGCTATCGGTACCGGCTTGAATACAGCACCAGGTTATCAGAAATTGGCAGTTGAAAAACTGGCTGAAGTTTCAGGTCTACCTTGTATACCAGCCGAAGACCTGATTGAAGCAACCTCTGACTGTGGAGCTTATGTTATGGTCCACGGTGCTCTGAAGCGCCTGGCTGTCAAACTGTCTAAGATCTGTAATGACTTGCGTTTGCTTTCTTCTGGCCCTCGTGCTGGCCTGAATGAAATCAACCTACCAGAATTACAGGCAGGCTCTTCTATTATGCCGGCAAAAGTGAACCCGGTTATTCCAGAAGTTGTAAATCAGGTTTGCTTCAAAGTTATTGGTAACGATATTTGTGTTACTATGGCATCCGAAGCAGGCCAGTTACAGCTCAATGTAATGGAACCTGCTATCGGTCAGGCTATGTTTGAATCTATCTCCCTGCTAAGCAACGCTTGCTGCAACCTGGTAGAAAAATGCATTAATGGCATCACAGCTAACAAAGAAGTTTGCGAAAGCTTCGTATTCAACTCGATCGGTATTGTCACCTATCTGAACCCATTCATAGGTCATCACAATGGTGATATCGTTGGTAAGATTTGTGCCGAAACGGGTAAGAGTGTTCGTGAAGTCGTGCTGGAACGAGGCTTACTGACCGAATCTCAATTGGATGACATTTTCTCTGTAGAGAACCTAAAATGCCCATCTTATAAGGCAAAACGTTTTGACGATTAAGTTATTGAATATAATAAAAAATAGCTCTTAGCAATAAGGCACGCAACTCCAACTGGATAGCGTGCCTTTTTACTTCCCTACATGCACAAAGTATTAACCTAAAATTTTCAAATTTTTAATTATTTCAAGGAGTCACTATTATGTTAGCCGTAGAATTGATCATCGTTCTGCTGGCCATCTTCCTGGGTGCAAGATTAGGGGGAATTGGCATTGGATTTGCCGGTGGTCTTGGCGTTCTAGTGCTGGCTGTAATTGGCGTTAAACCAGGGCATATTCCATTCGATGTTATTTCTATCATTATGGCAGTTATCGCCGCTATCTCTGCAATGCAGGTTGCCGGTGGTCTGGATTATTTGGTTCAGCAAACTGAAAAACTGCTGCGTAAAAATCCAAAATACATCACGATACTCGCACCTATTGTTACCTATTTCCTGACACTATTTGCAGGTACAGGTAACATCTCTCTGTCAGCCCTGCCTGTTATTACTGAAGTTGCGAAAGAGCAAGGCATTAAGCCATGCCGTCCACTTTCCACAGCGGTTGTAGCGGCCCAAATTGGCATCACCGCCTCACCCATTTCTGCGGCGGTCGTTTATATGTCTTCTCTGATGGAAGGCCACGGCGTCAGCTATATCCATCTGTTAATGGTGCTACTACCATCCACTTTCGCCGCTATCGTTCTGATGTCTGTCATCATCTCCTGGGCATTCAATTCCAAGTTATCTGATGATCCCGTTTACTTAAAACGTCTGGAAGACAACCTGGTAACTCTGCGTGGCAGCAAACAAATTGAAGTTAAACCAAAGGCTAAAGCTTCCGTTCTGTTATTCCTGTCAGGAGTTATCGGTGTTGTTATTTACGCTATCGTCAATAGCCCAAGCATCGGTCTGGTTGAAGAACCCCTGATGAACACCACTCACGCCATTCTGATCATTATGTTGAGTATCGCAACTATCACGACGACGTTCTGTTCAGTTGATACTGACGCTATTCTGAACTCCAGTACCTTTAAAGCGGGTATGAGCGCATGTATCTGTATTCTAGGTGTTGCATGGCTAGGCGATACTTTTGTACAGGCGAACATGGATTGGATTAAAGGCACTGCCGGAGACTTAATTCACTCTCAACCTTGGTTGCTAGCGATTATTTTCTTCTTCTGTTCCGCCCTACTTTATTCTCAGGCGGCAACTGCAAAAGCATTGATGCCGATGGCTTTGGCTCTGAACGTCACACCATTGACAGCCATCGCCTCTTTCTCCGCGGTTTCTGGGTTGTTTATTCTGCCTACTTATCCGACCTTAGTTGCCGCAGTTCAGATGGATGACACCGGTACTACCCGTATCGGCCGTTTTGTATTTAATCATCCATTCTTTATCCCTGGCACCATTGGAGTTGCTCTAGCTGTTGCCTTCGGTTTCCTATTCGGCAGTATGATCTTCTAATTCCGGCTGCCAATAACCACTTAATCCAGGGGCGTATATCGCCCCTGACTCCCCTCTCCTAAACAATATATTTTCTCTGAAAACCTTCGATAACTGTTTTAATATTAATCAGAACACTTTCTGGTCTGACAGCCTTCGGTTATAGTGCTGAATCTATTTCATTTAATTAGCGATCATTATCTTTATGATTAAACGTACTCTGATGCTATTTTTGCTGCTTTGCAGCACTCTCTTTACCCCAATAGCAGCGAACGCGCTGTTTGAACAACCGGGGCAAAATCCATATTTGCCAGTAGATCAGGCATTCATGTTTGATTTTCAGCAAAAAGGCGACAAATTGACGTTAGACTGGCAGATCAAACCGGGTTATTACCTTTATCGCAAACAACTTCATATTGAGCCGCAACAGGCCACACTGGGTAAAATCACGTTGCCACAAGGTACAGCTCATCGAGATGAGTTCTTTGGTGAAACTGAAGTTTATTTCCAACAACTCATAGTCAATGTTCCTGTTACAGAGGCGAACAACAATTCCAATATCGTTGTCACTTATCAAGGCTGTGCCGCCGCAGGATATTGCTATCCACCTGAAACCCGCCTTGTTCCATTGAGTGCAGTTATCCCAGCAAAAACAACTGACGCAACACCGACTGAACCTGTTCAGAAAACACCAGAAAGCACATCCAATGATCAACAACATTTACCCTTCTCACCACTCTGGGCAATTCTGATTGGCATCGGTATCGCCTTCACACCTTGTGTACTACCGATGTACCCATTGATTTCCAGCATTATTCTTGGCAGCCAACGCCCTAAGAACCTAAAACAGATATTTTGGTTAGCGCTAAGCTATGTTCAAGGCATGGCAATCACCTACACACTACTTGGATTGATTGTAGCGGCTGCGGGCCTACAATTTCAGGCCGCACTGCAACATCCATATGTGCTGATTGGCATATCAATATTGTTTATTCTGCTGTCACTGTCGATGTTCGGCCTTTATTCTCTGCAACTGCCTTCCACTGTTCAGACGCGCTTAGTCAACTGGAGTAACCAGCAAAAAAGCGGTTCGCTTTTCGGTGTATTCGCTATGGGTGCGTTAGCGGGATTAATTTGTTCCCCTTGTACTACCGCGCCTTTAAGCGCTATTTTGCTCTACATTGCTCAAAGTGGTAATACCGTGGCAGGTGGCCTAACCCTTTATCTTTACGCTTTGGGAATGGGGTTGCCGCTCATTGCCGTCACCCTATTTGGTCATAAACTCCTGCCACGCAGTGGGCCTTGGATGCAGTATGTTAAAGAAGCGTTTGGCTTCATTATCCTCGCGTTACCCGTTTTCCTGCTGGAAAGAGTTATCGGTGATAGCTGGGGAATACGATTATGGAGCCTGCTGGCCGTCAGTTTCCTAGGATGGGGATTTGCTCTGACGATTAGAAGCCAAAACGGTTGGGTACGAGTCTTACAACTGATATTGTTAATTCTGATGCTGATAGCTACCCGTCCGTTACAGGATTGGTTTTGGGGTACAACAGTTACCCAACAGTCGCAACACAGCCTCAACTTCCGCCAGATAAATAACTGGCAGGAATTAGAACAAATAATGACACAAAACAGCCATAAAACCATTATGCTTGATTTCTATGCTGACTGGTGTACCGCTTGTAAAGAATTTGAAAAATACACTTTCAGCGATCCACAAGTTCAGTCACAACTGCGGGATACCTTACTGTTACAGGCCAATGTCACCAATAACAGCCCGCAACAGAAACAGCTGTTAGAAAAACTGAACGTTCGGGGATTACCGACTATTCTGTTTTTTGATTCTCAGGGAAAAGAGATCCCCGATTCACGGATAAATGGTTTTATGGATGCAACCCGCTTTAACGAGCATTTGCAACATCTGCCAAAATGATTCAGAAGGAAAACACCGTGCAACGAGAACAAGTTCTTAGCCATGCCTTAAACTTACTGGAACAACATGGCTTATCCATCACAACTGAGATACTTTTTGGCTCGCTTAACATGGATATCGAATATCTCAAACAATTCTGGCCTGATCGGGAAGCACTGCTTTATGACTGTCTACGTTATCACGGCCAACAGATTGAAGTCTGGCAGCGACAAACATTACTGGATGAAAATCTGACACCCGAACAGAAGCTACTCGCTCGTTATGCAGCCCTTGATGAAAAAGTAAAAGGGAAACGCTACCCAGGTTGCCTATTTATCGCGGCCTGTAGCGAATTTCCTGAATCTGACCACCCTATTCATCAATTAGCTGAATTACAAAAACAGAGTTCTTCCCGTTACACCACCGAGCTACTACATCAACTAGATATTGAAGATTGCGAACTCGTTGCTAAACAGATGGAACTGATTCTGGAAGGTTGCCTGAGTAAGCTACTGGTCAAACGGGATATTGCTGACATCGCTACGGCAAAACTGCTGGCAGAAGATGTTTTAGCTATTGCCTTATGTCGCAAAAATGGCGCATTAAGTTAACAAAAATCAGCCTAAGATGAACAACCACACAAATTCCGGGCAAAAAGAAAGCAAACAATCAACTTTTATCATTTTTTATCAGAAAGGCATTGACGACTTAGGCTGAATACGGTTTAATGCGCCCCGTTGCCCGGATAGCTCAGTCGGTAGAGCAGAGGATTGAAAATCCTCGTGTCGGTGGTTCGATTCCGCCTCCGGGCACCAAAGTTTAGTTTCATGGCGCTCCTATACGTCCTGAAACGTTAAAAAATCAGTAAGTTGCAAAGAGCCTGGAGCATCATATAGATACTTCCAGGGTTTTTGACATTCAGAGTTTTTGGGGCTTAATTGGGGGCCTGTTGGTTCGATAAACTCTGGAGCCCCCGCCATGCGACTCACCGATACCGCCATCCGTAACGCCAAGCCGCTCGATAAACCCTACAAACTCAGCGATGCGCAGGGTCTGTACCTGCTGATTAAACCCAACGGTTCTAAACTCTGGCAACTCAAGTACCGCTTTGGCGGCAAGGAGAAGAAGCTGGCGTTTGGCGCTTACCCGACCGTTACGCTGGCGAATGCGCGTAAGCTGCGTGAAGAAGCTCGCGCCGTACTCAGCGCGGGCGACAATCCGGGGGTGAAAAAGTAGCAGGAGAAGCAGGCGAAGAAAAGCGGTAATACCTTTGAAGAGGTCGCCCGTAAGTGGCTGGCGGGAAATATCCGCTGGACGGAGCATCACACGGCGAAGATCCTGCGCTCGCTGGAGCAGCGTCAAACAGGCATTGATCCTGCCGCAGAGCGCCATTTTTAACGCTATATCTTTACTTTCAATCAGGGTTTCGGCGAAGTTTTCGCAGTGATCGGCAAGGACGGTGAAGTCCGTGGCGGCATTGAAGGGAATAGCAAGTAACGGGTGTGTTTGAGTAGGGATCGTAGCCATAGTGGCAGCCTCCAGTAAGTGATTAATTGAACCACCACCGAAGAGACCAATTTTGCGGTGGTGGAACCGGACAGAGTTGGTCTTACCGGCCTTACTGGACACCGGCGCGTCTTGCGACGCCTCCGCCCGGCCCACCATTGAGATGTAGCCGGATGAACGACATAAAAAAGACGCAAAGCGCGTCATATGTCGCCAGTAAGGAATATCTTCAGGAGACCAATCCCGGCACCTGAATTTGCACCGCGATTAGCAGTTAACAGCAAGTGAGGTTATGAAAGGCTTATCGCAAAAATAACTCTCTCTTACCTGCAAAACTAATCATTCGTCTTTCGCATCAAACAAAAGACTAAAGTTTCATTTTTTCCATTTTATTCAATGAATAATCGGGAATATAATCCAGAAAACACACTCTAAGGATCTCAATATGAGGATCACCGCTACCCAAATTGAACAGTGGGCGGACACAAGAGACGCTCAGGGAATGTTGCCCATTTTGATCCGGCGATTAATTAGCGCGACCACAACAATAACAGCATTGAGCATGCCCGGCGGTGATTCTGTTTCAAGCAGCGGCTGGGATGGTATTGTCCAGGCTGACAAAGGCAACATCTGGGTTCCTGATGGTGCCTCTTTCTGGGAAATGGGCTGTTCCTCCGACATCATTACTAAAGCCCGCTCAGATTTTCGGAAAAGAAATCAACAAATTTCACCACAGGAAGCAGCTCAAAGTCGCTTTGTTTTCGTATCACCACGCCGGTGGTCCAAAAAAGATAGCTGGCTCAAAGAAGCACAGGCTGAAAACATCTGGTCCGGCGTTTATGCTCTTGATGCTGACGATCTGGAGGCGTGGCTGGAAAACACTCCGGCTGTAGCTCTCTGGTTCAGTGAAATAACAGGCCATACTGGTGCAGGCATTGAATCCATTTCCCATTTCTGGGAACGATGGTGCAATCAGTCACAATTTCCGTTAACAAAAGACACCTTACTAGCTGGCAGGGAAGAGGAAAAAAACACACTGAACGACTTTCTATCAGATAAAAAAGAACAAATTATTATCCGGGCAGACAGTCAGGAAGAAGGTATCGCTTTTGCCTGTGCCAGCTTAATAGAGATGGGACATGAAAATATATCAGCCTGCATAACTACTGATGATGGATGGCACTTTATTGATAAAAATCCCTCAATTCAATTTTGTCTGGCGATGAACAGTGATATTTCCAGACAAAGCCGACACCAGCCTGAACGAACTATTTTTATTCCCTTTTCCCTGGGCGATCACAATACTACGAGCAATAAGCGAAGTGATACCATTACATTGGAACGTCTTACTCGAAGCGATTTTGAAGAGAAGCTCATTGCTTTAGGAGAGGAGGAATCCGATGCAAGGCGGTTATCGCAAACAACCGGACGATCCTGGTCGGTTTATCGACGTCTTAGGGCCAAAAACCCGGCAATATCATCTCCCGTATGGCTGACCACATCGCCAGCAAAAGCGCTAATCACGCTGACTCTGGTAGGATGCTGGAATACCAAAAAGGAAGGCGATAAATATTGCGTTGAAACTATTGCGCAAAAAGATTACGAAGAACTGGAACAGGAACTACGCGAAATATCTCTTCGGGATGACTCTCCGGTATTACAGATTGGTGATGTATGGAAAGCAAAATCTCCCATTGAGCTATTGTATCAACTAGCCCCTCGACTGACAGAAAGTCAGCTTGAACGTTTCTTCTTGGTTGTAAAACAAACGCTACTTAAACCCGATCCTGCCCTGGAGCTTAAAAACGAAGATCGCTGGATGGCGGCTATCTATGGAAAAGTTCGTTCAGAATCAGATTTTATTCTGAAATCAATCGCTGACTCACTGGTAAAGCTCAGAATCTACGCTGAAAGCAGTGAAGGGATTAATTCAGATTTCATCATTGCCGCCATCGACAATCTGGTTAGAGATCTGTTGATGGATGCCGATGGTGAGAGATGGCTGTCATTAACAGACGTATTATGTCCGTTAGCTGAAGCATCACCAGAGGTGTTCTTAAAATCCATAGAAACAAGTTTGCAATCAACAGAGGTTTCCGTTACTCGTCTACTAACAGAAACGAGCGAAAGCACAGGCTTTGGTATGCGTTGTTGGCATGCTGACTTATTGCATGCGCTGGAAATCCTAGCCTGGAATCCAAGGCGATTACTTAGAATCAGTCTTATTCTTGCAACGCTATCATCATTAAGAATTCAGGGAAACTGGACCAATACACCGGAAAATACCCTAAAATCGTTGCTCAGACCCTACTGGCCACAAACAATGGCTACTGATGAACAAAGACTCGTCGTACTTGATATGCTTATCAAAAAGCACGATAGCATTGTCTGGCGTTTTCTCTATGAACAAACTGATCCTATGGGCGGTGTTTATATGGGAAATGCCAGACCAAAATGGCGGGATGATGATGCTGGCAGTGCACAAATGAGAGGAACTTTTCTTTATGAATATTATTCTGCACTTAGTGAGCGAATTCTGGTTCTGGCAGAAAAAAATGTCGAAAGAATAGCAGCGCTTATTAAGCGAATAGACCATTTTGAAGGAACCTACCAAGAAAGACTTATTGCATTAATTAAACGCGCAATTTCTTTTTCTGATGGAGACAAGGAGATCATCAGAGAAGCACTATATCACTATCTGAGTTGGCATAACTCGTATAACAAAGATGGAGATAAAAAAAGCAGAACTGTTGCAGAAGACCTCATGTCATTCGTCGGTTTATTAACACCTAAAGATATTATTCTTGATAAACGCCGACTTTTCACATCTCAATACCCTGCATTACCTGAAGGGAATGAAATAGATCGCATAATACATAGTGAAAAAATAATAAAAATGCGAACCAATGCAATAGAAGAGATATATTTCCACCAAGGATTGGATGGAATATCATCTTTACTTTCATTAGCACAATCACCGTCTGTAATAGGTGAGTCTCTGGCTACCTGTAACTTAAATTTGATAGATTCATTCACATGGATTATTGAAAAATTCAAAGGTAATGGTTTCCCATTTCATGATCAATTGATAAGTTCATTTTATGCCTGGCTGCCTGAAGAAAAGAAACTTATCCTGTTAAATTCTCAAGAATTTAAAAATGAGATGAATAGTGATGACAAAATTGCCGCATTCCACTCAATACTCCCACCCAATATGGCTACATGGCACAACCTCTCAAGTTACTCTGAAAGCGCCCAAATGCTGTACTGGAAGGGAATCAATTATCCACACATCTGGAGTGATAATGCTGATGAAATTGATTACTTCATCGGAAAAATGATGTTCGCTGACAGATATATATCAACATTTAATCTCGTAAAACATCGTATAGAGAAAGTTTCCTGGCAAAACCTATTGAAACTGTTAAATGGATTCAGAACTACCACTGAAAAAGATGTACCAATACCAGATGGCTGGTATCTATCCAGAGCTATTGAATATCTTGAATCATCAGGCCAGGTCTCTCGTTTAGATTTATCCTTACTGGAATTCTTCTTTTTCTCAGCATTCAGGAATTGTGAAAAAGGAGCAAAAAACCTTTACACGGAATTACTTTCCAATCCACCACTCTTTGTGCAATTAATATGTCTTGCTTATAAACCAGAATCTAATAAAGAGTATAAACAGGATGAATCCTTAATGGCTGCGGCACAACAAGCTGGCAGAGTTCTGGATCAAGGGAAAGGAATCCCCGGTCAGAGACCAGATGATAATATTGATGAAGTCGTATTTAGTAACTGGATTGAGGAAGTCAGGAAATTGGCGGCAGAAAATGACAGAAGCAATACTACTGATTACATAATCGGTAAATGGCTATCCCGCTCAAAACATCTAAATAACGCACCATGGTCCAGCATAATAATCAGAGATTTGCTGGAAGAAACAGAACGAGATGAGATCAGAGAAGGATTCTATTATGGCACTATCAATAGCCGTGGTACAACAGTAAGAGCTTATTATGAAGGCGGTGATAAAGAACGAAAACTAGTTGACCAGTACAAAGAAATAGCTAACCAGTTATATTTCACTCATCCCAAATTGGCGTGTGTCTTTGATGACCTTGCTTCACATTATGATTTTGATGCTGTAAATCAAGATCGGCATGCAAAATTAAGACTTGAAGGATATTAAATACAACACATTACATACACTTAGTTCTCAAAAGGATTTAAAAATGGGAAAGAACAGCAAGTCAAAACGAGATTCAAAAAAGAAAAAAAACAATAATAAGTCCAAAGATAAATTCCCGAACAGGGGGATAAGAAACTATAAGGACATTATGCCACAAATAAAAGAAAAATTAACATCTGTTTATACAGAATACAACCTCGCAGAACTTTTTCTCGCATTAAGTATTTCCGAATTATGGCTACCCAATATTTCGTCACCTGTAAAACACACTATCGCTTTCAACACCTTGCTTTCCATGGACGTCAGTACATTTAACAACCAAAAGGAACTTAAAACATACCAACAAGCAAGCGAATTTTTTAGCATTATTTACAATATATTACCTGATATTCCTCAAATGGAAGATTTTATCCCTGAACAAGACTGGGGACAAATAAGAATACCGTGGGGAGATAGTATTTATAAAATTTTTTATGGTAGCTCAGTCGAACGCTTATATGATTATATTAAAGCTTTTGAAATTAGATACGCAGAATATCCAATTATTCTTAAGCAAATGGAAAATGTTCTTCTTTTACAGAACCAGTTTTTATCAGGCATAAATCCAGTTGATACACTCTCAGAACAAGAGTTCTCACCCGGTCATGTCGAAATCCCTCCAGAAACGTTCTGGAAAACCTGCCATCAGGCTTTAACGGATGCCAGTCATGCGTTTGAGGAAATAATAAATCAGACAGAAAATATATTTATTAAAAAACCAGGGGAATTTAAAAGCATTAACTCCACCACTGAATTATCAAATATAATAATGGAAGGCATAGCGCTCCCTGCTATTGGTATCAATATTGGTGATCGTGTTTATCCATTGTCATTCAGGAATATGGCAAATGTAATTATTGAGCACTACGCTTCCCAGAAAATGGATATCGATTGTTCAGATGCAATTTCAAATTTCATATCCCAGCGTTTTGAAAACATTATTGAGGGACCATTTCTGCTTCTGAATCAAAAAAAGATCCTACCTTATAAATTCGCTGGGATACTACAGGGAAATGATAAGTATTATTTATTTGTACCTTTTGATATTAATCCAATAAACAAACTAAAAAAGATAGAAGAAGATGTTTTCGAACTTTTTAGCCAAGGAAAATGGGCTTTATCACCGATTTCATCATCACAACTATTAGGTATTCGAAATGGCTCAGGAAAGCAACTTGCAATTGATGATATTGAGTTTATTTTCATAAGCTCTAATCTTACTACTGCTATGCTTCCTTTTAAGCCACCGCAACTAAAATATAGTTATCATATTCTTTTCTTGACAGAATTTATTGCATTATTTGACTCGATAGATAACCTAAGTGAATTGTCATCACTTTTTTCATATCTAGAGCAATATAAATCCAAAATAAATCCGTTTTTTATTTCTGTAATAGATAAATTTGCATCACTTAAAGGAACTCATTCTGTATTAGAAGATGGTGCTATTAATTTCGACATGATTATTCTTGATCCTCATTGGGGATCTCACTGGAGATATGAAGAACTGGAAAAATACTGGTCACAGGTCCCTTCAAATTTTCCTGATGTCAATGTAAAATGGAATATCAGTAATACTTACCAAGGAAATATTTCATTAATATCAAAAAGTCATTTCTATGTATGCTGGTGCACAAAAATAAATAACTGCACAATGCATTTTTGTGCCGATCGCAAACCACTACTAAATGAAGATCATCTTAACGGTCAGCTTCTGACATTATTTTTAGAATGCACTTGTGATGCGCTATCGCAACGAAAAGATATTTTAGAGAATATATCATTCCAAAATATAAAAAGAATTACCGTTCACTGCGCTATTGACAAAAAATATCTGGTCGATAGTAATTCCGACATTACAGAAAATTTTGATCCTGAGTTGTTCACTCACGTGTCATTAATTAACAAAGATAATTCTTCTGCAAATATAAAAATTCACATTAATTTACCTCTCATGCAATATCGTCTTAACAGACCTCAAAATGCCAGTTTCCAGGCTGATGTTTGCATTGCGTTCTTACAATCGCTCTCCCAAATACTTCATATCGAGTTCTCCGAAGATATTAGGCAACAGATAATCAATACAGGGAACAGACCCGCAAGGATGGCAATATCCAGCGAAAAGTGCACCTTTGATACTTTAGAAATAAAACCAAACATTCCTGAAGCCAAACACTTTAAACTAGCCAGAAAAACATTGGCTAACTTAATTAAAGAGTCTGGAGTTCAGGAAGGTAATTATGAGTTACAAAAGGCCAAGGATATTATTAACCCTTTAGCCGATTTTTTCAGAGAAAAAATTCACGCAACAATACGCTCAATGAACAGGGAGCACTTGCTACAATTTGTAATTGAAAACTATGATGCTTATGTAGCCGAAGATCATAGAAAAAAGAAAAATATTATGTTAAGCCTTCAACATGAGGTTAATTATAATAGAACAGAAAAATTAGCAAAACAGAGTACTGAGTTCAACCGTATGTCAGCAAATTATAGATATTTGCTTGAATGCGCTTTGAGTCTTAACACAAAAAGTAAAACCATACCTGCTACCGATGATATCTTACAATTACTTGCTGATATTGATTGGTTAATAGTACTTTATAATGCAAGTGACATCTTGCATAACGATATTGATGTAGGTGGTTTGAATATAGATAATTTTTACATCCCACAAGTATTTTTTTCCGAAGATCGTGAGATTAAAGAAGATAAGTTTAGTGAAGAACAAGCAGGCTATAAGTTAGGTTATAACTTAAACGATAATGACTCAGTAGAATCCGACATTATAAATGAAAATTTAGATGTTCTTGATCGTATATTTCAACAAGATCTCGGTTTCAAATACTCGAGTTTACTTGCTGTTTTCTCTATTCTTTTTCAATGGGCTCGATTTAACCAAATTGAATTAAATCTTTCATATCAGGCGACAAGGGCTGATATGGTAACTACATTACTTAACAGCAATACAAACCTGATTAATGAAGAAGTAGAGAAAATAATAGATTTTCTTATTCTTAATCCGAATAAGATAAGAAAATTGCTGGGTGCTGATTCTGAATATTTTGATGTACCCATATCCGATCATAATAAACGAGATCACCGATATAATATTCGCCCACTAATAGAAATTAGTAATAATAATATAGTCTGGGGAGCTGCGGCAGCATATCGGGCAGGCACAATATGGATTGCCCATATTGCAAATGGATATCTTCCTGCCGAATTCGAATGGAGCCACATTTCACATGAAGTTGGTAAAATAAAAGAGAGTATTGAAAAGCAATTAGAAATAACCACTTTTAATATTGTAAAAAGGTTCGCAACCCAAATTGAACTTGGCATCGACTTTAAGAAACGCTTTCCAAAGAAAAAATTTCCTGATGTAGGTGATTTTGATACCTTAGCCTATTTTCCTGATAGCAATACCTGGTTGAATATAGAGTGTAAGTATAATCAGCCCTACTATTGCATTAAGGATATGCGTCGTTTACGAGAGAAAATATTTGGTAGAGGTGATAAAAGGGGACAGATTGGGAAAATAGAAAAAAGGATTGATTTCCTAGCAGAAAATTATAATAATCTTCGTACTCTACTAAACTGGAGTGAGCCAGCAGATAATTACGAAGTTAAATTTATCCATTTATATATTAGTAGACAAATTTACTGGTGGTTAAGATATCCGCCATATGAAACTAATATTAATTTTGTACAAGTAGATGCGTTAGAAGCTTGGTTACAAGAAAATTTATAGTATATTAACCAACCGCTGAGGCGTTATCAATGCCCCCTTCTATGAAGAGGGACTTTTACAGAAGAAATAAACATGTGTCAAAAAAGCTATCTACATTGTAAGTAACAATTTGCTCATTAAGATTATAGGTTAGGAATAAACCCTTCTTCCCGCAGAACCTTAATCACCCCACGAATCAGATATGAGTTAGAAAACTTCGCCGTATAGGTACGAGCCCCCTCTTCTACTGGCTGAAGCAGTCCCCGTTCAATCAGCTTACCAAGCTGATAAGTCACCTGCGTCGGTTTAAGCTCAGGCAAAACGGCGCGTAGATCGCCCGCTTTTATCGTCCCCAGCTCAACAACGCGTTTCAGAACCTTCGATTCCAGCGGGTTTATCAGCCCTCTCTCCGATGAGAAATCGATGGCCGGATACAGGATCTTTTCGCTCAGGAAAGCGTGGTTTGTCAGTTGATCGACTTTCTTCAGCTCAGAGGAGATCCCCGAAAGCACATATAAGCACCATTCTTCCAGCCCCTGCTCTGTTCCCTTATCAGCTAACGAAAGCATGGCGTAATAGCGTTCACGATCATTGCAGAATACCGCTGTCGGATTGAGAACCCGCCCACCAGCCTGAACATTAAAACCATACTTGATAAGCAATGCATAGGTCAGCAATCTGACCGTTCTGCCATTACCGTTGCCAAATGGATGTATCCAGCCAAAGCGGTGGTGCACCAGTGCAATCTTCATCAGATCGTACTTTGGCTTATCGGCACGATTAATAAAGGCGGTCAGTTCCGCCATATAATCAGGAACGCGGATGTGGTCCGGCGGTAAATGGTCAGACAGAGCGATGCTGACGTTATGTTGCCGATATGCTCCGGGCGTTCTGTCGCCTTCCTGTTGCAACCCGGCTACCGCCAGACTATGCAACTCGCGGATAAAATATTCTGTTATGTCATCGCCGTTGCTCAGGTATTCGTCGATGTACTCCATCGCGGCTTCAATATTGTTGATTTCTTTGAGTTGGTCCGTCGAACTCTGCGTTCCTTCAACCTTGCTTTCAACATAGTCGGCAAGCGTGGTATGGTTTCCCTCAATCCTTGCGGAGCCAAGACTCTCCAGCATGTGGAAAACGGCCTTCAACTGCGCAAACAGGATAGGGTGAACATCAGTTTCCAGCCGCAGGTGCCGGAGTAACTCCAGTTCCGTCAGCGCATCGACCAAAGGGGAGTCAAAGCTGGGGTTCAGAAGCGAGAGTTCAAAGTGATTAAATTGAACCATGATGTTTAGTTATCTCAACTGGTGAATAAAAACATCTCAAAAGTATAGCAAAAATAGTAATAGAATCTATATCTTAGAAATAACACTGTTTTTGATTATCTCAAAAACCGTTGTTCCAACATATCAAATGTAAGTTTGAAAGATGTTCAATGAGAAGGGGGATGGGGCTTTGATTGCATAATGCAGTATGGATTTTTTAGCGCCGCTATGTGTGGAGGTCTGGTCGTTATATGTGGACCTGACTCCACACATAACGAAGCCCCACTATCTTAAATACCGATTTTTCTTGATAACCATCACAAAACAAAAGCGATTTTTTGTGGGGGCCTTCGTGGGGACGCTGTTTGAGAGATGAGAAAACTCAACCGGCGGCCGAAACAAGAACCCGAATGTATAACTGTAGTTAGTTTAGCTTTTCAGTACTTCGATATTGAATTGAATACAAGGGTTATGATGTAGGATACATAAGAAATTATGTGTCTTTTTTCTGCTTGAACGCAATACTTACAAATCCTATTGCAACTGCCAGGCCAATCCAAAATAAATCAATAAATTAACACGATGTTGGGTTCAACAAACCAGCTTTGTGTTTGATGATAGGGTCGTCAATCTCCCTCGGTAATCACACTAATACACATAATGTGACATCTATATTATTAACCACTTTTCATTCCTATTTTAGTTTATATTGTTTGTTTCTTACTGATTTCTTTATTACCTCTATTACCAGTTATATAAATAATGCTACCGACCAAGGAAACAACGGTGATAATAGATGCCACTTTAATAGGTTCATGGTGAGATATATAACCAATAAGAAATGATGCCAGTCCTGCACTACCTAATTGCAATGTTCCCATTACTCCGGAAGCTGTCCCAACCGCTTGAGAATAAGTGGCAATTGCCGATGCAGTACCTAGTGGCAGCAAAAAACCATTACCGAAAGTCAATATTGATATTGTTAGCACAGAAGTTATCAATAGGTAGGGACTAAAAAACATTTGTATCGTGAAAGCAATACCGCCAACAGCAAAGATGAGATAACCATGAGAAATCGTCTTTCTCATGCCCTGCTGGCGACTTAATTTCTTAGCCGTAAGATTACCCAACACATAACTCAAAGAGAGCATTATATAGGTATAACCAACATATTTTTCTGGTAATCCCATAGCGGTAAGAATAAATGGAGATTCAATCAAATAAGAAAAATATGCTGTATAAGCGAAGCAAGGTATTGCTGCATAGTAAAGAAACTTTTTATTTATTATCACTTGGTAAGTACTAACTAATACATTTTTAACACTCAATTTTTGGCGTTTTTCTATTGGCAGTGACTCTTCCAGAACTAGCAAGCACAATATAAGCGCGGCTGTTATAAATA
The DNA here is from genome assembly GCF_018448885.1 of Photorhabdus caribbeanensis. GTDB lineage: Bacteria > Pseudomonadota > Gammaproteobacteria > Enterobacterales > Enterobacteriaceae > Photorhabdus > Photorhabdus caribbeanensis. Next base: position 120,864 of record NZ_RCWB01000011.1, read on the forward strand.
AAGTAAGAAATAAAAAACAGGCTTTCCAACCATAATATTCACTTAACATACCTCCGATCATGGGTGCGACAGCGGGTGACATTCCCACAAAAGGGAAAATAATCAGATACAAATTGGCTGCCTCTTCTTTCCCCATCAAATCACTAATAATGGCACGACTTAATGTAATACCCGCACAAGCGCCTATTCCCTGGAATAAACGCAATAATAGTAATTCACTAATATGCGTACTGTAAAAAATACCGATTGTTGAAATCAGCCATATAATCATTCCAGAAATAAGAACCGTTTTTCTTCCTAAGCAATCACTTAATGGCCCATAAATAAGTTGAGAAAAGGATATACCAAATAGAAATATAGCTATTGCACTTTGTATACTAGATTCGCTGACGTGATAATAGTTCCCCATTTTACTCAAAGCGGGTAAGAATATATCCGATGAAACCAGCCCACCCATAGAAAGAAAAGCCATTAAAACGATAAATAATAAAGATGCTTAGATTCACATAATAAGTGCAACATCGTTAATCCTGAAGTAAACATGTTCGTATTCACTTAAATAATTCATTTGGTGTTTTTCCTCCCGTGCTTTTCAGGGGAAATTATTTAATCGGTTTACCACAAAATTTATTTCCTTAGCTGAGACTTGATTAAAATCCATTCTCTTTGGAAAGTATTGTCTAATTAACTCATTGATATTCTCATTGTTCCCTATTTCCCAAGGCAAATAAGGGTAGAAAAAGTATATTTGTGTTTCTAATTTTTTACCAATGATTTCATGATCTGCAAACTCCAAACCATAATACTGATCCGATTTTTAATTTTGCCTCTTTTTTCATTATGTTTGGATCTCTTGATTTCTCTTCAATTCTCTGCTGATGGTCGACGGGCTTCGCTTAAGTGACTCAGCCATCATATGATAAAAACTATGCTATCAGAACTTGAGCATCAGGACGGTAGCTTATTAGTCGAATCCGCCCCCTGTTAAAAATTGAAAAGTATTGTAATTGAATTAATGAAAACATTTAAGGGATAAAAATGTAATTATGAACCATGACATCAGGGCGGGGTTACATTTTATCTAAAAAACAACCACAGGTGTTCGTACGTAAAATCTGGATTGTTTTCTGGAAACAAGAAAGCATATTTTTCACGTAGGATACCTTTTTTGGACAAAAAACAATCCTCTTAAAGTAAAATCCCGCTCTGATCACAACATACAGTAAAATGATAATGGCGAATTCGACTTGATAATCCACTGTGGTCTGACTGGTTCCAAGTGATGTAGCACACATCCATGATACGCCAGATTTACAAAGAAACATTTAGCTATGCGGATTACCAAATCTGGAAGAAGATTTGGCAATGGTGTGAGCGTAGCCCCCCGACAGAGTAAACGGTGGATACACAGCAAGTATTTTAGGTCATCCGAAATGAGAAACTAGATATTTATCAGTGACGGCCCAAAAGGGAGGAAATACCAACTCATTAACCTGAGAGATATTCCAATCCAACGTCACATCTAAAGTCAAATCCGAATTTAACCCTTATGATCCCCAATGAGAAAGTTATTTTGAGCACAGACTGGACAATATCTGAAAAAACACGCAAAAGGGCAGGAATAAAATAATAACAATATAGAACATATCCAATGTGTGGTTAGCGTTTCACACCTGAAACGGGACGGAATCTTCATCACAAACCCAAAAAAGTATTGGGAGAAGGCGACGAGCTGATTAACTTAATGTTGTTATACCCTATGGATTTCAAGTTGCATCGCGACGGCAAGGGAGCGAATCCCCGGGAGCATAGATAACTCTGTTACCGGGGTGAGTGAGTGCAGCCAACAAAGAGGCAGCTTGAAAGATGACGGGTATATACTCGAACTGCCATCGACAGTTACACTGTGGTGAAATCGTGTTGTTTATTGATTGCTCAGCTATTCTTATTATTAATCAAAATAGAGCTAGTTATAAAAGATTGCATCAGTTCAAAAAAACTCCCTATCTTGTGACAAGAAGTTTATGTAGAAAAAATAAGTTCAGCCAACAGCGAGAATATTCTGTTTTATCCGACTAACATTCTTCTCTCTGGCTCAGCATCGATATACAACATCAACCCACGCTCTAGCAAATACGCAATCTTACTATTCTGGGAATACCTTTCAGTACCACCTTGCAATAACTTGACCATAAGCCTTCGTGGATTTGATTATGATCTGCTGCTACAGAAAGAATGATTCGACCGGAGCCCAAAGACAGGAAGGGATTTACCCCCTTCCTGTGGTTTCTCCTGCTAACTCAAGACAGTGAAGTTATCGGTACCACCTGCCAGCTTGACGGCTTTGCAGCAGGTTCTCGTGAACGCCATCTCCCCGTCCAACTTAGCTATGCTAGCACCTTCGCGTCCGTGACCGAGGCGACAATATCCACCAGCATCACCAACTACTAAATGACCCAAGACAGATCGAACAAACCAACTTTGGCCGCTCCTATTCGGGTAAAACCCTTTACCAAGTGATTAACACTGATCACCGATGAAGAACCTTCCAGCTCGATTTGCAAATGCTGGTGCGTCATCGCCTGTCTACCGAATACCTTGCGTATCACTAGGGCCGTGTTATTGGCTGAGTCAGTCAACATCAAGTCATCCTCGTGGCGACTAACTAGGATTTTCTCCGCATCAACTACCGGCATGATCAAGCGGTCCAGAAACTGGCTCGGGTCATCGTTGTCAATAACGACCGTGCGATAATGCGACCACATTATCTGACTGAGGCAGTAGGTATCGCTACCAGCGCCGCCATACAACACCACGCTGTCGACACCAGCTATCAGCAATGGGAGCAGATCGTCCTCGCCTCCGCCCTGAAGCAACAACGACGAACCAATGCGCTCGACACCAGCGTAATGGTTCAGCTTCTGCACACCGCTATCCTTGACCCGGTACAGCACCTGGTCCGTTGGGTTGTACACATACGCGCCCTTCTTCCCAACAGCAATTCCGATAAAACGCAGGTTTTCCGTGGCAGGGATGCCACCGCTGGAGAATACCTGACCACTACCGATATCGAACCAGCCTTGTGTGTCATCGCCTTGCAAAGCCAGCACGCCGTTGGCTCGCCACTGCCCAGCAACTTCAGCAAGTGCCTGTGACAAACGGACGAGGTTAGCCTGTTTCCAGGCTTTGTCGACAGCAACCAACCGCAATTTGCCGTCATTGGTTCGCAACAAAATCTCGCCTTTGACGGTAGTCAGACGTAGCCCGGCATTGACTTGTTCCGCCGCCTTGAGGTGCAGTTCAGGCTCCAACTCGCTGGCAGCGGGAAGCTGTGCAGAAACTTCAAGCACCTCATCGGTACCAAATGCAGCAGCCAACGCATCGGCAGTCATAGGCGGCTGACGATACAACTTGCCGCTGGCGGGTTCGAACAGTCGCGCACCGGAGCCATCCGCTTCAAAACCTAAGAACTGCGGATGTTTGTCTTGCAGGAGGGCCGAAGCGACGACTACCTGACCGTTGTGGTACCACACTGGCAGTAGGCTCTTGCCGTCGGTCCCCTTAACCCCGAACACCGCCAAAGTAGCTCCGCCGCCGGTGACACTGGCCAAGTCCTGCCACCAGAGGGTACGCCCCTTAAGCCAATGCTCGTTAACCGCTGCGTAACTAAGCTGTCCATGTGCATCAAGCAGGGCCACACGCCCGTCCTCGGTCATCACTACCAGGTGATCGTTCAAGTTAATCACATTGGCCAATGCTGGCGTAGTGACCCGCAATGCACTCGGCTGGCTGGCGTTAAGTACCGCCTGCCCTGGACCTTCTTGACGGAACAGTGTCTTCTGCTCCTTACTGTAGAAGAAAAATACTTCCTTGCCGCCAGGCTGCGGCATGCTCCCAGCTAACACCAGATCAGCCGGGATCTGCCAGGCACTGCGAGTCTGCTCGTGTGCTTCGAAGTACAAAGCCTGATCCGCCGGTGGCGCCAGATTCGGCTTGATTAACGTACCGTCGCTGGTGCGTATCCAGTAGCGGTGCGGCACGCCAGCCGCATCCACGCCGAACACTGTAACCAGCGCCGCACTGGTCGGCTGGATCAGCCGTGCTCCCAGCGTATACATTAGAGTCTCACGCTGGGTACTATTGCTCTTGTAACCCTGAAGTATAACCTCAAGCTCATCACCATGCCGACCAGTGCGTGCCGAACGCTGAAGCAACTCATCATCACCCACCGCACTCACCAACTCCATTCGGTCATCGAGGAGCCGATAGCTCAGCTCAGCCTCCCTCTCTTTTAGCCGATAACGGCGCGCTAGGTAGACTGCATCTCCCTCCTGCCATAACCGACTGATCTTGCCCGCATTATTGTTAAACCAAGGCTCAAACTGCGCGTCGACCTGCCCGGTAGCGATGTCTACCCGCCACGCCACCGCGTTGTCGGAGTCATAAAAATAGGCATAGTTGCCTACCACCGCACCCAATTGGGCATGCTTAGCCTGTTCATTGGTGGTATCGGTGAACAGCATCCGTTCTTTGGCTACATCGTAGAACGCTCGGCCGACATCGCGCCCGTTGTGGCTGTAGTTCTCCACCACCACGTACTGTCCTTGTAGCTGATGCGCCTTGGCCAGTTCGCTTAGGTGCTGCTCGATGCTATGGCCCGGCACCTGCCACTTGCTCGCATCTTCGCTCACCACCTGGGCTGTCAGGCTAGCGAAATCGACTTTGCGCACATCACCTTTGCCGTTGACTACCAATACCTGCTCATTCAGGGCAGGAGTGAGTTCTACCACAACCCCGCCGACCACCAACTGGTTCTTCGACACGCGGATGTTGTCACTAGCAAGCAAGCTGCTGTCGATGATCCAGCGCGACAATACACCGGCAACATCGCTCTTGAGCTTAACCCGGGCGCCTTCATTGAGGCTGATCAGGTATTCGCCGCCCACTCCCTTGATCTCATAGCGCAGAAAGCCGTGCAGTTCCTTAGGCAGTTTAGGTACCACGAGTTGTCGATTACGCTGATCGAGTACCACCTTGATCGGAGTGTCGACGTACTCATGATGAATCCTGCGAATCGTCTGCTCCCCCGGAAAGATGTAGAAGTCGTAGTCGAACCGCTTGTCTTCCTCTAGCCTGCGGATCACGTCAAAGCCAGCGTCGTGACGTGTTGTAGCACCGGGAAGCAACATGTATTCGTAGCTGATATAAGACTTGGGTGTACCCGGCAAGATCACAACATTGCTGTCGCCATGTTCAAGAGGTCGGGAGACATCCTTGTAACCAATGCCGCTGCGCACTTCGATCGCCTGACCACGGTCGTGGACCATTCGCGGAAAGTCACCGACCCAGAAGAAGTAATTGATTTCCCCCGAACCGGTAGAACCCGAATGGGTGCGATAAATGTACTGACTGTCGAAGTCGATTTGATTTTTGCGCAGATCTACAGTTTTGATCACGGCACCAGCCAAAGGCACCAGCACCTGTTTCTCATTGTCATATCGATAGCCGTTGCCTTTGTACGCTTTGTCGACCATATCAAAGTAATGACCTACCGCCTTGGCATCCTCGGCAACCGCACCAAAAGCCTGCGCCAAAGCGGTAAAGCCCACCGCGAGTCCGCCAAGGATCACTCCGGCCCCACCGAGTACCGCCCCAGCGGTCGAAGCACCGATCAGCCCTGCTCCCACCCCGGCTGCGCCGGTGACAAAACTGGCCGAATCGAACGCTAGTTGGGTACCAAATACGGCTTTCTGTACATCGTTCTCAGCGTGGGCCAACTCATAGGCATCAAAACCAACCATGACTCCGCCAAACAACACACCAGCACCTTCGTTGACGGTATGGCCCAGATTCGAAGCAAAGTCTTTTAACGAGGTTTCAGCGGCCACTACTTCGCCGCGCAGTGCTGTACGCACCAGCTCAGTGACCTTAGCTACGTCCTGTACGCCACTGTGAGCCATCTGGACAAAGTTGAGGTAGCTATGCACCTTGAGCGCGGTGGCCAAATCAGGCGAAACTACTCCGCTTGCAGCATTGTGGCGACTCCTATCAGAAAACCACTGGATCAGTGTCTGAACCGCAAATCCGGCATTCAACCCATCCACCGGCGCGGCTTCTCCAACCCCACCGCGAGGCCGCATTCGACCATGCTCCAAAGTGAAATGTTCGTTCAACACACCCATGTGCTCATCGACGAAGCGCCGGAATTCGATAAAAGTGCTATCCTTAGTGTCTAACCTGCTGATTTGCTCGGGTTGGTCACGGTTGATGAACTGGACCCGATAGAGACCTTCCCCCAACTCTTCCGTTGTAGCGATGATCGGCAGCCAACGGCTGTCCAGTTGGTACTCTTGCGCCAGCCGGGTACTCGCGGCTTCGAACCGTGCTCCCCATTGCTCAGCATCAAAAGTCTTCAACGCAATGCCCAGTTGCAAGTCTTCCATGACCCGTCCTTGTACACTCACCGCCTGCTCGACCTGGCGCCGCTGCCCGATGACAATGGACAGTTCCTCGAATCGGGTCAGGTCAGCCACGTTCAGGCCATTACCCACCGGCACCTCAGCCATATTGGCGGTATCGATCTCAATCAGGTTGAAGGCTGGCGCCAACTTGCTGCCGAACGAACCATAGTGTACGGCCAGTCTACGCCCCACTAAGTGTTGCTCCATAGCCCTAGACAGACTTCTGGTATTGTCGAAGGCAAAGATCCCGACGTTCGGGTCATAGAAGTAGTAGCGACGGCCTTCGGTCGTGACAGCACTCCCTACCATCATCGAATGATTCTGGGTATTGAGCGCGAACATCGAGGTTCCGGTCGTTTCAGCCAGCCGCGATACCACTTCGGACAATCCGAACTGCCCCAGCTCCTTGGAAGCCTGAACAGCTTCAATATTGGAGTGTAGCCTGATCAGGCTGTTCCTGAGCAGCGTGGAACTGCCTGCCTGCGGGTCAGCGGCGGCGAAGAACAGCTTTTGCACCAGACTGTTGATGCCGGACTCGCCGCGACTAGCCAATGCCACAGCCATAGCCCTGACCAAAGGGTAGCAACGGCCACCGGATCGGTCCCCGACCAGCGACAGATAAAAGTCCTGTGGCGCCAAGCGGTCGAAAACACTACCGGCGTCATGGAAATCCTCGCTGAATACCGCAGTCTGCCGCAGCACCTTCTCGATGTACTCAGCCCGACTAGCTTCTGTGATGCGACCGCTCAAGGCGCCCCGTTGTTCAGAGGTGAGTTTTCCCTCAAGAAATAGACGCTTCATCTCCAAGGCCGACATTTTGTCATCTACCCCGGGGATCTCAATCTCACGGAAGTTACGTAAGCCATCGCTGAACCCAGTGCCTAGCGCCCCGCGCTGATAGACCTCAGAGATAGCGTAACGTTCACCCACGCTATTGGTGCTCTGCTTACCCCCGCCTTGAATGGCTGTATCATCGATTCGTACCACCGCAGCGCTGCCGTTTTTGGCCTTGATCTGCTGCCAGAGCCAGCTTTGTTCGACAAAGCCCGCTTCACGCAGAATCGTATCGTATTGCGCCTTGTAGTATTCCAGAGTGATATTGAGCTGCTTTATCTGTTGGTCAATTAAGTCGCGCCGAATGGTATTGCGTCGGTTTTCATAGAGTTTGTTTCGCTTGTCCACCAATTGCTTGGTATCAGCGTTGAGCCTGTCATAAACCTCAGCGCACAGTTTGGCCCATGCAGCAATCGCCGGATGATCAAGAGAAAACTCACCCTCTGTGTATACACCGTCGGTGATACCTTCGACTGACACCCCGAACTGGGTAGCTACTTTCTTTAGTCGTTGGTGAACTTGCTCACGGTAAGTGGCAAATTGAGCCTTATTTCGTTCAACCACTTGACTGTCCACCACCAGGATCGAGAGCGGCTCCTTGTCATCACGCAGCCTTAGCCGGAGTATCTGGCCATCTCGCTGATACTCCTGACGCTGGAACACCAACTGCCATTCGTTATTAATGTACTGCATGTATGCCGCAGCGAGACCTTCGGTAGTGCCAGCTATCTGGTAATCCTTGTAATCCACTGCCATGACCACATTGTCGTACAGCAACGAGCTATTGACTCGACCATCGTGGTAGACCCTGAAGGTATTGGCATCAAAGCTGGTCACTACCAGCGAGCCACCCGATAACGTTCCGGTAAACAGAAAGCTCCCTGCTGCTGTATGCTTGGGAATATCTACATAGGCGGGCACCGCATTGGCCTGGTTCGGGCCGTTGTAACCGAGGAAGTGCGCCGGTATGCTGCTTGAGGATATGTCATTAGCGCTTTTCTCCGTGTATTCGAGCTCGTACAAGCCTGACCCAATCTTCACCAACTGGACGCTCCCCTCTGCCGGTAGGCGTCCTGACCTGATCAGCGCCTCAGCACTGATAGTGTGGGTTTTGGCAAACAATGTAGAATCAGTGGCAAACTGATGGATATCTGCGCTGCCTTGGCGGGACTCAAACCCATCACCTACAGACGCTATCCCGGCCTTGAGTTCAAGATCCTTCACCGCTTGTCCTAACAGCGCCGGCCTTGGACCAATGCGAGTAAAACGCGGTGGATAGAACTGGTCATCCGTCGGCAAACCCTGATTGATAATCGGCAAGACTCGCGCCATCACTCCATCATACAACTTACCCAACAACGCCTTTTTGCTGCCTTCAGCGCGGTATTTATCGAACATCTGCAACATCTCCTTGCCGATACTGTCCGCACCCTCCGGTTCATAACGCGCGGCGACGTAGAAGGTTTCAAAGAACGAGTGATAGCCATTACGTATCATGAAGGCCGCATTAGCCATCTGGAATTGCCAGTACTGCTTAACGCTCAACTCGCCACCGAACAATTCCGGCAAGGCATTGCTGACGGTCTGGGTAGTCCCGGAAATTCCTCCCATGAACGGGGTGTCCAGGTCATTCATATAACGTGTGGCGTCATTCTTGGGGTCAGGACGGAACTGATTATAGCTGCGGTATTTATCATCTTTGATCAGGTATGAACCATCGTGATACGCCTGTTCTTCTGAGCTGGTATTGAGGATAAGATACGGGTCGGGTTGATTCAGCCGGTTATTGATCACAACCTTACCGGCCCCCAATTCAGCGTGAGGATTGACCGGAATCGCAGCTTTGGAAAGGCTATCGGCTACCGGGCGCAAGGCATGGAACAAGATCTGTTTGCGCAGGCTCCTACCCTCATGACTCAACAGCGCCGCCTCAACCACCGGGCGCAGTTGTGCATCGGCACTCTCAAGGCTTTGGGAACCGGTCAACAACAGGGTGAACAACTTGCCATCCAGCGAGCGCTCAACCTCTACCTGATCGAAAACATGTACTTTCGGGTTGCTTGGATGCTGTGCCGCATTGGCGCTGGCAACTCGCTGAATTTCCGCTTCAATGGCCCGAGTACGCCATTGTTCGTACAGCGGCGTCAGCAACCCCTTGGCCTGGGCGATGTCACTTTGCACATAACCATTTTGCAGAACCTTGTCTATAGCCGGATTTTTCGCCAACCTCGTCGCCAGCCTGAATAGCAACGGGTCATTATCGCTGTTTTGCCAGACCGAAGCGGCGAACGCCTGTTCCCACAGCACCTTGTTCAAGTTATTACCCTTGATATCGCGCATGTTGTTACGGGGGTACTCCGGCGCCAACACCCCTGCGGGGGTGATGTGATTACGTTCAAGCAAACGTACTAGCTGCTGCACAAATACGGTGCGTTCGCTGCTGCCTTCGAACAGGCGACTAGCCTTCATACCACCGTCACGCAGTTGCTCCAGCTTCTCGAAAAATGCAGCGTTGTATTGATACAGTGCATCAGTCTGTGCCTTGCTCAAGTGACTGCTACTAACCTTGTCGCCGTCAACGCTCATTACCCCAAAAGGCGTCGCGGACAGGTAGTCTTTGCCCTGGGGCATTTCCAGCAAATACTGGCGACTGGCAAAACCGACCGAGCGTTCCAGCTCATGGATATTGACGAAAAGCCCATCACGGTCCGGGTGGTAACTGCTCTGGCGAAACCCCTCCAGGCCGATAGTCTGGAAGCTCGCGATATCCGCATTCTGGTTGATCAGGTCACTCAAGGCGCTTGCCAATGGCACTTCACGGGTGATGGTCGTATTCGGAGCCTGGCCGGATACCTGAATTCCGATCTGGTTCGGTACCTTGCGGTCAACGCTGGTCAGTAACATCTTGCGACCGTTACTCAGCAACTTCGCCTTGAAGCCTCCGCGCAAGGTGCTTTCTGAAACCAAGTAGTTGGCGAAGTACTTCTCGACGAATTCGGTTTTGACCAGCACCGAGCGAATTGGCGTATACGTCGGCGAGCGAAAAGATGGCGGCTCACTTTTAAGTCGGTATTGTTGTTGCCAGGCCAGTGAGCGGGCTGCGGTACCGAAGGAGAAGTTGAGTACCCCGTCCGTCGGCACCACCAGCCGACCATTCTCCAGGAAAAAGTCCTTGAAGCGGCCATCGGTGCTGGCATTGACCAGCGCGACGTTCATGCGGATATAGCCAGGACGCTCTTCCATCATCAGCAATGAAACATTTACCGGCAGATCATCGGAGGCTGGAGGTGCCTTGGTCAGCGCATCGAGAGCCGCGGTCTCTTCCGTAGAAGATGCTTTGAGCAAAGCGTTGTAGCGGGCATTGACGTCCTTGTAGGCTTGTAGCTCGGAAAACAGCGTCACGTATTTTTGGCTGAACGTGGAGTCGGCTACTTGTATGGTCAGTTGCTGTTCCAGACGTTTGATCTCGGTATCCAACTTAGCCTGCTTGTCCGCCGCATTTTCTCTCAGGGTTGTCGTGTTCAGGGGCTTCGAGCCGTCGGGACTGAGCATGACCAAAGCCTTACGCCAAGTGCTGTCAAAGTGCGTTATGGCCGTCTGCTGGCGACGGTATAACAGGATGTCGCGGTCCAGTTGCTGCTTGTAGGCGTTGATAGCCGGTGTGTCAGACACATTATTCATCTGCTGCCGTCTTTCCTGTAGCGTCTGCAACTGATCGCCGACAGAAATAGGGTTGTCCTGCATCTGAAAATGCTGGGCAGCCAGCACACTCAGAGTGCTCTGCTGCATTTCCTGTAACCGCTCGTCTACCTGCCTGATGTAGTCGGTACGCTCATCAGGACTCATGTTGAACCATTCGGTCTGACGACCCGCAGCCTCAATCTGTCCATCGATTAGGGTATTGAGCAGATTCGTGAAGTCTCTGGATATAGAAACCATTGCAGTGATCCTCTGTCTGTTTTTATACGATTGGGTCAAAGGCAGATGTCATTTTATGCCCCTTATTTGAGTGATAGTCGTAGATCATGATTTCTTAGGTTAGTGAATATTGGATAGTCAACATTTATCCGCTCTATAGTTGTGGTCATAATCATTTCCTTTATTTTTCATCTATATGCAAATTACATTAATAGTAACCTTTGATTATAATCACCTATGGGTATATCTAAATATCAATTATTGGTAATTTTAATTATTTATTAATATGATTATTTCGTGTAAACATATTTTTCAATCATCTTGTTGCGTTTTTTATAAAACGTTGAATAAATAATGACGAACTTTAGGAAGGTTATTTATTAGTAGATTTTTATATCTGATCTTTACGTTAGAGTGTGGTATTAAAAATTTCCACGACAACTATCAAGCAACCCAAATTAATATAATATTTTACTATTAAACGATTAGATATTTGTGTTTAAACAACATGCCTCTTTACCGCCAAAGGTATTATTTTCATCACTTCAAAAAAAAATTCTCTATCTGCAACTAAGGAATTTATATAGAAAGGAAAAATTCAGGCAACAACAAGGGCAATTAATATTCTTCTCTTTCCGGCTCAACATCGATATATAGCGTCAAAAAAACCGGATTGCTAATATTGAATATATATACCCGTCATCTTTCAAGTTGCTTCTTTGTTGGCTGCACTCACTCACCCCGGTCACATAGTTATCTATGTGACCGGGGATTCGCTCCCTTGCCGCCGCGATGCATCTTGAAATCCATAGGATATAGGCAATATCAGAGAAAAAATTAAAAGAGACAGATTTAGCTGAAATAGGAGGGGAAGGCGTTTTACCACTATCACAAACCACATATATCACAGATCACATGGTGACTTGAAAGGTAAAACGCCTTATGAGACTTTGATTGAAAAAATGAGAGCTTAAAAATGCTCTGTCAGGGAAGGTCTTAAGTGCTGCTCTACACTCAGGGTTGCTGCAACCGCTTTATATGCTTCTGGTGACTACGCCCAAATTTTCTTCGATCCTTCATAAGCTTTTATAGCTCCTAGTTTTTCCATTGCTGCCAAAGCATTTACGAAGTGACTATACACCATCCCAGATCTCCAGAATTAGTTCCTCTGTGAGCACCTTGTGGACTATTTGTGGCAAACGCACCAACAATACTGACTATAATACGCCAGCAAAGCCAGCTCAGGGAAATCAAACTGAGTATACGCGAACTCATTGGCGGCTAGAATGCATAAGGGAGGGTAAAGCATTACGGCAGGGATTGAACAGCTAAGGGAAGTACATTTGAGCCACGAAGAAGCGCTGGCCTATCATGGGTTTTCGTCACGGTAACAAAGAACAAAGCCGGAAGATCACGAAGATCTTCCGGCTTTTTGATGTTTATTCTCTACTCAGAAGTAATTCCTTCCACCTCTCAAGATAACCTTTAAATTCTTCTATGGTTGCAATCTGTAGGCTTTCTTCTGTGTATTCGTTAAAAATTTCGACACCATCAGGTTTGATGGTTACAGTATGAGCGTTACCTGTACCTTTCCACTGTGGTAATTCTCCATTTTTAACCGATTCACATAAATCAAGATACTCATTTACACCATATAAACTACCTTGAATATCATCTTTCAAAAACCATGCGATTAGATGATGCTCTGTCTCAGCTTCAGCACAAGAATAACCATGCTTATCAATATAGTATTTCATTTGTTATTTAACGCTCATAAACAGGGAATGCTGTATTAATATTTCCATTATTATCTAGGTAACCACCAATTTTTACGCCGCTTGGTGAAACCCCCTCCCATTTTCCATTTGGTTGTATAGTAGCATTCTTATGAGCTCCTCTAATTTCTGACATTATTTGCTGGCGACTCCATGATTGTGGGAAAAATGTCGATTCAGGGCCTTTCTGCACCCATTGTCCAGTTTGAGGGTTAAATACTTCTATCTTTCCACGATAGATACCTTGAGCATTTGGTGGTGCAGTGATCGCAGTAATACGTGCTTTTCCTTGGTAACCGATCCCCGCTTCATGGTGAAAACCTACTGCATTTCCTCTTCGGTTTATTTCACCATGAAAAACATGTTCAACATTAATGCTTGAGCCTATTGTGTTGCCAACACGACGACTCTTCCCAACAATCGAAGCAACCGAAGCTTTACCGCCGATAGCACCACCAATACCAGCAGATTCTACCACCTCTTTGGCTATCAATGCACCTTTTTCCCAAGCAGGTAGCGAGTTATACAACAGCCCTAAATCGTTCTGGTTTTCTGTCGTCACAAACTGACTGATACGATGGGAATCTTCTTCTGATAGGCCAAACATCCATCTCAAGCCACTGATGGCATCCGCTGTTTTTATCCCACCGTCCATTTCAGCCTGATAGGTCAGTGTGCATAACCCACCGTTCCCGGCACAGTGAGACAACATTTCTGCCCGTTGTGTAGTGCTCAGTTTGTTGTATTTGTTCCAGATTGCTTCGGTAGGCGCTCCTTGCTTATTGGCTTCCTGGAGTTCTCTGACCAGATTGTAGGCATTCATGGAGTTCAGGTGGTTAAAGAGAATAACAATTTCTCCAGCATTAGCCCCACTGTTAGCCCCTTTGGCGCTGTTGGTCGCAATGGCGCCTGCGACGCTGCCGATGATTTTGCCGCCCGCCTGAATTTTCATTGGATCATTGAATGTTTTATCCAATGTTATCGCGGCCAGTTCTGCCGCTAATGCGCCCGCTGCTGCCCCTTTGGCATCACCGCCGCCAATTTCCGCAGCAAGGGCAGAAACCGCCGCATGGCTGATAGCTTTTCCGGGTAAACCTAACACCTGACCGTTTTTTCCAATCAATCCGGCACCTTCGGCATTAATCTGGCTGCCAATATTGGCAAGTAATGCGGTGGTAAAATTGTCCTTAAAACTACCGCCACTGATGGCTGTACCAAGGCTGGAACTGATAATGGATTGACCCGCTACCCGTTGAGCCACTTTGCTCCAGTCGCCGTTGCTCAGTTTAGGCAATGTCGCTTTTGCCGGGTCAATTTGAGCGCCATTGGCGGCTTTATCCCATCCCATGACGTTATCAAAACCCGCCAGTGCGCCACCAATCGCCATTGATGTGACAGTTGATTTTACTGTCTCACTGTTTCCCATATCCTTAAGGGTTTTCGATAGGTTTCCTTTATTATTAATAAGTTTAACCGCTGCCGTAGAAGCTAGAGATGAGATACCCGCAGAAACTGCGCCGTATGTGGCTGTACTCACTGTTGCCGCTGTTGCAGCACTGGCCCCGGCTGCGGTAGCGGCGCCACTGGCTGCACCTGCGGCACCACTGGCCGCTGCTACAGTTACCCCGGCCCCGGCTGTGACTACAGCAACGGAGATAGCGATAACAGCAGAAACGACAGGATTTAAATGCTGGCTCTTATGATCCCAATTCTCATAAGCATCCTGAACTTCATTCCAGTTTACATCTTGACGTTGGCTTAACTGTTTTAACCAGGCTGTTTCAGAAGTGTTGCCAAGAGCAGCCAATACCGTCTGTAAGGATTGTCCTTTCTGTGTTTTGATATCGGCACTGATTCCATTTGCTGCCTCAATCGTTAATTTTCCACCAATGTGAACCGAAGGCAGCACCCATGTTTCTGCACGATGACCACTATCTCTGTTCTTAATGAAAAATCCTTTAGACTGGCTAATGGTTTGTTCAAAAGAACTGTCTTTAACTGCTTTAAAGTTTATTTTTCCATGTGTACTGGTCAGTCTGGCATTTTTATTTGTCTCAATTTTGCTGGCTTCATAAGTACTGTCATCTCGGCTGAGTAAATTAATATCTCCATCAGCAATAAATTCAGTCACTTTATTGGTGACTGAATGATGGGTAGTAGTTGAAGTTTTCTTTTTACCATACCACTTACGTTTAGTACTGGAGGTTGTATATTCAGTCACATCTTCTTGTGCTTGTGCATAAAGATAACCCCCTTTAGCAGCAATATCTATTACACCTTTAGCTAAAAGTTTAGTTGCTTGAAATAAAAGACCTTCTCCGGTAAGAATGGTTAAATTTTTACCGCTATTTAGTCTGGCTTCTTTATGGGTAATAGATGATCTGGAGTTCGTGTTTTCAGTATCTACTGCGGATTTAAGGTATGTATATCCACCAGAAGTGAGAGTCATATCACCTTTAGAAATTAAACTTGAACCTTCTAACTTTATATTATCATTAGCTATTAAAGTTAATTCATTCCCTGCATTAACAGAAGTAATATGGCTTATTCTTCCTTCTTTCATCATAGCGCCTACATTACCATAAGCAGCAGATAAATTTAGATCTCCACCAGAATTCATCAATATGTTTTCTGTTGCATTCAATGCAGAGTTGGTTACATTCAAATCTTTCCCCGTTGATATAGAGATACTATTAGCGGTGATAGGAACTCCCCATAATCTAGAATCTTGAGCAGAGTTTAATATAACGTCTTTTCCTGCGATGAGTTTTACATCACCAATATCTAGCTTTATACCACCATTAATGGATATGGACTCGGAGGAGTCTATACTGGTTCTACTTGTGTTTATTTTAATATCTCTGGCAGCAGTTAAAGTTGTGTTCTTGTTTTTTGTGAAATAATTGACAAAATTTAAATTTAAGTTTGTTCCTGAATGAAGTGTTAAATCTCCTGATGAGTTTATTATATTACTTCGATCATCAATCTCCGGTCCAAAACTAATTTTTGTAGATTTAGCAGAGAGTATTCCAGAATTTTTGCTTATTAATGAAACATTATGTCCTTTTAATACCGTTGATAAAATATTAATGGCAGATGGAAATAATAGTTTATCCAAAAATTCATACGGTGCTTTATAATAGGTTGAAAGTATAGATAAATCACCTGATTTAGATATGATTTTAGAATCGGTAAGTTCGACAAAGTTAGCATCTGATGAGATAATGTTGATATCTTTTTCAGCATTTAATCGTGCTGATGTTAATGTAAATCCATTTGCATTTAATATAAGATTATTTTTAACTTTGATATCATCAGTTTCTGCATTTAATAAATTTAATGTTTTTTCTTTCCAGCTAGGCGTAATCGGTGTATTCAATTCATTTTCATTAATAAGTGCCTTATTTGACGTAATTTTAACCTCTCCAAGAAAATCAATAACTAAATTCCTCCCAGAAGATAACATTGTCTTATCTGTGAATGGGTCAATTTTTTTCTCATTGGAAGGATTATTTCGAATAAGATTCCAATCTTGCTGTTTTATATCGGTGTTATTTCTATCTAATATATGTATTTCTCTGCCGTTTTCCTGCTGATTTCTGTATTTATAGTATGGATTATTAAATACAGGATGCGAACTATTTATTGTAAAATGTGGATAAGTATTTCCATTATATAGATTTTCAGTATTTATAAATTTAGTGCTTTTAAAATGACTCCCGGTCAAAAATACATCACCTTTTCCATGTATTTCACTGTTTATATTTAATAAATTATCACTGTTTATATATAGATTTCCTCCGGATGAGATTAAACTGCTATCATAATTTTCTATAAAGAACCAGTTTCTCATGTCACTGAGATCATCAACATTACTAAAGTCAAGAAAACTGTTTTTTTCAGGTTTAATATTAGAAAGGAGATGAAGATCTCTTATGTTGAGCATTTTATGAGATCTGGCAACTAAATCGCCTTTATTCGTCTTTATGGTGGCAGATCTATTTTCAATAAGATGACTTTTATCTCCTTGTGCATTTTTCTGTATCCACATATTATTATTGGCTTGTAAAAGTGCATTATCACCTATATTGTATACTTTATCTCCAAATATACGCATATCTTGACCTGCAATTATACTACCTTTGTTATCAAGTATACTGCTTGCCAGAACAATATCCCGTTCAGTATGAACTTTAACATTTTGCCCGATACAAAGTTCTTTGGCCCCTACATTTAAATCAGTTTTAGCCTTAACATTTCCTAGATCCATTTTTCCATTGGCACTTAACATGACCTGTTGATCAGCATTGATATTAGCTCCCTGTAAAATTAAATCATTTCCAGCAAACAGATTAATATTACCCGTAGCGTTCAATTTACCTTGGATAGCATTAAGGTTATGCCCCGCACTTAACGTAATATTATGTAACTTATCTAACTGGGTTCTGGAAAAATCCAGATCATTACCAGCTGAAATCCGCAAATTATTATAAGCCGAGATTGAAATCTCCGAACTATCGCTTGTCCGCATTCCCATATTGAGGTCACCTTCGTGCACGATAAGCTCAACATTTTCTCCTTTCAGCTCTACTTTAGAGGTCGAGGTAACTTTCCCTGCAATTAGTGTCAGATTTTTCTTTGCCTCCAGAATGTCTCGGTTAACATTAATTTCACGTTCGGCTATTACTGACAGATCATTTTCGACCTTAAGATATCCCATGCCAATAACTTCACCGGCATGAAGAAGAATATTTTTAGCAGATATTAATGAAGTTCCATTGAATTTATTAATAAAGTCAGCCACCACATTAAGCTTTGCTGAGAGTTTACCCGCCATTCCTTCGTTAAAATCGCTGCCAGTTAAAATAAGATTTTTCGTCGCATTAAACTGACTTAGGCTGTTATTAAGCGTTGTAGCATTAATATAAGCATTCGCTCCTGAAGCAAGATTAGCATTACTAACATTACTTAATTCTTTTGTGCGAATAACGATATCACCATTATTGGTTTTCAGAGTCGCTGAATAGTTGTTAACCCAAGTATTTAAATTACCGATCGCATCTTTTTGCAACCATAGATTATTATTTGCCTGAAGTAGAGCATTCCCCTGATTGTCCAAACGCTCAACAAACAGACGCATATTCCCTTCTGCAATAATCTTACTCTTGTTGTCCAACGTGTTCGTGGCAAGCGTAATATCTTTCCCTGCCTGCACATGACTCTGTTTCGCTGTTTCAATGCTTTTGCTGTTAACAGTGATATCCGTTTTGGCCTGTACATCCCCCAGAGTCGCCTTGCCACTCGCCGTCAGACTGATGCCGCCTTGCTCTGTGGTCAGTTTCGTCGTTTCAATGTCTTTACCATTAACAGAGATATCCGTTTGGGCCTGTACATCCCCCAGAGTCGCCTTTCCACTCGCCGTCAAACTGATGCCGCCTTGCTCTGTGGTCAGTTTCGTCGTTTCAATGTCTTTACCATTAACAGAGATATCCGTTTGGGCCTGTACATCCCCCAGAGTCGCCTTGCCACTCGCCGTCAGACTGATGCCGCCTTGCTCTGCGGTCAGTTTCGTCGTTTCAATGTCTTTACCATTAACGGTGATATCCGTTTTCGCCTGTACATCCCCCAAAGTCACCTTGCCATCCGCCGTCAGGCTAATGTCGCCTTGCGTTGCAGTCAGATTGGCAAGGTTAACCTCCTTACCCGGCTCGGTACTCACCAGACGGATTTGATTGGCATACATGCCCCCCAATGATCCGGTATCAATCGCTTTCCAGGGACTATCACCTTCTCCAGCAATAGGTGCAATAGTCCCATGTTTGAGATCAACCTGGCTGGGGCCTTGTGTCAACGTCAGATTTTTCGCCTGTACTTTGCCATTTAATATTGCAGCCCGGCTGATAATATCGACATCATTCTGCGCTGTTGCATCCAGTCCTTTTTCACCAAAGGTTATCGTGCCTTTTTTCACTGCTAAGGCTGCTAACGCTCCGTCTTTATCAAACACCGGTTTCCCGGTCGATAAGGTGACTGTCGGGGTATTAACAAAGCCACAGCCATCACAGGTAATGCCGTTCGGGTTGGCAATGAAGACACTGGCTTTTTGTCCCACGACTTCCAACAAACCTTGCAGATTTGAGGTTAAAGTCCCCACCACTTCATTAATAATCAGATCCGCCGACTTACCGTTAAAGTGAGGGTTTGCTTTAATTGGTCCTGCCAATACGGATTGTGTAGCTCCGGTAGCATTATTTAGTACCAGCCCTAAAGCGCCAACATTAAACTCCTGATAATAGTTATGAGAAACACCACTGAGATTAGGCGCCGCAATATGGACAATAGGGAGATTATTTCTCACGGCAACCCGCGCTTGCTTATCCGCAAGTTTAATCCCCGGCATTCCACCTGCTATTTCTGGAATATTGATTGTCAGCCAGGGTGCATTGCCTAACCCAAGGTCAATCAGCTCAGAAGTCACCGGGATATATTTCCCTTCAGCTGAGTGCAACGCAGTGCTGTTTTCGGCGATTGCAACTGCCCCTTCGGCTGACAAGATTGCCTTAGTATGAGTAATATCCCTGCCTGCAATCATGATTAAATTGTTGCCGGCGGCGACCTTGCCAATATCAAGCGAATGACCACTGTTCAAAGTGATATCTTTCCCGGCGGTCAGAGAAATCCCCCCCAGATTTGCCCCTGTCCCAGTATGGAGTTCAATATTCTCATCCGCGTCTAAACTATGATTAATATCAACCCGTCCATTACCCGCCAAAAAGATATTTTTCGCCCTGTTAATTAACGTATTTGAAAGAGATATGCCCTGTTCAGACAGAATATGTAACGTATTAGCCGCAGAAATAGTGGATAATGGCCGTGTACTTTCCGCAGTGGAATTGCCTCCTCCAGATGAAACAGAAATACCACCACCGCTGGAGATTAAGGTAATATCATGACCTGAAATATTAGTGTCATATACCGTAAGATTTTTCTCTCCCTGTAGCAGAACATGGTTCCCGGCTTTTAACTTTCCTCCATATAAAGACAAATGACTCGCCTTAACGGTAACATCACTGCCGGCACGAATTTCTCCCTGCCCTCTCAGTGTCTCCGTTGTCAATATCAGATTCTGACCGGCTTGCATATTGCTTTGTTTCGCCGTTTCAATGTCTTTACCATTAACGGTGATATCCGTTTTGGCCTGTACATCCCCCAGAGTCGCCTTGCCACTCGCCGTCAGACTGATGCCGCCTTGTTCTGTGGTCAGTTTCGTCGTTTCAATGTCTTTACCATTAACAGTGATATCCGTTTTGGCCTGTACATCCCCCAGAGTCGCCTTGCCACTCGCCGTCAGACTGATACTACCTTGCTCCGCAGTCAGTTTCGCCGCTTCAATGTCTTTACCATTAACGGTAATATCCGTTTGGGCCTGTACATCCCCCAGAGTCGCCTTGCCACTCGCCGTCAGACTGAT
>NZ_RCWB01000012.1 GCF_018448885.1 Photorhabdus caribbeanensis
TATCACGGCAGGTGTGATGGCGGTGTTCAAGTTCGGCTTTTTGTTCATCGGTAATGAATATTTTCATGACGGATACCATGAACCTCATTTGGGCGAAAATCAAGCAGTTTCAATGAGCACGGGTATATATAAATAATCGTCGTTTTATTTTATAATGACTATTACTATCCTTAAGTAATAGTCATTATAAATGAAATTTTTGCGATATGGAGAAAATATTACTTTTTATTATTGTTTCTCCTTTCTGGCAGAATCAATGCCAGGATAATTCCAATTAGGCTGATACAGGGAGAATACATTATTATTTTGTCGGGAAAATAGTTTGGTAACACACTGAAAATATAGATGAAAATAGAGATTAACCAGCCATACAGCCCCACATCATTAAATCTGTAAGCTGTTTTCATGATTAAATAGTAAACCGTAGCGAAGGAGCACATTGCCCATAGGCCAATAGAGATCATATACAACCACACTGATAACTCATATTTCATGTGCGCTGCGTAATTGTTTTCTGCCAGATAACTTGAGAGAAAGATCAATATTCCTAAAATAACGGCTATTTTAGTAAAGCTAATAATATAATCTTTTCTACTCAATTTTTGGTTGAAATAGCTTTTTATTGAACTAACTAGAGAATCGTTCATAAATAATGGTCAGGTAAATAACAATGGGACAGATAATAGCTGATCTAACGATAGTATGAACAGAAAAATGTAAATCAGATATTAGATGAGAATATTTTAAAAGTAATTTTATGATTAAATATGTGGAAATAAGGTGATGATTGTTAAATTATATGATAGTTTTTATCCTTTATGATCTTTTTGGTGTTTAAACCGTTGTGTGAGGACTTGACAAATGATTATTCGCTTATCTAAAACTTTGATGATTTTTGCAGTAGCTTTGTTTACGACATTAGCTGCTTTTGGCAATATCACAGACTATGCTACTAATTTCGCATTTGTACAGCATGTATTAATGATGGATACCATTTTTCCAGATACAACTATTACCTATCGTGCAATTCATTCACCGACGCTACACCACATTGGTTATATTGCCATTATTTTTTTAGAAACTTTAACGGCAGTGTTATGTTGGATTGGCGGTATTTATTTACTGGCGAATTTAAAATCTAATGCTGCTGTCTTTAATAAAAAGAAGACTATTGCGATAGCTGGTCTGACCTTGGGATTCTTGACTTGGCAGGTGTTGTTTATGTCAATTGGTGGTGAATGGTTTGGGATGTGGATGTCCACACAGTGGAACGGTGTATCTAGTGCTTTCCGTTTTTTTGTCACTATCATTCTGGTACTGATTTATTTGATTCAGTATGACAGAGAACTAGAATAAGAATAAATATGGGAATAGGTGTGAAAACAAATATCGAACAACACAAAGCAACTCTGTACGGAATATTGGCGATTGTGTTGTGGAGTACAATCGTTGGATTGATAAGAAGTGTAAGTGAAGATTTTGGGCCTGTAGGCGGCGCAGCGCTGATATATACTGTTGGATCAATTTTTCTGATTCTGCTAATCGGCTTCCCAAAAGTCAGCGCTTTCCCCAGAGTCTATTTGTGGCTTGGCAGCCTATTATTTGTCAGTTATGAAATCTGTTTGTCACTTGCATTAGGTTTTGCTAATAATCGTGCTCAAGCAATTGAATTGGGTATGGTTAACTATCTATGGCCAGGTTTTACCGTTTTACTCACAGTGATTATTAATAAGCAGAAAGTGAACTGGTGGTTATATCCGGGTTTATTATTATCTATTCTGGGGATCGGTTGGGTGATGAGTGGTGATAATGGCTGGTCACTCAGACAGATGGTAGGAAATATCCAGAGCAATCCGTTAAGCTATGGGTTGGCTTTTGCGGGAGCAATTATTTGGGCGGTGTATTGTAATATTACAAAAATAATGGCGGCAGGTAAGAATGGCATGTCGTTATTTTTTATCCTGACGGCTTTCGCATTATGGATTCAATATTTCTTTACATCTCCTCCTGAAATGGTGGTAAATCTGCACAGTGTCAGCATATTATTGTTTACTGGAGCGGTTATGGGGGTGGCGAATGCAGCTTGGACCGTTGCGATCATCAGAGGACATGTTGCATTGTTGGCTACACTGTCTTATTTCACGCCGATCATATCTACGGCTTTTTCATCATTGCTTCTTAGTACTGCACTCTCTTTTTCATTTTGGCAAGGAGTGCTAATGGTTACTGTAGGATCGATTGTCTGTTGGTTAGCGACTAAAGCCAGATGATAACCGTTAGATGAAGATATCAGGGATTAAATATCAAAGGTACTGGCATCAGGTTTATCCGTTTTTCAAATTCATGTTAACGGAAACTAAGTGCCGTTAGCAGAGCTCTCTGTCCATCTAACCATGAAACCCAGAGAGCCTTGTTAAGGGAAGTATTGTGTCTGGCATCAAATAAAAAATCAGAACACAAAGGTTGAAGCTCTTTGTCTTTCACCGGAAAGCACGACTGCATTTATTGGATAATTGCCTGTTTCAATGTTCTCTGATTATCGTGTCACGAACAGTTGGTAGCGAAATGCAGAGGTAGCTTAACTTCGAGCTCAATATCTGGATTCTGCCGGAAATCATAGGGCGTTATGCCATACTCTTTGCGGAACATGTAAGTGAAATGAGACTGAGAGCCGAAGCCGAAATCTAAAGCGATATCAAAAATAGGCAAGGTGCTGTTTCTTAAAAGATGAACAGCCCCGGCCAGGCGTCGCTGGCGGATATATTTACCAAGAGAAATTCCGGTGACTTCCTTGAATATTTTTTGCATGTGCCAAAGCGAGTAACCGGAGTAGGTTGCCAGTTCTTCCAGGTGGATTACCCGGCCAAGGTGATTCTCAATCCATTTGCTGAGAGCGCATACAAGTGCTAAGTGATTATCCTGTGGCATTAACAATTTTGTTCTGGTTGAAAATGAAAGGAAGTATACACAACTTTTTCTAAAGATGACAAAGCCTTGACATCACGATTTAGATTGTAACTGAATGTGACAATTGATTTTTTTGTTATAGTGAATAGAATCCACATGGTTAGTATTTGTTTAAACGTGTTCTGATATGTTGTTAGCATACATACTGTTGCCGGTACGATTTTTTCGCAATGAAAGCACAGGATGAATATTTTTCTTGTTTCATTGTTGTAAAATATCATTTTCCAACTTTATTCTTAACGTATTGCGTTCTGACCGAACTTAAAGGAAATAGAATTGGACATAAAAAAAACCATTGCAATCTTAGTATTACTTGGAATATGTCTGTTCTTGTACCTGTTAGCTTTGGATAGCTATTGTGATCAGGGGGGAAAGTTTGATTCAGGTATTTGTTCTGTGACTCGATATCTGCCTTTCTGATTAGTTGCTGATACTCATCAGCCATTTTCCCGTCATATATCTGTGCTAACATATATCTTCAATATCCACTCTTTAAAGCTGGTGTTTTGTCTGCTTTGAATAAAGCAGATAATGGGAAGCGGTTGTTTTCCCACTCATAACAAGATAGAAGTTGCATCAAGAGGACAAGATGGCAGGACAATCGCAGCGATCAACACTTAAACGCGGTTTAAAAAACCGGCATATTCAACTTATTGCTTTGGGGGGGGCTGTCGGGACTGGGTTATTTCTCGGTATTGCACAAACCATAAAAATGGCGGGTCCCTCCGTAATTTTAGGATACGCTATCGCAGGTTTTATTGCATTTCTGATTATGCGTCAGCTAGGAGAGATGGTGGTCGAGGAACCTGTAGCGGGGTCGTTTAGTCATTTTGCGTATAAATATTGGGGGGATTTTCCCGGATTTTTATCAGGTTGGAATTACTGGGCGATGTTTACTCTGGTCGGCATGGCTGAATTAACGGCTGTGGGAATGTATATCCACTACTGGTGGCCTGATATTCCAACCTGGGTTTCTGCAACCGTTTTCTTTGTCTTAATCAATACAGTAAATTTAATTAATGTCCGATTATATGGTGAAACAGAATTTTGGTTTTCCATCATTAAAGTGGCTGCCATTATCTGTATGATTGTGTTTGGCGCTTACTTGTTAGTTAGCGGAAATGGCGGGCCTCAGGCCAGTATTACTAACCTTTGGCAACATGGCGGCTTTATGCCTAATGGCATTACCAGCCTAATCATGGCAATGGCTGTGATCATGTTCTCTTTTGGTGGATTGGAACTGGTGGGTATTACCGCAGCAGAAGCGGAAAATCCGCGTATCAGCATTCCTAAGGCCACCAATCAAGTGGTATACAGAATATTGATTTTCTATATCGGTTCTCTGACTGTGTTGTTGTCGCTTTATCCGTGGGGTAATGTCGTTGAAGGTGAAAGCCCATTTGTTATGATTTTTCATAACCTGGATAGTTTCTGGGTGGCTAACGTTCTGAATATTGTTGTCCTAACTGCCGCATTATCTGTTTATAACAGCGGTGTGTATTGTAACAGTCGGATGCTGTACGGTTTAGCAAAACAAGGCAATGCTCCTGGGATGCTGAAAAAAGTTAATGAGAGTGGCGTCCCTATCAGAGCCATTGTCATGTCTGCTTTGGCAACGTCCATTGGTGTATTGATTAATTATGTGATGCCGGGTAAAGCATTTGAATTATTGATGGCGCTGGTGGTAACAACGTTAGTGATTAATTGGGTTATGATCTGTACGGCGCATTTAAAATTCCGGGCAGAAAAAGTTAAACAGGGAATAGAGCCATCGTTTAAGGCATTCTGGTATCCATTTGGTAATTATCTGTGTCTGGCTTTCCTTGCCTTTATACTTGTCATTATTTTGATGATGGATAGCATCCGTATTTCAGTCATCCTGATGCCATTCTGGGTGGGAGTGTTATGGATCGGGTTTTTAATGTCTCGTTCCCGCCGTGATAAAATGAGAGCACAGGAGCAGGGATAACATATATCTGGGTTATCGCTATAAAAATGCCAGGCTGATATTACACAGCCTGGTATTTTTTTATCCCGTTACCACTGCCAACGTAGCCAGGCGAAGAGGACGTTACCATTATTGTATGTGCCGGGAATATATGTCCCTTGCAGCGATAACCGATCATATTCTATGGAGAATAACGGTAATGGGAGTGGAATAGGGACATAATAATAATCATGACGAGCTGTAACGCTTAAAGTGAAACCAATTCCCATTCGAAAACCATCTAACTCATCGGGTATCCACATTTTCTGGAATCCATAGCCAACGATGGGTTCTAAACGGTTATGAGAATCCATAAAAGCCATTGCATAAACGGAATGCCAATCATTGTCTTCGTCGTAACGATATTTACCATAGCCAAAACCCCAGGGCCGCTCATTATATCTATCGATCTTCTCTTGATCGTAGGTATGTCTGTTATGCCAAGTAATTACCGGCAGATAAAGTTCATTGTCGGGTGCATCCCAAGTGAGGGTGATATTATTGTTGAGTTTTTCCCATAGACTACCTGAATTGTTGCCATAACCGATCGGTGTGTGAGATTCAGTCGTTGCTAATGACTTATTAGTGGTATCTGCCGTTGCTGCAAACGCTGTCCCAGATGAGACTAAAAGAGCGGCTGATAGGGTACAGGCTGCGGTTAAATCAAACTTCATTATTTATTGCTCCAATTTCCCGACGACATAAATTGGGAAGATCCTGTGCATCACGTAAAATATGACAAACATCTAAATTCAGGAATTCTACTCTTGCTATTTTCAATAAAAGTTAAACGAAAAATTAATATTAAGATGTGATAGGTATTAACTGGGTATATTTAATACTGATATTTTAGTCAACTAATATTGGGAATGAGTTGACTTTTTCTTTCACTTAAACAGTAGAGATTGGTCCTGCGAACATACAATAGATATAAAAAATCTAATAATAAGATAGGCAAAATAAATTAGAGTTATTTATGTTATCTGGGGTTTTGTTGAGTGGATAAACTGTAAGCGAATTAGGATAACCTTGGATTTTCAAATTTTTGCAGTTATGTTAAACAATAATTGTTGTTAAGAATTTTAAATATGTGCGTTAGCTCCATAGCTGATAAAAAATGGCTTGCCATCATATTAAGAATATGTGATAAATCGTTCGGGTAAACGAGGTACGGTTCTGTTATATGGTTCTGTTAATAGCAGCAACTCGCTCTAGTTTTTATGTTGCGCCGAAACGGCGAATTAGAATTAAGTGATCCAAAGGAAATTCTTAAAATGGCAAAAATCACTGGTACTGTAAAGTGGTTCAACGAATCAAAAGGTTTTGGTTTTATTACTCCTGCTGATGGCAGCAAAGATGTGTTTGTACATTTTAGCGCTATCCAGAGCGAAGGTTTTAAAACTCTGGCGGAAGGCCAAAAAGTTGAGTTTGAAATTCAGGACGGTCAGAAAGGTCCTTCTGCGGCAAACGTCACCACAGCATAACTTCTTTTTGTCGATCATTTTTGATTGACGAAGTAAATTTGTTGTCTGATTGATTTTTTACTGGCAACAATGACATACCGATATCACCCTGTTGGTTTTCTGATAGGGTGTTTTTGTTTTGACTCGGGGCGCTCTTTGCTGAGCTGAGATGAACCCGTAATACCTGATCTGGATAATGCCAGCGTAGGGAAGTCATGGTGTCTTTTCCTGATACTTGCTCTTCTTTTGCTGGTTGGAAGGGGTACTATGATAAGAATTAATTCACTGACAATTGCCGGTACTGATCCTAGTGGCGGTGCTGGCATTCAGGCCGACCTAAAAACTTTCTCTGCTCTTGGTGCTTATGGCACAACAGTAATGACAGCGCTTGTTGCGCAAAATACCCGCGGTGTGCAATCTATTTATGATATCGATCCTACTTTTGTTGCGGCACAGCTTGAATCTGTATTGTCAGATATCAGAATTGATAGCGCTAAGATAGGCATGTTATCTAATGCAGCCAACGTTGCCGTTGTTGCCGACGCAATAAGTCGTTATTCCGTTCCTTATGTTGTATTGGATACGGTAATGATTGCGAAAAGTGGCGATCCGTTGCTAGTGCCGGAAGCAGTTTCCGAGGTTGTTGAACGATTATTACCGAAGGTCTCGTTGATTACCCCAAATTTGCCGGAAGCCGCAGTGATATTGAAATGCTCTGTAGCAAAAACTGAAACGGACATGCAAAAACAAGGGCGTGAATTATTATCGCTAGGATGCGAAGCCGTTTTACTGAAAGGCGGGCACCTTACAGAACATGAAAGCCCCGATTGGCTATTTACTGTTGAGGGAGAATGGCGCTTTACTGCGCCCAGAATCAATACTCGCCATACACATGGTACAGGGTGTACGCTCTCTGCTGCATTGGCTGCTTTGCGTCCACGTTACCCGAATTGGCAAGCAACCCTGCCTGTTGCCAAATCGTACCTCCAGGCGGCGTTAGAACAAGCGGATTCGTTAGATGTAGGAAAAGGCATTGGGCCTGTGCACCATTTTCATCAGTGGTGGTGAGAATAGCTGATTGGCGTTTTCGGGATTTGGAAAGAAGGTGATAATGAACTAAGAAGAATAAAGTGTTTGCGCTATGAAAGTAGTGGTTCAGACTTTTTTCGCGGACTTTACAATCTATTCATTATCACCGATGACAAGCTTTGTTTAAGATTTAGGCTGTGGTTTGAGATTTAAGCTATAGTCACTTGCTTATCCAGATAGACATCTTGAACCGCATTAATCAGTTCAATACCCTCTTTCATGGATTTTTTGAACGCCTTACGACCAAGGATTAGCCCCATACCGCCTGCGCGTTTATTAATGACGGCGGTGCGAACTGAATCACTCAAATCATTATTACCGGATGCACCACCTGAGTTAATCATACCTGCGCGTCCCATGTAGCAGTTAGCTATCTGATAACGGACTTGATCGATAGGATGATCGCTAGTCAAATTAGTGTAAACACGTTTATCGGTATGACCAAAACCAATTGCAGTATAGCCGCCATTATTTTCGGCCATTTTCTGTTTAACGATATCGGCGCCGATAGTGACGGCCAAATGGTTAGCCTGACCGGTTAGGTCCGCACTGGAGTGATAATCCACTCCCTCTTTTTTGAAAGCAGAATTACGTAGGTAGGCCCACAATACCGTTACCATGCCTAATTCATGCGCCCGTTTAAAAGCGGCTGAAATTTCCTCAATTTGACGACGTGATTCAATAGAGCCAAAGTAAATCGTTGCGCCAACGGCAACGGCGCCCATCTCAAATGCTTGTTCAACACTGGCGTATAAAGTTTGATCATATTGAGCGGGATAGCTCAGGGTTTCATTGTGGTTCAATTTAACCAGAAATGGGATCTTATGGGCATAACGACGAGAAACAGCAGATAACACGCCATAAGTAGAGGCAACACAGTTACAGCCAGCTTCAATAGCCAGTTCAACGATATTTTTGGGATCGAAATAGAGAGGGTTTGCTGCAAAAGAAGCGGCAGCAGAATGCTCTACGCCTTGATCCACCGGCAAAATAGATAAATAACCAGTACCTCTAAGACGACCATGATTTAACAACGTTTGCATGGAGCGCAGAACCGTATTAGGTCGGTTATTGTCGATCATTACGCGGTCAACAAAGTCGGAGCCTGGCAGATAGAGATTTTCACTCGGAATGGTACTACAACGATGTTGCAATAAACTGTCCGCATCTTTGCCCAACAACTTAGCGATATCAGTCATGTTTTACTCCAGTTATGAAAAGATGCTATTGATTGTCATTTATCCTTTTTAGGATAACAAGTTGTATTGGGAGGGAAGTGGTAGTGGATCGCTTCAGGTGGGAGGTTAAAGAGAATTTTATTACCTGAAAAGTGGCTATTTAGCGAAAAAGTGATATTACCATTCCTTTAAGGAGTATAGAGGCGAAAGTGTAAGATCTTTATGTGCTGGATTAAATGTACTCGTAATCCTTATCGTTTGCTAATAAACAATTTTCCAGGATAAGATAAATAGGTGTATGAGATTTAATACTGATAAAGAATAAATTATTCACTGTATTTATAATGTCGATATTAATTTGGTATTGATGAATTGAAATATTAATATAGTTAAACTATTTGTCTTTATTAGACCCTGTTAATATTCTCTTGGTTTTTATTACTAAGTAATTAAATGTTTTTATTATAGATTGGATATATGTTATTGTTTTTATGAAGTTTTGAAAAAAACTTATGTTTTATTTATTTGAGAGTTTTTGTCTCTATAGATTTAATTATTTGTCTTTGTTAATGTCAAAAAATTAAATGAATTTATTATTGTAAATTTTCATCTATATTGGCGTATTCTTATTTATGCAAGAATGAATTTTCTCATTGTTTTTTATTGATTTATAATATTCCAATGTTATTGGATGAAATTAATAAGATTGTTGGGTGGTTTTAGAGCTAAAATTAATATGGATTTATTGTTTTTAATAAATAACTCATTGATTAATATTGGGTTGTTATGTTGTCTTCCTAATTTGATTAACTTAAAGACAAAATGATTATTTATATTTTCCTCTTTTTATATATAATCTGAACATTTTATTATATAAATTTTTCACAAAGATATAATATGTTTTTATATTATTTTTGTGAGTTTTATAAGGTTTTTTTTGTATTTCTTCTCTCTATTGATATAAATTTAATTGATTTTAATTATTCATGTGAATGATTTTTTTATTTTGTCAATTTATTTATAACCAAGTTGCGGTATTATATATGATAAATAACCATTTTTGGCATCAATGTTTTTTAATCTACATAATCCTGTAAGCGACAGTCAATATAGTTATTTATTCTTTCTTAGAAGTGATAATAATATAAAATAATAATTATGCTAAATTTTTAGTTTTGCCTTGTATTCATCAGTTAATTAACTGATTAGAAAACATATCAATATAATTTGATGTTATCACAGATGGAAAATTTCTCATGTTTTTATTGTCAATAGTGACATCTTGGTTTCTTCCATTTACCAAGAATAATTTCTTATTACATTTCTTCTTTAGTAACTTGTGTGCAAGATGATGTTTTATAAAGTTATTGGCTCTATTGATACTGGTTGAGAACTTGATAGATAAAGGCTGAATGTCTATTGCTGTTACTCGCTAAGCTAATTTTTCCTGATGTTATTGTTAGGTGATATTTTTCATGCTGATCTGGTGTAAAAATGCGTTTCTATAGTTTTTTGGTTTACTGAGTAGCTTCTGTTGCGGCATTAAATTTCATCTTTATGGGAGGGCAACATATACTGCGCTGTTGTTTATCAGCTCTGGAGTGATTTGGCTATTTTTTCCTTGCTCATATTGTGGGTATATAAATCATAATCCATTTTGAGTTGTTAAGTTGGTATAGTCAGCTAAATGTTTGAACTAATAGTTTTAACAATAAGTAAATTGTAATTATCTGTTCTCATAATTTTCACCTGATTAATTCTATCAAATTGTATAATATTTGGTCTAAATATGATGAATTTCCTGAATCATTGAACAGTGGAAAATTTTAATTACATTTCTTTAGATAGTGTGATATTTCAATAAGTAGAAATATTCTCTTATTAAGATGCAGGTATAAGAAACACATTAATATAAATATTCATTGCTTTAATAGTTAAATTTCTCTATTTAATTAATCATGTAAATGAATTTTGTAACTTGTTGATTTTATTTCTCGAAGGAAAAAAGAAAAGGCCAGCTCAAGGGAGATTGAGCCGGCCAAGGAGGTGGTTCCTAGTCTTACTGTAAAACTTTTTTAATTTTTTATTTTTCGCCAACAATACTACGGTAAATAAAATAGTATTGATGTGATCTGTTTCTAAAAAAAGAAATATATCCTCATAAAGAGGGGATATTGATGATTATTTGTCTGAGTTTCAGTTCGTTTGAGCAGATTGAGAATTAATACCATTTAGATTACGTATTAATAAGGCATAATTAATATCGATTTGTTTAGGAATTGGCAAGTAGACAATATACCCATCTCCAGGAGCAACTTCCATTGGTTGGCCTTTTTTATCCTGCATTGCTTCCAATGTAAACTGGATATTGCCTGATGGCGTCATTAATTCGAGACGGTCTCCGATCATGAATTTATTTTTGACAGCAACTTCAGCTAATCCGTTGATTCGTTCACCCGTAAATTCACCAACAAATTGTTGTGTATCGGATATCGAGTAGCCATATTCATAAGTCTGATAGGCATCATGGGTATGACGGCGCAAAAATCCTTCGGTATAGCCACGATGAGCGAGCCCTTCTAACGTTGTTAGCAGCGTTGGATCAAAAGGTTTCCCTGCAACGGCATCATCAATGGCTCGACGGTAAACTTGTGCTGTGCGAGCGCAGTAGTAGAAGGATTTTGTCCGCCCTTCGATTTTTAAAGAGTGGACGCCCATTTTGGTTAATCGCTCAACATGCTCAACTGCACGTAAATCTTTAGAATTCATGATGTAAGTACCATGTTCATCTTCGAAAGCTGACATATATTCACCAGGGCGTTTTGCTTCTTCGAACGTAAATACTTTATCTGTTGGTGTGCCTGTTCCCAATGTTGGTTCGATGTTTTTTGTCGGTATAGGTTCATGCATATGCACAATATTACCGATATCATCTTCTTTGCCTTCTTGGACATGATATTCCCAACGGCAGGCATTAGTGCAGGTTCCTTGGTTGGGATCTCGTTTATTAATGTAGCCGGACAACAGGCAACGACCGGAATAGGCCATACACAATGCACCATGTACGAAAACTTCCAGTTCCATATCGGGAACCTGCTGGCGAATCTCGTTAATTTCATCCAGAGAAAGCTCACGGGAAAGAATGACCCGCGTCAGCCCCATTTGTTGCCAGAACTTTACTGTTGCCCAGTTAACTGCGTTAGCTTGAACGGAGAGATGAATTTCTATTTCAGGAAAAGCTTCACGAACCATCATGATTAGTCCGGGATCGGACATAATGAGAGCATCTGGCCCCATATCAATGACAGGTTTTAGATCACGGATAAAAGTTTTCAGTTTGGCGTTGTGAGGCGCAATATTGACCACAACGTAAAAGCGTTTACCAAGCTCATGAGCTTCTTTAATGCCGAGTGCCAGATTTTCGTGATTAAATTCATTATTGCGAACGCGCAGGCTGTAACGTGGTTGACCAGCATATACGGCATCTGCGCCATAGGCAAAAGCATAGCGCATATTTTTCAGCGAACCGGCAGGGGAAAGTAATTCTGGAGTAAACATGGTTAAAAAATTCTCGATTTGAGTTGAGATTAGTTTTCACTATAAAAAGTAAGGATAAGGAGAGGGATTCTAACGCTTAATTTGTTGGGGGTACAAATTTATTAGCATGAAATGTTCGGTTCTATTGATCAACTAAGAACGTGATCGATGAAGCGCACCTTATCAATTGACAGTAACTTTCAACTGATAAGGTACGGTTTACCATGAAAAAATATCATTCTGACTTTGTTAAATCTCGGACATTGATGCTAGGGCCATGCTTAATCGCAGATTGAATGCCTTTTTTGGCCGCGACTTCATTATCGTAAGATTCGCTGATGCCGATAACTTGATAATTTCTCGCTTTTAGCACGAAATAGGACTTGCCAGATTTGTTTTCTCTGATTTCGAAGTTTTTTTCTGCCGGTGAATTTGCCTGGACAGAACGAATTCCTTTATTCGCTGCTGCCTTGGTGGTGTACATTTCACTGGTAAGGATAACTTCACCGTTCGATGCTTTTAAATTGAAGTAATACTGCTTGTTTTTTGTTCTCTTAAGATCATAATGACCTATAGCCATAAGAAATTCCTCCAATTAAAGGTAAGTATTTTTAATATAGCTGAATTTCTGACCGGTGAAAGGTTGAGAGAAATTTAATTCAGTTAAAGTGTGACAGTTATAACAAACGGCATATATCTGCTTCCCATCGGTACCCAAGTCCATAAATAGAACGAATGAATGTTTTACTGTTGTCCAGTTGTTCCAATTTACGGCGTAAATTTTTAATGTGGCTATCAATAGTACGGTCTGTCACGATTCGGTGATCGTCATACAGATTATTCAGTAACTTATCGCGGGAAAATACTTGCCCTGGGCGACTTGCCATCGTTTTTAATAACCGGAATTCAACTGGGGTCAAATCCAATATTTTATCGCGGTAACGCGCTTGGAAGCAGCCCTCGTCAATTTGCAGATCGCTTTGCTTGACAATATCTTGCGGTCGGTAACAGCGACGAAGAATCGTTTTAACTCGCGCGACAATTTCACGTGGACTGTAAGGTTTACAAATATAATCATCTGCCCCAATTTCCAATCCAAGTAAACGGTCAATTTCTTCCGTTTTGGCAGTGACCATAATGATCGGTACGTCAGAAAAGCGGCGAATTTCCCGACAGATAGATATGCCATCGCAGCCTGGAAGCATCAGATCCAGCAAAATAATATCTGGATTGTGTTGCTGTACATGGGAGACAGCTTCATCACCCCGCAATAGCCACTGGGTTTCGTAATCAGCCGCTCGTAGGTAATCAACTAGCAATTGGCCAAGTTTTGGCTCATCTTCAACAATCAAAACAGTATAATGTTCAAATTCTGTACTCATAGCGTTTCGCCGTCGAGGGATTTAGTTAGCGGCAATTCTACGATAATTCTCAGACCACCTAAAGGTGAGGGTTCAGCATGGATTGTGCCGCTATGTGCTTCAACAATGTTATAGCAAATAGCTAACCCAAGCCCTGATCCACCACTGGCGCGGTTTCGTGAGGATTCACTACGGTAGAATCGTTCAAAAACCCGTTGGCATTGTTCTGTTGACAGGCCGGGCTTACTGTCCTCCCAATTCAGAATGAAGTGGTTATCGTTAGAACAACCTTTAATGATTAATTTTCCATTATCAGCGGTAT
This sequence comes from Photorhabdus caribbeanensis, assembly GCF_018448885.1. Lineage (GTDB taxonomy): Bacteria > Pseudomonadota > Gammaproteobacteria > Enterobacterales > Enterobacteriaceae > Photorhabdus > Photorhabdus caribbeanensis. The sequence goes on from NZ_RCWB01000012.1 coordinate 13,905, forward strand.
AGCGAAGACTGTTTTCCAGTAAATTATGAAATAACTGAGTCAATCTGCTTGGGTCGGCAAATACCATCATAGTTTCAGGAAGTTTAATATCTATCTGGATTTGCTTATCAAGGAAACGTCCACGATAAGATGCGATAGCAGCCTGAATTAACTCACTGATATTGATAAGTTCTTTCCGGTATGCCAGTGCCCCGCGATCGGATAAAGATAGTTGGTGTAGATCATCAACCAGTTTGGTCAATGTAGTAATTTCAGTTAATAACGAATTGAGCGTTTCTGGGGTGGGTTTGTGAACACCATCCTGTAGCGCTTCCAATTCACCGCGCAATATAGAAAGAGGAGTACGCAGTTCATGGGAAATGTCTGCCATGTAATCGCGACGCATCTGTTCGTTTTTTTCCAGGGTACTGGCGAGCTGGTTAAAATTGTGGGCAAGCTGACCAATTTCGTCTTTACTTGATGGTGTGACTCGGGCACTGAAATCGCCTGCTGCTAGTTTATGGGTTCCTTCAACCAAACGTTTAACGGGTTTTAACATACCACGGGATAATAATAGTGTGGCTATGATTGCCAGCAAGGTAGATAAACCGGCAATGATCCAGCTTGTCAGTTGTTGTTGGCGATCAAAACTGATATCAGCTTGACGGGTAATTTTATCTGATGTGCTGACAATGACCCAGCCAACAACTTGATGATGATAGAGGATCGGTTTGCGATAGGTCTCTGACGGAATTTTACCTTCATGACCAACCAGTAGTTTCATGTCACTGTCCACTACCCAAAATTGGGTTCGCCAACCGCGAGGTGGCGGACCTTGATAGCTTTCACTGGTTTGTTCAATGGAACGAATGATTTGAAAAATTACCCGGTCATTCCTCTTTAAGAATTTCCAGCTACCATATTGTTGATATTGTTCAGCCAGTGCTTCGGCTAACATGGCGGTACGTAACTGGATATTTTGTTTTATATAACCAATAAAACCATGCTGGAAGCTGCTCCTTACCCCCCAGTGCATGGTGACGAGTACCAGCATACAAGTAGCGAAGATGGCCATAAACAGTTTACCACTGATGCCTAGTTTCATAATGGCTCCATAACTTGTCTGGCGGTACGCCGTTGTTGCCACTTTTCCCTTAGTCGATCAAAACAGAGATAGACCACCGGTGTGGTATATAGTGTTAAAAGCTGACTCATGACCAAACCACCTACAATAGTTATTCCTAAAGGTTGGCGTAATTCCGCACCGTCGCCACTACTCAAAACCAGTGGCAGAGCGCCAAATAAGGCGGCTAGTGTGGTCATCAGAATTGGGCGGAAACGTAGCAGGCTGGCTTGGAATATGGCATCACGGGCACGGATATTACCGTTACGTTGAGCTTCAATAGCAAAATCCACCATAATAATGGCGTTCTTTTTCACGATACCAATCAATAACATGATGCCTATTAATGCTATCAGGCTGAATGGTGTGTCAAACAGTTCCAATGCCAGTAGGGCGCCAATGCCGGCAGAAGGCAGGGTAGAGAGAATAGTCAATGGATGGATATAACTTTCGTACAATATCCCTAGCACCAGATAGACGGTAATAATGGCGGCCAGAATCAAGAATAATTGGGACTTCTGGGTTTCCTGGAAAATCTGGGCGGTACCAGCAAAAGTGGCGCGAACCGTGGAGGGTACACTAAGTTCAGTCATGGTTCTTTCAATCGCATTGACAGCATCCGAGAGGGTATAGCCTTCCGATACATTGAAAGCAATGGTTGAAGCCGCAGAAAGCCCCTGATGATTCACACTGAGTGGCGCGTTAGCCGGTTGCCAGTGAGCAAAATAGGAGAGTGGAATGGTTTTTCCTTGATTATTAATCACAAACATTTTTTCCAGCGCACTGACATCTTGCGTATATTCTGGCGCCACTTCCATCACAACCTTGTACTGATTGAGTGGTTGATAAATAGTGGATATTTGTCGCTGACCAAAAGCATTATTCAGCAGGCTATTGGCTTCACTAACATTAATGCCCAGACGAGACATAGTATCGCGGTCATAGATTATTGCCATTTCAGCCCCTTTATCCTCTTTATCCGAATTCACGTCAGTTAGTTGGGGCAATTGCCCTAATGCCTTACGGATAACAGGTTCCCATTTGCGAAGATCATTTAGATCATCTGCCAGCAATGTAAATTGATAGCTAGCATTAGCCTGGCGACCGCCTGCCCTAATATCTTGTACCGGAATGAGAAACAGATTTGCCCCCGGTTCATTGGCAAGTTTAACTCTCAGGCGTGAAATAATCTGTTCAGCGCTTTCTGATCGCTCTTTTAATGGTTTCAGAGAGATAAACATAAAGCCATTATTTACCCGCCCACCACCGGTAAAACCGATAACACTGTCTACCGTAGGATCTGCATTGATCGTCTGCATGAAATTTTTCATTTTTTCACGCATAGATTGGAAGGAGATACTTTGGTCTGCCCGAACAAACCCTAGCAACCGACCGGTATCCTGCTCTGGGAAGAAAGTTTTGGGGATATTAATATAGAGCCAAATATTTAGAGCAATGATGCCAGCCAAAATTAGCAATACCCAACGGCTATGATTAAGAACCCACATCAGAGAGCGTCCGTAAATTTGCTGAATTTTCAGCAGAACTTTACCAAATCCCCGTATTTTCTTTTGTGCTTTGGGAGGTTGAGATTTTAGTAAATGAGCGCACATCATTGGCGTTAGTGTTAAAGAAACCAATAATGAGATGCCGATTGAGGTGGTTAAAGTAATAGCAAATTCACGGAACAGCCGACCAACCAAACCATCCATGAGCAGAAGCGGGATAAAAACTGCTACCAACGAAATACTCATCGAGAGGACTGTAAAGCCTACCTCCCGAACACCTTGTAGTGCCGCTTGTATGGGTTTTATACCTGCTTCAAGGTGGCGGGAAATATTCTCCAGTACCACAATCGCATCATCCACCACAAATCCTGTGGCAACTGTTAGCGCCATCAAGGAAAGATTGTTCAAACTGAAACCGCACAGATACATGGCAGTAAAGGTGCCAATGAGTGAAACCGGTACCGCGATGGCAGGGATTAATGTTGCGCGACCGGAACGCAAAAACAGGAACACCACCAGAATGACTAGCCCGATAGCAATCACCAATGCACGTTCTACTTCTGCTAATGAAGCACGAATAGTTGGTGTGCGATCTTGAGAAACTTTAAGCTGAATACTGGCAGGAATAGATTCACGTAATGCCGGTAATTGTTCACGGATACGATTTACTGTGGCAATAATATTCGCGCCAGCCTCACGGCGAATGATCAACAAAATAGCCGGTTCACCGCCAGACATTCCGGCAGCTCTGACATTCTGAACGGAATCTTTTACATTTGCTACATCCTGCAATCGTACCGGTGAATTGTTGTTGTAGTGAACGATGATCGGACGATAGCTTTCGGCGGTTTTTAACTCATCATTAGTTTGGACTTGCCAGTGTTGCTGATCGGAATCCACATATCCTTGTGGACGACGAACATTGGCATTACTGATAGCTTTGCGTACCGCATCTAGCGAAACTCCCTGATGAAACAGGGCGCCAGGATTCAATTCAACTCTGACTGCGGGTAATGAACTGCCGCCAACAGAGACTTCACTAACGCCTTCAACCTGGGCGATTTTCTGAGCCAGTTGAGTAGAGGCAAAATCATAAAGTTGCCCTTGATTATAGGTATCAGAAGTCAATGTGAGGATCATAATCGGGGCGTCAGTCGGGTTGACTTTGTAATAACGCGGCCTGCCAGGCATACCAGAAGGTAGCAGACTTTGAGCGGCATTCAGTGCTGCCTGTACATCCCGTGCTGCGCTGTTAATATCACGATTGAGGTCAAATTCAAGTGTGATATCGGTATTGCCAAGGGAGCTACTGGAGGTCATTTCGTTGACTCCGGCAATTCGACCTAGGGCGTGCTCCAGTGGCGTAGCGACAGATGAGGCCATTGTCTCCGGTGAAGCGCCCGGTAATGAGGCGTAAACGGAGATCACCGGAAAATCCACTTGCGGTAAAGGAGAAACCGGCAACAAGGTAAATCCTAATACCCCGCATAGGGTTATGGCTAAACTCAATAGCGTGGTGGCAACAGGACGTTGGATAAATAAGGCAAAAAATTTCACCGCGGCTCCTGATGATCAATGGATGAAGTGTCTGGGAGTGAGAACCGACGATTGCGGCGATAATGTGCCAACCGGTCAAACAGTAAATAGATCACCGGCGTAGTAAACAACGTCAGGATCTGGCTCATAATCAATCCACCGACCATACAGATACCCAGAGGCCGACGTAATTCAGCGCCTACACCGGTGCTGAGCATCAAGGGAAGCGCCCCAAGTAATGCGGCCATTGTGGTCATCAGGATCGGGCGGAAACGCAATAAACACGCTTGATAAATGGCTTCGTAAGGCGGTAATCCCTGTTCACGTTCTGCCGCTAACGCGAAATCTATCATCATGATGGCATTTTTCTTCACAATACCTATCAACAGGATAATGCCAATGATCGCAATGACATCGAGTTCGTGTCCTGCCATCATCAGCGCCAGTAGCGCACCCACTCCTGCTGTCGGCAACGTAGAGAGGATTGTCACTGGATGGATGAAGCTTTCATACAGTATGCCTAGCACGATATACATCGCGATAATGGCAGCCGCGATTAGCCACAATGTATTGCCCAATGCGCTTTCAAATGCCAGCGTTGCTCCCTGGAATTGGGTGGAAATGTCTTTGGGCATTTTGATCAATTGTGCCGCATCACTAACAGCATTGACCGCCTGTTCGAGAGAAGCATCCTCGGCAACGTTAAAAGAAAATGTTGCTGAGGGAAATTGAGCGAGATGATTGATTGCCAGTGGGCCAAATCGTTGTTCAATAGTCGCAATAGCCCTGAGAGGTACGACATGGCCGTCAGTTCCGTTAAGGCGGATGTTATCAAATGCCGCCAGCCCTGGAGTCGATGTCACATCATGTTCCAAGATGATCCGATACTGATTAGCCTGGGTATAAATGGTTGAAATTAGCCGTTGGCCGAATGCGTTGTAGAGCGCGTTATCTATAGCGGCCATTGAGATACCTAGTCGGCTGGCAGTGTCTCGATCTACTTTAACGTAAGCGATCAGCCCCTGATCTTGCCAATCACTGCTGATATCGACTAGCTCTGTTTTCTGTTTTAGTTCAGCCAACAATTTTGGCACCCAGATACTCAATTCATCCAGAGAAGTTGCCTGCAAAGTGAATTGGTATTGGGTACGAGTAACCTGAGTATCAATCGTCAAATCCTGAATCGGTTGCAGGTAGAGTTTTACACCGGGTATAGCGGCAATTTTTTCCTGCAAACGCGGAATAATGTCAACGATTCTGTCATCACGCTGATTCAATGGTTTTAGTGTGATTTGCAGTCGCCCGTTATTCAATGTTGGGTTACTGCCATCAACACCGACAAAGGTGGTGATATTTTCTACTGCCGGGTCTTGCAGTAATAAAGATGAAACTTGTTGTTGTTTATCCACCATTGCAGCAAAGGAAATGGATTGCGGCGCTTCTAGTGTTCCTTGGATCAGCCCATTATCTTGCGATGGAAAAAATCCTTTTGGAATCATCAGGTAGAGCAGGGCAGTGAGCGCCAATGTGCTTAGGGCGATGCCAAGGGTGATCCACGGGTGGTTCAGTGCTCTTTTCAGCCATACGGCATAACCGGCAATCATTTGTTCAAAAAAGCCTTCACTGGCTTGTTCAAAACGATTGTGTTTTATCTGTGATTCCGGTTTCAGTATTCGAGCGCACATCATGGGGGTTAATGTCAGCGAGACAATGGCTGAAATCAAAATTGCCACAGCCAGGGTAATCGCAAACTCGCGAAACAGGCGGCCAACGATATCGCCCATAAAAAACAGCGGGATTAGCACAGCAATCAAAGAGAAAGTCAGGGAGATAATGGTAAAACCGATTTCACCCGCACCTTTGAGTGCTGCGGTCATCGGTTTCTCGCCTTGTTCTATATAACGGGAGATATTTTCAATAACCACAATGGCATCATCTACGACAAAACCGGTGGCAATGGTGAGCGCCATTAGCGTCAGGTTATTGACGGAGAAGCCGCAGAAATACATCACTGCGAATGTACCAATCAGTGAAAGAGGAACGGCGATACTGGGGATGAGTGTTGCAATACCGTTACGTAAAAACAGGTAAATCACCATAACAACCAGTGCAATTGCCAGTAACAGCTCAAACTGAACATCTTTCACAGAAGCACGAATGGTTGTCGTGCGGTCAGTCAGGATTTTCATATCGACGAACTTCGGCAAGCTGCTGATGAGTTCCGGCAACATCTGACGAATCTTATCTGTGGTTTCAATGACGTTGGCGCCGGGCTGGCGCTGAACATTAATCACAATGGCTTGCTTGTTATTTGACCATGCGCCTAGTTTGGTATTTTCAGCTCCTTGCTCAATGGTTGCGACATCTTGTAACCGTACCGGTGAGCCATTTTTATAGGCAATGATCAGTTTGCGGTAATCGTTGACTGACTTCATTTGATCGTTGGCCGAAAGCGTGACGGAGCGAGTCGGACCATCAAGGCTGCCTTTGGCGGAATTAACGTTAGCATTGTTGATTGCAGTACGTATCGTTTCGCTATCCAATCCCTGTGCAGCGACCGCTTGAGCGTTTAACTTCACTCTGACGGCTGGTCGTTGGCCGCCGGCGAGCGTCACCAATCCTACACCGTTGACCTGTGAAATTTTTTGTGCGATACGGGTTGCTGCCATATCTTGAATCTGTGTCATTGGCATTGCATCGGAGGTGATTGCCAGCGTTAAAATAGGCGGATCAGCGGGATTAACCTTGCTGTAAATGGGAGGGTAAGGCAGGTCATTTGGCAGTAAATTACTGGCCGCATTAATGGCCGCTTGTACTTCCTGTTCGGCGACATCTAACGGCAAAGTCAGTTGGAATTGCAATGTGATAACGGAAGCCCCGCCGGAACTTTGGGATGCCATCTGTTTAAGACCGGACATCTGTCCGAGTTGGCGTTCCAGTGGCGCAGTGACTGCCGAAGTCATCACATCGGGGCTTGCGCCGGGGTAGAGCGTGACAACCTGAATGGTGGGGTAGTCCACTTCCGGTAGCGCAGACACGGGCAACATGCGATAGCCAATAATGCCCGCCAGCAAGATTGCTGCCATAAACAGCGTGGTGGCGACTGGTCGCAAGATGAACAGGCGTGATGGCCCGCCGCCTGGGATTGGGGAGCCTGCCTGCATCAGGAATTCTCCGTTTTGTCGTGTTTTTGTGGCTGAGGCTTATTTACCATCGGTGTGACAATATCCACCTTAGCGCCATCCGTCAGGCGATCGATGCCATCAGTGACTACTTTATCACCTGCTGCCAAGCCGGTACTGATAACAACACGCTTTGTATCCTGCAATTTGACCGTGACCAGATGTTTGCTGACTTTATTCTCTTTGCCTAACATCCAGACAAAATTCCCTTCATTACCCATTTGCAAAGCCGCATTTGGGATCACCACTGCGTTTTCCAGTGTATCGACTTTAATATGGACATTAACGAACTGATTTGGGAATAAGATGCTATCTTGATTGGAAAAACGGGCTTTCAGCTTAATTGTGCCGGTAGCGGCATCAATTTGATTATCAATGCTCAACAGTTTCCCTTCAGCAAGTTGTTGCTGATTATTGCGATCCCAGGCGCTAACAACGACGTCATGATTTACTTTCTGAGCTTGCAAAACTGCATTGATATCGTTTTCAGGGAGTGAAAATAGTACATCTACTGGATCGGTTTGGGTAATAACCACAATAGGAGAGTTATTGCCGCTGGAGATAAAATTCCCTACATCGATCTGTTTCAAACCCACTTTACCGGAAATGGGGGCGGTAATACGGCTGTAAGTGAGTTGAAGTTTGGCGCTATCAATTGCTGCTTGATCAACTTTCAGACTGGCCTCGTGTTGGCGGACAAGTGCGCGTTGATTATCCATTTCTTGTTGGGAAATCAGGTGAGTGCTTGCCAATTTCTGGTAGCGATTGAGATCCTGACGAGCATTCGCCAATATTGCTTCATCTTTAGCAAGTTGGCCTTTGGCTTGCGCTAGCTGAACCTGAAAAGGACGCGGATCGATTTCTGCCAGTAAATCCCCTTGTTTAATTTGTTGGCCTTCCTGAAAGTGCAAAGCGATAAGCTGACCTTCAACCCGGCTGGTTACTGTAGCGGTATTGGCGGCCTGAATGGTGCCAAGCCCAGTTAGAAAGCGAGGGACTGCCTGCTCTTTTGCTGTGGCAACCTGTACCGGGGGTAACGGGGGATGCTTTAAACCAGAGGGTTGATCCGATGAGCTGGATTGTTGAGGGATTTTAAGTTGGTGCCAGAAAAATATAGCGGCAGCGATGGCAATGGCGACCAGTGCTGCACGGAAAAGGAGGGTACGGCGTTTATTATTTTGATTCATTTCTTCGACATTCTCTCAAACACAAGGCTAGGGTATTGCTTGATTATGTCCGACTGAAATATCGGTTTAATCACATGTTATTAGTTTAGACAGTGAGGATAGGCTAAAAAATGGAGAAAATGTGGAAAATATGTCAAGGAAGCGCTTTTTAAGGTAAATTAAGGTGTTTTTTGTCAATTTTTTCGAGACGGCTCCAGAAATTATGCAAATGATGCTGCCTCTGTTGCCTTCATTTCCTTTACGGTTGTTGGATTGTATCTCCTAATTTTTGAGAGAATTTAGGTTGGTTATAAAATGCGGGATAAATATAATCAATATAAATATATTTCTCTACTCATATTTAAATGTGGCTTGAAAGAGGTAAATCTAATAAATAACTGTGATTGTTTATCTAGGCTGTTTTTTTATGTTTTATATGTAAATACTATTTAGCCTCTGTTTTAGGTGTTTCAGTCAGGCAATTAAATAGAGTTATTAAGAGTTTGAATGAAAAAGGAGTAATTGTATCAAAGAATAAGAGAGTGGAAATTATTGATTATGATTTTTTAAAGAAAGATATTGAGTTTCAATTTGATGACAAGTAATGAAAAAAATCCTATTTTTTATCTCAGAATCGCTGCATTGTTTATTCTACTAACAATGCAGCAATCAACATAATGGTTAAATTATGATATGAAATTAAAATAACCAGATTCTGAGAAATCTTTGCCAGATTCTTTGAAACGTTCCTTTGGCAGTGGGTAGCCTAAAGAGAGATATTTTTCAGCAAAATAGAGAGCGCTTTGGTTGGTTAACCCGATAGCATTAAGTCTGTCAACAACGCTCTTTGGTAGATTGCATTTAATATCTTTAACGTAATCAATAATAGTATTTTTTACCCCGCTGCCATCTGGCATTCTTATTTTTGGTCTGTCAATGATATATTCGGGTATTTTTCCTCTGAATGCTTCACGTAAAATATGTTTTTCTACTCCGTTATTCAGTTTGTAAGAAAAATCCAGACTTAAAACATAAGGAACCAATACTGAATCCATAAAGGGAACTCTTGCTTCAACCGTATTTCTCATGCTTGCCCGATCAACTCTTTGTAAATCAGTTCTGTGAAGATTATTTAATCGATATAGGGAGAGATGATGGGGATCGGGATACGTCTTAAATAAATCGTAGCCAGCAAAAATTTCATCACTACCTTCTCCACATAAAGCAATTTTAAAGCCGAGGCGGTTAGCAATATAATAGCCAAAGTGAGCAATATTCGAATCGATTGCATCGATTTGTTCGAAAAATTCACCATAATAGATGGCATCTTGGATGTTATTAATTAATTCTTCCTGAGTAAATGTATATATAATATGCTTTATGTTGTTTTCAGAACAATATCTTTGGGCAATTTCAATATCTTTTGAACCCGGTAATCCAAATGAAATCGCCGTAATATCGTGGTGATATTTTTTTGCAAGATAAAGTACAATGGTACTGTCGATACCGCCGCTAAACATAATGGATATGGGCAGGTCTGTATCAACCCTCTTTCTGACAGCATTATCTAACAGTGAATAGACTTTTTCTTTTGCCTGTTCGAAATTATCGTGGCTTGTGGAAATATTTGTGTCGTAGCTAATATATTTTTCACTGGTAAATCCGTCGAAAATTGAACCGGGTTCAACGGGTTTAATTTCTGAGTTAAACTCGATCAATGATTTTATTTCTGACGCCACATACCAGTTACCTTCTTTTTGGGTGTAATAGAGAGGCTTTATTCCGATGTGATCTCTGCCTAATAAGAATTTATTATTCTTATTGTCAAATAGAATAAAGCTAAACATTCCATCTAGTTTTCTAACAAATGAGTTGCCATAGCAAATATAGGCAATTAGGGCGACTTCAGCATCACCACCATTGTTAAATTGATAACCTTGTTTAATTAATTCATTTCGAAGAGACTTATAATTATAAATTTGACCATTCAAAACAAGATGAAGGTCATGTTCTTGATTCGATATGGGCTGATAGGCTGAATCGCGTTCGACAATAGCAAGTCTGTTGGTTGCGATTGCAAAATTATTTCTAACAACTTTCTCATTAAACCGAGATGAATCACCTCGGTGCGCTATTTTTGACATTATAGTATGTAGCTTATTGTCAATATCATCAATAAGCCTGTTTTCGGTATTAAAAACACCACCAATTCCACACATAGTGAGTTCCTTTGGTTAAGAGTTATCAATGATATTTAAACGTCTTCTGGTATAGGTCCAGAATATTTTAATTCATTCACATTGGCGCCTAATGTGGATATTTCAGCGAAATATTCTGGATAGGTTTGACCAACATGATATGGCTCACTAATAATGAGTGGTTCATCACAATGTAAACCTATTGTTGTCAGCGCCATGATTAATCCATGATCGTAATGACCATCAACAATAACACCGCCTTTATATCCATATGGATTGCCATAAATAATTAATTGGTCTAGCTTCTCTTCTGATCTAATGCCTATTTTGTCCAATTCCCGTCGAAAATCAGAAATTCTGTCTGATTCTTTATAGCGGATATGTTCAATGTTATAGAAAACGCTTTTACCATCGGCAAACGCAGCTAATGCAGCAAGTGCAGGTACGGCATCTGGCGCCAGTGAACCATCGAAATCCTGCGCTTTCAGGGCGCCGCCAGATCGAATATTGAGACAATCTTCTTTGGTAAAGCTGATTTTCGTTCCGCTGTTAATTAAATAATCCACCACCGCGCCATTACCTAATTCTTCCTCAAAGAAGCCGTTTAGGGTGACGTCAGAATTCAGTGAGGCGCAAAGCGCAAGGATCGCTGCTGTACTGGCTGGATCAGCGCCGACGCTAAATTCTGATGGGATAAATCGACTCTTTCCTGTCGTAAAGAAATTGCGGAATTTATCGTCATATTCAATATTAATTCCGGCTTTGCGTAAATTATTAATTGTCGTGTGAACCATCGATGGTGAGGTAATTGTATCGGTGACTTTTATTTGCAGATCTCGTTCACTAATAGCACCTAAGTAAAGTAGCCCACTCAGGAATTGGGAGCTCTTTCTGCATGAAATTTCAGTGTAACTGCCGATGTTTCTATTTGATTTCATGCTTATTGGTAAAAGTGAATCAGGCCCCACTGCGGTGCACTGAATATTGAGTAATTTTAGTGCATTGACCATTTCTGATTGTGATCGCGTCCCCAGAGAGTGACTGTATTCTGTAATAAATTCAGTATCAGGCAAATAACCAGATACGCCCATTAATAGCCGTAATACAACACCAGAATTACCAGGGTTAAAGATGATTTTTTTATCGATTTTTCTGACATCGATGCCTTCTACGATTGTCCCTGTAATATCACTATTAAATGATGCGCCTAAATGGGAACAGTTTAATTTCATTGCTGTTGTATTGTTCCCTGATGCCATGTTATTTATTTTACTTGTACCTTCCGTTAATGATGCAGTCAGAATGGCACGAGTTGAAGAGCTTTTTGAGGCAGGTAAAGTTATTGAACCATTGAGTAATTTGGTCTTGTTTATTTCGATAAATGGCGGATGATTATTACCATAATACTTCATATTTTTATCTCGTTTATTATACTGTTAATTAACTTATTTTAGCCCCGAGAGAACTTAAGGATTGGATAAATCCAGGAAAACCATCATCTAATTTATGTATATGATTGATGGTTGTTTGTTCTCTTGCCCCTAGTGATGCAATAATATTGGATGCGCAAATTCGATGATCATAGTAGCTGAATATTTCAACGCCTCCTTTTAATGGCCCATTACCGTTAATCCTTATTTTGTTGAAAGCTCCAGTATCATTAAAAATTAAATAACTTTTTCCTCCCATCATGCGTATATTTTCGTTGATAATAAATGCGCGTTGACATTTATGATTGTTTATAGCATTTAGACCGGAAAATGTGATGTCTCCATTACCATTAATCGCTGCTGCGATAATATTAGTGGCAACGGAAGGGAGCTCGTTTAAATAGATTTCATCTGTAATGGTGTTATTTTCCTTCTCCAAGATGATATTAAAATCTTTCTTAATTGGATTATAGATTAAATCCATACCAAATTTTTTATATATGTCAAATAATACTCTTTCGTTAATGGTATTCCCCAGATAATAATTTTTTATGGTGACTTTACTTGGTCTATTAATACTTAACATTGATGAGGCGATATAGCTTAGTGATGTAAAGTCCGAAGGGATGTTAATAGTAATATCTTTTGATTGATATTCAGTTGAAATAAATGTGCTGCCTATTCGGGTGATTTTACTTCCCAGTAATGCCATCATTTTAATTGTTATATCGATATATCCACTCTTAGTTTCGCTGTCATTGTTAATGATAATACTTTTCCCTTTAATAAATGGCGAAACAAGCAGAGAGAATGATAGGAATTGAGTGCTCTTATTGAAGTTTAATGGTGACTGTGACGGATATATTCTCCTGGAAACCATGACGATATTTTCTTTTTGCTTTTCTGCAAATACATTTAGATATGAAAAAAATGATTCATCATACAGGCTTTCTCTGTTAAACAGTGAATCATTGCATTTTATATAAACTTCTTTTTCTGTCAGTGAGGCCAAGGCGACACTGATTCTAAATAACATACCAGAGCCATTAGCGTTAATAATCTCATTACAATGATATATTGGATGTGCTCCTTTCAATATGATGTGATGTTCACCTCTGTCCAGAATTTGCAACCCAAACTGTTGTAAAGCGATAAGGAGATCTTCTGTTTCGGTACACCACGATATATTATTTACGGTTGTTGTTTCCTCATTCAATAGTGCTAATAGCAGCGCTCTCTGGATATGAGGCTTAGATGATGGTATGACTATTTCCCCATTAAGAGTAGAACCGGGGAGCACGCTAATTTTATTCATGCCAAGCCTCCAGGTAGATTAATTACCATTGGTATCATTTTTTAATTTAACTATTTGCTGTCGATGGCAATAGTTGTAATTTCAACGTAATGTTCTGGCTTCACCATTGATTTAACGGCAATGGTGGTATTGACGGGTCGTATATCGCCAAATTTCTCATTAAATGCTCGACAATAATCATCAAAATGTTGGAAATCTGCTAAATGTGTTACTGTGCTGACAACATCAGTCAGTTCTGCACCAAGCTCTTTTAAATATTTCTCAATTTTTTCTATGATAAATAGAGTTTGCTCGTAAGCATTTTCCCCCATAACATTTCCATCACCATCTGAAGCAACGCATCCTGCAATAAAAATTTGATTACCCACTCTTTTCCCTCTTGAGTATCCCATTTTATTTTCCCACGGAGAGGGGCTGAATACTGTTTTTCTAATTTCATGAGATGACATAAGCACTCCTATAAATAAAGATATATAAGAAAAAGATTTTGGAATAATAAATTAATTTAAACAATTTATTCCGTTAACTAAAAAATATTCGTAAATCAATGTAGTATTAATAAAAGTATATAAGTTCTGATATGTCAAATAAAATTAATTATTAAAATAGAATAATTATTTATTTTTTTATTTTAAAAATGAATAAATATTTTCTCTTGACGGTGAAATTATTTTTTTATGGAGAAATTTCTATTATTATTGAATTGGTTATGTATTAAAGAGTTGAGTCTGGTTGTATTTTGACTGTTTTTGTATTTGAAAGTCACCTTAGTTGGAACTATACATGATGATTAGGTCATCTTAATTTTGCCGGAAATTTTATTTATTAATAAAAATAGATGATTTAAAGAGTAAATAAAATAAGTATAGAGTAGTAATTGTTAACTGATGATGGGGGAAATATGGGCGTTTTTATTTTTATTGAAGCAAGGCCGGTTGAGTGCTCAGCAATTGATTATATTAGAAATTTAGGATTTTCTCCGGTATTGTTTACTTCGATGGCATCAATGAATAAAGGATTATATGATGATTTGAGAAAGGAATTATTTGATAATGTTTATTATTTAGATACGAGAAGCAGTACAGATATCATTAATTTAATTAAAGATAATGGCATTCCTATTGCAGCGATTTTGGGCTGCTATGATGATTTTATGATTGTGGCGTCTGAAGTGGCGTTAGAATTTGGTTTACCTCACCCGGATATAAATGGTTTGAGGAACGCATTTAGTAAGAAGAATGTTAGGGATATCCTGGCACAACATGGTTATGAACAACCGGCCTACGAGGTTTTTTCTTATAATAATATTCCAGAAAATCCTAAAGTTCCTTTTCCGTTTGTTATTAAGCCACTTCGTGATGCGGGGGCTTATGGAGTATCACTTTGTAAATCTCTAGATGATTACCGCCATGTAATTTCAGGAATTTCATCTAATGGCACAATGTCAATGCTCGGTAAAGTCAATGAGGAGTTCTTGATAGAGGAATTTCTGCAAGGAAATTTTTATGGGGCGGAATTAATTTATAGTCATGATGAATGGCATGTAATTGGTATCAATAGAATTTTTGTTTCTCCTGATGATGACCTGTGTATGATAGGTTTATCTCATCCTGCTGAACTGTCTGGATTTGAATTTGCAATGGCTTGTAAACTTGTTAAAGAGTGGGTAGCCGTTTTGGAATTACGGGGTGGAGCAATAAATGTAGAATTTATTTATACCTCTCGTGGGCCTGTATTAGTTGAGATCAATTTGCGCATAGCGGGAGCCAGAGCCACTCAACAGATTTTCATGACCTCTGGGATTGATATGGTCAAATACTTGGTGGACTTTGTTTGTGGTATCGAAAGTTCTATATCACTAGAATCGGAAAGAGTTTATCCATTTGTCGCTGATGCATTTGTTTTTTATCGTGGTGATGGGATGGTAAATGATATCAGGATAGATGCTGATATTCCTTATTTCATCTCCGCAGGGTTTAAAAAAACACCTTTTACTATTTCATTTAAAAGTGAAAGTTCATCTAAAAGTAAAAATTCATCAAAAAATAAAAATTTTGGTTCTATTGTCGGTTATGTTCTGGCTTATGGTAATAGTTGTGAGGAAGCGATGGAAAATGCGACACGTATTGCTAACCGCGTACAGTTAATAACAAATTAATAAGAGATTATCACTATGGCGATTCTGATGGGGTTGATTTCAGCATTGTGTTGGGGAAGTACTGATTTTTTGGCAGGGCAAGTGGCAAGAAAAGTTGGTGTGGCTAAATCTTTATTCTACAGTCAGCTATTTGGTTTTTTTGTTTTATCGTTATTGTTGTTCTTTTATTTTAAGATGTCGTTTGTTAATGCAAGCTTCTTTCAACTGACTGTATGTGTTGTTGCTTCGGTTTGCAATTTAATGGCAATGGTGTTTCTGCTTAAAGCGTTATCGATCGGCAAGGCTTCTATTGTCGCGCCGATTGTTTCGCTTTATGGCGCTGTTACCACGATTCTGTCACTGATAAATGGGAAACCAATAACCGCTTTGGTTTTGTTTAGTCTATTTATTTGTGTTGTTGGCGCCTGTCTAACCAGTATACCGAAATCAAAAGATGGACAACGAGAATCATCCGGTTCAATTTTCTTTGCGCTTTTATCTTCACTGATGTTTGGTTTAGGTTTCTGGTTGCAAGGGGAATTTGCTGTTAGAGATCTGGGTGTTATCAATGCGTTATGGGTTTATTATTTAACCGCTGTGGTTCTTTTGTTCCTCACATTGTTAAAAAAAGGGAATTTATCATTACCGCCGATTTCAATTATCGCTCTGGTTTTTTCAATTAGTTTCTTTAGTTTGATAGGGTTTGCTTCATTAGCTTACGGTTCTGCAACGGGACATGTTGCAGTCGTTACCGTTCTGAGTTCATTGGCTAGTGGAGTCACCGCCTTATTAGGCTTTTTTATTCGCGGAGAACGGTTGAGCCGAATTCAGTGGATTGGCATTGTGGTAATAATAGCGGGGGTTATTCTTTTGAAATTATGACATTTATAACAGTTTGTTTCCCCGAATTTTTCGGGGAAACAGTGAAGTAATGACATTGACTTAGGCACTAGGTTGATTATTTCATTTGATGATTTTCACTTTTCTCTATTATGACCTCTTTATTTTGCTGATGATGTTCTAATGCCGCTATGGATGAGTAAATGAAACGGCCAAATAAAATGAGAAAGCTAATAAGTAAAATCAGTTTAGTTATTTGAGATCGCTTCTTTTTTTTCATGGTCTGAAATCGTTATATTGATTCCTCGGCTATTTCTAATTGCCAACCCGTAACGTTGTGCCAGTAACCTTGCTCTTTTTCCAGATCAAGCTGCATCAGGGTGTTTTCTGATAAATAATTGTAAGGCAGGTAGAGCGCCCAATGACTATCATCAGTCACCAGTCTGAGTGATTCAGGGATGGTTGTGGATTGGCGTTGATTATTGAGTAACGTCGCCAGACGTAGGATTTGAATTAGTGGCAGATACTGTTTTTTCTTGAATAAATTGAATCTTGGCAAATCATCCAGTTTTATTGTTTTGCGATGACAGCGAACCAAGGTTGCCAGTAGTAATTGTTGTTCCTGATTAAAGCCGGGTAAATTGGTGTTTTGCAGAATATAGGCAGAGTGTCGTTGTAATCCGCTTAAGTTAATACTTAATCCAACTTCATGTAGCATTGCTGCCCAGTGTAAAATCGCTTCGAGTTGAGGTTGCACCAGTTTGGGATTCTGCATTGCCCATTGTTGGTAAAGTGTTTCAGTCGTATTAAGTACGCGCTTGGCCTGTTCTCTGTCGATATTATAGTGTTCAGCTAAGCTCTTGGCGGTTCTCTGGCGAATATCTTGATGACGGAAGCGGCCTTCCATTTCATACAAAACACCTTCACGTAGCGCACCGTCTGAGAGTTGTAGTGTTTTTATGTGTAAGGCATCGAATATACCGCATAAGATAGCCAAGCCAGGGATAAAAAAATGTTTACGATCGTCTGATAATCCAGGTAGGTCAAAGGCTTTTAACTTTTTGAATTTGAGTATTTCTTTGACTAATATCTCCAATCGTTCAGGGGTAATTAATCCGTCTTTTTCTCCCATTGCGACTAGCACTTCATACACTGCTTTAATTGTTCCTGATGCGCCAAGTGCTGAGTTCCAGCCGGTGATGCGGTACTGCCATGAGAGATTTTCCAGTTTTTGCGCGGCTTGAAGCCGTGCTCTGCGGAATTTTTCTGCGCTAATTTCGTCATCGGGAAAAAATTGGTGGGCGAAACTAATGCATCCCATTCGGCGGCTTTCTACTAATAATGGTTCAAAATTTTCACCAATTACCAGTTCAGTGGAGCCGCCGCCAATATCAATTACCAGTTTACGGTCTTTTTCTGGTTGCGTATGTTCTACCCCCATATAGATTAAACGGGCTTCTTCGTGGCCGGAAATAATTTCAATTGGGTAGGGGATAACGCCTTTGGCACGTTCGATAAATTCTTTTGCATTACTGGCTTCACGCAGGCTGTGAGTGCCCACCAGACAAACATTATCAGCAGAGAAGCCTTGTAATCGTTCAGCAAATAGCGCCAGGCAGGCCAAACCGCGTGCCATTGCTTCTTCGCTTAATTGATTGTTGTGGTCAAGGCCGTCGGCAAGATGGACACGTTGTTTTAAGCGGCCCAGGATCTGAAATGCACCGTTAACAATTCGTGCAATAATCATATGAAAACTGTTTGAACCCAGATCAATAGCCGCAATTTCTATTGGTCTGGGTGTTGGCTTGTCGTGTGTTAGCGGCATAGATTAAGCTCTTGGTTCAGGTTGTTCGAGGGCTTTTATATAGTCATAAATAGCCAGTTGCGCCCGGATTTTCCGCTTGTTACCTCGTGGCACATAACTATTGCTCAGCTCTTTATCAACGTAGCGGGCTTTTACCGTATCATTGAATTGTAATTCGAGAATATCCAGTACCCGTTGTTTTAATTGTGGATCGAGTAGGCAAACCGCAACTTCAATTCGATAGTCGATATTACGGGTCATCCAATCGGCAGATGAAAGAAAAACTTTTTCATCTCCGTCATTAGTGAATACGTAAACCCGATCATGTTCGAGGAAACGGTCAACGATACTGATGATCTGAATATTTTCGCTAAACCCTGGCTGATTGGGCACCAATGAACACATACCGCGTATCAGCAGCCGTATTTTTACCCCCGCTTCTGAAGCGTCGTATAAGCGGTCTACCAGCTCTTTATCAACCAGATTATTAATCTTTAACGTAATGCCTGCGGGTTTATTTGCTTGGGCATTGGCGATTTCCTGTGAAATAAGCTGGTTGAGCATCGCGCGGGAATTTTGTGGCGAAACCATCAGGTTTTCAAATTTAACCGGACGGTAGGGATTTTCAATGAAGTTGAATACCCGGCGCACTTCGTTAGTAATTTGCGGATTGGCTGTTAGCAAAGAATAGTCGGTGTAGAGGCGAGCGGTTTTTTCATTGAAATTACCCGTACCAATATGAGCATAGCGAACAATTTCTTCACCTTCCAGACGGGAAATAAGGAACAGCTTTGCGTGAATTTTTAGTCCCGGTGCTGAGAAAATAACATGTACACCCGCTTCGGTTAACCGTTTGGCCCAATGAATATTGGCTTCTTCATCAAATCGGGCCTGTAGTTCAACCACAACAGTCACTTTTTTACCGTTATGGGCAGCATGGATCATGGAATCAATAATACGGGAGTCTTTTGCTACCCGATAAATATTGATTTTGATGGAAAGTACACTTGGATCGAAAGATGCCTGGCGTAGTAATTCTAGTACATGTTCAAAGGTGTGATAGGGATAATAGAGCAGCACATCTTGTTCACGAATCGCATTAAAACCGTTGCGGAAATTATCAAACCAGGTATGTCGTAATCTCGGCAAAGGTTTATTGAGTAGATTTTTCTTCCCCTCATTGGGGAATTTAATGAAATCTTTAAAATTGTGATAGCGTCCGCCAGCAATCACCGAGTCATCGTTTGACAGACCAAGTTTGCTACGCAGTAATTCCACCATTTCATCTGGCATTTCTCGCTGGTAAACGAATCTTACCGGTTCCGCTGTCAGCCGTTGTTTCAGCGTGGATGACATCAGTTCGAGCAAGCTTGATTCCATCTCTGTTGCTAAATCATATTCAGAATCACGGGTCATTTTCATTGAATAGGCGTTCAGTGAATCATAATCGAAAAAGCCTTTAAAAATTTCATCAAGACAATAACGCATAATATTGTCTAGCAGGATCATTGACTTGCGGCGGTGTGGCATTTCAGGCGGCAAGTTAACAAAACGTGGCACCTTATCTGACGGAATTTCCAATAGTGCATATTGAATATTCTGGCCGTGGACAATTTCAACTGCCAGATAAGTGTAGTCATCTTTCAGAAATTCAACCAGGTTGGTTTCTGGATTGATTAAGATTGGTGTAGTGTGTGGACGCAGATGTTGACGAAAATATTGACGTAACCAAATTTGTTGATTGGGTGAAATTTGTCGTTCATTGATTAGAAAAATTTGATTACGAGCTATTTCTAGTAGCAATTCATTATAGAGCACATCAAATTCTTGATCGGTTTTAGCCACTTTTGCCTGAATTTTTTTCAGTACATTCCGAGCGCTGGCGGCCGATCCTCGTTCTTCATTAATTAATATCCGCCGTTTTACATCAGCAAAACGGACTTTGTAAAATTCGTCCAGATTATTAGAGTAAATACCAAGGAACCGCATCCGTTCTATTAATGGATTGCTCTTATCCGCTGCTTCTTGAAGCACACGTTCGTTGAATGATAACCAACTGAGTTCTTTTTCGGTATAGAGCCTGTCTTGGGACATTGTTACTCCAGGTGTTAAGGTAAAAGTATTAAAACTTTGAATATGACAGGGCGTCGCTTGTCGCTATATTTTTGTCTGTAATGGCTGACGCATTTTTATCTTCCTTGGATGCAAAATATTGATGTTGGAAAACGCACATACGAATAGCGGTGCGGTAACTGCCATTAATAAAGAATTCGTCTATTAATTCGCCCTCAGTGTAGAAACCTAGCTTACTATAGATATGAATGGCTTTGGCGTTCTCTTTATCAACAATCAGGTAGAGTTTATACAGATTAAGTACGGAAAATGCATATTCCATTGCCAGTTTTGCTGCTTTGGTTGCATGACCTTGGCCCTGATATGCGGGATCGATAATAATCTGAAATTCTGACCGGCGGTGGATATAGTCGATTTCGACTAATTCAACTAAACCCGCTTTAGCGTCAGAACCTTCGATAATAAACCGGCGTTCGCTCTGGTCGTGAATATGTTTGTCATAGAGATCGCATAGCTCAACGAAAGCTTCATAAGGTTCTTCAAACCAGTAACGCATGACGCTGGCATTGTTATCTAATTGATGGACAAAAGGGAGATCTTCCCGTTCAAGGGGACGTAACCTAACAGGTGGAGTATGAGGGCCTCCAGGCATTTGACACCTCAGTGTTTTTAGTAAAAAAAGGACATAATTAAATAGTTCGCAGTGCCGGGTATATTACCACAGCACTGTAATTAGTCGTTAATATACCCGCTATCTTTCAAGTTGCCTCTTTGTTGGCTGCGCTCACTCACCCCGGTAACATAGTTCTCTATGCTCCCGGGGATTCGCTTCCTTGCCGTCGCGATCCATCTTGAAATCCATAGGGTATAAATAAATTATTCTGCGGCATAGCCTTCTGGAGGAAGGAGATTTCCATCCAGATACGCTTTGCCACTAACCATATTTAAGCGCCCTTCGATAAACCAGTTGATAACTAATGGATAGATGCTGTGTTCCTGAGTCTGAACCCGTTTGACAACCTCATTTTCCTGATCACCGGCAAAAATAGGAACTTTAGCTTGCAAGATCACCGGGCCGCCATCCAACTCTTCTGTTACAAAATGGACGGAAGTGCCGTGTTCTGTATCCCCATTTTCTATCGCTTTGCGGTGAGTATGCAGGCCAGGATATTTGGGCAACAGAGAAGGATGAATGTTTAACAGGCGGCCAAGATAGTGTTGCACGAAATCTGGCGTCAGAATACGCATATAACCTGCGAGGACCACCAAATCTGGCTGATATTGATCAATGGCGTGCTTCAGCGCTTCATCATAAGCCTGACGATCTGCATAGTTTTTCGGGCTAATGACATGAGCGGGAATATCCGCCTGTTTAGCGCGTAACAGACCGTAAGCATTTGCTGTATTACTAAATACTGCGCAAACTTGCCCATTGATTCGGTTCTGCTGGCAGGCGTCAATCACCGCTTGGAGATTGCTGCCGCTGCCAGAGATGAGTACAACGATATTTTTCATTGAATGACAACCTGTTGTTCACCCTCTTTTAGTGCCGCGATAGTACCGATTTGCCAGGCTTTCTCACCGGCGGCAGTGAGCAATTCAATAGCCTGTTCAACGGCTGTTGGTGGTAATGCTATCACCATTCCGACACCACAGTTGAATGTACGGTACATTTCATGACGGCTAACGTTACCGGTCTGTTGCAACCAATTAAATATGGCCGGCCATTGCCAACTGGATTCGTTAATCTGTGCCTGGGTGTTTTCAGGCAGGACACGCGGAATATTTTCCCAGAAGCCGCCACCGGTTAGATGAGCAATAGCGTGAACATCAACGTGTTCAATCAAGGATAAAAGGGATTTCACATAAATTTTTGTCGGCGCGAGTAGGTGATCTGCCAGCGATTTACCTTCAAGCTCGGTTGTTTCTGGATCTGTGTTGCTGACGGACAGAATTTTGCGTATCAGAGAGTAGCCGTTTGAGTGAGGGCCGCTGGCGGCAAGGGCAATCAAGGCATCACCTGCCTGAACTTTACTGCCATCGATGATTTCTGATTTTTCAACCACGCCGACGCAGAAACCGGCAACATCATAATCTTCGCCGTGGTACATTCCCGGCATTTCTGCGGTTTCTCCGCCAACCAGAGCACAGCCGGATAATTGACAGCCTTCCGCGATACCGGTGATAACGCTGGCGGCAGTATCAACATCCAGTTTCCCAGTGGCATAGTAATCGAGGAAAAACAGGGGTTCTGCGCCTTGAACAACCAGGTCATTAACGCACATTGCAACTAAGTCAATACCGATAGTGTCGTGGCGTTTGAGATCCATTGCCAGACGTAATTTGGTGCCGACGCCATCAGTACCAGAAACCAGAATGGGTTCGCGGTATTTTTGTGGTAATGCACATAAAGCGCCAAACCCGCCTAAACCACCCATAACTTCTGGGCGACGGGTCTGTTTTACAACACCTTTAATACGGTTGACTAAGGCATTACCGGCGTCAATGTCGACACCGGCATCTTTATAACTGAGAGAGGTTTTGTTGGTCACTCGAAGCCCCCAAGGCGGTTGCGTTTGATAAATTAAGACAGAATAGTAACAATTCTAACAGTCTAAGCAAACGTTTGCGAGACTCTTGTTTAGGATCGGAATTCTCGCAAGTAGGGTTATGTTTGATGAAAATCAACGGATTGGTAGTGGTGTTATGGTTAAAAGAGGGTATAATCTCGCGGTTTTTTTGTCTGCTGGCGACATGACATACAGTAGGAGAGGTCCATGAAGATCGTTGAGGTGAATCACCCACTTGTTAAACATAAACTCGGCCTGATGCGAGCGCATGATATCAGCACCAAACGCTTTCGTGAACTGGCCGCAGAAGTTGGAAGCCTTCTGACTTATGAAGCAACTGCTGATTTAGAAACTGAAAAAGTCACTATTGATGGCTGGTGTGGTCCAGTGGCAGTTGAGCAGATTAAAGGTAAAAAAATAACTGTCGTACCCATTCTGCGTGCGGGGTTGGGGATGATGGATGGTGTATTGGAGAATGTTCCCAGTGCCCGGATCAGCGTCGTAGGGGTTTATCGTAATGAAGAAACCTTAGAACCTGTCCCTTATTTCCAGAAATTGGCTTCCAATATTGATGAACGTATGGCGCTGGTGGTTGACCCTATGTTGGCAACCGGCGGCTCCATGATTGCAACTATCGATTTACTGAAAAAAGCAGGTTGCCAGTCAATTAAGGTTCTGGTTTTGGTGGCTGCTCCTGAAGGTATTGCCGCGTTGGAAAAAGCCCATCCTGATGTGGAACTGTATACAGCTTCTATTGATGAGAGACTCAATGAACAGGGATACATTGTGCCTGGCCTGGGGGATGCAGGCGATAAGATATTTGGTACGAAATAAGTAAGTTAGCCGACTTTTGAGTCGGCTTTTTTTTGGTTCTAACGCAAGAATATTAAGAGGATAAATTAAGATGACCCGTCGTACGATTGGAGTAGATGAGCGGCCTCCTTTTTTACAGACCATTCCACTCAGCTTCCAACATCTTTTTGCTATGTTTGGTGCGACGGTATTGGTGCCGATTTTGTTTAAAGTCAATCCTGCGACAATTCTGTTGTTTAACGGTATTGGTACATTGTTGTATCTGGTGATTTGTAAGGGAAAGGTTCCGGCATATTTGGGATCGAGTTTTGCTTTTATTTCACCGGTCTTATTGCTGTTGCCACTGGGATATGAGTTGGCTCTGGGTGGGTTTATTCTGTGCGGTGTGCTGTTTTGTTTGGTTTCACTGATTGTCAAGGTGGCAGGGCGAAGTTGGATTAATGTGTTGTTCCCGCCTGCGGCAATGGGAGCGATTGTGGCGGTTATCGGTCTGGAACTTGCTGGTGTTGCGGCTGATATGGCAGGTTTGCGTCCGGCGGAAGGTGCCGAAATTGATCCAACAACATTGACAATTTCTCTGGTAACGCTGGCGGTAACTGTCCTTGGTTCAGTTATGTTCCGTGGATTCTTGGCTATTATCCCAATTCTAATTGGCGTATTGGTAGGTTATGCGTTGGCGTTTCTAATGGGGGTAGTTGACCTGACACCGGTACGTGAAGCGCCGTGGTTTGCATGGCCAACTTTTTATACGCCACGTTTTGAATGGTTCGCTATTATGACGATCTTGCCCGCGGCGTTGGTTGTTATCGCTGAGCATGTTGGTCATTTAGTGGTAACGGCGAATATTGTGAAGAAAGATTTGTTAAAAGAGCCGGGTTTGCATCGTTCTATGTTCGCCAATGGGTTATCAACTGTGATTTCCGGTTTCTTTGGTTCAACACCGAATACGACTTATGGTGAAAATATTGGCGTCATGGCAATTACCAAGGTTTACAGTACCTGGGTTATTGGCGGCGCTGCGATACTGGCGATTTTGCTCTCCTGCGTCGGTAAACTGGCGGCAGCAATTCAGGCCGTGCCGGTTCCGGTCATGGGCGGTGTCTCGCTGTTGCTTTATGGAGTTATTGGCGCATCAGGTATCCGGGTGTTGATTGATTCCAAGGTGGATTACAACAAAGCACAAAATCTTATCCTGACTTCCGTGATTCTTATCATCGGCGTCAGTGGGGCAAAAATTAATATCGGTGTTGCTGAACTTAAAGGCATGGCGCTGGCAACGATTGTTGGTATCGGTATGAGTTTGATTTTCCGTCTGATTGCTGTCTTTCGTCCCGAAGAACGGTATATTGAATCTTCCGTTGAGTCTGTTAAGCACGGTAAATAACAGAGCAATAAACTTGGGCTGATTTCCCCGCTTTGGGTAGTTTTCATTATTAAGAGGCGGGGATGATGGTCATTATTTTATTCGTAAGGGAGGCAGGAAAGCAAATGTTCGCCACCAATGAGAGGAATGAGTTTTAACAGAACTTCATCGTGGAGTCCAGGTTCTGACGCAGTGATGAATTTTACTTTGCATTGCCGCCAATCTAGAGTTTGGATCAAAGTTGTTGCTACTATGCAAGGTTGTTCCAGATTAGTAACAGGTACTTCTGTAGGTGCTCCTCTGATACTGGTGCTAATAGGACAACAGATAACTAATCCAGTTAGTCGGTTATAGGTTTCATGCGATAATATGAGTGTTGGGCGATATTTGCCAATTTCTTTGCCTTTTGTTGGTTCGAAATCAAGCCAGCAAATATCTCCACGTTTAGGAACAAACATCAGTAATTGAGTTCCTTGTGATTCGGAGCTGCCAGTTCATCAGCATGCGCAGTGTAAGCGGATAAGCCATTTAATAAATCAGACTCGGTTAACCGTTTCTTGACGGCTTTTCGAATAACTAATCCTTCTTCACTGATGTTAATGTTTACGATATCACCCGCTTCAAGATTAGGTATCGTTTTCAGATTTCCCGATAATCGTAGAGCAATACTGTTTCCCCATTTTTGCAAAACTGCTTGAGTGCGCATATCTATGCCTCCATAAATGTTTCTTCATGTCTAGTAAGTATACATTATAACCGTATGAGTATCTACTAAGTAGATACAAAAGAAAGCCATTATCTAGGGTGTTAGATTTGTTTATGTGGAGTAAAAAAGGAGCGAAAAGCTCCCTTTAAATGTTTATCGGACTACGTACCAGTTTCTTTTTCCATTGAGATACTGAACAGTACCTTCTCTTTCGGATTTTTTTAGGGCGCTGTAAGCAGCTCTCATACGTTCAGCTTTTTTAGCTACCGCTTTTTCGAGTTCAAGCTTTTCTTTTTCAGCTTGTTCGTGATGTGTGTATGACATAACCCCTCCCATTTGGATCTAACTTATCTATCATGGTAAAGCCGTTTTGTGTTACAAATCGATTAATATACCGCTTATAGACTCTGTTTAGTCGCTCATCTGCGGCTAGTAAAATGTATCCACTAGAGCTGGCAGCATTATAGTGCTCATTAATCAGCCTTTCAACTGCGTACATAATTTCTATCATCTGATAATGGTTATTTGTAGGATACCTCTCAAATAGCGTGTTATTGTGTAAATTGTGTTTTGCATCAAATGAAACTTCAAAAAAATTGTTTAGATCGAAGCTGTAATTTTCAGGCAAAATGACAGAAGAATCTCCCTTTGAAATAATCTCCATTATAATCAAGGTATATTCCACGCCAGATACCTCAAAATCTGAGATATGCGCTTCGCCATATCCGAGATTCTCTATTTTAAATGGCATAGATTTTCCTAAAATTTCAACGTATTGAAACTTTATATTCCAGTATTCTTCAATCAATTGATTTCAGCGCAGTATAATACAGAATCTCTTGTTCAAACTTAATGTGAAAGATAAATGCGTACGGCGCCGCAAAAAAAGAGGTTATAAAGTCAGTTAGCGATATTTGTTAGTCAGAAGTAACAGATATCGCTTTAATTTTATGATGGTTCTGATTTCAAATTAACTAATCAGGTACTGCTTGTTCATTGAAATTGCGGTAGATAATCACGGTTTATCGTTAATATGTCATTCAACAGCGGTGAAGCAATGTCTACATCGCCAACCAGTGGGTTGGTGATCAGTGCCAACAGCGCGGCGTCGCGGTCGCCATGAACTGCTGCTTTGATCGTTAAGCGTTCATAGGTTTTTATCTGTTGTGTCAGAGCATACATACTGTCAGGCAGGCGGCCGAATGTCAGCGGGTGAGCGCCTTCTGCATTAATAATACAATTGGTTTCGATGACGGCATCGTCCGGTAAACCCCGAATAGCGCCGTGGTTTGTAGTATTGACCACCAATTGGCTATCGAGATTGTTATGAATGGCGCAAATCAGATCCAGTGCAACCTCAGAATAGAATGCACCACCGCGGAAACTGAGCTGTTCTGGCTTGTGATCGAGTTCTGGATCAGCATACAGTTCAAATAGTTCCTGTTCCACTTTCATGACCTGTTCTGCCCGAGTGCCTTGTTCGACTGCGGCTTTGTGCTCTTCCTGTAACATATTGCGGGTTTGGTAGAAATAGCGGTGATAAGGGCAGGGGATTGCGCCTAGAGCCTTGAGTAGTGGCGGAGGCCAGGGGGCTTCTTGAATATTATTCATGGTTAAGATTTCACCATTGCATAGCATATCGAGTACCTGCTGGGTTTTATCCTGACCTGCAACCAGTACTTGATGTATCCAGACCATATGATTCAGCCCGGCAAAGTGTAACTGCACATCCCGATAAGGGCGTTGTAGCATATTAGCTATCATGTGATGCATTGTGACTGGGACGTTACATAAGCCGATAATTTTTGCTTTGCTATAGCGGGAAATTGCTTCGGTGACAATCCCGGCTGGATTGGTGAAGTTAATAATCCATGCGTCTGGGGCAAATTGTTCAACTTTGTGGGCAATATCAAGCAAAACGGGGATAGTGCGTAATGCTTTGGCAAAGCCGCCTGCTCCGGTAGTTTCCTGACCGATCAAGCCATATTTTAGCCCCAGATGTTCATCCGCAGCGCGAGCCGGAAGTTGACCGACACGTAATTGAGTTAAAATAAAACTGGCGCCGCGAATGGCGTTATCTGGTGTGAAATGGACGCTGACAATAACGTGTTCCATGCCATGATGAGCTAACATACGGCGAGTAAGCGAGGCGATAATTTCTACTTTCTGTTTTCCACTGTCAATGTCAACTAATGCTAGTTCAGATAGTGGAATGTTTTTTTGGTGTTGAATAAGCCCTTCGACTAATTCAGGTGTGTAGCTGCTACCGCCACCAATAACGGCTATTTTGATTCGTTTCATACCTTTTCCTCTTGTGACGGTATTCGGCGATAGAGTTCAATCATATCGCTGGCAAGATCTTGAATAACCATTGCGTTCATTAAATGATCTTGCGCATGGACAGTGATGAGATTGACAGGTAATTTACCGCAGCCTTCATCCAATCCGATGAGGGTAGTTTGAATCGTGTGTGCTTCTTTGATTGCCTGTTGGGATTCTGTCATTAGTGTTTGTGTTGTTTGAAAGTCACCGTTTCTGGCATGTTGTAATGCCATTAGTGCATGACTGCGTGCGCTTCCGGCATGAACCAGCAGTTCTACAATAATTTTTTCTAAATCAATAGCTTTTTCTAAATCCATGTGTAAATCCTCCGAAAATTAGGGTTGGGATTGAGTTTCTACACCGGTGGATGTTGTGTTTTCTCGCTGTTTATCTTCTTCGTTGACCAACTGTTTTTCATAAATTTTGAAGAAGGGATACCAGATAAAGAGGTCGATTATCATTAGCATGAGCACTAGCACTGCCGCACGATAATCCCAGGCAGCGGAAATCATTGCGCCGAATGGCGCTGGCGCAGTCCAGGGGGAAAGGGCGACCATTTTATTCACCAGGCCAAGATGCAGAGCGCTGTAGGACAATACTGCATTGACCAATGGCACAACCAGTAGTGGAATGAATAAGGTTGGATTCATCACAATCGGTGAGCCAAACAGTAGTGGTTCGTTAATATTGAATATGGACGGAACCACGCTCAGTTTTCCGATAGTACGCAAATGCATAGAACGGCTGCGCAGATAAAGGAACGCCAGAACCAGTGTGGAACCAGAGCCACCAATACAGATATAAAACGACCAGTAAGGGTCAGTAAGAATTTGTGTTGTAGCAGTACTTTGAGCCATTAATGTTGCATTGGCAGCAATATTTGCCATAAAAATAGGCGCCATCAGGCCAGTGACAATGTTGGCGCCATGAATACCGGCAAACCACAGTAGGTTAGCAATGAGTAGCACCAGTATAATGGCAGGCAGAGTATCGCCGACGGAAATGAGTGGGTGGAACATCTGCATTATGGCTGCGGGAATAAGTAGATTGAATTCACTCTGTAATAGCAAGCTGGCAGGATAAACGGTTAGCAAGATACCTATGACTGGGTATAGAAGTTCAAAAGAACGGGCAATTGCTGGCGGCACTTGTGTTGGCATTCGGATGGTGATGTTATATTTTTTTAGTAAACGTGTTATTTCAACTG
This sequence comes from Photorhabdus caribbeanensis, assembly GCF_018448885.1. Classification (GTDB taxonomy): domain Bacteria; phylum Pseudomonadota; class Gammaproteobacteria; order Enterobacterales; family Enterobacteriaceae; genus Photorhabdus; species Photorhabdus caribbeanensis. The sequence goes on from NZ_RCWB01000012.1 coordinate 43,177, forward strand.
ACCAGATAGCGCAAATTAATGCGGTAAATACACCGGTGCCACCGAGGAAATCGAGTGCTATTTTGTTTTCTATCTGTGGTGCTGCTGCTAGCAAAAATGCCATGAGTGACAGTAAAGCAGAAGTTAGCCCGTCCAAGCCGTAGGATTTAGCTAAACTGTAGGCGGTGCCGACCGAAACAAAGATACTCATTAAACCCATAGTCATGAAGTAAGGCATAGTAATGGTGTTCCAGTGAGTTTTGGCGAAGGACAACCAAGCTTGGCCGAATGAGGATGCAGTCTGTAAATCGAAGGGTGGGTTTGCCACAATTAACATCATGCTGCCAATGATTAAAAATGGCATGGCTGAGATAAAGCCGTCACGCATTGCAATAATATGCCGCTGATTACCGATTTGCCCGGCAATCGGGATAATATAGCTTTCTAAGACACGTGTAAAAGAGGTATAGAGACTCATGGGGGGACTCCGAGTGGGTGATGAAATTGCTTATTCCAACAGGCTTAATGCTTTATCGAGAACCTTATCACCACGAAGAGTGCCATAATCCGTCCTGTCAATAACGTCTATTGGTTTGCCGTGTGGTTTGGCGATAGCGGAAAGATGTGCCAATTGATACTTCACCTGTGGGCCGAGTAAAACAACGTCAACGTCGGCTATCAGGTGTTCTAATTCAGCTATGGGAGCTGCTTTGATCTCAATGTCCAATGCCCGTTTTATCACTTCTGTTTGCATACGTTGTACCAATATGCTGGTGGACATACCGGCTGCACAACACAATAGGATTTTTTTCATTGCTCAGTCTCCAGTTTGTTATATCGTTTTTTATGGGATAAGTGGTTAATGAGAGTTTTCACTTTTTATTAAGACTAGCAACTTATGCTAAATATGTTGCGATTTTGTTCGCATATTAATCAAGAATAGTTTAAGGAATGGGGATGGAATGTGATCTTCGTTTGTATTGTACCTAGGTAGTGTACATAGCGTGAAAATATCAAATTATATAGGATGTTGCAGCGAGATTTCTCACTTATGGAATAAAAGTGAATGTTTGGATACAGTAAGTATTGGCAACTAGTGATGAAGCAATGCTAAAGTTAATTCCTGAATCAGATTTCGATATCAAACTTAACATGACAGAGAAAAATGTAGAACACACTCAGGCTTTCATTGAACACGGGGTGCAAGACTTTTCTTTGCCTGGATTTGTTACGCCATATGGTTATCGTTTATTGACATCTATTTCTGGCAATCAATATAGATTGGTGACTGATGTAGATATGCCGGAGACGGTTTACGCAGTAAAGCTCGAATTCATGGAGCATATTGTTCCATCGAAGAAAACATGCACACAGATACTTGTGTGGTGTACAGTTCTTCCTCAACATGACGAGGCAGTAAGAGGTTTGCCACAAGAGTTTTTTAGGTTTTTCCTTGAAAGATACTCCATTATTGTGTCTGACAGTGAGCAAACGCTAGATGGACGTAGGTTTTGGGAGCGTATGATTGCTTGGGCTATCAGCATTAATGGCTATCATGTTTATGTTTCTGATGGCGCCAAAGGGGAGCGCCCACTGAACCTGATTACCTCATGGGATGACTTCTATGTAATCTGGGCTAACTATTGCTGGGGCCATGACAAGGATTATCACTATCATTGCCTTTTTGTTATCAGTAAAGAGCTATTACATTGATCTCTGCTAAGAATGAATAAAACTTACTATCTGATGGCTTTTTCTTAAATAATATAGCCTTAAATAACACAGTTCTTGAATAACATAGTTCTTAAATAACATAGAACTAGAACTGAAAACTTAAATTTTTTCTGTTTTCACATGCGGAATTTTTTATAGGCGTTTGCGATCCGTTCTGTGCGATGACGAGATATTATGCGCTTTGAGCCGGAAAAGGATTTAACTTATTGAATCCTAAAAATAGTTTTTTTATTATTTACCTATACAGTTCATTTACAACTATTTTCTGTGATAAACTTGTTGGCGTTTATTACCAGCTCTGTTTGAGGTGCTTCTGAACACACCATCGCAGCTTTCGTTACCTTTGTATCTTCCCGATGATGAAACTTTTGCCAGTTTCTTTCCGGGGGAAAATGCCACCCTGTTAGCTGCAATCAAATTGGCCATTAATCAGCCGCATGGCAGCTATATTTATTTCTGGTCCCGTGATAGTGGAGGCCGAAGTCACTTGCTGCATGCCGCCTGCGCTGAATTGTCCCTAAAAGATGAAGCTGTGGGTTATGTTCCACTGGATAAACGAGCCTATTTTATCCCTGAGGTGCTTGATGGCATGGAACATTTATCACTGGTTTGTATTGATAATATTGAGAGTATTGCTGGTGATGAAGAGTGGGAGATGGCGATTTTCAATCTTTATAATCGCATTCTGGAGATCGGTCGCACTTGTTTGCTTATTAGCGGCGATCGCCCACCTCGCCAGATTAACCTTAAGTTGCCTGATTTGGCTTCTCGTCTGGATTGGGGGCAGATTTATAAATTACAACCGCTTTCCGATGATGAGAAATTACAAGCCTTGCAATTGCGAGCGAAGTTACGCGGCTTTGAATTGCCAGAAGATGTAGGGCGCTTTTTACTGAAAAGATTAGACAGAGAAATGCGGACTTTGTTTATGGCATTGAATCAGCTAGATCACGCTTCGATAGTGGCCCAGCGCAAGCTGACGATTCCATTTGTGAAGGATATTTTGCACCTTTAGAAGATGATGGTGTTGTCACCATCATCGTATCTATTCTTATCAATCAAGAATTTCTTTTACTTTTTCCGGTGGGCGCCCAAGTCTCGCTTTATCACCGCAAACGACGATCGGGCGTTCAATCAGTTTAGGATTGGCAATCATCGCTTTCAGTAAATCATGCTGACTGAGTTTTTCATCAGCCAGATTCAATTCCTTGTATAGTTCTTCTTTCGTTCTCATCAATTGGCGTGCATCATGGAAACCAAGCTGTTCCAGCAGAACGGATAATTGCTCTACAGTGAGAGGAGCCTCCAGATAGAGAATAATCTGTGGTTTAATTCCCCGTTCTTCAATAAGGGCCAAAGTTTCACGGCTTTTGGAGCAGCGGGGATTATGATAAATCGTCACCTGTTGCATGAGAATTCCTTAACGTTTGTATTGACTGTAACGCTGTTGTAGCTGGCGTAATTGATCGATACGCGCATCATAACGTGCTTGATCGTAACTGCCTAATTTTACGAGCGCACTGGCACTACTGAGGTATTTGATGGCATTGTCAAATTGACCACGAAGCGCCATTTCTTCAGCATACGCTGATAATTCTTCATGACGTTTGCCTTGTTTGGCAGCGGCTTCGGCCATTAGGCGCCAACCGTTTGGATCATCTGGGTTATTGAATGTATAGCGATGGAGCAGCTTTAAAGCTTGTTGATATTGTTTTGCGTGAATAAGCGCATTAGCGAGATTAATTTGTAATACCAAATTGTTCTTTTGTTTTTGTAATGCGTTCTGTAACCGGGTGATAGCCTGAGCAATTCGGTTCTGTTCGATGTCGATATCAGTCATTGTGTCAATAAACCAGATATTATCCGGTTGTTTTGCTAACAGTGGTTCCAGAATAGCCTGTGCCTCAGTGTATTTTTTATCTTGAGAAAGCAAGATTGCCCGGCCATAAGCGGCAGCAAGTTGTTCTTTAGCTGTGCCCTTACGGTAATTTTCTAAAATCTGCTCAAGATAGCCGCGTTGCTCGGTGGTATACATGCCCATAACACGGACTCTGGCGAACAGAAAATCTTGAGATTGTGGAATGTTCTGGGCCGGATATTGATTAGCACGGTTACGCGCATCAGCAAGACGGCTGTCAGGTAACGGGTGAGTGAGTAACATTTCTGGCGGCTTAGAACTGTAACGGGTTTGATCTACCATGATCTGCATAAAAGCAGGCATACCTTGAGGATCAAAGCCAGCTTTACGTAATGTCTGCATACCAATGCGATCAGCTTCTTGCTCATTGGATTGAGTAAAACTGATCATGCCTTGTTGTACGCCGGCAATAGTGCCACTGAGGGCTGCCATCCCTGCTTGTGGGTTAGCCATTAGCAAAAGGATAGAACCCAACGTGCCTGCCCAGGCTAACGGTGCTGTACGTTGCTGATCTTCCATCATTCGCGCCAAGTGGCGTTGAGTGACGTGAGAAATTTCGTGAGCTATTACCGAGGCAAGCTCGCTTTCATTACGGCTATAACGAAAAAGTGCGGCATGGAGTACCACATTTCCGCCAAAGAAAGCGTAAGCGTTGATATTCGGATTATCAATCAGATAGAAATGGAAAGGCGTTTTAACTGAATCCGCATGAGCCACTAGCCTTTGTCCAAGGGCATTAATATATTGTGTCAACAATGGGTCATAAATCAGCGGAGCGTTGTCACGCATCTGGCGAGCGTAGAAATCTCCCATTTCCAGTTCCTGATTGATGCTCAGGATTGAACCTGCCGTGGTGCCGATATCCGGCAATGAATCTTCAATAGAGGCGCTGAGAACAGGGGAACTTGTAAGCAATAGTGTACTGATTAATATTGCTGTCAGAGATTGATTAGACATTATTTTCATAAAACAAAAATGCTCTCATTTGGCCATCGTTTTAGATAATGCGTGTATGATAAACAAGGGTACCTTAAAATTAATCAATTAGACAATTTTTAAGAAAAATAGAAATATGAATATTGCTATCAAGGAGCCTGGTTAATGCTGGATATGATTATACAGTGGTATCGCCGTCGGTTTACTGATCCGCAAGTTATTGCGTTATTTGTCATCCTTTTGGCAGGTTTTTGCATTATTTATTTCTTACATGGCATTTTGGCGCCTTTGCTGGTAGCGATTGTTCTTGCCTACTTGCTGGAATGGCCGACAGCTAAACTTGAAAAACTGGGATGTTCACGCACAGTAGCGGTTTGTATTGTGCTGATTATTTTTTCCGGCATCAGTTTGTTAGTCATCCTGATTGTAGCGCCAACTGCATGGCAACAGGGAATTAATCTGTTGTCAGATATACCCAATATGCTTAATCGATTTAATGAATATGCCCATACATTACCGGCTCGTTATCCAGTTTTGGTTGATGCCGGCATCATTGATGTGATGGCTGACAATTTGCGCAGTAAGATTTCAACTGCCGGAGAGTCTGTGGTGAAATATTCAGTGGCTTCATTGATTGGTTTGTTAACGTTGGCTATCTACCTGATTCTTGTGCCACTGATGGCTTTCTTCTTGCTAAAAGATAAGAACCAGATGCTGCAAGCATTGCAACGGGTTCTGCCGCGTAACCGCATTTTAGCCGGGCAGGTATGGCGCGAGGTGAACCAGCAAATCACTAACTATATTCGGGGCAAAGTCACCGAGATGGTGATCGTCGGTATTTGTACCTACGCGGTGTTTGCATTTCTTGGATTGGATTATTCATTACTGCTGTCTGTTTTGGTCGGGCTGTCAGTGTTAATTCCTTATGTAGGTGCGCTAATTGTTACGATTCCTGTTGTATTGGTTGCGCTATTTCAATGGGGAGTCGGGACAGATTTCTGGACCTTGATTATTGCTTATCTGGTCGTTCAGGGGCTGGATGGTAACTTGCTGGTGCCGATTTTATTCTCCGAAGCTGTAAATTTGCACCCTTTGGTAATCATTCTTTCTGTGATTACTTTTGGTGGTTTATGGGGGTTCTGGGGGGTATTCTTTGCTATTCCGCTGGCGACGCTAATTAAAGCGGTAATTCATGCATGGCCGGAAGAAATAGTTATAACAGAAGATGATGAAGTAAAAGAGTGAATCTATTTTTAATGATACTGGTACCCGTCAAGTGTCAAGTAGAAGAAGTACGGGATGGGAATTTCCCTCCCGTACTTGCCTTTAGCATTTTGAGCTGTTAAACGAGCGTGATTAATTTTCTATTTAAGGGTGCTGTTTTAGATAGTTCACCACGATTTGGTGGTGATCGCTGGTCTTAAATTTATCAAAAACGTGCTCAATATTGCCGTTGGTATCGATCAAGAAACTAATACGGTGGATACCATCATAGGTTTTTCCCATAAACTGCTTTTCGCCCCAGACACCAAACTGTTCAGCAACTTGATGATCTTCATCGGACAACAATGTGAAGTTCAGCATTTCTTTCTCCACAAAGCGTGACAATTTACTTGGGATATCTGTGCTAATTCCTAGCACTTCAACACCTGATGCCTTTAATGTATCCATTTCATCGCGCAGACCACAGGCTTGTACAGTGCAACCAGGAGTCATTGCTTTAGGGTAAAAATAGACTAAAACACGCTGGCCTTCGAAATCAGATAAATTGATTGTTTCTCCATCTTGGTCAGGAAGGCTGAACTGAGGGGCCTTATCACCGGCTTTCAATGGGTTCATCCCGTATTCTCCGTTTAATCTTTCAACTAAAGTGGTTCAAGAATACTAATACTGCCTTGTGCGTTTAGATCTGTACATAACTTATTAAACGCCTGCTTAATAATTATGCCGTCATCCTCTAATAGACTATGGGCGGTAATTTGGATCTGCAATCGAGCTGGGATATTGCCTTCTGGCGGCTGTGTTTTTGATACCAGTTCAGCAATATTAAAATCCTGTGTGGTAAACAGATTGGTAAACTGCTCGACAATACCGGGTGAATCATCAACATCAACCTTAACGGAAACCGTGGAAGGAAATGTTGTATGGGTATCGCACTTTGTGCGTTTCATGACGATAAGAAGATCGAGTTCGGCTCCTTTCTGTGGCAATGAGGATTCAATCATGGTGATTGCGTTCCAGCTGCCGGAAAGCAGCATAATGAAGGTGAACTCCTCACCAAACATGGCTAAGCGGCTGTCTTCAATGTTACAACCACACTCACTCACAAGACGAGTAATGGTGTTGACGATACCAGGACGGTCAGCGCCTAGCGCGGTTATAACGAGAAAATGTTGTTCTGATTGTGGCAAAGTCACTTTTCCTTCTCTGCTATGGTTTCGTTAAGGTAAACATAAAAAGGCTATACTGCCAAGGCCAATTGCATCAAAGCTGTTCTATTGTGCTCTCATTCCCAGCGATTGAATTTCAACAAATTACTTTAGTTATCACTTCTTTTTAACAGAGGTTATCTGGTATTAACAAAATTCATTGAAATCCCGTGTTAAATAGTTTCCTTCTGGATGACTAAAAAGTACCATGGAGCTCTTGTTTGTATAGGGGGTTATGTAATGTCTAGCGGGAGATTTGAATTTACAGGTAGCATTGTTGCGCTGGTGACACCAATGGATGCGAATGGTCAGGTTGATAAGGCCAGTTTGAAAAAGTTAATCGATTACCATGTTGCTAGTGGGACATCAGCGATAGTCTCGGTAGGGACAACCGGAGAATCTGCTACATTGAGTCATGATGAGCACGGTGATGTTGTTTTGACAACTGTAGAATTGGCTGATGGGCGTATTCCGGTTATTGCCGGAACAGGTGCAAATGCGACTGCTGAGGCAATATCCCTAACGAAACGTTTTGAAAACAGCGGCGTTGTTGGTTGCCTAACGGTAACGCCTTATTATAATAAGCCGTCGCAAGAAGGTTTATATCAGCATTTTAAAACGATTGCTGAAAATACGGATTTACCACAAATTCTGTATAATGTGCCTTCTCGTACCGGGTGTGATCTGTTGCCGTCAACTGTAGCGCGTTTGGCGAAGATTAAAAATATTGTCGCAATTAAAGAAGCTACAGGGAACTTAAATCGTGTTAGCCAAATCCAAGAATTGGTTAATGATGATAGTTTCATCTTATTGAGCGGTGATGATGCAAGTGGGTTGGATTTTATCCAGCTTGGCGGCAAAGGGGTTATTTCTGTTACTGCAAACATTGCAGCGCCTGATGTTGCTAAGTTTTGTGAATTGGCATTAAACGGCCAGTTTGCAGAGGCACGTAAGGTAAATAATCGCTTGATGGATTTACATCGTCAGCTATTTGTTGAACCTAACCCGATTCCAGTTAAATGGGGATGTTACAAATTGGGTTTGATTGCTGATGACACCGTGCGTCTGCCGATGACGCCATTGACAGATGCAGGCAAAGTCTCAGTTGAAAAAGCCTTGAAAACGGCCGGATTACTGTAAAATTTAGGGAATTTTAATGGCAATATTGTTGCAAAAATCGAAGGTGATAAAGGTTGCTGGCATGTCACTTGTCGTGTTACTGGCAGCCTGTTCTAGCGACCAGAGCTATAAGCGCCAAGTCAATGATGATGACACATATCTTGAAACACCTCCCCTGAAGGCGTTGAAAGTTCCTGCGGGTATGGCATTGCCATTGCAGAATGGTGAATATGATATTCCAGCGATAGCCTCTAAAGGGCAGGTTGGGAAAGCGCTTGATATTCGCCCGCCATCTCAAACATTAGCCCTGTTGAGTGGTTCCCGTACTGAAAGCAGTGCAAAGAGCAGTAAGTTGTTACTTGAAAGCACTCCTGAGAATAGCCATCTGTGGTCACAGATTAACAATGTTCTGTTGAAAAAAAATTACCCAGTTAGTCAACGCGATGATGCTAGCCAGACATTGACAACTGATTGGATCGATTGGCCGCGTGCAGATGAAAATGTTTCATATCAGTCTCGTCATCGTATAAGTGTTGCGCGCCAGAGCTATCAGATTGAATTATCCGTTACTAACGAAGGGCTGAGACAAGGTGATCGACAGGTCACTGATCCTATTGAAATTCAGCGTTATAACTCACTGATGCTCAATGAATTAATGGAAGGTGTAAACCAGCAGCGCGAACGCATTAGCGATGATGCTGTGGCGCGTAGTCAAGGTCCGTTGGATGTACAGAGTGGCGGTGATACTTCTGGATTACCTCAGATAATTGTTCGTGCGCCATATAATATTGTTTGGGATAGATTACCGGCAGCACTAGAAAAAGTAGGCATGAAAGTGGGTAGCCGCAGCCGTTCAACGGGGGCTATCACTGTGACTTATAAAAGCCTCAGTTCATCTAGTTGGAAATCAATGGGTGTTAGTGAACCATCCATTAGTGAAGGCGATTACAAATTACAGGTTGGTGATTTGAATAACCGGAGCAGCTTACAGTTTATTAGTGATAAAGGTAAACCATTGACCCAATCACAAAATGACGAATTAGTTGCCGCGTTGAAGGCCGCTTTCAGCCAGACCACAGGCTTATAAGCTGAATAAAGGGGTGAAAAGTCCCTCAGATTATCTAAAGCGCTGGCTGTTTAGTTAGCGCTTTGATTTTATTGTAAATTTATATAAAAACGAGTTTGAAATGCGATTAAGAAGAGCCTGGTGCAATTCTCACTGATGGTAATGGCAGGATAGGACGTCTCCTCTATGCGCTGACAGAACTGAGAGCGGGTCAATTCACCCCCCTTGCTGTCAAGACAGAAAATGCTTTGCATGGAATCCATTGAAAAAAGGCTTACATATGTATGCAGGCCAGCTTATTGACTTGGCGTTGTGTTAAGAATATTCCCTTCATGTAATTTCTTCCTGGAAGATTAGGAAATTCAAATTAATGTCGCTTACCACCGCTGATTACCATACTGCTAGGGTACTCGCGATATTTTGGCTTTGTAACTGCTTAGAAATGTAGAATCGATTAATTTTTTTATTAACTTTACTTACCGGATGGCCTTTTAGGGTAAGTTTTTCGAAGGTCATCAGCTTGCTTTGGAACTGATTAGGGAAGGGGGAAAGTTTTTTAGCATGATGTTTGGCTGTTTTTTAGGCTAACCAGATAACTATAGAAAAAATCAGCCCTTTGGACAGGATTTTATCGACAATCTGTTTTATTATTTATCTATGGTATTTATACAGTAGTAATATCTCTGGAGTATATAAGATGCAAAAAAAAGCTGAGTTGTATCGTGGAAAGGCAAAAACGGTGTACACCACGGATGATCCTGATTTGTTAGTGCTGGAGTTCCGTAATGATACATCAGCATTGGATGGCGAACGTATTGAACAGTTTGATCGTAAAGGGATGGTGAACAATAAATTTAACCATTTCATTATGAGTAAATTGGCAGAAGCAGGGATTCCGACGCAAATGGAACGCCTGTTATCGGACACTGAGGTATTAGTTAAAAAGCTGGATATGGTGCCGGTTGAATGTGTTATTCGCAATCGGGCTGCGGGTTCATTAGTTAGACGCCTTGGTGTTGAGGAAGGTTTGGTATTGAATCCACCTCTGTTTGATCTGTTTCTGAAAAATGATGCTAAGCACGATCCAATGGTGAATGAATCTTATTGTGAAACTTTTGGTTGGGTTAGCAAAGAACATCTGGCTGAAATGAAAGAGTTGAGCTACAAGGCCAATGAAGTATTGAGCAAATTGTTTGATGACGCTGGTTTGATTTTGGTTGATTTCAAACTGGAATTTGGTTTGTTCAAAGGGCAGATAGTGCTGGGAGATGAATTCTCTCCTGATGGCAGCCGTTTGTGGGACAAAAAGACTTTGAACAAAATGGATAAAGATCGTTTCCGTCAAAGCCTTGGTGGCCTGATTGAAGCGTATGAAGAAGTAGCGCGCCGTATCGGTGTTATTTTGGACTAATTACGCAAACGATTACCTGGGCCGAAAGGCCCTTTTTATTGGCCTCTTATGACCAAATCTCATCCGACTACTAAGTAGTTAATATGAATTAATCCAATTATAGAATAGACTAGCCCTTTGCAAGAGATAATTTGCTTAAACTTAGAACAATTTAAGGCATGTTAATATTGAATAGGAATTCATTTATATAATCGCTATATATTTTAAAATCACTATAATTCATTGTAATTATTGGTATTATTTATTCCATCTACGATTCTTCGTTTGGAGTAAGTTACTTATTATTCATATTGGCGATATATTTTTCAATTAGTGCATTAAATAACCTAACAAAGGTATTGATATTGTAGGATAAGGTATCAATTTTATTTTTCGGCTATTTTCTTGTGATAGCGTTTATAAACATTTCAATCAGATCGTGATAAATGCGGGTATTTTGCGATAATTACATTTTGCTAAATGTGAACCAGATCTTGCTGTTGTGATCGATCTGTTATTAATAACCTTGATGTTGGCTGCATACACTGATGTTGCAAATAGCATCGCTAATTTTGATGAGGTGCCATAACCTAAAGATGAAAAGCGTGATGTCAAAGAATTTAACTGTATGGCGGATATTGCTACAGAGTGCCATACCATTTAAGGGGACAGTTTTATGTGCGTTTTTGGCCTTAGCCGTTACATTATCGTGCGATCTAAGCGGTCCTTATATTATTAGGAATTACGTTGATAAGGCGACATCAGGGACGACTGTTGATCAACTTATCATGTTGGCAATCATTTATGTTTTTATTGCGTCGATTGGTGTTATCGGTAGTCTAGTAACCAGTTACATGAGCACTAAGGCCGGTTGGGGTATTGCTGATACCATTAGATATAAGCTATTCCGCCATGTGATGACAGTTTTACCTGTATTGGAAATAGAACGACGATCACAGGGGGAGTTGCTGGAAAATATCGAAGGTAATGCTGATATTATAGGAAAAACGATTTCTAAAGCAGGCTTCAAAGCCATTGCTAATTTAGCGCTGACATTAGGAACATTGGTAATTATATTCAGCGTCATGCCTCAGGCAGGTATTGCCATATCAATCGTCGTCGTACTGGTGGCGTACGTATTGATTCAGTTAACCAGACTTTCTGTCCGTCGTTGGCTAATTGCGCGAAATGAAAAAGCCCGCATCTTTGGTTTTGTTGGTGATTCATTACATGCAATGGATGATTTACAGCCATTGTCGCAGGCGCATTGGCCAGCCATTGCATTTCGTAAGATGCTGTCAATGTTGCTCAAGTTTGAACGCAGTGCTTATATTGGCGGCAGGGTTTTTTGGCCAATTACCCAGATCTTCTTTGCACTCTGTTTCGGTATAGGTTTTGGTTTTGGGCTCCAGTTACTTGGTGTGGGCAGCTTAAGCATCGGTACATTAACGATGGTTTATCTCTACGTTGATAAACTTCGGGAACCGGTGGAGGATATGTCATCAGAAATAGAGCTGATACAGAAATTATTTGCTGCTTTGTCACTTTCAGCAAAAATGTTAAATGAAGGTACCCCAGATAAATCATCGGATAATTTACTGCCCGATGGTCCTCTTTCTGTCCATTTCGATAATGTTGATTTCAGTTATAACGGAGAAGAAGCGCAGGTTTTGCATGGCGTTAATTTTTACGTCGCTCCGGGGAGTAAAATTGGCATTATTGGTAGAACGGGGGCGGGAAAAAGTACCATTCTTAATTTGATGTGTGGATTTGCGCGGCCCGACTCAGGAAGAGTGACCATTGGTAATGTCGATGTCTCAACGATTAAGCCTGAAGAGTTTGCAAAAAAGATTGCTGTCTTGAGTCAGCGTTCTCATCTGTTTTCCGCAACATTGCGGGAAAATTTAACGCTTTTCAGTAATGAAATATCTGATGATCAAATTTGGGAGGTTCTCCAGGAATTAGATGCGCTTGAATGGGTTAGGGCATTACCTGACGGTCTTGATACACAGGTTGGTACTAATGGTCTGATGCTATCAGCAGGAGAAATTCAAATGATAGCGGGCGCCAGAGTGATGTTGCAGCATTGCTCGTTAGTGATTATTGATGAAGGAACTTCTCAACTTGATCCCCGAACTGAAAAGAGTTGGCTGAAATTACTTGAAAAGTTAAGCCGCAATTGCACCGTAGTAATGGTTGCACATCGTCTTCACACGCTTTCGGTCGTTGATGAAATTATCATTATCGATGATGGGCGGATTCAACAGCGAATCCCTGAAACAGAAATCGCAATGTTAACGAGTAATCATGGGCTCATGGTATGACTATATCCAACGTATCAACTAAACTTAAAATGTTACCGGCTTTGACTGAGCTGATAAAAAAGTTTGCTCCTCTCTATTTCATTACCATGTTTGTGTGGACACTGATGCATGGTTTTCCTCTGTTGATTGGTTATCAAATCAGCAAATTACTCGATAGAGCGATGAATGAGCCAACTAACCCTGTCGTCTGGTGGTTGCTTGCCTCTGCGATTGCGACTATGGTCTTGCGATCGTTATTTCTATTCTTGGGATTAACCTTTGATTTTACGTTGATCTTCAAGGTCAGTGCTTATCTGAAAGAGCGGGTTTTGTGGGGAGTGAGCCATTGTTCCCATAATCAGAGACAGGCTTTTTCTCAAGGCGATATACTGAACCGTATTCGTGATGATAGTGATGAGATTGCGGAATTTCTGAGTTGGACCTCTGATTTTATTTACCGTGCATTACTTTTAATTATCGCATTAGTTGTGCTTATCAACACTGACATAATAACCACACTTGCTCTTATGCCTATGGTTGTGGGCCTCTGGGTCGGGGCGATACTTAAACGCAAGGTAGGGAATTTACAGAAGAGTAAACGTCAATCGCAAGGGGACATTGCCGGCAAGATTACTGATGTTTTAACGGGTATACGCGATCTGCGCCTTGGCAACAAAATGGAGGGGCAGATTGAGCGGTTATCGCAGAAATTTGTCAATCGACGGGCTATTCAAGCCAAACATCAGGTATTTACTGACCTTCTTTCTGGGCTGTTCAAAAATATTGTCATACTTGGGACGTCGGCTGTTTTACTGATAGTAAGTAAACGAATCGTCGATGGCAGTTTTACTGTAGGGAATCTGGCATTATTTTTGACCTATATCGGCTGGATCAGTGAACAGATACTTTTCTTTGGCCGGTCAGTCGCCTATTACAAAAATGCTGATGTGTGTTATGGCCGAATCAGGCAGTTTCTGGCAAATAATAAAGTAGATAAAAAAGAAATCAAAGAACATGGACAAGATGAAATTCTGCATAAGCTAAGTGTTAATCATTTAGCTTACTCAAAAACTCAGCCCCCTGTTTCGTTTGAGGCAACGACTAATCAGGTTATTGGCATTGTTGGTGATATTGGTTCGGGTAAAACCACCTTTTTGCGTTACCTGATTGGCCTGGAGAAATCCAGTTCCGGCAGTGTACTGTGGAATAACCGAGAGGTTCTGGGCAATGAAAACTGGTGGCGGAATCCACGTATCGGATATGCCAGACAGAAAGCGGGTTTTTTTGGTGGAACTGTAAGGCAAAACCTCGCATTGGGTGATAAAGATATCGATGATGATGTCATGATGCGGGCGCTGGAGGCAGTAGGTTTGATGCCCGGCTCATATGAATTGCCGGAAGGACTCGATACCGTTATTAATTCTGGCAATGCCGGACAATTATCTGGCGGCCAGCGTCAACGTTTGGCATTGGCCCGGATGTTATGTCGTCCCGCTGATGTTTATATTGTTGATAACTGCGATTCATCATTAGACACGGATACGGCCCGTCGTTTATGGACTGTTTTACCTGAGCATTGGCCAGGTTTGTGGATTGTTGTCTCGCATAATGCCGATCTTCTCGCTAAAGCGGATCATATTGTTACCGTTCAACAGCGGAGAGAAATAGCATAATCCATTGGATATCCACTCCTGGCTAAGTTGGTAGGAGTGGGTATCGATAGTAAAGTGGTATATATTTTTTCCATATTTGGTGAGAAGGGATTATGAGTAAGTGAGCTATTTCTACTATTTCTACTATGAAACTTGAATCAGATCTGCATGATTACTTCATGGCTGTTACTGCGGTGAATATGTGGGTATTTGCAATATGATTGAGTTGGCAGTTCACTTTGCTATATTGTAAATATGAAAAGAGAGGTTATTATGGTAAAAACCGCTGATTATCCACAAATGAAAAATTGTGCTTGGTATTTGGCTAAGGATATTGAGTTAACTGATCGTGATGCGCTTGCATTTTACGAACGCAATTGGAAATATATCGGAGAAGATAAGCTTGAACCGAAAGAGTGTCAGCTGATTGAACGACTTATCCATGAGCAGGGGAATGGTTTTTTGAATGTCTAATTTTCGTCTTGAGCATCATAATCGAGATTTCCTTCAGGAAAAGGTTGATATCGTACGCCAATCTGTAAAAGAGGGTAATGGTGTTGAACATAGCGACGCAAAAGCGATTTTTGCGGCTCGAAGAGAACAGGTTAAGGCTCGTAAGTGAACGTGATTTGGATATCTCAGGCGCCATCGACTAGTTTATGAGAACTGTCTGGATTTTAGCTTTAGTGCATACATCACGGTTGTGGCCGTAGGAAGTTGAGTAATTACAATGCTTATTAAGAACTTAATTGCCACATTGGAAGGTGAAATACAGATATTAATAACCACATTGCTTAATGAGCAATGGGAAGCAGCCAGGGAATTAATGAATGAATCATTGCGTATGGCTGCTGATGATTTAGCTTTAACTGTATTAGCAGACAGTTTGTGTAACTCAGATATCGATATTATTTATCACCAGCAAGGTGCTTGTCATCTGCGGCTAAATACTCTCAATGGAAAGTTCAATCTTTATATTGGGATTAAAGATCGGCAAATTAATTCTCTCACGTTATCTCGATGCCCAATACCTGATGCGTATGCAAAACAGGGTATTTTTATCGAAAAAACGTTAAAGACGTTTGGCCTTAGAGATGTCCCGGATGGTTTGGTCTGTTTGCCATCACCACATAATGATGCCAAAGCACTTGTACTATTGCTTGCGGGTTCTGGTCCGCATTCGATGGATTATGATGTCGGGCCTAATCCATTGTTTCGTATGTTGGCACATGAATTAAGTCAATATGGAATTGCGAGTGTACGTTTTGACAAACGCTATTATCGTATCCGGCAGAGAAATATGGACCCTGAGGTTGTCGATCTCAATACGGAAATTGTTGACGATGCTTGTAATATTCTGACTAGTTTAATGGGACATATTGAATTTCACGATGTGCCAGTATTTCTGGTTGGGCACAGTTTCGGCGGATATGTCAGCCCATTAATTGCAAAGAACTTACAGCAAAAATCGGGTTTAAATGTCACGGGCATTGCGATGTTGGCGGCGCCTTTCCGTAATTTACTCCGGGTGATTTTATCCCAATTACCCAATGGGAAAGAGCAAGATACGATATCTCTTGCGAGCTTTTTGTCAGTGCCGGATAGTTATCTCAAACAGATTGAGAATTATCATGCATTTGGCTGCTTAAACAGCTTGCCTGCAATGCCGTTATTTTTTGCTCAGGGCGATCAGGATTTCCAGATTTTGCATGATGTTGATTTCACGATGTGGAAAACTGCGCTGCAAAATAATAGGCAGGCAGAGTTTAAGCTCTACACTGGATTGAATCATATTTTATTGCCCACAATGGGGTGCGATGGTGGAGAGGATTATCTGCAACCAGGTCAGATCCCGGCGCAGGTAATTGCAGATTTGGCCGCATGGATCATCCACCATTCGTCATGAAATAGACAGCGCTATTCATCTTTTGCGAGCAGTTTGATCCAATCGTTGATTGTCGGCCAGCGGGCTAAATCTGCAAAGTTGATTGGATATCCCGCATCATTTAGCCGATCAACCAACATCAGCATTTTTACCGAATCGAAACCAATATCGAAAAGGTTTTCATCCTTCGGTATTGTCTCTGCTTCCGGGTGAAGCGCTTTGATTTCTCGATGTAAAATTTCATAGATAAGCTGATTTTTCATTGTGTCTCCAAAAAGTTTTATGAAACGAAACAAGCTACAATTCTCTAATGCCTTCGATTGGTGCTGATGCGGCTGCGCGATGTGATGGATATACACCAAACACGACGGTGATAAAGCAGGCTGCGAGGGAAGCGAGTAAAAAGGAATAGAAAGAGAAGCCAACCGCAATATCAAATAGTAATAAAATTCTGAAACCGATAAATGAGAATAACAGCCCTAATAGTGTTCCCAATAGTGAAATCAAAAATGCTTCGGTAAGAAACTGGTAAAAAATGTCGGAATAACTGGCTCCTACGGCAAGCCGTATACCAATCTCTCTTCTACGTTCTCTGACACTGATGAGAATGGTATTCATGACACTGACACCTGCAACAAAGAGGGTCACTGATGATATCGACAATAGGAAAAGGTTAATTTTTGATTGGGTTTCATGCAACGTTTTCAACAATTCCGTGGTGTTGCGTATCTCATAGTTTTGTTGATGTTTAAACCGTGACAACCGTTGTTCAACAGCGTATTTAACCGGCTCAATATGAGAGGCATCTTTGGCTTTCAACACCATGCCGCTAGGCGGCGTATGACCGAACAGCCGTACCAGATAGCTGTTGCTTGGCAAAAATGCGGCATCATCGACGCCGGCATCCATACCTTCGCCTTTCTGAGCTAAGATACCAATAACTTGCATCGAGATGTCGTTAATCTTGATGCGTTGCTCAAACGCGGTTTCTTTTTGTGGAAAAAGTCGTTCGGCCAGAGATGCCCCCAAAACAACGACATTTGCCAGAGCAGCATTTTCTTGTGGTGTATAAAAACGTCCACGATCAATCACCAAATTACGGATAACCGCGATATCTGCATTGGCGCCAATCAATTGAACATCAGCAGAGCCTTGTGGAGAAACTATTGTTCCTGACGCAGTATAAAATAGAGTGCTGTGGCTGATATGTGGATTACTTGAAAGTGACGTTATATCCTCTTGTGTTAGATAGTTATCATGGGAATCAAAAGCGCCGTTTTCCTGTCCCTTGTATTTTACTGAAATGATATTACTTCCCATTGAAGAGACCATCTTAACAATATGATGCTTGGTTTCTGTGCCAATTGCTTGCATGATCACAATCGAAGCTACCCCGATGGCAATGCATAATAGAGTCAGGAAGACTCGTGTTTTATGTGCGGTAAGAGAGCGTATTGCCATCTTGAGGTTGAACAGGATAACCGTCGAATAAACATTGAATTTTAGGGTTATATTATTCATGCTCATTGAGTCACCAGACAGCCATTATCTAAATATAGTTTGCGTTTGGCATATTTGGCGACAGTTTGATCATGTGTTACCAGGATGATACCGCATCCATTATGATGTAATTCAGTAAAAAGTTGCATGAGATTGGTCGCATTAACAGTATCTAACGCGCCGGTAGGTTCATCAGCAATAATAAACTTTGGATTATTGATCAAGGCACGAGCGACAGCAACCCGTTGCTGTTCTCCTCCTGACAGATGGCGCGGGTATTTATCTAATAAATTGTTAAGCTGGAGGCGTTCGATTAAGTAATGGAAATGTTCTCTGTCATAATCGAAGTTTCTTTTTAAGTAATACATGGGCATCAAGATATTTTCATCAATGCGGTAATTTTCCAGAAGATTATAATTCTGAAAAACAAAACCAAAATATTTTCGCCGTAAAAGCGCCAATGAGTGAATCTTTTGCTGAGTCACAGTAAGATCATTAATAATATATTCTCCTGCACTGGCGATATCCAAAAGTCCTATTATATTCAATAAGGTACTTTTCCCTGATCCAGAGCGACCAAGAATAGCAACATAATCATTCTGGTCTATGGTTAAACAAATATCTTTCAGGATGAGATGCTGTTTACTCTCATTGCCGTAGGTTTTGCAGATATTATTTAGCGTTATCATTCTACCCCCCAAGATTATCTTGTTTGGCA
Source organism: Photorhabdus caribbeanensis (assembly GCF_018448885.1). Taxonomy (GTDB): domain Bacteria; phylum Pseudomonadota; class Gammaproteobacteria; order Enterobacterales; family Enterobacteriaceae; genus Photorhabdus; species Photorhabdus caribbeanensis. The sequence goes on from NZ_RCWB01000012.1 coordinate 61,806, forward strand.
AGTACAACGATCTGCTCGTTATTCTGCAATCCACTGACAACGACTGAACGTCTTCCGTCATTATGACCGATCAGCAATTTTCTTACTACGATATCTCCATCTTTCATCTCACGTAAAAAATAGGTGGTTAGATCATCGTTCAAAGGTTGATGCCGTTTATTATTCAGTATGTCGCTAGGTATGGTCACTACTCCGGTGCTTTCGTGGGTTACAATAGTGACATCCGCACTCATACTCGGTTTGAGCAGGAAATTATCATTAGGGACATCAAAGAGCACCGTATAATAAACGGCATTATTAATGAGATCGGGTTTATACATAATCTTCTTAACATTGCCGTGCCATATATGTTGATTTGCCCCATAGATTTTGAAGGAGGCTTTTTGCCCCGTCATGATTTGGTTAATATCTGCTTCGGAAACTTTTGCATAAACCGTCATATTTTTGAGGTCGGCAATTTGCATGAGAACCGGTGTTTGTTGATTGACATTTAGTGTCTGCCCTGGGTCGACATGGATTGCAGTCACTACACCGGCAATGGGGGAATAGATTTGGGTATAACTGAGGCTGACTTCTTCACTATGTAAAATATGTTCATTCTGTCTGATATCTGCTTTGAGGCTTTCAATTCTTGCCTGGCTTTTTTTGACGCCAAAAGCAGCCTCATCCAGCAGTTGCTGACTGGTTGCGGAGCGTAGGTTAAGCTCTCTTTGGCGTTTTTCCGTGATGACCAGTAGTTGATAGGCGTATTGTTCTTCCTGCAACATGGCCCGTAATTTTTCTAGCCGCGCTCGGCTAGCCTCAACTTTAGTGCGATAAAAAGTATCGTCAATGCTGGCGACTAGTTTACCGGCTTCAACGATATCCCCGACCTCAACATATAATTTGGTTAACTGGCCTGAGATTTGGCTGCCGACATTGACCTGTCTGGTTGGTTGTATAACACCGGCAGCACTTACCGTCGTAATAACGTCACCTAACGTTCCGGTGACAATTTGTTCCGTCATAGCCGCAGATGTTTTTTTGGGGCTAAAGTTGTTATAAAGCACGGCAAGAAAAACGATCATAACGATGGTGATAACAACCCATTTCTTTTTTTTGACCAGCACAATCAGTATCCATTTTAATATTTGTTATCGTTCCGTATCGCCAGGCATTAGCTCATGCTGAGTGCCTATGCAATCCAATAAATTAATCAAAAACAGCCCCATGTCGCTGATGATATCTTCAGAGAAAATATCATCATCGTAGAGCCATTCCAGCCCTATTCCGGTTGGCAAATTGATCAGTTCGAGCGCAATATCTCCTTTAGGTTTGAGCCCCTTGATTTTTTCCTTGGTGCAACGGGTTTCACCAAGATATAAACCAGTTTCAAACCCTATTTGGGAAGAAAAATAATAAGTAACCTCTGGCAATTGCATACTGTGGTGGTGATGAAGGTGTTGTTTTAAATATGCCAATGAGATATTGGAATGAGTATTCGCGTCTGCCAGAAAATCGCGGACATACTTGGATACATTAATCAATGAAGTTTCCGCAGTAACGTAGGGCAGCAGTAGTGTTGTTGCGAAGCTGCCGACACTGTTAAACGATATGGGAGGAACGCGGTTGGCACAAGGAATACCGACGATAATCTCATCTTTATTGAGTAATGAATTAATGGTTATCAGAAATGCGCCAATCACAATATGTTCCAGAGTTACCGCATGTTTTTTCTGCGTGCTGGATAGTGCGGCAATTAATTTAGGAGACAACGACATTGAATAACGTCGGCCCCGGCTCCTCTGATGAGCTTCTGATATATCATTACGCTGCCCGTCAACCGAAAGTACATTGAACAATTTTTCTGTCCAAAAATTTAATGTTTCGTCTGACATGCGTTGATTAATGACATTAATGCCTGCTTCCGTAGCAGCTTCAATCTTTGGTACAGTATCTGCATAAGCGGAAGATAATTTTTGCAACACATGAGCAATCGACATTCCGTCACAAAATGCATGGTGGAAATTTAATAAAAGGTAGTGCTTATGTTCTGCTATTTTTAATAATTTAAAATATACCGGTGGATTATCTTGCAATGCCATCGGCTTAAATGCCATATCATTTAAGATCTTTCGTAATGAAATTTCAATATTGATGCCGGTAGCATGAGTTAAATCGATATATTCGAAAGGAAGATTCTCTTCGGTAGCCGGTGAGAAGGTTAAAGAGAGTTGCCCGTCTATTATGGTGACTCTTTGGCAGAGGGCAGGGAAATATTGCATAGTATACAGCAAAGCGTAACGTAATTTCTTTAAATCAATTTCTCCGGCCAGATGATAATATAGTGGGATATTATGAGCGCCGGATCGATTAGAGATAGTATCGATAATCCAATAATATTGGTCGTGTTGCTCTGTCAGGCAGGTACTATTTTTATCGGTTACAACCGATATTTTCCCTTGTTGAAGGACAGATTGTAATAGATAACCTAATCTAGGGGCGTGGTAAAAATCTTCCAGGTGGAGAGAGCAATTAAAGCGTTGCTGGATCTTATTAATTAACAATAATGCTTTAAGCGAAGTACCGCCTGCGTCAAAGAAATTAGTCTCTTCATCAATAACGCTATCGCTATCACCAAAAACTTCTCGCCATAGAGTAAAAAATATTTCTCGTTTTTCCCCTTTAATCTGAGAAATATTATCTTCTTTATTCAGCCCCGATACTGAAGAAGCATTGTTGGATGATGCTAATTCGACAATAAAAGGTACCTGCAATTTTGGATAACATCCACGTAAGAATGAGACAATTTCGTGACGTGTGATTGGATACGAACCATCAGGTATAAATATATTAATATATTGGTACCCAGTTTCATTTTCTTTTATCGTTAAATGAATGTCATCAATATTAATCGCCGCTGTAAGTAATTTTTGCATTTCATCCAGATCGACACGTTTCCCGTCAATTTTACGCTCTTTATCCAGGCGGCCAATGAAATTTAAATTCCCTTGGTCATCGTAAAATCCACGATCTCCCGTTAAATAATAGATTTCTCCATCGTTCAACGGTAAGAATTTACGTGAAGTTGACTGATTATCGTTAATATATCCGCTACAGATAGAATCGCCACGAATACATATTTCTCCACTACTGCCATTAATGATCTTGTCAGTTCCATATTCCCGAATAACGATAGTAGTATTTGCTAGCGCTTTGCCAATGATATTACCGGGTTGGAATTTATCATCTATTTTGTGACTGCTAGCCACAACGCAACATTCTGTTGGGCCGTAAGAATTAATCAGAGAAATGCCACATCCTACTTTTTCCAACCAATGATGAATAGCTTTATCCATTGCCAGATCGCCACCGATAATTGTCATTCTAATCGAAGGGGCGAGTTCTTTAATGGCTGCATGTAGGAAAAAGACAATTTGATGCCAATAATTGGTAGGAAAGTTAATTATAGTGACTGATTGTGCATGGCAAAATGAAAACAGTGTATCAAGCTCAACAATCATATGATCGTTGGCAATGGCTAATGTGGCTCCTTGATAAAAACAGCCAAACACCTCTTCAATATAAGCATCGAAAACCGGTGTGCTGAAATTGAGAATAACGTCATCTTGTTTAATGCCGTACTGTTCTGTCATTGCAGCCAAATAAGCGTAAAGCCCTTTAAATGTTATTGGTACCGCTTTTGGTACGCCAGTAGTGCCTGATGTAAAAAAGATATAGGCTTCGTCCTCTTGAGTTGCGGGACGTTTTATATCATTCCCCAGGAATATCTCGGAAGGATGGGTTTCTATATCTTCAATAAAGAGAAGATGCGTATTATTGACACCGTTTATTCTTTCATGATATTGACGGCTAGTAATTAATAAAGAAATATTCAGTCCATCTAATATGCTATTAATTTCCTCTTGTCCAAATGTTATATTGATTGGGACAAAACATAATCCCGCAGTATGGATTGATAATATAGATAATAAGGAATCTACCCCTCTGGGTAATAATACCGCTACCCTTCGGTTTTGTAGTGGACAGGATAGTAGCAGTTGACTGAAAGTTAATAGTTTGTGATAAAGTTCACGGTAGTTAAGGTACTGTACATCGCTTATTTTTGCTTGGTTGCCATAAATGACTGATTTTTTATCCGGCGATATTTCAACGATTTGTGCTATTCTGGAAATAATATTTTCTTTGATCGGGTGATGAGCAATAATATTTTCTGGGTTCCACAGGATAGACGTAATATTATCCCTTGGTTCAATTTCTTTATATTTTCCCCAATATGTCGCGATCGTTTCATTAATATTTTCTGCAATAGTGCTATAAATACGTAAATAATCTTCAATCAGAGCATGAGCGGCAAAATGACTATACAGCCGGCTCCCTACATCCAATTCAACTAATGCTGACTTCTCATTAGGAGAAAACCGGATGTTAATACCATAATTATTGACCGCGCCGGAAGTCATACAACCGCGAATAGCGCGATTATCTTTCATAAGATCATGTTCAAGTTCATGTAGCAAATTAACATAGGGTGCGGCAGTGAATTGATCTGCTCGACTGATTGCTTCATCGTTTAAATCGTTTATATCAATACGGCTATGCTTGCTATGCAGACTAATTTGCGACTGCATTGCTACCAGGATCTGTTTTATGGTGGCCTGTGGAGCCAAAGAAACCATAAGAGGTAAAGTGTTCATTGCCGGGCGATAGTAGCAGTATTCTCCTTTATCGCGTCGGTTAGAGAAAGGTAAATTGATGATACTTGTTGATACGCGACCTCGTTTGCTCATTTGCAGACATAATGCCAACATCATCATTAACTTATCATTAAAGGTAAAACTATTGTTGTTTGCGGTGAGCAGTCGGCTTACTTTAATTGCTTTTGAGGGAAATAGACGTTTACGGGCATAATCCTCTAATTTGGGCAATTGGTTGAGGTAATTATTCCAATACTCTTTGTTGTTGGCATAATGCGCGTTTGCTTTATATTTAACATCGTTAAGGTAAGCCTGATAGGTAAAAACAGGCGCTGATGTTGGGTGGAATGTTTGTCGTTCATAGTAAGATAAAACATCGTGAATCAACTGACCTATGCCCCAATAATCTGTGGCGATATGGTGAGCGATGATTCCCCAAAAACAGCACCCAACATCATTAAAGTAAAGATAATGCCTTATCGTCACCCCTTTTTCAGGCGCTAGCGGTTGAGTTGTTCTCTTGGCAAAATCAGCTTTTGCCGCTGGTTCTACTGCTGGATCTGACAGTTTTATTGGTATAACTTCGACCGGCGTAGCGCTCTTTTCCTGAAAAATATTGTGCTCGGCAATACGGTAACGTAAGGAAAAACCATCATTGAATTGATGAATGGTGATAATGGCCTGCTTCAATCTTGCCAGGCTAATATTATCACTGAAGCTGACGAATTCACCGACATTAAAGACAGATTTATCGTCAGCAACAGTATTAGCGATAGCTAAGCGGAGCTGTGTATAATTCAACGGCCAATAGTTGTCACTGTATTCCATTATCTTGTGGCTCCACGCTATATTTTATCTTGCAACTCGCCCTTTATTTTTTCAAAAATAGATTCATCTATGCATAATCCAATATTACCTTCTGAGTTAAAGCAAATCAGAGGGCGTTTGCTTACACGTAGAATGAAATATTTATTTTTTCCCTTGTGATAGTACCCAGACGAATAATGGATAATATGTATACCATTGCTTCGACTAAAATCTTCCAGGGAAACACCTTCTTCCCGGCGTAATGAGGAAATAACCCATTCGTGTGAATATACCCCGGACTTCATCAATAGTTTCTCTTCCTTGACTACGGCTTTATTTGATAACAGTTGATAGCCTACAAATAAGGCAATGATGACAAAGAGAGTCGTTGCAATACTTGCTGCTAACTTATTGGGATTGCTGTTACTGAGCCAGTATGGTACAGGCAGAAAAACTAAAGCGATCAGGACGAGCATAGCGACATTCATTAATATGACTTTGAAGTCTGGATTTAATCCCACGATATTATTCATGCTGCTGCCATTCCTAAAGATAATTCGGTAAAGAGATGAATCACTTCTTTGCGTTCTTCACGTGTTGCGGGCAGATTGATATAACCACACTTTTGCGCCGCAAACAGACAAGCGGTGATTTCCCTTCTGACAGCCTCTTTAACCAGCGTATCCACCATTTCTTGGTTGTTATAAAGTCTGGCAAGATGAAGAGAAGCCATGCCGGTTGAAAGATCGCTATGATCAATTTTGGGTAAATAATTTGCCATACATACAGTCACCGCTGTTTGTACCGCCAGGCTTAAGTAGGCTACTACGTTAACTGCCGCCGCCGCATTCACTGCTGCGACAACTCGGGTGCCGACAGCCACGTTGACCGCAGCGACTACATTGGCCCCTACCGCAAGGCGAGCGATTTCAATGCTGTTGTCATCTTCATGGTTTAAGGGTTCCAGAATTTCCTTCAGCCGGATAAGAGGAGGACTGCCTGTATCTTGGAGCTGATAGGATTCGATGTTTTCTTTAAAATGTGCGAACAGGCTGGCATCTTGATTGAGGTGGTGATTGATTCGGCTCCTCAGACTTGAGCCCCTTTCGTTTAAGCCATAGGTTTTTAGGTGAGAGAAGAGGGCTTCATAGTCGTTGGTTTTTACCGCATTCATTAAGTCTTTATCATAAGTGATGAATAGCAGTAACTCCTCCGCGGAACCTGGACTAACGATATCTTTGTCTATGCCAAATTCAGCTAACACTTTTTCCGGTGACTCCCGGTATTCTAATGCTAGATTGGGTTGCTGTTGTAGGGTTTCCCAGAATCGGTTATAGGTGATGATCTCTTCCCAAACTTCAACTGGAAGTTTGGCGTTTGACATTGATAGCCTTAGCTTATTTTCTTCAACCTCTCCAGGGGAGAGTAATGAACGTGGCACACCAAACAGGCGGTTGCTATCAGTGCTAGCATTAACGGTGGGTATGACACTGCCAATAGCTGTGCCGGCAGCCACGCCAATAAATGTACGTCTTTTCATAATTCGTTCCTTTATAAGTTAACGGAATTCTTTTTTTATTGAACGTTATATAAGATAAGATGTAACCTTTCCTTATTAAGTTTCTTTATTACTGAGATAATTTCATGAAATAATTATTTAACTGATATTTCTTACCTGCGATATTCATTGTGAGTATATATTATGATGACCATAACAGGATTTGGGTATCGCTCCTAATACTCAATGGAAAAACATAGAGTAACTTATCCTCCGCTAGATTAAAGGTTAGACGATACTAACTATTAGCTGGATGGTGGCATTTTGCAATAGCTTAGTTGATTAAATTTATATTTTGAGCGTTTAGACTAAATATATTTTGCGACAGAGGGTACTTATTTAGAGTCCGATCACAAAATAGTAAGTAAAAATATTCCTAAAGAAGAATAAAGCCTTTTCTTGATTACCACCTCATTCAATAAAAATTTGCTAGCCGGAAAAGAGTTATTTTGGCGATATTTGTTAGTAATAACGTTAAAATTTAGATTCGATCCTGTTGTATTTTTCATACTGGTATCGTTTTTAGAGATAATTCAGTAAGAAGTTGCATGACTTCTTTGCGCGCTTCACGGGTCGTTGGCAGATTAATATAACCACATTTTTGTGCGGCAAACAGACACGCAGTGATTTCTCTCTGGATTGTTTCTTTGACCAGTGTATCTACCATTTCTTGGTTATTATAGATTCTGGCAAGGTGAATGGAGGCAGTATTGGCGGAAATATCATTATAATTAATTTGAGGCTGATACTGCGCCACACATTTTCCAGAGACCGAGACCGCTGTCAATATTAAGACATGTGCTATCACACTGGTTGTTGTTGATACATTGACTGTAGTAGAGGTGTGTGCGGTAACTACGGCCGCCATGTTAATGCTGGCAACGACGCTCGCTCCTACCACAAGGCTAGTATCGTCTTCGCTGTTCAAAGGCTCCAAAATTTCTTTTAACCTGAGAAGCGGGGGAATATCCGATTCTTTGAACTTATCTGGTGCAATGTATTCTTTAAAATGTGCGATCAGATTGGCATCTTGACTAAGGTAGTGATTAATTCGCTTTTTCAGGCTTGATTTCCTTCTATGCAAGCCGTAACTCTTTAGTCGGGCAAATAATTCTTCATAGTCGTTGGTTTTTACCGCATTCATTAACTCCTTGTCATAAGTGATGAATAACAGCAATTCCTCTGCGGAGCCAGGGCTAACAATCTCTTTATCTATACCAAATTCAGCCTGCACTTTTTCCGGTGATTCTCGATATGCTAATGCCAAAGCGGGTTGCTGTTTTATGGTTTCCCAAAATCGGTTGTAGGTAATAAGCTCTTCCCAAACTTCAGTGGGGAGTTTGGCGTTTGACATTGATAGCCTAAGCCTATTTTCTTCGACTTTTCCCTCAGAGAGTAATGAACGGGGCACGCCGAAGAGGCGGTTACTATCAGAGCGGGCGTTAACGGTCGGTATGATATTGCCAATAGCTGCTCCCGCCGCTATGCCAATGAATGTACGTCGTTTCACCAGTTTATTCCTCAGTTAAGTTAACGGCATTTTTTTCTGCTGAGTAGTAGATGAGATCCAGCCTTTCTTTAGCGTTAAATTTCTTCATCACGGGAATGATTTCTTTGTGATAATTATCTAACAGATTCCGGCGTGTTCCTTCGTCTTTATGCAAATGAGCACAGGCTTGGCAGGGGTGAACGATTTTTTCCAGATTAATGTTGCTATCTAGCGGGCGATATTTTTTTAAGATCTTGTATGGTCCTTCCGTCCTTAACCATACTTTCATAAAATCTTCTTCCTGACCTTTAAAAAGTTGAGATACATCGCCTCCTTGCAAACGGCCAAGTTTCATTTCGGGGATATGCTCTAATGTCAGTCCACAACAGGCGGAAATTTCACCGTGTGGTGTCAGTACAATATTTTCAAAGACTTGATCGCACCCTTTTGCCAGTTGCTGATCCCGGTTTGGAATATCTTTTCGTTCTTCGCTGGTGTCATAGAACGGCATCCATGTATTTCGTTGTAAATTGATCTTGTTTTGTTCTTTCAGGCGCTTAATGACCGGGTTCTGTGTGATTTGCGTTGCAATGGCAGAATCAACGGTATCCTGTTCTACTGTAATCAGTGTTGTAATGTTTTGTTCGGCCAATGCTTCTGCTGCTGTAACTACGCTGTCAAGGGGAACCCATTCACTGTGATCTTTCCCTGTGCTGATGTTCATCTCTGTGATGCCCGCATTTATTAAATCTTGGGCGATTTTTTGCGCCTTTTCTCTATTTTTTCCCCAATAACCGTTAGTCACGCAACGAGTTAATAAGCCATGATCTGAGGCAAAGCGAATGGCTTCAATCAGATCTTTACCTAGCAGGAAACATTCCCCACCACTGAAGACGACTAGCTTTAGCCCTGGAAAATTCGCTTTTGAGTGTGTAATAAATTGTTTAATGTCGTCCAGGCTTAAACGCGCTTTTACCGAGGGGTTACATTCAAAACAACATTCTTTGCAAGCTGCATTGCAAGTATATGTTGTGATCACGGTGGCAGTATTCGGATATTGTTCCCAATACCCAGGAGGAAAGCATGACATAATTTACCCCTGTTGGATTAAAGGTTATACATTACTAACTATTAGCAGTATGATTTTATTTTGCAATATATTTAGTTAATTAAATTTGTATTTTGAGCGTTTGCACTAGGTATGATTTGTTACGAAATTCATTTATTTAGAAGCGGCTCACAAAATAGAGTTCGAAATATTTCTGGTTAAGGATAAAGTAAATATGTATAAACAGTAATCGACTATTGCTAACATATTGAATATTATTATAAGGAATAAAATCATGTCTATTGAATTTACACCTTGGCCGGTTGAATTAGCAGAACGTTATCGTGAAAAGGGTTATTGGCTTGGTAAGTCCTTAACTGACATACTTTATAAGCAATGTCAGATACAACCTGAATCAATTGCTATTATCTGTGGTAATCGTAAATTTAGTTACCATCAACTTGATCAACAATCTTCTGCATTAGCTACAAATTTGACTTTAGCGGGAATAAAAAGAGGTGATACTGCCATCGTGCAATTACCAAATATAGCTGAATTTTATATTACATTTTTTGCGCTACTGAAAATGGGTGTAGTACCTATTAATGCATTATTTAGCCATAATAAATTAGAGTTACTTGCTTATGTACAGCAAATTGATCCAAGTCTAATTATTCTTTCGTCAGAACATTCACTTTTGCAGAATGATGATTTCCTGGAACAATTAAAAACAGATTGTCCACGGCTGAAAAATATCGTCGTTGATGGCCGTAAAATACAATATACCAATGAATTAAAGCCGTGGTTGGAGTCAACAAATTTACCTTTGAATTTTGAGGTGGCACGTTCAGATGAAGTGGCTTTTTTTCAACTTTCAGGTGGGAGTACAGGGACGCCTAAATTAATTCCAAGGACCCATGACGATTACTATTATAGCGTTAGACGCAGTGCTGAAATTTGTGAGTTGACACAACAAACCCGTTATCTTTGTGCTTTGCCGGCGCAACACAATTATCCGTTGAGTTCTCCGGGAGCGCTTGGCGTATTTTACGCTGGTGGTTGTGTCATATTAGCAACAGATCCTGGGCCTGCGACCTGTTTTCCACTAATACGTGAACATCAAGTCACAATGACCTCATTGGTGCCATCGGCTGTTGCGTTATGGATTCAGGCGATTAGGAAATACGAATATTCACTGGAAAGTCTTCGGTTATTACAGGTCAGTGGAGCAAAGTTAAGTGAAAGTGTAGCGCGAGTGATACCGGGACTTTTTTCATGTAAGTTGCAACAGATTTTTGGTATGGCCGAAGGGTTGGTATGTTATACCCGGCTTAATGATGATGATGAACGTATATTTACCACTCAGGGACGCCCAATGAGTGAGGATGATGAGGTGCGTATCGTTGATGATAACGGCAATATACAAGCACCAGGTTCGACGGGTATGTTAATTGTTCGTGGGCCATATACATTACGGGGATATTATAAAAGCCCAGAACACAATGCGAAGGTATTCGATAAAGAAGGTTTTTATTATACCGGTGATTTAGCCTATATGACTAAAGAGGGTGATGTATGTGTTGTCGGACGTGAGAAAGATCAAATTAATCGTGGTGGTGAAAAAATTGCTGCGGAAGAAATTGAATCTTTGCTACTTAAACATGAAGGTGTTATCCATAGCGCTTTAGTTTCAATGCCTGATCCTTTGATGGGGGAAAAAAGCTGTGCTTTTATTGTGGTGGCTGATCCGAATATAAACGCATTGCAACTACGAAAATATTTAAGGGGACTAGGACTTGCTGAATATAAATTACCTGATCGTTTCGAGATGATTGATGTTATGCCGGTTACACCGGTTGGAAAGATTAATAAACGATTATTAAGACAACTCATTCGAGATAAATTAGAAAATTAATGACATGGAGGTATTAAGATGACCATTCCATCATTGAAAAATTATAGGCTGCCTCAGCCGAAAGATTTTCCAGATAATAAAGTATCTTGGTTATTCGAACCTCATAAGGCAATTTTACTTATTCACGATATGCAGGACTATTTCTTGCGATTTTTTGGTAATAATAGTCCTTTAGTTAATAAATTAATTGAAAATATTCATTTTTTGAAACTATTTTGTAGAGAACAAGAGATTCCTATTATATATACGGCACAACCTAAAGTACAAAGTGATGAAGAGCGCGCATTACTTAATGATATATGGGGGGCAGGCTTGAATAGATCACCCCATTTACAGAATATCAGCCGTGCTTTGGCCCCTAATAACGATGATATTGTGATAGCTAAGTGGCGTTATAGTGCATTTCAGCGCTCTTCGTTAGAAAGAAATATAAAGGACTTAGGGAGAGAACAATTAATTATTTGCGGGGTGTATGGACATATTGGTTGCATGATTACTGCGGTTGACGCATTCATGAGAGATATCAAGCCTTTTTTAGTGGGTGATGCGATAGCGGATTTTTCGCTTGAAGATCACCTCATGGCTTTAAAATATGTCGCTGAAAATTCAGGAATGGTTGTGAGTACTAAAGAAATAATTTCATCGATAAATTTCGATAAATCGAATTTATAAAAAGTACATAATAAATCATTATTAAATGAGAAATAAAATGAGAAATAAACAAAATTTACAAATGGATTTTAGCCATAAAACCGTCTGGGTAACTGGAGCGGCTCGTGGCATTGGTGAACAAATTGCCCGTGATTTTACCGCGCTTGGCGCTAATGTAATCGGTTTCGATCGCGTATTTGAGCAAGATAATCTGCCTTATAAATGTATACAACTCGATATCAGTGATCCAGAAAAGGTCGAAATGATTTGTTCCCAACAACTGTCTGGCTCAGCCGAATTAGATATTTTGGTTAATGCTGCCGGGATATTACAATTGGGAAATATTGATGAGCTAAATATTAGTGACTGGCATCGTTGTATTAATGTTAATGCTTCTGGGGCTTTTTATCTATTTCGTAACGTGACTCCCCATTTTAAGCGTCAGCGCAGTGGCGCTATTATCAGTGTCAGTTCTAATGCGGCACATGTTCCACGTATGCAAATGGCGGCTTATTGTGCATCAAAATCAGCACTGACAAGTTTAACGCATTGTGTTGGGTTAGAACTCGCGCCGTTTGGTGTACGTTGTAATGTTGTATCGCCGGGTTCGACGGATACACTCATGCAGCGCTCTATGTGGAAAACCGATGATGATGAAAAAAATACGATTAATGGGTATCCTGAGCGATATAAATTGGGTATTCCTCTAGGTAAGATTGCAAGCGTTAATGAAATTTCACATACCGTACTGTTCTTGTCTTCTGATTTGGCAAGCCATATAACGCTACAAGATATTGTGGTTGATGGTGGTGCGACGTTAGCTTGTTAATTGTTTGAATTAATACGAAAATACCCGTCATTTTTGTCACATTAAGGAAAAATTGCCCTAGCCTGATGGAATTAGGCTGTTATACCCTATGGATTTCAAGATGCATCGCGGCGGCAAGGGAGCGAATCCCCAGGAGCATGGATAACTATGTGACGTGCAGCCAACAAAGAGGCAACTTGAAAGATGACGGGTATATAGGGTATTGAAATCTATGAGTCATCTCGATCCTACTTTACTGGTGCTGCTAGTATTGGCAGCACTCGGTATCATCAGCCACAACATGACCGTCACGCTTGCAATGCTGCTTTTGTTGATTATCCGCATAACGCCACTGAATCATTTTTTCCCGTGGGTGGAAAAATATGGGTTGACTATCGGTGTGCTTATTTTGACCGTGGGAGTCATGGCGCCTATCGCCAGTGGAAAAATTACGGTACAAGCTGTCCTCAATTCATTTATGAATTGGAAATCGTTACTCGCGATAGTGATAGGTGTATTAGTGTCATGGTTGGGGAGTCGGGGTGTTTCACTCATGTCTAATCAGCCATCAACAGTTGCTGGTTTGTTGGTGGGGACGGTATTGGGTGTAGCTTTGTTTAAAGGTGTTCCTGTGGGGCCGCTGATTGCTGCGGGGATTTTGTCATTGTTGATTGGTAAATCATAGCCGTTATGTTGCCAGAACAATTGAGTGTGATACAGGCGGAAATGCAGCAGCAAGGGTTACGCCGTTTGCTGGTGTTGAGTGGAGATTATCATTGGTGCTATTCACAGGCTAATGAGTTACAGCAGAAATTTACCGGTGATTGGTTATGGATCTCTTATCGTAAACAGAACGCCGTGCTGCCAGAAAAGGCGGTCAGTTTATTAGGTCGGGAATATCTGCACGGAATATTTGACGCTACCGAAGGTTTTAATGCGGAAGCACTGGCGATATTAGCAGGCACATTGAAAGCTGGAAGTTGGTTGGTGATGATGGTTCCAACTTGGCGCCAATGGCGTTATCAACCGGATAAGGATAGCGCACGTTGGAATGAACAGTTAGATGCCATTCCAACGCCGCATTTTGTTCAGCACATTCAGCAGCAAATTGTTAGCGATCCCCAAGTTTTGCTATGGCGGCAAAATGATCCCTTATGCATCCCTGAATTTCCACAGTACAGCGCGTGGCAACTGCCTGATGGCAATCCGACTGCCAGCCAACATGCCATTTTGGTGCGACTTTTGCGGGCAAATCGGGGGGGATGGGTTATCACTGCTCCAAGAGGGCGAGGTAAATCGACACTTGCAGGTATGTTAATGCAGCAATGGCAAGGAAATTGCTGGTTAACTGCTCCGGCGAAGGCGACAACAGAAGTTATCAGATGCTATGCGGGGGAAAAGGGAAAATTCTGGGCCGTAGATAATTTGCTCAAATATTGTAGACAAAATAGTGTGTCAGATATTGATTGGTTGCTTATCGATGAAGCCGCTGCTATTCCAATGCCTCAATTATCTGAGTTGATCAGCTATTTTCCCCGAATATTGTTAACCACAACGGTACAGGGATATGAAGGTACCGGGCGCGGTTTTTTACTTAAATTTTGTGTTGGGCTTCCTGATAGTCACATTCTGAATCTGACGACTCCTGTGCGTTGGGCTGAAAATGATCCGCTGGAAAACTGGTTGGAAAACGCCTTACTGTTTGAGGATGCAACTCCTGTCGATAATTTCGATCAGGCGATCAGTTATCACCTCTATCACCAGCAACAATGGGTTAAACAGCCTGAATTGCTGAGGCAGTTTTACGGCATATTAACCAGCGCTCACTACAAAACTTCACCTTTGGATTTACGGCGTTTACTTGATGCCAAAGGGATGCAATTTGTTGCCGCTCTTGGCAATAATGCCTTGATGGGGGCTTTATGGATGGTTGAAGAAGGCGGATTGTCGCTTGAGTTAGCCCATGAAATATGGGCAGGCAGGCGTCGTCCAAGGGGAAATTTGGTTGCGCAATCGTTAGCTGCCCATAGCGGTTTACCACAGGCGGCGGTTTTGAAATCTCAACGGATCAGCCGGGTTGCTGTACAGGCTAATCATCGCAGACAGGGTATTGCTCAGGGAATGATCGCGTATCAACGGGAAAGGGCAGAAAAACAAGGCGTGGATTTTATTTCTGTCAGTTTTGGTTATACCGCGGAGCTCTGGGCATTGTGGCAGAAATGTGGTTTCCAATTAGTGCGAATGGGAACTCATCTGGAAGCCAGCAGCGGTTGCTATACGGCAATGGCTATTTTTCCTCTGAGTGAACAGGGGGTTGTTCTGGGGATTCAAGCTCAGCAACAGCTTGCTCGTGATGCACATTGGCTAGAATCCCAGATTGGATTCAGCTTGCCTGTTGATTACCAGACTGACCACCATCTCAATCAGTATGATTGGCAGGAACTGTCAGGTTTTGCATTTGCTCACCGGCCATTTTCCGCTTCATTACCCGCTTTGCAACGATTGTTGCTGAACAGCGATTTGCCGTTGATTGCGCTGAGAAATCATCTCCTGCAGGAAATGAGTGTTGAACAATGTATCACCGTATTGAAGTTGAGTGGCTATAAAGCGTTAATGCAACTCTGGCGGCAAGAAACCGCACAGGCATTGTCACGTCTCGATAAGAGACTTGCCAGAGACTGGCAAGAGTGGACTACGGCTTTTTCTGTGGCCAATCATCTTCATCATCCCACTTGCTATTAAGATCCCGATGAGGAGGCAATTCCGGTTTATTGTCCAGAAACTTTTTTACATCCAGGCGGCGCAACTCTTTAATGGCATTGAGAAGAATGCCAACCAACAAAATTAAAATAACCCACCAGTAATCAGCTAACCATTGCATTAGGTTGTCTCCTGCGCAACATGGAGGTAATTTTCAAATATATAAGGTAAGTTAGCCGATAACCAGTTAATGCCTGCGATGTCATGCTGTTGCCATACATCCAGTAACATTTGTTGAGTTAGCAATTTTTCCAATTGCTTGGCTAATGGTTGGTAGCTGATATGCCACGGTTCATAAGCGATGCCGCTATTGTCACCGACAAAGGGACGGTAAAAACCGAAATGGGCCATATTCTCGGTTAACCAGTGAGTTAGTGGTTCGAAATAACCGCCATTTTCATATTCCCAGGGTTCGAGTAATAGCTTCTGGTTATCCGGCAGCATTGTTGGATCATAGATATCCAGATCTGTTCCCCAGTGATGACGGCTGCCACCGGGCAGGGCAGACCAACGAAGAATGGCCTTACAGCGTTCTCCTTCTGATAACTGGGTGATATCTATTGGTTGGCTGTTTTCATCCAACACAGGGCGTTCAGCACGAAATTTTCCGTTCCAGATAGCTTGCTGACGTTGAAAATCACGGAATGTGCTGGCGGGTTGCAGATTAATTCCGGCCTTTTCAGCGGCTTGTTGCATGGCAAGAAAAGCATTGGCGGCTTCTGGTTGTAATCGGTGATTGCCGGAGAGAGAAATCAAGTGACCAGTCGCCAGGCCGGTTAACATATTTGCTGTGATCACTGGATTAGCTGCTCCATAACACGTTGATAAATCCGGCTGAGTTGTTGCAGATCGGCGGCGCTAACGGACTCATTAACTTTATGAATTGTTGAGTTTAGTGGCCCCAGTTCGACAACTTGAGCGCCCATTTGAGCGATAAATCGGCCATCGGAGGTACCACCGCTGGTAGATAATTCAGGTTGGTAGCCACAATATTGGTCTATTGCCTGTATGACAGCATTGACTAACTCACCTTTGGCGGTCAGGAAAGGCTGGCCTGACAGTATCCACTCAATCGTATAATTCAGGTGGTGATTTTTTAGGATAGTTTCAACTTGTTCACGAATTTGGCTATCAGTCAGTTCTGTACTGAAACGGAAATTGAATTGAACTTGCACATTCCCAGGGATCACATTATGGCTGCCTGTTCCTGCGTGAATATTGGCAATTTGCATACTGGTGGCCGGGAAAAATTCGTTTCCTTCATCCCAGTGCGTATTGACCAGTGTCTGCAAAGCAGGAAGGACACGGTGGATTGGGTTATCAGCTAAATGCGGATAGGCAACGTGGCCTTGAATACCGTGGACGGTGAGATTTGCAGTCAGGGAACCGCGACGGCCATTTTTCACCATATCGCCGAGGCGATGCTGGCTAGAAGGTTCACCGATCAGGCAATAATCCAATTGTTCATTGCGGGACATCAGAGCTTCAACCACTTTGACGGTGCCGTGGGTGGCTTTCGCTTCTTCGTCTGAAGTAATAAGAAAGGCCAGACGACCATTATGGTTAGGATTGGCGGCAACGAAACGTTCAGCAGCGACAATCATGGCAGCTAACGAGCCTTTCATATCTGCCGCTCCCCGGCCATATAACATGCCATTACGGATAGTTGGCTCAAATGGGGGATGTTCCCACTGAGATTCATCGCCCGCCGGGACGACATCAGTGTGTCCGGCAAAGGCTAACGTCGGGCCTGTGCCGCGATAGGCCCAAAAATTGTTTGTATCGCCAAAGGGCATCCGTTCAACGGTAAAGCCAATTGCTTGCAAGTGGGCGATCATAATATCTTGGCAACCTCTATCATCCGGGCTGACAGAGGGCTGCTTGATGAGTTGTTGTGCAAGTTCAATTACAGGACAAGTCATTTCAAAGTGCCTCAGCAAAAAATTGCTGATATTCATCCACTTTATAACCTAATAGGCAATCACCTTTTGCAGAAATTAATAGTGGACGTTTGATAATAGCGGGTTGTTCCAACATCAACGCTTTTGCTGCGTCAGCATTATTAATTGTCGCTCGTTGTTGATCGGTCAGTTTACGCCAAGTTGTACCGCGAGTGTTAATCAATGATTCCCAACCGAGTTTGTCAATAAATGACTGCAAAAGTGCTGCACTTAATCCATCAACACGATAATCATGAAATAGGTAAGCAATTTCCTGTTCTTCCAGCCAACGACGGGCTTTTTTTATCGTGTCACAATTCTTAATCCCATAGAGAGTAAAAGCGGGTTGAGAAGATTTATCCAACATCATTTAACAGATCCTTAAAGAAAATTTAAATACCTAAACATAATGCTGGAAAATGCTAGTTTTATCCAGATGATATCCTGATTTTTATTACCGGAGATATCAAAGCAGGAGACTCAATTTTGTTGGCTGGTTTCATAGGGAGTATTTGCTACATAACAACGATAAGAGCCGATCCCCGGTAATAAGCTCAAGGATCGGCTCGGGAGAAGTATTAGGCTACTCCATTTTTCCTATGTTGCAAATACATGATGGTTGCAGCCAGGCGGGAACGTACGTTCAGTTTTTTTAACAAGTTTCTGATGTGTACCTTCACTGTCTCTTCAGAAATAAAGAGGACATCAGCAACTTCCTTATTAGTCATGCCACTGGAAACTTCTTTTAATACATCTAACTCACGTTTGGTCAATTCAGATAAAGGATCAACATGTTTATGACGGTTAGCAAGATGTTGGTATATTTTTTCGCTAAATACAGTTTGTCCACGAGCAGCGTGGCGAATACTGCTTAATAACGAATCTAAATCGCTGTCTTTAAGTAAGTAGCCATTAGCTCCGGCGTCAATAGCGGCGTAAACATCATTTCGATCATCTGAAACGGATAATACCAGTACATAGGAATTGATCCCTTTTCTACGGATAGATTTAATTGTATCCACGCCTGAAAGACCATTCATATTGAGATCTATCATAATGACATCAGGTTTCAGCTTGCATGCAATATTTATTGCTTCTTCACCATTGTCAGCTTCTGCTGTCACGGTAAGTGCCCGATCGAGCTCTACAATCTGTTTCAAGCCATGGCGAATGAGAGGGTGGTCATCAACTATCATCACTGAATGGTTATACATTTTCCTTCTCCCTTAATAAGTAAAGCCACGAAATGCAGACTTTGAATTTGATTAAAAGGCAGTAATGAATGGGTCTGCCATAAATTAAATTGCTATGAAAAAATTTTATCAAAACCGATTGATTTACAGAATTGATAGCTCTGTAAGTCCAGAAAGCACATCCTGATATAAAAATATAAATAGCGCAAATTAGTTTGATAAGTAAAAAAAGAAGATGAGTAATTTTCACAAAAAACACATAACTTTCGCTCTTAAAATAATGTTAAAAATCAATATATTAAATTTGTGATTATTAGATTTGTTTTCTTTTATAAAATTTATTTTAATTGAATTTATATTGAGAGTTTTTTCATGTGATAATTATTATAGTTATTATAACCTAAGTGATATTATATAAATGGTAATGTTTCTATATTTATTTTCCTGTATAAAGTAGGGGCATTAGTGAATAAATTGAGTAGTATTTTTTATGAGCAAAAAAGTGCTACTTTATTGATAAGGTGCTGTCAATGTTATGATTTGACACGCAGTACCCATTATACTGCTCCTGCTCTTACTCCAGATTGTATATAAAGGATCCGACGATGGATGAAAAATTAAAACAGAGTGCATTGGATTTTCACCAGTTTCCACAACCAGGGAAAATCACGGTTACTCCAACTAAGCCCTTAACAACTCAGCGAGATTTAGCCTTAGCTTACTCACCAGGTGTTGCTGCGCCTTGCCTGGAAATTGCAGAAGATCCATTAGCGGCTTACAAATATACTGCGCGTGGCAATCTTGTGGCAGTGATATCTAATGGTAGCGCGGTCTTAGGATTGGGGAATATTGGCGCATTGGCAGGTAAGCCAGTGATGGAAGGAAAAGGTGTACTGTTTAAAAAATTCTCAGGTATTGATGTATTTGATATTGAAGTTGATGAGTCTGATCCTGATAAATTGATTGATATCATTGCGGCACTGGAGCCGACGTTCGGCGGGATTAACCTCGAAGATATTAAAGCGCCGGAGTGTTTCTATATTGAAAAAAAACTTCGGGAAAAAATGAACATTCCGGTATTCCATGATGACCAGCATGGCACAGCGATAATTTGTACGGCGGCTGTTTTGAATGGTTTGCGGATTATGAAAAAAGAGATTTCAGCGGTGCGCTTAGTTGTTTCTGGCGCCGGTGCTGCCTCAATTGCTTGTATGAACTTGCTGGTTGCGCTTGGGTTGCAACGCAAAAATATTGTGGTGTGCGACTCTAAAGGGGTGATTTATCGTGGTCGCGATAAAAATATGGAAGAGACTAAGGCGGCCTATGCGATTGAAGACAATGGCAGTCGCACATTAAGTGATGTTATCCCTGGTGCGGATATTTTCCTCGGATGTTCCGGCCCTGGCGTGCTGACTCAGGACATGGTGAAAACGATGGCCAAAGATCCACTCATCATGGCGCTGGCAAACCCTGAACCAGAAATTTTGCCGCCATTGGCAAAACAAGTTCGCCCTGATGCAATCATTTGTACCGGTCGTTCTGATTATCCGAATCAGGTTAATAATGTGCTCTGTTTCCCGTTTATTTTCCGTGGCGCGCTGGATGTTGGCGCAACAACCATTAACGAGGAGATGAAGCTTGCTTGTGTTCATGCGATTGCTGATTTAGCGCTGGCGGAGCAGAGTGAAGAAGTGGCTTCCGCCTATGATGATCAGGATCTGTTTTTTGGTCCAGAATATATTATTCCTAAACCCTTTGATCCGCGCCTGATTGTAAAAATTGCCCCGGCAGTTGCTAAAGCAGCAATGGATTCCGGCGTAGCAACCCGTCCGATTAAAGACTTTAGCGCCTATATCGAGAAACTGAATGAGTTTGTCTATAAAACAAACTTGTTTATGAAACCTATTTTTTCTCAGGCTAAGAAAGCGAAAAAGCGTATCGTTTTGGCCGAAGGGGAAGAAGTACGTGTATTACATGCGACTCAGGAGCTGATCTCTCTAGGGCTGGCTTACCCGATTCTCATTGGTCGCCCCAGTGTTATCGAAATGCGTATTCAGAAACTGGGATTGCATATTGAAGCGGGTAAAGATTTTGAAGTCGTTAATAATGAGAATGATCCGCGCTTCAAAAAATACTGGCAGGAATATCATCACATTATGAAACGTCGAGGTGTTTCTGCGGAGCAAGCTCGTCGGGCAGTTATCGGTAATCCAACCTTGATTGGGGCGATTATGGTTCTGCGTGGCGAAGCTGATGGTCTGATTTGTGGTACCGTTGGCAGTTACAGTGAACATTACGAAGTTGTGAGAAATGTATTTGGTTTCCGTGATGGAGTTCATACTGCTGGTGCAATGAATGCACTGATGTTGCCAAGCGGTAATACTTTTATTGCGGATACTTATGTCAATAATGATCCAACGCCTGAACAATTGGCAGAGATTACCCTTATGGCGGCAGAAACTATCCGCCGTTTCGGTATTGAACCAAAAGTTGCGCTGCTTTCTCATTCAAGTTTTGGTTCCACAGATTGCCTCTCCGCACGGAAAATGCGCCAGACGCTGGAGTTGGTGAATAAGATGTCGCCTTCACTTGAAATTGATGGTGAAATGCATGGTGATGCGGCCTTGGTGGAAAGTATTCGTCGTGACATCATGCCAGATAGCCCATTGAAAGGGGCTGCCAATCTGTTAATTATGCCGAATATGGAGTCTGCTCGTATCAGTTATAACTTGTTGCGTGTCACCAGTTCTGAAGGCGTTACCGTTGGCCCAGTTCTGATGGGGGTTTCCAAACCGGTACACATTTTGACGCCAATTTCTTCTGTACGCCGTATCGTTAATATGGTTGCTCTGGCGGCAGTTGAAGCACAAACTCATCCGCTGTAATACTTATTGCCCCTGTTCCCTATATGGACAGGGGCTGTTTGTTGTAAACGATTCTTATTATCTATATGATGCGCAAAACATTAATATGGATAATGGACATGATGAAATTTATCACGCTTGTAAAATCTTTTCTGATTATCTGTGGCTTACTGATCTTATCTGGCTGTGTATCTGTACAACAAAAACCAACCCGCCAAGCGCTTTCACCGGAATTGACTCAACAAGGGGCTATTATCGATCTTAAAACTGGTCACGCCCTGACTCCTGATGAATTGATCAATCGGCTGGCATCACATCAGCGCGTAGTGGTGGGTGAAAAACATGATAATCCATATCATCATCAGATAGAGCTTTGGTTGGTTCAGCAACTTCCGCGTAAAAGAGAACAGGGATCGGTCCTGCTAGAGATGATTAACCCTGATCAGCAGCAAAAAGTGAATAAAGTTAAGAGTTGGCTGCAAACGAAGCCTATCGTACGTGAAAGCCGCATAAAAGAGCTTCTTGCATGGCAAAATGGATGGCCGTGGGAGTTGTATGGCGGACTAGTAATGGAGCTTATATCTCAGCCTTATCCGTTGCTGTCTGCAAACTTGGATCGCAGTGAAATCAAAGCGGCTTACAGCAACCCTCCGCGCCTCCAGGGGAATATCTCTGTTGCTGAAAATGTCAAAGCGCAGATTAAAGCGGTGATTGAAGATGTTCACGGTGGTGAAATAACGGAACAACAGTTATCTGCCATGACAACTATTCAGCAAATGCGGGATCGCAGAATGGCGGAACAGTTACTTAAAGCGCCGGTTCCCGCCACACTGATTGCGGGTGGATATCATGCAACGAAAGTAATGGGTGTTCCTCTACATGTTAAAGATTTATCGCCCCAAGAGGACCTTGTTGTGTTGATCATGGCTGAAAAAAGCAATCTACTGGATAGCCAATATGCTGATTATGTCTGGTATACGCCAGTAAAAAAACCATAGGTATTTTAAACAAATGGTAGTCTTTTCCCTGTATATAACAGGTCTTGGCACAGGGATGTGCTCAAGTTAACGATACATGTAAAAATAATTTTCATTAGCATATGAAATTAATTATCATTACCAAATGATAATTAAAATTATGCGCTATCATCCATGTTGACGCTGACATACCCGGCCTTTCAAACGGGTCATTTTAAAAAAGGACTCGTTTCTGCTATTGCTGCTCACTTCCTTTTAGCTGGCTGGATTATCTACCAGCCAGAAGAAATTGTTGTTGGTGATTTGATGCCGCCGCCGGCGGTGATGATGGAGCTTTCATTGTTGACAGAAGCGACACATCAGGTACAAAAACAACCTATTGGTCTTGAACAACAACTTTCTGTTGCCAGCCGACAGCAGGAAAGTGAGGTTAATGAGATTAAGACGCCTGAACTTATTAAAGATGAACAGGCGCAGATCTTGGTACATAAACCTAAAAAGCAGAAAAAGCACCACGAAGAGATTAGAAAAACACCGCCGGTGAAACGCCAGCAGGTAGAAGAACAAGAGAGTGAAAAATCTCAAAGTAATGTTGCTATGGCGAGCAGTACTGCCACCTCTGCTAATCTGACTTCGCGGGTTGCCGCTGCTTATGACAGTGATTCAAAGGCGGTTGCTGATGCGGATGCGCTATGGCGAGCGGAAGTTGTCGGGCATTTAAATCGGTATAAACGTTATCCAGAGGATGCACAGAGGAGAAACCGCACGGGTCGGCCTACAGTCAGATTCACTATTGATAAACAGGGCTATGTTACTCACAGTGATTTAGTTCGTCGTTCTGGAACCCATTCTTTAGACAGGGAAGCGCAGCGAATTCTGGCAAGGGCGCAGCCGTTGCCAGCTCCCCCCATTACCGTTTTAAACGGTAATGAAATTACAATAGAAATTCCGATTGATTTTAGTTTAACTAATTAATATTTTTGAACGACTTAAGGACAGCAAATATGTTAAGGCAGCAAGCGCGGTTTGCCCTGAAAACTAAAGGGCTGTTATTGATGTTTTTATTGAGCGGCTGGTTGAATTCTGCCGCCGCAGAGGAAGAAATTATGCCACCAAAGGCGATGAAGCAACCACACCATATAACTATCCACGGTGATACTCGTATCGATGATTATTACTGGATGCGGGATGATAATCGTAAGGATCAAAAAGTCATTGATTATCTGACTGCTGAAAATAAATACACCGAACAGATGCTAAAACCCGGTGAACAGCTACGGGATACGTTATACGAAGAAATGGTTGGCAGGATGAAGCAGGATGATCAATCAGTACCCTATACTTATAATGGGTATATTTATCGGACAATCTATGAAACTGGCAAAGATTTCCCGATTTATCAGCGTAAACCGGTTGATGGTTCATTAGATTGGCAGGTACTGGTCGATGGTAATGAGAGAGCTAAAGGTCATGAATATTATCAATTGAGTAATTTTGCGATTACTCCAGATAATAAACGTATTGCGATTGCTGAAGATACACAGGGTCGCCGTAATTATCAGATCTCTTTTAAAGATATCGCTGACGAACAATGGAATAACGATATAATAAAAAATACTTCTGGCAACATTGTTTGGGCGAATGACAACAAGACATTGTTTTATGTGCGCAGGCATTCACAGACTTTATTGCCATATCAGGTATTTCGTCACCAATATGGGACCAATACCAGCGAAGATCAGAAAATATATCAGGAAGAAGATGAGCGTTTTTATTTAGGCATGTCTAAAAGTACTTCCCGTGACTATATTATGTTGTCGATAACCAGTACGTCGACTTCTGAATATTTGCTGATTGATGCGAACAAACCACAAGCGGAACTTCAATTATTTTCTCCTCGCCAAGAAGGCCGGGAGTATTATATTGACCATTTCCGTGATCATTTCTACATCCGTTCAAATCATGAGAATGAAACCTATGGGCTTTATCAAACGGAAGCAATCAATACGCCGTGGAAAATAGTTATTGCTCCGCAGCAGGATAGTGATCTTGAAGATTTCGATCTGTTTAATGACTGGTTGGTCGTACAAGAGCGAACAAAAGGATTACCGACAATTCGTCAGATTAGTTGGCAGACACAGCAAGAAAAACAGATTAAGTTTGATGATCCAAGTTATATGGCATGGATTGATTACAACCCTGAACCCGATACTGATTTTGTCCGTTATGGTTATTCATCCATGACGACGCCAAGCTCAACATTCCAATGGAATATGAAAACAGGTGAGCGGGAATTACTTAAGCAGCAGGAAGTAAAAGGTTTCGATAAACATCATTATGAGAGCCAGCGTATTTGGGTGAAAGCCCGTGATGGCGTTGAAGTGCCGGTATCTCTGGTGTATCGCAAGTCACTGTTTAAAAAAGGCCAAAACCCGATACTGATTTATGGATATGGGGCTTATGGTATCAGTATGGACCCTTCATTTAGTTCACCGCGATTGAGTTTATTAGATCGTGGCTTTGTTTACGCCTTGGTACATGTGCGTGGTGGCGGTGAATTGGGTAAAAAATGGTATCTACAAGGTAAAGTCGAAAATAAAATGAATAGTTTTAACGACTTTATTGATGTGACTAAGGCACTGATTGCTCAGAAATATGGTGACAGCAAACGTGTTTATGCGATGGGAGGGAGTGCTGGTGGTTTGCTGATGGGCACGGTTATTAATCAGGCACCGGAATTATATCGCGGTGTGGTTGCTCAAGTTCCATTTGTTGATGCCGTGACAACCATGCTTGATCCTTCTATTCCTCTGACAGTTGGGGAATATGAGGAGTGGGGTAATCCTGAAAATAAAGAGGATTATTTCCGAATTAAATCATATAGCCCGTATGACAATATAAAACACCAACGTTATCCAAACTTATTGGTTACGAGTGGATTTTATGATTCCCAAGTGCAATATTGGGAACCAACTAAATGGGTAGCAAAATTACGGGATATGAAGGAAGGTAACTCTATTTTGTTATTGGAAACCAATATGAGTGCCGGGCATGGTGGTAAATCGGGTCGATTTAATCGATTAAAAGATACTGCACTGGATTACAGTTTTATTTTAATGCTGGATAATGCTAATAAATATTTTCCACAATTAAAAGATAACTGAAATAAATTATAAATAATATAAATTTGTTATTTGAAGCACTGATAATAATTTATCAGTGCTGAATATTTTTGTTTTCTGAATACTGGTATGTGATCAAATATTGATTTGTATGCATTTGGGATGATTGCAATGAAAATAATGACAAAGATAGCAGGGGCCGGTGTGGTTTTAATTGGGCTTCAAGGGTTTGCTTATGGTGAGGAAAAGCAAGAGAAGAAATCAGATAAGGTAATGAAGTTCAGTAGCCTTAAGGTTTCTGGTTCGCAGGATGATGCGGAAGTGAGGGCAATGGAAAGGCCCGGTTCTTATAGTTCTAAAGGTGAAGATACAAAACTTCAATCAACGGATAGCATATTACGTAGTATGCCAGGAACTTATACGCAAATAGATCCGGGGCAGGGAACGGTGAGTGTGAATATTCGTGGATTAAGTGGATTTGGTCGAGTAAATATGATGGTTGATGGTGTTAGCCAGAGTTTTTATGGCACATCACCCACCAGCATAACCCACGGTAATAGCCTTCAGAGTCAGTTTGGTTCATTAATTGATCCTAACTTTATTGTCGGTGTGGATATTAGCCGGGGACAATCTGATGGATCTGATAGTGTCAACGCATTAGCAGGTAGTGCTAATTTCCGTACAATTGGTGTTGATGATGTGATATTCAGTGGTAATACACTGGGAATACGTACAAAAATGCTCTATGGCGATAATGGAATTGGTCATAATGGCATGATAGCCGTCGCCAGTAAAACTCAGGCTTTTAGTTCTGAAGGATCAATTGGCGCTATGTTGGCCGCCAGTGGACATTCAATTGATGCAAATTATAAAAATGGGGATGGAATATCAAGTGATGAATTTGGTACTAATAAATATTTTAAACAGAAACCAAATTCGCAATTAATGAAATTAAATATTAAGCCAAATGAATTTCATGATATGGAATTAAATGGTCGCTTGTATCACAATAAATTTACCCATCGTCATATTGATAGCGAGGATTTTTATCTGAAATACAACTATAAGCCGTTCAGTGAATTGATTGATATGAAATTGTTGGTTAGCACTAGTGGAAGTGATCAAATATATAATACTGCACTTAATGCGTTAATAAAAAGTAAAACTAAAAATAAGTCAAACACTATTAATCTCAGTAACATCAGCCGTTTTAATTACGGAGATACAGATTTTGATCTGATATTCGGTGGTAAGTTGATGAAAACTGAATATAGTAAGACGACTGATAGTATTTACTCTGATATAGAAGAGGAAGAAAAAAAGAAGGAATATAAAAAGAAAGATAGTGAAGCAAAAGAAAATAATAGTTTCGCACCAAGTGGTAAACAAGATATTGCCAGTATTTATAGCGGATTGAAAATTACTCGTGATATTTACCAAGCTAATATTAATCTTAATTATATTGATTACAGTGTAAAGGGCCATAAACCAGCCTGTGAGCCACGAGTTAACTGTTTCCCTCAAGGTAAAGCCGAATTGAATTTGAAAGAGAGTGGATTTAATCCAAGCGTTCTGCTATCAGCGGAAATCATTCCTGAATTCCAGCCTTTTGTGAGTTATACTCATTCAATGAGAGCGCCGAACGTACAGGAAATCTTCTATGGCAATGAAGGTGGCGCATCAATTAATCCATTCCTGAAAGGAGAAAAAGCAGATACTTATCAAATCGGCTTTAATAGTTACCGTCCAGACATGATTGTAAAAGGAGATACTTTCCGTCTGAAAGCAGCCTGGTATCATACTAAGATAAAGAATTACATCAGTAGTGATTTATATGCTCTATGTAAAGATGGTAGGGTATGCCAATCTTCGAAATTATCAGAAGAAGATTGGAAGCATGTTGACGCAAATTTTGGTATACATATTTATAGCAATAGCATAACTCCGGTAAGAATGCGCGGTTATGAAGTCTCTGCTGATTATGATGTCGGTGTATTTTATAGCAAGTTGGCTTATAGTCGGCAAAAAACAAGCCAACCGACTTCTATTTCTACATCGATTTTTGGGGCAGATCCTGCATCACAATTACCTGAAAGTTTTATGACTTTGGATACAGGGGTTCGCTTATTAGGCGAAAAACTTCGTATTGGAGCGATAGTTAAATATACCGGTAATTCCTATAAGCTAGATTCAGATCCCTATAATCAGGATAGTGATGGGCGAACGGTGATGGAAAAGGAGAAAAAAATTCCAACCGTGGTCGATTTTTACAGTGATTATAAAATAAATAAAAATGTGCTACTTAAATTCTTGGTACAGAATTTGACAAACAGAAACTATTCTGAAGCACTTAATCGTATGAATAATACGGCTGCATTAATGAATGAATCCACTTCTGCTAATCAAACCGCTCGGGGCCGGACTTATATCGCTGGCGCAGAAATTCGTTTCTAGCTTATAGGAAAAATAAGTGGCAAAGGAGTGCCGCTATTTCAGATTTGCAGATCGTTTTTTCCGTTCTTTCTTGATTTTCAACACCTCACTTTCAATCCAGCCATCTTGTAAACGGGTATTCAGGACATCGCCAACATGTACCTGTTTGGTTTGTTTTAGTAATTCTCCATCCGATGTTTGACTGATGCTGTAACCACGGGCCAGTGTTGCCAGAGGGCTAACGGCTTCCATCCGTGAACAGGAAATGGCAAATTTCTCTCTGGAACGGCTGATTTGCCTTTCAATCATTTGTCTTAACCGAAAATCTTGTTGCTGAATCTGTTGGCTATATTGGTGGATCTGCGGGCTAGGTTCAGCGTACCAGAGCCGTTGTTGTAATTTCTCATAAGTCAGGCTGCTTTGCTTTAAGTGCCGTTGCAAACTGTCAGTGAGTCGTTGGCGTAAACTGACCAGTAGATTTTGTTGACGAGCTAGTTGTAAATGAGGATGTTGTTGCTGTAAACGATGAGATAACAGACTGAAAACACGCTGTTTCTGGGCAAAGAAGTAATCCATTGCCATTTCTAACCGTTGTTGTTGCGATTGAATATGGCGTAACAATTCGAGCTGATTACGGCTGACTAACTCAGCCGCCGCTGATGGTGTCGGGGCGCGTAAATCTGCTACAAAGTCAGCGATAGTGACATCCGTTTCATGACCGACCGCACTGACTATCGGAATATCACTGTGAAAAATGGCTCTGGCGACTCGTTCATCGTTGAAACTCCATAAGTCTTCTAAAGAGCCGCCTCCGCGTCCGACAATCAATACATCACACTCCTGCCGTTCATTAGCTAATTCAATAGCCTGGACAATCTGTAACGGAGCGTCTGTTCCCTGAACTGCTGTCGGATAGATGATGATGGGCAATGATGGATCACGGCGCTTTAAAATATTCAAAATATCATGCAGGGCAGCACCACTGGCTGAGGTAATGACACCAAGCTGTTGAGCAGGGGATGGCAGCGGTTTTTTATGGCTTTGGTCAAATAACCCTTCTGTACTGAGTTTTTGTTTCAATAATTCAAACTGTTGCTGTAACAGGCCATCACCGGCGGGTTGCATACTCTCAACAATAAGCTGATAGTCCCCTCTTGGTTCATAAAGCGTGATTGCTGCACGAACCAAAACTTGCTGACCATTTTGTGGTCTGAATGTCACCCGTTGATTGCTATTGCGAAACATTGCAGCCCGCACTTGGGCACGCTCATCTTTTAGCGTGAAGTACCAGTGTCCGGAAGAGGGTTGAGAGAGATTGGATATTTCAGCGCTTAGCCAAATTCTACCCATTTCCATTTCGAGCAGTTGTCGAACTGTCTGATTGAGACGACTGACAGAAAAAATTCCAGTATTAAAAGATAGTGACATGTGAGTAAGATCAAATTTCAAAACAATAACTTAATGTGTTGATACTAACCTGCATCATGAAGTAAGCAAGAAATTTTTTAATAAAATGCTGGAGGCAACCGATTACGTTCTGTATAATGCCGCGGCAATATTTTATCCCTTAAATTTTCAGCAGCTTGGTGAGATATTGCTTATGTTACGAATTAAAAAAGAAGCTTTAACCTTTGATGATGTTCTGTTGGTTCCTGCTCACTCCACTGTTCTACCTAACACTGCTGACCTGTCTACTCAACTGACTTCCACCATTCGTCTAAAAGTTCCAATGTTGTCTGCGGCTATGGATACCGTCACGGAATCCGGTTTGGCTATTGCATTGGCTCAGGAAGGTGGAATGGGTTTTATCCATAAAAATATGTCTATTGAGCGTCAGGCAGAAGAAGTTAGCCGAGTCAAAAAACATGAGAGTGGCGTTGTGACAGATCCTGTCACGGTGGCGCCTGAAACAACGCTGCGTGAAGTTAAAGAATTGACAGAACGTAATGGTTTTGCGGGTTATCCGGTGGTCACTGAAGGAAATGAGCTGGTTGGTATTATTACTGGCCGTGATGTCCGTTTCGTTACCGATTTGGATCAGCCTGTTACTGCGGTAATGACGCCTAAAGAGCGTTTGGTGACAGTAAAAGAAGGTGAAGCCCGTGAAATTGTGTTGCAGAAAATGCATGAAAAACGTGTTGAGAAAGCGCTGGTAGTTGATGAAAACTTTCATCTACTTGGCATGATCACGGTTAAAGATTTTCAGAAAGCGGAACGTAAACCGAACGCCTGTAAGGATGAACGTGGTCGTTTACGTGTTGGCGCCGCGGTTGGCGCCGGTGCCGGCAATGAAGCGCGTGTTGATGCATTGGTTGCCGCTGGTGTTGATGTTCTGCTTATTGATTCTTCGCATGGTCATTCTGAAGGGGTGCTGCAACGTATTCGTGAAACTCGTGCTAAGTACCCAAATCTACAAATTATTGGTGGTAACGTGGCGACCGGGGAAGGTGCAAAAGCGCTGGTAGCGGCAGGCGTCAATGCGGTTAAAGTCGGTATTGGCCCCGGTTCTATCTGTACTACCCGTATTGTTACCGGTGTAGGAGTGCCGCAAATTACCGCTATCTCTGATGCTGTTGAAGCGTTGGAAGGCACTGGTATTCCAGTTATTGCTGATGGCGGCATTCGTTTCTCTGGCGATATTGCCAAAGCTATCGCAGCGGGAGCGTCATGCGTTATGGTGGGTTCTATGTTGGCAGGGACAGAAGAATCACCAGGAGAAATTGAGCTGTACCAAGGACGTTCATTTAAATCTTACCGTGGCATGGGATCATTAGGGGCGATGTCCAAAGGCTCTTCTGATCGATATTTCCAAACTGATAATGCCGCAGACAAACTGGTACCGGAAGGTATTGAAGGTCGTGTTGCCTACAAAGGCTTGCTGAAAAACATTGTCCATCAGCAAATGGGAGGACTGCGTTCCTGCATGGGGCTGACCGGCTGCGCAACTATTGATGAATTGAGAACCAAAGCAGAATTTGTTCGCATCAGTGGTGCAGGCATTCAGGAAAGCCACGTTCACGATGTCACCATTACCAAAGAGTCTCCAAACTACCGGTTAGGTTTGTAATCCATATTTATTGTGGCCCGTATAAGGGCCACTTATCTTTATTTGTTACTTGTTTTTTTGGAATTCACCGCACATGACAACTAATATCCATCAGCACCGCATTCTTATCCTTGATTTTGGTTCGCAATATACGCAATTGATTGCTCGCCGTATTCGTGAAATCGGGGTTTATTGTGAACTTTGGGCATGGGATGTCACTGAAGAGCAAATCCGCGAATTCAACCCAAGCGGTATTATTCTTTCTGGTGGTCCGGAAAGTACCACAGCACAAGGAAGTCCACGAGCTCCTGAATATGTTTTTAACGCTGGCGTTCCTGTTTTGGGTGTTTGCTATGGCATGCAAACGATGTCAGTACAATTCGGTGGTAAGGTAGAAGATTCTACTGAGCGTGAATTTGGTTATGCTCAAGTTGAGATTAAAGCGGAAAGTGCATTATTCCGTGGAATCCAGGATTCATTAAATGAGCAAGGGAAACCATTATTGGATGTATGGATGAGTCATGGTGATAAAGTCACGGCAATTCCTGAAGACTTTATCACTATCGCCAGCACTGATACCTGCCCATTTGCCATCATCGCAAATGAAGAAAAACGTTTTTATGGCGTGCAATTCCACCCGGAAGTCACCCATACCCATCAGGGGCAGCGTATATTGGAGCGTTTTGTACTGGATATATGCCAATGTGAAGCGCTGTGGACACCTGCTTCTATTATCGAAGATACCGTTGTACGCCTGCGTGAACAGGTTGGTGAAGATCACGTTATTCTGGGGCTGTCCGGTGGTGTTGATTCCTCTGTCACTGCATTGTTACTGCATCGTGCAATTGGTGATCGCCTAACCTGTGTATTTGTTGATAACGGCTTACTGCGTTTGAATGAAGCTGATCAGGTGATGGAAATGTTTGCTGGCAAATTTGGGCTGAATATTATTCATGTCCCCGCAGAAGATCGTTTCCTTGCTGCATTGGCTGGCATTCATGATCCGGAAGAGAAACGCAAAACGATTGGCCGTGTGTTTATTGAAGTCTTTGATGAAGAGGCGAGTAAGCAGACTCAGGTTAAATGGCTGGCACAAGGCACTATTTACCCAGATGTCATCGAATCGGCGGCATCTGCGACAGGCAAAGCACACGTTATCAAATCTCATCATAACGTAGGTGGTTTGCCGGAAGAGATGAAATTGGGTCTGGTGGAACCGTTGAAAGAGTTGTTCAAAGATGAAGTCCGCAAGATAGGTTTGGAATTGGGATTGCCTTATGACATGTTGAATCGTCATCCATTCCCAGGCCCAGGCTTGGGTGTTCGTGTATTGGGTGAAGTGAAGAAAGAGTACTGCGATCTGCTACGTCTGGCTGATGCTATTTTCATCGAAGAGCTGCACAAAGCTGATTTGTACAATAAAGTCAGCCAAGCGTTTACCGTATTCTTGCCGGTTCGCTCCGTGGGCGTGATGGGGGATGGTCGTAAATATGACTGGGTTGTTTCGTTACGGGCAGTAGAAACGATTGATTTTATGACCGCACATTGGGCGCATTTACCATACGATTTCTTGGGCCGGGTTTCTAACCGGATCATCAATGAAGTCAATGGGATATCAAGAGTTGTCTATGATGTCAGCGGTAAACCACCTGCGACGATTGAGTGGGAATAGTACTACAGTATCTAAGGACGTCTCAGGACGTCCTTTTAATTCAATTGAAACAATATAGAGGCTAAGCTCAACTCACTGAAACTTAGGGATAAAATATACAAGTTGGCTGATAGGAATGGGTTGTACATCATTATTGTGTTAAAAACAGGGTTATAACTTTTCTTACGGCTATCAAATCAACATAGGAATGAAATACTAATAATAGATAAGTATAGAGTAATCTCATTGCTGAGGTTTGAGGAATTTATCCATAATAAAGCGATACCACTATTACAATTTATGATCTAAAATCCTTCACGTCTTCTAATAGATCTTTCACTTGTCTACCTATTCGTTTGTGAAAGAAGTAGTCGATTTGCGCTTGGGTTAGTGTCTTATCCTTAACATCATTTGGGAAATATTTTTCAAGTAACGCTAATTTTTCAGTAGCGCCATAATTATTAAAATTAGGAATATACTTCGTTTCATATCGATTATGCGACATCTCTTTGAAAGTTCGTGAGAATCGTTTTGGTTTAATTGACACTTTGAAACGCTTGATAAGTTTTCTCACGTAATGATCCAGTTCGTGTAGGAGTTTTTCGTCATTGATTTCAGCAAAGAAAAACAACCAGCCTTTGCTTTTATTCTCAAATACACACCCCGTTATTCTTAAATTAAGCCGCCATAGCAAAAACTCTTCGCTTTTGGATTTTGAATATTTATAAGCAGTAAAAATAGCAGATAGAGAATTCTTAAGTTTTTCAACAGTTGCTTTTCGAGCCGATACCGTGTTTTTTTCGAAGTGATATCCAAGATAACTAAATGGGGTGCCAGCTCGATTTATTGAAGATTTGTCAGGCGAAGTTTTAGGGTCATGAATTTTTAAACCAATCTTTCTAAAACGAGCTATGATGTTGTCTGCAATGCTTTGGGCATTCGAATAGTCACAAAAGATCAAGATATCATCAACATATCTAAAGTAGATGATATCTGGTATTTTGTTTAAATTGTTATCTATATTTATCATATAGATAGATGATAGCACATTAGAAACGGCTAATCCCTGCGGTACTCCGATATCAGATATTTCATAAGACTCTGTTGGTGTACCCATAGTTGGAGAAGATATAGCGGACTCAATTATAGAAAAAATATTTTCGTCTTTAATACGCTTTCGTAGTCTTGAAAGCATTTCATCGTGCTTAATCGAAGGGTAGAAGTTCGATACATCCAACTTAATATAGCCTGAATATTTATCACTTAAGAGTGTATTTTTCACCTTCTTTACTACATTTTGAGGTAGCTCAATATTAAGAGATGGTGCAAACCGTTCAGATAAAAAGTCATTTAGTGCTCGAAGTGCGATGCGATCTCTAACTGTTGGGATTGAGATTTCTCTTGGTGCTTTCCCCCGTCCTTTACTGACCAATTTAAGTTTATATTTTGTGAACTGATAGCTGCCTGACAAAGCTTTTCGAGAGATAATTTTAATCTGTTCATTTAACTGCTCCTTAAATGTCACAGGATCAAGGTTATCAATTCCAGTAGCTCCAGAGTAAAAGACATAATCTTCAAATAATTGTTTTAAGTTTTTTTCTGAAAAGTGTTTAGCAAACTGCTTCTGAACTTTCATGAAAATTCCTGTAGAACAATAAAAATCAAAATGGGTAGGGAGTACAGGAAAGTTAGCATCAAACAGCGACGTATACGTCCCCAGATAAAGTTAAGCCAGTGATACCATGTTGGACTCCTATCCAGATCTTTCTTATATCCTGTTTCTGAGTTTAGTGTTTTAGTTGAAATAACATGTTCGATACAAAGGGCTTGATAGTAGTCGAAATCAGTATGATTTTCACATAATCCCATGACTTGCTCATACTCTACAGCAATTTTTTCTATGTCTGCATTTGGTTTTTTAGCCTTTTGGTAAAGCGAGTTGAGTGTTTCATAGCATTCTTTAATCAATCCCGCTCGTTCTTTAAAAGACAGCCCTGTAATGAAGCCTGACATACAAAGCGATAGCACTGAATAGATTACCCAAGTAACGCCAGCAAGATCACTATTATCGGAAAATTTTAGGTAATAAATGGATATAGCGACTCCGAAAAAAGAGTACCAGAATAGTATGAGTTGAGATTGAAACGCATTAGAAAGGAGTCTTTTCTCTGCCTGAATTCTTGCTTTTCGTGTCCACCAAATATTGTTTTCAAATGCCATGAAGCCCCTGCATAGCAAAAGGATGCCCTTGGGTGTGCTAAGTTACAGAGAGAAACACCCAGCTTTCACTGGGCAAGGTGCGGACACCTAAGAGCATAAAGCTCTTCCAAATTAGTTGTACTCAGACATATTGTTTGAGTAGCCGACTTAAAGCCGACACACCCAAGGACAAAATATTTTATTTTCTGAAAGATAACTAATTGAATAATAATTGTAAAGCATATTTATGCACCTTCTCAGTTTTATGTTTTACTGCCCTTTGTGATCAGGATTTGTTAGCAAGGATTTATTATGCTTCCAGTCGATAAACTCGCTTAATATAAAGCTCCCTCTACCATCATGTTCCAAATCCATTGATATCAACGCCCGCTTTCTTTGAGTCTGGTGGTAGAGAGTACTCTGTGTTTATGTGTAGCGCGGGTTGTAAGATGAAAATTTTCCAGTCAGACCAAAAATGATTACCAGTGAAGTCTCAAAACTTGATTGATTGTAGCTTATGAGCTACGATCATCTTTATGAAAGAGATATTGAAAAGCCATACATTCTCTGACTGGTTGGTCGGACTTAAGGATATACGGGCCAGAATGCGGATATTGGCTCGCATTGACCGTATCGCTGAGGGTAATTTTGGCGATGTGAAACCGGTTGGTAATGGTGTCAGCGAATGCCGTATTGATTATGGCCCCGGTTATAGAGTGTATTTTATACAACAGGGCAGGCAGATTGTTGTTTTGCTTTGTGGTGGCGATAAAAGTACACAAGGCAGGGATATTAAACTTGCTTTACAACTAGCCCGTAATTGGGAGGAACAACATGATAAGTGAGCAATTTACCCGTTGGGATTCAGCAGAATACCTGAAAACCGAAGCGGATATGGCTGAGTATTTGGATGCCTGTATTGAGGAAGCGGGTGATGATCCTGCTTTTATTGCGCGTGCATTAGGTGCAATTGCGCGTGCACGAGGTATGACTCAGGTGGCAAAAGATGCCGGTCTGTCTCGTGAGAGTTTATATCGGGCGTTATCTGGTGACGGAAACCCTGAGTTTAGCACTATTTTGAAAGTCGTTAAGGCATTAGGCTTGAAACTCCATGTGGCAGCGGCATAATATATTGGCACGTGTAAGTAATGAATAACGCATTGTTTGCTGAGCTGTTGGTTAGTTGTGAAGAGGAGGGAAGTTGAAAGGAGTGAGTTAATACCAGTTACGGAGCAGGTTCACTCCTTTTAGCGGGTGTTGAAGTTAATGTTGTATATAAAAAAGTACAAATGTACTTTCTGGGTACCAACATCCACATTATTCAAACCTATATTGATTCATTTTACAAATGGTTGTGGATTTCTATTTAAAACATAAATAACTAGAATCGTTGTTACAGTACCGCATCCGATAATCCCTGCTAACCAATTATGCCCATTTAAGCCCAAGATTAAAGCGACAAACAGAGAGGTAAAAGTGAGTAATAATCCATAACTGTGTCCTCTTATACTTTTTCTTACCATTTGCTCTAAGGCAACTCTTTCCATCTCGTGTCTGTGCTTCTGTTGTTGTTCGATCAGAGTTAGAAATCGGTCAGCAGCTCCTTTGGCGTGTTGTTCATAAAGCGTTAATATCTCTGAATCAAGCAATTGATAATATAATGGATTGATATCACCTTGATTAGATTGTTTAACTATTTTCGGATGTTTTCCGGTGGCTCTTTGGCTCATATATTGTCTCTTTCCCTGTAGATAATATATACCCGTCATCTTTCAAGTTGCCTCTTTGTTGGCTGCACTCGCTCACCCCGGTCACATAGTTTGCTATGCTCCCGGGGATTCACTCCCTTGCCGTCGCGATGCATCTTGAAATCCATAGGGTATAATTTCGTCATTGAATTGCTTTAGTACAGCGGCAAAGTCCGCACGGACTTTATCCAGATCATCCGCTAAAGTATCAACGTCACTTTTCTGTGGGATAAAATCCAAATAGTTTGTATTGGGCATAATATCGAATTTCGGTGAAATTGATCTTAATTTATTAAAATATTGTATGAAAATATTCATTATATTATCCGTATTATTAGTTGTTTCTATTAGTTAAATAATTTATTAGCAATGATGTTTTCTTAAGTTTTGATTGAAGAATCATACCTGATAAATAGATTTATGCCATAGAAATATTGCGAGCCGTTTCAAAAAAAGGACTGAAAATAATGGAATATAATTTCATTCAAGATAATGATTAGTTGTTTATATAGAATTATTAATTAGTATGATTTACGACGAAAAGTATCAGAATATGCTATAGTGTCGGCTGGTTTTTGCTTATATTTTTGGAATCTTATGTCTTATCAATGTCCTTTATGTCATCACTCTTTATTGCTCGCTCGACAGCAATGGCGCTGTGAGAATAATCATCAGTTTGATTGTGCTAAAGAAGGGTATGTTAATTTGATGCCCGTTCAGCATAAAAAATCCAAGGAGCCGGGGGATAGCCCGGAGATGATGCAATCAAGAAGAGCGTTTTTGGATTCAGGGCATTATCAACCATTACAACAACGGGTTTTGGAATTACTGGAAAAGTGTCTGCCAGAAAATGCAGAGAGTTTGTTGGATATAGGATGCGGTGAAGGTTATTACACCGCTGCGGTTGAAGCGCAATTAAGCAAGGAACGTAATCTTAAAATCTATGGCTTAGATGTTGCTAAGATCGCGGTTCGTTACGGCGCTAAGCGCTATCCGGCTGTTAACTTTTGTGTTGCGTCGAGTCATCGTTTACCATTTGCCGATGAATC
Organism: Photorhabdus caribbeanensis; assembly: GCF_018448885.1. Taxonomy (GTDB): domain Bacteria; phylum Pseudomonadota; class Gammaproteobacteria; order Enterobacterales; family Enterobacteriaceae; genus Photorhabdus; species Photorhabdus caribbeanensis. Next base: position 99,761 of record NZ_RCWB01000012.1, read on the forward strand.
GCTTGCCGGGGTATTAAGGATTTACGCGCCTTGTAAAGCGGAAGAGTTGGCAAGGGTGGTTAAGCCACAGGGAATTGTTTTGACCATCACTCCTGGCCCTCGCCATCTTTATCAGCTCAAGGAGTTGATTTATCAAAATATTCATCTTCATCCATTGAAGGCAGAACTGTTGGAAGGATTTGAATTGATAACCGAGGAATCGCTATCTTACCCAATGAAATTAGATGGCGTGCAAGCGTATCATTTATTACAGATGACGCCATTTGCCTGGCGAGCAAAAGAAGCTGTGAAAAAAGGATTGGCAGATAGAACGCTGTTTGAGTGTGAAACTGATTTTATACTGCGGGTCTATCAACGCCTTAATTGATCAAGATTTCAGCCCAAAATATAGCGTTTAACATATTATACCCTAGGACTTATGGGTATAAATATTTTGGGCTGGTGGCGTTATTTGGCGTACATAAATAATTCTAGATGTTCAAATAAGATATTGAAGCCAATTGCAATCAGAATTAACCCACCAATAAGTTCAGCGCGTTTGCCTAACCGTGGGCCAATATAACGGCCAATTAACATACCCAATGTTGCCATAATCATTGTCATCATTCCGATAGCCATCGCAGTATGCACGATATTGACTTCAAGGAACGCTAGCCCAATACCAATTGCCATTGCATCCAGACTGGTGGCAATGGCTGTTGTTATCAGCACTATTGAATTATGGCGGCAGGGTGATTCACACTTTTTTTCCTGCTTTGCTTTGAAACTCTCTGTAATCATCCTACAACCCAGAATGAATAACAGCGTGAAGGCAATCCAGTGATCCCACTCCATAATATATTGGCTGGCATAAAGCCCTAGAGACCAGCCAATCAATGGGGTACAGGCTTCTGCCAAACCAAATATTAAACCGGTACGGATTGCTTCACGAAAATGTGGTCTATGTAGTGCGGCCCCTTTGCAAATTGAAGCAGCAAAGGCATCCATTGAAAGTGCTAAAGCTAGGATGAGGGTTGCGTACATATTCATTAATATAGCCTCGGTTGGGTGTTTCCATATACATATAACCCACCCCCAACCAATGATGGTGCTATATGCAATGGTCTTGCCAACCGAATTAATAGCTATCTCATTAGACTATTTCATTTGCTATTTTTAGCAACAATAACACCTGCCGAGATAGCAATAAGGCTACCCGCACCACGTTTATTTTATAACGAGCGTGTTGATACGGGCTTTTCAGAGAAATTAACTAAATCGTTTCTCTGAAACAGGCTACTCCCCATGACAATTTAAAAGATAGCACAATAATTCAAAAAGGGAAATAATATTATTTTTAGGGTTAAGGTATGATATTGATAATAATTATCATTATCTGCTTTGTGAGGAAAATAAAAGTCAGCGTAAGGCTGACTGTTTATTGTTTCTTTATATATTATTATTTATTATCTATCTGTTTTCGATGAGAAATTTATAAATTCTTTCTAAATCATCAATTTGACTTACTGATATATATAATTTTTTATTTTCTAAACCAATAACCAGGATGCCATCTTCAGATAAATTCATGGTTTTTATCCGATCATAGGCAATAAAGGTGTTTGCATAGAAGAAACCGTTATTTTTAAAGAATAATTTAGGCGAACGTATATAGGCAATATAAATAGTCACCAGGATAGTAAACAGCAATAAATATGTGGTTAAACGGCTACCGTAGGCGGTAATATTATTATAAACAACAATAAGTATCAGGATAATAAAGATGAATGCATCAATTTTGTGTTTTCTTTTTAGTTTTATTTGTAAGTAAGTTTTACCTTTTAGTAAATTAACCACGAATTCATCATAAACAGCAAAAGCTAGCATTAGTACGATTAGACCAGCTAATACCATGTCATTAAGGCTCATTCCTTATCCTTGCATTGTTATGAAAAAGAAAATATGGGGAGGAATTCCTCCCCGAATGATATTGTACTAAAGATCATTGTACTAGAGACCGAGGAAACCAAATTTGGCGCCAATAATCCCCAGAATAAAGAAGCCAATAATGATCCACAGGGCATTGACTTTATGCCGTAATAGCCACATACAGGCAAATGTCAGCAAAAGTGGTACCAAGCCTGGCATCAACTGATCGAGGATATTCTGAACTGTGGTTATTGTCGTTTCACCTGTCTGTTGGTTAGGAATTTCTGATACAACCAACGGGATATTGACTTTCGTCCATTTATTAACTAATGCCCCCATGACAAATAGACCAAGGATTGACGCTCCTTCCGTCATTTTTTGTAGGAAGCCGCCTCCCATATCCTGAACGATATTGATCCCTTTCTTATAACCATAAGAGATACCGGAATAGAGAACTAATAAGCGTACCAGGTTGAATAGGAAGAAGAACAAGACAGGACCAAGCCAGCTACCGCTCATTGCGAGGCCAGCACCCAAAGCAGCAAATACTGGACGGGCTGTTCCCCAGAAAATAGGATCGCCAACGCCGGCCAATGGCCCCATTAGACCAACTTTGATACCGTTGATTGCACCATCATCAATGGTTGCACCGTTAGCACGCTGTTCTTCCATTGCCAGAGTGACACCCAGTACAGGCGCAACGACATAAGGGTGAGTGTTAAAGAATTCAAGGTGGCGTTTAAGTGCCTGTTTACGCTCATCAGTATTTTCTGGATACAAACGACGAAGAGCTGGAACCATAGAGAAGCAGAAGCCCAAAGCCTGCATACGTTCAAAGTTCCATGAACCTTGAAACACATTAGAACGAAGAAATACACCGCGGATATCACTGGGTGTCAGTTTTTTTTGGTCTGCTGTCTGAGCAGCCGTTTTTGTTGTATCTAACATGTTGCTCATCCTTTTAATCTAATTCGTTATCAAGATCGTTATTGGTGTGTCCGGGGGCAGCAACTACCTGAGATTTGTTATATTTAGGGCTTAGCTGAATGTACAGCACGGCCATAACAATACCAATAACGCCTAATGCAACCAGGTTAAATTCAGTGAATGCCGCTGTGACGAAGCCGAGGTAGAAGAAAGGCATTAGGTAGCCGGCACGCATCATGTTGATAACCATTGCATAACCCACAACGACGATCATACCCCCTGCGATGTTCAAGCCATCTGTCACCACTTTTGGAATAGAGGCAAGTAACTGCTGGACTTCGTTGGTGCCAACCGATAGGGCAACGATCAGGGCTGGGATGGCGATACGCATAGCCTGGAGCAGTAATGCGGATAGATGGATAAAGCTAATCGCACGCAGGCTGCCACGTTCTGCTGCGTTGTCAGCCGCATGCTGGAAGGCGACTGTGATGGTGCGTACAATGATAGTCAGAACTTGTCCTGCTGCTGCTAGCGGAATGGCCAAGGCGATACCTTCACCGATATCACGACCACCAGCAATGACCAGAATCGTCGAAATGATTGATGCTAAGGCCGCATCCGGGGCAATTGCAGCACCGATATTCATCCAGCCAAGGGCGATCATCTCTAGCGTACCACCGATAATGATACCGGTTGTCATATCACCAAGAATGATCCCGATTAAGGTGCAGGCCACGAGTGGGCGGTGGAATTGAAATTCATCAAGAATGGAATCCATTCCGACTATACAAGCCACGATGAATATCAATGTAATTTGAACAACGGTAATTTCCATTGTTTGTCTCCTGTAACCAAATTAAATTCGGTAAGAAATTTTTATCATTGAGTAATTTTAGTCATTGAGTAATAGTTAAATTGCTCTGATCTGGTTTTCGTTTTTAACCTTCTGGAGTAGATCCATCATTTGTAGACGGCTGTCACTGGCAACCTTACGGGCTTCAAGCTCAATTCCTCGTTCATCTAGTTTTTTGAAGGCGGCAATATCGGTTTCATCAACGGATATTGCGTTGTTAACTTGTGTTTTTCCCTGACGGAAAGCCATTCCTCCGATGTTGACAGAAGTGATATCGACACCATCCTCGACTAAACGCAAAACATCTGTTGGGTTTGTAAACAGTAACATGACACGTTCATTGGCATATTTCGGGTTGTTGTAAACGCGAACACATTTTGCAACATCAACAACGTGAGCACTGAGTCCCGGTGGAGCAACTTGTTTTAGCAAGGTGGTACGGACAGTATCAGCAGCAACTTCATCGCTGACGACGATGATGCGTTTGACATTGGTTTCTTTTGTCCAACGAGTCGCGACCTGACCATGAATGAGGCGGTCATCAATTCGGGCCAATGCAATTTTCATATGACCACCGGTTGATGGTGAAAATGAAGGTGCCGCAACGGATGCTACAGGCTTGGCTGGTTCAGTCTTTTGGGGTTCTTCTGTTTTCAGGGCTCGAATGCCTTCTTTCCCTGTTTCCAGAGCAACAGAAACCAGTTCTGCCAGAGATGGGTCATCATCTCGACACATAAAGGTTTCAACCAGCATTGGAACGTTAACACCGGTGATGATCTCATAATTCTCTTTATCTACGGCGATACGGCTAGCCGCATTGAATGGACTTCCTCCCCATGTATCGACAAGAAACAGTACACCTTGCTCTGTATTAAGCGTTGCGAGTTTACTGTTGTATTTTTCAAATAAGGTATCGGCATTTTCACCAGGAACGAAGTCAATGTAAGAAACATTTTCTTGCTCTCCAATTAACATCTCTGTGGTACGAAGCAGTTGCTCAGCCGCAGCCCCGTGCGTGCCAATCATAATGGCTATACTCACTTGTTTTCCCCTCTGTTAACAATATATACCCGTTATCTTTCAAGTTGCCTCTTTGTTGGCTGCATTCACTCATCCCGGTAACATCGTTATCTATGCTCCCAGGGATTCGCTCCCTTGCCATCGCGATCCATCTTGAAATCCATTGGGTATCAACGCAGGATTATTACAAAGTTACTGCAATAATTTTGATGAATCATTCCTCCAATAAAAATTTTATTTGTATGAATAATGACCTTTTGTCAATGTGATACCTAAATATTTGACTTGATTTAGACTTTATCTCTTATTGACTGAAAAAATCGGCTGTTAGATTAACATTAGAAATACCGGAGGAAAATTGCTGTCAGTCAGAAAAAATGAAATAGATAAAAATGTTAACCACAAAACAATTTAATAAGCTAAAAATTGTAAAATTAATGTATAATTATCTATAATTTGTTTATTGTTAGACATTTATTCTGTTTCCGGTAACATCTTATTAATTTAAAATCGAAAACATATTCATCTTTTTAGATCAAAAGATGATCATTTTAAGTTTTGGCTAAAAAATATCCCAACCATAAGGTAGGGATATTTTCATTACAGAAGCATTTTTTGATTAAAAAACAGGTTATTTATTTGATTAATCACATTGAACTTTAATTGCCAAACCACCGCGAGATGTTTCGCGATATTTAGCGTTCATGTCTTTACCTGTTTCGTACATGGTTTCAATAACTTTATCGAGAGAAACACGTGGTTCACTGGTACGGCGCAAAGCCATGCGTGCAGCATTGATTGCTTTTACTGAAGCAATGGCATTTCGTTCGATACAAGGTACTTGTACCTGGCCTGCTACTGGGTCACAGGTAAGGCCGAGGTTATGTTCCATACCGATTTCAGCCGCAACACAGACCTGTTCAGCGCTGCCGCCAAGCAGTTCAGCAAGTCCGGCTGCTGCCATCGAGCAGGCAACACCTACTTCCCCCTGGCAACCTACTTCAGCTCCAGATATTGATGCATTCATTTTATAGAGAATGCCAATAGCGCCGGAAGCCAGGAAATAGCGGATATAGAGCTCTGGCGTCACAGGTTCAATGCAATGATTGTAATAAGCGAGTACGGCAGGAACAATGCCACAAGCGCCATTGGTTGGTGCGGTAACAACACGTCCACCCGCAGCATTTTCTTCATTGACTGCCAAGGCGAACATGTTCACCAAGTCCACTACATTCATTGGATCATTAGACAGATTGTTTGATGAGGTCAGCATGCGATGTAGTGCCGCTGCCCGGCGAGGTACACGCAGTGGGCCAGGTAAAACCCCTTCCGTGTTCAAACCGCGTTCAATACAAGCCTGCATGGTATCCCAGACATCGGCAAAATAGGCATTAATTTCTTCTTTGCTGTGGAGATCCAGCTCGTTTTTCATCATTAAACCGGAAATAGATAACCCGGTTTTATTACAATTCATCAGTAATTCTTTTGCTGAATTGAATGGATATGAAACTGGTTTGGTATCCTGAGAGGGTTTACCAAAATGTTCTTCATCAACAATAAAACCACCACCAATCGAGTAGTAGGTTTTGCTATAAACTTTTTTATCCCCCGCGAATGCGTGAATTTGCATGCCGTTTTCATGTAATGACAGGTTATCACTACGGAAAACCATGCCGCTATCACGCGGGAAATCGACTTCATGTAAACCGTTGGCCAGCTTAATACGCTGTGTTTGCTCTACATCACGAATAAAACCGGGGATCGAATCAATATCAACGGTGGCGGGCAAATTACCTGCCAGACCCATGATAATGGCGATGTCCGTATGATGACCCTTGCCGGTTAATGAGAGTGAGCCGTAAACATCGACGGCTACACGCGTGATAGAAGGCATTAATCCCTGGTTTACCAGATCGTCGACAAACTGTTTGCCGGCTTTCATCGGACCAACCGTATGAGAGCTAGATGGGCCAATACCGACCTTAAACATGTCGAAAACGCTAATCACGCCAGACTCCTTAAAAAAGATAGAGATATAGTTATATGTATTGAGGTACGCTACTTTACTGTGATTTAGTAGTGTTGATAAGGGAGTTTACAGTTTTTTTTGAATTATGATAGCAACAGTGATAAAGATGGGCAAAAAAAATACAAATTAGTTATCCTTAAATGATTTGGATCAAACTTGAACTTGTTGAGCTAATTGATGAATTATTGTCGCTGTTAATCCCCAAATGAGATGCTGCTGATACCAATAAAAATAGACACGATGTTGCTGACCACGGCGATTAACATCAAGATAATGATAATTCGAAAGTGAAAGTGCTTCAGATAGAGGAACTTCGAATATTTTGGCAACTTCTGTCGGGTTACTGTGGAGGGATAATCTGGGGGGCAATAATCCGACAATAGGCGTCACCAGATAGCCGCTGATGCTATTTAAAGGGGCTAGTTGGCCCAGAACCTGAACTTTCTGATGAGGTATGTTAACTTCTTCTTCTGCTTCCCGTAGTGCTGTCGCGATTATTGATTTATCTTTAGGATCAGCAGCCCCTCCTGGAAAGGCTACTTGACCGGCATGTGATCGTAAAGTTGCGGAGCGTTGGGTCAATAGTAACGTTGGTTTCGGTTTGCAGATTATCGGCAATAACACCGCAGCATGGCGGTTGTTATCTGAAAGCCGTTTAGGTGGTGGTGGAAGTTGTAACTGAAATCTGTTAACGAAATCAGACAGCGATGTCATATTACTTTTATTTTCCCTAGTTGCGGCAAAATACAATTCAGCTTATCAAATGTTTCCTGATACTCTTTTTCGGCAATGCTGTCAGCAACGATCCCGCCACCAGCCCAACAATATATTTTCTCTTTCTCCGTTAAGAGGGTACGAATGGTGATATTGCTATCCATTGTGCCACAGAAACTAATATAGCCAATTGAACCACAATATCCATGTCGGCGGTGAGGTTCAAGTTCTTCTATTATCTCCATCGCTCTGATTTTAGGAGCTCCGGTAATAGAACCTCCGGGAAAACAGGCACGTAATAGATCCGTAGCATGTTGTTCATTTGGCAGTATTGCGGTGATTGTGCTAACCAGATGATGAACGGCAGGGAATTGTTCAACCATAAATAATTCAGAAACTTTAACTGACCCCGGTGTGGCTACCCGACCGATATCATTACGCAGTAAATCAACGATCATCAGATTTTCAGCTTGGTCTTTTTTCGAAGCCGCTAGCTTTTCAGCTTGAAGGGCATCCTTTTCTGTATCATCTAAGCGCGGTAATGTTCCCTTAATCGGGCGAGTTTGAATTTGTTTATTTTCCAGGAGTAAAAAACGTTCCGGTGAGACACTGATAACGCTGTTTTCGGGTAAACGAATAAAGGCTGAAAAAGGTGCGCGGTTGCTTTCATTAAGTTTTATGAATAATTGCCATTCATCTCCTTGGTAACTAGCGCAAAATCGTTGTGCCAGGTTAACTTGATAACAATCACCACTTAACAGATAGTGATGAATGCAGTTAATTTTCTCATTATATTGTTTGGCGCTCATATTTGATTGCCATTCACTGGTCAACGTAAAAGCTGCTTTTGGTGAAGTTTGGTGAGATGTAAGCCAGTTCAGGCGCGCGTCAACATCACTATAACTGAATAAAATCACCTCTTTTTTATGATGATCAACAATCAGTGCCCAGTCATAAATACCTATTGCCATATCTGGAAACGACAGCTCATTTTTGGCTTGTGATGGTAATTCTTCAATATAACGCCCTAGATCATATCCCCATAGACCGAGTGCGCCACCCTGAAATGGCAAATCAGGGTCAAGTTTTGCCGTAATATTTAATTTCTCTAGCTGCCTTTTTAGCAGGTAAAAGGGATCTTCCTCAGTAATGTAGCTATCACCATTTTCATTTATTTCAGTTGATTTATTATGGCTGAGTAACGTTATCCGTGGCTCTGCAACCAGAATATCAAACCGATTATGGGGATGGTTGGCAGAACCAGAGTGGAGCAGCATTGCCCAAGACTGGTTTGAAATCGGCGTGAAATAGTTGATGGCAGCGTCTGGTTGATAGGGCAATTGCCGTTTTTGTAGTGAAATACTCATTATGATGTTGGTTTAGCAGTTGTAATGCAAAAGTTAGTCTTGATTTTAATCCTTAAAGATTAACATAGAAACCCATTCCTTACTTGAGTTAAAAATCGCTATACTCTTCGGCATAGATCACTTTATAGAGGTTATTATCATGTTTTCGGGTATGCCAACTTTATCCCATCAGGAACAGCAATTAGCAGTGGAAAAAATTCAGCAATTGATGGTTGAAGGAATGAGTAGTGGGGAAGCGATTGCGTTGGTTGCACAAGAAATTCGTGAACAGCATCGAGGAAAAGAACAGGTTAATGTAGTGTTTGATGATGAAAAATGAACATAATTAAATTATTTATTTAACAATAGTCACACATTTGTTTTACCTGACATGTTAGGTTAGCTCCATATTTAATCTCTTACTTTGAGATATTAACGGGAGGTAGTATGAAAGCATGTCATATCATTAACAGAGTTGGCCTATCGGGTGTCGCACTTTTGCTCACTGTTTCATTCACAGTATCTGCTGTATCGGAGAACAAACGTGTTGATAAATTTATTTCTTGCGATAATTTAACCAAATCGCAAATTGCCGCTCAAGTAAAGCGTGATTTTCTGCAAAACCGTATTAACCATTGGTCAGAAGATAGAAAGCAATTGGGAACTTCTAAACCAGTGGTGTGGGTAAAGGCGGAAAATATTACTGGTGATAAAGATATATTAAAAATTCCGCTGACTGTTCGTGGTTCTAAGCGTGACAAAGATTACCGTGTTGTCGTTGATTGTCAGCAAAATACGATTAGCTATAGCGAATTGAAATAACATTTTCTGCTAGTTATCTCTACCCGTCGTTAGACGGATACTAGGTTTGGTGTTAGTCAGTGAAGGAAATGTTATGTCAGAATTGAGAAAATTATATCCGGCTTGTGAAGCTTATCGTTCGGGTTATTTGGATACAGGCGATGGCCATCAAATTTATTGGGAATTGTGCGGTAATCCTGTAGGTAAGCCTGCTGTATTTATTCATGGTGGGCCGGGCGGTGGTATTGCCTCTTATCACCGTCGATTGTTCGACCCGAAGAAATATCATGTCATGCTATTTGATCAGCGTGGTTGTGGGCGTTCAAAACCTCATGCCAGCTTGGAAAATAATACCACTTGGCATTTAGTTGAAGATATTGAGCGTTTACGCCAATTGATGGGGGTGGAAAAATGGCTGGTATTTGGTGGTTCGTGGGGATCAACTTTATCTTTAGTTTATGCTCAGACTCATCCTCAACGCGTTTCTGAATTAATTCTTCGGGGAATTTTCTTACTCAGACCACAAGAGTTGCACTGGTATTATCAGGATGGTGCTTCTAATTTCTTCCCTGACAAATGGCAACGAACGGTATCTATTTTATCGGAGGAAGAACGAAAGGATGTGATCGGAGCATATAATAAGCGGCTGACCAGTGATGACCTTCGTGTGCAATTAGAAGCCGCTCGTCTCTGGAGTTTGTGGGAAGGGGAGACGGTGACATTGCTTCCTTCAAATAGTGTGGAGTGTTTTGCAGAAGATGAGTTTGCTTTGGCATTTGCTCGGATTGAGAACCACTATTTTATCAATGAGGGTTTTATGAATGAGGAGCAGCAACTGTTGAATAATATTGACGTTATACGGGATATTCCGGCAGTTATCATTCATGGCCGATATGATATGGCTTGCCGGGTGCAAAATGCTTGGGATCTGGCGCAGGCATGGCCGGAGGCGGAATTATATATCATTGAAGGAGCAGGACATTCATTTGATGAGCCGGGTATTTTACATCAACTTATTAGTGCAACAGATAGGTTTGCCGATAAGTAATTGGATATAACCACCGGTTATCCGGTGGTTACTCACTGACTGGCTGATTAGCGGCCTTTGGGTTCGTAGGGTAAGCGGGAAAGCTGTTTGGATAATTGGCGATAATGCACTAAGCGTTGTTGAAAATATTGCCGCAGATACTCGGGTTGCTCTTGTTCAACTGTATCAGGAAGTACTGACATATTGTAACGTTCCTTAAAAGCTACGCCGGAAGCTGCCAAATCAACATTCACTTTATCCATATTCTCTGTGGAAAGCTCGGCCAGATTATGTTTCATAAGTGTCTCTCTAATTCACAAAGTGATAAAACTAATCCAGACAGGTTTCTCTGGCAAGGTCTGAATTGATTATTTTATAAATATAAATAATATTCATTATCATTAAATATAAAAATTCCTTGATGAAGATTATTTTGTAAATGTAATTCATTTTCATTTAAATATATTAAATGAGATTCATTTTCATTTTTTTGTCGAAAAATACATTTATATTTCAATGTGATATGTATATTTGATTTATTTTCTCTTATTGGGTTTTATTATTCTAATTTAATTGGCATAATATAGGTGAATTAATGACTGGAGTATCTATTATGTTAAACCAAGAAATGATTAATAAATTAAATGAGCAGATGAATCTGGAGTTCTATTCTGCGAATTTATATCTGCAAATGAGTGCATGGTGCAGTGAACGAGGATTACCTGGTGCCGCTGCGTTTTTTAAATCACATTCCCAGGAAGAAATGCAGCATATGCATCGCTTGTTTGATTATCTGAGTGATACAGGTGCAATGCCGCGTTTGGGGCAAATTGATGCGCCTTCCGCTGATTATGAATCTATAACCCATGTACTCAATAGAACTTATGAACACGAGAAGTCTATTACTGCCGAAATTAATAAGCTTGCTCATTTGGCGATAACCACGCAGGATTATTCTACTTTTAACTTTCTGCAATGGTATGTAGCAGAACAGCATGAAGAAGAGAAATTGTTTAAATCTATCCTTGATAAATTAGGTATGGTTGGTGAGGATGGTAAAGCGCTTTTCCTATTGGATAAGGATCTGAAAGGTCTGGCTGCCGCAAATCCTGTCTAATGAAATGGAATTAATTAGCCGCAGTAGTCGCAATAACTTTAGGTATTTAAAGTCAATGCTGCGGTTTTCCTTTATTTTTGCGCGATAGTTCACAAGACGAAATTCTTATTGTAAGTTATCGCAGATAAGATAACTCTTTTGATATAAAATGATGACGATTTATAGAGATTCATTTGAAAATTAAGAGGTTATTGATGACCATTAACACAATCCGCTCTTTTTGCCGAAAATTATCTGCTTTAATTGTTCTTTTTGTTGGCATATCTTGCCAGCAAGCTTTGGCTCATGCGCACTTAACAGAACAAATTCCGGCAGAAGATGCTACCGTAGAAAATACGCCGCAGGTAATCACGCTAAGCTTTTCTGAAGGTATTGAACTGAATTTTTGTAAAGTAAAAGTAACCGGCCCGGAAAATAAACCTATTAAAACCGGAAAATTGAAGCTTGATCCGGCAACTAATACAAAACTGATTCTTCCTATCGAAGATAAACTAACGACAGGGAGATATGATGTTAACTGGAGCGTGGTCTCTGTTGATGGGCATAAGACCAAAGGTGTCTATAGCTTTACAGTGAAATAATTATGTCTCTGGCGGTGCTGTATATTCTTTGTCGCTTCACCCATTTTGTGGCAGTTATGTTAATGTTTGGCTTTAGCGTATTTACTGCCATCTTGGTTCCTGAGCGTTTATCTGTTCTGATTGATGCGCGCCTTCGTTTAGGGGTAATTATCAGTACCGTTGTGACATTAATAACAACAATTGGATGGTTGGCAATTCAAGCGGGAATAATGGGTGATGGTTGGCAGGATATTTATAATCTAGAAATCTGGTTGGCAGTACTGGGAACAACTTTTGGTAAAGTTTGGCAATGGCAAATACTGATTTCAATAGTTGCTATGGGGTTTTTGTTTATCAGTAAACAAAAAGCCAGAAATATTCTGATGTTAATTAGTTCTACAGTTTTACTCTCCTGCCATGCTTTTATAGGACATTCGGTAATGCATGATGGGATAACTGGCATTTTTTCTCAGGTTATTCAGGTAATTCACTTAGTAAGTGTTGGGTATTGGTTTGGTGGATTATGGCCCTTTTTGTTATGCCTACAATTTTTACGGATACAAAATGAATTGGCCATAGGGTTGGATAAACAGATTATGATTTCTATGATGCGTTTTTCCAAGTATGGTCACGTTGCTGTAACCCTGATTATTATGACGGGCATCATAAGCAGCTTAATTTTGCTGCCGAACTGGCCGAAATATAGCGGCAGTGAATATCAATCCATGCTATGGCTGAAGATAGCATTAGTGGCGGGTATGGTGATGCTGGCATTAATTAACCGCTATATCTTGGTTCCTAAACTGAAACAACCTGGCCGCTATCAATTGTTGATGATCAATAGTTGGATTGAAATTATCCTTGGAGCATTGGTTTTATTATGTGTTGCTGCTTTTGCTACTTATCAACCGATTTGATTTTCTTAACTGACTAGTGCTATTGGTGTAGTCTATTCTTGACGCTAAAATATAGTGAATATGGCAGAAGCTGGAGTGTATAGATAGTGATAGATAGTGTGAAAAGATCCACTTCGCTCGCTTTTATATCTAGATTGGTAACTATTATGAAACGTTTACTCTTATTACTTTCCTTGTTTTGTCTCTCTTTTCAAAATGTTGCTGCACCGATTGAAACGGTGAGTAAGCTACAATTTGGTGATAAATGGGCATTTACACGGGAAGAGGTGATGTTGGATTGCCGAACAAATAAGGCTCTGTTTGTGATTAATCCCAGTACGTTAGTGCAATACCCATTGAATGATATAGCGACAGAGATGATGAAGGTAGGGAAAGTGAATGCTAAACCTTTGGATATTATTCTGTTGGATGATAACAAAAATCCGACTCAAAAAATGAGTATAGAGCCATTCCAACAAGCAGCTCTAGCACTGTGCGATAAAAGATAATGTCATTGAGTAAGCGATAGCACCTGTTTGGTTTAATGGAAGGTGTTGTTTTTGATTATTTATTATCCAAAAAGTTGGTAAAATGCAAGTATGTCAGCTACGCTTTAAATTGTAAGTTGTTTTACGTCTCAATGACACTTTTAGCGCACGGCTCTTAAGAGCCATTTTCCCTAGGCCGAGTAGAGGAGTCAACTCGGCCTTTTTTTGTCACAAATTTTGTGGACATCAGACCACCCTCATCACCCACGCATGTTTTTGTCTGTCATAATGCTTTCTATAGAGAAGAATGTGTTTATCGTTTAATAAGGCGGGAATACTGGTGTGTTCATCCCATCCATCCAACTGCATGCAAAGTTCGCGGTCGGAATTACAAGGAATGCTAATGGTGATATCGTCCTCTTCAGAAGGTGAAGAGAGAATAGCATCATCAATTTCGTAGCTGGAAATTCTTAATCTTGTTTGGTTCATGATCGCTCCTTAACTTTTAGATAACAGGTAAGACCAGTAGGGCCATCATTGAGGATAGATCAAATAGCTGAGATTTCCAGTAATAATATTTTCTGTGTTGGATAATCGGTAGATGATATTGCTGTTATAATTATCTGTTCTAAAACTTACTATCGTCATATTGCTTTTTTTATCTTTGTCATTCTTTGGCCTTTTATACATTCAGTAGGAAATATTTATTTGGTGTGGTAGTAAGGAGCCAAAGTGTTGGTGATGGTTTGGTAAATGCAATAATTCTACGGATAAATTGTTTGAATGTTTTGTTTTTTACTACACAACTAGTCAACTCTCAAATGAAAGAGGCTAATGAGCGACACTGTTATCAGATAATTGATCTTTATAATTGTGGAAAAGTTCAATTTAATTTTATTATATGGGGACCTAGAGGTGCTGACAGTGAATCATATTCATACTGGTTGTGCCTCTGATAATGTTTTGCTAAGTAGTGTGATATCTCACAAGCTTTTGCGAGTATTCAATAAATATATTAAAGAATATCTTATTAAAGATAGTAAAGAATTTACGTCAGTGTGACAGACTGTTAACCTTATTGTTATGGGCATTTGATATTTTTTTGATATAAAAATAGAGATGCGTTTTGTGAATTTCATCGGATAGGTCAATTATGAATAAAAATGAGTTCTATCGGGAGCTTACGGGGGACTTAAAAGCTCTGTTGTCTGGTGAGTATGACTTAATAGCGACATTGGCTAATGCCAGTGCATTGTTGTATGAACGCTTGCATGACGTTAACTGGGTTGGCTTTTACCTGATTGATGGTGATACGTTGGTGTTAGGGCCATTTCAGGGAAAAGTTGCTTGTGTCAGAATACCTGTTGGCAAGGGGGTATGCGGAACGGCTGTATTGGAAAAGCGTATCCAGCGTGTTGATGATGTTCATATGTTTCCTGGCCATATCGCCTGTGATGCTGCTAGTAACGCTGAAATTGTGTTGCCGTTGATCGTAAACGATAGAATCATCGGTGTATTGGATATTGATAGTACGGTCTTTAATAGGTTCGACGAGAAAGACGAATTTGGCTTACAAGCCCTTATTGATGGGCTTTGTGCTCATTTAGAACAGTGCGTTATGCCTAAATATGTTGAATTGAATGTAACTTAACATATGGATAACGTGGCATTTATCAGCAACGCTATTATAATGACGCCAGTTCATGCCTATGCTGGTTGGCAAAACCGTTGTAATCAGGAAATTTCATGGAAAATCAACCTAAGTTGAATAGTAGTAAAGAGATTATTGCTTTTTTAGCTGAGCGTTTCCCGCTCTGTTTCGTAGCTGAAGGTGAAGCTCGTCCTTTAAAGATCGGTATTTTTCAAGATATCGTTGAACGTATTCAGGACGAAGAGTGTTTAAGTAAAACACAACTGCGCTCCGCCTTACGTCTGTACACATCAAGTTGGCGCTATCTGTATGGTGTTAAAGAAGGTGCACAGCGTGTTGACCTTGATGGTAATTCATGCGGTGAATTGGAAGCGGAACATATTGAACACGCTCTCCAGCAACTGACTGAAGCCAAAGCACGAGTTCAGGCACAGCGTGCGGAGCAAAGAGCTAAGAAACGTGAGGCTGAAAATGCGGCCGCTGGTGAAAAAAATGAACGGCCCGTAGCCAAGAAACCAGCTCCCCGTCGCCGTGCTAACAATACTGAGGGGGAAAAACGGCAGCAACAACCACGCCAACAAAAGCGCCCTCAGCAAGCACGTAAGCCAGCTGCTAAACCTGCTCAACCTGTACCGGCTCAGATTATCGATGTTTCATCGCTGAAAATTGGTCAGGAAATTAAAGTAAGAGTGGGTAAAAGTTCAGTGGATGCTTCTGTGCTTGAAATCGCCAAAGATGGTGTACGAGTACAATTGCCTTCCGGTTTGGCAATGATTGTACGCGCAGAACATTTACAGTTCTGATACGGAGGCCAACCTGGGCATGAACAAATTCGTCAGACTGGCTTTTGTCTTAGGTGTTTCAATTTTTGGTACTTGTTATGCAAATACAAACAGTCCGGTGGCTGTTCCTGTCCGTATTGAACAACTACCTATATTGAAGCAAGAACCTCAGCATTCAACCGTGAGCGAGCGGGTAACATCCCGCTTCACTCGTTCTCATTATCGCCAATTTGATTTAAATGGTGATTTTTCGGCAAAAATATTTGATCGCTATCTCAATATATTGGATTACAGCCATAACATATTATTAGCGTCAGATATTGCTCAGTATGCCGATAAGAAAAAGTTGTTAGGCAAGGAATTGGAAAGTGGGAATCTGGAAATTCCATATGACTTGTTTAATTTGTTACAGAAACGTCGCTTTGAGCGTTATCAGTACGCTTTATCGCGTCTTGAACAGCCAATGAATTTTGATGGTAACGATACAATTGATGTTGATCGTTCCAAAGCCCCTTGGCCGCAAAGTGTGGAAGAGCTAAATAAACTTTGGGATGCTAAAGTTAAATATGATTGGCTTAACCTCAAGCTCAGTGGTAAAGAGGACAATAAAATCAAAGAGATGCTTACCAAACGTTATCAATCTGCGTTAAAACGTCTGACACAAAGTCAGAGTGAAGACGTTTTCCAATTGATTATGACTGCGTTTGCTCGTGAAATTGATCCTCATACCAACTATCTTTCACCACGCAATACTGAGCAGTTTAACTCAGAAATGAGTCTTTCCCTGGAGGGGATTGGTGCTGTTTTGCAAATAGATGATGACTACACGGTTATAAATTCTTTGGTTGCTGGTGGACCTGCCGCCAAAAGTAAAGCATTAAACGTGGGCGATAAGATTATTGGTGTTGCTCAGTCTGGAAAGTCTATGGTGGATATTATTGGCTGGCGTCTGGATGATGTGGTTGCGCTGATTAAAGGTCCTAAAGGGAGTAAAGTACGACTTGAGGTTATTTCTGATACCAAAGGAGCAAAACCACGAACTGTTACTTTAACTCGCGAACAGATCCGTTTGGAAGATCGGGCTGTGAAGATGTCAGTTAAGACAATCGGTCAGGAAAAAGTGGGCGTTCTTGATATCCCTGGTTTTTATGTCGGTTTGACTGATAATGTTAAAACGCAATTACAAAAACTGATCAAACAGCATGTCAGTGCTATTGTCATCGATTTGCGTAGCAATGGTGGCGGCGCACTGACAGAAGCGGTTTCTTTATCAGGTTTGTTTCTCCCAAGTGGTCCGATTGTTCAGGTTAGAGATAATAATGGGAAAATCCGCCAGGATTCTGATACCGATGAAGTGGTGTACTATAAAGGGCCTTTAGTTGTTTTGGTAGACCATTTTAGTGCTTCTGCTTCTGAAATTTTTGCCGCGGCAATGCAGGATTATGGGCGAGCGTTGATTGTTGGTGAACCGACTTTTGGTAAAGGCACCGTCCAGCAATATCGTTCTTTGAGTCGTATTTACGATCAAATGATGCGCCCTGATTGGCCATCACTAGGTTCTGTCCAATATACGATTCAGAAGTTCTATCGCGTGAATGGCGGTAGTACTCAGCGTAAAGGGGTGACTCCTGATATCGTAATGCCAACGGGGGTTGATCCGGCAGAAACGGGGGAAAGTTTCGAAGATAATGCTTTGCCTTGGGATAGTATTCCTCCTGCCCGTTATACAGGGTCTAAAGTTATTGCTGCATTAGTTCCCCAGTTGAACACCGTTCACAATGCTCGCATTGCAAATGATCCAGAATTCAAGTACATCAATGAGGATATTGCTCACTATAAAGCGATGAAAGAGCATAAAAATATTGTTTCTCTGAATTACGCACAAAGGGAGAAAGAGAATAAAGAAGCGGATGCTCTGAAGTTGAATCGCATAAATGATCGCTTTAAACGCGAGGGTAAAAAGCCGTTAACTTCACTGGATGATTTACCTAAAGATTATCAGGGGCCAGATCCCTATCTTGATGAGTCAGTGAAGATTGCACTTGATTTAGCGCATCAGCCTGCTGAGAAAATGTTAGCTAAATCTAAGTAAAATAATAGGTTAAAACCTGTCAATGATTAATGCCCTATACCGTTCGCTTGGGATGTTTTGAGTGAACGGTATATTGGGTTTTCAGTAATATGAACAACCTTTTTAAGGTGTTTTTTCTTTTCAGGAAAGATGAATTGTTTCACATTTTCTCAGCATTGCCGGGTATTGGAGTATTTTGTTTAACCAATTGGTGTTAGGCTAATGTGATTTTTTTATGATTTTGTAAAGTTGTGTTGATCTTATCGCTTAACGGGTTAAAAGCCTTGAATATAGCAAGAACAGCCTTATTTATAGAGTAGTTCTGAAAGTGCATTTATGATTATTAATAAAGGAAGCCGGTTTTTATGATGCGAATTGTTTTGTTCCTCCTCACTAACCTCGCTGTTATGTTGGTGTTCGGGATAATACTTTCTTTGACAGGAATTCAGAGGAGTAGTGTACAAGGTCTAATGATTATGGCTGGCCTGTTTGGTTTCGGGGGAGCATTTGTTTCCCTGTTGATGTCCAAATGGATGGCTCTGCGCTCTGTGGGTGGTCAGGTCATAGAACAGCCAGCAAATGAAGTTGAACATTGGTTAGTTGAAACTGTTCGTCGTCAAGCGGAACAGGTCAATATTGCCATGCCCCAGGTTGCGATTTATGCCGCACCTGATATTAATGCATTCGCTACTGGAGCGCGTCGTAATGCTTCTCTGGTAGCTGTCAGCACCGGTCTATTGGACAACATGAGTAGGGCAGAAGCAGAAGCTGTTATTGCTCATGAGATTAGTCATATTGCTAATGGTGATATGGTGACAATGACCTTGTTGCAAGGGATAGTAAATACTTTCGTGATCTTTATTTCTCGTCTGTTGGCTCAGGCTGTATCAAGTTTCCTGTCTGGCAACAGTGATGAAGAAGAGAGTAACTCCTCTGGCAATCCGATTGTTTACATGGTTGTTTCAATGGTGCTGGAAATAGTATTTGGTATTCTGGCGAGCATTATCACAATGTGGTTCTCCCGTTATCGCGAGTTCCATGCAGATGCAGGTTCTGCTAAGTTGGTTGGTCGTGAGAAAATGATTGCGGCTTTACAACGCTTGAAAACCAGCTATGAACCGCAAGAAGAAGGCAGTATGATGGCGTTCTGTATCAATGGTAAATCAAAAACATTCAGTGAGTTGTTCATGTCTCACCCGCCATTGGACAAACGTATTGAAGCGCTGCGTAGTGGACAATACCTGAATAAATAGTCCTGAATAAAATAACAAAGCCGGGAAATCAACCCCGGCTTTTTTGCAGTTTTTGAAGTTCTAAATTATAGCTGACTTAATTCAACCTGTTCTTCCTGATCGAAGATAGTTTTATCCGTTTGTCCCATCAGTTGGCTGGTAATAGTACCAGCGGTCATTGAACCACTTACATTCAGTGCTGTACGACCCATATCGATGAGAGGCTCAACAGAAATCAATAAAGCAATCAACGTTACAGGTAATCCCATTGCGGGTAAGACAATCAGTGCGGCAAACGTAGCACCGCCACCCACACCGGCAACGCCAGCAGAGCTGATGGTGACAATGCCAACGAGTGTTGCAATCCACATTGGGTCAAGAGGGTTTATACCCACTGTTGGAGCAACCATTGCTGCCAACATGGCGGGATAAATCCCAGCACAGCCATTCTGACCAATGGTTGCTCCGAAAGATGCTGAGAAACTGGCGATAGATTCTGGTACGCCAATACGGAGTGTCTGGGTTTCGACATTCAGCGGAATACTGGCTGCACTGGAACGGCTGGTGAATGCAAAGGTCAACACTGGCCAGGTTTTTTTGAGGAATCTAAATGGATTGATGCCGATAAGAGAGAGTAGAAACCCGTGAACAACAAACACCAGCGCTAGTGCAATGTAGGATGCGATGACAAAGGTTCCCAGTTTTGCAATTTCATGAATATTAGAGTTGGCGACAACTTTGGTCATCAAGGCCATAACACCATACGGCGTTAAGCGCATAACCAAACGGACCAGTTTCATTACCCATGCTTGTATAGTATCGATAGCGACTAATATGCGTTCACCCCTCTCATGATCATCTTTCAACATTTGTAGGGCGGCGATACCTAAAAAGGCTGCAAAAATGACAACGCTGATAACAGAGGTTGGATTAGCGCCGGTTAAATCTGCAAATGGATTTTTAGGAATAAAAGATAAAATCAATTGTGGTACAGATAAATCAGAGACTTTGTTGGCGTAGTTGTTTTCGATAGCAGACAGGCGGTTTGTTTCTTGAGGACCTTGAATTAGACCTTCAGCAGTCAAACCGAACAGGTTGATAATAATGATACCGATAAGCGCTGCAATCATTGTAGTAAATAGCAACGTTCCAATGGTCAGAAAACTGATTTTTCCTAGAGAAGATGCTTTGTGTAATTTGGCGACTGCACTCAGAATAGAGGCAAATACCAGAGGCATAATGACCATTTGTAGAAGCTGTACGTAACCATTACCTACAATGTTGAACCATGATATGGATTCCTTCACTATGGTATTATCAGAACCATAAACTAGTTGCAGTGCCAAGCCAAAAATAATGCCAATGGAAAGGCCAGCAAAAACTTTTTTTGACAGGTTCCATTGTCGTGAACTGGCTTTTGACAATAGCAAAAGCAGTGCTACGAAGACGAGCACATTCGAAATGAGTGGTAAATTCATCCCCAAACTCCAGAATTCAATTTAGTTGAGTCATAAGTTGTATCGAATCGTGTAAGTTTGCAAACGAACACATTACAACAAGCAGTTGGGGAATATAGTATCAGCTTAAATTATTCTCATTTATAACTATATGGAATTTTATATAATAAATGTGACTTTTAAGATTGATTTTTAGTCAATTAGAGCATTAGAAATAGAGATCTTTAATGCGATTGATATAAAAAAATACAGAGCATTCAATATGTTCTGGTAGGAAAATGGCAATGACAATTAATAGAGCAGAAATAAACCTTTCTGCTTTCTTGTTTCCTTGCTTGCCAAGCACAGGTAGACAGAAACGTATTTTAATTGGCCATAATAACGGCACACCCGCAGGTGTCAGCATATCTGCAATCAGGTGGCTCAAATAGCCAACAATCATGGCATGGAAAAAATCAGTTGGGATTAGCCACTCTTCCGGTATTTTTAGCCAAAATAAAGTGATTCCTAATATGAGAGCAAGTAAGCTGTGAGTAAATCCTCTATGACCGCAGAGTTTGGCAACGGGAATGGAGATAAATCTGAATAATCTACCCAAGGTTGAATTGGGGTGATCGATATCGGGTAACAAGGCAGTAAGCAGCACCCCTGGCAGCATATGCAGCCAGTCTCCATTAGCTATCTCTGGTGTTATTTCTAGCTTGTGTGCCAAGACAATGCTGGCAACGGAAAATAAAAGATGCCCTTCTGCGGTCATAAATTCCTCTGACTAATAACTGTCTATCCATACAGTCGGCGAAGTATAGAGGGTTTTACGTGGGTAAGATAGAGGGTGAAAAGCAAAAATATCTTATTTAATAATATATAACGTTAATATCTAATTAGCTTTTTGTTTGACAGAATAAGACATAAGCGCCACGGCTATTATGTAAACAATTAAGAAACTGCCATCGGCACAAATGATGGCAGTTAAAGTTATAATCAGGTGATATTTATTACAGTGAGTTGTTCGAGAGAATGAAGTTTAATATCTGCTAGAGCCCAACGGGGATCATCAAAGTGATGAACGGATGGCACAACGATTGAGCGCATTCTTGCAGCTTTCGTTGCTATCATTCCATTAAATGAATCTTCCAGGGCTACACAACTTATCGGAGCGACATCCAATTGTTCAGCGGCACGCAAATAAACTTCGGGATTGGGTTTACTGTAAGGTAATTTGGCAGCAGAAACGACGGTATCAAAATAGTGATCAAGGCTGAACATTTCGAGCACTTGTTCCAACATATATTGTGGAGAGGCTGAGGCCAGGCCGATTTTCAGTCCCTGTTTGCGGCAAAGGTTTAAAGCATATTCAACACCTGGGAGTAAAGGCCGGTTTTCTTTTACCAAATTGATAACATGGTCAGTAATTCGCTGTTCCACTTCTGATTTTGATGCCCCTTGCCAGGGAGAAGCTTGGTACCAAAGTTCCACAACCTGGTCAATCCGTAGTCCAAGAGTATCTGGTAGTTTTTCTGCTAAAGAAAAATCCAAGCCTAACTCACTAAATACTTCTTTTTCTCCTTGGGTCCAATAGGGTTCAGAGTCAATCAGTAAACCGTCCATATCAAAAATGGCCGCTTTTATTGGTAAATGAAAAGACATTTAGTATCTCTCTCTGGTCAGACAGTTAGCGAAAGCTGATTGTAACAACCTCAGTAGATGAAATCTTTTCCTGAATGGGAACATGGTAAGAAATCCTTAGTTAATTAAATATAAAGTTAAATTTGGTGATTGATGGGCTATGATTAGCCAAAAATAAAATCTGCTGATTGCTATGAGGGGTATCGATGACTTACCAAAAAGCCGGATACATCGCTATTATTAAGCGAGTTTTAGGTTGGATGATTTTTATTCCGGCACTTTTATCGACCATTGTTTCTGTGATCAATCTTGCCTGGTTGCATGGTATTAAAGGTGATGGTATCAATGCTGTTTTGGATGATTTGCTGAAAATGATGGCTGAAATGGTGCGGTTTAATACCCCATTTCTGGATTTTTTCTGGAAAAATTCTCCAACACCTGATCGTCTGGCTGATTTTACTGGATCAACACTTGGTTTCCTGATTATCTATTTTCTTATTTTTTTCGGCCTTGCTATGAATGCATCAGGTCAACGTATGTACAGGCAAGTGAAGTTTGTACGCGAAAATATTGAAGATCAGCTTATTATTGAAAAAGCTAAAGGCAATAATGGACTGACAAGAGAACAGATTGAATTAAAAATTAAACTTCCTCGTCATACACTGTTCAGTCAGATTTATATCTTATATATTTCACCGGTCATTATCGGTGCAATTTTTTATTTTCTATTGAAAATCTTAGGCTGGTAGGTTCTCCGGTTGGCTATAGCTGCGGAATAAGGGTTTCGCAGCTTGATTAGCCACTTATTAGCTATTTTCAGTCAAAATATTATCAATAATATTTTGAACCGCAGTAAGATTATCACCACCAAACAGATTACACCGATTAAGCAAATAATAGAGCTGATACACAGGTTGTCGTTCGATAAAGTTGGCAGGGAGTGGCCATACGCTCTGATAGCCATCGAAAATTTGCATCGGTAAATCAGGGTATAATGGTAACATAGCGAAATCACATTCACGATCTCCCCAATAACAGGCAGGGTCGAAGGCAACCGCTTGATCATCTAGTGACGCGCAATTAGCTGGCCAGAGATCGCCATGTAAAAGAGAGGGTTGTGGCTGATGGTGTTGAAGTTTGTTACTTATGGCTTGAACAATATTATCAATATCACCAAACATCATGTTTTTTTCTGCTGCGATTTGTAATTGCCAACCAACCCGCTTTTCCGCATAAAATTGGTGCCAACGTCGTTGCCAGCCATTGGGTTGTGGTGTCGTTGCCAGCATATTGTCAAAATCAAAGCCGAACTGAGGTTGCTCACTCCATTGATGAAGTTTTGCCAGTTGTTGACCGAAGCAATAGGCACTGTGAGGGTCAAAAGATTTTAAAGGCAGAAATTCAAGCAATAGAAAGCTATGGTTGCGGGTGTTGCCAATACCATAAACAGTTGGAACACGGATAGTTTGGCTGCGTGCCAAGAGTTCAAGTTGTTCTGATTCTGCTTTGAAGACAGGGAGCATTTCCCGCAGGTTTGATTTGACAAAAACTTGTCGTTTTCCATGTGTGATTCGCCAAGCTTGGTGGATATCCCCTCCGGCTAACTCAGTTTTATCGTGAATTTCAGCAACACCGAAATGTTCGTTTAACAAACGATTTACTGCTTGCCACATGGTTCACCTCTCTACGTCGTTAATTACTTTATGAACAATTATAGTCAGAGAAAATATATGATCAGGTAAAAAAGATGATTAGCAGGGTTATATCTCAAAACAGATATAACCCTTTTTGTTATTGGTTGGGTTCGTTAGAGATTTGTAGCGCAGATTGATACGTTTTACGTTTGGATTTTGTTCTTACAAGTTTTATCTGACTATAAGCCAGTGCTAGTGTAAAGAAGATAGCTTGGACAATAACAATGCATGGCCCCGTGGCGCCATCAATGTGGAAACTGATCAGAGTACCCAGGACACAGGAACTGACCGATGCAATGATAGCGACAATTAACATTCGGTCAAAACTGCGGCATAGCATGAAAGCGATAATTCCTGGCGATATTAACATTGCAATAACCAAAATCATTCCCACCGCTTGCAGGGAAGCGACGATGGTCATGGACAGTAGGCAAAGCAAGCCGTAATGCAAAAGTTTAACAGGTAATCCTACTACACGTGCTTGGTTCGGATCGAAACAATAAAGCATGAAGTCTTTGCGCTTTAGCAGTACTACCGCCATAGTGATACCGGTGATCCATAATGTTTGACTCAACTCATCTTTAGTGATACCTAGTATATTTCCGAACAGAATATGAGTCAGATGTTGGTCGGTATCCATACGGGCAAAAAGAACTAAACCAAAGGCAAACATGCCTGAAAAGACTATTCCCATGACAGTATCTTCTTTTATCCGGCTATGTTCTTTCAGATATCCTGTTGCAACAGCACAAAAGATACCGGAAAGGAATGCGCCAATAGCCAGCGGTATACCGGCAGCGAAAGCCAGCACAATACCGGGTAATACAGCGTGAGAAATAGCGTCACCCATTAACGACCAGCCTTTAAGAACCAGATAACAAGAGAGTATTGCACATACTGCGCCTGTTACAATCGCGGCGAATATTGCCCGTTGCATAAATGGGAACATAAATGGCTCAGTGAGTAGCTGTATTAACTCATTCATGGTTGTGTCTCCTGAGCCAATGCTGAGGATTCTTTTTTGGCACGCATACGTGAAGCAAATAGTCCATGTTTTGGTGCAAAGAAGAATGCTAGTAGGAAAATAATGGTTTGCAGCGTGACAATGACACCACCAGTAGCGCCGTTAAGAAAGAAACTTAGGTAAGCGCCAAATGCGCTGGTCAGGGAACCAATAGCAACAGCAATGATCAGCAGGTGCTTAAAACGGTCAGTTAATAAATAAGCTGTTGCTCCTGGAGTGACTACCATTGCAATCACTAGAATAGCGCCGACAGTTTGTAGAGCTGCGACAGTACAAGCACTCAATAAAGTAAAAAAAATGATTTTCATCCGCAAAGGAGATAAGCCGATAGAGCGCGCATGTGTTTCATCAAAAAAGACAATGAGCAAATCTTTCCAGATAAACATGAGCACGATAAATGAAATTGCGATAATGATTTCAACTTGGAGAACATCTTCATCAGCGATGCCAAGGATATTGCCGAAAATAATGGTTTGTACGTTAACGGATGTAGGATTGAGAGAAACGATTAACAAGCCGGCGGCAAAAAAAGTGGAAAAAATGAACCCGATTACCGCATCTTCACGTAAACGAGTGATATGACGAACCAAAGTCATAGATAGCGCGGCCAACATTCCGGTAAAAAAAGCGCCACCTGCATAAGGCAGACCTAATGCGTAAGCACCGGCGACGCCAGGCACAACTGAGTGAGAGAGAGCATCTCCCATCAATGACCAGCCTTTTAGCATCAGGTAGGAAGAAAGGAAGGCACAGACGGCACCGACGATGGCGCTAACCCAGATGGCTTTTACCATGTAATTATAGTGAAAAGGTTGCAGCAAAAGTTCTGTCATGATTGACGCTTCTCCTTATGCTGACTC
The DNA here is from genome assembly GCF_018448885.1 of Photorhabdus caribbeanensis. GTDB lineage: Bacteria > Pseudomonadota > Gammaproteobacteria > Enterobacterales > Enterobacteriaceae > Photorhabdus > Photorhabdus caribbeanensis. The sequence continues at coordinate 125,844 of NZ_RCWB01000012.1, forward strand.
TGACGCGGTGGAACATGGTGATCATGACCATAAAATACGGCTGCGCGTTCATCATCAGTAATAACAGTTAAGGAGCGTGGGTCATCATCATCATGTAATTCTGGGCCGGATAGATTAATATGACGAAGCACTCCACCAAAAGTCATCTCTAAATTTTTTTGGGTGAAAGTTGTTTCTGTTGGGCCGCTTGCCAGAACAGTCCGGTTGATTAAGATAACGTGATCGCAGAATTCAGGCACGCTACCGAGGTTATGTGTGGAAACCAGAACCAGATGGCCCTCATCACGTAAATCACACAACAGGTCAATGATGGCATTTTCCGTTTTTACATCAACACCAGTGAAAGGTTCATCTAGTAATAGAACTTTGCCTTCTTGAGCCAGAGCCCTTGCAAGAAAAACCCGTTTTTTTTGCCCGCCTGAGAGTTCCCCAATTTGCCGGTTGCGTAGGGCTGTTAAGCCGACACGTTCAAGAGCTTTATCAACCGCTTGGTGATCTTTTTTACTTGGGATTCTCAGGAATCCCATTTTCCCATAGCGGCCCATCATAACGACATCAGAAACCAATACTGGAAAGTTCCAGTCGACTTCTTCTGTTTGAGGGACATAGGCAATGATATTTTTTTTCAAAGCATTTTTGACTGGCATATCACTCAAAGTGACTTTTCCCTGAGATGGGTTTACCAGCCCCATGATGGTTTTAAACAATGTGGATTTACCACTACCGTTAATACCCACCAACGCACAAATAGTTCCTCCAGTGATAGAAAAACTTGCATCATAAATAGCTGTGTGACCATTGTTATAAGTCACAGTAGCGTCATCAACGACTAAATGAGGACGTTCAAACAGCATATTGCTATTCATTGATTAAATCCTTTTGCGATTGTATCTACAGTTTTGTTCAGTAAATCAATATAAGTTGGTACTGGGCCGTCACTGCCGGAGAGTGAATCTACATACAGAACGCCGCCATAACGAGCATCGGTTTCTTTACTGACTTGTTTCGCTGGTTTATCTGAAATGGTACTTTCGCTAAACACAACGGGGATTTTATTTGCTCTTACAGTATCAATGACATGACGAACTTGTTGTGGTGAACCTTGCTCTTCCGCATTGATTGGCCATAGGTAAACTTCCTTGAATTGGTAATCTTTAGCCAAATAGCTAAAAGCCCCTTCGCTGGTGACTAACCAACGTTGATCCTGTGGAATACGGGAAAGACGTTCTCTCAATGGAGAATCCAGTTGTGCGATTTTTTCAGCATAGGCTTTGGCATTCCTATTATAAATTTCTGCATTTTCAGGATCGTATTTTACAAATGCTTGGCGGATATTCTCAATATAGACCAGAGCATTTGTGGGCGACATCCAGGCGTGAGGATTAGGATTCCCATTGTACGGCCCTTCACGGATAGGTAGTGGTTCAATGCCGTCAGTAATAACAACGGCAGGTACATCTTTAAGGTTTTCAAAGAAGCGTTCAAACCAGCGTTCTAGATTTAGCCCATTCCAAAGGATCAAATCAGCATGTTGAGATTTTATAATATCTTTGGGGGTAGGTTGGTAATCATGGATTTCAGCGCCAGGTTTAGTAATTGATTCAACAATCGCTGCATCACCCGCTACGTTTTGTGCGATATCTTGAATGATGGTAAAGGTCGTGACAACTTTAAATTGTTTGGCGGCGGATGCCTGATGACTAAACAGAATTACGGATAAGAGAATCGGCATAATTCCCAATACAGAAGGAGAAAGTAAAAGCAGAGAGAGTTTTTTTTTCATCAATTCAAACCTTACTTGTTATAAGTATATGATAACGATTATCAATATCATTTAAGTAAAGTCAAGATTATAAAATTAGGAAACAACGATTGTTGCGACAGTCATTCCATAATGATATGAACATGAATACAGTGAAAAGTTAAGTAAAAATATTTTTAGATTGTAAACGAAATTGTATATGCTGCGCTTTAGTAAAATTTGATCCAGAGGATTATAGGGTGAAATTAAGACTGAGCTTTATGGCACTGGTCGTGCTGTTAGTCGGTTGTGCAGAGAGAAATGCTCATCAAACAAATGCGGGTAAACAGTCCGGTCAGCAACGTATGCTTAGCAATACTGCCGACACAGCTAGAATTTCTTCTTTCCCGCCAACGCCTTTTGACACCTTTATTCAACAGGCATCCAATCGGTACGGCGTAGATGAAACGCTTATCAGAGCTATTATTCAAGTTGAATCCGGTTTTCGCCCTGATGCAGTCAGTAAATCGAATGCAATTGGTCTTATGCAGATTAAAGCATCGACCGCAGGGCGGGATGTGTATCGACAGAAAGGGCGTCTTGGTCAGCCGACAATTCGTGAGTTGAAAGATCCTAAAACCAATATCGATCTTGGCACTGCTTATATCAGTATCCTGAAAGAACAACATTTGGCAGGTATTGATAACCCTGAGACTCTTTACTATGCCACTATTGTTGCTTACGTAAATGGTGCGGGTGCTCTTTTACGTACTTTTAGCGCAGATCGTCAATTAGCCGTTAATAAAATAAACCGCATGACGCCGGATGAGTTTTATCAGTATGTTCAGGATAATCATCCGGCACCTCAGGCTCCACGCTATTTATGGAAGGTAAAAAAGGCTTATCGTTCGTTAGTATTGGCAGATTGAGTTACTGATAAAAATGACGATTCCATTTGCGACAGCCTCGCATTGGCGAGGATTTACAGCGGTTTTTGTTAAATTTAACTGTAAAAGACTTGCTCTTAATCTGTAGTAGATTCTGGGAGATAAAATGTCCCTCCTTTAATATTGATTGTGGAGGAGGGGGTTTTAATATATATGTTCACTGGTGTTTACAAGCTAAAAGGTATGAGACCTCATTTCAATTTACATCATGCGATGGTAAATATCGTTTGATATCCGATAATTCATATCTATCTAAAGAATGGCTCTCTTAGAATATGTTGCTTAATAATCAATACGGTATTTCACCAATGTTGATCTCAGCTATATTATAACAATCTAATATAGTTAGATTGATTTTAATTAGAAATTATTTCCTTATGGGGTGAAAGATAATTAACTTTTACATTAATTATAGCGATTTATTATCATGAAAAAACATGTGCTGAAATCAATTTTAGCCTGAACTTATATTTTAAAGTAATTAAATATACGGGATGTCTTTGTAAATGTTTAATAAATTGTATTTGATGCGGCATTTCATCTGCTCCTTGTTTGAAGGGGAGGTGTTATTTTTCAATAAATTATAGAAGTTTTCTCATGTTAATAGTCGTTGATGATTTTAGTCTAAGCTATGGCATTAAGCGTCAATAAAAAGTGCTTATCCGAAAAACAAGGATGAAATAGAACATATATTTACGTTTCATGAATGACCATTTCCCGTTATTAGGAAAGCTATCATTACAGAATTGTTAATAAATAAGTTATTTACATCCAACTCCAGAGAGAAAGCGTTGCCTGAGTATTTTAATTGATGTTTATCGTGCCCATTTTTATTCCGCCTGGGATAAGTGGGACAAAATAGAAAAACACTTGTGATGATTGCCAAGAATGATAGTTGCCAAATATCTAACAGATTTATTGAGGTAGTAGATGAAAGATAGCATTACTAAAAACGCGGAAAGTATCCTTAAAAACGAACTTCTCTCTCAGGCACCAGAAAATATAACCAATAACGTAAAGAATATACCTGCTTTGCCACGTCATTGCGTCGTGGTCGGGGGAACGACCCTTGCAATATTCTGTGCTGAACAAATTCAGGCGGCCGGACATACGATACATACAATACTGACTACCGATATCGTTCTGCAAACATGGGCTGTCCGGCAAGGGATAGTTTGTGTGAACTCTGTTGAAGCATTACAAGCGCAAATTGCACAACACCCTGTAGACTGGCTTTTCTCAATTGTTAATCCGATTATCCTGCCGATCTCGCTGATTGAGCAGATTCGCTGCGGTGCTTTTAATTATCACAATAGCCCTTTGCCACGTTATGCGGGCAGTCATGCAACTTCTTGGGCACTGTTAGCGCGGGAGACACATTACGCCGTTTCATGGCATTGCATTGAGGCGGGTGTGGATACCGGTGATATTGCCGTGCAATGTCCGGTATCTATTGAGGAGCACGATAATGCGTTTTCATTGAATCTGAAATGCTATCAAGCGGCTCAAGAAGGATTTATCAAACTGCTTCGGGCTCTTGAGCAGGACAAGTTGGTAACTTATCCGCAGGATTTGACACAACGGAGTTTTTATACTCAGTCTCGTCGTCCCGATGGTGGGGGATATCTGTGTTGGCAGCAGACGGGTGAGGCACTTTCAGCTTTAGTGCGGGCGTTAGATTTTGGCGAGAATTATTTAAATCCACTGGGTTGCCCGAAGCTGTTACTGAAATGGGGCACAGTGCGAATTTCTTGGCTTCAACGGCTGAAACACTATTCTGGGGGAGCTCCCGGTACGTTGATTGCGATAGAGGAGGATGCTTGGCAGGTAACAACCGGAAGTGAGGATGTTCGAATCGGTGGTTTCGCCACGCTTGAGGGAAAATTACTGTCCTCTGGGGAACTTGCTGATATATCAGAACTTGGACTAGGCAAGCAGCTGCCTCTGCTTTCTTCACAACAAGCTGAGAATGTAAAAAATACCCTCCAGACATTGGCACCCAGTGAATTATTCTGGCGTGAGCGTCTTGCCTCTTTTCTGCCCTTCCAATTACCTTTCGAAATCAAACCAGTCGGGGAGTCAACAGAACCTGAATGGGTGTTGAGTGCCTGGCAACCTCCGCTATTAAGAAATGGTGATAAAACCCCGATACAGACACTGTTACAAACATTCGCTATTTATCTTGCACGTTTGACTCATCAGACCGAGTTCCAAATCGGTTGGTGTGTGGATAGGGTAAAGGATGAATCGGATGTGTTGTCTGTTTTGGCGCCGGTAGTGCCAATGAGTATTAAGGTGGAATTTGATCAGCCGTGGTATGCGGTAGTGAACTGGATGGATGATGAACTTGCACGGTTGGCGCAGCATCGTACATTTTGTCGTGATCTCCTTTCTCGTTCCCCTTCGCTGTGTGCTATTCCGGCATTAACAACAAGCTACCTGTGGCAAGTTGCCGTCTCTTTCATACCAGATGACAAATCGTGGGAGCAGAATGCGTTAGGTGAATTGCTAACGCTCCAAATCAATACTCAAGGTGGTTTTCGCTGGCTCTACGACGTAACTCGTTTGAAGACGGAAGCGGTTCAGCGAATGAGTGAACATTTACAGGTGTTGGCCTCATCGGCAGGAGAGGGTGATGACATTCCCGTCTGGCAGCTTAATTTGTTGTCTGAGGCTGAACGCAAATTGCTGCTGGAAACCTGGAACGCGACTGAAACGGTATATCCTGGCCGGTCATGTATTCACCAGTTGTTTGAACAACAGGTGGAGAAGACCCCTGACGCTACAGCGCTGGTGTATGAAGAACGCATTCTCAACTATGCCGAATTAAATGCCCGTGCTAATCGGCTGGCGCATCAACTGATTACGTTGGGAGTCGCACCAGAGCAGCGGGTGGCAATTTGCGTTGCGAGTTCACCAGCGCGGATAGTGGGGCTGCTGGCAGTACTGAAAGCGGGTGGCGCCTATGTACCGCTAGATCCGGCTTATCCGGGGGAACGTCTGGTTCATATTTTAACCGATGCTGCGCCGGCTATTGTGCTGGCGGATAATACTGGATATGCCGCGTTAGGCGAAAAAGTACTGGCGGAGTTGACTGTACTGGACCCAAATTCATTACCAAATCAGCCGGATAGCAATCCGCAAGTACCGGCATTAACCCCACGCCATTTGGCGTATGTGATTTATACCTCCGGTTCGACTGGCATACCAAAGGGAGTAATGGTCGAACATCGTGGGCTGGTTAACCTGATTCAGGAAAAAATCGTTCAGTTTGATATTCATCCGGGTAGCCGGATGTTGCAGTTTGCTTCATTTGGCTTTGATGCCAGTGTCTGGGAAACCATGATGGCATTGTGCAGTGGGGCCATTTTGTCGATCCCTGCCGATACGGTTCGTCAGGAGCCCCGCTATCTTTGGCATTATCTGGAAGAGCAGGCGATAACCCATGCTTGTCTGACCCCGGCCCTGCTCCGGGAGGGGACCGATTTACCGGAAATGACGATAAGACCGACGTTGATACTCGGTGGTGAGGCACCCAGCGCAACGCTGCTTCAGGCATTGAGTCGTCGGGCAACGGTGTTTAATGCGTATGGCCCGACGGAAATCACGGTATGTGCGGCCACCTGGCGTTGTCCGTCAGACTACACTGAGGGCGTCATTGCTATTGGGCGTCCGACAGCTAACACACAGGTTTATTTGCTGAATACTGATGGCCAGCCAGTGCCGTTAGGCGCGGTTGGAGAGCTCTATATTGGCGGTGTCGGGGTAACGCGAGGCTATCTCAACCGCCCTGATTTGACTGCGGAACGTTTTCTAGCAGATCCGTTTAGTGATAAGCCGGATGCTCGCCTGTACCGGACCGGGGATTTGGCCCGCTACTTGCCAGACGGCAATCTGGAATTTCTGGGCCGTAATGACCAGCAGGTGAAAATCCGGGGTTTCCGCATTGAACCGGGGGAAATTGAAGCCCGATTGCTGGAACATCCGGCGGTGAGTGAAGCTCTGGTGCTGGCTCTGGGCGATGGTCAGGATAAACGGTTGGTGGCTTATGTGGTGGCAGAAGTGGATGACCGGTTGGTTAACAGCTTGCGTGTCTATTTGAGTGCCATTTTGCCGGATTATATGGTGCCAGCAGCCTTTGTGCGCTTGGATACCTTGCCGTTGACGCCAAACGGCAAACTGGATCGCCGGGCATTGCCAACGCCGGGGGCGGAAGCCTTTGCCCGTCAGGTTTATGCAGCGCCGCAAGGGGAGATAGAAACCTTATTGGCCGCTGTCTGGAGCGAATTATTGGGTATTGAACAGATCAGTCGGCACGACAGTTTCTTTGCCTTGGGCGGCCATTCATTGCTTGCGGTGCGGATGGGTGAACGTCTGCGTCATGCTGGACTGACGTTGGCAGTGCGTGATTTATTTCAATCTCCAGTGTTATCTGAATTTGCCCAAACAGTAGGGCAATCACAGACGTTATTGGTGCCGGCGGATGTTATTACCTCGACAACCACGGCACTTACACCTGAAATGTTGCCGTTGATTGATCTAACTCAGTCTGAGATTGACCATATTGTGGCGCAGGTACCGGGTGGGGTTGCCAATATTCAGGATATTTATGGTTTGTCACCGTTGCAGGATGGAATTCTGTTCCACCATCTGTTGGCGAATAAAGGTGATCCGTATCTATTTGTTAGCCAAATGACTTTTGCTGACCGCGCCCTGTTGGACAGCTATTTAGTGGCAGTCCAACAGGTGGTTAATCGCCACGATATTCTACGTACCGCTTTTGTTTGGCAAGGATTATCAGAGCCGGCCCAAGTGGTTTGGCGTCAGGCTCAACTATCAGTCACTGAGCTGACATTAGACCCGGTTGACGGGCCGGTCCGTGATCAGTTAGCTCAACATTTTGACTTACATCATCATCGCCTTGATTTGAACCAAGCACCCTTATTGCACTTTGCGGTAGCGCAGGAGGAGGATGGGCGTTGGAGCGTACTGCAATTGCTGCATCACCTAATTGGCGACCATACAACGCTGGAAGTGATGAGAGGTGAAATTCAGGCTTATCTTGCCGGACAGGAAGGGAACTTACCTGTGCCGGTCCCTTTCCGCAATTTGGTGGCTCAGGCCCGGTTAGGGGTGAGTCAAGCCGAGCATACCCGCTTCTTTACTGAGATGTTGGCTGAGGTGGATCAACCGACGCTGCCATTCGGGTTGACGGAGGTCCATCGGGATGGTTCTCAGGTGACGGAATCGTACCGGATGCTACCCGCTACGTTGAATGACCGACTGCGCAGTCAGGCTCGGCGTCTGGGCGTCAGTTTGGCGACTTTGTGCCATCTGGCCTGGGCACAGGTGTTGTCACATACCAGCGGACAGGCGAAAGTGGTGTTCGGCACCGTGTTGTTTGGGCGGATGCAGGCCGGGCAAGGCGCTGACAGCGGCATGGGGCTGTTTATCAATACCTTGCCGTTACGACTGGATATAAATGATGCTTCAGTACAGGACAGTGTACAGGTTGCGCATACCCGGCTGGCGGAATTGCTAAATCATGAACATATGTCACTGGCATTGGCTCAACGTTGCAGTAGGGTGCCAAGGGAAACTCCGCTCTTCAGTGCTTTGCTGAACTATCGACATAATGATCAACCGACGCTTCTAAGTAAAGAGGTGCCAGGTATTGAATTCCTTGGTGCACAGGAACGAACCAACTATCCGTTTGTGCTGTCAGTAGAGGACGGTGGATCTACTTTGGGATTGACCGCTCAGGTAGTGCAGCCGTTTGAGCCGGAACGAGTATGCGGTTATATGCAACAGGCGCTGGAAAGTCTGGCGCAGGCTCTTGAGCAGCGTCCGGGGACACCGATACGAACACTGAATATCTTGCCGGCAGCGGAGAAAAAGCTGTTGTTGGAAACCTGGAATGCAACCGAAACGTCGTATCCAGATCACGGTTGTATTCACCGACTGTTTGAACAATGGACAAAGAAAAGTCCAGATGCCACAGCACTGGTGTATGAAGAACAGATCCTCAGCTATGCCGAGCTTAATACTCGTGCCAATCGTCTGGCGCATCAACTGATCGCGTTGGGCGTTACGCCGGACCAACGGGTGGCGGTTTGCGTGTCACGTTCACCGGCAATGGTGGTGGGGGTATTAGCCGTACTGAAAGCCGGTGGCGCTTATGTGCCGCTGGATCCGGTCTATACCGGTGAGCGTCTGGCACATATCCTGACCGATGCGGCCCCCGCTATTTTGCTGGCGGATAAAGTCGGGCGTGATGCGCTGGGTGAGAATACGCTGGCAGGGCTGACGGTACTTGACCCGAATAATCTGCCAAATCAGCCGGACAGTAACC
>NZ_RCWB01000013.1 GCF_018448885.1 Photorhabdus caribbeanensis
AGTCAACGTGCGCATAGTGGCGGCTTGGGGTATCGTATTCTACGTGAGAAGTAGAGATGGTGATACCACGCGCTTTTTCTTCTGGCGCGTTATCGATTTGGTCGAATGCACGAGCATTACCACCGTAGGTTTTAGCCAGTACAGTAGTGATAGCAGCAGTCAGGGTTGTTTTACCGTGGTCAACGTGGCCGATAGTACCAACGTTAACGTGCGGTTTTGTACGTTCAAATTTTTCTTTAGACACGACTCTATTCCTTAATATCGCTCCCTCATCATCGGGGAGGGAGCTGAATCTAGATATTAAACCCGAAAAACTTATTTAGCTTTACGAGATTCGATAATAGCCTGAGCGACGTTGCTCGGCGCTTCATTGTACTTCAGGAACTCCATAGAGTAAGAAGCACGACCTTGGGTCTGAGAACGCAGGTCAGTAGCATAACCAAACATTTCAGATAATGGTACCTGAGCACGTACGATTTTGCCGGTAGTCATATCTTCCATACCGTCAATCATACCACGGCGGCGGTTTAGGTCCCCGATAACGTCACCCATGTAGTCTTCTGGTGTTTCAACTTCAACTTTCATGATAGGCTCCAGCAGAACTGGTTTCGCCTTCATAAAGCCTTCTTTGAAGCCCATAGAACCTGCGATTTTGAACGCCATTTCAGAAGAGTCAACTTCGTGGTAAGAACCATCGAACAGCGCCACTTTAACGTCAACAATCGGATAACCGGCCAGAACACCATTTTTCATTTGTTCCTGAATACCCTTATCTACTGCCGGGATATATTCTTTAGGAACAACACCACCAACGATTTCGTTAGCGAATTCATAGCCTACGCCACCTGGTTCCATTGGCTCAATACGCAGCCATACGTGACCAAACTGACCACGACCACCAGACTGACGAACAAATTTACCTTCTTGTTCAACAGTAGAACGGATGGTTTCACGGTAAGCAACCTGAGGTTTACCGACGTTCGCTTCAACTTTGAACTCACGACGCATACGGTCAACCAAGACATCCAAGTGAAGCTCACCCATACCAGCGATAATAGTCTGACCAGATTCTTCATCGGTAGACACGCGGAATGATGGGTCTTCCTGAGCCAGACGACCTAAAGCGATACCCATTTTTTCCTGGTCAGCTTTAGTTTTTGGCTCGATAGCAACAGAGATGACTGGCTCTGGGAATTCCATACGCTCCAGGATAATTGGCGCGTTGATATCACACAGAGTATCACCGGTAGTCACATCTTTCAGGCCAATCGCCGCGGCGATGTCACCTGCACGAACTTCTTTAATTTCTTCACGTTTATTAGCATGCATCTGAACGATACGGCCAAAACGCTCTTTTTTGTCTTTCACTGGGTTAAGAACGGTATCACCGGAATTAACCACGCCAGAGTAGACACGGAAGAAGGTCAAGTTACCAACGAATGGGTCGGTCGCGATTTTAAACGCCAGTGCCGAAAATGGTTCGTTGTCGTCAGAATGACGCTCTGCCGGCGTATCTTTACCGTCTGGCAGAATACCTTTAATAGACTCAACATCCGTTGGTGCTGGCAGGTACTCAACAACCGCATCCAGCATTGCCTGAACACCTTTGTTCTTAAATGCAGAACCACAAGTAACCAGGATAATTTCGTTAGTCAGAACACGATGACGCAGACCAGCTTTGATCTCTTCTTCAGTCAGTTCTTCACCGCCAAGGTATTTTTCCATCAGCTCTTCTGATGCTTCCGCAGCGGCTTCAATCAAATTGTTACGCCATTCTTCCGCCAGATCCTGCATATCAGCCGGGATATCTTCATAAGTGAAGGTAGTGCCCTGATCTTCATCGTTCCAGTTGATGGCTTTCATTTTCACCAAGTCAACAACACCGGTGAAAGCATCTTCTGCGCCAATGGCTAATTGCAGAGGTACTGGGTTTGCCGCCAAGCGAGTTTTGATCTGCTCGACAACACGTAAGAAATTCGCTCCCATACGGTCCATTTTGTTAACGAACGCGATACGTGGAACTCTATATTTATTTGCCTGACGCCATACGGTTTCAGACTGTGGCTGAACACCACCAACCGCACAATAAACCATTACGGCACCGTCAAGAACACGCATGGAACGTTCTACTTCGATAGTGAAGTCAACGTGCCCTGGGGTGTCAATGATGTTGATACGGTGCGCATCAAACTGCTTAGCCATACCTGACCAGAAAGCAGTTGTTGCTGCGGAGGTGATGGTAATACCACGCTCCTGCTCCTGTTCCATCCAGTCCATAGTAGCAGCGCCATCATGAACTTCACCGATCTTATGGTTTACACCAGTGTAGAACAGAATACGTTCGGTAGTGGTGGTTTTACCGGCGTCGATGTGTGCACTGATACCGATGTTACGGTAACGTGCAATGGGTGTTGTACGAGCCATTTGATTCCTCTATATCCTAGGACGTTCAATGTAAATCTGGGTGGCAGAGCAGCCACCCAGGGCATCATCACTACGATGGGATTACCAACGGTAGTGTGCGAACGCCTTGTTAGCTTCTGCCATACGGTGAACGTCTTCACGTTTCTTAACAGCAGTGCCTTTATTTTCGGCTGCATCAGATAATTCGTTCGCCAGGCGCAGGGCCATAGATTTATCACCGCGTTTACGAGCAGCTTCAACGATCCAACGCATTGCCAACGCATTGCGACGAACCGGACGAACTTCAACTGGAACCTGATAAGTAGAACCACCAACACGGCGGGACTTAACTTCCACGGTTGGACGCACATTATCCAATGCAAGTTCAAACGCTTCCAGATGTTCTTTACCAGAACGCTGAGCCAGGGTCTCAAGCGCACTATATACAATTGCTTCCGCAGTAGATTTTTTACCATCTACCATCAGGATATTGACAAATTTGGCCAGTAATTCAGATCCGAACTTTGGATCTGGCAAAATTTTACGCTGACCAATTACACGACGACGTGGCATGGAAATACTCCGTTTCGAATTCAGGGTTGTCCAAAACTCTACGAGTTTATTTTGACATTAAAGTAAATAATGTTTGGCCTTACTTAACGGAGAACCATTAAGCTTTTGGCTTCTTCACACCGTACTTAGAACGACCTTGTTTACGGTCTTTAACACCGGAACAGTCCAGTGCGCCGCGAACAGTGTGGTAACGCACACCTGGCAAGTCTTTAACACGACCGCCACGGATCAAAATTACGGAGTGTTCCTGCAAGTTGTGGCCTTCACCACCAATGTAAGAAGAAACTTCGTAACCATTAGTCAAACGCACACGACATACTTTACGCAGTGCAGAGTTTGGTTTTTTAGGGGTGGTGGTATATACGCGAGTACATACGCCACGCTTCTGCGGGCAAGCTTCCAGAGCAGGAACGTTGCTTTTTGCAACCTTCATGCTACGGGGTTTGCGCACCAGCTGGTTAATAGTTGCCATTATTAAAAAAACTCCTGGTTTTTTTGCTTCGTAAACACGGATTAAATCTCTTGTCTGCCCAACGGCAAAACACGAGGACGCGGAATTTTATGGCTGACTCGTCAGGGTGTCAAGAAATATACAGTCTTTTCTCAACTACCAGGCGAATTGTTGATGATGTTTTACCGTCAGGTTAACAAAGTCAGTATAGTCGATCACTTGCACTTTGTCTGAAACCTGTTCGTTCAACCCTCGCGCCTCAATATCTTCTTTCAGCGCATACAAGGCAGCACCACAACTGATCAGAGTCGGCAAATAACAATTACCTTCAATTCCTGCCAGTACGCCATCCTGAATAAACAGGATGTCATCACCACGGGCAAACAGCCTGAATATCGCATTGAAATCACATTGATAAGGCGATCGGCCAACAGTATATAGCATATTATTGTCCTTCCAACAGCTCAGAATGTCAGCACAACATCATAGTCAACCAACTTCTCACGAATTGTTGCTGCGGGTATCACTTTCGTATCCAGAACAAAACGATTGATTGAGCTTAGCCCGCGCATTGTCAAGTCTTCCTGGCACAAATAACATTCATCAATATCGTACAAAGGCAACACTTTAAAAGTAGCGATATAGTTTCTGGCGAGAATTCTGTCAGGCTGCTGATCCGGTAGTAGTTGGAGTACGCCGTCAGAAATAAAAAACACACCTATCTTTTCTGTTAATGCCGAAGTTGCCAGCAATGCGTCTAAACCTTCCCTACCTCCTGCATTACCATGAGGCGCTTTAGTGAAGACAAAAGCAATTTTTTTCATTTTTGCCTCTCAAAATTGCACCACACGGTCGCAAGTCAACATCGCTTCAGCCAGTGTTCCCAATCCACTTAGTTCAAACCCTTCCGCTAGGTTTGCTACCGGGAAATTCAACTCATTCGCCTGCTGAGCATCAAGAACGCCACGGCGCAGGGCAGCGGCAATACAAATATGCATGCTAAACCGGTGCTCCTTCGCCATCGCTTGCCATGCGCTAACCAAGTTAAACTCATCACCGGCTGGCGCAGTCAACTGATTGCCGTTATAAACCCCTTCCCGATAAAAAAATACGGTATTAAGTTTATGCCCCATCGTAATCAGGGCTTGCGCGAATTGGTAAGCACTGCTGGCTTGTTGGGTGCCATATGCAGGCCCCGTGACCAGCAGACAATAAGACAACGAAGACATTACCGCTCAGGCCCTAAACATTCACCATTTTTAAACTGGCGAATATAGAGATAAACCGTATGCTTAGAAATATTTAAACGCTCGGCAACCTGATTGATTGCATCTTTAATATCAAAAATGCCTTTCTCATAGAGATTCAGAACCACCTGCCTGTTCTTGGCATTATTGGATACACTGCGATCAATATTGACTTCTTCGATAGTATATTCCAGCGTTTGCGCAACCAAATCATCCACGGATGAAGCAAAATTTACATTTGTTGGTGCGACATCATGTGTTTCCTCTGGAATAAATGTCTGAATAATTTCAGAGAAAGGAACATCAAGATTCATATTAATGCACAGAAGGCCGATCACTCGGCGATTCCGGTTGCGGATCGCAATCGTAACTGACTTCATCAATGAACCGCTTTTCGCCCGGGTAAAATAGGCTTTAGATGCACTACAATCTTCGTCTGTAATGTCATGCAACATGCGCAACGCAAGATCAGTAATCGGTGAACCTATTTTACGACCTGTATGTTCTCCGTTGGCTATTCTGACGGCTGAACATTTAAGATCTTCCAATGAATGAAGGACAATCTCGCAATGCCCACCAATCAGCATAGCCAAGCCATCGACTGCGGCTTCATAAGATTTTAAAATTTCGTGGTCCGTTTCAGTAAACGGTTGGTTTTCCAGTAAATCGACATCACTGATATCACCAGATAATAACGGGTTAGACATTCAATACACCATCCTTCAAACGCAGACAACGTCTTGTTAAAAATACAACGTGGTCTTGCTAAAAACACAACGTGATAAACCTATAAAAATTTCTTGTGAAAACTCAATTGTTGCAGCTTAACAGAGATCTTAATCAAAGATCTTTGCATTCACATGAATTATTGACGTTAAAACCACATGACATCATCGTCAAGCCATTGCTACTCAGACATTTGGTCTCTATCACAGCTTTCAGTAACAAAAAACCGTTGACAGAATCTCTACCAACGGTTTTATCCGTATTCATCAAAGATATTTAGCAAACAGCTTACTTAGTTTTGGTATCCGCTTTAATATCCAACAACTCAATATCAAATACTAATGTAGAATTTGCAGGAATACCTGGCAGATCCGCTTTACCATAGGCCAGCTCTGGTGGAATAACCAGTTTAATTTTTCCACCTTTTTTCACATTCTGTAAACCTTCTGTCCAGCCAGGGATAACGCCATCCAAGCGAATAGAAAGCGGCTCATTACGCTTATAGGAACTATCGAACTCTTTACCATCAATCAATGTCCCCCGATAGTTCACAACTATTGTGTCGCTTGCCGCAGGTTTCTTACCACTGCCGTCCTTCTCTATTTTATACAAAAGGCCGGTTTTGCTCTTAACGACGCCTTTTTCCTTAGCAAACTCTTCACGATATTTAGCGCCTTTAGCTTCATTCTCGCGAGCTTCTTTCTCCATCTTAGCTTCAGCGGCAGACTTCACTTTACCTTCAAATGCACGCAGCGTATTTTCAATTTCGCTGTCAGTCAGTTTACTCTTATCATTAAAAGCATCCTGCACACCCGATAACAACTGATCTTTATCCAATGGGATACCTAGAGATTTCTGTTCTTTCAGGGTGTTTTGCATATAACGCCCTAAAGATGCGCCCAGAGCATAAGCGTTTTGCTGATCTTCTGTTTTAAATGCGCTGTTCAATTCTGTGCTACTCTGACTATCTGCTTTAGCCGCCAACACCTGAGGGGCGCTGAAAGCCATCGCTAATGTAGTAGCAAGCAGGGTAACTTTAAACAATGATTTCATCTGTTTCTCCAATAGCTTTGGGGGATTTTATCGTCAGCAAAAGTTATGCAATCAAGTCACTATAACTGCCTACAGGAGCACAACACAATGTTTGTTAAAAACAATATTTGCTGTTTTAGTGCCCCAAACTTAATTAAGACAACATAAATGACAAGAGGTTTCATAATAACCGCATTTCACAGAATATTCTGGGCATAGTAGGCTAATATTAATTAATATGAGGCATTTAACACTGGCAATAAGGGCCTGACATGGGAGGTAGATCATGGAACTGTCAAAATTTGAGCAACGGCTTGAGCATTTGGAAAGTCGAATTGCCTTTCAAGACATAACTATCGAAGAATTAAATCAGGTAGTGACTAAGCAACAAATGGAGATAGCTAGATTAAAAGAGCATTTGCGGTTGATGACAGAACGATTAAAAGCCACTCAACCCTCAATGGTCGCTTCACCATCAGAGGAAACGCCTCCGCCTCATTACTAGAAAGACGTTAAATTACAATAAACTAGGGCAAGTATCGAAACTGAATATTCCAAACTTGCCCCGTTTTTTTAAATATTAAAAATGCACTATCCGCTTTAGCTTATCAGTGGCAACTGCCGCCACCGCAGCATCCGTGTCCTTCATCATGATGGTGATGATGACCGTCATCATGGCCATGACCACCACAGCAGCCTCCCTCGCCATGTTCATGACCATGAGCGCCATGAACATGACCATGAGCCAATTCTTCTTCAGTCGCTTCACGGATGGCGATGACTTCAACATTGAATTTCAGATTCTGACCAGCCAGCATATGATTACCATCAACCACAACATGCTCGTCTTCAACCGCTGTAATTTCTACGGGTACTGGTCCCATATCGGTATCAGCCAAGAAACGCATGCCAACTTCCAGTTCATCAACACCAACAAAGACATTTTTTGGCACACGCTGAACCAGATTGTCATCATACTGACCATAAGCATCATCAGCCTGTACGCTGACATCAAAACTCTCACCCGCCTCACGGCCTTCCAGCGCCTTTTCCAAACCGCTAATCAATGAACCACGGCCATGCAGATAGTCCAACGGCGCACTCGCCGGCGACTCATCAACTAAAACACCATCTTCTGTTCTTACTTGATAAGCCAGGCTGACTACCAAGTCTTTTGCTACTTTCATGACATCTCCTACCCGTGGGTCTAAAAATTTTTACCGATTGTAGCGGAATTTTCAGTCTCTGTACTCACTCACGCTAATATTCACATAATTACTGTGGGGTAAAAATACCAATAACCTGCTCCTGCTTTCTGACATGAGAAGCCACTTTCTCATCAGTCTGACGTTGTTGATGACCACAATGGACACATTCCACCACATCAACCTGATCTTCTCGCCACATTGCGAGTGTGTCCTGAGAGTGACATTCTGGGCAGACAGCACCAGCAATAAATCTTTTACGACTTACTGACATGATTTGCTCCGCTATTATTCATGTATTCATGCTCATCCCAACCATCCGGTTGGCGACGTTCATTCAGCATTTCCCGTTCAAACAGCTCTTCCAGTTCCCGCCGCGCCTCTTTTATACGAGATATGTGAGCCACATCTCCCTGTAGCTGCGGCATGAGTTCTCTCAGCATCCGCATATCTAACCGCTGGAAATGTTGTTTTGCACGATTAGCTTTATGCGGATGCATTCCCAATTCAACTAAGGTTTTACGTCCCAGTTCCAAAGCGCTGGAGAAAGTTTCACGGGTGAAATTTTTTACTCCATTTTGCAGCAGTTCATGCGCTTCCAGGCGTCCTCTGGCTCGCGCCATAATATGCAGATTCGGAAAATGTTTCTGGCATAAATGAACGATCATCATGGTATCTTCCGGCTCATTACAGGTGATGACTATCGCTTTGGCTTTATCCGCACCTGCCGAACGTAACAGCTCCAATTCAGCCGCATCGCCATAATAAACTTTATAGCCATAACGCCGCATCGTACTCACAGCACTGACATCGCGTTCTAACACCGTTATACGGATTTTGTTCACCATTAGAAGACGACCGATTACCTGACCGAATCGGCCAAAACCCACTAAAATCACCTGCGGATCATCATTTTCCACAAAGGGCTGTTCATCCGTCTCATCTTGGGCATTATAACGACGTGCCAGAATAGCATCTATCAATTGCATGACAAGCGGCGTTGTCATCATCGATATCGTCACTACGACCAGCAACAAAGCCATCTGTCCACTATTGAGCACATTCTGGCTCAGTGCGGCAGAAAACAGAACAAAGGCGAATTCTCCCCCTTGGCTGAGTACGCCGGAAAATTGCAGGCAGGATGCCCCCCGCAAGCCAGCAATCATTGCGATCAGATACAGCACAATGCCTTTCACAATCACCAAAGCCAGCACACCAAGTAATACTTCGGACAAATGTATTAGTAGTACTCCCAGATTCAGAGACATACCGACCGAAATAAAAAACAGCCCCAACAGTAATCCTTTAAACGGTTCTATGGATATTTCCAGTTCATGGCGATATTCGCTATCTGCCAGTAATACCCCGGCGATAAAGGTTCCCAGTGCCATAGAAAAACCGAGCGCTTCCATAAATAGCGCTGAGCTGAGTACCACCAGTAACGCCGCCGCGGTAAATAGTTCACGCACTCCAGCTCTGACGACTAAACGAAACAACGGGCGTAACAGATAACGGCCACCGAGCAACATACCAGCAAAAGCAGCAATTTTTAGCGCTATTCGATACCAGTCACTGGATGCTGTTCCACCTGCCAACAGCGGAATCAATGCCAAAGCCGGGATTACCGCCATATCTTGAAATAGCAAAACCGAGAAACCAAGCTGCCCACCTTCATTGCGGTTCATGCCCTTCTCTTTCATGAGTTGCAGAGCCATTGCCGTTGAGGACATCGCCATACCGATACCACCAATAACCGCCGCCTGCCATGAAAAATCGGTCAGATATAGCAACACCGCCAGCACGCTCGCCGTGAAAATAACTTGAGCCGCACCGACACCAAAAATAGATCGTCTGAGTTGCCAGAGTTTAGCGGGGTTAAGCTCAAGGCCGATGATAAACATCAGGAAAACAATCCCCAACTCAGAGAAATGAAGAATATCATCAACATCCCTGATAAAGCTCAACCCCCACGGGCCCAAGACAATCCCTGCCAACAAATAACCTAATACTGCTCCAATCTTGCATTTCTGTGCGATTGGCACTGCCACAACGGCAGCAAATAAAAACAATACACCGGCGCTCAATTGCGCTGAATGCTCCATAACTATAGCCCTCCTAATGACAATGGCGATTTGAGCCATTCACGATAATCATTAGCATGGATGGCAAGAAGTTCAGGTTTTTGGCGACGCGCCCAATAAACAATAATTGGTGATAACCAATGCATACGGCACATCGCTGCGGTGAGTTCAAAAGGACGAAGGATCTCTTCCATTGGATAGAGATTATACCCATCGGCCCGGAAAGTGCTTTCCGGTTCCCCTGTAGTAATCACTGAACGCCAATATTTTCCCTGTAATGCCAATCCAGTAATACCACTGGCAAACCCCCGAGTCAGTACACGATCCATCCACTCCTTTAATAAAGCGGGACAACTGTAGGTATACAGTGGGTGTTGAAAAACAATCACCTGATGCTCTCGAAGCAGTTGCTGCTCATAATGAACATCAATAAAAAAATCTGGATAAGCTCCATATAAGTCGTGAATCGTAACATGCTCTAAACCCTGCACAGGTTGTAACAAAACACGATTTGCTACTGAATCCTGTGGCTCAGGATGGGCATACAGCAGCAGGACTTTAGGCGGCTGTAACATCGTTCCCTCCTCAAGAACGTGTCAGGACACGTATTTTCCGTTAACATGCATACAAAGTGATAAAATTAAGACGCTTATTATCTGTTACTGCTAATTTAACATATTTTATACAAACGATACTTATGATTGTTTTCTCTTCATTACAAATTCGTCGCGGAACCCGTGTCTTGCTGGATAATGCCAGCGCCACTATTAATCCCGGGCAGAAAGTTGGTCTGGTAGGGAAAAATGGCTGTGGCAAATCTACCCTACTTGCATTATTAAAAAATGAACTTCAAGCGGAAGCAGGAACATTCACTTTTCCCAGTAACTGGGCGCTGTCTTGGGTGAATCAAGAAACGCCTGCCTTGGAAATACCTGCTCTGGAGTATGTTATTGATGGTGATCGTGAATTCCGCCAACTGGAACAACAACTGCGGATAGCCAATGAAAAAAATGACGGTAATCTGATCGCTCACCTACACAGTCAACTGGACACGGTTCAAGCCTGGACGATCCGTTCAAGAGCATCAAGTTTGTTGCACGGCTTAGGTTTCTCTCAAGAGCAACTCGATCAACCTGTACGCGCCTTTTCCGGCGGATGGCGCATGCGCCTCAATCTAGCTCAGGCACTACTCTGCCGTTCTGACTTATTGTTGCTTGATGAACCGACTAACCACCTTGATCTGGATGCGGTTATCTGGTTGGAAAAATGGCTGAGAAGCTACCCCGGGACATTAATCCTTATCTCCCATGATCGGGATTTTCTCGACCCTATTGCCGATAAGATCCTCCATATAGAGCAACAATCGCTGTTTGAGTACAGCGGCAACTACTCATCTTTCGAACGCCAACGCGCGACCAAGCTGGCGCAACAACAGGCTCTTTATAAAAGTCAGCAAGAGAAAGTCGCCCACCTGCAAAGTTATATTGACCGTTTCCGAGCCAAAGCCAGCAAAGCTAAACAGGCTCAGAGCCGTATCAAGATGTTAGAGCGGATGGAGTTGATCTCTCCTGCCCACGTTGATAACCCATTTCATTTCAGTTTCCGTAAACCTGAGAGTCTGCCCAACCCACTCCTGAAAATGGAAAAAGTCAGCGCAGGCTATGGTGAACGGACTGTTTTAAATTCCATCAAGCTGAATCTGGTTCCCGGCTCCCGCATTGGTCTGCTGGGCCGTAATGGCGCGGGTAAATCCACGTTGATTAAACTGTTAGCTGGAGAACTGCAATCTCAGAGTGGAACGGTAGAATTAGCTAAAGGGATTAAACTGGGATATTTCGCCCAGCATCAACTGGAATATTTGCGTGCTGATGAATCACCATTACAGCATTTAGTCCGCATTGCGCCACAGGAAACAGAGCAGCAACTGAGGGATTATCTGGGGGGTTTTGGTTTCAAAGGCGATCAAGTGACCGACCCAAGTGGGCGTTTTTCCGGGGGAGAAAAAGCGCGTTTGGTTTTGGCATTAATGGTCTGGCAACGCCCTAACCTTCTGTTGCTTGATGAACCAACAAACCATCTTGACCTGGATATGCGTCAAGCACTGACAGAAGCTTTGATCGACTTTGACGGTGCGTTAGTGGTGGTTTCCCACGACCGACATCTATTACGTTCAACAACAGATGAGTTATATCTGGTTCATGATGGCCGGGTAGAATCATTCAATGGCGACTTAGAAGATTATCAACAATGGCTGACAGATCAACAACGTCAACAAAATCAGCAATTACGTGAAAACAACGATAAGGAAAAAGAGACATCCAGCCAAAGCGCTCAGGAAAGAAAAGATCAAAAACGGCGTCAAGCTGACTTCCGTAACCAAACGCAACCACTGCGCAAACAGCTTGCTGATCTGGAAAAACAGATGGAGAAACTGGGTAACGAGCTAGTTGCACTAGAAAACCAACTTTCAGACAGCGCTATCTATGATAACAGCCGTAAAACCGAATTGACTGAATACCTGCAAAAACAGAATCAGACCAAATCAAAACTGGAAGCAATTGAATTAGCATGGATGGAAATTCAGGAACAACTTGAAAAAATGACGCAAGAGTTTGAAGGATAAATGATTTAATACATTATCATTTAATAAAAATAGAGCGGAGAAAGTAATCCGCTTTATTTTTCAATAATATTCATATTATTTCATTGAAAACAGCAATAGATAAATCCGACCATAATACCCCATATATATTTCATCTTTATCCACAATAATATCACTGCACAATTTCAATATAACCACTCCCTATATAAATAACAGCTATCTTTCTTATTCACATATTATCGATTAATGAAGAAAATAATTCCGCTTCACTTACCAACTCATAATCGATAACAGGACTCCATAAGATACCAAAATCAATCTCCATATCGGTTTTCAACACCTCTAATGAATCCAGATATTGTGATGGAATTGAGCGAATAACTTTTTCCGGCACTAAAGAAAAACCATTGCGTTTAATGATCAACTCAATCATGACCATAATATCATTAGTTCTTAACATTAAATTCATATTATTATTATAAATAGAAAATGTATTAATACCATCGGTAAAATCAATCGATATATTACTCTCACCAGTATCAACAAGGCTATATAATGATGCTATTTCCTTATTTAACTCAGCAAAATTCTGATTCCAATCACTGCCTTTTTTAAAAAGATAAACGAGTTTTTCAGTAAAAATCTTCCTTGGCATAAGTGATGAAGTTAACGGTAAAGGAACAATAGCGATATGTAATAGACCTGAGTTTAATAGATTCATTTGCTGCTCAAATGTCAGCCCCGTCATTAGCACAAGTACCACTTTTTCCTTACTACCTAGAAAAAGCCGCTCTTCCATTTTCCCGGAATCATAAATAGGAAAACAAGAGCTAACATAGAGGTAATGTGGCGAATCATATTGCAAATCATGATTCACCTGAGTCTGAAACTGCTCAAAATGACCCAATAACTTCTGAGCATTCTCAAAGGTCTTTTGCCCAAAATCAGTCAATCTAGTACCATTCGGCCCTCTGGAAAACAAAGAAGCCCCGAACTCTTCTTCCAGCGCATTAATTTTCTTAGTCAGCCCAGGTTGTGAAATATGTAGTATTTGAGAAGCCTGATGATAATTAAGTGTTTCAGCCAACACGATAAAAGCTTTGAGATTACGTATATCCATATCTCCACCATTCGGGTTTATCTTTCAAACTTTGCTTGCGTTATTATTTCAACAATAGCCTAAATATTTTAGACTTAACTGAAATTAATTAAACAGAGATTAAACAACAATTATAAGATGATCAATTAATTTATTATAAAAATGTTGACAAAATTTTATTTTTACCATAATTCCTTTCTATTCCCTGAGGTAAATGACTAAATAATCCATCTAAATTAAACGCTTTAAAATATAATGAATTTTACGCTTTTTAGGTGTTTTACCTATAGCTATCCCTATACATCCTGTGACATACATTCGCTACCACACAAGGTAGATAAATATATCTGGTGAATATCATTATGAAAACATCGCTATTAGCCTTAATTTTTAAATAACACAGGAAAAATCAGCGATAATATAGAGGTATTTATTATCTATAAATGATGATATATCATAAAATACGCAATTATAGATAAATCACTATTTGATTCTTATTTTTTCGATAAATAATAATAAAATCACATCGTATAAAAATACTCCTATATAACCAAACTAATATCAATCACACAGTTTAATATCTTTTACATAGGTATTAGGAGATTTCCATGATATTCTTGGACATACCAAATAACCATCACTTTTTAACTTATAATGCACATACAAAGATGTAGGGAAACTTAAAACAATTGAAACAAGAGCTATCGAACAAAAATACTTGTTAAAGCTATCATGATGTTTTGGATAACGGCCAGTTATATTAACAAAAATAATAAAAACCATATAATATAAAACCAAAGGAAAAGAGAAAAATGTCATAAAAACACTGCTTGAAAATGTTATTTTATCATCCATTAAAACCAACGAAATCAAATATTCACTTACTATAAACATAGAAAATGACATTAAAGCCAATATAAGAATTGTGCAAATAATACGTATTATTTTATTATTTAACATATCTCCCCCAGTTATTAAGGAATTGATTGAAGTCAAATACAACAATATCAATCACATAGCCTCATATCTTTCACATAGGTATTAGGCGACGTCAAAGATATCCTTGGACACACCAAATAGCCATCACTCTTTAACTTATAATGCACATAGAAAGATATGGGGAAACTTAAAACAATTGAAACAAGAGCTATCGAACAAAAATATTTGTTAAAGCTATCATGATGTTTTGGATAACGACCAGTTATATTAATAAAAATAACTAAAATCATAAGATATGAAAGAAAAGGGAAAGAAAAAAATATCATAAAAACACTACCTGAGAACGTTATTTTCTCATCCATTTTAACTAAAGAAATTAAATTTTCTCCTGTCAAAAATAAACATGATGACGCTAAAATAAGAATAGCAATGGAGATAATTATATGTATAACTTTTTTCTTATTTTCCATAATTCCCCCAGTTATTAAGGAATTGATTAAAATCAAATACAACAATATCAATCACATAGCTTCATATCTTTCACATAAGTATTCGGAGACATCCAAGATATTCTTGGACATACCAAATAGCCATCACTTTTTAATTTATAATGCACATAGAAAGATATGGGGAAACTTAAAAAAAGTGCAACAATAGCTATCGAAAAAAAACATTTAACAAATTTATCATTATGCTTTGGATAATGATCAGTCACAGTAAAAAAAATAATAAGAAATGTAGTATAAGAAATCAAAGGAAAAGAAAAAAATATTATAATAACATTACTTGAGAATGTTATTTCCTCATCCATCTCAACTAAAGAAATTATATTCCCCCCTGTTAAAAAGAGTCCTAATGATGCTAAAATAAAAATAGCAAGAGCACCGAGGATCTGTATAGCCTTTTTTTTATTTCCCATAACTCCCTCAGTTATTAAGGAATGGATTGAAATCAAATACAACAATATCAATCACATAGCTTCATATCTTTCACATAGGTATTAGGCGACATCCAAGAGATTCTTGGACATACCAAATAGTCATCACTTTTTAAGTGAAAATGCACATACAAAGATGTAGGGAAGCCTAAAAAAAATGAAATAATAGCTATCGTCCCAAAACAGTTAACAAAACCATCATGATGCTTTGGATAACGGCCAGTTATATTAACAAAAATAATAAAAAAAACATAATAAAAAACCAAGGGAGAAGAAAAAAATATCATAAAAACACTGCCTGAAAATATTATTTTTTCATCCATTTTAATTAAAGAATTTAAATTTTCACCTGTCAAAAAAGAAGTGAATGACGTTAGAATGAGAAAAAAAAGAGCGCAGATGATATGTATAGCCTTTTTTTTATTTCCCATAATTCCCCCAGTTATTAAGGAATTGATTGAAGTCAAATATAACAATATCAATCACATAGCTTCATATCTTTCACATAAGTATTCGGAGACATCCAAGATATTCTTGGACATACCAAATAGTTATCACTTTTTAACTTATAATGCACATACAAAGATGTAGGAAAACTTAAAAAAAACGAAATAATAGCTATCGATCCAAAATATTTATTAAAACTATCATGATGCTTAGGATAGCGACCAGTTATACTGACAAAAATAATAAAGAAGAAAGAATAAAAAAGCAGAGGAGAAAAAAATAATATAATAATAACACTACTTGAGAATGTTATTTTCTCATCCATTTTGACTAAAGAAACTAAATTCCCCCCCGCCAAAAAGACAGCAAATAACGTCAAAATAAAAATAGCAAGAGTACCAATAATACGTATAACCTTTTTTTTATTTTCCATAACTCCCCCAGTTATTAAGGAATTGATTGAAGTCAAAAACAACAATATCAATCACATAGTTTAATATCTTTCACATAGGTATTCGGAGACATCCAAGATATTCTTGGACATACCAAATAGCCATCACTTCTTAACTTATAATTCACATACAAAGATGTAGGAAAACTTAAAACAATTGAAACAAGAGCTATCGAACAAAAATATTTGTTAAAGCTATCATGATGTTTTGGATAACGACCAGTTATATTAACAAAAATAATAAAAAAAACATAATAAAAAACCAAGGGAGAAGAAAAAAATATCATAAAAACACCACCTGAAAATATTATTTTTTCATCCATTTTAATTAGAGAATTTAAATTCTCCCCTGTTAAAAAAGAAGTGAATAACGTCAGAATGAAAACAAAAAGAGCGCAGGTGATATGTATAGCCTTTTTTTTATTTCCCATAATTCCCCCAGTTATTAAGGAATTGATTGAAGTCAAATATAACAATATCAATCACATAGATTCATATCTTTTACATAAGTATTCGGAGACATCCAAGATATTCTTGGACATACCAAATAATTATCACTTTTTAATTTATAATGCACATACAAAGATGTAGGGAAACCTAAAAAAAATGAAATAATAGCTATCGTCCCAAAACAGTTAACAAAACCATCATGATGCTTTGGATAATGACCACTTATAGTAACAAAAACTATAAAAAATATAGCATAAGAAACCAAAGGAAAAGAAAAAAATATTATAACAACACCACCCGAGAATGTTATTTTCTCACTCATTCTAATTAAAGAAACCAAATTTTCTCCGGTTGAAAAAAAAGCAAATAAAGCTAAAAGAAAAATAGCAAGAGCAGCGATGACATGTATAATCTTTCTTTTATTTCCCATAACTCCCCCAGTTATTAAGGAATTGATTGAAGTCAAATATAACAATATCAATCACATAGATTCATATCTTTCACATAGGTATTCGGAGACATCCAAGATATTCTTGGACATACCAAATAGCCATCACTTCTTAACTTATAATTCACATACAAAGATGTAGGAAAACTTAAAACAAGTGCGACAATAGCTATTGAAAAAAAATATTTAACAAATTTATCATTATGCTTTGGATAATGACCAGTCACAGTAAAAAAAATAATAAGAAATGTAGTATAAGAAATCAAAGGAAAAGAAAAAAATATTATAAAAACACTACTTGAGAATGTTATTTCCTCATCCATCTCAACTAAAGAAATTAGATTCCCCCCTGTTAAAAAGAGTCCCAATGACGCCAAAAGAAAAATAGCAAGAGCGCCGAAGATCTGTATAATCTTTTTTTTATTTACCATAATTCCCCCAGTTATTAAGGAATTGGTTGAAATCAAATACAACAATATCAATCACATAGATTCATATCTTTCACATAAGTATTCGGAGACATCCAAGATATTCTTGGACATACCAAATAGCCATCACTTCTTAACTTATAATTCACATACAAAGATGTAGGAAAACTTAAAACAATTGCAACAATAGCTATCGAACAAAAATATTTAACAAAATTATCATGATACTTTGGATAATGTCCAGTCACAGTAACAAAAACAATAAAAAATGTAGCATAAGAGATCAAAGGAAAAGAAAAAAATATTATAACAACACCACCTGAGAATATTATTTTTTCATCCATTTTAATTAAAGAATTTAAATTTCCCCCTGTCAAAAAAAAAGTGAATGACGTTAGAATGAAAATAAAAAGAGCACAGATGATATGTATAACCTTTCTTTTATTTTCCATAACGCCCCCAGTTATTAAGAAATTGATTGAAATCAAACATAATAATATCAATCACATAGCTTCATATCTTTTACATAGGTATTCGGCGACGTCCAAGAGATTCTTGGGCATACTAAATAGTTATCACTTTTCAGTTTATAGTCCACATAGAAGGAGACGGGAAAACTCAAAAAAACCGAAGAAATAGCTATCACAAATAAATATTTTGCACAGGTGTCATAGTGTTTTGGATAACGCTTTGCTAAAGAAAGATAAACAGCCGAAACCACAAAATAAAAAACAAAAGGAAATGAAAAAAAAATATCATAACATTACCTGAAAATGTTATTTTTTCATCCATTAAAATCAACGAAAGCAAATATTCACTTACTATATACATAGAAAACGACATCAAAGACAATATGAAAATCGCGCAAATAATGTGTATTACCTTACTATTATTTCCCATATCTCCCCCAATTATAAAAAATTCCGTTGAGATCAGCTTCTGGAGTTCTTGGTTTTCTTTCCATTTCTTTTCTAATTAAATTAATAACAGTTTCACTAATTTTATATCTTTTATCTATATAATCAAGTGCAGCAGTAACACCTACACCTATAATAAATACAACACCGGCTACAAAAATCACGCTAGCACCAGCGGCAAATGTGATCGCTATCAAAGACCCAACAGCCCAAGAAACAAAAGCTGCTACTACTGCCTTAGCCAGATCTACCGCAATATTACCTAGAAAATCAGCCAGAGTGTATTCATCCTTAAACATAAGCTCAACCGTTCGATAAGCTGCGGAAAAGAATATACTGAACTTTATTCCCTTAACTATGCCACTATTTAGTCCTTGCTGCCCAATCCCCATAGATATCACCTTCATGTTAGAAGCTTTATATCTTGAAGCAGTAATGATCTTTCTAACGCCCGCATAACCTGATATTTTAATATATCTATTTCCATCCTTACCCACATACTCTGTTGCTTTAATCCCTAATCTTTTAAATTCCCCTATAACATTAAAGAGATCAAAAGAATCATGAATGTTACCTGCATAGGGTGATATGGGATCGGTAATCTCAAATATTTTCTTTATAAATGGACTTTTGGGTTTTGGCGAATCAATATCTTCCAGCACATCTTTCGCTTCATCTAACGATAGCAGCGCAATATAGGTTGTATTCTCTCTTAACTGCTTTTCGAGACCAATGGCATCAAAGAATTCATGCTGAGGTTTTAATTGGTTAATCCCAACCTGACCTCTCAGAAAATCTCCCATATAGCCCTCCGGCGAGGGGTTGTATTTTTTATATGTCATCGTAAAACCCTTTCCATACTTCTTAAAACCAAAAATCATCACATTAGTGTTTAACAGCCGGAGTTTCCAATTTGAGAGAAAGAACCCGGCCATCTGAAACCTTCATATCGATGGCACAGGCTTGAGTTGACAACAATAACTGAAAACACTGCATCATCATCATTGCCAATTTTTCCTCTGGAATTAACGGGCTATTCACTAATACATCACTGAGCTGTTGTAGTAACTCTTCCCTATCTCTATCGTTCATACGACTAACCCCATTAGCAATTAAAAGTTCGGATGTAGCACTATATTACATAAAAAATAGTCATGTCGACCATATAATAACAAAATGTTAAACAAATGCAGAACGCTTACAGTTAAGTTCCTGTATAGCAATACAAAATAACGCCTGATGTTTAAGGATGAAAGTAATAAATACGTTATTGAGCAAAAAATTTCAAATCCCATTTTCTAAATACGCCCTTATATTACTATTACTATCCTTTAAGGGAGAAATTCAACATTGAACTATTAATTTCTTCATATTTTAGTGTTAAGGTCGTACTTTCACCGCCTGGATATACAGTCTCAGGTAATTTAAGTAAAGAATTTGTATGGTAATTACTTATGTCACATATAATTTATTTATCTTTAGATGGTAAGAAACAAGGTTTAATTTCTGCCGGTTGTTCAATGCTAGACTCCATAGGAAACCGATACCAACAGGGGCACGAAGATCAAATACAAGTACTGAATTTGAATCACACGATAACTCGCCAAAAAAATGTCGAGCATCATCCGATACAATTTATCAAGCCAATCGATAAATCATCCCCGCTGTTAGCATCCGCAATATCTTCAAACGAACTACTGAATGCGATTTTCTTCTTTTACAGAACAAATCTCGCTGGACAGTTAGAACTTTTCTATGAGGTCAAGCTCATAGAAGCGAGCATTACTGACATTTCTTGCGTCTACCCGCACTCAATAAACAATAATGAAATGATGCCGTACGAAAAAATCTCTCTCAAATATAAATCCATATCCTGGAATCACATAACCGCCGGCACATCTGCCTATAGTATATGGGATGATAGAGTTTATTAAAAATAAACCGAGTTAAGCATATATAAATATATATGTCAGATCGCTGATAAACCTCGTTTAAAATAGCGAGGTTTGTTTTTTTCATTATGAAAAATGATTCTGCTTGTCCCGCACCTGACTATCCTCCAAAATATGGCACATTAGCGCCCTTTTTATGGCTTACAGAAACGAAACTAAGGGCCGAAGCTTGTAAGATCACCTATATAGCAATCAGAGTTATAAAACATACTCTTGAACACAGAAGTCATATTGGTATGACTTAAATATATCCACTAAGAGTGGCAGAAAAAAATTCCACATATAAAGTTGGGTGTTAATGAAATTGCCTAAATTGGGCAACTTGGCAGAGTTACTTTTCTAAAAAGTTTTGTACTCTACACTGATAGCTTAGGAAATAAATGTAGCCTAACCAAGCTTATCAACTAATTGGCCAATTTGAACTCTGTACCCCTTAATGTGACAGGATAAATCAACCTAGTAAACCGACTGAAAATATCATCCACCGCTTGACCAAATATGCGAAGCTTGAAGCCGATTCCTTTGTGAAAAAGCTCAACTCCACAAAAATTTACTGACAGGAGCTAATCTGACATGGTAGAACGAAATAACAACCTGATCCGATATGGTATTATCGCCAGTATCGTGTTAGGGATCTTGGGCACCGGCTTTGGCATTTTTCAAATGATCAAAGGGCACAAACTGGAGAAAGATCTGTCCATTGTGAAAACGTCCGTCAGTTCAATCCAAAACAGTGAAAAAATCACGTTCAAGACCCAAACTGATTTTGAATCCGCTGTCGTTACCAGCATCAACAAATTTGTAGCTCAAAAGCAGAAAAACGAAATTGATCAGAAGTTCACCCAGTTCAAGACTGCATCTGAAACCGTGGAAGACGGCAAGCACATCTATGGCGATCTCAATGCACGGTTCACACTGGTTGAATTCAGCGACATGGAATGTCCCTACTGCAAACAGTTCCATGACACTCCTAAACAGATTGTGGATGCTAGCAAGAACAACGTGAACTGGCAGTGGAAACATCTTCCACTCAATTTCCATAATCCCGCCGCTCACAAAGAGGCGCTGGCGGCTGAATGCATTGCTGAACAGAAAGGCAACCGTGCATTCTGGGTGTTCATTAACGACGTTTTCTATCACACCCAAGGTAACGGCAGAGGCGTTTCGGATCTGGCCGCACTTGTGACTGGCGTTGGTGCGGATCTTAACAAGTTCCGTGAATGTCTAGCATCTGGAAAGTATGAAGACAAAATCCAACAAGACATTCAGAAAGCCACTGGCTATGGTATCAGCGGTACCCCAGCCACTTTCATCGTTGACAACCACACAGGCAAGAGTCAGCTCTTGGGAGGCGCCCAACCAGCCCAAGCAATCATGGCCGCTATGCGGAAGATGATGGCCGAACCTCAAGAAGAGTCTTTTAATTCTAATTCGGCTGGTAAGGAGCAATAACTTTCACATGTGAAAGTCGAGCCTCGAAAGATTTGACCAAGAAAAAACCATGATTCAACGTGGAATTGTCAGCTCGATCGCTAACTGTTGGTGCTGGAATCTAGTGCGCCAATAGAGCAGTTCTTTTGATTTTATGACCTACGGACCACATTTTTGTTTAAATTTTGTTCTAATGGAATCATAATTAGGTATTGCTGCATCATTTTATGAACGTTAAAATCCTTCACTATGAAAAACTAGTACTTGTAAGACCTGCAACCCAAATTTGAGAACCTTCGACATCGTGATAAACGACACAAACTCTTACTATGAGCAAATAAGGTAGGCTGAGCAATGACTATGAATAATTTTAAAAGCCTATCCACTCTGGCTAAATCCGCCAATGGCAAGAAAGGTAGAGAAATTCTGACAGTAAGCGTCGACGATGTTGAATCGAAAATTCAGGTGCGTAAGCGTTTCCGAAATATCGGGGAATTGGCGATTACGCTGCTAACCGAAGGTCAACAATTTCCAATTATCGTGTTTCCGAAGAATGCTGATGGCAAGTACATCATTCAGAAAGGGGAACGCCGCTGGCGGGCTTGTAAACACGCAGGTATTCAAACCATCGATATCGTGATTAACGATAAAATACAAAGTAATTTGGATGAAACTGCTGGTGAGTTGATCGAGAACATCCAGCGTGACAATCTAACACCGGTAGAGATTGCAGAAGCTTTAAATCAGTTCATCCAAGAAAGGTGGAAACAGAAAGACATTGCTGATCGTATCGGCAAAAACACGACCTATGTTTCAACCCATCTGTCTTTGCTTAAGATGCCTGACTGTGTTCGTGAGTTGTACGATAATGAAATATGTTCTGATACAGAAACACTGAACAATCTACGCCTTTTGTTCGAGCTAAACCAAGAGTGTAGTCGTACCGTATGCGCTGTGGCGATGAATGATGGAATAACTCGTAAACAAAGCCGAGAACTCCTGAATGACGCTAAACGCATCAGAGAAGAGCTGGAGAAAAGGGCTCCACTTGGCTTAAGACAGACCGATAATGACAACAATTTGGCGCCAAACTATGAGCAAAGAAATCCCTTAACCGGCTCACAAGACAACAGCAAGAAGGAAGGCGAAAGTTCAACAGAAGATGATAAAGAGCTGATAACCAAATCAACCATTCAGGATGATACTGGTAGTGAAGCATTACTACCATTACCAAAAGATAAAGGCTGGAAAAATGTCCGCCCCGAAAGCTTGGTTTTTATTGTCAACGTGAACGTTGATTGCAAATCAAAGCGTGGTGTCATTATGACTGACCGTGTGGCGCTAAATCCGGGAACAGTTTGGGTTAAAACTCTGGATGCTCAGGGTAAGGAAAATCCTGTTTACGTTTCTGTGTCGGACATTGAGCTAGTGAGTGTTGAAGGCTAAATGAAGGAAGTTCTGCTACTTGTGGGACTTGTCAAGAACGGGTAGATATGAAGATCTCACGGGACATGAAAAGAAAATTTGCTTTGGTAAATGCTTTATCCAAGATGGAGAAACCCAGTCTTCTGGGCCTTCACAAAGCGACAAAAATCCCCGAATCAACGATTAAACGACAGTTGTCCACACTTCGCTATGAGTTTGGTATGAGCATACTCTTTGTTCGGGAGTCTACCGGCGAACGTGGCGCTACTGGTTATTACATGCTGACTGATTGGGGAATCATTGACAGGTCTTCGTTTTTGAATAGGTACAGTCAGTTATGACCCATCCAATAAAAAACCTGATTAGAATGAAGTAACGCAGTAAGAGGCATTTTTTTAATCTGATAGCAAGCTGGATTATGAGGCTAAAAACTGGTTTTAGAGCGGTGTGTCGGAAGTGTTGCACTGCCGGTATAGTATATGTACTGGCATGGCATTTACAGCGAGGAAGACGATAAGCATGTCAAAGCAAGGCTGTGAAATGTCGTTTATTAGTGCGTCAGCAAATAAAGAAGAGACTTAAGGAAAATGCGCCGGCTATTTTGGCCGGCTTATCAGCTCAGCCCCTTAAAATTTCAGAGTGATTTCAATATTTGAACCGGCTTGTTTTTTGATGAAATTAATTTTATTTAAATAGTATCTCAATAAAACTTTAAGGTGAAATCCCCAAGAAACGCTCAATTAAAGGTAGTAGTCCTTACACAACAAGGAAAGGTGTCGTTACATAAATCTCGTGTTGGTTTGTTATTTCAGAACGTTGCATAGGCTCGCCACTGAAAAAGGACGTATAGAGTCACGAACAATACGACGGTTGACGTCTGTGACAACCTGACTTGTACAGAAGTAGGTCCAAGCATTTATATAGTCCTGATAGTTGTAAGTTGGCGGCACGCAGTTGATTACGGCTTCTTTCGGAATGTTATTAGGGCCCTCCGTCTCAATAAAGCGCCAATCATGCTCATCCATACCTTTTCCTCTATTGCAGTAACGTGTCCAGCGGGAGAGCTCATACAGCGAATAGCCTTTGCCCATAGATTTGAAGGTATTCAGCGCCTTATTAACATCACCTTTCTTCACGCCATTAGGAATGGTTGATGTAGAGAGGGTTGAACCGTCAGTGGCTTTGTTCTGCATGACTCCGACATTTCCATTACCCAACACATGGATATAACCGGGCTGATTAAGAGCGGCCCCCCCTCTCCCCATATTATCCCAAGCCACGGAGAGCTCACGGCTAACCAAAGCCAGTTTGTCATTTTTAGGTGGAATGGGAGCAGTGAGTTGCTGCTGCTCCGTAGTGCTGGACGTGCAACCGACCAAAATAACCATACCAATGATCGTCAAGAGTTGTCTCATTATTTTTTCCCTTTCTAGCTAAAGCGTCGATAAGCCCATTCTAAAAGGTGGAGAGTGGAAAATGGGTTTCTCAAACTGCCCAAATTGGACAGATAGACGTATGTGCCATGTTGCGGGGTTTTGAGAGCATATAGCGACGAGAGATACGATAGGAAAATGGTCAACTACATGCTGAATGTCTTAAGCAAGTTATTTGGTAGACGAGGTGACCATATCGAGACCACGATAAGCATCCAAACGTTGCCACTGAAAGACGCGGAGGAGAAAGAAATCCCTCGATATCCACCGTTTATCAAGGGCCTGCCGGTAGTCCCATTAGAGACAATATTGGCAGCCCAAGCTGAATTGATCGAAAGGGTTAGGAACTCTCTCGGATTCACTGTAGCAGACTTTAACCAACTAGTACTGCCGGTGATTCAGCGTCATGCAGCTTTTGTACACCTACTGCCAGCTTCCGAAGCTCATCACCACCGGGCAGCAGGCGGCTTGTTTCAGCACAGTTTGGAGGTCGCTTTCTGGACCACCCAAACGTCCGAATCGGTTATATTTTCCATTGAAGGGACCCCACGTGAACGCAGGGAGAATGAACCCCGCTGGCGTCTCGCAAGTTGTTTCTCCGGTCTCCTGCATGACATAGGTAAACTTCTCTCTGATGTGTCCATTACGGACAAAGAGGGTGCTATAACCTGGAACCCGTATTCAGAATCGTTGCATGACTGGACAACCCGTCACAGTATAAACCGTTACTTTATCCGGTGGAGAAATGATAAGAGACACAAGCGGCATAAACAGTTCTCTACTTTGATCGTCGACCGGATCATCCCTCACGAAACTCGTGAGTTTCTCTCCGCATCTGACCCATCCATTATTAAAGCTATGCTGGAGGCAATCTCAGGTATGAATGTGAATCAACCGATAACAAAGTTGATGCTTCGCGCCAATCAAGAAAGCGTATTACGAGACCTTCGCCAGAATCTCCTTGATGTTAATGAGTTTGTCTATGGTGTACCTATTGAGCGCTATGTGTTCGATGCCCTCCGGCGGTTGGTTAAAGCTGGAAGATGGAAGGTCAATGAGCCTGGCGCAAAGGTTTGGCATCTACACCAAGGTGTTTTTATCGCATGGAAACAACTCGATGATCTCTATGATTTTATCAGTCAGGACACCATTCCTGACATTCCCCGCGTTCCTGACACATTGGCCGATATTCTCATTGAGCGAGGCTTTGCTATCCCTAACACCAATCACGAAAAGAGCGAAGGAGCGTACTACCGCTATTGGGAAGTGCTGCCAGAGATGCTTCAAAAGGTTACAGGGGCAGTGAAAATCTTGATGCTGCGTCTGGAATCCAATGAGCTCATTTTCACCACTGAACCGCCCGCTCCTGTTGCAGCAAAGGTGGTGAGCTATGATGAGGCGCCTGAACCTCCAATATGGGCTGTAGAACCGTTATCCATGATGGTTGATTTGTCGGAACAAACTATGTCATTCCAAAAAGGGGGCATAGAACTTGCGAAGGCTAAAGGGCAGCAGGAGAAAGTGACAACGGATGATGCAAGGGATGCGTTGATTGCGTTGCTATCACAATTTGGTGATGCCACTCCATTGCTGGAAGAAGCGATCATACCTGTCCTGGATGGCAAGAAAACGCAGGGAGAAGTGTTGTGTTTGATGAAAAACCAAGCGGTAATCCTCTACCCAGAAGGAGCCCGATGCTTGGGAAATCCACCCGAAATCCTGTCTAAACTGTCTCAGGCAAATGCTATCGTCCCTGATCCGATTATGCCGGGACGTAAGGTTCATCATTTCGGCAATATCAAGGCAATTGTGCTGACGGAACATCTTTCCAAAGCGGTGATTGCGGCCATCAAGGAAGCAGAAAGCACAGGCCAAAAGGAATTCAGGCGAGTAGCTCCACAGGCCATTCAAGATGAGTATCAAGAACTAAATGCCCACGACAACAAGAAGAGGGAGAGCAAAACATGGCAATAAATTATGACCCGCTTGCCTACGAAATGCCGTGGCGGACAAACTATGAAAAGAGAGCAGTAAGCGGATGGTTGGTGGCATCCGGCACTGCTTTGGTGGTCGAACAGATCAGCGCCATGCCGCCAGAACCATTCTACTGGATGACCGGAATTTGCGGTGTGATGGCTATGATTCGACTACCTAAGGCTATCAAGCTCCACTTGCTCCAGAAACATCTTCGCGGCAGGGATCTTGAGTTCATCTCACTAAGAGAACTACAAAAGTACATTAAGGGTTCACCTGATGAGATGTGGCTTGGCAGTGGTTTCATATGGGAAAACCGTCACGCTCAACGCGTGTTTGAGATCTTGAAGCGTGACTGGACCTCCATCGTCGGGCAGAAGTCCACGCTAGAAAAGATAGTCAAGAAGGTCCGTGGTAAGAAAAAAGAGGAACCTATCGGCCATACCTGGATTCATGGTACAGAGCCCAAGGAAGAAACGCTGATGCAACCCCTTAAACATACTGAAGGGCACTCTCTGATCGTAGGTACTACGGGAGCCGGTAAAACCCGTATGTTCGACATTCTCATTTCCCAGGCTATCCTGAGGGGAGAAGCAGTCATCATTATTGACCCGAAAGGCGATAAGGAAATGCGCGACAACGCTAGACGCGCATGTGAATCGATGGGACAGCCAGAACGCTTTGTGTCGTTCCACCCGGCCTTCCCAGAGGAATCTGTTCGGATTGATCCGTTACGCAACTTCACTCGTGTCACTGAGATCGCTAGTCGTTTAGCTGCTCTAATTCCTTCGGAAACGGGTGTTGATCCGTTCAAATCGTTTGGTTGGCAAGCTTTGAACAACATCGCCCAAGGCTTGGTAATGATACATGAACGTCCTAACCTGACAAAGTTACGTCGGTTCCTTGAAGGTGGTGCAGCAGGCTTAGTGGTTAAGTCCGTACAGAGTTATGCAGAGCGAGTGACTCCGGATTGGGAGGTCAAAGTCGCTCCGTATCTTGAGAAAGTGAATAATGGCCCCCGTGAGAAACAGGCTTCCGCCTTAATACGGTTCTATTACGATGAAATACAACCGGAACATCCCAACTCTGACCTTGAAGGTCTACTCAATATGTTCCAACATGACCAAACCCACTTCTCGAAAATGGTAGCGAGCTTGCTGCCTATCATGAGCATGCTGACATCCGGCGAATTGGGACCTTTGCTCTCACCTGATGCAAATGATCTCAGTGATATTCGCCAGATCACCGATTCGTCCAAGATTATCAACAATGCTCAAGTAGCTTATATCGGTCTGGACTCACTCACCGACAACATGGTGAGCAGTGCAATGGGTTCCATCTTCTTGTCTGACCTTACTGCGGTTGCCGGTGACAGATACAACTACGGTATCAACAACTGCCCAGTAAATATCTTTGTCGATGAGGCTGCTGAGGTAATCAATGATCCGTTTATCCAGCTCTTGAACAAAGGTCGTGGTGCGAAACTCCGTCTTTTCATTGCAACCCAGACACTTGCTGACTTTACAGCGCGTATGGGCAGCAAGGACAAAGCGCTACAAGTGCTCGGCAACATCAATAACACCTTTTCATTGCGTGTCGTTGACAACGAGACTCAGGAATATATTACAGACAACCTGCCGAAAACCCGTCTCAAGTACGTAATGCGGACCCAAGGGCAAAATTCTGATGGTAAGGAACCCATCATGCACGGAGGCAACCAAGGTGAACGTCTGGTGGAAGAAGAAGCTGATCTGTTTCCAGCTCAACTGTTAGGGATGCTGCCAAATCTGGAATACATAGCCAAAATTTCAGGCGGCAGAATCGTGAAAGGTCGCCTCCCCATATTGATTCAGTAAGGGCTGAACTATGTGTAACAAGAAGTATAAAGATTACGAGGTTGACATCATGGTCAACATGAACCCCTTCGACATAATGATAAATGAATTGAAAAATCGTGGTCGCAAGAACGCCCATATTTTGAGTATTCTTCAATTTGATTGGCCTGCATCGGAAACCATTATTGAAAAGCTGAGTTGCTATATCACCAATAGCATCAAGGCAAACCAAGAACCCATCATCTACTCGATCATTGAAGAAGCGCTTCTACGCTATAGCCAACTCGTCTTTCACAAACAACAGGAAAAATATGAAGACCCAGCCAGAATAGGAGCCTTCCTCGATACGTTGATCACTGAAACCTGTCGCGCTCTTGAAGTACAAATTGTCGATAATCATGGCGATACTTGGTCCGTCGATTCTGGGGAGCCATTTTCGCTTTGGCTATCATCTCACCCTGGCAAACTGTCCATTAACCCACAGCCACATGAAGATGAAGCCTTACTGAGAGGTTTACTGTACGAGCTGATCACCTGTGAAAGCGTGAAAACTGTATTGAGGAGAACAAATTATGAAGAAGCCGTGGTTACTGGTCGTATGGTTGTTGACCATTGAGTTGCTGGTAATTCTCCTATTGATACCAGGGAATTGGATAGATCGCTCCATTAAGCAGGAATCCGTGTTGGTGGAACAAAACCTTGGTATTGAAGCCCGAGATTGGATTCAAGAGAAAGCCTCTACTTGGCTTAGAGACAGTATCATTGATTCCGGGTTTTACGAGGGCATGTACTATATGTTGATTCCCTCCGAGAAGGAACGCCAGAAGTCCAGCGGCATGGAAAACATGGGACAAGATTGGTTTGTTTGGGTGAAAGGCAGAATGGAAGCTCTGGTAAATGTGATTTACCAATTCTATACCAGATTAGCCCTGCTGATGGCTTGGGCACCTTACATGCTGATTCTCTTCCTACCAGCCATTTATGACGGAATGATGACTTGGAAGATCAAACGAACCAATTTCGACTATGCAAGTCCAGTGATCCACCGATACAGCGTTCGTGGAACACTCTATTTAATGGCAGGACTGTTTATCACGTTCTTTGTCCCGGTGGCACTCAATCCGGTGATCATTCCGATAACCATGATGGCTTGCTGCGTCCTGGTTGGGCTGACTTTTGGCAATCTCCAAAAACGTGTGTGATGAAGCCAAAAAATAGACACAAGATACCTATGAAGCGGCCAGTGGCTGCTTTTCAATTTTCACATGTGAAAGTTTTTCACCACTATTTTTCCTTCCCATTTGTCGCTAGATATGCCCGAAAAGGGCGTGAAGCCGTGACAAAAATTCGGTGGTCCTAGCTGAGAATACAAGCCCCTAGGAAAATAAAGAGGGTCGCAATGAAACCAGTAAAGATACCGCGCCGGGTCGATGAACCACCCCATCTGCTATTGTGGGGCGCAGATGAGCTGGTCCCAATGCTGTTGGGTCTGACGATAGGGGTCATCATCGGTAAAGCTCTGATCTGCTTTCTGGGTGGGTTGCTCATAACCAACCTGTACCGGAGATTCAGAGACAACCATCCAGATGGATACTTGCTCCACATGATCTATTGGGCCGGATTCCTCATGACCAAAGCTAAGTCTCTCAAAAACCCATTTGTTCGGAGGTATTTGCCTTGAATCTGAAAAAGTATCTAAAGACTTGGGAAGGCTCTCAAACCGAAAATAAATGGGGTCGCATTTTTCAAGGTGGTTTGATCGCTATTATTTTCCTGCTGGTTATCCAGGTGTTCAGCAAGGAAACCATCGTGACAATCCAGCCTTTCACTCTTACAGAAGAGGCTTGGGTGACGAAGAATAATGCTTCCCAATCCTACAAGGAAGCATGGGGGTTTGCTTTTGCCCAGCTCTTGGGGAACGTCACGCCCAGAACCGTGGATTTTGTCAAAGAGCGAATCAGCCCTCTTCTCGCCCCGAATATCTATCAGGATGTGATTGATGTCATCGAAATCCAGGCTCAACAGATCAAGAACGACCGCGTATCTATGCGATTTGAACCTCGCTTTGTAGAGTACGAAATCAAGAGCGATAAGGTGTTTGTCTATGGGTACTCCTACATCAAAGGGGCCTCATCTAATGAAGAACGCAGCGAACGCACATACGAGTTTGTTGTCAAAATTGCCAACTATGCGCCTGTGCTGGACTACATCGACACCTATGCAGGCAAACCTCGTACCACAACTGTGTTAGAGCAGCTTAAACGCAGAGAAGAGACCCAGAGAAAGCATGAAGAATAAAGCTAACTTTTTACTTCTGGCCCTATCCTTAGCGCTTGGATCATCAGCGGCCTATTCCTCGGACGATATCCCTGTCGTCCCGGCTAGTGTTATGAAAAAGGGCGTACCGGCACCAATGCCTAACAGTGCTGAAGTAGTCGGTAGCGTAAATGAAAACCCGCTCTTAATTATGAAACCAGGCGTTAACCAGATCATTCCTATCGCGATTGGTCACCCGAACCGCATTGTAACACCATTCAGTAACCCTGAGGTGGTCTCTACATCGCTGACTAGCTCCAATGTAGAAGGGCAATGTGGTGAAGTCTGTATCAAAGAAAACGTCGTATATATTGCGACGGATAAGCAACATCCTGTGACTATGTTCATTACGGAAAAAGGCACCGAAGTGCAAGCTCTCAGCCTGACAATGATGCCCCGCCGTATTCCGCCGAGAGAAGTTTTTCTCAAGCTCGATGGCGGCATGAGGAGCAACGGCACGTACGTAAACACCAAAGCTGAGGCATGGGAACAGAGTCAGCCTTATGTGGAAACTGTCCGCTCTGTCTTCCGTAAGATCGCCCTTGGTGAAGTTCCTCAAGGATATACCATGAATCGAATCCCGGTCGGCGCAATAGTACCGAGCTGCGTTCATCCTGGAGTGAAAATTGACTTCTCCAAGGGCCAATACTTCATGGGGCATCACTTGAACGTGTTCGTTGGTGTTGTTCAGAATGTCTCGAACCACCCCACTGAGTTTAAAGAAGCGCTGTGTGGCAATTGGGATGTTGCTGCGGTAACGACATGGCCTCTAAATGTACTAGAACCGGGCCAAAAGACTGAGATATATGTTGCGAAAAAACAGAAACGAGGCATTGCGTCAGCCTCTCAGCGGCCTTCATTGTTGGGAGTTTCGCAATGATTAAACGTTACTGGACTGAGCTTGACCCTAATAAAAAGCGTTATATAGCAGTTGTTAGTGGTGTACTCGCGCTTTTTGCTATCGTGACAATATTCTCTGGCAAATCTCCGAAAGAAGAGACACGCGGTCGTCAGGAAACCATCCGACACGTACTGACCGACAAGAACACCCGAGAGATCGGTATCGATTCTTTATCTGCTGATGTGAAGATGGTTTCGCGTGAGAACTCTGATTTAAAAAAGGAGTTAGAGCGAGTTAAAAAGGAGTTAGAAGGGAATAAAAGCACTTCTGACCAGTCCACAAATGTTAGCCGTGAACTCACTCATCTGCGCCAGGACATTGATGATCTGATCAATCAGAATAAGGAACTAACAAAGAAAATAGAGAACGGCAAATCTGGCTCTGGAGACGGAGCCTCACCCGATCCTCGTTCGCAAGTCCACTCCATTACTGATAGCAGCCAGTTAATGGACCAAAAATTGGATTACAAAGACCCTGCATCATTTTTCCGTGATGCTCCGCTACCGGACTCAAAAGGTGGAATTCCTGTCGGCAGTAAAAGCGATAGCCATGATGCAACTAAGCCTGGTATTCAGATTGTCAGTTATTCACAAAAAGCACCAGAAGCGAATAAAAGTGTTAAGAATGAACGAGATGATTCTCTCTATTTACCATCAGGCTCCATCCTCACTGGAGTCTTAATTAACGGTATGGATGCGCCCACATCCCAAGGCGCTCGTCGCGACCCGTTCCCATCCACTATGCGGATTCAAACGGAAGCCATCCTTCCCAACAGATTCAGAGCTGATGTGCGAGAGTGTTTTTTGATTGTGTCTGGCTATGGCGACCTGAGTTCTGAGAGAGCTTATCTACGTGGCGAAACTTTTTCCTGTGTTCGTGAAGACGGTGGCGTTATTGAGGCTCGTCTCGATTCCTACGCAGTCGGTGAAGATGGTAAAGCCGGGGTTCGTGGCCGCGTTGTATCAAAGCAGGGGCAAATCATTGCCAAGAGCCTGATGGCTGGATTCTTAGGAGGCGTTTCAGAAGCGTTCGATGTAAACCCCGTACCCGTGATTAACACTAATCCTGGCTCTGGCACTAAATACCAGTCCGTTTTCTCAGGTCAAATGATGCAAGGGGCCGCCGTCAAGGGGGCAAGCAAGGCGCTAGATCGTATCGCTCAATTCTACATCGACATGGCAGAAGGGATTTTCCCTGTCATCGAAGTCGATGCTGGCCGTAAAGTAGACATCATCGTGACCAAGGGTACCAAGTTACAAATTCGTTCCACCGGGGGAACTAAGGAATGAAATTTTTGACCATTTTGACCAGAAAGGGCAGTTACAGGGACCAAGCTAAAAAGGAACTGCCAGTAAGATTCGTGCAAATGTTGGGGATAGGAACAACTTTAATAGCACTGTCTGGTTGTTCCGCTTTTA
Source organism: Photorhabdus caribbeanensis (assembly GCF_018448885.1). Lineage (GTDB taxonomy): Bacteria > Pseudomonadota > Gammaproteobacteria > Enterobacterales > Enterobacteriaceae > Photorhabdus > Photorhabdus caribbeanensis. Next base: position 33,122 of record NZ_RCWB01000013.1, read on the forward strand.
ACATCGGCAAGGATGAGTATAGCTGTCCTGGTATGCCAAATGGCGTTCAGTGTATGTCAGCGCGAGACGTTTATGCTGCTACCAATGACGGAAATGTCCCACGTCCTATGAAACCAGAGGAAGTTAAGGCCAAAGCAGAAGCAAGTGACCAAAACTCCTCCAACGTTTCAGTGAACTCATCTAACTCCGAAAACGCGGTGATTAACAACTATGTTGCTCCGCGTCTTCCGGATCGCCCAATTCCAATTCGCACACCGGCACAGGTTATGCGGATTTGGGTGGCGCCTTGGGAGGACACCAATGGGGACCTCATTGTAACAGGGTATGTATATACCGAAATTGAACCGCGTAGGTGGGTAATTGGAGATGGCACACCACAAAGTGAACCAGTTTTGAGACCGCTGCAAACGGTAAAACACGAACCAAAGTCTAAAATAACTAAATAGGAGATGTTCATTATGAACGCAAATCAGTTGGCAAACGCCTCAAGTAAAGATAGCACCCTCTTCCTCCTACTCGGGTTGATGGCGGTAGTATTCTTGATCATGCCGGATCAGGCTCATGCAGGTACCGGTGGTACAGCGTTTGACGACGTATGGACTACCTTAAAAGATTGGACCCAAGGTACTTTGGGGCGAATCGTTGCGGGCGCCATGATTCTGGTTGGTATTGTTGCTGGTATCGCTCGTCAAAGCCTGATGGCATTTGCTATTGGAATCGGTGGTGGTATGGGCTTGTACAACTCTCCAACAATAGTGGAATCTATCATGTCAGCGACTTTGGAACATGCGGAAAAAGTCGTCCCGGTGGTTGTACAACTCAGTAATGGCCTAGTTTAATCGATATTATCTATTGTTCTTGAATGAGTTATAGGGGCTGCTCAAATGCTGCCCTTATTTTTTGCCTCACAGAAATGTTCTGACCAAACAACATTCAAGGTACTTTCTATTTTGCTCAAAAAGGGCACCTACGCAGCCTATGCTTTTTGAGTCCCTCCAGTAACCTTCAACATTGGGTTCTTGCAACTCGATATGAATGGAGAATGAGATGATTAAGCTAAGGCATAGATTTCTGGCTTTGTTTAGCACTTTGGTGGTTGTGACCTCTGGAGTAGCTCATGCAGAACTGCTGGAATACTCGTTTAAGGCTCCAGATGGTACGCAAAGGTCTCTGTCTCTGAACACTACCTATGCCAACCCGACAGGCAATATCAAATTTACCTTGAGTGCGGGAATCGACCGTAAGGTGCGAATCTCAGTTCTCAAGTCGGATGGTACCGTAGTTTCAACAGCGACCAGTCACCTTCTTGGAGCAACAGACCGCATCACCGTGGGAGACAAGTCTTACTACGGCGCTGAGTTACAACTCTCTGCACCTGATGAAGGAACCTATAAACTCAAGGCTGAGATTTTAGCCGCTGATAGTTCTTCGGTACAGACCGATCAATATGACTGGATAGTTGATACCACTGCGCCAACCCTGGGTTCTTGGACAGTCTCGGATGCTAATTACGACCAGACAACATCAGGAAACCTCTGGAAGTTAGGTACTGGAGGCGCTGAAGAAAACGCTTTTATCCTTTCCGACATTGAAGACACCTCTCCGATAAAACAGGTCAAATATCTGCTCTATCGTCAAAATGGTTCCCTTTTCCAAGAAAAAGATATTGGCTACGACGAAACAAATAAACAAGCCAGAGTACGTTATGACTTTGGATTTTTCCCTGATTCAAACCTGGATGAAGTGTTTAAAACCAAGTTCGTTATTACTGACGAAGCTGGCAACGTGTTCACAACTCCATTGCAGAGCATGATGTTCGACAACATTACCAATGCACCGCTAGGACCATTCGGGGTTTTTGACCCTGATTCTAATAATGATCTTGGACATAGTTTATCTGGATTTGTTCCGTATAAAAGTGGGATGACTGTCAAAACTAACCCAATTAAGTTAGCTTGGCGGGTGGAACGTAACAACTGGCACGAATACCGCGAAGGCGGTATCAAGATGCTTAACTCTCTTGGAGAGATGAGCAAGGTTAGCGAAGATAGCCAATACGTGTATCTTGTGACGACATCGCCTTATGGCCACATGGACGGAAACTATTGGCGTTGGATCAACTTCGGTCAATGGGGTGGAGGGGAAATTAGCTACAATTTGACACTTGCCCCCTCAGTGCCACAGAGCCCAAAGTTGCTGGGTGTGGATTACAACTATAGCGATATTGGGTGGTCATCTATGTATCGCTATTGGGTGAAGAATTCAACTCTGCCAGTGTCAGTAAACGAAATCAGAGTGAAAGTTGAACCTCGCCCGTATGTTCAAACAGCCGTACATCGCGGAAGCTGCGAAATACCCATTGGGCAGGACAATTGTATTATTTCCAATAGCTTCACTATGGAAAAAGGTACCACAGGTTATATCCATGATAATGTGACAGTGTACAACCCAGAAAAATCCCTGATGTCTAATCCAATGTGGGCAGAAGTGAACTGGAACGATCAACACTATCCACAATTAACTCAGAGCTACGATGCAGAAAATAAGATTTTTACACTGTTCGTTACACAGGCTGGTCGGGGTTCATACTTTGATCGCCTGCATTTGAAGGAAGCTTGGATAGAGGACAGCAAGGGTAACAAACTGTCTCCTACGGGCGGACTCATTGCGAACAACTGGGAAAATTATACTTATCAATGGGATCTAAAAACCCTGCCAGAAGGACAGTTTAACTTGGTTGCTGCGGCAGAAGAGATGCACGGACCTTTGACAAAACAACCGATGTTTCAGATCACATCTGACCGCACTGCGCCAATAATGACCATCAGCATTTCTGATGGCTCCAGCATACGAACGCTGGATGATGTTATCGTCACTCTCTCAGATGCTATTGACCCTTCTCCTAAACTGACCTCTATTTCCCTTGTAGGCGGACCCGCGGCGGATAAGGTTCAACTGTCGTGGCGTGAGGAGTCAAAAGGTCGTTTCCGCTTAGAATACCCTGTGATGTTCCCATCCTTGAAAACCGGCGAATCCTATACTCTTACCGTAAAGGGTCAGGATGCACAAGGAAACATTGTTCAGAAAGGGGTTGGATTCGAGTACAAACCGCGCCAAGTTACACTGGCTGATGGTATGGACGGAAAGCTGATGATTCCTGCTGTGACGCATGAGTTTACTCATGCTGACGGCAGCCGAATCATTGAGACCAAGCCACTGATGTTGAATGATAACTCAGTAGTTAAAGGGGTCTATGATGTCTTTGCCACTTTGCGTTCCGATGCCAAAGTACCACTGATAGTGAACGGCGTCCGAATTGAACCGGGACAAACTATGAGCATTATGAACCAGCACAATTTCGGCTCATCGGGCGGCAAACTCAGCATCCCGGTTAAACCAGCTATTCCAGATGTAGTTGGCACCTCCAGCTTGCTAGTCACAACAGCAGCGCCTAACGCTCCGATCCTAGTGCTCGACATCCACACTTGGAAGGCATTTGCGAAACTGACTGCCGAAAGCTGGGAGGTACAGCAAGTCATTGATCCAGTGAAGATCTTCGCTTTACCAGAGACAGGGGTTCCCTGCCGATTCACCTCCAAGGAAGAAGAAGCTCGCCGGGCGGACCCGATTCGTGACCCAGTGTGTTTACTGCAATGGGACAGAACTCCCGATGAGTCGGAGCAAAGCACCCAAGAAACGGACGGGCTTAAGCTAGCAGGATTAATCGGCCAAGCCGTCAGCCTAGGAGAACAGCCGGTCGAGTACAGCCTTCATCTTTTCAGTGGAGATGGCAGCAAGGTCAAAGTGGGAGGTGGTAGTCGTAATCTTGTGGTCAAAACAGCTTACGGTACTATCGGTTACACACCGGGGAATGAAATCGCACAGGTCAATCGAGTCATCGAAAACTTTGATGTGCGGTTTACCCAGAATTTGGGCACAGCTTGCTCACCAACACTCAATGCAGATCAGGCCAAACATGATGCGTCCACTAAATATGCTGGCAGTTTAAGTCGTACTTGTCTATTCGAGTGGCTGACTATCCCGGATGGTTTGACGCAGGATCAAAACTCCACCATCCCCGGACTTTCAGGCACTCTAGCTGAAAAAAGTATACATACTCTAGGTTGGCGCATCAGTGCTTACAGTAAAAATGGCACCCGCATCACCCTGAATGACCAAACCTTTAATATTGAGGCTATTGACCCGTTAGCGCCCACCATCGAGCTTTCTTCGAAATACAACTTCAAAGACAACATCTACATGGTGCCAATGCTCGGGGATTATCTGGGGGATGTGACGATTAGCTCAGAACGAGCTGATCTGGATATTGCGATTACCCGGAACGATGACATTCTGGAGTCAGAGACTTTCTCATCAGGACGAGGGGGCAACATCAAAGTGTATCGCCGTATCAATACAGATCAACGAGGCCTCTGGGAAGAAACTATCTACCGGATTAAGGCAGCCTATAACAAGGTGCCTGACGTGCAAACTGAGGCGGTATATCGGACAATTTCAACTCCTCCATACAGCATCGTGCCAATAGTCGAAGTTCAGGGGGATACCGCTATCGACACTCAGCCCCTACCTATAAAAGTGCTGATCCGTGATCAATACAAGCCGACTGGAGCCTATGATGCCAACACAATGGGGATTTGGAAAGTTCGTTTGATCCGACAGATGGCCTATGACCAAGTAGAGACATTAACTGACTATGTGGAGAGCTCGTCAGGTGAGGCGAACTTCAATGTGGACCTGTCCAAGGTGAATGCTCCTTCAATACGTATCGTCGCAGAAGCCGTTCTGAACTCACCAATAGAGGGATACTCTCGCGTTGTACAGTCCACCCGCCCTTCGTTCCTGACGGTACTGAAAGGTGGAACTATTGCCGCCAAGGTAGTGGCGCGTCGCCTTTCTGGTGAAACGCCATTCAAAGCGGTTTTCACGTTGGAACTAGCCGACCGCCAAGATTATCGCGCAACGGGTAATGTGGTGTGGGATGTCAGTAAAGATGATGGTAAGACTTGGCAGAGCTTTACTCCAGAAGAACGCTATAAGTACCAATTGGTACAAACCTTCGAGAAGGGAAAGTATAAGGTTCGAGCCAAGGTGATCAACCGTAACTCCGGAGCTGAAGCTTACACTGAAATAGTAGATGTGATTGCTTACGATAAACCGAAGTTAGCAGTCATAGGGCCACAAACGCTATTTGTAGGGAGTGAGGGAAAATTCACTACAAAAATGACGGTTAATGATCAGGAGATAAGTAGCTCTGATGTCGTAATCGAATGGTCCACTGATGATGGCAAGACCTATGATCAACAGGGACCATCCATCAGCCTGAGCCGTGATACCGATACCCGAGTAAAGCTATGGGCTCGAGTCAGAGCAAAGGAAGCTCCGGCAGACGATGACTATGCCTACCGAGTCGCCAAGACAGCGGTGGAGTTCCGGGCCATAAAACCTCCACGTCCGTATATATCGGGACCGAGCGTAATTGAGACTGGAAAAACGTATACTTTCAAGGCAAATACCAGCCTGCCCTACAAGGGGATGGATGTGCAGATCAAAGGATTTTTTACGTTGCCGAATGGAAAGAAAGTAGAAGGAGATACTGCCCAATACACACCGAGCGGGGAGGATTTAACGAAGGAAAAGGTAGAGACAACCTATACGGCCTGGATTGAAGGATTCAGAAATAAAGGGGCAGAGGCGTCACACACGATTCACTCCAAGATCTGGCAGTACGTATGGCCTAAATTTGGGATGCAGGTGAGGAAGACCGCAGATGTAGCTCCTGCGATAATCACAATCAATGTTAAGCCGATAGGATTCTCTGGGAAGCTGGAAGAACCGGTGTACGAATGGGAGCTACCGAAAAATGCGGTAGTCGAAGACCAGAAACAACCGCCAGTGCGGTCATTCACCCTTAAAGAGGCGGGTGAGTACAGTATCAAGCTCAAAATCCGTGATGCTCGTGGTAATGAGTCGATGCTAGAGGAATCTGTAAAACTGGGTGAAGCCGAGAAATATGTAATCGATTTACAATATTCCGGTTCCAACCCTAATAACCGTGAACCGCTGGATGTACTACTACGTCCCTACATCTCTGGGGGACACCCAAGAGACAAAATTCTCACACGGCAATTTATGGTAGATGGGAAACCGTTGGAAAGTACAGGCTTCTATGGCCGCACAACACTGACTGCCGGTGAGCATAAGATCCAACTCAAGGTAATGTCAGAGATGGGGCATGAAGTGGAGGGGCTCCTGATTCTGAAAGTGGCGGAGAACCAGCTCCCAACCTGTGCTATTCGTTCTCGTGAAACCATTGGATCTTGGATTGTTTATGCTGAGTGTGAAGATAAAGATGGTCGGATAAAGAGCTATGAGTGGACAGTGGGAGGTGAGAAGCAATCAACAACCGCAGATCGCCTGACCATTAGCAAACGGAAGAGTTCAATAATGCCCAAAATCACCCTAATTGGTATTGATGATTCTGGTGGTAAATCTGAGGTTATCACTCTAAATGGAAGTTAATCGACATAACATGAGCCCGATTTTAAACGGGCTTTTTCTGTTTCCCTCTGGAATTGTCCAAATTGGGCTATTACAGAGACGAGTCTGTTTCTCCCCCTCAGATACACTGCCCAGCATCCAGTAATCCAACTGAGGGGATAGACATGCGGACAAAAATACTTGGAGCATTGGTGGTGTTAGGGGGGATTACATCATCTGCTCATGCCTTGGAGATTACGGACACTAGGGCGGCTAAGATAGAAGACATCGTGAAGCTGCCGATCAAAGGGATTCAGGCAGTTGAGAGTGATGGACAAATCCTGTTCCTGTCAGAGAACGGACGATTTGTCATCACAGGACAAATTTACGATCTCTGGAACAAAAAACCTCTAAACACCATGTCTCAGATGCGAGATGTGGCAGAGAGAATTCATTTTAAAAGCATGGGAATGGATGTTGATACTTTGAACACCGTTTCAATGGGGCATGGTTCCAAGGAAGTTGTCGTATTTGTCGATCCTCGTTGTGCCATTTGTCATAAGCTGATAAACGATGCGAAGTCTCTGATAGACAATTACACTTTCAAGTTCATTGTGATACCAGCGCTTGGCGCTGAATCAAACCGTCTTGCCAAATCTCTTTATTGTGCCAAGGACAAGAGCCGTGCGCTTGACGCTTTAATGAATAACACTCTGGGTTCCCTGCCGCCAAAAACTTCTTGTGACCCCGGACAGTATGACCAGACTCTGTTGACCAGCCACTTTATTGGGATTGAAGGAGTCCCATTTGTTGTGGCTCCAGATGGCCGGGTGAGTAAAGGACGTCCTAATAACTTGAAATCATGGCTGGAGGATACTGAATGATAGTAACCATCAAAAAAAAGATGGCTGATACACTAATCCCAGAACACTTCAGAGCGGCAGGGATTATTCCAGTGTTGGCCTACTGTGAAGACGAACACGTTTTTCTTATGGATGATCATAGCATTGGCTTTGGTTTTATGTGTGAACCTCTATGTGGTGCAGATGAGAAGATCCAAGAACGTGTGAACGGCTTCTTGAACCAAGAGTTTCCTTCTAAAACTACCCTTCAGTTTGTTTTATTTCGATCCCCTGACATTAATCAAGAGATGTTCCGGATGATAGGACTGCGGGATAGTTTCCGCCACAACTTGTTGACTTCTGTCATCAAGGAACGGATTAACTTTTTGCAACAACACACAACGGATCGGCTTTATACCAAGACCAATAAAGGTGTCTACGATAATGGACTGATTCAGGATCTCAAACTGTTTGTAACCTGCAAGGTACCGATCAAAGGCAACAGCCCCACTGGCAATGAGCTCCAGCAACTGATCCTACTTAGGACAAAGGTTGAATCGTCTCTCCAGACAGTTGGTTTGCGTCCGCGTACTATGACTGCGGTGAACTATATCCGGCTCATGAATACCATGATTAATTGGGGGTCTGAAACTTCCTGGCGCAATGACTCGATTGATTGGGAGGCGGATAAGCCAATCTGCGAACAAATATTTGACTACGGCACCGATCTTGAGGTCAGCAAGAATGGAATCCGTCTTGGTGATTACCATGTTAAAGTGATGTCGGCCAAGAAACTGCCCGATGTGTTCTACTTTGGAGATGCGCTGACCTATGCCGGGGATCTTAGTGGCGGGAACTCAAGCATTAAAGAGAACTACATGGTCGTGACTAATGTGTTCTTCCCGGAGGCCGAAAGCACCAAAAATACTCTCGAACGTAAGCGCCAATTCACGGTGAATCAAGCATATGGCCCAATGCTAAAATTCGTGCCAGTGCTGGCAGACAAGAAAGAGAGCTTCGATACGCTTTATGAATCCATGAAGGAAGGCGCTAAGCCTATCAAGATAACTTATTCAGTAGTAATTTTTGCACCGACTAAAGCGCGAGTGGAATCCGCTGCAATAGCCGCTCGGAACATCTGGCGAGAATCTCGCTTTGAGCTTATGGAAGACAAGTTCATTGTACTTCCGATGCTCCTGAACTGCCTACCATTCTGTACTGATCGTGATGCTGTTCGTGATCTCTTCCGCTACAAAACCATGACCACAGAACAAGCTACTGTTCTGCTACCCATCTTCGGGGAGTGGAAGGGGACAGGAACCTATCATGCAGCTCTTATTTCTCGCAATGGGCAACTCATGAGTTTGTCTCTTCACGACAGTAATACCAACAAAAACCTCGTGATCGCCGCGGAATCCGGTTCCGGTAAATCTTTCCTGACTAACGAGCTGATTTTTTCCTATCTGTCCGAAGGTGCCCAAGTTTGGGTTATTGATGCCGGAAAATCCTACCAAAAACTGGCGGAGATGCTCAAAGGCGATTTCATTCACTTCGAGGAAGGGACAGATGTGTGCCTTAACCCATTTGAGTTGATTGAGAACTACGAAGATGAAGAAGACGCCATCGTTAGCTTAGTCGGTACAATGGCATCAGCCAAAGGTCTACTAGATGAATGGCAGATTTCGGCTCTCAAACAGGTTCTTTCTCGTTTGTGGGAAAGGAAAGGTAAGGAGATGAAGGTCGATGATATTGCTAAGTGCTGCCTAGAAAGTGAAGACCAACGCCTCAAAGACATTGGTATGCAGCTCTACGCCTTCACATCGCAAGGCAATTACGGAAAATATTTCGCATGGAAGAACAACATCAGTTTCCAGAACCAGTTCACAGTTCTGGAACTCGATGAATTGCAAGGGCGCAAACACCTCCGTCAGGTTGTACTACTGCAACTCATCTACCAAATTCAGCAAGAAGTCTTCTTAGGTGAACGTAATCGTAAGAAAGTAGTCATCGTGGATGAAGCTTGGGACTTACTCAAAGAGGGAGAAGTTTCGGTGTTCATGGAGCATGCTTACCGTAAGTTCCGTAAATACGGCGGTTCAGTGGTGATTGCTACCCAATCAATCAACGATCTCTACGAGAACGCCGTTGGCCGTGCCATCGCGGAAAACTCAGCCAGTATGTACTTGCTTGGTCAGACCGAGGAGACCGTAGAGTCCGTGAAACGCAGTGGCCGCCTGACGCTCTCCCAAGGAGGATTCCATACCCTAAAAACCGTTCACACCATCCAAGGCGTATATTCAGAAATCTTCATTAAATCGAAGAGTGGCATGGGCGTTGGCCGCTTGATTGTGAGTGATTTCCAGAAGCTGTTGTACTCAACCGATCCGGTTGATGTGAACGCCATCGACCAGTTTGTAAAACAAGGCATGAGTATCCCAGAAGCTATTAAGGCCGTGATGCGAAGCCGCCAACAGGCCGTTTAACCAAGGAGACTGCAATGAACATCAAAGCAATCTTTATCGCTGCTGTTCTGGGCATTGTCGGTGGTTTCGGCAGCTCTTACTTTGTCATGAAGGAACAGATGGTCAGTATTCAAAACAGGCTCAATCAATCCCCGCCAGTAGTCGTGGTTGATTTTGCCAAAGTTGCGTTATCCTACCCGGCGGGAGCCTCTCAGGAAGAGATCGAAAAGCTGATGGTGAAAACCAATAACGCCATCTTAAAACTCAAAGAAGCTGGCTACTTGGTACTGGACGCCAGTGCTGTTATTGGTGCACCGAGTGATGTGTACCTTCCTGAGGAGGCGTTTAAATGAAGTTCTTCGTAAAAAAAGAGCCCTGGAGACGCTTTGGAATCAAAGCAGGAGTCACTCTGTTGGTGCTGTGGGTAGCCAGTGTTGCATTTGCAAGCCGCTACCGGATTGGTATTGACTCGCAACAGGAAAAATGCTTGCCCGGTTATACCTTCTTCCTTATTGATTTGAAAAATCAGAGTCTAGAACGCAGCGCTGTATATGCATTTTCTGCGAAAAATATGCAACCGTTCTACAAGGATGGTACACGCATGGTCAAGATCCTGACCGGGATGCCCGGCGATACGGTGGTAATCAATGATAAGTGGAAAATCACAGTAAATGGGGAGCAAGTCGGAGAAGGTTTGCCGCTCGCAAGGAAGTTATATCTGCCTGAAAACCACTTCTACGGGAAGACCACTCTGGATAAGGGTAATTACTGGTTCATGGGTAAAAGCCCTTTCAGCTTTGACTCTCGTTATTGGGGGATTGTGAAAGATGACCAAATCATTGGCCGCGCATACCCTATTTTCTAAAATTGTCGCCGCATTGGTGCTAGTGGTTGGAATTGCATCTGCTGAACAATCCCCGATCACTATCGAAGATAAAGCCCTTATCGGGCAAGGCAGGCAGATTGTGGAGAAGGCAGGTAAGCAGGAGAGCCCTGCGTGGCTACAGAACCCACACATAGATACTGCTCAGGCTGAGGTTGCAGAATTTTTTAAACAGCTCCAGTCAACCAATCCAACATTGAGGGAAATGAGACGTACGCAAGCCGAAAAAAGTATTTACACCGACCACAAAATCTTAGTATTCGCGTCGCTCTCCCTCGGAGATCAGGGACTAGATGATGTGTTATCTGCAATATCGGGTAATACTGATGCCGTTGTTGTCTTTCGAGGCATTCCAGAGGGAATGAACCTAGGACAGGGGGTGAAAGTTATCCAGGCGCTAGCTGCTAAAAAAAATCCGGTGCCGAACATTATCATCAATCCGACACTGTTCAAAACGTACGACATCACATCTGTACCAACAATAGTGATACTAAAGGATGAACCGCGGCTTGGAGAACCACCGAAGGAGATAGCTAAGGTTTCGGGGCTGTCCGATCCAGCATGGCTCAGCCAAAAGGTGAAGAACGGCGAGAAAAAAGACTTCGGAGTCAAGGGACCTGTCGAGGAAATTAGTGAGCCCGATCTGATCGAAGTAGCGAAAAAACGTCTTGCCAACATCAATTGGGAAGAGAAGAAAAAACAGGCTATTGAGCGATTCTGGAGCAAGCAAAATTTCAACGAACTCCCATCGGCCAAAAAATCCAGAACCCGCGAGATTGCTCCAAGCATAATGATCACCAGCGACATCTCAGCGCAGGACGGAACGCTGATCGCGAAACAAGGGGCTATTATTAATCCATTGGATACTCGCCCATTTACCCAGGCAGTTGTTGTTTTTGACCCTTTAGATAAAAAGCAGATGAAAGTGCTCAACAGTGTTCTGCCAACGATAAAGCAAAAGCCAGGCGTTCATCGAATCATCTACATTGCAACTCGGTTCGATAAAGACAGGGGCTGGAATTCATACAAGGAAGTGACTGACTTCTTTGATGCGCCAGTTTACCTTTTGACGCCAGATCTTATCTCTAGGTTTGAGTTGGAGTTCACCCCGAGCATCATCACGGCCAAAAACAAGAAATTCGTCATCCGAGAACTCGCAGAGGAAAGTGATGAGTGACTCTAACCAATAAAAAATGTTGGCGCCTGTAGTTTTGTGGTTGCGTAAATTGAACGAACATTCGAATGCTGTAAGGATCTTACCATGATAGTAAAATCTCTATGCTTACTGACCGCAAGTGCGGCTCTGTGGGTCGGATCAGCATTAGCTGATCCTGGTTGCCAGAATGCAGAAGTGATTGGTGGGAGGTTAATTACCGACATTTGTTGGAGCTGTATCTTCCCGATAAAGGTAGCTGGAGTGCCTATCAGCGGCTCCGGTGGTTCATTCCCGAACGAAGCGGTATCCAATCCACTCTGTATGTGTGAGGACAATCTTGGCGTACCACGGCCAGGCGTGACTACTTCCATGTGGGAGCCTGCTCGTCTTGTTGAGTTTCAGCGAGTACCTGGCTGTTCATCGGTATTAAATGGTGTTCGTTTTCCGTTTGACCGCACCAACCAGGGACATCACGGCGAAGGCGATATGGATGGAGGGGATGGTTCCTTCATGCACTATCACTACTACGCTTTCCCGCTCCTAGTGATGCTCGATCTCTTCATCAAGCAGACCTGCAATGCTGACGGTTACATGGATCTGGACGTCATGTACATGTCCGAGCTGGACCCTACATGGAACAATGACGAACTAGCATTTTTTACCAACCCCGAAGCAGCGGCAGTAGCCAATCCTATCGCAGCGGCAGCATGTACTGCTGACGCGATTTCTTCGACTGCCGGTAAGCCCCTCAAGCAACTTTTTTGGTGTGCGGGATCATGGGGAATGCTTTATCCATTCAGTGGCAACCAAAACGGAGGAAAAGGTGTTCTTCGTGATAGCAGTCTGCTGAGCACTAGGGTTCTTGCTGCCTTACATCGTCGTGGTTTGGCATGGAAAACAATGGGCTCTGAAGCTATGTGCCGCGGAGTAATTAGCCCAACTTTGCCAAAGACCCAGTATAAGTTCACCTTGCTCCACCCAGTTCCAGAAACTAATTCGTCTCACGTTATTGGTGAGTCAATTCTAACTTGGGGGTTAGCAAGAACAATCCCTGCCATCGGTCAGGACCCGATCTATACAATCTGGCGCTGGAATGACTGCTGCAATCACTGATAGCAACCTGAGACTAGTTATATAAAATTCCATATTATAGCCATTGATTTTTAATGGCTTTTTTTGTGTAAGGTTTATTATTTGGACAAATATCAATTTAGCAGACGTAATTTGTTGCTCAAGCTGCGACAACTTTCGTTCTATCTCTTCGATCTTGACGCTATTTTCGCCTTGAAAAGCTGATAGCTTCCTCTTGCAGTAGTTGTTTTTGAATGTGCCCAAAAAGGGCCGCTCCACATGCAAATAGTCTCCAACTTCTCAGATAGCATGGGAAGGTTGAAGCGGAGGACAAGATGCGAAGTCATACATATTTCATGAGAATCATGGCCTCGCTGCTGACAGTAACGATGTCGGTGCTACCGATACATTCTTATGCTAACGGCGGCCAGGACCAGGATATTACATTGGTAGGGAAAGAGGCTCAAAGTTTTGGGCATAGCCTATCCAACTCTTTCAAATCGAATACTGGTACTACTCAGAATGGTACGATCTCCTTGCCAACTCTGAAAGATGGTCAGTTTCAGATGAATGGTGGAAACCAGATCAATGTTAACGATCTGTTCCCAGGAACCAGCAACAGTAATTCGGATAGCGATTACTTCCCTGATGCCAATAAACCAGACATAGATGGTCTACAAGGGATCTACGACTCCGGTGATAGTATGGACAAAGCTGGAAACAACGCCAAAGATTCGTTATGGACGGATGCGAATCGCCCGAATCCTTCCATTTCCGGAGCAGCATACAAAGTACTTCTTGATGCTGCTAACCGCTCGCGACCTGATTTTTCCAATGATCCAGTACTAAATCTCAGTAAGAAAACTTATGAGAATATGGATCTGATTGCCGAGGGGTTTGGAGATTGTTCAGTCAAGACAATAATAAACAAAAACACTATCAACACCCATATCCCTGAATACGAGCGTTGCCAGCGTGTTGTAGACCAAAGCGCAGACTGTGAAGTCGTCCATGACTACGATGCGTCTGTAGTTAAGCACTATAATGGTCCTTATAACTTGAAATCTTGCGGTGAAGGTTGCGCAGAGTTGTGGATTGGCCGCATAGGTGATAACTATTGGTCAGGGCATTGTGCAATATATGAAGAGTTTACTCGCGTACAAGTCTCTAATCCTGATGCTATTACCAGTGCTGTGTTGGAATATGCAAAATGGGACGATTACATGCAGGTCTGGATCGGTAAGTCCGGACAGGAGCAAAAAGTATGGCAGGGACCCAATAATAATTTTCCTCCAGAGACAGCTGGTGCATGTGAGTTAAGCACAAGTTGGGAAGTGAATCCGAATACCGATGTTACAAACAACTTTAAAAATGTAAAACCTGGGGATGTCGTATCTTTCAAGATACGTGTCTCTGTGACTGGGGGCGGTGAGGGTTATGGCCGGATTCGGATTCATTATGATCCAGCGAAGGCAATAACCAAGGATGAATGGTCTCCGCAAAGCTGTGTGAGCTCGGCCAAAGGGGTCATTGACGGGTTTGCTAACGGCGAGATCGCCTGTATTGATGACCCAACTGACGCAACAGGTTGCACCATTATCAATGGTATCAAGATTTGTGAGTCTCAGCTCAAGCCATCGCCTTTACCGAGCATTTCCAAACTCTGCAAGAAAATCAAAGTAAAAGCAGACTATGATTTTTATAAAGGCCCGATGGAATGTTGGACTGATCCCCAAGGAGAGGTTCAATGCCCGGTAAACAATGGGGGGAATCTGAATAACTGTACGCAGTATGAGAGCAACCCTCAATGTGGTTTCATCAGCTCTAGGTGTGTTGATGGCGCTCAAGGGACATCTGGAACCTGTTATGTCCACGAAGATACTTATGACTGTGGTACTGATGTGCTTGTGCCGACCCTAGAAAAAGAGGCAGAGTATCAGTGTGGGGGACCTATCCGCTGCATGGGGGACGATTGTCTCGATGTAACAAAAACGCAGAGTACAGATTTTGCGCGCGCCACAGCGCTGCTCAACGCCGCTCAGTTCATGACTCAAGATATGAAATGTACGGGAATGGATGGCAACACCAACCCCAAGGGGGATGAAAACGTCATTTGTTCAGCTTTTGCTGGAGAAGCCGGTGAATGCAAGATCGCAGTTGGAGGCGTATCTGATTGCTGCGAGAAGCCATCTAACATCTCGTTGGCGGATTACCTAAACTTAATCATGGCAGTGCCTAAGCTTGATGGCGCAGTGATGGGACTGACCGACGGCAATGCCCTTAAAGGCGCCTACCAAGTACTGCGTGAGCCGGTACTTCAAGGTTGGACAGAATTGACAAAACCTTTTACTAGCTACATTGAGAATATGTCTGGGGCCGTCAAGTCATTCTTCCAGCCAGTGGAACAATTTGTTGACCAATTTATCGAACAGCTTAAAGAGCAAGTTAAGAAGGTAATGATGGATGTGTTCAAGTCCGCAGGGCAGGACGCGGCCACAGAAAAAGCGGCGACAGCGGCATCAGAAAAAGCAGCGGAGGCCATGATGGACACAGCGATGACTTGGTTAAGTACCGCTATGACAATCTATACGATCTACGTTGTGACGATGGTCATGATCCAGATAATTTGGAAGTGCGAAGAGGAAGAGTTTACGATGAACGCCAAAAGGGCACTTAAGAACTGCTCGTATGTTGGTTCGTACTGCAAGTCCAAAGTGTTAGGTGCTTGTATTGAGAAACGCGAAGCCTATTGCTGCTTTAACTCACCATTGTCTCGCATTATCCAAGAACAAGTTCGTCCGCAACTTGGCGTGAACTTCGGTGATGCAAAGAACCCTCAATGTGGGGGCATCCCTATGGACAAAATCGCTGAGATTAACTGGAGTAAGGTTAACCTAGATGAATGGTTGGGGATTCTTCAACAGAACAGTAAATTTCCAGAACCCAACTTAATCAACTTGGATACCCTAACTGGAACAGGTAACGATTTCAACATTGATGGTACACGTAAGAATGCCCAAGAGAGGGTACTGGAGCGTTTAAAAGGGATTGATGTTGATGCGAAACGTCGTGAGGGAACGAACGGCATAGATCCTCAAACTGGCTCACCCACGAGTGGCGGAGGGCGATAAAAAAAGGGCCTTTCGGCCCCTTTTTTTACGACTGAGAGTAAACAAAAAATTCTGGTTTCCCTTGTTCCAGTAGGTAGGGGAATGCCACCTTGTCACCCGTTTCCAAGGAAACTTGCTTAGGCGCCAAGTATAGATAGACCCACGCAGGGAGATTCCTGCTCAGTTCTGCGTAAATCATCTGCTGCGGAGTATGGCTGTTGTGACCATTGATGACATTGATCCGGTTGTACTGCGTATCATGGCCGGAGGTGAACGCATAGATCTGACTAGAGACTCCGTGAACAAATTCAGGAGCGATCCCAGCACGAGGCTTCACGATACGAACCTTGATAGCGCACATATCCGATATCTCAGATTTTCCATCCACCCAAGTTGGGCAATTCCAATCCTGTTTATAGAAATGATAGACGAGGTTTCCATTCTCTTCGTAAAGCAAGGCGAACTTTGCATCCAAGTTTGTTAGTGAACGCTCGACAGAAATTTTCACACGTGAAAGCATTTTGGCCTGAGCATCTTCAGAGGAAACAGCTTCACTTGCAGGCATCCAGCTGATCAGACTATTCCGTCCACCGTGCTGTTTAGGGCCTATTGTCCAGTTAAGCAGATTAACCAGACCACCTTGCCAGTTGGTCATATTGAGCTGAGGAGAGACGTAGCCAGAGAGTACATAAGCAGCCCTAAAAGTTTTGGTGTCGGTCAAGCGTTCTAATTCGTCCTTAGGTACAGAAGTGTCCTGGATGCCTGTGACCAGTGCGCCAGCCTTAGCGATGTTGTAGGCACGACTGTGGTTGATTTCGTATTTGGTTGGCTCATAGTTGCTAGTTACGCAGCCAGTCAGAGCGGATACAGACAGGGCGACAGTAGTGATCAGTACTTTTTTCATATTGTTCTCTCCTTGTAGGGCCTCAGTTAAGCCTGGTTTACTTCCCGATATTATCATGGCATCAAAAAATGCAACCATAGAAGTTAAAAAACCCCTCATTGAGGGGCATAAGGTTTATTCGTAGGTTGAACTATGCTGCTGCTTCGGTTTTCTCTGCTTCATCCGCGATTTCTTTATCATCAGTTTTGGTCTCGGGAACGGCTTCGGCCACCTCACTTTCCTTTCCTCGGGTATGGGCGGAAATGCGGGCACGTTTCTCGATGCCAATGATACGGCCAGCGAGCTTGATGAGGCGTTGTTGCCATTGGTAGGTGGCATCGGTGCGCTGTTTGCTAGTTAGGACAGTATTCAACCAGAGTGTATCAACAATACCCATCAGATTGTCCAGTTTGCGGATCTGGTGAACGAATTGAGCAACTTGTGGAGAATTGATCTCAATGGTGTATTCGCTAGGGTTGGTGTAGCCTGGTATCATGTCGATGCCGTTATCTTCCATCAGTTTCTGGAGCTGTATGGTGGCTTTGTCCAAATCTTCAGACACCTTAGAAATATGTTCCATAATGATGCTCTCCACTTGGTCAATTTCGTTTTGCTCCCCAATAATTCGCAGGATCACTTCAATAGAGAATAGCGAGTTGGATACCCGCTCGAAGCTGCGTTCCATGACGCGCTGAGCTTGGAGGCTGTTCACTTTCAGAACTTGTTTGAATACGGGGCGAGAGTAATGGCTACGTTCGTTACTAGTGTCCACTGCTGCTTGTGCTTCCGTCATTAGAAATACTCCTAGATTGAGGTACAGATAACAGATAAACGCACATAAAGTATAAAGGCGTTCAATCTGTAACCTGACATCCCAAAGTGCCCAAAATGGACAGTTACAGGGTTTTCTGATCAGCAAAGGTGAGCTATATTTGAACCATCTTAGTCGCTTTGCGGCCATACGTGAGGTAGCTGGTCTCCAAAAACAAACAGCAAATTAACGTTAATTTACTAGCCGAACTAGACATATTTGTTCGGTTCAGGACATAGTACATTTACTAATTATAGGAGTGTACCTTGTCTACTCTCATTCCAGTGGCTGAGGATTTATTTTTATCCTTTACTCAAGGAACTTAGTAGAGACATTCTGGTCATAACAAAACTGGATGAATCATCTGTCATGAAGTTCATGCATGGACCTCTGGAAGTCTGCACGAAGGCTGTAATCCTCACTCATCAATGAGGATCGAGAAATTGTCCTTCGCGTTGTAAAAGATGTGTTTGGGGCTACCGACCATTACTGATGGCAAGGTTGAAAACTGGTCTGAAAGCAACTAGAAGGCCCGTTGATGCCAACGGATTTGGAACTACCCCTAATTTCCTTTAGGGGCAAAAAGAACTTGTATGTGTCGCAGTTGCTGAGCCAGGAATGCTCTTTCCTGGATGAGGTGCTGGTAAACGCAGAGACACATACTGTGTTTGAGTTTCATTCGGATAAACAGCCAGTTTGAGTTCGCTAAACTGGCTTTTTTCTCCATCGCATGATACATGGCGCGTTCCCCTGCTTTCCATTGGAGATTGAGTCATGCTGAGCTTTCAATGGAAAACAGATTTGGTTCTCTTTGGAGAGCGAAAAGTGAGATAGCTGGTCTCCAAAAACAAACAGCATATTAAATTGAACATGTAATTAAACCCTGACGGGTACATTTTCCCGTCTGAGCCAGGTGTATCCCGCTTTTTAGGAGTACACCTTATGAACCAAGGAATAAACTTGGACATACCTAAATCCACCAACAAGCCATCAACGATAGCGTGTTGATGGATACAACCACTATCATTAAGCAAGTTGAATTATTGATAGTGTTTTTAGTTACGCCTCCAATCGGTGGCGCCTCTTTGTAATCCCTTACTGGGAAGTGTCTCCCGGTAGGGAAGCTCTTTGGATCCTTTTCCCAAAGTTAGGGTTTCCTTAAAACCCTGATAATGGAATTCAACGCTAACGATATCCTGATGAGTCAGGGGAAACCTTAGTTTCCCGAATGTTCACTACCACCAAGCTTTCATATAAAGCTGGAGAATTGAGTATGCCCATCATTGATATCTCATAGGTTGATATAACATCTGGATAACGCTGTATATCTTTTCCCCTCTTTTTGGGACAGGAAAGGAATTCAGTCTCTTACTTTGACTTAATACACTTACGGGATTACCGTTTGATTATGTCATTAGTTCGATGAAACTAGCATGACAAAGCCGCTAACGGCCTTGTCTGCCCGAAAACTTTAACCCACATAGGGGGAGTCCATTCCCCCTAAGGGATTGGATCGCCTCCTTTATAGCAATGGAGGTAATCTTGAAGAAGTTTTTACGCTTAAAGACGTGGTTCATGAGTCTTTTCTCTATTAATAAAAAGACGCTCGGTTCTATTGGTGAAGACTTACGTAAAGTCTCAGTAACTGCTATCGGCGTTGGTATTGTTGGATTGACTGTTTCCAAAGGTAACATCACGACTAGTGAAGCTACTGTGGTTCTGGTTGTCGGGATCATATTATGGATCTACGGTATAATCTTAACCAAAATTAGCAACTCCTGAGGAAGTCAAACCAGCTCAGCATGGATACTTAGCATGTTGGGATTGTCAATTTTCTTCATCGTTGTAAACGGCGATAATTTGTATTTTCATCATAAAAGTCAGAAGAAAAAAGCATCACAGATGCCTAAGTAACAATTGTGAAAAATACCAAGAAGGTCAGCATTAGCTGACCTTTCTTTACTAAGTTAGGCACACATTTCAAAATGTGAAAGTATCTCGCCAAGGGACAACACCTTACTGACATATCAAGTAATACATCCCTACGATTGGCTATTTTTAAACCTGTGATAGCATGGAAATGAAAAATTGAACAAAGGGACGACAGTACTGCCAATCACCGCCCTACAAGGAGATTATAAAAACCATGATGACGTTGACTACAGTTGCAAAAAAGACATCGAACAACTCAGCACTGGTATATTGGCGCGTAGGAACAAAGCGTAAAGGTATCTTGGATGTCCGTATTGACTTTGAACATGATGAAGCAGATCTCCTAGCGGAGTTGATTGCCATTCGATATTTGATGTTCAATAAACAAGTTTTTAGTCGTGAGCCAATCTCTGGATCTGGATACAAGCTAGAAGTATCCAAGGGAGCCATTCGCAAGCTAATGCAGGGCAAGTCCAGTAAAAAATTCGCCACTAAATTCTCTACCTTTCTCACAAAAGGCCGTATGAAAGGGATAGTGATAGAGGTGTCACAAGACATGGCACTCATGCCCGCACTTGACGAGTGCGACGTAGAACTTCTTAATGCCGAACAACAGATTTACACCCAAGCCCAAGCCTATTATGAAATCGACACGCCAGCCATTGGTAAGGTTCTCGTCACGGCACATGCCGTAAACCAATACCAAGCTCGCATTACCTCTGGCGACCCTAAGAAGCCCTGGGCTTCATTGATTAGCCGATTACAACACCCAGAACTACAAATCCAGCCTTTCGATGAAAGGACAGTCCGTCATAAAGTGCGCAAATATGGCAGAACAGACAACATTGAAGTTTGGGGTCATCGTGATTCAAAATTCAAATATCTAATGATCATCGATGATGACAGTAAAAAGAGAGTTCTTGTAACGGTTTTTGAAAGAAATGGATGATTAGGAAAAGGAGATAGTGCTAGCCGTTCCTAAATTGTGCTGCACCTTATATTAAATTTGTATACCCAATTTTTTAATAGCACTTGGATTTTTAACTCTATCTCCTTATTTTTCCATAATGACATAGATAAAAGGATTATAACCTCCTGGATTACGCCTAATAGCCTCCAGAAAACTTTGACCTTCAATCACGTAAAAAAACCAGCTAACTCTAAACCTCCAAGTAACTTAGCTTTCACATGTGAAAGTTGACACAAATAAAACTTTCTAAACGCCCTAAATGGGCGCTAACACCTGCCTAGTTTCACTCTTTCCCCTTCTACCATAGTGAGAATGGGAAAATATACGCATGAGACTATGAAAAAAAAGCCTCTAAATATACTACTTTTTGCAACGCTCACGCTGGGAGCGATGACCCAAACCTTTGCTCTGGAAAAAGGACAAAGATTCTATGAGCGCAAAGCCGAAGGCTGGTTCTGGTATGAGCCAGATCCAAAAGAGTTAGAAGAAGAGATTAAGAAACCAAAACCTAAGCCGATGGATCACCCCTTGCCCACATCAGTAAAACCAGTAGTTCCCGTACCGAAAAAACCAGGGATGTTTTCCGCTGCATGGTTCCGGGAGAACCTACCTAAGTACAAAGATCTGGCATGGGATAATCCCACCATCGAAAATGTCAGAACCTTTCTTTATCTGCAACGCTTCGCAATTGACCGTTCAGAACAATTCTCCGATACAACAGAACTGGCTGTAGTCGGAGATCCATTCCTGGATGAAATCACCCGGCGCCCAGCCGCCACATTTGCATCACAACAGGTTGACCGTGATGCAGGAAATGCGAAGAACCGGCTTTTGAAGAACGTCTCCCAAAGAGTTGGGATCTTCTTCTTCTACAAATCTGATGACAATTACAGCGACCTTCAAGCACCATTAATCAAGATGCTTGAGCAAACAGAAGGGTTCTCTGTCGTCCCAATATCAGTCGATGGGAAGCCATTGCCGAATAACCTTTTTCCTGATTTCAGGACAGATAATGGCCACGCTAAACAACTTGGCGTTGTGACGTATCCAGCTATTTTCCTTGCTTCACCTGAGGGACAGTTTACTCCGATTGGGCAAGGCCCTATGTCACTGCCAGAACTAAATCACCGCATCTTGGTCGCCGCTAAGCGTAACAATTGGGTTTCTGATAAGGAATTCAATCGAACCAGGCCTGTTCTGAACCTTGAAAACAATATCGCTGAACAACTGGCATCTCCCGAACTTGAAACTACTCTCCAAGAACTTTCTAAGACTAACGGCGACAAAGATAACTTTGTACCACCTGAACAACTCATGAACTACATCCAGGCAAAATTACAGGAGCACTAAAATGGTCAACCGCAAGATATTAACTAGGAGCTTACTTGTCCTGAATGTGGCGATGAGCATCGTTATAACTTCTGCAACGGCTCAAGCAGGAAATGGTCTCCAGTCCGAGATGGACAAGTTATTTAACGAGATGAGTAACATTACACCTGCTGGCGTGTATGAAACTCAACGGCGTGGGGTTCTTGCCGGAGGGCGTTTTACTACCAAGACTAGGATATTCGATGAAAACTTAGTCAGCTTTGCACCACCTTCATGGAAAGCGGGTTGTGGGGGTGTCGATCTGTTCGGTGGTTCACTATCCTTCATCAACGCTGACCAGATCGTACAGCTGCTTCGCTCGGTTGCAGCTAACGCAAAAGGTTATGCTTTCCAACTTGCTCTCGATAATGTATTCCCTGACGGTGCGAAATGGATTGAAAACTTCCAGAAAAAAGTACAGGCACTTAACCAACACCTCGGCAATTCGTGCCAGTTGGCTCAGGGCCTCGTGAACGACTTGACGTCTGGTTTTGATCTTAAGCACAAGACTGATGCCTCCATCAAATCCACTACTATAGGTCTTTTTGAAGACTTCTTCTCATCCAAGCAAGAACCAAGCGGCAAGAATCCTCTTGAAGAGCTGAAAACGAACAAACCGGACGAATACCAGAAAATGATCGGCAATATCGTCTGGAAGCAACTTAAAAGCAATAGTGCTAATACCTGGTTCCAGTACGGAGACAACACACTGCTGGAAGCCATCATGTCGTTAACCGGAACTGTCATTATTGGCGACCTTATTGACGATCCTAACTCTTCTGGTTCTGGAGAAAAAACCAATTCCTTAATTACACTGCCCGGCAATAAGATCACCTTGTCGAACCTCATCTCTGGAGGTTCAATTAAGATCTACTCTTGCGGTAGCGACACAACCAACTGTCTTACTGCTGGTGAGGGAGGGACAGGCAATAAGACAGTTGTAATTAAAGGTATTCAAGGCCAGATCACAGACATACTTCTGGGGACCGCCTCAACGCCAGGAATCATCTATAAATACGCGACTAACTCAGGCACTCTGACTGATTCTGAAAGGGCATTTGTATCCAATCTTCCGAGTGGAATCGGTACGATTATTCGAAATCTGTCGGTTCTGTCTAAAGATGCCGCTTATATTTTTACAACAGACTCCTCAGGCGCCATTGCTCTAATGATAATGTACAACTTCACAGAAGAACTCTTCCGTGCAGCCAGTATATCTCTAGCAAACAGCCAATCACCTTACAAGAAAGAAACGCTTAAGATACTGGAGCAATCCCAAACTAAAATCCAGTCTGAATATGCTGTCCTAGCATCTCAGTATGGAGATCTAGCAAGCCAGATCGAGAAGTACAACAGCCTACTGAACAACATCCGCAAGCAAAAATACATGCAAGCAACGTTGTCCAATCCTCCTAGCACAAACTAAGAGGACATTGAAATGGGCACTTTTTCAATTCACTCAATCGGTGACTCTGCTTTCTTGGAACAAATTCTAATTGCAGTATCCATGATTACCGGAACTGGAGATTTCGAGAAAATGGTCAGTATTGGCCTGCTTCTTGGGATTCTTATGATCTGTATTCAGTCAGTATTCCAAGGAGCCAAACAAATCAACTTCCAGCAAGTCTTAGTCGGTTGGATTCTTTATGCTTGCTTCTTTGGCCCAACAACCACAGTAACCATTGAAGATGCTTACACAGGACAAGTTCGTGTAGTAGCTAATGTTCCTATTGGGGTCGGATTTGCTGGCGGCATAATCTCAAATATAGGTTACACTATCACCGACCTGTTCGAGACAGGATACGGTATTATTGCACCAAACATTACGAATAGACACTTCTCCGAGACTTTGAAACTACTGAATGATGTTCGCAGGAGATCGTATGACACAGGAGTATTTGCCGCATTTAACCTCGTAAATGGCGGTAGACATGTAGACGTACGCCGTTCATTGAGTAACTACATCCGCGAATGTACGTTGACCAAAGTAGATCTCAATTTGATGTCCTTGGATGAACTCATGAATACCCCTATTGACTCAGCCTTGAGATTCAACTCACCGCTCTATGGAACGCGACTCTATCTTGAACCAATCAGCCCGGATGGAAATGACTACACTTGTACCGATGGGTGGGTTGCCATCAGCAATGCGATAGCAAATCTTAACAGCCCCGTAGTCATTAATGCCCTGAATAATATCCTGAAGATAGATACCACTACTGGCGCCAACGCTATCACCAAAATTGGTGATTCATTGCAAGCAATGGGGGCTACAACGACATCAGCCACCGACTATCTGAAAGTTGCAGTGCTAGAACCACTCTACTACGAGGCCGCTGTTGGCCGATACCAAGATTTACAGGACTATGGTTCAGCACTGATGATTAATCAAGCTATCCAACAAAGAAATATCCAATGGGCGACAGAACAGTCTATGTTCATGACCGTAGTCCGTCCTATGCTGACCTTCTTCGAAAGCTTCATTTATGCCATTACACCGATCATGGCTTTCATCATCGTGATGGGCAGTTTTGGCTTACAACTGGCCGGGAAATATGTCCAGACCATCCTCTGGATTCAGCTATGGATGCCAGTTTTGTCTATCATTAATCTGTTCGTTCATACTGCTGCATCCAACGAGATGTCCAGTTTAAGTTCTACTGGTTTTAACTCGATGTATGCTCTTTCATCCGCTGGAGACATTTTGCAATCTTGGATTGCAACCGGCGGGATGCTGGCAGCAGCTACACCAGTAATCTCTCTTTTCATCGTCACCGGAAGTACTTATGCCTTTACTAGCCTTGCCTCACGCATTAATGGCGCTGATCACGTTGATGAAAAGATGCAGTCGCCAGATCTACTCAAACAAGGACCAGTAATGCAAAGTCAGCCGGCTTATTCCCACAACCAGTTCAGCGGTTCCATTGCCACTGGTGCCGAGAGCATGATTAGCACTTTCTCTCTGGGGTCAACATTGGCATCTGGAGTAAGTTCAGCCCAGGCTCTACAGAGCCAAAAGTCAGAGGTTTTTCAAGGTACTTTGGGGCGTGGATTCTCCGATGGAGTAAACCAGGAACAAGCATATGCAAGGTTGTCAGATATTAGCCGAAAAGCGTCTTCTCAGAACACCTCCCAAAGCCAACTGATTAACATGCAGGCGAAGAATTTCATGGACAAGTTCCAAGTGGATGATTCGCACTCAGATGCAGTGAAAGGTGCTTTCGCAATGCGAATGATGGGTAAACTAGACTTTGATGAGGCAGCATCAATGCTAATACCTATGGTTAGTAAGGCCAAGACGACAACGAAAGCGGCAACAGGGGGAAATAAGTCAGGTGGTGGCGATATCATTGACGTCAACGCCCAGGCCGAAGGTACAACCGCATCATTGTCCCAAGATTCCTCAAACTGGTCTGCAAGTGATGTGTCCCAATACCTAAAGGAAGTCAGCGTCTCCCAGACTGATAGCCAAGCTCTGACAAATCAGTTGGCACAAGGGTTCAGTCGCTCCGGTGGTGAAACTTTCAAACAAATTTGGGGCGACACGCTTTCTCAGAATCTGTCAAAATCTGCATCTGATCTGGTATCTGCGTCTAATACATTCACAACAATGAGCCAGCTAAAGAACCAAATGGGATCGATGACCAATACCGACTTTAAGACTCTGGGGGGAGCAGTAGCTCAAACACCAGCAGCAATGAATCATCTGAATGAATATTTCAAGATCGCCGACCATCCAGTTAAACAAGAAGCCACTGAACTTGAACAAAGATACCGCGCTTATGGCATGGCTCCTCAAGTAGCCCAAGCGGCTGCGCGAATGACCGCTATGACCAATCCAAAAAATTATGAACCCGGCAAGGAACTTGCTGGATTCCAGTCCACTCTCCAGGCGATTAACATGGCTACTGGCCGCAACTCCTCGTTCAATGGAGACGCTTATGGTAGTAGAGGAATCACTGAACCGAATGTATCCGGGCTATCTGGAGCTGTTAAAAGTGCCGTTGGCTCTGGCCCGAATTTAAGGCCTGATTTCCGCAATGATACAACAAGAACCGTCGGAACCAATCCTGTATCCGAAGTCGATCAGTTGCCGTCAGTAAGTCCGGCAGTACAAGGTGATCATACTGCGGGCATTGCCGTGCTACAGAATAAAGCAAATCAAGTAGAAAGGGCAGTGTCTGCACCTGAACGTGAAAAAGCACAAAACAATACACTTCACTCGCCAGGTATGTCGTGGAGTGCGTCAACCTGGGGAGCTTGGGATAACTCTACTGACTGGTTTGCTAGACGAGCTGAGCAGGCTGGTGGTGCCGTAGTCGCTGGCGGCGCTGCCGGAGCAGATGTATTCTCTAGAGCAATGGATCAAATGAGAACGATGACTCCTGAGCAACGAGATCAGTTTATTGCGGCAACTAAACGAGAAGATGAGTACATCAAGAAAGAGTTCGGCTGGGCTGGTGATGCAATGGTGGGAGTAGCGAAACTTGGCCGCAACATCATGGGGGCAGCAGCTAGCGGTTATGATGCAGCTAAAGAATGGCTCACTGGTAAGTCGAATCTTTCTGAGGCAGCAAAGGGGATGAGTATCGAGGAGAAAGGCGCATTCTATGCAGCTGCCTTTACATCAGCCGCTGAAGCGGGTGGTGAAGTAGCCCAGCAATTTATGAACCAGTACGGATCTGAGTTCAAGGAAACAATGCAAAACATAGCTCAAAGCCGATACGGCTTAACACCAACTCAGGCGGCTGTATACGCTGAATCCTACGACACCAACCAGGCTCGTATGAACAACGCTGTACA
This sequence comes from Photorhabdus caribbeanensis, assembly GCF_018448885.1. GTDB lineage: Bacteria > Pseudomonadota > Gammaproteobacteria > Enterobacterales > Enterobacteriaceae > Photorhabdus > Photorhabdus caribbeanensis. The sequence goes on from NZ_RCWB01000013.1 coordinate 59,911, forward strand.
CAACCTTAAAATGGAGTACGCGGAACGGAGCCCAGATGGAAGCACGATGACCGATGCCAATGGCCAACCTGTACTCTCTCAGAAAAATACCAAATTCACAGACGAATTAGTCAACATTTTGCAAAACTCAACCGATGCAGGAGACAGATCTGGTAGTTACTTGACAAATATCAGAGGTTACAATATCGCAAACCAGCGTTTTCGATAAGATAAAAACTAAAGAAAATAACTAAGGGGGAGAGAAAACCCCCTTATTCGTCTTTGTACCCCAAGTGACACTTATAATCACGGATGGGGGAAAGCTGGTGTTTTTTTCTTTTCTGACGGCGACGATAGCCAACTTCTTTGTCAGCCGCAACGATTTTCCGAGCAATCCATACGACCAGATAGGCAACACCAATCACAACAGTAACTTGCCACTGGAAATACGCAATTCCCCCCCAGAACACGACTGTAAACCAAATACTTTTGTGAACCAAAACCAATAACTGAGTACCCCAGATAACGAACGGAACCAGAACAACACCGAATCCCCACGGGGTATCTGCGACCATTGCTATACCCAGAAATATCATGCCTAGTAGCGCTATGTTCATTAGATATTTCATACCAACCCCAAATTCTTTTATGACACAACACAAAAAGTCCAACTGTGAGATTTTGACGGTTTTTTGCAAAATCGATATTCCACTAAAGAGTTAATGAATAAAATCCGCGCAAAATTTTCACCAATATTTACGTAAAAAAGCATTTACTGACAAAACAATACATATGTTGAAATGTTAAGTAAATTATGTAAAATATAAGTTAGGTCATCGCTAACGCCTTGGTCCCTATCTGTAGAAATACAGAGTTGTCTCTCCTAGCTTATATTATCCTTTTTCATATACGCATTATTTGTGTGGTCAGGTCAAGCGTTTGTTTTTCCTGCCCTCCTCAGCTTTTGCTGTACCTTTAAAAATACTTATACCTAATCGTTATTTCATATCTCAAAGTACCGCACTTTTTTGTGCGCTATTCCCGCCATTATCTCGGCGAAATTTTAAACAAATTAGTTTATTTATTTGTATCTCATTGATTATTAAAAACATTGTAACTTCGCTTTATCAAAAAAAAGTTAACTATATGTTTTTAAAGGTTTTTATATTGACAGCATCATATTTTGGGCTTATAAAGACGCGAAATTTGTCAGGTTGTGACAACAGAAAGTCTCTAAAAAGCATTCACGAGCTGATGCACTTTTATTATTGGTAACAACGCAGTTTTTAGGTAACCGATGACGAAAAAAAGCCATGAACTAGAAATCCCTAGCGGCCCAGAGGAGAAGCACGAATGGATCAAGTACCCGCTTAAGATCCGAGAACTCTCTTTAGCCTCTGTAGGCAGTAAAAACAAAATATCACGGCAAGTTGTATCTACTGCTCCTTATAAACCCAGTCCTCGCTGGGAGCACAAGATAGCTACAGCCTTAGAGATGAAACCTAGCCAGATTTGGCCTGAGCGATATGACGAGGAGCATAAAACCCCGCTCAGCAGACACAAGAAGGCAAATTGATGAGAGCTACAGTGAAACAATTAGTTCTTGCCGCCTCTATGTGCTCAGCGTCTGCTTCTGCGATAGATATCAGCGGTACGATTTTTGACAAGGCAGCAAAAGAATATGGTCTCGATCCACTCCTTGTTTACTCGGTTGCTTTGGCCGAGTCAGCATTTGGCCATGAGGATGGTTCTATTAGCCCTTGGCCCTGGACTCTTCGAACTCCTGACTTGCCGTTCTACGCTAAAAATAGTGAACAGGCAAAGGAAAAACTTGCAGAGTTCCAGCAACAATACGGACGAGCTATTGATGTCGGATTTATGCAAGTAAACATACGTTGGCATGGGCACCGGGTTAGTAACCCAACTAAACTGCTAGACCCTGAGACCAACGTGATGGTTGGAACTAAGGTGCTGGCAGAAACCATCAATTCATCACCAAACGACTTAGAATTGGGGATTGGCCGTTATCACGCATGGAAGGACGAAGTTCGATCTCGCAATTACGGCAGCCGTGTCCTTGCAATTTACCGGAACCTTCGAGATCTGTAAGGGGGAATAATGCTGGAGCTAGATATTATTGAAGCGTGGGATATTAAAGCGGTCAATCTTGATCAGGAAGAAGCCGACAAAAACGTTTATGAATTTGATCTTACTTTATGGAACCTTCTTGGAGCACTTGCAAAGGAACGCGCAGAAGATACGTCATCTCAATTTTCTTTAAATGCTGAAATAGTCAGTAGGCTCGCCTCGGCTACGGCTTTGCAGTTTGAGGCTCTAGCTTCTGGAGTTCTAATCTCTTTCAAACTGGAAACACCAGAACAGACGATAATCTCTCATCTCAGTGGAGAATATGACCCCATTGTATTCATCCATAAAACTATAGATGAGTTCGATGCTGCCTATTGGTTACTATTAAATCGCGTAGCGGTGAAAGACGTTGACATGGCTAAAGAAGTTTTCGGTGTCTCTCGAGAGTTGGCAACACTCGTAGCTCACTCCACCGATAGCCAATTACGTCACATGTCTGCAACAACAGTCACGTACTTTACTCTTCGCTTTGCACCAAGCATTGTTGAGGAAATCTTAGATGATAATTGGAATGAACTAACCCACCCGGTACTAAAGAAGTTACAGCAATCTCTCCAGGGACGTGGGAGGTGGAGATGAACATAGGTAATTCAGGCACTCTTGGGAGATGGGTTGCAGCACGACACATGGCTTTGGCTGGCTACATTACCAAAATCATAATGATTGAGACTGGCCTGACATATAAGCAGGTTAGGCGACTGTACCAGGATCTCGAACACGATGGCTATAAACTAGAACGTAAGTCTCGTACATTCCGTGGAGGCGCTACGTTAATCCATAGCCATACCTCTAAGATTCAGGCTTCATTGCTCATGCAGCTCTACTACAACATCGGAGGAAAAAGTGCACTCAGATCCGTAAATATAAAAGCTCTGAATAAGGCCTTCCGAATGTATCACGCTATCAGAAAAGAAGTGCCGGGAATGAAAGGCGCTCGATGGGCCCCCTTTGACATCACTGATGCTTGGTGCTTGGCATCTGAGCTTCGTAGCGGAGATGCGATGCTTGAGGAATGCGACAACTGCAAATGCACGTACTTTACCTCAGTCAACCAACGAACTTGTGTAGATTGCCCTTTTTGCAAGGAACAGGGGAGGAATGGAGGTTAAAAAAGTGTGCTCGAGTAGATTTTGATTTTTTAACCAGAGCATGTCTTCTAATCATTTAAACCTGTAATAGATTTGTGTTTTTGAGTTTGATTTCTTCTTTGCGGCCGCTCTCCGCTCGATCCGGGCGGAGCTTCCTGTAATTCGTACTTAACGAGCCTGACACAAACCTCAGTGGGCGGAAACAACAAGCCGCGTTGTAAACGTTTTGATGTTCTAAAATTTACTTCTCCTAATAGAGCAAGAAGAAATACTTAGAGCTTACATTCAAAGTTAGGTAACGATTGCTTGATTTTTAAAGTTCTCCGAGGCTTATGACTAGTTTTGCTGAAACACTGACCAAATTTGCTCTTTATGACAAAGAAGAGTAAATAACTATTTATCATTTCAAGAATATTTCCACTAGGAAAACAATATGAAAATCAATCTCAACAATATGATTACTGAAAGTCGCAATTCAGCTAGTGCCAACATTGATACTTTACCAACCCTTGAAATGCTAAAACTGATTAACGATGAAGATAAAAAAGTCGCACTGGCTGTAGAGCAAACTTTGCCGAAAATCGCTGAAACGGTAGACAAAATTGTCGAAGCGTTTCGTCAGGGAGGTCGTTTAATTTATATCGGTGCCGGGACATCAGGCCGATTAGGGATTTTAGATGCCAGTGAGTGTCCACCCACTTATGGCGCCAAACCGGAACAAGTGGTTGGATTAATTGCCGGCGGGCATCAGGCCATCCTAAGCGCCGTTGAGAATGCAGAAGATAACCAACAACTGGGCGCAAATGATCTTCAAGCGCTAAACTTTAATGCAAAAGATGTACTGGTTGGCATTGCCGCCAGCGGCCGCACACCTTATGTCTTGGGTGCAATGGCGTATGCGAAATCCATCGGGGCAACCGTTGCCTGCATTAGCTGCAACCCGGCAAGTCCGATGACACAAGCAGCCGATATCGCTATTACACCAATAGTTGGGCCAGAAATCGTCACAGGCTCATCACGTATGAAAGCCGGTACCGCACAAAAGCTAATTCTGAATATGCTGACCACCGGCGCCATGATCCGTACAGGTAAAGTTTATGGCAACCTGATGGTGGATGTAGAAGCGACGAATGCCAAACTGGTTGAAAGGCAGAAAAATATCGTTATGGCCGCCACCGAATGTAACCGTGAACAAGCGGAGCAGGCACTGGCTGAATGTGATGGACATTGTAAAACCGCCATTGTGATGATTCTGGCTGGCGTCAATGCTCAACAAGCAAGGGCTTTACTGGAAAAACATCACGGTTTTATTCGACCGACGATCTCAGCCGTTCGGTAACAACTTCCCTGCTAAGGAGGAGTAAGATGGCTAAAATTAATCAGACAGTCATTGCCCAGATCCTTAAAGCTATCGGCAATGCAAATAATGTGGCGCAATGTGGTAACTGTATGACCCGTCTGCGACTAACACTGCATGACAGTACGCAAGTGGATAAAACCGCGTTAAAACAGATCCCCAATGTGTTAGGTATTGTCGAAAGCGACAATCAGTTTCAGATTGTACTTGGGCCGGGAAAAGCTCAAGCAGCGGCTGAAATAATGAATGAATTACTAAATTCTTCTCCCCCTACAGAACAACCGAAACTGAGCGGCACTGATTTAACCAATATTGCTTCTGCTAATAAAAAGCAACTTAAAGAGAAACAGGTAAGTGCGGTACACAAATTCCTGACCAAATTCGCTACCATTTTTACGCCACTGATCCCCGGTTTCATTGCCGTTGGCTTGCTGCTCGGCTTTGCCACTTTATTTGAACAGATAGCCATTCAGGGCGTTGAACACCCTAATACCATTTTGGTTGAAATCATCGGCTATATGAAAGTTTTCAGTAAAGGCATATTCAGTTTTCTGAGTATTCTGATCGGTTATAACGCGCAAAAGGCATTTGGTGGTTCGGGAATAAACGGCGCCATCATTGCTTCGCTGTTTGTGCTCAGTTATAACCCAGATGCCACCAGCGGTTTTTATTCCGGTATTTCTACTTTCTTTGGTTATAGCATCGATCCACGCGGCAATATTATCGGCGTTCTTATCGCCGCTATTCTGGGAGCATGGGTAGAACGGCAAGTGCGTAAGATCATTCCAGATAATCTGGATATGATCCTCACTTCGGCTATTACTCTGCTAATCATGGGAGCCATTGCCTTTATCTTTATCATGCCATTGGGGAGTTATCTATTTAGCGGCATGTCATGGTTATTCCTTCACCTTAACGGTAATCCTTTTGGCACGGCGATATTGGCCGGGCTATTTTTACTCGCTGTTATGTTTGGTATTCACCAAGGGTTTGTTCCCGTCTATTTCGCACTCATGGACGCACAAGGCTTTAATTCTCTGTTCCCAATCCTGGCAATGGCAGGCGGCGGACAGGTTGGCGCAGCGCTGGCGCTGTATGTCAAAGCGAAAAAAGGCTCTCTGCTACGTACGCAGATAAAAGGCGCCATTATTCCTGGCTTGCTCGGCATCGGTGAACCCTTGATTTACGGAGTCACACTTCCACGGATTAAACCTTTTATCACCGCCTGTTTGGGCGGTGCCGCCGGTGGTTTCTTTATCGGTTTAGTGGCTTATTTGGGATTACCTGTTGGGTTGAATACGGTTTTTGGTCCATCGGGATTGGTAGCACTGCCACTGATGACCTCAAACAGCGGTATTTTTGTCGGAATGGCAGTGTACGCCGCCGGGCTAGTAGTTGCTTATATCAGCGGCTTTGTCATGACTTTGCTATTTGGCAGTAAGAATGTCGATTTGACCTGATGATAGTGAATGATTCCTTTCATTCACTATCAACTCACTTTTTCATTGGCGCTATAAAAATAACGCGGTTTGTCACCCAGAATCGTTGCTCGGTGCATAATCCTGCGCTGAGGCAGATAATCCGCATTAGCATAGTGTTGAGTCACCCGATTATCCCAGATAGCAATGTCATTCTCTTGCCAGCGCCAACGCACCTGAAACTCAGGTTTAGTAACATGAGCAAATAGAAAGTTCAAAATCGCTTCACTCTCCTTATCACTAAGGCCAACAATCCGGGTGGTGAAGCCTTCATTAACAAACAGTGCTGAACGGCCAGAAACGGGATGTGTTCTGACAACCGGATGTAGCAAAGGCGGGTTTTTCTCTTTACCCGCTAGCCAGCGCTGATGTTGATCTTTAGAACTTCGGTGTCGATGTTCAGGAAAAGATTTAGTGAAATCATGCTCCGCCTCCAGCCCTATCAGCAATGTTTTGAAAGGCTCTGACAATGCTTCGAACGCAGCGATACCACTGCACCACAGGGTATCTCCACCAAACGGCGGGACTTTTTTAGCCGCCAGAATCGCGCCCATCGGTGGTGTTTCAATGAAAGTCACATCCGTATGCCAGTTATCATTATCAGGCGGATTGTTGTCATGAGTATCCAAAACAATAATCTCTTCACTTTCTGGTGTATGAGGGTAAACCGGATGAATATGTAAATCACCAAATTGGCCTGCTAAATCACGTTGCTGTATTGGTGTAATAGGTTGATTACGAAAGAATAATACCTGATGCTTTAACAGTGCGTGATACAGTTGTTCAAACTGAATATCTGTCATCGGCTTAGTGAGATCGGTCTGTTCCACCAGCGCGCCAATATAAGGTCCCAACGGGATGATGTTTAGACGTTCATTCATGACTGTTTACCCCATGCCACGGCATTAAGTGACGTTGAATAGCCCGTAATCCCAACTCTAAGCCACATGCAATCAGCGCAATGACAATGATTCCCGCCACCACCATATCAGTTGCCAGAAACTCACCCGCCGATTGCACCATAAAACCTAACCCTTGTGTGGCGGCAATCAGTTCTGCGGCCACTAAAGTCGACCAGCCAACACCAAGCCCGATACGCAGACCTGTCAATAGCTCCGGCAAAGCATTAGGCAGAATAACGTGTTTCAGCAGTTGCCAGCGACTGGCGCCCAACGCCTGTGCCGCTCTTATTCGCACTTGCTCAACATTTTGTACCCCTACCACGGTAGATAACGTCACCGGCGCGAAAATTGCCAGCCAGATCAGTAAAATTTTTGAGGTTTCCCCGATCCCAAACCAAATGACAATCAAGGGTAAATAAGCTAACGGCGGGACAGGTCGGTATAACTCAATCAAAGGATCTATCACTGCCCGGATTTTTTCATTCAGCCCCATTGCTATTCCTACCGGAATAGCAATGGCTACCGCGGCTAATAAAGCCAGCAACATTCGGCTCAAACTGGCGGCTAAATGTTGCCATAATGTCGCCCCCATAAACCCTTGTTCACTCGCTGCGGTTATTAATTGATGTACCACCTGACCCGGCGCCGGTAATAATACGGATTCAATCAAGCCCAATGTTGTCACTAGCCACCAGATAAATAACAAAGTAACAATGGTAATTAATCGCCATAGCATCCCAATAGGAATTGGTTTAAAACGTCTTTTACTATTTTTCAGCAATGCCACCACACCGGCTTCCTGTTCCTGATGAAGATTCATACCAAAACCCTCCGGTATCTGAACACACGTTCCAGTACATATTCACGACAGATAATAAAATTGGGATCAGATTTAATGCTACGGCTACATTCTCCATCTGCAAACCGTTGACCAAAATCGAGGGTAATCCGTTCAACAATTCTTCCCGGCGAAGATTCCATTAAATAGAGATCAGTTGCCATAAATATGGCTTCCTCAATATCGTGAGTAATCAACAGACACTGTTTTTTGCTGTCACGCCAGATAGTCAGCAACAGTTCCTGCATCTGTTCTCTGGTATAAGCATCAAGCGCTGCAAACGGTTCATCTAGCAGTAACAATTGAGGTTCAACCGCCAATGCACGCGCAATACCCACCCGCTGTCGCTGGCCGCCAGACAGTTGCCAAATATATTTATCCTCGCAATCCCTCAAACCAACTTGATGAATGATCTGCCGAGCGGTCTCCAATCTCTGTTTTTTAGGCACACCGGTAAATTTCAGCCCCAAAGCCACGTTATCCAGCACATTTAACCACGGCATCAATCCTTCATGTTGAAACACCACTCCACGCTCCACTCCGGGGCCAATTACTGGTTTACCATTCAGCCAAATATCACCGGAGAAAGGCGTGAGAAAACCCGCAATCAAATTCAACAAGGTTGTTTTGCCACAGCCGGATGGCCCAAGGATCACCACAAATTGCCCGGCGGTAATATCAAAACTGATATCACGAAGAACTTCTTCGTCCTGATATCTGGCTGTTAAGCCACTAATTTGTAGCATCGTTCCCCCCTGTTATGGTTGATGAAACGATCTCCTTGATAAATTTATCTGTCACATAATCTTGATAATTATCAGCAACCTGTGAAACTTTACCCTGTTGTTGCAGAAATTTAGCCGTATCACGAATTACTTTCGCCATTTCTGACCTTAATAAATGCAACTGCTGATCAGCGTCCAAATAACGATTGGTGAGTATCCATTGACTGATTTTGTCTTCCAATAAACCACTCAGTCTCGATACCGCAGCAATATTTTTGTTATTTGCCAGCCATTTTTCAGGAGAAGCCAGATAGCGCTGATTTTCATCCAGTACACTTTTCACGAATATCGTAACCAATTCAGGATGTTGTTCAGCAAAATCATTACGGACAACCCATACGTCCAGCGTTGGCGCTCCCCATTGAGCAATTTGTGCTGCATCGGTCAGTACACGGCCCGTTGCAGCTAATTCATTCACGGCAGATAACCAGACAAAAGCTCCATCAATATCACCGCGCTTCCATGCAGCAATAATCGCTGGTGGTTGTAGATTAATAATCTTGATCAGCTTTGGATCTATCTGCCAGTGATGTAATGCCGCCAACAGGCTGTAGTGGGCGGTAGAAATGAAAGGAACGGCAATTCGTTTGCCGATAAGCTGAGAAGGTTCAGTGATTTTTTGATTAACAATCAGTGCTTCCGATTGCCCTAACTGGGAAGCAATCAGAAAAATTTTTACCGGCAATTTTTGGCTGGCAGCAACCGCTAACGGACTAGAACCCATATTGCCGATCTGCACATCACCAGAAGCTAACGCTCGCAGCACCGCAGAACCGCTGTCAAATTTCCGCCATTGAACATCAGCACCCGATCGCCGGGCAAAATCGCCGTTATACTGAGCAACTTTTGCCGGCTCTGGTGAAGTTTGATAAGCAATCGTGACTTGCTGACTGTTCGCCTGAACAGCGGGAACCAACAGCAAGAACGCCAGAAAAAAAAGATAAACCACAAGAGCGGATCTACCCACTTAAACACCTCCAATGTCATAATTAAAGACGAGGTACATCAGAGTAAGTGTTGTAGATATTTGCTAAAGTAAAAAAGAATAAAATAATATTTTCTATAACTAAAAACGCAATTAACTGCCTGAATTACCCAATCCAGATTAATGGCACACAAGTTGCCGTTAATACGCCCATCATGATATTGAAAATAAACCAAGCATTGCGACTACAGAGTAACGTCCCTATCAACGAACCAAAACCCGCCCACACCATGCCGCACAAGAAATTAATAAACATCACTGCAATACTGATCACGATGATGGAATAGAGATAGTGATCACCGGCAATACTGTAGCTGCCAACCGCACCCAACCCCATCAACCAAGCTTTGGGATTTAAAAACTGCAACAACCAACCTTGATACCACCGCACCGGCTTGATAACAGCGCTATCTTTGGTATCCAGACGCCGGTAACTGGCTGTTGCTGTTTTCCATGCTAACCACAGTAAATAGAGGCTGCCTGCAATTTTCATCACCGTGTGAATAGCAGGATAGACCAACAGCAACGCCGCTATTCCGAAAGCAGCCAGATATAAAACCGTCTGCATGCCCAGAACAACGCCAAAGAGCAACCCCAAAGAACGGGTAAAACCGAAGTTAGCGCCTGATGAAGTCAACAACATGTTGTTTGGACCTGGGGTAATGGCAGAAATGAACAAAAAAGTCGTTAATGAAAAAATCAGGCTTGCTGTCATGAAGCGTTTCCTTTCATCCTGAATAATGGCGTTTCCCTTTCACAGAAAATATCAGTATGTTATTCACCATACAAGATAACTAATCAATTTAACTCGAAACCATTATGACTGATATCTTTCGTCCTCTAACCGGAGCCAGTAATCCGCATTTGCAGACATTACTCCCGCGTCTGGTGCGGCGGTATCCTGAACTGCAACCATATTGGCAACGACTTAATTTACCGGATAACGATTTTGTTGATCTGGCGTGGAGTGAAGATCCCGCCACCGCAGCACATAAACCGCGACTGATCCTGTTTCATGGTCTGGAAGGCAGTTTCCACAGCCCTTATGCCCACGGTTTGCTTTATATCTGCCGGGAAAAAGGCTGGCTTGGGGTTGTCATGCATTTCCGCGGATGCAGTGGTGAGCCGAACCGCCAAAAGCGTCTCTATCATTCTGGCGAAACAAGCGATGCCCGTTATTTTCTGAGCTGGTTAAAACAGACCTACGGTGATGCGCCCACCTCAGCCGTGGGTTATTCAGTCGGCGGTAATATGCTAGCCTGCTATCTGGCAGAAGAAAAAACAAACGCCCAGATCAATGCTGCCGTCATTGTTTCCGCCCCTTTGATGCTGGAAGCCTGTTCTTCTCGGATAGAAAAAGGATTTTCCCAGGTTTATGAACGCTATTTACTTAATAGCCTGAAACGTAATGCCACCCGTAAATTGTTACGCTACCCCGGTTCACTCCCCATCAATCTGTCTCAGGTAAAAAGATTGAAACATATTCGAGAATTTGATGAAATTGTAACCGCAAAAATTCACGGTTTTAAAAATGCAGCGGACTACTACCGCCAGTGCAGTGCTCTGCCGCGTCTGCCTGATATTACTGTGCCACTGCTGATTATTCATGCTAAAGACGATCCTTTTATGGCACCGGAAGTTATCCCTGATCTCAAAATGTTACCCAAAAATATTGAATACCAAATGACAGAATATGGTGGACATGTCGGCTTTGTCAGTGGTTCGTTGAAAAAACCACAAATGTGGCTGGAACAACGCATCCCAAGTTGGCTGTCATCTTATCTGGAGCAACCACAATGATTATTCCGTGGCAACAACTGGAACCAGAAACTCTGCTAAATTTGATAGAGAGTTTTGTCCTGCGGGAAGGCACTGATTATGGAGAAGATGAAAAATCGCTGGAGCAGAAAGTCGCCGACATTCGCCGTCAGTTGGAACGGGGAGATGTTATGCTAGTGTGGTCTGAACTGCATGAAAGCATCAATATTGTGCCAAAAGAAATGTTCCATTCTTAACATTATGGAGTTTACTGAATGTCTGTCAAACACCCGATTATTGCAATTACCGGCTCCAGCGGCGCCGGAACCACCACCACCAGTTTAGCTTTCCGTAAGATTTTCCAGCAACTTAACATCAGCGCAGCACAGATTGAGGGAGATAGTTTCCACCGTTACACTCGTCCTGAAATGGATGCCGCAATCCGTAAAGCCAAAGAGCAAGGCAGGCATATCAGTTATTTTGGGCCGGAAGCCAATGATTTTGGCATGCTGGAAAAAACCATGATTGATTATGGTGAAACCGGTGAAGGCCGCCGTCGGAAGTACCTTCATACCTATGACGATGCCGTCCCTTACAATCAGCTCCCCGGTACATTTACGCCGTGGGAATCTTTACCCAAGCAGACCGATGTGCTGTTTTATGAAGGTCTGCACGGTGGCGTTGTCACACCACAACATAACGTTGCCAGTCATGTTGATCTGCTAGTGGGAGTTGTGCCGATTGTCAACCTTGAATGGATACAGAAACTTATCCGCGATACCGGAGAACGAGGGCACTCGCAGGAAGCTGTGATGGATTCCGTCGTGCGTTCTATGGATGATTATATCAACTACATTACGCCACAATTCTCGCGAACACATATCAACTTTCAACGTGTCCCTACCGTTGATACATCCAATCCATTTTCGGCTAAAGCCATTCCATCATTGGATGAAAGTTTCATTGTCATCCGCTTCCGTGATCTGACTCAAATTGATTTCCCATACTTGTTAGCAATGTTACAAGGCTCATTCGTTTCAAGCCTTAATACCATCGTGGTCCCCGGCGGAAAAATGGGATTAGCAATGGAATTAATTATGACGCCATTGGTACAGCGATTGCTGGAAGGGGAAAAAATCTGTTAATCAGTGCCTGAGGTAAATTTAGAAAATTCGGCAATTAAAATTTACATCTTATATTATTCAGTTAAGAAAACAGGTAACTGAAAATATTAGTTACCTGTTGTTATTTTTTAATCAAAAATAATTTCTCAATCTATATCTTTAATTTCAAAACTGTGGGTAATTTCAACTGATTTCCCCAACATCAATGAAACAGAGCAATATTTTTCCGCGGAGAGCATGACAGCACGTTCAACCGCTTTATCTGTTAAGTCCTTACCTGTAACAATAAAATGCAGATTAATATGAGTAAACAAGCGTGGCGCCTCTTCACGACGGCGGGAAGTTAACTTTACTTCACAATCTCTTATGTCGTACCTACCTTTCTGCAAAATAGAAACTACATCAATCGTGCTGCAACCACCGGCTGCCATTAATACCATTTCCATCGGACTCGGCGCTTTATCGCCGGCATTACCATCCATCATGATCTGATGACCGGAAGATGACTCCCCCAAAAGAGACAATCCTTCAACCCATTTTACCCGCGCTTGCATAAATACCTCTTAAGTCGTTCTTTGCATCCAAGCCTACTCTTTCAGTATTAAACTGGCAATCAAATGAGCAGTTTATTATGCTGAAACAATACAAGACAAGACAGAAGCCTTTTCCTGTGTTAAAAACAGAAGCGGGCCAGGTATATATAGGTTAAGATCAATACGTAAGGTTCAAATTTCAGATAACCTATATAAAACCCTTATCTGTCAGTTTTTCAACAAACTAATATGTTAAGCTAGTGTCTTTATAAGCCAGCCTGACGAGAAACTTTTAGATTCTCGTGTTATTTAGGCAGCGATAACAACAGAGGATGAAGCGAATGGTTCTCGGCAAGCCACAAACAGACCCGACTCTTGAATGGTTTTTGTCACACTGCCATATTCATAAATATCCATCTAAAAGTACGCTTATTCATCAAGGAGAGAAAGCAGAGACGCTTTACTACATCGTAAAAGGCTCTGTTGCGGTTTTGATTAAAGATGAAGAAGGCAAAGAGATGATCCTCTCCTATTTAAATCAGGGAGATTTCATTGGTGAACTTGGATTATTTGAAGAGGGGCAAGAGCGTACAGCCTGGGTACGGGCCAAAAGCGCCTGTGAAGTGGCTGAAATCTCCTATAAAAAATTCCGTCAACTGATTCAGGTAAACCCAGATATTTTGATGCGTTTATCTGCCCAAATGGCAAATCGTTTGCAAACAACTTCTGAGAAAGTCGGTAATCTGGCTTTCCTGGATGTTACCGGCCGGATTGCCCAAACTTTATTGAATCTGGCGAAACAACCAGATGCAATGACCCACCCAGACGGAATGCAAATCAAAATCACGCGTCAGGAAATTGGTCAGATTGTTGGCTGTTCCCGCGAAACAGTTGGTCGTATTCTGAAAATGTTAGAAGATCAAAACTTGATCTCCGCACACGGTAAAACTATTGTTGTTTACGGTACACGTTAACGCTTGATTAATCAGCGCATAATCTTGCGCTGATTTCTCTTGTGCTTATTATTACACCAACTGGCTAATTGCCTGCTCCAACCGTTCCATGCCCTGAGCAATCTCTCCTTCACTGATAATCAACGAAGGCGTGAAACGCAGTACATCACCACCCGCACTCAACAACATTAAGCCATTTTCAGCCGCCAGTTGCAGAATATCTTTAGCTTTTCCCTGATACGGCGCTTTGAGTTCCGCGCCAATCAGCAAGCCCTTTCCTCGGATTTCATTAAATATCGGATGTTTCTGATTGATATCATTCAAAAGATTCACCAGCAAATTATGGCGTTTCTCAACTCCCTCCAGAACTGTTGGTGTATTAATAATATCAAAAGCGGCATTTGCAACTGCACAAGCCAACGGATTACCACCGTAAGTTGTACCATGAGTTCCCGGCGCCATCGCTGAAGCAATATTCTCTGTTGTCAGCATAGCGCTGATAGGGAAGCCATTTCCCAATGCTTTTGCTGTGGTAATGATGTCCGGCGTAACGTCATAATACATATAAGAAAATAGCTTGCCGGTACGTCCCATCCCACTTTGCACTTCATCAAATACCAACAGCACTTGATGCTTATCGCAAAGCTCACGCAACCCACGAATAAATGCCGGTGCTGCCGGTGTGACTCCCCCTTCTCCCTGAACAGGCTCCAATACAACTGCACAAGTATGGTCATCTATGACGGCCTTTACTGCATTTAAGTCATTAAAAGGCACATGAATAATATCCGCGGGTTTTGGCCCAAAACCATCAGCATATTTTGGCTGGCCGCCCACGGAAACAGTAAATAAGGTACGACCATGAAAACCCTGATGAAATGCGATAATTTTGGTTTTATAGGGATTGTGACGAGTAATTGCATAGTGGCGAGCCAGTTTAAATGCCGCTTCATTCGCTTCCGCCCCTGAGTTGGCAAAAAATACCCGCTCAGCAAAAGTCGCATCAATCAGTTTCTGCGCCAGAATCAAAGCCGGTTCATTGGTAAAAATATTACTGATATGCCAAAGTTTCTCCCCTTGCTGCCTCAAAACATCCAATAACACAGGATGACAATGGCCCAAAGCGACAACAGCAATCCCTCCCGCAAAATCAATATACTCTTTCCCTTGCTGATCCCATACACGACTACCTTGCCCTCTCACCGGAATAAACTGCGCTGGTGAATAAATTGGCAACATAACTTGATCGTATGTGTTTCTATCTACTGCGGTATGCCCCTTCATTTTCCCACCCGTTTTTTATATACACCATTCAAAAGTGAAATTATAATCACCAAATATGCATAAAAAATCAAAGATGGGCAAATGAAAAAGATGGATAAATGACGAAATTATAGGTATCTGGTTAATATCTCAGAAAATTGCTCAGTAACTGGTGGCCTTGTTCACTGAGAATACTTTCAGGATGGAACTGCACACCTTCCAATGGTAGCGTGCGATGACGAATGCCCATAATTTCATCGACATTGCCATTATGCTGGCTCCATGCGGTGACTTCAAATGAGGCTGGTAATGTCTCTGCGGCAATCACCAATGAATGGTAACGAGTCGCGGTTAATGGCCGGTTAAGCCCTTTGAACACACCTTGCTGATTATGGTGAATAGCGGAAGTTTTTCCATGCATCACTTCCCTGGCTTTTACCACGCTGGCGCCAAACGCCTGCCCAATTGCCTGATGTCCAAGACAAACACCAAGAATCGGCAATTTATCCGAAAAATGAGAAATCGCAGCCAGAGAAATGCCTGCTTCATTTGGGGTACAAGGGCCTGGGGAAATCACCAGATGAGTAGGCATCAATCTCTCAATATCTTCAAGTTGCAGTTCATCATTACGCTTAACTAAAACATCTGTACCCAATTCACAAAAATATTGATATAAGTTATATGTAAAAGAATCATAGTTATCTATTATTAGTAACATAGGAGTCTATCCTACTCATTTTTATCGCTGTATTTGTTGCCCTGCCACTCCTGCAATTTGTTTATCCTGCACAACTGGCTCCAGGTAAAACGGCCTCGCGACAACGGGGCGGCTATCATAGCACATCAATATTTGTAGCATAGTACAACAAGATCGATGGCTGTTTTTTCCTCAACCCACTTACTCTCATACCCAACAAAACATAGGCTCTATTTTGATATTCAATAAGTAAAGGTAATTGTTATGAAGACAAAACTGATTATAGCATCTCTTTTTTTGCTGTCCTTCTCCACACTAGCTGTGACTAAAACTGCTAACATTTTCTTCCCGAAAAAAGGCGTGGTTTGTGATAAAAAAGGAAAATATTGCTCTGATCAACAAGGGCTATCGCTAAAATTAACCGAAAGGTATTTAGGGAAAAAAGCGGTAGAACACCTGAAAAAAGAGTTTGGTGATGGGAAAGATATTGACTTTTCATCTTACACTTTAAGTAATGGGGTACACTGTGAGAGTAAAGAGAAAAAATGTTACAAAGACAGATATTATCCACGAACCGAAGTAAATAAAGAATTTACCCAAAAGATGTATGAATAACGGCGAAACTGGCCTTCATTTAATGCAGGCCAGTTTGTTAATCTGATGAGAGTTAACCGGAAGACCAGAAACTGCCACAGCCAAAGTGAGAGGAAAAAATTAAGGAATAATCTCCGCCGACAGAATAACAACAGGTTTAACCGGTACATTCTGATATGGACCAACGTTTTCCGTTTTGACTTGAGAAATTTTATCCACAACATCCATGCCTTTTACGACCTTACCAAATACTGCATAACCAAAGTCACGCTGGCCATGATCAAGGAAAGCATTATCTGCCACATTAATAAAAAATTGGCTGGTCGCACTGTCTTTATCGGCGGTACGTGCCATAGAGATAGTTCCGCGTAAATTACGCAGCCCATTATCTGCCTCATTTTTAATAGCGGCTTTAGTCGCTTTCTGCTGCAAATCTTTAGTAAAACCGCCACCCTGCACCATAAATCCAGGGATTACCCGATGGAAGATTGTATTGTTGTAATAACCCTCATTGACGTATTCAATAAAGTTTTTCGTTGTAATTGGCGCTTTCTGATCATTTAATTCTAGTTCAATATTACCCTCCGTTGTTGTCAGCTTCACATGGGTTTCTCCCACCGCCAAAGCCAGAGGCGCCATTGCGCTCAGAGAAGATGCAGTTACAAGTGCTACTAAAATACGTTTAAACATTCTGGGTTCCTATATTTTTAAGGTCAACAACACAAACTGAATCAATTCTAATAATCTCTTCAACATCGTGCTCAATATTTACCTACATTTACGCTATCCATCGACGGGGGCTTTGAAGAAAAATTCATCCTTGCAATAATAGGTTAGATTTTATTTCACAAACCGGATCATCATCGATAACAAAATAGCAAGCTCAGTTCAACCCATCAGAAATATGTCATTATTTTTAATCCTGTCAACCAACAGTGGCTATCGGTATAATCTCCTTTGCCATATATTCAGTGCATTTCTCAGGGAGATAATCATTTTGACCATCAAAAACCACAACTATCATATGACCCGTTTTATCACGAGCGCACCTGATATTCGCCATCTGCCTCAAGATATGGGCATTGAAGTCGCGTTTGCCGGTCGCTCAAATGCAGGTAAATCTAGCGCTCTGAATGCTCTGACGAAACAGAAAAGCCTCGCCCGTACCAGTAAAACCCCTGGCCGAACGCAACTCATCAATTTATTCGAAGTAGAAGAAGGTATTCGCCTGGTTGACTTACCGGGTTATGGTTATGCCGAAGTACCAGAAGAGATGAAACGCAAATGGCAAAAAGCATTGGGTGAATATCTGCAAAAACGTGAATGCCTGATCGGACTGGTTGTACTGATGGATATCCGTCACCCATTGAAAGATCTTGATCAGCAGATGATCCAATGGGCAGTCACAATGCAAGTACCGGTTATGGTGTTGTTGACTAAAGCCGACAAACTGGCATCCGGCGCCCGTAAAAGTCAACTGAATAAGGTCCGTGACGCCCTGCTCGCGCTTAATGGGGATATTCAAGTGGAATATTTCTCGGCCCCGAAAAAAATCGGTATTGATAAACTACAACAGAAACTGGATATGTGGTTCAGCCAGAAAGCCGTTCAAGTTGAAAACCATAGTTAATCCATCCTTTCTTTATACTTTTACGTATTAAATTCAGTCGAAAAAAATGCCCCAGTCAAAATTGACTGGGGCAGCTAATATTCAGCTAAATCCGATTACGTGAAGTAAAAGGTCTGAAAGATAGAACATCTTACCTCTGTACCCTACGCCAATAACTCTACCCTATTTTATTTATTAGAAAAAGCCTTTTTGTAATTTATTTTCATAAATTATCTCGATTCAGCTAGGAATTTTGCTCATTTTGACACCATGAAATGTAGTTTAATTACATATTTATGCGATCTGGATCTAAATATGATGGCATAACACCACAAATCAGTATGAGTGAATACAAAAAATTTATTTAACTAATAATATTACTTAGTAAGAGTAAAATAACTGTTACACTCCCTCTCAATGGGCATGGTTTTTCGTATAAGCGCCTTATGAATAAGAATAAATCCGATACGACCTTAACCAGGAGAATAATAATGAACCAATATGATAATGCTTCATTAGGTATAAATCACAATAGTAACTCTATATTAGAATGGGAAGAAAATGTCTATTGCAGCAATAATATAGCCCTCGCCTCCACCATAGGAGCGACCGCTATGTTATTGCAGAATGGCAGCGTAATTACCTGGGGACTTCCACATCTTGGCGGTCAAGTCCCACCCGACATTGCTGTATTACGGGATATCGTTAGCTTAAGCTCAACACAATACGCATTCGCAGCTTTACGAGCAGACCGCAGCGTAGTCGTTTGGGGAGATTCAGTTAACGGCGGACAACTTCCTCCCGACATTGCTCAACTAAAAGATATCGTTAGCCTGAGTTCAACGGCTAGCGCCTTCTCAGCTCTGCGAGCAAATGGCAGCATAGTTGCCTGGGGACATGATCGTTATGGCGGTCAAGTGCCACCCGATATTGCCCAACTACAAGACATCATCAGTGTAACTTCAGCAGGTAATTCTTTCCTAGCTCTACGGGCAAACCGCAGCATAGTTGCCTGGGGGATTTTAACTGGAGTGCTCCCACCTGAGATAACCCAGCTACAGGATATCGTCAGCATACTTGGCAAAAGCGACTGGTACTCTACCTTCGCGGCCTTACGGGCAAACCGCAGTGTGGTTGCCTGGGGATACTCACTGTTTGGCGGTCAAGTTCCACCAGCAATTGCTCAATTACAAGATATCGTTAGCCTGAGTCAAACAGGTACTGCATTCGCAGCCCTACGGGCAAACCGCAGCGTGGTTGCCTGGGGAAATGCAAGCAGGAGCGGCACAGTTCCGCCTGCCATTGCCCAACTGCAAGATATTATTAATTTAATCGGTTCGGGCGGCACATTTATAGCTCTGCGGTCAAACCGTAGTATTGTCGCCTGGGGAGACACGCCAATCCCATCAGAAATTGCTGCATTAAGCGATATCGTTGACCTCATCACAACAAGTTCAGCTTTCACAGCCCTACGAACAAATCGTAGCGTGGTTACTTGGGGAATAATAGAGAGTGTTGAACGGATCGAATATGATGCAGCCAAGGTACAAAATGTTATCAGCCTAAGTGCATCAAGTGATGCCTTTGCCGCCCTACGAGCAGACCGCAGCATAGTCGCCTGGGGAGATATATACAATGGTGGAAAAATTCCACCCGAAATTGCGAACTTAAAAGACGTTATCAGCCTGACATCAACACCTCGTAGTTTTTCAGCCTTGCGAGCAAACGGTAAGAGAGTCGGCTGGGGAGGCGGAGATTTTATAGCGCATGGTGAATATGACTAATGCATCATTGCACATGGCTTATAATCACTTAACATGTTAAATCAAAGGAAAAAATGCTTAACATACTGCGTTGGCATCAGGAAGAACCAATGTCCCACGCAGTTGCTAATGTTTTTAACCTTATCATGTAAGTTCCTCAGTTCTTCGATGTTGTCAATTGACTCACTCATGCTGTTGAATCTTTACCCTGACCACATAACATCCAATCTACACAATCAGCTGATGACTTTTTCCTAATTACACTTTTCCGCATCAATACATTAATATTTTTTAATTAAAGTAGTCATCTAACTTACCCACAAGGGATAGGTTTTACGGCACAGACTCCCTGCGGGCAAAGGTAAATCCGATATAACCTTATCAGGAGAGTAATATGAACCAACATGATAACTCATCACCGAACACGAGTAATGATAATAGCTCTTCTTGGGAAGGATATTCATTTGAAGCTGATTGGAAAAAATATTCATCGAGCAACAATAACAGCTCTATTGTATCTACTGACACCCTAGCAACTGCCATACTATTGAAAAATGGCAGTGTCATCGCCTGGGGGCATATAATGTCTGGCAACTATGTTCCGCCTGAAATTGCTCAACTACAAGACATCATCAGCCTGAGTTCAACAAACGGGGCATTTGCAGCGCTACGCGAGGACCGTAGCGTGGTTGCTTGGGGAGGCGGTGACACCAGAGCACATGGTGACTATGATTAGCAGAGCTATTAAACATTGCTGTTTATGGTGAACAGTTCAAAAAAGGCTGAGCCAAATACATAGCTCAGCCATCGCGGGTTAACTCAGAATATCAATGCGCCTGATCCCAATTGTCACCGATACCCACATCCACTTTCAACGGAACATCAAGCACCATACTCTTTTCCATCAATTCACGAATTTTCTGTTCTGCATATTCAAGTTGTGACTCATGGACTTCGAATACCAGCTCATCGTGAACCTGCATAATCATACGAACTTTCGGTTCTTCACTGACAATCCAGTTATCCACCGCAATCATCGCTTTTTTGATGATATCCGCCGCAGTTCCCTGCATTGGCGCGTTAATAGCTTCACGCTCTGCTGCCTTACGGCGCATGGCATTGCGAGATTTGATATCTGACAGATAAAGACGACGACCATCCAGCGTTTCAACGTAACCCTGCCCTTCCGCTTGTTTACGAGTACGCTCCATATACGCCAATACCCCCGGATAGCGCTCAAAATAGAGATCCATATAGCGTTGAGCTTCACCGCGAGGAATACCTAACTGACGGGAAAGACCAAATGCACTCATTCCATAGATCAAACCAAAGTTAATCGCTTTGGCACTACGGCGCTGCTCACTGGTTACTTGTTCCAGCGGCAAACCAAAGACTTCCGCCGCCGTTGCACGGTGAATGTCTTGCCCCTCAGCAAAAGCCTTCAACAACCCTTGATCTTGAGACAAATGAGCCATTATCCGCAATTCAATCTGAGAATAGTCAGCGGCCATAATCCGATAACCTTCAGGAGCCACAAATGCCTGACGAATGCGGCGGCCCTCTTCATTACGGACAGGAATATTTTGCAAATTAGGATCACGTGAAGAGAGACGCCCGGTTGCCGTTACCGCTTGGTGATAGGAAGTATGCACCCGTTTGGTCAGCGGATGGACCATTTGTGGTAGTTTATCGGTGTAAGTGGATTTCAATTTTGCCAACCCACGATGCTCTAAGATCACTTTCGGCAATGCATGGGTATCTGCCAACTCTTCCAATACCTCTTCATTAGTGGATGGCGCACCATTTGGCGTTTTCTTTACCACCGGCAATTGCAATTTTTCAAACAATATCGTCTGTAACTGTTTTGGCGAAGCCAGATTGAAAACCTCACCTGCTAATTCGTGTGCTTCTTTTTCCAACTCATCCAGACGAGCAGTAATCTCTTTTGAATGCTCAGCCAAAATATTTGCATCAATGAGTACACCTGTACGTTCCATGCGGGAAAGCACCATAACCAGTGGCATTTCTGTATTCAGGAATACTTTTTCTAGCGTCGGCGCTTTCTCCAATTGCGGCCACATAGCCTGGTGCAGCAATAAAGTAACATCTGCATCTTCTGCGGCGTACATTGCGGCCTGTTCCACCGGGACTTGATTAAAAGTCAGCTGATTTTTACCTTTACCAGCAATCTCTTCAAAAGTCGTGGTCTTATGATTCAAATGACGTTCAGCCAAGCTATCCATATCATGCCGACCCATGCCTGCAACGCTATTAAGTACGTAAGATTCCAGCATAGTATCGTAAGCAATGCCTTGCAGTTCAATGCCGTAACGAGCCAACACGCCACGATCAAACTTAATATTCTGACCAATTTTCAGCAGGTTACTATCTTCAAGCAGCGGTTTTAATGCCGCCAACACAACTTCTCTGTCAAGTTGTTCAGGCGCGCCCAGATAGTCATGGCCTAGAGGTAGATAAGCCGCATCGCCGGCAGAAATCGCAAATGACACCCCCACCAGATTAGCAGTCAAAGTATCAAGGCTGTCAGTTTCAGTATCAAAAGCAAAAATCGGTGCTTTTTTCAGCTTCTCAATCCACTTATCAAAGCTTTTCTGATCAAGAATAGTCTGATAATTATCAGAAGAGAGTGTGGCCGTAGCAGATTTATCTTCCGTCGGAGATGATTCATCATTGCCAGTGGATACCGGTTTTTTGCCTTTCTCTGCCAGCCAATCACCGTTTGCCACATCACTTAACCAGCGTTTAAACTCATAACGAGAAAACAACTGATGCAGCTTCTCCGTATCAAGCTCTTTGACTGACAAAGCAACGCAGGTTTTATCCAACTCAACATCGGTTTTGATAGTTGCCAGTTGATAGGAGAGATAAGCGACATCTTTATGCTGCACCATCTTATCCGCCAGCGTTTTCGCCCCACGGAAACTGAGCCCGGCAATTTTATCCAGATTGGCAAAGATATCATCCATGCCACCAATCCCTTGCAGTAATCCCAGCGCGGTTTTTTCTCCTACGCCAGGTACGCCAGGAATGTTGTCAGAAGAGTCTCCCATTAATGCCAGAAAATCGATAATCAACTCTGGCGGCACACCATACTTTTCAACGACCTCTTCCGGCCCCAAAATGGTGTTATTCATGGTATTGATAAGAGTGATATTTGGCGTTACCAGTTGCGCCATATCTTTATCGCCAGTGCTGATAAGTACCGCACGTCCCTCTTTTTCTGCTTGTAACGCCAAAGTCCCGATAACATCATCAGCTTCTACTCCTGGCACCACCAGCAATGGTAATCCCATAGCTTCGACCATCTGATGTAGCGGTTCTATCTGAGTACGCAGATCATCCGGCATAGGAGGACGATGAGACTTATACTCAGCGAACAATTCATCACGAAAAGTTTTGCCTTTAGCATCAAATACCACCGCTACATGGCTTGGTTTGTACTGCATTACCAAGCTGCGTAGCATATTCAATACACCATACATGGCTCCGGTCGGCTCCCCTGCGCTATTTGTCAGCGGAGGGAAAGCATGATAAGCACGATAAAGGTATGAGGAGCCATCAACCAAAATCAGGGGATTGTCTGCTATCTGAGCCATAAATCTTCTTCATTATCTGTATTTGTTACGGGTGTGATAAGGAAATAGGATGCCACAGCAAGAAGTAGGAAACGAACTTTATGTGAATTTTCTTTTGAAACCCGATTCTGATATTCACATCCTGCTATAAAATCTGTGGATAACTTTGTGTATAGATATTACAAGTTTTATTCAGGTATTGATCGTTGATAAAAAAAACTTATCAACCTTAGGTAAAAAATCAATGACTTATAATCTTAGTCATTAAACTGTCATATTGCCTTATAGATCACGGAGTTGTGGATATAACCAGAGTTTGTTTTACATAAAATCTTTTTAGCATGCATTGTGCCAAAGATTCTCAAGTTGGTGGGTAGGCCGTTTGTGATGTAACTTACTTTTGCCTTACCAGAAGTTGTTCGATTTCAATGTCAATTCTTGCTTTTTTATATCCTTTATATAAGCACGTGAGTAGTGTTAAATATGAGTGAAAACGAGATTTACAGACGCATAAAGCTTGCTTTTGACAAAGCGCCAAGAAACCAGTTTACGGTTGAGTTACATTTGCAAATGCTCAAACATGCCGACGAATTAAAACACATTATAGCGAGGGAGTTTTGTGAAGGTGTAAGTCTTCACCCGAGCTTCGGCACGGAGTTTAGTAAAATACGTAATTTGACCCCTCATCTTAAAGCTGCTGGTCTTGACACGAATCTTCTTTAACAAAATATTTTTGGAAGGGGGTATTAATGAGTGACGACACTTTTGAATATGGCAGCCGGTGGCTCAAGACGGATTTTCACCTCCATACCCGTGCGGATAAAGAGTTCAAATACACGGGTGCAGATAACGACTACGTGAATCAATACGTACATTCGCTAAAAGATGCCGGTATTGGCCTTGGTGTGATTACCAACCATAACAAATTCGATATGCATGAATTTAAGAGTCTGCGCAAAAAGGCCCAAAAATCCGGCATTGGTTTGCTGCCCGGTATTGAACTCTCGGTAAAAGATGGGAAAGCGGGTGTACATACCCTGGTAGTGTTTTCCGATGAGTGGATAAGCAACAAGGAGCAAAAAAACTATATCCAGGACTTTCTCACTGTCACCTTTACCGGGAAAGCTAATTTTGAGCAGGAAAATGCGCATTCGAATCACGATATTCTCGAAACCATTAAAATCTTGGATGGTTATCACAAAGACTACTTTTTAGTTTTTGCTCATGTGGAAGCACCCAACGGTTTATGGGGTAGTTTAACGCCGGGTCGGATAAAAGAACTTTTCGACAATGCTTCTGTTCGATGCAGAGCTTTGGCATTCCAAAAGGTTCGCACCCAAGATGAGCGCTCTAAGATCCAGCAAGCACTGGGTGACTTATATCCTGCTGAAGTGGAAGGTTGCGACGCCAAGAACCTTGCCGATATGTCGGCCAGAAAGGAAGCCAGTTATCTCAAACTTGGCGCGTTCAGCTTTGAGGCCGTAAAATTTGCCTTGCGGGATAAGACATCTCGCGTACAAGCTAAACTACCTGACTATCGCCATTCGTTTATTCGTAAAATCAGTTTTGAAGGTGTGGGCACCTTAGGTGGCACTGAAATCTGTCTATCGCCGGAACTGAATACTTTGATTGGTATTCGTGGCAGTGGTAAATCTTCCGTATTGGAAGGCATTCGCTATGCCCTGAATATCCCGTTTGGTGATAAGTCCTCTGACGTTGAATACAAAGAAGGTTTAGTAAAGCATTTGCTATGTAGTGGCGGGAAGATCACTATCGACGCGATTGACCGGCGAGGCCAGCCTTACCAGATACGCCGTATATTAGGTGAACGTCCTGATGTATATGTTAACGGGCAATTACAGCCAGGTGTGTCGATTCGAGAAACCGTCCTACATCAACCCATTTACTTTGGTCAAAAAGACCTGTCGAGCACTGGCGCTGGATTTGAAAAAGACCTCATTGAAAAGCTGGTTGGGGAAGCTTTAATTCCTGTTCGTCAAAAGATAGAGCAAGGCCGTCAGCGCGTAGTGGATGCTATTGATCAAATTAAACGTTTAACCCGTGATGCCTTGCAGAAACAAGAGTGGCTGCAAAAAAAGCAGGATGTTGAGTTTAAGTTAAGGTTTTACCAACAACACGGCGTAGAAGCCAAACTGCAAAAGCAGATTGATTTTGATCGGGATGAGCGCAAAGCGCAGCAGATGATCCAAGGGGCGCAGCATTATCTGACCGAGCTAAATAGCTTTATTGCCAGCTTTGAAGATGAACTGAAAAACCAGATTCTGTATAAGTCAGCACAGAATCAGCCTTTTTTTGATGGCTTTTTTGCGGTCTATCAACAGTTGCTCACTGGCTTTGATGAAATTAAGCAAGTGGCTGGAAGTGACCAAGCGACAGTTCAGCAATTGCAGCAAAAGCTGGTGGGCTTTCAACAACAAAAACAAGCGTTGAAAGAAGAATTTGCAGAAATCGAGCGCAAGTTAGCCAGTGAGTTTCAACAAGCGGGTGCACAAGCAATCAGTCCGCAAGAGTTTAAGCAGTTTAAAAGTCAGCTCGATCAGGCTGAGCAAATGCTGGTGGTATTGGCCAAGAGTGAGCAGCAATATGCGGATTTGAATCAAGGAGTTGAACGGGAATTGGATCAACTTAATAACCTTTGGTTTGAAGAATACTGCGCTATTGAGCAAGTGCTGAATAAAATCAATCGAGTGGATTCGCCGTTAAAAATTGCGCCGAAATTTAAAGATAACAAAGCGGCCATGCTCAAGCATATTCAGGATTTATACCGCGGTAGCCATATTCAAGAAGCTACATTGAAAACAGTGGTGGACAAGTTCAGCGATTTTGGCGCGGTATGGCGAGAAAAAGATAAGTTGAAAGCACTGCTTGGTGGTTTGTTCAATACCTTCTGGCAGTATTTTGAAGATAATCTAGACGCTTTGCTGACTTGGCAGGTGCCGAATGTTTTCACCATTGAATACCACGGTAAGACTCTGGCTCATCATTCATTAGGGCAGCGCGCATCTGCATTAATACTGTTTGTTCTAAACCAACAAGAAAATGATGTTGTAATCATCGACCAGCCAGAAGACGACTTGGATAACCAGACGATCTATGACGATGTTATCAAGCTCATTCGTGAGTTAAAGCCAAAAACGCAGTTCGTCTTTGCCACTCATAACGCCAACATTCCAGTGTTAGGCGATGCTGAGCAAGTCATCGCCTGTGAATATCAGGATGATCATATCAATATTGTCAGTGGCAGCATTGACTGCGCGGATGTTCAGCAGCGTATAGTCGGTATTATGGAAGGTGGAGCAAAAGCCTTCGAGAAACGTAAACAGGTATATGAAGCATGGAAACCCAAGAACTCTTAGCAATAATTGCACGTGATGAAGATAGCCGTCATCAATTTAAAGCAGACGTCAACAATGCATCTTCGTTGGGTGCCGAAATGGTAGCGTTTTCCAATGGTACTGGAGGCTTAATTCTCATTGGTGTTAACAATGGCGATGGGTCTCGATCTGGATTGACGAGAGAAGATATCGGTCGAATTAATCAAGTCATAGCGAATGCTGCTACAAATAATGTTCGCCCCCCAATAAATCCTGTTACTGAAAACATTCAACTCCCCGATGGTCTGGTCATTGCTGTACATATAGAGCAAGGCATCAGTAAACCTTATATGGATACTCAGGGCTATGTTTGGGTGAAAAATGGTTCTGATAAGCGAAGGGTGACTGCTCGCGAAGAGTTGCAGCGAATGTTTCAGGAGGCGGCACTGATTCATGCAGATGAGACACCGGTAAGTGGTACGTCAGTAGCCGACATCGATCAGGAGTTCTTTGATTCGTTTTTTGAGGGTGAATACGGAGAGAGGGTTGAGGAGCAAAGTGTATCTCGCTCTCAGCTTTTAGAAAATATGAATTTGGCTAAAAATGGTCAGTTGAATATTTGTGGTACTTTGTTGTTTGCATCGCGACCTCAGATTCGTCTTCCTGTTTTTATCGTAAAGGCTGTTGCTTTCCCCGGCGTGGATATTGAAGATGAGCACTATATTGATAGTCAGGATATCAATGGCAAGCTGTCGGATGTGTTCCAAAAGGTGCTGGGGTTTGTATTGGCAAATATACGACATATTCAAAATAAGCAAAGCTTTAACTCACTTGGCGAGCCTGAAATCCCGAGGATTGTTTTAGAAGAACTGATTTCCAATGCGCTTATTCATCGCGATTACTTTGTGTCAGCCCCCGTTAAAGTGCTGGTTTTTGCAGATCGAATTGAAATTATTAGCCCCGGCCACTTACCCAATAATTTAACCATTGAGAACATCAAGATGGGGAACTCTAATATTCGTAACCCAATCTTGGCTTCATTTGCTTCTAAGGTATTGCCATACAGAGGCTTGGGAAGTGGCATTAAACGTGCAATCAAAGCATACCCAGATATTGAATTGATTGATAATAGGGAGGGGAATACATTCAAAGCTATCATTAGCCGAATGCTACCCGATGAGTGACTCCAAATCATTTCACTGAGTATTTTCCGCTTGTATTTTGTGACGAAAACAGGCAAAAGCAGAAATCCGACACCTGAGCAATCAGACTGTCGCCTACTAAGAGGAATCCCCCTCCTGAGTCACGGAGTGCGAAGGTGGGGGAGGATGTCGAAGTATTACTTCTGATTTAACAGGAAGTTAACAACGTCTGAATAGGATTTCCCATAGTTATCAGCAGAAGTGGCATCAATGCCGTCATTTTTCACCATATACTTGCCGTTAACAAACATTGCCGGTACACCTCGCAGTTGCAAATCCTGAGCGGCTTTTTGCTGCTTAACAACTAAGGATTTCACCACAAAACTACTCATGGCAGCATCATAATCCTCTGCCGTTACCCCGGCTTTGATAAAGGCATTACGAATATCATTCGGAGTCTTAATAGTCAGTGTGTTCTGAATACCCTCAAACAGCACCGGAGTCACTTTGTCTTCAACACCCATTGCCATTGCCGCAGCCCAAGCCGTCGTCAATTCTTTACCGAGTGGACCTAAAAAATCCACATGATAACGAACAAGTTTTGTCCCTTCCGGTAAATGCTGTTTCACCGTCTGAGGAACTTTAAAAATCTCTTCAAACTGATAACAGTGGGGGCAATAGAAAGAGAAAAATTCTAGCACCTGTGGTTGATCCGCCGCCGGCGGCTTCAATTCAGTATATTGTTTTCCTTCGGTAAAATTGGCGGCAGATGCGCTAAATGCCATCATCATTCCGACTAAAGCTAACCACAACTTCTTCATAACTATCTCCATGATAAACATTAATACATCGGGTTAAGCTGCAAAGGTGATTCCTGTAACAGCTTAATCTGTTCAGAAAAAAGTGACGTCTGTTTTAACCAAAAATCGGTATCTGTCATCCAAGGAAACGCCTTGGGAAAAGCAGGATCCTGCCAACGTCGGGCAACCCATGCCAAATAATAGATCATCCGCATAGCACGCAATGGCTCTATTAATGACAGCTCCTTCGGATCAAAATCTGCAAATTCACTATAGGCTTCCAACAGTGTATCTAACTGCAATAGCTGTTCCTGACGGGAGCCATGAAGCAGCATCCATAAATCCTGAATTGCCGGACCGTTACGCGCATCATCAAGGTCAACAAACCAAGCTTCGTCACGCCACAAAATATTACCCGGATGGCAGTCACCATGAAGCCTCAATATTTGCCAATCATCACGCCAATATGATGCTACGGCATTTATCAAATCATCCAATACTGCCAAAAATTGCCTTTTCTGTCCCTCAGGAACCAACTCACATGCAGCCAAATACTGCCGTGGCTGATGCAGATACTCATTTAACCCGATAGTTGGACGAAAAGTGAATTTTTGCCGACAGCCAATCTGATGAATTCTCCCTAGCAAACGCCCTACATCCTCTAACTGAAAGAGATTATCGGATTCATACTGACGCCCACCAATGCTTGGAAAAACGGCGAAAAAGAAATCCTTAAAGGTCAGCAAAGTTTGTTTATTAAATACCAAAGGCGCCGCAACAGGTAAATCAGCCTGTTGTAACGCCAAAGCAAAATCATGCTCTTCCTGAATCTGCTGCTGGTCCCAACGTAGTGGCCGGTAAAATTTCACAACATAACGTTTACGATCTTCATCTATAAACTGATAAACACGGTTCTCATAACTGTTTAATTCTGTCAGCCCGGAATCGACATACAGCCCGGTCTGCACCAATGCATCCATAATCAAATCCGGTGTTAACTCCCGGAAATTAAAAGCAGGCTGGTTTGTTAGCACATTCTATTCTCTTGATTAATCTGTAATAACGCCACGGCATGCAATAGCGCAGTTTGAAAATCCACTTGGTGATCCTTATTTCAGCCATTATCCAACGCAGATAAATGACATTTCATACCGAACCCCTTACCAATAAAGCCTATACAAATTAACAGGGATGACCGCATAGAGAAAGGATTGCTCTGTCAATAAGCGTAAAGATGACCCTTTTATCAGCAAGTTATCCGGTGCTCCTATTTTAAAAACGCTTAGTTGAACCCAAATAATCGAGCTAAAAGGAGTTATATTCAGTAATAACTACCTCAGTTGATAACTTGAACATTATGCAACCAAAAATAAGCGGTGTGATCCTTGCGGGAGGTCGCGCCACCCGCATGGGCGGCAATGATAAAGGGCTAATTTTCCTAAATAAAAAACCACTGTACCAACATATTGCCGATAAACTACTTCCACAAGTCGATGAATTAATTATCAACGCGAACCGCAATCTGGATATTTACCGACAAAGTGGTTATCAAATTGTTCCAGATTTAACACCAGACTTCTCTGGCCCCCTTTTAGGCATACTGACAGCCCTAAAATCAGCTAGTTACGATTGGGTTATATTTGTTCCTTGTGATGTACCAAATCTCCCTACTGATTTGGTCATTCGCTTATGGCAGGGAAAACAGCAAGCATTAGCCGCCTATGTAAATGATGGCAACCGGGCTCACCCTACCATCGCTTTACTACACCGCAGTCTGACTTCTCAATTAGAAAATTATCTGGCTAACGGTGATCGCAAATTGATACTGTTTATGCATAAGATCAGAGCGATAGCTGTTCAGTTTGATGACAATTCTACTGCTTTTACTAATCTGAACACACCGGAAGATTGCCAACATTGGGAGAATACACAGGAGATCAAAAAATGAGTACCAAACCACTTCCGCTATTAGGCATCACCGCTTATAGCGGAACAGGAAAAACTACACTTCTCAAACAAGTGATTCCACTATTACGTCAACGGCAAATCCGGGTTGGTCTGATAAAACACACTCATCACAATGTAGATGTGGATAAACCGGGCAAAGACAGTTATGAGCTGCGCAAAGCTGGTGCAGAGCAAACTCTGGTTGCCAACCAGCAACGTTGGGCATTAATGACAGAAACGCCAGATTTACAGGAATTAGATTTGAACTATCTTGCCAGCCGTTTTGATCCAGATTCACTGGATCTGATTCTAGTGGAAGGTTTTAAAGATGAGCCAATCAACAAGATCGTTCTATACCGCAACACTCTTAACCACCGATTAAGCGATCTTCTTGATCAACATGTGATTGCTGTTGCCAGTGATGAAAAATTGGAGACTATTTTGCCACAATTGAATATCAATCAACCTGAACAGGTAGCTGATTTTATTGTCGAATGGCTGAATATGGAACGTTAAGTCACTTCCGCCTGCGCCCAGTAATGTGAAAACTCCCGAAACACAGGCACAAGACCAAAAACAACCATTGATGAGGGAGTAATTGACCGGCTGTACTAAAAAGGTAATAGCGGATTAAAGCAAATACCTATATCTGATGAGAGAGATTGATAAGAGAAAGGCCGAATGGAATCGGCCTTTAGAAAAATGTTATCGATAGAGTTCAACAATATCACCGCATCGTTACAAACTCTTCCGCCGCAGTGGGATGAATTGCAACCGTGTTATCAAAGTCTTTCTTCGTTGCCCCCATCTTCAACGCAACAGCGAAACCTTGCAGCATTTCATCCATTCCGAAGCCGATACCATGAATGCCAACAATCTTCTCTTCCGGTCCGACACATACCAATTTCATCCGACATGGCTGGCGATGTTGCGTGACGGCGGTATACATCGCAGTAAAAGAAGATTGATAAGTTTTCACCTGATCTTCACCAAATTGCGCTTTCGCCTGAGGTTCAGTCAGCCCCACAGTACCAATAGGCGGATGGCTGAATACGACGGTTGGAATATTGGTGTAATCCAGATGTTCTTCTGGTTTATTGTTAAATAAGCGCTCAGACAGACGACGACCTGCTGCAACCGCAACAGGAGTTAATTCCACCGCACCAGTGTTATCACCTACGGCATAAATACCTTTCACATTCGTGTTTTGGTATTCATCCACTCTGATATAGCCTTTTTCATTCAACTCAACACCGGCAACAGACAGGTTCAGATTATCCGTTGCAGGTTCCCGGCCAATAGCCCAGATTAGGGTATCAACAGTTTGTTCTTTGCCATTTTGCAGTTGCAAGGTCAGGCTGCCATCCGTATTTTTACTTACTGATTTTGGCACCGATTCTGTATGCAAAGTAGGCCCTTCGGTATTGATAACTTCCAAGAGTGTTTCAACAATCATCGGATCAAAAGAACGCAACGGTGCATGTTGACGCACAAATAGATGAGTTTCACTACCAAGTGCATGCAATACACCGGCAATTTCTACGGCAATATAGCCTGCGCCAACAACCGCAACCCGCTTTGGCATCTCTTCCAATGCAAAAAAACCATCAGAATCAATACCATATTCTGATCCTGGTATATCAGGCCGCACAGGACGGCCGCCTGTCGCAATCAGAATATGATCTGCGGTAATTTTTTCACCATTCACTTCAACAGTATGTGCATCAACAAAACGGGCAAACCCCTGGATCACATCAACTTTATTGTTACCCAAGCCACGTCCATAAGACTGGTGGATACGATCGATATAAGCAGTGCGACTGGCAATGAGTGTCTTCCAGTTAAAGCGGTTGACTGTCGTATCAAAGCCATAATCTGGCCCATATTGGTGGATAGATTCAGCAACTTGCGCCGCATGCCACATCACTTTCTTCGGCACACAGCCCACATTGACACACGTTCCACCCAATGCCTTAGCTTCAATTAAGGCACATTTCTGCCCGTACATAGCCGCACGGTTAATTGATGCGATGCCGCCACTGCCACCACCAATCGCTATATAGTCGTAATGTTTGCTCATCCGGATTGTTTCCATCTAATCAATTCAAGGGAGTTAATACCCAAAACCTATTATGGCAAAAAATATCAAGCAGTCGTGATGGTTTTGGCTCTCGCTGCCATTGTTAAAAGCTATTCTGTCACCACCCATTTAACCAAGGTGTGACCAATTCCTTCCGGCACCAGAACCTGATGTAACCACGGCAACACCGATTTCATCTGCTGTTCCAATTTCCAAGGCGGGTTAATTACTATCATGCCAGAGGCGGTCATTCCTCGTTGATCACTATCAGGCCGGACAGCCAACTCAATTTGTAGAATACGG
Organism: Photorhabdus caribbeanensis; assembly: GCF_018448885.1. Taxonomy (GTDB): domain Bacteria; phylum Pseudomonadota; class Gammaproteobacteria; order Enterobacterales; family Enterobacteriaceae; genus Photorhabdus; species Photorhabdus caribbeanensis. The sequence goes on from NZ_RCWB01000013.1 coordinate 92,968, forward strand.
CGAATGCCGGTTGCTTCCAGCTCTTTAAGCAGTCGTTTAATCTGCTGGCGTAATACTACCGGATACCACAATGCATAAACACCGGTTGCAAAACGCTTATAACCTTCCTGAATTGCCTGTACAACTGCCTGATAATCCGATTTCAGTTCATAAGGTGGATCAATCAGAATGAACCCACGGCGACTCAGTGGCGGCAACTGTGATTTTAATTGCTGATAACCATCTTCACGCACAACTCTGGCGCGGTTATCCCGGGAGAATTCATTACGTAATAAAGGAAAATCACTCGGATGCAGTTCTGTCAGATTGAACTTATCATTCTGCCGTAACAAATAGCGGGCAATTAGAGGCGATCCCGGATAGTAACGTAAGTTGCCACTCTGATTCAGTGCAGCTACTGCACTCATATAAGCGTTCAATTCCTGCGGTAAATCTTCACGCTGCCAGACGCGGGCAATCCCTTCCAGGTACTCACTGGTACGTTCAGCATGTTCACTGCTGAGTTGATAGCGACCGGCACCGGAATGTGTATCCAAATAGAGAAAAGGTTTTTCTTTTTCTTTAAGAGATTCAATGATTAAGCTTTGTACAGTGTGCTTGAGCACATCGGCATGATTACCAGCATGAAAACTGTGGCGATAACTGAGCATTAATTTCAGACCCCAGAGCAGAGAATAGGTTGATTGTCAGACGGAGTGCCTGACAACTAGAAACCCATCCAGTAGATGAGACAGATAGTAAGGCTCTATTATAGCCCTATTAGTGATAAAAATGGCAGGCTGCTGAACTTCCGCCCCTGAAAGCTCTGCTATATTAATTAAAATTTAGGATAAGTAGAAAATTCTGTCCGAATGCAATGCAATATTTAAGCAAGTGATGCTATCTATATTTTCACTGATCATCATAAGTAATACTTACGAATAGCCAATAAATAAAAGTTACGAAATTAAGAAAGGCATTAAACGATCACTTAGATATACAAGCCCTTATGTTGATGTTTACCAAATCACTAATCAGAACCAAGGCTAAAACCTACTATGAAAAAATAATCAAAAGGAAAGATAGTAAGAGTGATACAAGAATTACCTAAACAATTAAGTAATATCGTTAAATAATACGTGTAAAAAATTAAAGGGATTAAGGAAGAAAAAAATCAAAAAAGCTGAAAAAAGTTGAAGACAGTTATTAAAAGTCTTCAACTTAAAATAAAGAAAAACTAAGCTTTTCAGCCAATGAAGAGATATTTTATTGGCTGAATGATTATATTACCTATCAGGCAACAATAGGCGCACGCCAATCATCTGCGCCGGAAGTCCCTGCGGTTGTATGTTCCCAGTTAATCTTACGATAAGACAGAGAAACACGAACCAACTGAGTAAATTCAGCTTTTGTTGGGTCTTGGCAATGAGGCATATTGCAATCAATGTCGATAATAGTGGCATCTTCCAACTGCGTCGTGAAGAAATGCTCTTGTTTCCCTTCAACAGAAGTGCGATACCACTTCAGTACTACACTCGTCAGCATTTCACCCGAAGCCAATGCGTTATAAAGCAATGGAACAGATTTATTTAATGCAACTGTAAAACGGAATGGTTTATGAGCACGCTGACCTGAAGGCTGACCTGATTGAGGATCAGTTGGAACGGTGACGACATGATCAAATGCTTGAACCAGCATTTCATCTTCGTGGCCTTGAACGTAGATATTACCCACTGATTCAGCAGTGAATGAACCCGCAGTAATATTACCCTGTGTTTTTCCAGTGATGGAAATATAACATGGAGTTGGCATAAAAATATCCTTTGTAGAGATTGAGTCAACATTAAGGTAGCGCTCATATTAATTTCAACAGTGATTATTTCATCTTGAGAAAGATCACTTATAAATACACTGAACGCTAAAACGAATAATAAATACCAACCGGCTCGTTTCAAAATAAAATCTAAATTGCAAAATTATCACTCCATCACCAACAAATAAAAATATTATAATAAATGCCATTTTAAAAAATAACTTTACAATTTTTTTAATTCACAGAACAATTAACTGTTTATTCTGATCTAATTTAAAGTCGTAATGACATATCTATATGAAATAAAACATTTTTAATGATTGCCACCTAAATTATACTTTGGGCAATTAAAAATTGAGAGCTGGATCAAAAAATTCAGCTTCTTCACTTAGTTAATAACTAAATTAATATTTTCAATATGAAACTAACTCCAAGATGTAAACAAAAATACATTTAGAAATACTTTGTTACACAATGAAACAAAAAATCATCTTTTAGTGTTTATATAGAGTACTTTAATTAAGCAAGGGATTAAAAAACCATCAAAACGTAACTTGCTGCCAAATAAAATAAAATCATCAAAAAGCTAAACAGATGGGCATATCTACACATATTTTAGCTTTACAATAAAAAAACAAAATGCGAAACTCCACTTTGCAGAACACATCTATATTGATGCTATTGCTCGATAAGTAAGAATATTCTGAATTTCGTATTTATCTATATGCTCATAGAAAGTCAGCTTACTATCCAATTCAACACAGTGAATCTCCCGTTTCTTAATCCGGGGGAATTTTATGTTCTCCGGCACATATAGGTAGGTATCAAGGGCAACTCTCTCATCAATATTGTTATCAGATAATTCCTAATTGCCTAATTGTATTACCCAAAGGATTTTAATATGAGTAAAAATAGTTCAGGTAGCGTAGCGCCAAAAGAAAGGATTAATATCAAATACGTTCCGAATACCGGTGATCAGGTAGCCGAAATTGAATTACCTCTCAACCTGCTTATCGTCGGCGACCTTAAAGGAACAAAAGAAGATATGCCAATCGAAGAACGGCAAGCTGTTTCTGTGCACAAAAATAACTTTAATGCCGTGATGAATGAAGCCAATATCAATCTCACTTTTAGTGTCCCCAATCGCCTCAACGATAATAACGGAGATGACCTGCCGATTAACCTGGAAATAAAATCACTCAATGATTTCTCACCCGACAACGTAGCGAAGAAAGTGCCTGAATTAAATAAACTTTTAGAGCTACGTGAAGCGCTTGTCGCACTAAAAGGGCCATTAGGAAATATTCCAGCATTCCGTACCCGCTTACAGGAATTATTGGGTGATGAGAAAGTCCGCGAACAACTTCTAAAAGAACTTGAAATCGTCAATCAAAAGTAATTGACTGAAAAGGAGTTTTTAACATGTCCTTGCATGAAGAGAGCAGTACAACATTAACCCCAGGGTCCACGACCTCTTTGCTTGACGAGATTATGTCTCAGGCAAGAATGACGCCGGAAAATGATGGCTACCACATCGCAAAACAGGGTGTAGCCGCTTTTATCAGCAGCATTTTGGATACCGGTACTAGCGAAGAACCTGTCAACAAGCTTGTTGTTGATAGAATGATTGTTGAGCTTGATAAAACACTCAGCACTCAAGTTGATGAAATTATGCATGCCAAAGAGTTCCAAGAGCTGGAATCATCATGGCGTTCACTGAAATTGCTGGTTGATCGTACCGATTTCCGTGAAAACATCAAAATCAACATCATCCACGCGACCAAAGAAGAGTTACTAGAAGATTTCGAATTTTCACCAGAAATCATCCAATCAGGCTTATACAAACATGTCTATTCAACAGGTTATGGCCAGTTTGGTGGTGAACCGGTCGCTGCGGTCATCGGTAACTATGCATTCAGCAATAGTTCACCCGATATCAAACTAATGCAATACGTCAGTGCGGTTGGCGCAATGGCTCACGCGCCATTCCTCTCTTCCGTTTCACCTGATTTCTTTGGTATCAGCAGCTTCACCGAGTTGCCAGCGATTAAGGATCTGAAATCTGTCTTCGAAGGTCCGGCACACACTAAATGGCGTTCACTGCGCGAATCGGAGGATTCACGTTACCTCGGTCTGACAGCGCCGCGCTTCTTGTTGCGTCTACCTTATTCAACCGTCGAAAACCCAATTAAAAACTTTAACTATCAGGAAGATGTCAGCAAAGATCACGAACATTTCCTATGGGGTAATACCGCTTATCTGCTGGCAACATGTTTGACTGACAGCTTCGCCAAATATCGCTGGTGCCCAAATATTATCGGCCCGCAAAGCGGGGGGACTGTCAGCGATCTACCGGTTCACCTATTCGAAGCAATGGGACAGATCCAAGCCAAGATCCCAACAGAAGTTTTAGTTACCGATCGTCGTGAATTCGAATTGGCGGAAGAGGGCTTTATCACCCTGACAATGCGTAAAGGCAGTGACAACGCTGCATTCTTCTCTGCTAACTCAGTTCAGAAGCCAAAAGTTTTCCCGAATACTCGCGAAGGGAAAATGGCTGAAACCAACTACAAACTGGGTACTCAACTGCCCTATATGTTCATCATCAACCGTCTTGCACACTACATCAAAGTGTTGCAGCGCGAGCAGATTGGTTCCTGGAAAGAGCGTCAGGATTTGGAGCGTGAACTGAACACCTGGCTGAAACAGTACATTGCTGATCAGGAAAATCCACCGACAGATGTCCGTAGCCGTCGCCCTCTGCGTTCTGCCCAAATTCAGGTTTTGGATGTGGAAGGAGATCCAGGCTGGTATCAAGTGGCAATGCAAGTTCGCCCTCATTTTAAATATATGGGAGCTAGCTTTGAGTTGTCATTGGTAGGTCGCTTGGATAAGGAGTAATGAGTTATGGCTGCGCTGTACAGTTGGAATAGAGAAGGTTCTGCCAGCTTGTTCGAGCGTATTCAGGGGAAGAACTCCGGTTCTTCCCGCCAATCAAGAATGCGTGAGCTGCTCAATTCCATAAAACGGCACCTGAACCATGTTCTCAATACTCATCCTGGTGCCTGTCAGAGTGCGGTTGATCTTGGCGTTATTGATCTCAATGACGCCACAACCACAGCAACTGACTTTAAACAGAGTATTGAGCAAGCGATAGAGCATTGCATCACAAATTATGAACCAAGAATATCGTCAGTCACGGTCAGTGCAATCCATGATGATAGTGATCCGCTGCTGTTACGTTTTCACATCAGTGCGCAGGTATCCCTGGATGATATTCATGACGCTGTTGAATTTAACATTCAACTGGATAACAACCGGCGTTATTGCCTAGAGAGGACTCAATAAAATGTCACTTGAAAAATATTTTAGAGAGGAATTGGATTACCTTAGGCAATTGGGGCGACAAGCCGCAATTGAACATCCTCACCTCGCCTCATTTTTGTCTGAACAAGGCTCTGACCCGGATGTTGAGCGTTTACTAGAAGGATTTGCTTTTCTCACAGGTAATTTACGGGCAAAAATTGATGATGAATTCCCTGAGCTGACTCATGGATTGTTACACATGCTATGGCCAAATTACCTGCGGCCGACACCGAGCATGACCATTATCCAATATACACCTGCCGATAATGCCATCACAAAAGCGACGCAGATCCCGCGTGGAACTCAAATCAAAAGCCGTCCGCTGACGGATGATAGCGAAAATGATGAGGATGAAGATAATTACTTAAGCAATACCAATACTCAAAAAACAGGCCAAGACAATCATCGCTGTACTTTCACTTTATGCCGTGATGTTTGGCTGTTTCCGATGTCTATCCGGGACATTTCGGTCAATAATAGTAATGAGCAGGGTGTCATCGGTCTGAATTTCACCTCAAAAACAGAACTTAACTTACAAGAACTGCAACTTGATAAACTGCGTTTTTATCTAAGCGGCGATGATTACAGCAGTACACAACTCTATTTCTGGCTCAGTTATTACCTTGAAGATGCAAAACTTGTTGTAGGCGATACCACGATTTCATTACCGGATTTTGACTTCGTTCCAGTGGGTTTTAATCGGGAGGACGCCCTATTACCTTACCCGAAAAATGCCTATATGGGTTATCGCGTCTTACAAGAGTACTTCTGTTTTTCCGAAGGTTTTCTGTTTTTCGATGTCACTGGCATCCCTAAATTACCGGCAAATCTTAAAGCCACAGATTTCACGCTAAATCTCTACTTCTCAGAAGCTCTGCCGCCAGAAATCAAAATCCGTCAGGATACTTTTCGGTTGCATTGTGTTCCGGCAATCAACCTCTTTCCAATGGATGGTGAAGTTATTCAGTTAAATGGCAGCCAGTCTGAATATCCATTAAGAGCGAGTTATAGCCATCCTGATCGCTACGATATTTTCTCTATTGATAAAGTAGAAAGCTGGCTAGTCGGGCCTGATGGTAAACCTAAACTAAGCCGCGATGGTAGACGATCTTATGTGCCATTCGAAAGTTTTCACCATCAAATCGAACATGAAAGCGAACTCAATACTCGCTATTTTCGTATCAGAATCAAGGAATCCCCATTTCGCAAAGGGCTTGAGCATTACATCTCTTTTGTCCGTGGTGATGAATCTCAACTTCTATTAAGTGAGGAAAATGTCTCTATTCAACTGACGTGCACCAATCGCGAACTGCCACTACAACTCCGGGTAGGTGATATTGATTACCCTTTATCGGGAAGCTCGTCATTTGCGACATTCCGCAACATAACCCGCCCATCCGTTCCACTCTATCCATTGATGAGCGGTGAGTATCACTGGTCGCTTATTTCCAATATGTCACTGAACTATATGACATTATTGGACAAAGACGCACTAAAGGCGGTACTAAGAACTTACGATCTCCCCAGCCGATATAACCGACAATCCTCACGCTCATCCCAAAAACGGCTAGATGCAATTGAACGGATTGAAACGAGGCAAATAGACCGACTATTTAAAGGTCTCCCGGTACGTGGTTCGGAATCAACATTGTATATCCGGCAACAGGCTTTCTGTTCTGAAGGCGAGCTTTATCTGTTCTGCAACATACTGTCACGCTTTTTTGCCTTATATGCCAGCGTTAACTCCTTCCACATGTTGAAGGTGATCAATTTAGATAATCAGGAATGTTATCAATGGCCGGAACAGACAGGTCAACATGCGTTGATGTAACGAGTGAAAACTCGCCACAAAATCAGATATTAGATGTGTCAAGGTATAACTTTCATCAATTGGTCGAATTGTTCAACCGATTGGCGGTAGCGTGGGAAAAAACTGGGCAAACCAACCGTCCGGACCGTGAAGCAATTCAGTTTAAATCCAGCGCCAGCCTGGCTTTCCCAACCAGAGATATTGTCTCTGCGAAACGTTCTAAGGAGGGACGTTTCCAGGTGGAAGTCTCTTTTCTGGGGCTACATGGCAGCCAATCGCCTATGCCAGGTTATTACCTTGATTCGTTGGCATGGGAAGACGCCCAGGGTGAAAATCGACTGACTAACTTCCTTAATATCTTCAATCACAGCTCTATTGTCATGCTCCATCAGATCTGGCGGAAATACCGTTATTACATCTGTTTTGACAAAAACGGACAAGACGATTTTTCTCAGCGTATGTTTGCTTTGGTGGGACTTGGCAGTAATGTGAACCGTTCTCATTTAAATATCAACCATAGCAAAATGCTGGCCTATGCCGGCTTATTAGCCAGCCCCGGTCGATCACCGGAAGTGATATGCAGCTTGGTTTCACACTGTTTTGATCTACCGGATGTTACGGTACACGGCTGGCAAATCAGAAAAATCGCTATCGAGCCATCACAGCAAAACCGTTTGGGTGGAATGCTGAAAATAAGGGGACAGAAACAAAAAGTTAAACAGTCTGTAGTAGGAAAAAACTTTTTCCTCGGTTCATGGGTGAGAAGCTGTAATAGTAAATTTATTTTATGTATCAATAATCTCTCTCGTGAACACTTCTTGTCATTTCTCCCAGACGGCAAGAATTTCCTGCCATTGGTAATGTTTCTCTGTTTTGTCCTGCGTGATCAGATGGCTTGGGATCTGCGTCTTGGATTGGCCGAAAACCAAGCGGGCGGCATGGTACTTGGCACGAAATTAAACAATAACCTGGGGTGGACCAGCTTTCTTGGCGAGCCGGAAAAGAAACCCTTTATCACGATTTCAGTGAATGGATAAAGACGATGGAAAAACAACAGCCAACTCTCTCATTACGAGTGATCAACAGCGATCAATTGGAAAGCGGCAAAGCGGCTAGCTGCCTATTCTCAACTCAAGGTGGCACAGTCGGCAGCAGTGAAAGCCATCTTTGGTCCGTTCAAGATCAACAAGGTAATATCAATCCATCACAATTTACTATCCAGTGGCGTGATGGTGCATTTTGCTTACAAATGATTGCGGGTCCCCTGTTTGTGAATCAGTCACCCTTGACTGCTGGTGCCGGTTTCATCCGCCTGCAACAAGCGGATGAAATTACCATTGGTAAACTGGTGATCAAAAGCTATATCAGTTTTTCCGACACAGATCGTATTGATCCAATGACAGTATCACCGGAATCACTGGTCTCCAGCTATAGCAATCCACTGGACGCTATGATGGAAAAAGATCCTGCTCAAGATTCCGCTTTCACTGATCATGGTTCTTTGGCCCCCACGATCAAACACGATTTCAGCCATGATCCACTCAAGGTTCTCGATAGCGAAAATCTGACCACTCTGGACCAGACGTCAGTGAGTAACGAGGTAGACCAAAGCCTGCAACAAGACCACTACCGCACCCCATTATTTTTCTCTTCCCTCTCAGATAACAGAGGCAATGCTATGGATCAGGATTTTGTTGATTTACCCGGTATCTCTTCGCCTTTTAATGAACAGTATCAGGACATGGAACAGCAACATGTTGCTATCACGCCATTGATGCGAGGGTTGAACACACAATTGCCTTTGCATAACAGCCAACAAGCTAACGACTTTCTGGAAGAAATGGGTAAAACCATGAAAGCGGCCATTGAAGGTCTACTGGTACTGCAACGTACACAGCATGGGCTGCGTGATAAACAATTGCGCCCTATTGAAGATAATCCGTTACGGCTGAACATGGATTACAACACCACCATGCAAGTGATGTTTGCGGATCAAAAAAGCCCAGTACATCTCTCTGCCCCTTCCGCTGTCGCTGAAAGCTTACATAACCTGCAATTGCATTATCAGGCTAACCGAATTGCGATCACTGCCGCCTTGAACACCATGCTGGATGCTTTCTCACCGGAACATCTACTGAGTCGTTTTGCCCAATACCGCCGCAGCAATGAAACACAGGAAAAAGATGCAACCTGGGCATGGGAAATGTACACCAGTTACTACCGCGAGCTGGCTTCCAGTCGCCAACAGGGATTTGAAAAACTGTTCGGTGAAGTCTATGAACAAGCTTATGACCGCGCCCTGCGTCAAGGTTTAGAGGATAGCCAGTAATGAAGCGCTCCGGCGGTAATACCTCATGGTCCGGTAGTTATACCGTATGGTTTGTATTGCTGGCAGCGCTGATATTAAGCGGCTGTAGCAGTGCATGGCAAGCAACGAAGAAAGTCGGGCAGGTAGTCTGGGACCCATCAACTCCAGTTGGTCAACCCGCGGACTTACCTTCCACCGTCGCGATCACTTTGCTGGCAGAACCTGATATTAACCCCAATAAAAATGGAGAAGCCACTCCGGTTGAAATGCATCTGCTCTATCTCAGTGAAGATTCCCGTCTACTTGCCGCTGATTATGACCAACTGGCGAGTGACAAGCTGGATAAAGCACTGGGGAAAAATTATATCGACCATCAGGATTACACCTTATTGCCGGGGCAGTACAAACCACTGCCAGTCATCCCGCTGGAAAAAAATAGCCGTTACATCGGCGTTATCGTTCGCTATGCCGATATTAATCAATCCGAATGGAAAAAGGTCATCCGTGTGAAAGACACAGGACAGCAATACCACATTCTGGTGCATATCAGAGCGAACGAAGTTGAACTTAGAAAAGAGGAGCAATAACTATGCCAGGCAAGAATCGGGTGATTTGGCGCGAAGGATTATTCATCAAGCCACAACACTTTCAACAACAACAAAAACATAATGACTATCTGGCTCATAGCCGCCAGACGTCCTTAACTAGTTATAGTTATGGCTTCAGTTCTCTGACACTGGATAAAGACCTTCTCGCTCTAGGACGCATCGGTATCATCGAAGCCAGCGGTATCATGCCAGACGGCACAGTGTTCTCGATTCCTAATCAGGATGCAACTCCTCAACCGCTTGATGTTGTGAATATTCACGAGAACAACAGTAAAGATATCTATCTGGCACTACCAATAGCTAACGATATTCTGAATGAAATCTCTCATTCAGAATCCAATCATGCAGGAGCTGTGCGCTACCGTGAATACATGGAAGATATCCGTGATTTGCATACAGATGGCGGTGATATCTGTCAAGTCATGCTGGCACAACTGACGCCGGTTCTAAAACAGGGTTCAGAAGATCTCAGTGCTTTTTCCGTACTCCCGCTATGCCAGATAATAGAAAAGCGCCCTACCGGAACTATCATACTGGATGAAGATTTCGTACCAACCTGTACATCCATCAGGGTCTCTACTCAATTAAAAAATTATATGGATGAAATAGATAGAGCGATGACAGAACGAGGCAGATCACTCGCTAACCGGATTGGTTCTCCCGGACAGCAAGGAGTCGCTGATGTTGCTGAATTTATGATGCTCCAGCTAGTTAACCGAGTTCAGCCGTGGTTTACCCACTACGCAGGACAAGCCATTTTGCATCCACAAGATTTTTTCACTCAGCTGATCCAAACCTGTGGTGAACTGAGAACATTCACTCATGAATCCCGTCAGGTCGGCAATATGCCAATTTACAAACACGACGATCTGACGGAAACATTCAAGGAAGTCATGATCCTCATGCGCGAAGCAATGGGCGTTGTTCTGACTCCGCGAGCGATTCCAATTAAGCTACAAACTCAAGCCAATGGTATCCGGGTGGCCCACATCCATGATCGCAATGTTTTGACGAACGCGGAATTCATTCTGGCAATCCGCGCACAAGTTCCACATGATCAATTACTCCGCAAGTTTGCTCAACAGACTAAAGTTACATCGGCTGAAAGGATCCGCGAAATGGTCAGCATCCAGTTGCCTGCCGTAGCACTGTCGGCGCTTCCCTCTGCCCCACGTCAGTTGCCTTATCATGCTGGTTACACCTATTTCCGACTTGAGCAACAAAGCGACGCATGGCAAGACATTCTAAAAGGCAACTCCATCGCTTTCCACGTTTCAGGAGAATTCCCTGGATTAGATATGCAATTCTGGGCGGTTAGGAATGGGAGTGCCTAATGAAAACTGAAACCATAAATGACAATCCTATTCCGACGCAGGAAGTCACTGATAATACTGTGCATTTTCAGTATCAGTTACCGCTACGCGGAGAAAGCCTAAACCCGATGATCGATGCCGCTACGCCGCTGCTCGGCATGGTCATGCGTCTAAAAGACATGGGCGAACAACCGCTGCCGGACCAGCTTTATCAACAGGTCGTTACTGATATTCAGGCAATCGAACAACTTCTACAAACCAAAGGCTATGAGCCAGGCGCAATTATCTCTTTTCGCTATACGCTCTGTACCTTCATTGATGAAACCGCATTGGGTCATGGTTGGAATAGCAAGAATGAGTGGTTACAACAATCACTACTGGTTCGATTCCACAACGAAACTTGGGGTGGTGAAAAAGTCTTTCAATTGTTAGATCGTTTGATGGGTGAACCACAGCGCTATCAACATCTGCTGGAGTTTATTTATCTCTGTTTTTGCCTCGGTTATCGTGGTCGCTATAAAGTTGCTTCGCAGAAAAGTGATGACTTTGAACGTTTATTCCGTCGATTACACCAACAACTGCACGCGCTGCGGGGCGAAGCACCACCCATCATTCTCCACAATAACGCCAATGAGCGTAATGATCGCTATCGCTTGGGTAAGCGTCTGACTATTAAACATCTGTTCTGGAGCGGTATTACTCTGCTCGCTATCGTTTATAGCTTCTACGCTATCCGTCTGCACAACCAAACCCAGAACATCTTACAACAACTAAATAACTTACTGAGCTAGGAAAGAAACCGATGATTCAGATTGATCTACCTACATTAGTTAATCGCTTAAATCCGATGACTCGGCACGCTCTGGAAGCGGCGGCGGCGCAGTGTGTCAGCCAACAGCAACCTGAGATCACGGTTTCACAGCTATTGTTGCAAATGATCAACACCCCTCTCAGTGATGTCAGAGCGATCTTCAATCAAGCAGAAGTGGATAGCGATTTACTGAAAGAACAACTTGATCAGATTATCCCTCACCATCAAGCAATGGTTCAGGCTTATCCCAGCTTCTCTCCAATGCTGGTGGAGTGGTTACAGGATAGCTGGCTGTTAGCATCGACGGAGATGCAACATCAGGAATTACGCAGCGGCGTCATGCTGATGACCTTGCTGTTCAGCCCGCTACGTTACCTGACACCACAATCCGCACGTCTTTTATCGGGAATAAACCGCGAATTGTTACGCCAGAATTTCACCCAATGGACCGCGGGCTCTGCCGAACAACCGGTTGTGGAAAACGATAAAAACGGACAAAACAAAGCTGCCGCCGGGAGTGATAGCTTGCTCGCCCGTTTTACTCAAAATATGACAGAACAAGCGCGTCAGGGAAAACTCGATCCTGTTCTATGCCGTGATAGAGAAATCGACCTAATGATCGATATTCTCTGCCGTCGCCGTAAAAATAACCCCATTGTGGTGGGTGAAGCGGGCGTCGGTAAAAGTGCGCTCATTGAAGGGTTGGCTTTACGCATTATCGACAACCGAGTACCGGAAAAACTGCGTCACAGTGAATTGATGACGCTGGATCTGGGGGCACTACAAGCAGGTGCGGCGGTAAAAGGTGAATTTGAAAAACGTTTCAAAGGCATTATGAATGAAATAAATCAGTCATCCGTACCGATTATTCTGTTCATCGATGAAGCTCATACCCTGATTGGCGCCGGTAATCAGCAAGGCGGACTGGATATTTCCAACCTGCTAAAACCCGCTCTGGCACGTGGCGAACTGAAAACCATTGCTGCGACCACTTGGGGCGAATACAAAAAATATTTCGAAAAAGATGCTGCCCTCTCCCGCCGTTTTCAACTCGTTAAAGTGGCCGAACCGACTGCGGAAGAAGCCATCATTATTATGCGTGGCCTGCGGGCAATCTATGAACAATCTCATGGCGTATTAATCGATGATGAAGCGCTAAAAGCCTCTGCGGTATTAAGCGACCGTTACCTCTCTGGACGCCAGTTGCCAGACAAAGCCATTGATGTGCTGGATACCGCCTGCGCCCGCGTCGCCATCAACTTGACGTCACCTCCGCGCCAAATTTCTGCTCTGAAAAACCAACTGCATCAGCAACAAATGGAATCAGATGTGCTGGCGAGGGAACAGCGCATGGGACTCAACCCGCACACTGATCGACTGGATGAACTGCGGCAACAACAGCAGGAAACCACGGAGAAATTGGCTGCACTGGAAGCCAGCTGGCAGCAACAACAGCAATTAGTTCAGCAAATTATTGAACTACGCCGTCAGCTATTAACCGACGAAACAGAATTAACTAACGAAACAAAAGAGAGCGAAACATCGGCCGAAATGACAACGGACGAGTTGATTGCACAACTGGCTGAACGCAATGAACAGTTGGAACAATTACAGCAACAACAAACGCTCGTTTCCCCTCATGTGGATAAAAACCAGATTGCAGCGGTTATCGCTGAATGGACTGGCGTCCCCCTTAATCGCCTGTCACAAAGTGAACTCTCCGTGGTGACTGAACTCCCCACGCATTTGGGACAAAGCATCAAAGGACAAGATCTCGCGATTCAATGCCTGCATCAACATTTGTTGACGGCCAGAGCGGACCTGCGCCGTCCCGGTCGTCCATTGGGCGCCTTCTTGCTGGCAGGACCCAGTGGCGTCGGTAAAACCGAAACCGTTTTACAGATTGCCGAATTGATGTTTGGCGGACGTCAATATCTGACCACCATCAACATGTCGGAGTTTCAGGAAAAACACACGGTTTCCCGCCTGATTGGTTCACCTCCAGGCTATGTTGGATATGGGGAAGGCGGTGTACTCACCGAAGCTATTCGCCAGAAACCTTATTCCGTCGTCCTGCTCGATGAAGTGGAAAAAGCCCATCCTGATGTCCTGAACCTGTTCTATCAGGCATTCGATAAAGGTGAGTTAGCCGATGGGGAAGGCCGGGTGATTGACTGTAAAAATGTGGTCTTCTTTTTAACGTCCAACTTAGGCTATCAAACTATCGTTGATAATGCCGATAAACCGGAAGAGATGAATGACCGGCTTTATCCTGAACTGGCGGCCTTCTTCAAACCCGCCTTACTGGCGCGAATGGAAGTGGTGCCTTATCTGCCGTTGGGACACGACACCCTGAAAACCATTATTCAGGTCAAACTGGCGCGCCTCGATAACTTATTGCGTCAACGCTTCAATGCCGACGTCACCCTGAGTGATGAGGTGGCTGAAGAGATACTGCAACGGGCAACCCGGGCTGAAAATGGCGCACGCATGCTGGAATCGATCATTGATGGCGCTTTGCTGCCGCCATTATCCCTGCTGTTGTTGCAAAAAATGGCGGCCGGAAAGCCGATCAGCACTATCCAGCTCACCGTCAACGACCATCAATTCAACGCGGTGGTTGAGGAGATACCATGAAACAACGGCTGAAAAGCGCATTAGCGTTATTGGAAAATGACTCTATCGAGCAACTGGTTCATCACTTTCTTCAAGTGAATCACCAACGCCAGCGTTTTGACGCCTTGCTGGTCTCTCTGCTTAACGTGAATGAAAACCGTCTGGAATGCTACCGGCTGCCGGCGCCAAACCAGATAAGCGCGCTGCAACTGGATGTCAATATTGGCGATATCAACCACCCATTGGTCCAAATCTTATACAAGGGTACCCCGACGACCTGGGGATCACTCAATCAGGGGGTACGCATCGACAATCGAAACTTTCGCCTCTTCGTTGAAGAACTGCCTCATCGCTGCGGCCTGCATGCTATTCCGTTGTTTAACTGCAACGGACAAGCGTGTGGCGTGATTGCTGTTTTCGCCAACGATGTCCATCGTTTTGCTGACGACAGCAACATGTTTTACATCTACTGCCATGTCATGCAACACCGATTGAAAAAATTGCAGGAACTGGAACAACTGCGTGACCAATTACGCCAGATCCGCCAGGTTTTTCAGACACAGCGCCAGAAAGAAAAACAGCTTGATGAATTGCTGGCTTCGTTAAGCACCACCGCCGAAAGCAAAACCTCAGCCAGCGTCTCTCACGATTACAGCAAAATCGACAACTTACTTCAGGCACTCGAAGAGTTCGAATGTGCAGTACTGATACAGCGCCAACATATTTATGGCAATAACACCAAACAAATTGCCGCAAGCTTAGGTATTGCACCCCGTACACTGACTTACAAACTGGCGAAATACAGGTGTAAATTATGAGTTTTCTGTTACTGGTCAGTTCATTAATCTCTTCTCTGACAGGCAAACCTGATATTCAGCCCGCTCAGGAAACCCCAACAGCGCCTTCATTACCGGCTTTGCTGCAATGCCGGGCAGAACCGTCGCCGTTGGTCAGGCTCGATTGCTACGACCGCCTACTGGATAAACTGGATAATATTGCCGTTATCCCGTTAGAAAAAACGGGCCCGGTCTGGAGACAGGCAATGGAACAGGAGATGAAACGCACTGACCATTCAACCGGTTTTATCACCACCCAATCTGAAAGCCTGCCGACTCGCGTCATACTGACCACCCCTGCGATTGGTGTTCCACCACCCCGGCCAGTCCTGATGCTGAGTTGTATCGATAACATTACCCGAATACAAATTGCCCTGGCTAAACCACAAGATAGCGGCACGGTGATGATTTCGACGGAAATCACCCAATTCAGTGCTGACTGGTTCTTGCGGGAAAACGGCTACCTGCTGGAATCCAGCCGTGGACTACCGGGCATTGAAGAACTCAAACGACTGATGACAGGAAAAACCCTGACCATCAAAACCGGCAACGGAAACCGCATGACATTCAACATTTCTCAACTGGAACAGGCGGTGAAACCTTTACGCTCCGCCTGTCGCTGGTGATCCCAATGGATATCAGGAAACAATTTGACTGGCAGGGCCTCCTGCTGACCCCCCTGTCGGATGAACTCATCAGCCGGGCGCTGGATGAAAACGAACCCGCCTGGGAATATATCGATGGGGAGATGGTTAAGCTGGGATCACTGGCCCATTCCAGCATCAATATTGAAGAGATCCAGCGTCAGGCGCTGCAACTGTTCAGCGAAAAAAGCAAAGATTTCAGGCTGATGGTTCATTTACTGCGCACACTGCAACACGGCGGTAATCCCGCTGAACTCATCCTGGCAATGGAGCTGTTAGCCGATTACATCCCGCATTACTGGCAGACAGCCTGGCCACATAAACCGCTGCTCAAGCGCCGCCTGGCGCAACAGGTGATTAAACGGTTTGACTCTGCGCAACCCGGCTTCTGCGAACAGGCGGATGAGACTCAGCGCGAAGAGGCACAGGGCGCACTGGCTCATCTGGCACAATGCTGGCATACCGATGAACCAGCACTGGCTAAAGAGATTGACCAGTTACGCCCCCGCTATGCCCGTAAACCTGAGCCAAAACCGGCAGCCGAACCGGTTGAATCGACAGAAACGACGGCACAATCGGCAAACACGTCAGTACTGACATCCCCCCCCATACCGGATGTCACCGTAGACAATGCCAGTGAAAAAGCCTGGAAACAGACGCTCCTGACCGTGGCCGACTTGCTATGCGAACGCCAGCCTGATTCCTCTGTGGGTTACCGGCTGCGTCGTTATGCGATCTGGCACACCCTGACCACGGCGCCGATGGCGAATGGCGCCGGCAAAACACCGCTGGCGCCGACGTCGGCAGACCGTACCGCCGATTATCTGGCGAAACTCCCGGCAGCGGATAACGCCCTGCTGCAACAGATAGAACAGAGCCTGACACTGGCCCCTTACTGGCTTGACGGCCACGCTCTCGCGGCTCAGGCCGCCGGAAAACTCGGTTACAACGCCGTGGCTGACGCTATTCGCGATGAACTCCGGGCCTTTCTTGACCGTCTGCCGGTCCTGCAAAACCTGTCTTTCTCCGACAGGAGCCCGTTTATCTCAGACGCCACGCTGAACTGGCTGCATCCCCCGGCGACCGCCGCCGTCGGCAGCGGCGCCACGCCGGAACAGGACGCTGTCTGGCACTGTTTTCAGCAGCACGGACTGGAAGCCGCCCTCCACGCCGCGGAGCAATACCAGCAACACCTGACCGAACCCCGGGATCAGTTCTACGGTCAGTTACTGACGGCCCAGTTACTGGAGCAGGCGGGCATGAGTGCGCTGGCACAACAACATTACCGCCATCTGCTCCAGGCAGGACAACACCTGTCACTCGCCGACTGGGAACCCGGCCTGCTGGCGGCACTGACAGAAAAAGCCCCAATGACCGCCCCCGCCAAGGCGACGACCGCAAACAGGAGCGTTAAACCATGAACTGGCTTTCTCTACTGCTCAAACATCTCAAAAAACCGGCGATGCCGCGTCTGCCGCCACTGAAAGCCACCGCTTCGCTGATACTGGCCCTCCTGCCCTGTCTTGCCCTCATCTGGCTGTGGTGGTGGGGACCCGGCTGGCAGTTTAAACAGACCCACCCGCTGGAAACGCTGGCTGCCCGCTGGCTGGCGACGGTCATCATCCTCCTGCTGGCCCTGAGCGTTGTCGGGATAAAAATCTGGCGCCGCCTGCGCCAGCTTGAAAAACTCAGGCTGGAGGGGGAACTGAAAACCGTCGATCCGGTGCTGGCTGACATCACCCGTCAGGACCGTTATCTCAGTCACTGGAAAGCCCGGCTGCAACGCCATCTGGGGACCTGGGATTATCTCTACCAGCGCCCCTGGTACCTGGTGATGGGCAACACCGGCAGCGGCAAAACCGCCCTGATTCAGGCAGGCTGCCGGCTGACTGACATTGCCGCCCCGGACACCCTGAGCGGGGAAGAGGCGCTGCCCCTGCATCTGCGCTGCTGGCTGGGGGAGAAAGCCGTCATTATCGACCCGGACGGCTTCCTTATCGACCAGGTATCGCCGCCGGACACCGGCAAACCCCAGCTGCCCGCCCGCCTGTGGCAGGCCCTGCTCGCCTGGCTCGCCGAAAACCGTCAGCGCCAGCCGCTCAACGGCATCATCCTGACGGTGGACATTCACCGCTTACTGACCGACAACAAAGCCCAGCGGGAACAGGTTATTGCCGCGCTTCACCTGCGCCTGCAGGATCTGCGATTAACCCTGCATAACCATCTGCCTGTCTATCTGGTGCTGACCAAACTCGACCGGCTGCACGGTTTCAGCGCCGCCTTCCAGTCGCTGGACAAAGCGCAGCGCGCCCAGATCCTGGGCGTCACCTTTAGCCTGAATGCGCAGGACGAGCACAGCTGGCGCGCTGAGCTGGCCCAGTTCTGGCGCCAGTGGATGCAACAGCTCAACGCGGCCATGCCGGACATGATGCTCAATAAGGTGGACATCAGTCAGCGCAGCCCGCTGTTCAGCTTCACCCGCCAGATACAGGGGCTGCACAGCGCGCTGGTACCGCTGCTGGAGGGGCTCCTTGACAACGGCGGTCCGGCACAGCCGGGCCTGCGGGGGGTTTATCTCACCTCATCTCAACAAATCGGCCGGATAGATGACATTTTTACCCAGTCTGCCGCGGTGCAGTATCACCTGGGGCCGCAGGCTTTTCCCACCTGGCCGGTGGCGGACACCGTGCCCTACTTCACCCACGCGCTGTTTGAAGCGGTCCTGCTGGCTGAACCGAATCTGGCGGCTGAAAACCGCCTGTGGTTAAGCCGCCACCGCCACAAACTGCTGACCTTCTCCACCGTGGGCGCCGCAGTGGTGCTGGCCCTGTGGATCGGCTGGCACGCCGCCTATCAGAAGAACTACCGGGCCGGCGACGAGGTCCTGGCGCAGGCCAAAACCTTCCTGTCGGTGCCGCCCCCCAAAGGCGAAGACCGTAACGGCAATTTACAGCTTCCCCTGCTCAATCCTCTCCGTGAGGCCACCCTGGCCTACGGGGATTACCATCAAAAAGGGCTGCTGGCGGATATGGGGCTTTATCAGGGCGCGGCGGTCGGCCCGTATGTGGAAAACACCTACCTGCAACTGCTGTCTCAGCGCTTTCTGCCGGCCTTAATGAACGGCCTGCTGGATGACCTGAACCGGGCGCCGAAAGGCAGCGAAGAAAAACTGGAAGTCCTGCGTATCATGCGGATGCTGGAAGACGGCAGCGGCCGCAATAAATCGCTGGTAGAACACTATATGCGGGCGCGCTGGAGCCAGGCGTTTAACGGCCAGCGCCCGTTACAGCAACAGTTACTGACCCATCTGGACTATGCCCTGGATCACACCGACTGGCGGGCCGCGCGGGAGGCGGGCGATCAGGCCGCTATCAGCCGCTTTGCGCCTTACAAACTGCCGCTCATCAATGCCGAGAAAGAACTGAGTCAGCTCTCTATTTATCAGCGGGTCTACCAGAACCTGCGCATTAAAGCCCAGGATTCACTGCCGCCCCCCCTCAACCTGCGCGACCAGATTGGCCCGAGCTTTGACAGCCTCTTTATCGCCAATAATGACAGGCAACTGATTATCCCGCAGTTCCTGACGATAAACGGCCTGAACAACTACTTCGTCAAACAGGACGACCAGCTGATCGACCTCACCGTCATGGACAGCTGGGTCCTGAACCTGTCACACAACGTGCAGTACAGCGACACGGACCGGCAAGAAATCCAGCGACAAATCACTGAACAGTACCTGGGGGACTACACCGCCACCTGGCGCGCGGCCATGAATAACCTGGATATTCGTGATTTCACCGATATCCCGCAGGCCATCAGCGCCATTGAACAGGTTATCAGCGGCGAACAGCCCATCAGCCGGGCCCTGCAAATCCTGAGCGACAACACCCGTCTGCCGGAGATTAACGAGACGCTGCCGGCCAAAGCCCAGCAGCCGTTACGTGATGCCCCGGATTACCGCCTGCGGGTGCGTATTCACCGGGAATTCGCGCCGGAAACCGCGGTGCTGGTGGAGTCCGGGGATAAAAACAGCACCTTACAGGGGGTTTATCAGCAACTGGTGGCGCTGCACCGTTACCTGCTGGGCATTCAGAATGCCCCGGTCCCGGGTAAAGCCGCCCTGAGCGCCGTTCAGAAGCGGCTTGAACAGCATAACAGCGACCCGATTTTCGACGTGCAGCAGCTGGCGAAAAACCTGCCGGAGCCGCTCAACCGCTGGGTCGGCGAACTGGCCGAACAGGCCTGGCGGGTAGTGATGAGAGAAGCCATCAGTTCGCTGGAAATCGAATGGCGCGACACCGTCGTCAGACAGTACCAGACCTATCTGGCCGGACGCTATCCGTTCAACCCGGAAGCCGCTCAGGATGTGCCGCTCAGTGAGTTCGAGCGGTTCTTCCGGCCCGGCGGCACGCTCGATGCCTTCTATCAGCAGAACCTGAAACCGTTTGTGGAAAACAACCTGACCCACAGCGCGGACGGCCAGCAACTTATCCGCCAGGATGTGCTGGAACAGCTGAAACTGGCCGACCGTATCCGCGACACCTTCTTCTCGCCGCAAAACGGTCTGGGCACCCAGTTCGCCATCGAGCCCCTCAGCCTGACCGGCAATAAACGCCGCAGCCTGCTCAATCTCGACGGCCAGCTGCTCGATTACGCCCACGGCCGCAGCAGCATGGTGCACCTCATCTGGCCCAACTCGATGCGGGCCGGGGTGGAAAGCCAGCTCACGCTGATACCGGATGCCAGCGGCAAATCCCCGCGCGCCATCAGCTTCACCGGCCCGTGGGCCCAGCTGCGCCTGATTAACAGCGGCAAACTGACCAACGTGCGTCAGGACTCGTTTGATGTGCGGTTCACGGTGGACGGGGGCGACATGACCTACCGTATCTACGTGGATGAATCCGACAACCCGTTTGCCGGCGGCCTGTTCAGTCAGTTCAGACTGCCTGACACGCTGTATTAAGGGCAAATTTTATTCACTGCAAAACAGCAACCCGCCTGTCCTCCGCGCCGACGGAGGCAGGTTAAAGGATGAACAGCCATGAGTGAACGCCCTGAAAACCTGATTATCCGCGCCGGCAGCAACCCGATGAATCTGCCGGCGTTCACGGCCATACGCGAAGAAATTAACAAAATCAACCACCCGTCTCAGCCGGCAGTGAACTGGCCGCTTATCGAATCCCTGGCCCTGACGCTGTTTCGCTCCCACGGCGTCGATTTGCAAAGCGCGATTTACTACACCCTGGCCCGGATGCAGCTCAGCGGCCTGGCGGGGTTTACCGAAGGCTGTGAACTGCTGGCCGGGGTGATGGTCAGCCAGTGGGATGAACTGTGGCCGCCGCAGCCGTCGGTCCGCACCGACCTGCTGGACTGGTTTAACACCCGCTGCGGCAACGCCTTACGCCAGCACGATTACACCGCCCGCGACCTGCGGATGATTTACCGGGCCGAGCGGGCCTTACAGCTGATAGTCGACCGGCTCCAGCAGTCCGACCTGAAACGCCTGCCGAAGGTCGAAAACCTGCTGTGGTTCTTCCAGAACACCGCCAAAAAACTGGAACAGACCCGCATCCTGCCCAAACCCGCCGCCAAACCCGTGCAGATGCCGCCGCTGGTTTACCTCGCCAGCACCGAACCGGCGCCGTCTGAACCGGACACCGGCGACGACGCGGGATATGCCCCCTCTCAGCCGAAAGTCCAGGTCCGTTTCCCTGCGCCGCCCCCGCGGCCGATGAGCGCGCTACAGGGGTTTGGCCTGGGTCTCTTACTGGGCGTGTTTGTCCTGACCGGCAGCTGGCTGGGACTTTACCGGCCGCTGCAACAGCAATTCACGGCCCTGACTGACACCCCGGACGGGGCCAGACTGGCCTGGCTGTCCCACCCAGACCTGACAACCTATGCCCGGCAGTTAACCCAGTTAGCGGACACCTCCCCGCTGGTGGTGCTGCAACAGGCTGAGCAGCTGACCGACAGGGCACAAAAAACCTGGCCGCAGGACCGCCGGCAGCAGCAGGAAACGCAGCGCTGGCAGCAGTTACAGTCCATCCGGCTGGAAAACGCGCCGGTCTCCGGCAGCTGGCAGCAGACCCGGCATCAGCTCCAGTTACTGGCGGACAAAATCCTGGAGCAGGAGCGCAACCGGGGCAGTTTCACCCTCTCTTACCTGAAAACGGCGATTTACCAAATCCAGCACAGCCACAACCGTGACGTCCCGCTGGAAGAGCTGCTGCGCCAGCTTTCCGCCGCCGTCGAACAGGGACAGACCGTCTCACCGGCGCTGATAAAAAAGACCGACGACCGGTTTAACGCCCTGCTCAGCCAGTATTACGCGTTGCAGCACGCCGCCGGGCTGACCCCACTCCCCGGGCCGCCCCGCCCGTAAATTCAGAGAAGGAACCCTTATATGTCATTTCAGAAAAAAACCGCCGGCGCCGCCAGCCTCGCTCAGCAAATCGCTGACCGGCTGAGTCCCCAAAGCGCCGGCGGGTTACAGTTTACCCTCACCGCCGGCGGACTGCCGCCGCACACCTTCGTGGTGGCCGGCTTTACCCTGCACGAGGCCCTCTCCACCCCGTTCACGCTGACCGTCAGTTTAGCCAGTGCCGACCCGGCCATTGATTTCGCCGCCGTCCTCGACAAAAGCGCCACCCTCACCATCCTGCGCGCCGGCAAAGTCGAGCGCACCGTCACCGGCATGGTCGCCAGTTTTGTCCAGGGCAATACCGGCAAACATCAGACCCGCTATGACATGACGGTCCGGCCCGATATGTGGCGCGCCACCCTGCGCCAGAATGCCCGGATTTTTCAGCAGCAGGATATCAAAACCATCCTCACCACCCTGCTGAAAGAGAACGGCGTCCGGGATGTGGCGTTCAGTCTGCGCAATCCCCACCCGGAACGGGAGTTCTGCGTCCAGTACCGCGAAACCGATTTTGACTTTCTGCAACGCCTGACCGCCGAAGAAGGGATTTTTTACTTCTTTGAATTCACCGGCAATAAAAACACCCTTGTGTTTGCCGACGATGCGGGCTCTGTCGTCAAAGGCCCGGTGCTGCCCTATCACCCCGAAGACGCTGAACAGGCCCAGCAGCTGTGCATTACCCGGCTGACCCGCCAGGCGCAGGTACGGCCGGCGGTGGTCGAGCTCAAAGATTACACCTTCAAAAACCCGGCCTGGGCGGCGGAGTTCCGTCATCAGATGCGGGAGCAGGACCTCCAGCATACCGGCTATGAACACTTCGATTTTCCCGGCCGCTTCAAAGACGAACAGCACGGCGCCGACTTCACCCGCTACCGGCTGGAAGCCCTGCGCAACAATGCCCTGACCGGTGACGGTGAAAGTAATGCCGCGACGATGCAGCCCGGCGTGCTGTTCACCCTGACTCATCATCCCCGGCCCGACCTCAACCGGCTCTGGCAGCTGGTCAGCGTCACCCACCGGGGCAGCCAGCCGCAGGCGCTGGAACAGACGGCCGGAGAGAGCGGCACCGTGATGAGCAACGACTTCACCTTCATTCCCTATAACCAGCACTGGCGCCCGGCCCCGCTACCCAAACCGGCGATGGACGGCCCGCAGATTGCCAAAGTGGTGGGCCCGGCGGGCGAAGAAATCTACTGCGACCCGTACGGCCGTATCCGCCTGCAATTCCTCTGGGACCGCTACGGCCAGAGTAACGACCACAGCTCCTGCTGGATACGCGTCACCCAGCCCTGGGCCGGGCAGGGCTGGGGCATGCTGGCGATACCGCGGATTGGGCAGGAAGTGGTGGTGGACTTTCTTAACGGCGACCCGGACCAGCCGATTGTCACCGGGCGCACCTACCATGCCAGCAATCTCCCGCCGGGAGCTCTGCCCGGCAGCAAAACCCAGATGGCCTTTCGCTCCAAAACCCACAAAGGGGAAGGCTACAACGAACTGCGCTTCGAGGATGCCAAAGGCAGTGAGGAGCTGGCGCTGCATGCCCAGCGGGACATGAACACCGTCGTGCTCAATAACCGCGAAACCCGGGTCATGAACGACCACACCGAAAGCATCGGCCATAATCAGATGCTGTCGGTCAGAAACGACCGCCACAAAGAGGTGACAGGCAATGAAGTCAGCGCTATCACCGGCCTGCGTCAAATCACGGTCGAAAAAGACAGCCTGCTGAACGTCAAAAATAACATCCAGATACATGCCCAGGCGGGAGGTATCGAAATTGCGACGGCCGGCGGCAGCATCACCATCGACAATGCTGGCAATATCAGCATTCAGGGCGCCAATATCACCATCAATGGCAAACAGGTCAATGTGAACTGACCGCGGCTGACTATCAACTTATTATTTCAATCAACAACGGAAAAAGCATGGAAAACATAACCTATCAGATGAATGAAGGCTCACTGGCTATCCCGGACAACTGGCGGGATGAATCCATGAATGTATTTGTGCTGCCGGACGACAGCGGCATCAATCTGGTGGTCAGCCGCACCCCGGTCCCCGCC
>NZ_RCWB01000014.1 GCF_018448885.1 Photorhabdus caribbeanensis
CATCAGCCAAATCCAGTTCATTGATGTCTTTTTCAATGATGGCTTTGATATTGGCAAACTGTTCCTGCCGGATTTTGTAATCGACAATCAGTTTTCGAAAATATTTGTCTGAGGCGTTAACCGCAAAGGGAGATTGCTTCTGTTCGAGATTGATGAACTGCATGGTTTTCTGCCGCAGTTCAAGACTGTTGTCAATCTTAGCCAGTACCGAGGAGTGCCACGGGTGTTCACTGTAGGCGATACTGATATTGATGACATCTTTGGCGACAAACAGGAATGGATGACCTTCGCCCCGAATGCCCGGCTCAGGGATAAGCCCTTCACTGGCATCTCTGCGGTTAAGGAACATATATTTTTTAAATTTCTCTACCCGCTGTTTTTTGCCGTTAACCTCTTTCTCTGACACGCAGTATTTAAAGATATGCAGATAGCCCCGGGCCTTGCTGCCGCGAGCGGTAAGCGGGTCTTCTTCCTTAATATATATCCAGCCGGGACGCAGAAGGCGGGCGGCATAGCCTTTGGTTTGCTGGAGTGATGAGGAGAACATCAGGGTGTGGATATCCGGGGGTGCTTCCGGTTTTTCCAATTCTTTGCCGAAAAAGTTCACATAAGCATAGCGAACCGGGTAAATCGGTTTAACATCGCAGTCACAGGGCTGAATATAAGTATCTGCTTCAAGATTTTGTGGGAACATTTCGTAAGCTTTTTCTATTAATTTGTCGAAACGTTCCTGAATGTCAGTGGTCATAATATTTCCTTGGTTGTTAATCTAAGGATGTCATGGATACACCGCAGCTACTTTCAATTGTTCAAAAAAAATTCATACAACCAAAAGCTGAGAATATTTTCACTGGTTACAATCCTGAATAAGCTCATTGTTCAGGCGGTGAACTTACGCAAATGATTTAACAGCATTTCAAAAAGCCGTTTGGAGGGATAGGATACAAAAGTATGAGCCGGATATTGCTTGAAACGGGAGAAATCAGAAGGGAAAAATGTGGGTTTTCTCGCGTCAACTCATTCACATTATGTTTTATTTGTAAAAATTTTTCCCTATTGGCGTCTTTAAGATTTCTCATTTCTGCCTCTGTTTTTCACGTTAGAAAGTTAATATAAATTTATATTTATCCCCAATAGATATCAAAGTTGATAGTTTAAGTAAATGTAAATTTTTGCTCAAAACAGTCAATAATATAAATTTTATAAATGTTTAAGTAACATAATTATTTAACTTATTTCAGTAAGTTCTTATTCCAATAACCCCTAATTGCCAGTCTATGCTGGAGAATAAATGATAAACACAGAAATCGGCATGTGAGTAAATGTAGGTAAGTAATAGGTGAGAATAACGCTCTTCGCTCACGCTGAGGGTTGTATTAGGAATGGTTCAAAAAAAACCAGATTTGCTCTATAACGAAAAAATAGTCTAATTGAGATAGTCTCTTAGTTAAATCCGAATAAACCTTTGCAAAAATCCCCTAACTTATTAAGGTAAAGAAAATAAAAATAAAGTATTAATAGGTAAAATCTATTGCAAAGATTAGTATTTTATCCTTTATTGGTGTACGCTAATTCTTTATTCTATATCCAATTTTTACATAAACCTCGCAAAACTACAGGAGTAACTCATGGTTCTGGTAACTCGTCAAGCCCCTGACTTTACAGCAGCAGCGGTCCTCGGCAACGGCGAAATAGTTGGGAATTTCAACCTGAAAAAACACCTGAATGGTAAACCTGCGGTTATCTTTTTCTGGCCAATGGACTTTACTTTCGTATGCCCTTCTGAGCTGATCGCATTTGATCACCGCTACGAAGAGTTCAAAAAACGCGGTGTTGAAGTTATAGGTGTTTCTTTTGATTCTGAATTCGTCCATAACGCATGGCGTAAAACTCCTATCGATCAAGGTGGTATTGGCGAAGTCAAATATGTAATGGTCGCCGATACTAAACGTGACATTCAAAAAGCATACGGTATTGAACATCCAGAAGCGGGTGTCGCTCTGCGCGGTTCTTTCCTGATCGACAAAAACGGCGTAGTTCGTCATCAAGTCGTTAACGATCTGCCGCTGGGCCGTAACATTGACGAAATGCTGCGTATGGTTGACGCACTGCAATTCCACGAAGAGCACGGTGATGTCTGCCCTGCACAGTGGGAAAAAGGTAAAGAAGGCATGAGCGCCTCTCCAGATGGCGTAGCTAAATATCTGTCTCAAAACGCCGCTAAACTATAATCTTAGTTATTACCCATATTCAGACCAGTCGGTTATTCCGGCTGGTTTTTTTATTGCTGAAATTCCTCGTTTTGCCGCCTTGCGCACAAAAACTCCCTCTTCCTGATAACCATCGCCATTTATAATTAAATTTACAATTGTTTAACATTAAAATCAGTGTAAATAAAACAACTTATTACAACTGACACAAATAACCTCACCAAAAGACAGGAGCCCAAAATATGTTGAAAACATGGAAAACACCACTGGCAATCATATCTTTGCTTATCTCATCCCATCTTTATGCCGCTTCGCAACCGGCTGTTGAAGCTAAAAATGGTATGGTCGTTTCAGCCCAACATCTTGCTTCACAAGTTGGTGTCGATATCCTCAAAATGGGTGGAAACGCAGTTGATGCAGCCGTTGCCGTTGGCTATGCCCAAGCCGTTGTTAATCCATGTTGTGGAAATATCGGTGGCGGTGGTTTTATGACAATTCATTTGGCTGATGGTACCAATACTTTTATTAATTTCCGTGAAACCGCGCCAAGTGCAGCAAGTGCCGATATGTATCTGGATAAAGAGGGCAATGTTATTAAGGAAGCCAGTCTATATGGGTACCGTGCTGCCGGTGTGCCCGGAACCGTGATGGGGTTAGACAACGCCCTAAAAAAATATGGCAAATTAAGCCGTAAACAAGTCATGGCGCCTGCAATTAAGCTGGCACGAGAAGGTTTTATACTGACCCGTGCAGACACTGATATTCTGGACACCTCAATCAAACGCTTCCGCAAAGATCCAGAAGCAGCCCGTATCTTCCTACGCAAAGATGGCTCTCCTTATCAACCGGGCGACAGGCTGATACAAACCGATCTGGCGAATACGTTGGAGTTAATTGCCAAAAAAGGGCAGGAAGCGTTCTATCACGGAAATATTCCTAAACTGGTCGCCGAAGCGGCTAAAAAATCCGGTGGTATCATTACCGAAGCTGATTTTGCCAACTATAAAATCTCAGAAACAACCCCCGTCACCTGTCACTATCGCGGTTATAAATTTATCTCTTCACCGCCACCGAGTTCAGGAGGAGTCACCATGTGTGAAATTCTGAATATCTTGGAAGGCTACAATCTTAAGGAAATGGGATTCAACTCGGCTGATTATATTCACACACTGACAGAAGCCATGCGTCATGCTTACATGGACAGAAATACTTACCTTGGTGATCCAGAATTTGTCAAAAATCCCATCGACCGTTTACTGAGTAAGAGTTATGCCGAATCTCTACGTAAAAAAATAGAGCCTGGCAAAGCCACATTATCAGAGAATGTTCAGCCCGGTATTGGCCCCCATGAGAAACCAGAAACCACGCACTATTCTATTGTCGATAAAGAAGGTAATGCGGTTTCAACCACCTATACGATCAACGGGCTTTTTGGCGCTGTCGTTATTGCCCCCGGAACAGGTTTCTTCCTCAATGATGAGATGGATGATTTCACCACTAAAATTGGCGAAAAGAATCTTTATGGTCTCATTCAAGGCGCGACTAACTCTATTGCCCCGGGTAAGCGCCCACTATCCTCAATGAGTCCGACACTTGTCACAAAAGACAACAAAATATTCCTCGTCTTGGGTTCACCCGGCGGCTCCCGTATTATCTCTATCACCCTGCAAACTGCCTTAAACATCATTGAGCACGGAATGCCTCCTCAAGAAGCAGTCAATAGCCCCCGCATTCATCATCAATGGCTACCCGATGAGGTTTATTATGAGCAGCGTGGTATTTCTAAAGACTCGTTAAACTTGCTAGAAAAAATGGGATACAAGATGGTGGAACAGATACCGTGGGGCGCTGCTGAAGTGATTATGGTTGGTTTACCTAAAACCACCAACGCCGCTGCTAATTCTTCCGGCAATGATGCCGCCGTATCTGGTAAAGTTCGTGAGAGCTATTTTTATGGTGCCAATGATGTCCGACGTCCAGCCGGTGCGGCTATTGGTTACTAATGACCAACAACTAAAAAATAGCTAATCTGTGTAGGCAATATCGGGATGGGATATCCTTTTTTCAGGAACCCCATCCCATACTTTCCCTGAATATCTGACGATGGCAAACAGTCAGAGAAACAGACATCTCACTGATGTATTTGAGTCTCGCGGGTACCAGAACGCCCTAAAACACGGTCATAAATACCAGCCATAACTAAAATCAACAGGGATGGCGCTAACCAAGCCAACCCTTGATCCGCCAGTGGTAAATGTGTTGCCCAGTTTGGCAACAAATAAACTAATGCTTCGGACGACTTAATCGCATCCAAAATACCAAACATCAGACTTATTAACATTGCTGGAGCTAGAACACGGGTAAAATTGTGCCACCAGTACAGCGTAAAACTCAACACAATCAAAACGATGCAAGGTGGATAAATAGCTGTCAGTACCGGTATGGAAATCTTAATCAAATGACTCAACCCAAGGTTAGAGGCCAACATGGAGAATCCTCCAAGGATCAAAACCAATGAACGATAAGACAGGGGCAAATAGCGGCTGAAAAACTCAGCACATGCACAGGTTAATCCAACCGCAGTCACCATACAGGCGACAAAAATCAGCACAGCCAGGAAAATACTGCCAATACCACCAAAAGTATGATGAACATAGGCATGCAAAATAACCGCGCCATTTTCTGCATGAGGCACTAATGATCCACTACCAGCGCCTAATCTGAACAGCGATAGATAAACCAGTATCAGGCCGAGACCGGCGATAAAACCTGCCCACATTGCATAACGGGTTAATAATGAAGATGCAGCAACGCCTCTTGAACGCGCAGCGTTAACAATAACAATCCCAAACACCATTGCCGCCAGCGTATCCATCGTCAGATAACCATTGACGAAACCACTGGAGAATGGGATTTTCTGATAAACATCAATCGCTGGAATTGAATTACCGGCTGGCCACAGTAAAGCAGCAACACCAAGTATACCTAGCGCCAACATCTTAATAGGCGCTAACACATGCCCGACAGTATCAAGCAGACGGCCTGGGTAAAGGGAAACCGCCATTACCAGCACAAAATAAATAAGACTGTAGATAAACAGGGGCAACTCGCCGGTACTGGTAAGCGGGGCAATACCTACTTCAAAAGAGACAGTTGCGGTCCGTGGGATAGCAAATAAAGGACCAACAGCCAAATAACAAACTGTCGCCAGCAGCAAACCAGCAACTTTACCAATAGGTGAACTTAGCTCTTCAATACCGCCGCCAACTTTTGCCAATGCGATGATGGTAATGACGGGTAAACCAACCGCAGTAACCAGAAAGCCTAGTGCTGCTAACCAAACATATTCGCCTGATTGTAACCCCACCATAGGAGGAAAAATAATATTTCCCGCCCCCACAAACAGAGCAAAAGTCATAAACCCTAATGCCCAAATATCTTTAGATGATAAACGATGTGTCATAATGATTATTAATATTTTGTTACCATATTTATGGCCTGAATAATATAAATACTGCCAATATCTAAGCCCATATTGACAATATTGACCCCCTAATTTAACGATTTATTATCAAAATAATATTCACCGAAGACAGATTATAGTGGTCATTATAGATAGAATCGCCAACAACTGCCCACAAGTAAAACTTTTATAGCGCCAGAAGGCAATAGATAAACCAAAATGTAGAAGTATATGCCGTACTCTTTTTCAAAACTAGTGATTGCTGTTAGCTATCATTGAATAAACACTATATGATTTGCGTTTTTTTTAACCTGAAAAAATAATAATCAATTGCGAAGATTAATCATTACTGTTAATCAAACTATTCCTATCTCTTTTACTGGTCATTTTGACAGGTACAATCAATCCTGACGGTAAAGTAAAACTAAAGACCGCCCCTTTCCCTATTTCGCTGGAAATTTCAAGATGAGAATGGTGATGATGTAAGGCATGTTTCACAATCGCAAGACCGAGACCACTTCCTCCAGTTTGTCTGGAGCGCGCTTTATCCACCCGATAAAAACGTTCGGTCAAACGAGGTAGATGTTCAGCACTGATGCCTTGCCCATTATCTTTCACGGTAAATTCAGCGCCGTGGGAACTCTTTTTCCAGCTGACATCAATCTGAGTCCCTTTAGGGGTATGGTTAACCGCATTATAAACCAAATTCGACATTGCACTGCGAAGCTGCTCTTCATTGCCGAACACTCTAAGCCCTTCACCAATATCAAAATTAATCTTATAACATTCATTACCCAGTGCTGTAGCTTCCTGACGCAATATTTTAAGCATCAAAGGCACATCAACCACTTCATTCATATCAATCTGGGGAGCGACTTCAATTTTAGACAGTTGCAACAATTGCTTCACCAAACTGTCCAACCTTCGGGTTTGCTCCTGCATCGTATGCAGCGCTTTCTTATTTAGCGGATTATCTTCTGCCTGATCCTGCATCATTTCCAAATAACCCTGCAAGACGGTTAAAGGAGTACGCATTTCATGGCTGACATTGGCAAAAAAGTCACGACGGGCATTTTCCAGTGTTCGCTTCTGAGTCACATCTCTGGCAACCATTAAGAACTGCCCCTCAGTATAAGGCATCACCCGGAACTCAACAGTGAAACCATTATTTAATTCAATGGATAAAGGACGTGAAAAATCTCTGGAAAGGATATATCGGCTAAAATCAGGGTAACGGAGTAAATTAAAAATATGCTGTCCATTGTCTTCAGGCCAACGGAAACCGAGTAAATGTTGCGCCAAGCGGTTACACCAGAAAATATTACCTTCTGTTGTCATCATCACAATGGCGTCGGGCAATGATTCCGCTCCGCTACGGAACCGTTTGATCAACAGCGCCAGTTCACGGCGCCGTTTTCGATTCCGTTGCTGCATCTGGTGAATACCATAGAAAATTGGCTCCCACCCTCCTCTCCCCGACGGCGGCAACATACTGCGATCCAACCATAGCCAATTCGACAGTTTCAGCAAGTTATAGCCATGCCATATCAGCACCAAAAACACCGAAACAAATAAACACCAGGATAAATGACCAATAAATATCGACAGAATTAGCGCAGGCAAACAAAAGAGAAACAGTTCTGAAACCAGTTTCTTCCAGGATAAACGTTCTAACACATTAGATTCTCCGGTACGTGAGCTTAGTAACGGGTAGAAAAACGGTACCCCGTACCACGAACGGTCTGCACCATTTTATCATGGCCGCCAATCTCTAATACTTTACGTAAACGGCGGATATGGACATCAACAGTTCTATCTTCAACATAAACATTTGCGCCCCAAACATAATTAAGCAACTGTTCACGGCTATAGACTCGTTCAGGGTGGGTCATAAAGAAATGCAGTAATTTAAACTCCGTCGGCCCCATATCCAGAGCTTTATCCTGGCTAGTCACCCGATGGGAGGTTGAATCCAAAATCAAGCCATTCATTTCAATAATATCTTCCATGACCATCGGTGAAATACGCCGTAATACCGCTTTAACTCTGGCAACCAGCTCTTTAGGAGAGAAAGGCTTGGTGATATAGTCATCTGCCCCAACTTCGAGGCCACGCACCCGATCTTCCTCTTCACCACGGGCCGTTAGCATCATCACCGGAATATCACGAATATTATTATTCCGTTTCATCTGCTTAATTATCTGCAAACCAGAGCCGCCGGGAAGCATCCAATCCAATAACACTAAATCAGGATATGGCTCAGATAAACATGCCAACGCAGAATCATAATCCTCTGCTTCTATCGGTTGATACCCGTTTTTCTCCAGAACAAAACAGACCATCTCACGAATCGGAGCTTCATCTTCAACTACCAGAATGCGTCTTGCCATGATTAATCCCGTTAATATATTGAGTTGACATCCACTACGCCCTAAAGAACGAGGTTTTACGGCGCACCTGATAACAGCCTAATTTGAAAAAGCATTATGCGTCAGTTTTATGACAAATTTATGAAATCCTGCCTTGGTTATCCTCTATCTGCAATCTATTTCGCAAGAATTAATTTAACAATTGTCATATTTCATAATGAATGCGAAGCCGCTCGGAGATATATTCAAGAGTTCGAATTTAAAAGCGACATTCAGAATACAGCGATTATAATCATGCTTCACTTTAACCAATGACGGCGAAACTATGCGTATTATTCACACTTCGGACTGGCATCTCGGCCAATATTTTTTTACCAAAAGCCGGGCTGCTGAACATCAACATTTTCTGCGTTGGCTGATTAAACAGATCGAACATCACCAAGCCGATGCATTAATTGTTGCCGGAGATGTATTTGATACCGGCTCACCGCCTAGCTACGCCCGTCAGCTCTATAATCGCTTTATCGTTGAACTACAGCCTACCGGTTGCCAGTTAATTATCCTTAGCGGCAACCATGATTCAGTCGCAACATTAAATGAATCAAAAGAACTCCTCTCCTGCCTGAATACCACCGTTATTGCTCATGCAGAAAAAGATCCACAAAAACAGATAAAAGTACTCACCACCAAACAAGGCAATGCCGGAGCAATTCTTTGTGCAACCCCTTTTCTGCGGCCAAGAGATATTATGCTCAGCCAGGCTGGTCAGTCAGGAGAACAAAAACAACTCGTATTACAAGAAGCCATTGCAGAACATTATCATCGACTCTATCAGCAAGCGTGTGAATTGCGTGATGAATTAAATTTGCCTTTACCTATCATTGCCACCGGGCATCTGACGACCATTGGCGCCGCGGTTACAGATTCAGTGCGGGATATTTATATTGGCACCTTGGATGCCTTCCCGGCGCAAGCTTTCCCGCCGGTAGATTATATTGCGCTTGGGCATATTCACCGGCCACAAATCGTGGCTAAATCTGAACATATTCGCTACAGCGGCTCCCCGATTCCTCTTAGTTTCGATGAAGTCGGGCAAGAGAAAAGTGTCTGCTTGGTGGAATTTACCCAAGGCAAACTGGAATCTATTAAGCTTTTACCCATTCCGCAATATCAGCCCATGCAACTTATCAAGGGCAACCTACAACAAATTGAGCAACAGTTACAAACTTTTCATGGCTATCAAGGAGAGCAACCTGTCTGGCTGGATATTGAAGTTGCCACCCAAGATTACCTCCATGATATCCAAAAAAGGGTTCAATCAATGGTTGCAGAACTTCCAGTCGAAGTCATTCTGCTACGGCGCAGTAAAACACAGCAGCAAAATAAGCTAGCGCAAGAAAACCGAGAAACCCTGACAGAACTTAGCGTCAACGAAGTTTTTGCTCGACGGCTTGCCCAATCAGCACTCGAAAATGAAGAACATAAAAAACGTCTGACCACTCTTTTCGAACAAACACTGAACGATATCTATCAGGCTAAAAACAAGGAGGAGCAGGCATGAAAATTTTGAGTCTACGGCTAAAGAACATTAATTCATTACAAGGTGAATGGAAAATTGATTTCACAGCAGAGCCGTTTGCCAGCAGTGGTCTGTTCGCCATAACCGGCCCTACCGGAGCGGGTAAAACTACCTTACTGGACGCGATCTGCCTTGCGCTTTATCACGAAACTCCACGCTTGACGATTTCTACCTCACAAAATGAGCTGATGACCCGACACACCTCGGAATCATTGGCTGAAGTTGAGTTTGAAGTGAAAGGTGTCGCTTACCGTGCTTTCTGGAGCCAACGGCGAGCACGTAATCAACCAAATGGCAATCTGCAATCCCCTAAAGCGGAGCTCGCACTCAGTCACAGCGGTAAAATTCTGGCAGATAAGCCCCAAGATACGAAAGAGAAAATCATTGAAATAACTGGATTAGATTACGACCGTTTCACCAAATCCATGTTGTTATCCCAAGGGGACTTCGCCGCTTTCCTCAATGCCAAACCAAACGAACGGGCTGATTTATTGGAAGAGTTAACCGGCACTGAAATTTACGGCATTCTATCCCAACAAATTTACCAACAACATAAACAAGCACAGTCAGAGCTGGATATTCTGCAAGCCAAAGCATCCGCCATTGATTTACTAACCGCAGAGCAGCATCAACAATATCTGGAACAACAGCAACAACTGACTCATGCGGAATCACAGCTCAATCAGCAGATAAAAACAATGCAACATTCGGCGCAATGGCTGACACGTGAAGAAGAACTTGAGCAACTTGTTACTGAAAACAACGCTTCCCTACAGCAGGCAGAAAAAGCGCTGACTCATGCAACGCCGCAACTGCAAAAACTGGCTAGCAGTGAACCCGCAGAAACAGTGCGCCCATTGCTGGATGATAAAAACAGAATACAATATGAACACCAGAGAATCGGCAAACAGTTGACAGAGATGCGTCAGCAACTTCATCATCAACAACAGACGCTCACGCCGATACAGCAAAACGTGACTCAGGTAGATTCTGCCAAAACAGCACATCAACAACACCGGCAACAACAAGAAAAACTGATAACAGAACAGGTGATCCCATTAGATCATCAAATTGCGGTGCAGACTAAAGAGCTTAATCTTACTCAGCAACAAATCAACGAACAGAAAACCGCGCTTGAAAATCGTTGCCAGCAATATGACACAGCAAATCATCGCGCCCTATCATTCACCAATCAAAGAAAACAACTGGAAAACTATTTCGAACAACAACCTTATCATCAATATTTCGGTGAAAAGCTGGATTTTTGGCAACACCAATTCTCTTGGTGGCAAGAGCAGCAACAACAAATCGATCACCAAATGCAAAGAGTTGGCGAGCTCACCGCCGAAATCGCGCAACTTAACGATAATCTGAACAAACAAGAAGAAGACTTAAAACAACAGATTGAAAATAACCAACCGCTGGAACTGGCATTTGAGCAGGCCAGGCAACTATTTTTTACTCTGCAAAAGCAATATTCACCGGAAAAATTAAAAAAACAATTAACTCAATATCAGGAACAGTTACCGCTGCAATATAAACTGGAAATCCTGTCGCCGCAAATCCTGCAATTACAAGCCGCTATTGCCAGTCATCATATTCGCTTACAACAACCGGAAAAATTATTAAAGGAACTTCCTGTTCAAATTGAAGTCATTAATAAACAACTCTCAGACAAACAGCAACATTTAACCGATCTTACTCAACGTATTCAGTTAGAACAAAAGATTGTCAGTCTGGAAAAAGAGCGGGCACAACTCAAGGAAGGTTCCCCTTGCCCATTGTGCGGCTCTGAACACCATCCTGCAATTCAGGCTTATCAAAATATTGAACTGCCAAAATCAGAACAACGGTTAAAAGATTTACGTCTGCAATTCGACGAGTTACAAGCCACCCAAATATCATTGGTCAATAAAAAAGAGTTCCAACAGCAACAATACGACCATATTTTGCAAGAAATTGCTGATGTTGAACCACGATTGAATGTATTAACTCAACAATGGCAGGAAACTTGCGCAATATTACAGATCGACATTTCTCTTTCAGATAAACCCGCTCTCGAACTATTTGTGCAACAAAATCAATCTGCTCACCAGCTTTGCCAGACTCAATTAACCGAACTTGAACTAGCAGAAAAAACGTACCAGAAAACAGAAAAAACAGTGACCGTTCATCAAGAACGCATTAAAAAAATTGAGCAAGATATTGAAATAAGTAAACATCGATACAACACACAGAAAAAACTCTTATCTGAACGACAACCAGAGATACAACAGCAGCAGCGTAAACTGACTGATGCCATCGAAAAAATGACATCAGAATTACAGCAATATGATTTATCACTGCCAATGCTGAATGAGAGTGAAAACTGGCTGCAACAACGTAGAAAAGAGTGGCAGGTATATCAAAACTGTCATGAAAACTGGCAACAGATCCAAAAAGAAGAGGCGGTTATCCAAAATCAGATTGAATCATTGCATAAACAGAAAGAAGAATATGTATGCCGCTTAAATGGCCTTAACCAAACAGCACAGCAACAGAAACAGCAACTCGCAGAAACACAACAACAGCGCCAACAACTCTTTGGTGAACAATCCGTTACGGAAATTACTCAAGCATTACAACAACAATCTCAAAAGCTGGAGGAAATGCACAAACAGGCATTGTCACATCTGCAACAAGCACAATCCAGTATCAACCAACTAACCGGCGCCATCCATGAGACAGAAAAAAACTGTCATCAATCTGAACAACAAAAACAGCAGGCAGAACAGAACTTCAATGTTGCATTAGCTAAAAGCCCATTTACCGATCAACATGCCCTTGAAACGGCCCTGTTATCGCAAGAACAACGTAAAGAATTGCGACAACTTAAAGAACAACTTGAACAACAGCAGATACAAGCCAACGCCTTATGCCAGAAAGCAGCAGAAGCCCTGCAACAACACCGAAAAAATCGCCCTGAGTTACTTGATCAATATACAAAATCACAATTGGCCGAACAGTTGGACAGCCTTATTGATGAGCTAAAAAGAAACACCTTACAACAAGGAGAACTGAAAAACCTGCTTGGTAATGATGCAATACGCCGTCAACAGCAAAAATCCTTATTGGAAGAGATCAGTCATTGCCGACAAAATTATGATGACTGGAGTTATCTTAATAACCTGATTGGTTCGGCTGATGGCGCTAAATTCCGTCGCTTTGCTCAAGGATTAACACTGGATCATTTGGTTCATCTCGCCAATCAACGGCTGAAAAAGTTGCACGGACGCTACGACTTGCAACGTAAAAATAGTGATGGTCTTGAACTGCAAGTGGTTGATACCTGGCAAGCTGATGCTATTCGCGATACCAAAACGCTTTCTGGTGGTGAAAGTTTTCTGGTCAGCCTTGCTCTGGCTTTAGCGCTATCTGATTTAGTCAGCAATAAAACCAGTATTGATTCACTCTTCCTGGATGAAGGCTTTGGCACACTTGATCAAGAAACCCTTGATATTGCCCTTGACGCACTGGATCATTTAAATGCTTCCGGTAAAACCATTGGTGTTATCAGCCACATTGAAGCCATGAAAGAACGGATACCTGTGCAGATTAAGGTTAAAAAAATTAATGGGCTTGGGATAAGTAAACTCTCACCAGAGTTTCGTTATGATAAACAATAGCGGAAAGCAATAAACAGTATTCCCAAAGTGAATTGAATATTGAATACCGCCATTTTTTTCTCGAAAGGTACTCCCGCCAACATTAAGGCGGGAAGGAAATTTCAACAAGGTATTACTTGCTGGTTTTGAATGTACTGCGTGACTTACTCTCGCCAACATACATCAAGAAGCAAGAACACCCAACGAAATGACAACGCTTAGAGCTGTTTTCTATTCCTCTTTCCCCTAATGTTAAAAGTTCGTTTTACTCACAATTAGCATTCAGGAGGGAGAAGTCCGCAGGTTTTATTAAAGACAATGGGTTTAACAGGTTTAACAGGTTTAACAGGTTTAACAGGTTTAACAGGTTTAACAGGTTTAACAGGTTTAACAGGTTTAACAGGTTTAACAGGTTTAACAGGTTTAACAGGTTTAACAGGTTTAACAGGTTTAACAGGTTAATAAATCATAAGCTGTTGACAACCCTTTTTTAAAAATAAAGTTTCTTTCATCATATAAAATCTCAGGTAACTTATTGTCTATTGATTGACTTTTTCTGATAACGCCTTATTTTCATCATCAATAGTAAAAGGTTTGTTAGATTAATCATCCAGAAAGGTGATAATGGTTAATCGAGTATTTAAGCGAAAGCGAAAACAAAAACAAAAACAAAAACAAAAACAAAAACAAAAACAAAAACAAAAACAAAAACAAAAACAAAAACAAAAACAAAAACAAAAACAAAAACAAAAACAAAAACAAAAACAAAAATAGATTATAAAAATAACAATACCAATATGATACTGTAAATAACCAAATTCGTATTCTGTTAAATCATTTATTTTGAGACTTTATGCCAATTTTTCATGACCAATTATTTAATTACTTTATAAAAAAGTTTACTTTCCGATTGAAAACGTTATTAAATCCAGTCCCTTTAGGAAAACAGATTGTTTGATTAATCTATTCATATTGTTATTTATTTTCCATGATTATATGAGCATTAACAGAGTCAAGTTTTTTCACTGATGATTTTATGATGGACAGGTGTTAAACTGTTATTAAAACGCATTATTTTAACATCGAATTTTAAGCGGCATAAAATATTAAATGGTATTTTTACCACTTTCGACGGCCGCTTTCTGTTAAGTTTAATCATACTCGCTATTCATTTTTATTGATCATAATAATCACTTATCTGTTTAATCATTAATTCTTTTTTATCCATTATTTCCGAATGGGCATTAATACTGACTCTATTTTACCGACAATCTTGAGTGGTTTTAATAAATCGCCACTCTTTATTTTTCTTAATAAATCAGTCAGTAAAATCCTGCTTATATAAATACACCCCTTTATATTTTTTCGGATAATCAACTCATTTTTCAGATTTTAAATCCTACCAAATTAAACGTTACCTAATTTTTCATTACGTTATTTTTATAGCTTGCCTCGTAAAATAACAACGGAAAATCATTTTAATATCTACCTATTAGTTATAAATAGCTTTTCATAATTCTGCCACACATGACTCTCTTCAACCCATTGTTATATATGGGATTATTAGTGATATAAGATGTAGCACTATTTTAGAATCTTATTTATAAAAGTTTTAATAGCCCCGTATTATCACTTTTAAATATTGTATCAGGTTAGATAAACGTAAAATAATCGGAGGATAGTATCGCAGATAAATGTATTAAATATGACAGAGAATCAGCCGTTTTTAGCCACTCTGTATTTTTTAAATCTGGCATTAATGAATGCACCTGTTTTTTTCAATCCTTAGCTAACTAATCACCGATAAAAAGCAGTTTGCAATTATCCAGAAGTGAAAATGCAAGTAAAAAGATAATCTGAACCATGTTAACAAGATGATAAACCAAATCTGTAATCGGTAAATAATTCTATTTTACACCTCGTATTTAACGATGCCATTTTTATTAAACTGATACTTGTTTTTTTCATTTTCACTTTAATAATTCTATGTTCCTTTTTATATCCTTAAAAAACAGAGAGAGTAAATGGTGTGTTACTGGCATTAAAATCAACGCATATTTCTTTAATCATCTTTAATGCTGTCAATCTGGTTAACCTAAAAGGTTATCTGCTTTCTTTAACGATTATCTCTGATTTTCCATAAACTTCTTACGGCCCTGTAAAATAAACTTAAAACCTGATTTTCCTGTTTTTTTCTCTTCCAATGCTAATATAGAATAGAATTTTTATCCGCTTAAAAAGAACCTTTACCACTTATTTTACCTTTGATGGTTAAAGTTTTTACCTATTTTTTCATAATACGTTTGCCACTTTTTTTCTGATTTTAAAACTATACTGACAGACAATTAACGATTTAACGATTTAACGATTTAACGATTTAACGATTTAACGATTTAACGATTTAATTTTAATGGTTTAATAGATTAAAAGCCATGTAATAAGTCACTTACAACTATTTATACCCGTCATCTTTCAAGTTGCCTCTTTGTTGGCTGCACTCACTCACCCCGGTAACAGAGTTATCTATGCTCCTGGGGATTCGCTCCCTTGCCGTCACGATCCATCTTGAAATCCATTGGGTATAGATTAATTTCACAGGTAATAAGGAATATGCAATAGGAATAATAACTACTACAACAGAACGAGTATTTGTTTCCACAAACAACTCACCTAATCGCGCTCCCCATGTTATTAGGGTGTCATTTCGTCTTCTATAAAGTTACTTCAGTATGACCGGTTTCAGCTTCGCCGGGCAAACGTAAAAGTCCCTCGTATAGCTATCATCCTGAATAAGAACAAAAATGCCGATCTTGAACATCGGCATTTTACTGTGAAAGAGGAGAATAATTTAATGCTTTAACGCTTCAATTTTATCCCGGCTCAAGCCGGTACTGGTGACAATAATGTCCAAACTCACGCCATGCCGTAACAAGGCACAAGCCGTTTCCAGTTTACCTTCTTCTCTACCTTCAGCCCGTCCCTCAACTCGGCCTTGTTCGCGCCCTTTTTGTTCAAGCTCTTCTGCAATAGTCATCAACATCGTTTTATGCTCCGGAGATTGTTCAATCAGTTGATGGACAAATTGTGAGAGATCCAGCGTATGTCCATTCAGTAAAATATAGTATAACACCACATTGCGCTGTTCGGCTGTATTATACCCTGCATTCAAGAGTTCCACCAATTGGGGAACCCATTCCAGCATATCCCGGCAGCGGATGTGTTTTTGCACCAGCTCCATCAGGGCAACTCCTTTATGCGTCAGGATTTCTTCATCGCTGAGTACACTGACGTCCACCAACGGAAACGCCTGGCAGTATAAGCGGGCAGCCTGTTCAGGGAACGTAAAACAATCCAGCCACCGGTTTGAGTAAGGATAAGGACGAACCTCACCATGATAAAACAGCAAAGGCACCACCAAAGGGAGTTCAGTATGGCCTTTTTTCAGGTGCGCCGTCATAGCTGACATGGCATAACCCATCAACCGCCAGGCCATCAACGGGTCAGGAGTGGACTGATGCTCAATCAGGCAATAGATATAACCTTGTCCCCGAGCTGTTTCAACCGAGTACAGCACATCACTGTGCAGTTGACGTAAATGCCGGTCCACAAAACTGCCGGGTTCCAGTTTCAATGTGGCTAAATCACACAACGACTGGACCTCTTCCGGCAGATAAAGGGATAAGAATTCCCTGGCCGTTTCAGGCTGCGTTAAAAAATATTTGAATAATACATCATGGTGAGGCCGTTTTTTTTTTCTTTGCCACAATCTGTTTCTCTATTTATCTATTAGTCATCGCCACTTATTGTAAAAGCTATAATCTGGAAAACTCGCAACCAAGTTACAAAAAACATTTTCCCAGATTTTCTCAGGCAAATCTTTACTGAATGCATTAATATAAGCGCCTAAAGAATCAAACACCAGCAGAGAAAAAACGAGGAAACATTATATTTACAACAACTACTCAATGAAAGTTATTGGTAGATTCACATAATAAGTGCAACATCGTTAATCCGGAAGTAAACATACTCGTATTCCCTTAAATCATTTTCTTGGGGTTTTTTATACCTATTTACCATAATAAATTATTTAATTATTTTATAAACAAATTTATTTTTCGATTGAAAATGTTATTAAATCCAGTCCCTTTAGGAAAACAGATTGTCTGATTAATCCATTCATATTGTCATTTATTTACCCTGATTATATGAGCATTAACAGAGTCAAGTTTTTTCATTAATGGCTTTATGATTGGCAGGGTTTAAATTGTTATTAAAACACCTTGTTTTAACATCGGATTTTAATCGGCATAAAATTTAAATGGTATTTTTACCACTTTCGACGTCTGATTTCTGTTAAGTTTAATCATACTCGCTATTCATTTTTACTGATCATAATAATCACTTATCTGTTTAATCATTCATTCTTTTTTATCCATTATTTCCGAATTCGCATTAATACTGACTCTGTTTTACCGACAATATTGAGTGGTTTTAATAAATCGCCACTCTTTATTTTTCTTGATAAATCAGTCAGTCAGTAAAGCCCTGCTTATATAAATACACCCCTTTATATTTTTTCGGATAATCAACTCATTTTTCAGATTTTAAATCCTACCAAATTAAACGTTACCTGATTTTTCATTACGTCATTTTTATATCTTGCCTCGTAAAATAACAACGGAAAATCATTTTAATATCTACCTATTAGTTATATAAAAGTTTTAATAGCCCCGTATTATCACTTTTATATATTGTATCAGGTTAGATAAACGTAAAATAATCGGAGGATAACATTGTCGATAAATGTATTAAATATGACAGAGAATCAGCCGTTTTTAGCCACTCTGTATTTTTTAAATCTGGCATTAATGAATGCACCTGCTTTATCACATACAGATAAAACATATTCAATCTTAGGGCAAGATTTCACTTTATTTATAATTTATCCAGATATCACTTCACTTTTAAAATAACGATCCCCCCCTGACTATCTGATACCACAAACACAAGATTATAATCAGTCTAAAATCGGAAAGCTGTTTAAAAGTAAAATACGTTAACTAAAGCTGATATACCTATTTTTTACACCTATAATCACAGTATTACATCACATGGAAAACGATTAATTATATTATTGTGTGGAGGAGATAAAAGCACACAGCCAAAAGATACACAACAAGTAAAGAAAATAGTTAAAGAAATTGAGAGGTATTTATGAACAAAGGGATCGAAATCAACAACTATGAAATTGCGGAACACCTGAAAACAGAAGAAGATATCCAACTGTATTTATAGGAGGTGATGAAAGAGGGTAATCCAGCCCTGATATTATCTGCATTTGGAGATATTGCCAAAACCAAAAATATGAGCCAGCTTGTAAAAGAAGTGGGCATAATCAGGGATGAATTATATAAAGCCTTATCAGGAAAAGGAAATCCAACTTTTACAACTATTTTGAAAATAGTAAAAGCGCTTGAATTAAGATTTAAGTTACAATCTGCTGGCGTTAATATTTAGATTTAATCTTTAGCATATTTTCCACCGTTAAATCTTCAATGATAATCATGGCGTGGTTTTCTCTGATTGTCATGACGACTTTACACAAGTCGTCGCAGCAAATATTAACAACGCGGGTATACAGAAAACTGCGCCTTATAACCTTCCTCTGAAAGAGAAGGGTTTAAGGCGCACCTGATAATAGAAAGCAA
This sequence comes from Photorhabdus caribbeanensis, assembly GCF_018448885.1. GTDB lineage: Bacteria > Pseudomonadota > Gammaproteobacteria > Enterobacterales > Enterobacteriaceae > Photorhabdus > Photorhabdus caribbeanensis. Next base: position 18,974 of record NZ_RCWB01000014.1, read on the forward strand.
TAAACTTTTCCCCAGTAGCCAGGGCAAAATCGAAAAAACACAGCGTTATTACGACTGATTAATCCGCAGTAACCAGTTCCAGTATTTGCTGCCTGACATGCTCGAAAATGAGTTCGCCTATTTCCGCACTCGAACCGGATGTTTTCGAAAGAACGCCTCTCGTTGAAAATTCTTTTTTAATCGGTACTTGATAGATCCCGGCACGTGGAGGTTTATCGTGATCAGGTCGCTCCGCTCTCACTAAATCCGGGCGCAAATGCAACATTAAACTCGTTTCTGTTAACCCTGCATGCTCAGCATGCCAACCGGGAAAATCAACTAAATGTTCACGAGTCCAATCATCAGATACCAAACTCCACCAGCTAAATACGATAACGGAACGATCGTTAAAATGCCCTTCCGCTCGTAATGCGTCTACTGCTTCGAAAATAAAACCTTCATTCTCAAAATGACCATTAATGATCACCAGTTGTTTAAAGGGTAATGAACACAAGCTCTTAATGGTTCGGCTGATATAAGCGGTAAATGTTGATCCATCCAAGTAAACCGTGCCAGGAAATTCAAGCCCCCCGCCACTCTGTGGCAATGATCTGGCAGACACCGGCTGTACCGGCAAGGTGAAGCCATCAATATCCTCCGCCAGCACGCGGGCAAAGGCTTCTGGGATCACGGAATCCACATTCAACGGCAGATGAGGCCCATGCTGTTCAATCCCGCCAATCGGCCATATCAACGTTTTACCTTCAACCGCGGTTAAAACCTGCTCACTGGTCAGTTCCGCAAATGTTCTAATTTTATTATTATTCATGATGTTATCCCTTTTTCTCATACTTTTTCTGACGTCATGGCCTGCGTATATTCATGAACAATGCGCTGCAATGTTTTATACATATGCCGATGAAGCGCGGTATAAACCTGCACCGTATTCGCCCCCGCCAGTAGGTATTCATGAACATCATTACCATCCTGTACGCCTCCCGACCCAAGTATTGGAATCGTCACCCCTCGCTTACGCAGGTTATAAATAGCGGCAAGCACCATCGGCTTGATCCCCGGTCCAGAGTATCCGCAAACTCCATTAAGCAGCGCTTCGCCATTCGCTGTGTCGAATGCAATTCCCGAAATGGTATCGCTCAAGGTTATCGCATCAGCTCCCCCTTCTACCGCAGCTTGAACTCGCCCATACAAATTATCGCCAAGCGAGAGTTTGACCGCAAAAGGGGTATCCGTTCGCTCCTTCACCGCTTTGGTGTAGTTGAATACACGTTCTGGCGTATCTTCCGTGAAGTCGTCCGCATGCAAACATGAAATGCCCAACTCCAAAGGAGCATCGGTCACTTCCGAGATACGAACAGCCAATGAAGCTAACGCCTCTGGTGATTCAGCATGGATAGAAACTATTACCGGAAGTTGCTCTTCCTTAAATTCACGCAGAAGGGTTAACCAATATTCAACTGTCTTCTTCGAATATGTCGTATTGTTCAACATCCCTGTACTGAATAAGTAGGTCTTTTCTGTATGCAATTTTTCTGAGCGCGGGTAAATCGTTTTTGTCACGACTGCCCCTGCGCCGTGAGCAATGAACTGGCGAATATTTTTAGCTTGATCAGAAAGCAGACCCGACCCAACAATAATTGGATTTTTTATCTTCATTCCTAAAACATTATAAATTGGTTCAATAACTTGATTTTCCATCTTCACTCCACAAATTACCCATTCAAGCAAACTTGCTATTAACCCGCCTCAATTAGAGAGGCGGTATATCCTCAAAAGGCGCTCAATAGCTACTCAACTGCAAAACTCCTGAAAATCTCGCCAATTTGCCGTGGATTATGACGAAAATCATGAATGTCCAATTTCGACAAATTGCAAATATGCTCCAATCCTTTTAATAAATGACTACCGCCACGCACAATTGGTAGTTTAGTGATCAATAAGACGGGCCGTTTCAGGGCGGAAGCCCAACCAAGTTCAATATGCGTACCGTCAGTACGTAATAATTCATCATCCTGATGAACCGGAAGAATGGGCATGAAAAAATCACACTGCTGCATCCATTGGAAATCCCGTTTCGATACCATCTCCGGCGTATAATTGGGAGTATCAATGCCAAATTTCTCAGTTAAATGTGCCGAAAATACCTTGCCATTCAGTGTCTCTACCGTCTTAACCGCCAGTTGGATGGTCATTCTCAACTCTTCATGAAAACCACCATCGTAAATTGCGGATTGAATCGGCCCACCAATGAAAACGCTTTTGTTTGCCAACGGCATAACGCTCTCCTTAATTTTCTTTACCCAACAGACTATGAGCCGTCGTTTCAAAGCACCGAAATCAGCACAGCCAGAGGATAGGATGCTTAATCATTCAATAAGTTATCACTCACAATAGGTCAGTTTGATCTAGCTATATCGAGGAAGCAGGTTGTTTTCCTCAAGTTCATCCAAGCTATCCACAAATGCCAAATAAACTTTTTCCAGATGAGTGTCATCATGTGCATCGGAGATAAACCAGCAACGCCATTCCCAGATATAAACTCCTCTCATTAACAGGTTGTAGTAAAGCAAATCCATGTTGTCGCGATGAATTAATCTAAAAAATGAGGAAAACGATCTTACTTCGATGGGAACCCGACGACTTAAGAACAGTTGGTTCAAACGTGAAACAAACCATTCAGTACGCCGAGTCAATGCTTTGGTAAAAGATTCCCCTCTCCTCTTGATCTCCAACAAAGTGGCTTTCGCGGCGGCCATGCAAAGCGGATGTTGAAAATAGGTCCCACCAAAGAATGTCGGTTCCGCTGCGGGGAAGCTATCATCGTTGAAGTTCCAGTTTCCGCCGTCAATCGAATCAAGCATATTCTTCCTGCCGGTAATGACGCCCAATGGCATTCCACCGCCTATCGTTTTGCCATAGGTGACAATATCCGCCTCAATGCCGAATAATCCTTGGATACCCGCTGGATGGGTTCTGAAACCCGTCACAATTTCGTCAAATATCAGCAGAATATCTAACTCTCTGGTCACTAGACGCAAACGCCGTAAGTAATCTGGATTGCTCAATCCTGGGTCACGAGTTGGCACCGGTTCTACCAGCACCGCGGCGATATCAGTGCTATTCGTTTTGAGAAACTCAATGGCTTCATTGGAACCAAACTCAAACACCGAAACATCCGCAACCATATTTTCAGGTATGCCCACTGAAACGGGTTTTGTCGTATTAACTTCATCATATTCACTGGCTCTCGCCAGTACCGCATCCCAATGCCCGTGGTAACTGCTAGAAAAAAGGACAATATGATTGCGACGAGTAAGCGCCCGAGCCGCCCGCACCGCATTCATTACCGCTTCCGTTCCACTGTTGACAAAAGCAACGCGATCCATGCCAGTAATCTCTTTGATCAGTTCAGCCACTTCTAAGCCTATCTCATGCCGAGTTCCCAAACCAAAACCGTTGTCTATTTGCTGAGTAAGCGCTTTAACTACAAAGGGTGGGCTATGACCAAACAGATGCGCGCCAAACCCCATCGTCATATCAATGTAATCATTACCATCGATATCCTGGACAATAGGTCCGGCAAACTTAGTGCAAACAATCGGGTAAAGTAGCTCTTTTATGGAGGGTTTAAAGCCAATCCCAGAACGGCTATCAGCAATATTTTTACGCACCGCTACCGAATGCGTTTTGGATTTTATCGTTCGCTGGTTATATTTAGATATGAATGAAGACAGATATTTTTTTCTCTCCTCAGATTCAATCGGTAGCGCACTTCTCGACATCCATTGAAAAAAGCGTTCTTTGTTAGCCGGTGGTATATCTGACGTATCGGGTTGATCACGTCTTTTTTCTTGATCAGCCAAGATAGGTTGCGGTCGAATTACCGCATGGTTATCTTCCGCAACCCTGTTTTTATCCGCCATAATATTGCTTTTATCCACCAGCAAAATATATTCACTAAGTTGACGAACTGTTTGTAATTCTGCGAAAAATTGCCGTACTGAAAGTTTTATGCCAAATCGTTTATGGATGGGTTCCAATGCTTCGAATAATAGAAGTGATTCCGCCCCCAATTCAACTAACGGTATTTCCAGTTTTATCTCTTCTTTCGGTAAACCAAATGTTTCTGCAAAAATAGAGATTATTTCTCTCTGAATAATTTCAATATTACTCATATCAACCTCACTTTCCTCAAAATGAAGACGATCTCTACCGGTTTTACAGCTCAGATTGCCGTTCTTTCAAATGGATAAGTTGGAAGCGGGAGCCGTTTACGATATTCGCTCTGGTAAAAAATATCCCAATTGATACTTCCCCCTGCCTGCCAAACAGAGGCAGGCGAAATATACATCTCTTGCAGTTCACTCAATTGAGGGGTTGCCACCAGAGATTTATCTAGCAAACCCGATATCAGCTCATGGATATCACGTGCGACAATCGCCTTGCGTATGGGTAAATGTCGCCGGCCACGCTGTAAGGTAAATGCCACATCAGCAATATTCACGACTGGATGCTGTTCAAGGTATTTCACTAAATCCAAAATTTTTTGCGCTAACGCTGTCTCGGTACGGGCACTCAGCGGGATCAGATGTGCTGCCGCCGAGGAAGGTGTGTCAGGCTTTGCCGCCGGTGGTTCGGCAACGACAACATGAACATTGGTGCCGCCGATCCCAAACGAGCTAACACCGGCAATTCTCGCCGCCTTATCGTTATCCCAATCTCTGGATTCAGTAGGCACATAAAATGGGGATTCAGGGTCCCGCAGTTCAGCACAAGGAGATTCACAATTCATTGATGGCGGAATAATGCCTAAGTTGACAGCATAGATGGCTTTTATCAGCCCGGCGATACCTGATGCACAATCCGCATGACCAAGATTGGATTTAATCGAGCCTAAAGCACAGGATCTGGCGGATACATCAGCAAATACTCGTCCTAGCGCCCGTAATTCAATTCCGTCACCAACGGGGGTGCCAGTCCCATGCGCTTCAATCAAACCAATCTGATCAGCCCGAACATCAGCCGCGGCAAGCGCACGACGGATCACCTGCTCCTGACCAGAAACACCCGGAGCGCTATAACCCGCTTTGACAGCCCCATCGTTGTTGATGGCCGACCCTTTAATAACCGCTAAAATCGGCTCGCCATTAAGCAGAGCATCCTCCAGACGGCGTAATACCACGAATGCGGTGGCATCAGAGAAAATCGTACCGTCAGCTTTCTCATCGAACGCGCAAACGCGTCCTGTTGGGGATAATATTCCCCCCGCATGGTAAACATAGCCAACATGAGCGGGATACCTGACGCAAACACCCCCTGCCAGCGCCATGTCACTTTCACCTAGCAACAAGCTGTTGCAAGCCATATGCACCGCAACCAGCGAACCTGAACAAAAAGTGCCAACACTGACAGCAGGCCCTAAGCAATTGAGCTTATACGCCACACGCGTTGCCAAAGCATCGACAGAACTGCCGCCAAATAGCAGCATGGCGTCAGTAGGAGAAGGGTTCAGCGTCGATATATCGGCCTGCCAGGTACTCCGGCGAGAACCGACAAACACTGAACAGATCCCTGCGTCGGCCCCGCTGGAATAACCGCTAAGTTCAAGCGCCTCATGACAAACCTCCAGACAAATCCGTTGCTGAGGGTCCATTTTAGAAACTTCTCTCGGCATCATTTGAAAATAGCTGTAATCAAATGCCTCTGGCGCTTGAAGGTACGCGCCACGCGGAACGTAATGCAATCCAGCTTCATCAATATTAATGCCCCGATCATGAAGTTCTTGATTGGTATAACTCGAAATCAGTTCTCGTTTCCCTAAGATCGCATCCCAAAGATCTTGACTCGAATCCGCATTAGGAAAACGTCCAGCTATGCTGGTAATCGCAATATCTGTTGAATAATGCATTTGTGTTTTTGATTCCATGCTAATTCCCTTTCCCGAACATGTTGGTCTTGCTGATCTGCGCTAGAGCATGATTTGCGCTAGAGCGCCCTGCCTTGATTGCGCTTTTTTCTATTTGCCTCGTTTTTCTATTTGCCTCGTTTTTTCTCGACTTGCATCGAAAGAGACGCCACAGTGCTCGATTCGAAAAGATCAACCATAGATACCGCAACATTAAAGTGAGCATTAACCTGTCTCACCAATTCAGCCCCGACCAGTGAATCTCCTCCTAAATCGAAAAAGTTCGATTCATGATCAACAGGGCAGCGCAATACACCATGCCAAATGGCTGCCATCTCATCGATAATGGATTTATTTGATGCCGAGGGAGGAGCCGTTACAGGTTGCACCGTATCCGCTGGCAGTAAATTTTCCACCACATCATGCAACCGCTCATTCAAAGGTACGGTGGAGACGGTAAAACGCGGCTCTGCATGGCAAACTGAGAAAATAATATCCAATGCATTAACAACATCGGCATGACGTAACGGGCGAGCACGATTTACGCTGTATTTGAAACTATTTGATTCATCCCAACCTTCCCATCCATCCCAATCAATGGAGAAATAGGGTTTATCCACATGGTGAGTTGAAGCAAATGCAGCACAAGCTTCGTTTGCCGCGGCATAAGGCGCAAGCCCCAAACCACCAGCGAACACTGACAGAGATGAGATAAAACAACCAAACCGCAGCGGGCGATCAGCAAATATTTCATGCAAAACAGCCGCCCCTTTTAACTTTGGCCGCATCAATTTTTCCCAAGCATGATGGTCAGAATTTTGCAGCCACTGGATCGCTGCCTGACCAGAAAGCCCAGCGGCATGGACAAAGCAATTAGCTGCCCCCAGTCTGGATTCCACTCGGGCAAGTTCCGCCAGCACACAAGCTTTGTCTGTCACATCAGCGGTAATCACAGCAAAGTCCGCCCCCATATTGCGCAATTGCGCTATCCGTTGGCTCTGCAATGTATCAGACTGGGTGAGGTCTCTGGATGTCTGACCGAGCAGGATAAGTTTCGCGTTAAACTTGGTGATTAGATATTGTGCAATGCCAAACCCAACCGTTCCTAGTCCTCCGGTCACTAAACAGATCATGTCAGATGAAAGATTTTCGCTAACGGTTTGGCTCACAACGTCAAAATAGCGTTCCCAACGCCAATCCTGACGCATAGCAACCACATTGTGATCATGAGCAGTGAAAAGTTCAGCCACGATATGTTGAGCATCATTAAGAGAGCTAAGTTCTTTGGCTGGTATGTCGATAACTTTCATTGCCATGCCAGGCAATTCCTGTCTAATCGCCGAAATGGATGCTAACGCCGTAGCCCGGTCAATAATCCGTGGTTCACTGCCCATCACGTCAACAAAACCGGGGCCGATCAATGTTAACGACATGGTTTTATTTCCCATTTGGGAAAATGCTTTTACCCAATTAAATAGCGTAAAGGGGAATCGATCTTTCTCTACCGGCACGTCATCCGTTGACGGGATATCACCCAAAATGAAGAGGATATGATCTGGCGTATGCGCTTGTTGCTCCTGCAACCTTAGCATCAAATGCTGAATATTGATGGGATCGTCAACGTTGACGCTAAACGCTGTCTTATGGAAGGCTGTTTCGTCGCAAGAAGTGGCACGATCTTCATGCACTTCAAACACATTTTGCCCCAGTTCACGCAGTACATCCGCAATCGGGCTAATTTCTTTACCGCTGTTATCGTAGAAAATCAGCCAGTTATGCTTAGCCGCCGATGATGATACCGGCGACAGGCGCAGTGTTCGTTTCCAGCGTTCAACATAAACGCCGACTGACTGGTCGGAAGTTTCAGAACTTGCTATAGATTGACCATCAGGCTCTGGTTTGTACTCGGTTAATGTTGAATCTGTGTACCAGCAGCGCCGACGTTGCAAAGGTTGAACCGGTAATGGAATACGTTGAACAACCTCCCCGCCTCGCAATATCGACCAATCTATCACCACACCACGTTGCCAAAGCTTGCCGACCAGTTTGACTAAAGCCAGATCGTGCTCTGCATGGGCAACATCCAAACGAATAATATTTTCAGGCTTTGCCACGATTTTAGAGAAACTATCAGGCAAATGGTCTAACGCCAATATCACCTCATTTGCTGATATCACTTCACTCTCTTGCCTCAAGCTCGGAGAGGCTCCATTAATTAAGATGGCCTGCACATTATTGCCATCAATCATGCCGTGATGTTTAGACCAAAAACTTCCGGGTAAAGCTATACCACACTCAGCGAAATTACCGCGCTCAGCAAAATGCGGTGTCGCATTGCCTGACAACTTATCAACGATTTCAGGCAGAGTCAGCATGCCTAACGAGCAAGCAACCGCAAAGTCGTAACGACTATCGGATATGATGAATATTGGCGTCGAAATTACCTTCCGCCAACAATTGATCGCCGCGATCATCGCCACAAGATTGGCAATCTTTCCCTTTTCGCCATCATTCGCTGTCATTTCAGCGATATCGATTTTACCGATGTCACAGGAAACATCTGTCGGCAATTCAGCCAGCAACCTATCCACTTCTTGCCAATAGCCAGGTATCTGCGTTGATAAAGTGGATCGAATAGCCGGGCCAAGCGCAACCACCAAACGTTGTGGTTCAGAGATTTGTGCTGTAACGGTGAAATCGGCATTTTTAATACCATCAATCAACATTTTTACATCTTTAGCATACAAACAGGCTCGATATGGCTGAGCTGCTCGGCCTTCCGCATAAGTAAAAGCCACTTCATCAATATGTGTATCGGGTTCAACCTCCAGCATTTTTGCCAAATCGGCGCTCAATGTGTTCAAAGCATCGGCATTACGTCCCCCTAACGGAATAGCTCGCCAGCCAACGCTATTTTTATCTGTCCTTCGTACCGGCGCTTGCTCCAAAATCATGTGAACATTGCTGCCACCGGCGCCAAAAGAGCTCACTCCTGCCCGTCGTGCTCCTTTCACCGGCCAGTTGATGGGAATCGTGTTGATAATGAAGGGACTTTGCTCAAGATTCATAGCAGAGCTAGCCCTGTTGAAAGTCGGATGTGGGGCAATGATGCCGGTCTTGAGCGCCATTATCGTCTTAGCTAATCCGGCAACCCCCGCCGCCGCCGCTAAATGGCCTATGTTAGCCTTGATCGATCCTAATGCACAAAATCTCTCACGCTCCGTATTCTGGCGGAAAGCCTGACAAAGCGCGGCATATTCCACCGAATCCCCAAGCGGCGTTGCGGTACCATGCGCCTCAATCATCCCTAATTCATCCGGCCCAACACCCGCCAGCGCCTGAGCATCCAAAATCAGTTTTCGTTGCCCATCCACCCCCGGCGCCGCAAAGCCCGCCCGCGCTGAACCATCATTATTTGCCGCTGAACCGAGGATCACCGCATGGATGGTATCCCCATTGCTAATAGCTTCATCCAATGGCCGTAGCGCCACCAACCCCGCGCCATCACCAAAGAAAGTCCCTGATGCTTTCTCATCGAACGGTCTACAATAGCCATCTTCTGAGAAGATCATATCGTTTTGGTAAAAATAACCCGGTCGAGGATAGGTACACACAGAGACACCACCGGCGAAAGCAATCTCGCACTCACCAAGCAAGAGGCTTTGTATCGCCATATGCACCGCTGTCAGTGATGCCGAACAGCCAGTCGAGACAGCTACGCTCGGGCCGTCAAAACCAAGTTTGTATGAAATCCGGGCTGGTAGATAATCCTTATCATTAGTCAGCATGAGCTCGGTTCCCATTATTGAGACCAGATCACACTCAGATTTAATGACATTAGGCAAATAGGTATTCATCGAACTGCCGGTAAAAACCCCGATACGCGGGCGTCGGAAAGGATTACCATAACCCGTCGTTTCGGCCAGTTCCCATGCGCATTCAAGCAGCATCCGATGTTGAGGATCGAGCAATTCAGCCTCTCGCTGGCTGATTGAAAAAAAATCCGGGTCGAACAGATCAATATCCGGTAAGCATGAATCGACAGGAACATAATTTTTTGCCGTGAATATATGCCGTGCTACCCCACGACGAATCAGCTCTTCCTGACTATATCTTTTGGCAAGTATTCGGCCTGCCACAAGGTTCTCCCATAGCGCATCTAAGCTATTCGCCACAGATAACCGACAAGTTACGCCAATGATAGCAATCGCATTATCAGACATCTGGTTCTCCTTTCAACGAATGAGTTTGTTTCTCCTTCAATGCCTTTCTTGCATTCAACGTTTTCTGACGTCGCGTTTGGGTTGTTTTATCCGCAACTTCTACCGGTGTTATCGATTGCAGAGGGCTTAAAAGATAATTAGCTAACTTTCGAATAGTTGGAAAACGGAATAAATCTGCAAGCGCCAAAGCGCCACATCCCGGTAATTGCACGAGCTGTGCATGGATTTGCGTCAGTGCCAATGAAGTACCGCCAATATTAAAAAATGCGTCATCCAGCCCGACTGTTGCTCTTCCCAACACTTCACACCAAATTCTCGAAATTTCAGCGAAAATCGAATCAGCAGGTAACACCGGCGCCGGTCTCAACGAACTGATATCTGTCAATTGTCCCGCTTTAATCAAACCACTTAATGCTCTTCTGTCGATCTTGTTGTGAGCATTACGCGGCAATTCATCAGCCAACATAATCCTGCCAGGCAACATGTAGATGGGGAGATAAACTTTGAGATGATCACGAATAGCGGATTCTTCGGGAAGGTTATCCTTACTGACAGGGACGAATATTGCGACTAAACGATCAAGCCCTTCGTGAGATTCAATAATAACGGCAGCGTCCGCAATGGCATGATGGCGATTGAGGCAATCCTCAATTTCAGCAATTTCAATTCGATAACCCGAAACTTTTACCTGGTCATCCACGCGACCGCAAAAATGGATTCGTTCCCCATCCCAATAGGCTAAATCACCGGTTTTATAGATACGTCCATGATGAATATAGGGATCGGCAATGAAGCGCTGTTCTGTTAACTGTTCAAGGCCAACATAACCACGGGCAACGCCACGACCGCCAATGTAAATTTCGCCAACCTCACCTATCGGGGGTGTTTGCCCCGCAGGATTTAAAAGATAGACCGTTGCAAAGTTTAACGGTTTGCCTATGGGGATCACATTGTAGTCAGTCAGCTCTGCCGTTACTTTCTCGACAGTGGTGTAAATTGTCGCCTCCGCCGGACCATACATATTCCACAATGTCCATCGCCCATCCAAATAAGGCCGAATCGTGGCACTGAGCAGCGCTTCCCCACAAATTACCCAATGTTTTATCGCATAAGCCCTTGGCCGAGCCTGAAACTCAGATAACAGGCTTTTCAAACTGGATGGCGTCTGGGTGATAATCGTTACCTGCTCTGCCGCGATAAGATCCAGCAATTTGTCAGGTTGGTTGCGTATATCATCGGGCACAATGACTAAAACCCCGCCCGAACACAGAGCGCCCCAAATCTCCCACACAGATAAGTCAAAACTGGCTGCATGGAACCACGTCCACACTTCGCCTGGCGCGGGGGCCAAATATTCGTCCATTGCGTTAAAACAGGAAACAACACTGTTGTGTTCAACATCAATGCCTTTGGGAACCCCAGTGGACCCCGAAGTGAAGACGCTGTATGCGATCGAAGAAGGCGTACAATAATCAAACGTGGCATGATCAAATGTCGAATGATCAACAGGCCCTGCCGCCAAGGAGGATTCCGTCGCCGTAATGGTCATCAACTTAGCTGCACACCCGTTATCTGGGTCAACATCAGCATTAACAACGATAAGCTTCATCGCTGATTGTTCGACAATCTGCGCCAGACGGTTCTGTGGCAATCTGGGATCTAACGGTATGTATCCCGCGCCCGCACGCATAATAGCAAGCATCGCCACCACCGCTTCCAGTGACGGCAACAATGCAATTCCGACGCGATCGCCGGGCACAACCCCATTTTGTATCAGCTGAACCGCGACCTCCAGCGACCAACGCTGCAAATCCGAATAAGTTAATGTATCGGCGCCATAACGAATCGCTACCGACGCCGCTTGTTGCGTCACCCGTTGATCAAAAAGCGAAACGAGGGTTTGATTTGACACTTCCGGGAGAGCATTAGAATTAATCGGACCAGATGGCAGATTGTAATCCTCTGATTTTGGCGCCAGCAAAGTGTTCATCTCTTCATCAGGATCTGCTATCAACATCTCAAGCACTTGCTCGAAGCGCTCTGCAAATATCCGAAGACCTAAATGTGAGAAAAAATGTTTATCCGCTTTAAACTCACATCTTAAGTGGGAACCGGCATCTAAAAACAACAGTTCAATATCAAGCAAGCCTTCCTGCTGACAAACCCTGAATGGGGAAATAGCCTGTCCCGCCCATGATGCCTGAACAGAATCGTCAGCCATCTCCAGCATCATCCAACGCGATTGCCCCACCTGCCCTAACATATTCACCGCAACCTGAAACAGTGGGTTACGATCATCATATCGTTCCACAGCCAAGTGTTCGACTATTTGGCTGAGACAAAAATTTCGATTATCAAGGGCGGATAACAATCGCTCCTTCGCCGTCAATAGGAAGTGACGAAATGTCTGCTCGACGGATAAACGTATGGGCAATGTATTAAACAGACAGCCGACAATGTGCTGATGAACCGAGTGGCGCATCGACACCGGTACCCCCATAACAATATCGGCAGCTTTTGTCTCTCTGGCAATGTAAGCACTCCATGCGGCCAACATGACGGTAAAGACTGATCCACCTATTTTTGATGCAAGCCGCTTGATTCTTTGAGTTGTCTCTTCACCAATGCTAAACAGAATGGATGACTTGTCATTAGGGCCTTTACGCCAAAAACTATCCCACTGCAACACGGCTGGCGGCTGCTTTAAACATTCACTCCAATAAGCTTTCGATTCCTCCGCCGCTTCACTTTGGTAATACTCTCGTTCTTTGACGGCATAGTCCTTGAAATCCTCAGCAGGCGGCAACCAGGAATCCTCATCTTCACCAAGTTCAGCCAGATAATAGTGTTCAAGCTGATCCCACATCAGCCCCATAGAAGTAAAATCCGACACAATATGGTGAACACACATATGTAAAACGTATTCTTCCGCACTGACGACGTAGATACCAAAACGCAAACACGACGCTTTTTCTAATTGAAAAGGGATGGAATGAAAGTTCTGAACTGCATCCTCAAGCGCCTCCTGGCTCAAGTTCGTTGCGTCGAAAACCTCCAATGTTGGCGGCAAGTGTTCGTTAATGACCAACCTTGGATTGCCATTTACATTAACGAAAGTGCTTCTCAGGGTGGCATTCTTGGAAACAAGCCGGTTGACCGCATAGCGAAAAGCATCGATTTGAAACGATCCGTGAATACGAAATGCCATGGAAATATTATATTTGGAATCGCCAGGGGTATAATTGTCAATGAACCATAAAGCTTTTTGCTGCATGGACAGCAATTCTTCATCACCAGTCTGTGGGTAATCTTTATACATAACGTGTCAAGCTCCATAAATACTTAAACAGTATCCCTACCCTCTGGCTAAACCAGCCTCGTTACGGAGAGGGCAAAGTTTGTGCTTGGTGTTACTCCATCAATCAACGGCCCGTCAGAAATAGCGTTTCAACTTTTCAACCAGCTCAGAAATGCTACAGTCGTCAAAAAAGACCGATATGGGGACTAATTTCCCAATGATCCCACGCAGCCGCTGAGCAATCGTCACGGCTGACATGGAGTCCATATCAATCTCACTCAACTTCGTGTCGGCAGTCACGTTTCCTCCTGCAACCAATTTTTTCAGCTCTGCTATCACGATTTCAGTCATTGCCTGACGTTGCTCTTCATGGGAAGGTTTCTCAGACGTGACCATAACATCATCACTTTGCTTAGCACCGAAAGCAGCAGGCTCTCTATCATTCATCGGCTTTTGCTGGTAAATCATCCGCTCCAGCGCAACCTGACTAAAGTTGCCTGCAATCAGCCCGGTATAATGAGGAATATCCGCTCTGATGACGGTATCCATGACATTGTTAATATCACCCTCAAGCTCCCATGCGATCGCCGTTCCTGATAACCCAGTCGAGGCCCGATATCTCATCAAAGCATCCACGAATGCGTTCGCGGCAGCATCTGCCCCCTGACCTGCAACGCCAATCATCTCTGACAGTGGAGAAAATGTAATGAATCCATCCAGACTTAACTCTTGAGTTGCCAGATGTAGGTTCCAGATTCCCGCTATTTTCTGGCGGAAAACTTTTTCAACCGAACGGCTGCTTAATGTGGTAAGCGGGACGTCTTTAACAACGTTTGCCAAATGGTAGATCCCTCGTAAAGGGGGACCCGTTCTATCAATACGTCTCAGCACCGCTTTGACGTCCTCAATATCGGCTACATCACCTTGGAACAAACGGAGATGGCAACCCTGCGCTTTTCGCTGTTCAGACTCAGTAATTAAATTAGCCGATGGAGCGGAGTGCCCCATTAACGTGACGTGCCTCGCCCCGGCGGCAAACAGATTCTCAGCCAGCATACGCCCGGTATCGCCAAAACCGCCGGTGATAAGATAGTTCGCATTCTGTTTTATCTCCGTCTTTTCTTGGCTAACCGCTAACGATCCAACCTGACGCTGCCAGGTACATTGATCACGAACGAGAAACTCCCTCTGTTCATGCTGATTTGCCATGATGGCAAGAACCGATGTTATCTCTTCGTTCCCAACCTGTTTAACCGGCAAATCAATCAAGCCAACTTCAATAGAGGGGTACTCTTTGGCAATGACTCGGCCTAATCCCCATAAACTACTACCAGACAAACCTACCGTATTAAATTGCTCGCCGGGCGTCTGCACTCCTTGAGTAAGAACCCAAAGTTGCGTTTTTGCTTCGTGATGACGTTCAGCAATTCGGTTAGCAATAAGACGTAAACTTTCTAGCTCACGTAATTCATTAGCCACAATATCCGCAGCATTCAAGAATTCCTCGTGGCGAGCTAAATAGATCAGGATGTCCGTGTTCCCTATTGAGTCAATTTGAGAAGCAGGATCTGCAACAAAATCAATACCAACAACATCAATTCCCTTCGCTTCAAGTAATTCCTTCACATGGTGAGTAAAATCGGCGTTTCTACTAATGACAGTACATTGAGTTAATAACGGAGCATTGGACAATACGATATTACGTTTCACCCAATCCAGATTGAATAGTTGCATGCCACTCTTCTCCAAATCACGAAACAAAACATCACACGTGTAGCCCGCTTTAAGCTGCACATTATCAAGACGCATCGGGCTTTCGTCCCCTATGCGTCAAATTTTATGCCTATAAAAGGCGAAAAAACGGTGAGATATGCTATTAATAACCAGAGAAAAATGGCTGTTCAATTCCAAGTTCTCCAATCATTTCTAACCAAAGATCCATTAAACGAGGTGGTAAAATCTGTAGATGGCAATCTGGTCTGGAAGAAATAGTAACCTCCATCGTATCAGCATAGATCTCTATATCCATGCTCAATGGTATCTCTTGCGCATCTTGATCAGGTTTCCCAATACGTATTTTTTCAGGCGACAGTTCATAACCAATAACATTGGGAGACCGTCGTTGATCACCAACGAAATTGAAAGAAATTGCAGGCAGTTCAGGCCATCCAAAGACGGAATTAGGCACAAAGTAAGTCGCAGCATAATCCGCCGCTTTTTCCATCGCGTTATTAGATTCTTGTACCGCGTGCTGGAGAGTGCTATCCAACGATGATCCTGGATCAATATTAAACTTAACTGTGATTGGAAATGATACTGACCCGACCAGATGAGCCACCGAGGTTTCCCAATATCCCACAAAATGGGGACTGACCCACAACAGCATATTCAGGCTGCCCTTCCCAAAAACAGCCGCCAGCGCTTTCAACCAACTACCTAACAACAAATCCGCAACACTGACACGATGTCGCTTAGCTAAAAGGCGTATCCTATTTAAGGCGTCGCCATCAAGCTGCCTGACTTCTGTGACGGCCTCAGACAATCTGCTAATAGGTAGTGATTCAACACTCCGCCCACCGAGAATATTCAAGGTAGGCTGTTCAACTTGTTGTTCATCATCAGGGATAACAGCTTTTACGATTTGCCGATGTCGATCATACAACTCAGCACAAAATTGCTCATAATTTGTGGCATTCTCAAGGGCCAGGGGTTGACCACTCATTGACATTCGGTATGCCTTGGAAAGATCTCGCCATAAGATCCTGCTGGAAATACCGTCACAAACCAGGTGATTAAATATCAATACTAATCTTTGATCACGGGCGCAATTGCCATCAAACAGGCAGTAACGCAATAACGGCGGATTTGCCAAATTCATGGCAGCCCTAACCTCAGCAATGTAGTTTGATATTAACCGTCGGCGATCACATGGGCTATCGGTTTGCTCTCTGACTTCAAAAGCCTGATGCAATAATTCGCTGCAAGGCGGTACGAAATCCATCTTCATATCCATCCCGCTACCAACAAACCGTGCTCTCAGAACAGAATACTTATTTAATAGATATTCAATCGCTACCTTGAGGTGTGCCGATTCCAGTCGCTCCAAAGGCATTAATACTTCACCGACACATAACTGATCAACGTTCAGCGAATATCGCAAATCATATAATTGCCCTAATTGAACACGCATAATATTCACCTTTCCATTGCAAGCCCTGCGGGCAGAAACGAAATTAAGACGTTGTGCAGACTCCATACTCTTCTGCATACCAACTAGTCGAATAACACAGCGTTTACTTTTGACTACCAGAGAAAGCGAACATGCAGAGTAAAAAAACGGGAATTGATAGCCCGGCCACCCCGCATGGAATGATAATTAGCGTCATTTATTAAGGTACTAAAAACAAAGTGACGATTTTAAAAGTAGCAATAAAAAAAGAAACCTCCACGAATCAATCCAGATATTTGAGCTGGACCAAAATAATTAATCCATTATTACTATTAAATAAGTAATCTGGTTAACGTTTTGCTTTAACCATATCCTCACTTTCCGGCTTTTATGAATGCCATAGTTATCTCAAATCAACGTTATATAAAATCAACGTGATACTTTCTGCATGGCGACATTGGAAATTCATTTCCTTTAACAGGGTGATAAGTTAAAAAAATAACTTTTAATCACAGTGTTGTGGGTATTTTAATTAAGGGTTTTGATATTTATGACCGTACCTTTAATCGACAAGCGCCTGTCGGGCAACCACAATTAACCAAGTGTCCCTCCAGCGCGACAGGTATTCCTTGTATATTGAATAAGTTAGAACCTTCCGCAATCGCGCCGGTCTGTTTACAGGCAGGACAAAACACCAAGTCGCCTTTACAGGCAACCGATAGTTGTTGGTTTACCAAATCGGAACCATTTAAAACCTCGCCTCCGATTGTTGTGGTATCACCTTATTTTCCGGTGAATATTTTCTTAACCCTTTAAATTCATGACGGTGAAAACGCAGGTGAGTGCCGAACTCCTCCCGAAAGCGCCGGTAACAGGCCAGAATGCGCTGTTTTTTCTCCTGAGTGTAGCCCCGTTTAAAAAACAGGGTAATTGAGAGACCCAAGCGAGAAACGGTAAGTCCATCGCCATTGAGAAAAAGAAAAGAGGTCAGTTGTGATTTCAACTGGGCAAAGTCATCTACAATTTCCATCATTATCCTCCATGAACTATGAGGCAGTGGAAATCTGTTATTCCCACATACTTGCCGCTTCCCGTACCAGATGCCAGAGGGTTGTGCCCGGTTTTGTACCTGGAACATCAAAAGACATCGCACCCTGAGCAAAGAAATACTGCTGGCCAGGCAGGCCATCACGGGGCGATACAACTTTAAGAGAAATAACGGGAAAATCGATGTAGAAGCGATGGCGAGGATATTGGAGTCTCACCTGAAACAGCATTTTTGGCGGGATAACTGATCAGGGTTTTACCTCAAGGTTTATCGATCTGGAGGGGGGACTTCCACAGGACCCGATGATGATGTCGCTTCGCTCCTCTCAGGGTTATACCACATTGGGGCATTAGGCTTTTTTACACAAAATTCTTACTTTTGTTTGTTTTGCGACCAACACCAAAAAGAATCTCAGACTGATCTTTTTTGTTTTTATGCTCCTATTGCAAGTTTTTCTAATGTGTTAAGTTATCATCCTTGGCTTAGTACTCAGGTCAGCATTATTTAAATAAATCTAGACATTAATATTTATGTCATACATGATATATCTAACGATGCATCAGTTTTTATTGACTATTTTCAAATAAAGGCTTACTTAGGAATAAGTAACAAAGGAGGAAATGCTATGCAGTATACCACTTACATGGAAATTACAGGAGTAGCTCAAGGATTATTGTCTAAAAACTGTTCAAATGATGATATCCAAAAGGATAAAATACAGGTTAAAAGCCTAGAGTTGTCAAAAGGAATTAATGACTAAAAGGCTATAGAAAAAATAATCTTAGAGAAAAGCTTGGATGGGGCATCCCCCTTATTATTTAATGCTATCGATAAAAATGAAAGTTTAGAATTAACAATATCCCAGTATATTAATGGAGAAATAACACATAAATTTGAATTTAAAAATGTGTTTATAGAGAGAATAGATACTAAGTTTTTAAACGACAGTTCTCCTTATGAAAAAATACAAATAAAAATAGCCCGATAACTAACATTAGTGATGGGCGACAAAAAATACCATCGCCCATAAAAAAGAAAGAAGATTATGAAAATGAAAAATAACAACATTTACCTATTAAATAAATTATCACAAAAGGAAAATAAATCCTTAAGAGATGCCTATGAAAGAGAAATGAAATACATAAGGGATGAGATTGAAAAAGTAAATAAATCTTTAAGAAATAAATATGAGAAAAAAATTAAATCTTTAAGAGATAAACAAGAAAAAAAAATCACATCGTTAAACGATGAACATCATGAGGAAAAAATCAAATCGTTAAACGAGGCATATGAGCAGGAAGTTCAATATTTAAACGATTCATATGAGCAGGAAATAAAACTTTCCAACGAGGCATATGAGCAACAAATCAAATCAACAGATAAATATGATGAGTGGCTTAGTGATTTGTTTCGTTGGGATCTACCCACAATAATCACACTCAACTCCATAACCATATTACTTTATTTCGTAAGCATATACGCAAGTAATAACAACCCATATGTAATGTTTTACATTTTTGCACCAATATATTTCGTTGCTATAATCCATATACCCATAGTAATATCATTAGATAAAAAAATTAGTTTCCTTTTATACTTAAAGGCAAAAATAATTTACCTTTTCAGTTATTTTCATCTTTCTCATTAAAAAGATATTTATCTAACAGCAAGTATGCTTTAATTGCCGTATTCCCAGTTTTATAAGTAAGCATCGCTTTATCACTGGTAAACATTTTTCTGTTATAATCAGTTTCCATATATTTGAATAACCTACCCCCCCCCCTTTTTCAGTGAACAATCTATGTAAAAGTGGTACTTTTTCAAGACCACTTTTTGTTTCCACAGGTAAGTTTATAATTCTTTTAGAAGGATTAAATTTAGTAAACGCTGCAAACCCAAAATAAATACCAACGCCAAAGTTTACAGTATCATACGCTAATTCCCCAGAACCCTCATCAGCACCAAAAGAAGAAAACCCCTTTTCTGTCAAGAATTTAATTGGATTACCTGGATTTATATAGCCATCTGTCCATTTATACATGATATCGCTTGCCCCTTCCACTGCGTCGCCAACCTCTGTAGCTATCTCTAGAACTCCCATGCCTCTAGACTCCATGCCTCTTACCCATCCCCCCCTCGTGCCAAAAGCTATAATTCCAGCTCCGAACTGTACAAAACCGCCAATAACTTTTAACCCATTTTTACCATAAAATAGAAATCCTTTTCCTGAATATTCTTGAGTCTTTAAATATGTTTTCCTATCTTTTTTTCTTCCTTGTTCATAACCATATCTTTCCGCATCCAATTCCATTTTTATTTCGGCTATGCATCTTTTTATATCAGCCCAGTATTCCTGGCGCCCTTGATTATAATTATATAAGGCAATTTGAAAATCACTCCTTATCAATCTAACCACCTGACTAATTTCACGTAAATAGTTATTTTTAAGATCAACATATTCCAACAAATAAGCTGCTGAATATCTGGATATTTTAATTAATTCATCACCATAATAATCAAACTGTTTCATTGACGGCATTATCATTAGTACACCCTCTCTTCCCATATACTATAGGAGCTAGTCCCGGCAGTCACATGTTCCCACGTAATAGATTTAAATTTAATGGATAGAGATTCTTCTGGTTGTGCGTAATTATGTGTTATATAGTTTGGACAAAAGAAATTTATATTAACCAAAGATGCCTCGGTTAATTTAACTTTATAATATAATTCAAGCCCACCACTCATCGAAGTTCGATAAAAGAAAAATTCACATTTTGATGCATTGATAAATTAGAAGATAATTCATTAACTAATATTTCATCTTCATGACCTTTTTGATATTTATTACCTATAAACTCTATAATAGAACATCCGCCAGAGATTAAGCCCTGCTTCTTTCCTTGTAACTTAAGATAAATAATATTCGCCATCACTATACCCCATATAATTTCCTTAGAAAAATAATAACATTACAAAAATAACTCAAATAAAACATTAAAAATAAAAAAATTATCTTATCTATAAATTCAGATATCCATGACCCATTATGTTAAACGGACGATTTTAGACACTAAAAATACCCGTTAGGTACGTTAAAAACACCCATGAGTGATTTTAAGATCAAACACATCCTGAAAGTTTAGAACGGTTTTACGACTTTCGAGTGCGTCTTTAACATCTCAATTTAGGGTTTTATCCGGGCACTGGTAAAAAGGGTCACTGGGTTGAATATCAAGGCGAAACCCAAGCGTACCCATGAAACTAAATGAGGAAGGGAACCCGCAAAAATGCGGTTCCCTTATTCAACTATTAACTTCCGATTACGAAACGACGGGTGCAATCAATCCAGCTCATTTATTTCACTGACGATGAATCACGGCATGAGATGCATCACTCAGTGAGGAGCGGCGAAAATTGAACCACACCAACGCCGCCATTATCAGGAGAAACAGCGACGCAGCGCCCATCACAGAAAAAACAGCATCGTCGAACGCTGACTTAGCAAGGCTAACCAAAGCCTGCCCCGCATCCGGCGCCATATCTTTTGCCGCAATCAACGCGCCATCAATACCATCTTTAGCCACATCGTAGATTGGGGAATCCACCGGAATGTCAATGAAGTAGCTATAGATGAATGACATAATGCTCCCCATGATCGCAATGCCCAATCCACCGCCCAATTCATAGGAAACCTCTTCAACGGACGCCGCCATGCCCGCCCGATTTGGCGGTGCAGCCTGCATAATAGTACTGGATGCAGCGGTCATTGTTGCTCCAAGACACATACCGAGCGCAAAAAAGCAAACTACCTGCACAGGCAGAGGCGCTGAAAAACTCGCCATGAGCGCCAGTATGGCAATGGCGTACATCAACAACGAGGTTATGAGGAATCGTGCACTGCCCAAACGAGGAAGAACCCAACCACTCACCGGACTTGCAACAATCGCGCCCAATGAGAATGGCAGAAAATAGAGCCCGGATTGCAAAGGCGTTAATGACAATACCAGTTGCAAACGCTGGCTTAACACCAGATTAAGTCCCATCAAACAGGCGGAAGCCACCAGCCCGGCAATAACCGCGGATGAGAAAGCCGGGCTTTTGAACAGGTCAAAATCAATCAACGGATGCACACTGCGTTTTTGCCGTCGAATGAACAACGTCAGAAAACCTATCGTCAGGGTGGCAGTTATCAATATCCCGATATAGGAAGGCTGCCGTTTGGCAAATTCCTTGATGGCATAGGCGAAGCTTATCAAGACAACCATGATCTGCAATGAGCCAATAAGATCCCACGGATGAGACGAACCTGTTTTCGCCGTTGGGACAAACAACCACGACAGAATGAGTGTCAAAATCACCAAAGGAACGTTGATCAGAAACACTGATCCCCACCAAAAATATTCAAGCAATAAGCCGCCAATCAGGGGACCTATCGCCGCGCCGCCAGAGGCAACCGCCGTCCAGATCCCAATAGCAAATGATTTCTCATCTTCATCTTCGAATGTCAAAGCGATAATCGACAGTGTGGCAGGCATCATGATTGCCGCCCCAACCCCTAACAACGCCCGAGCAACAACCAACATCTCCGGCGAATAAGAGTAGGCCGCCGCCAGGGATGAGAAGCCAAAGATGATGAGACCGTAAACAAACAACCGCTTATGCCCGATGCGATCTCCCAAGGTACCCGCACCTAGCAACAACCCAGAGACGATAAGAGGATAGATATTCACTATCCATAACTTTTCCGTTGTATTCGCCCCCAAACTGTGGGTCAGACTCGGTAACGCGGTATATAACACTGTCATATCGATAGCAACCAGCGATAACGCGACTGAAACAGCAGTGAGCACCCACCATTTCTTTATTATATTCATTTCATTCATCCATTTTTATACCCGTCATCTTCCAAGTTGGCTCTTTGTTGGCTGCACTCACTCCCCCCGGTAACAGAGTTATCTATGCTCCTGGGGATTCATTCCCTTGCCGCCGCAATCCATCTTGAAATCCATAGGGTATATATGTCATCTCCAGGAAATCCGGTGTCATTTATACGCAATGGTTATCATACTCTTGCAATAAATCGTTAACGTTGATGCTAAGAGTGATATCACGTTTCAACTTCTTGTTTAATTCCGTTTCTGTTACCCCCTGAATGGTACCTTGATCAACGAGTTTAGCCACTCGACTACGTGACAATGCAAGCTTTTTAGTCAAGATTGAGATCAATCTGATAGGAATGGGATATTCAAGCTGGATTGTGATCTCTGCCGCTGGAATTTGAGCAATGTCCTGAAGCTCTTTACCTTCGATGATAAAGTCAGGCGCAGCGCCGAGTTCAGCTCTATTTTTTGCCAATACGCGATAATCAAACGCATACCGCCGTATTTCATCTTGATCATTATGCAAAAACCGTTCATACAAATTGCTTTCCAATTTGTTGACATGAATCCTGGAAAAAATATCAATATTCCAAGTGTAATCACACTTTTCACATTTATAGATACTCCAAACATCTAAAACTTTTTTTTGCGCATTAACCCTAAAAGTGCCGGCTGGATAAAACTCCTTTTTTACTTCACAGCCAGGGCAACGTTTCAAAATGGCCTGATAGCCTACAGGCCGTACTAACCAGATAACATTTCTATTTGTCATGATAGATCCACGTTTAAATTGGTTAAGTTAGTTACTCGTTACGGCTAAATTGGTCAATTTCAGATCTGAATTTGATGATATTCTATAACATCAGATCTTGAAACCCTTTATCAATTCGTTGCTTAGGTGTGGCAGAGAACAGAGAACAGAGAACAGAGAACAGAGAACAGAGAACAGAGAACAGAGAACAGAGAACAGAGAACAGAGAACAGAGAAGCTTGACGTGAATTGCTATAAGCCTGCAAGCAATATTTTTTTCTGGGCGGTTTTCTGCATCAGATGCCGTTCATTTCGGGATATCAGCGCCATAATAGTTATAATGGGAGAATTTCACCGACTGAATACGAAAAGCTAATGGGAAAAGGCTATGCAAGTGTCATGATTTTGTGAGCCACTACACTTGTAGGGTAATGAGGAATATCATTTTCCACTGAAGCATTTTGGGTAGTTTGTTCACATGTGTTCCTTGTAGTTCTAATGGACATGCGATTGAGAATATTGCTATTATGTGGTCAATATGACTATTTTTTATATAAAGCATTAATGTATGAGTTTCTTTCCATTATCCTGTAATTAGGTAGATAAAATATGACAAACTATATTGAATATTATATGAAAATGAAGATGGAGCCCGACCGGATTCTAGAGTTATATGCGGAGAAAATAGGTGGTGGATTAAAAGAAGTAACAGAAGACACTGTAAGTACAATCGGACTAGGGTTAAAACGAGCACTCTGGAGAACATCATATTTCTTCGATGGCTATCGTGATGTAAATCATAATATAAATAGAGAAGATTGGAGAATGATTTTAGCTCTGCGGAGCGTAATAGAAGAAAGGAATTTCATAAACAAATAGCAGAAATATTTACCGAAGAATTATTAAAAGAAAAAAATGATGAAGCAAGAGAAAGAATATATATTAAATTATTGAAGGTTTCATCCGACTTCTCAGCATCTAGAGCTACAAAATTTGCTATATCTATTTCTGTAGCAGAAATGATATATCAATCTTTAATAAGGAATGTGGTTATAAAGAATATTGCGAGAAAATTTATAAATGCCGGTTTAGTAGCTTTTCAATCATATGGTTACGTTGAGAACGCAGCTGTATCATCAAATAAGCTAAAAAGAGAATGTCCACCTTTTTATTGGGCTTTATATAGCAAAGAGTTGGAAATGTTGTATTTTATAGTTGAGCCTATGTTATCGAGAGGAGTTAGCCTTATCGGGAAACAGTGCAGTGAAGATGATATTGTTCATGCAATTGCGGATATAATTAATATTTGAGTATGAATATGAGTAAAAAACTTTTTAGTAAGGAGTGGTTTAAGGAGATTTTTTTTATATTTCTTAAGGATCTTTTGTGGTCGTATGCTCCTTTGGTAGTTATTGTTGTATGGTCATCTATTGCTTTATTCTTTTTTCCAAATATGTGGGGTTGGTTAACATTATTTGGCGTTATTGTTGTTGTTGTTTGTTTTATAGTCTTTGCGTATATAAGTGAGAGAAGGAAAAGCTAAGCATATATATATTTATTTATATATGCTTAGCTTGTTTTTTAATAAACTCTATCATCCCATATGCTATAGCCGGATGTACCGGCTATTTTATGATTCCAAGATATAGATTTGTATTTGAGAAGAATTTTTTCATATGGCATCATGCTATTGTTATTTATTGAGTTCGGGTATGTGCATGAAATATCAACAATGCTTGCTTCTGTAAATTTAATTTCATAAAAAAGCTCTAATTGTCCAGCGGGATTTATTCTGTAAAAGAAAAAAATCGCAGTCATTAGTTCGTTTGAAGATATTGCCATTCCTAACAATGGGGATGATTTATCTACAGGTTTTATGAATTGAATTGGATGATGATCTACATGCTGCTCGCGAGTTATAGTATGACTTAAACTCAATACTTGTATTTAATCTTCGTGACCTTTTTGATACCGATTTCCTATAGAGTCAAGAGTTGAACAACCAGCAGAAATTAAACCTTGTTTTTTACCATTTAACGACAAATAAATCATATGTGACATAAGTAATTACCATCTTAGCTTTTTGTTAAAATTACCTAAGCCGCGCTGTATACCTAACTTAGGTTGTAGAATCATGACCTTAGCATTAAAAGATTAATATTGCACCCTCTAGAAAGAGTAAGAATTACATACAAATTCAAAACAATCCCCTAAGAGGGAAATTGTTCGTTATCTTACGGTGAGCACACCATCTTTCCAATAACTGATTTATCCAGCACGGAGTTTTTTAGCCTGTTTATCAAGCCCCTCAAAGATCGAACCGCTAATGTGACTAGGGAAGTCTTTGGGCAATTCACGCGCAACTTGGTCGATTACAGCTCCTGACATTTCTCCCATCCGCGTCATCAGACTTTCTGCGGTCTCAGTAGAAAATCCAACGTGCTGAGCGGTAGATGAAAAATGACGTGGCTAGATATACGCCCAGTTATATTGACGATTCTTTCCTCGTAGCGCCATTGCCATCTTGGCCTTTTTCGGTGCTATCCCCTTAGTCGCAAAAATAGGGTAAGCCGACAACACATCGTAAAGTGGTGTCATCTTGTACGCTGATTCAGGCTGAATGAATATACTGAAATTTTTGCCATGACCATCAACCGCCGCCAACAGCCAGAACAGGATCTGAGACTTGAAGAACATTTCTCTGTCCTGAGTTGGTTGTAGAGAACCGAGCAACAGCTTCATGGCGCGAGCACCATCTAGGAGCAGCCACTCATCTTTGTACTGAAATGACATCGCACCAGTGCCATCACGAAATAGCGTTCCTACCTCAAAACCATTAAGCGCAACCGTCAAAGCCTTCATCGATTACCACTCCTCTTTCCAACCAGTGCTCGTTCTTTGTGAACCCCCGCGCTCTGATACATGGAGCTCCAGTTCCAGCGCAGAGAGTAAATTAAACAACGTCTCCATCTTACTGCCCTCTGGATACTTCTCGAACCCCGATACAGTGCTCTGTTTAATACCGACCCGATCAGCCGTTTCCCGTTGAGTCAACTTGCTTTTTTGCGGGCCTCTCTCATTGCAAGTGCGAGCATTGCTGGTGATGTGATCTTCATAATTATCCCCTATGACGGATAAATTCAAGTTTATCCCCTATAAAGGATAAGAAAGAAAATATCTCCTGAAAGGGATATATCGACTATTAAAGAGAGGGTAAACCTGACCCACGCTACCGTAGGTCAGGCATATCACTGTGATTTTCCCTTTATAGAAAAGAAAACCATCACTACTCACGCTTTGGACAATCAATCACATCGAAATTTTTGCTGTAGCAAATGTACAATTCATCACGATTGATCTGAATGGTTTTTCCCTTTAACGATGGGTTATTTTTCTGGAGGAATTTAATTAACTGTTCATTAGAAGGACGATTACTCGGCAATACCAACTCATCGAACAGGTCCTGTTGTTTACTGAAAAACTGATCTGGCGTTGCAAACGCGCAAACACCATGCTTTTCCCACTCGGCTTGCAACAGATCTGCCCCGGGAGAAGCACACAGATAAGGTTTAATTACCTGATAATCCAATTGTGGCAAATCCCCTTTGCAAAGACGTGGATGTTTGCGAACATCAGACCAATCACGGCATTGCGCTATTGATTTACCGTTACAGGTTTGCGCCCATAAGCCGTGAATTACCCAATTAAATTTGTTTTCGGAGAAGCATTGTAATTCGAATTTTTCATATTCACGCTGCGCCTCAGCAAGTTTGTTACTACTTTTCAGACGCTCAATATTTTTTGCTTTGCTCTTACAAAATGCTGGAGAATAACTAATAGCCAATTTGAAGTAATCTGTCGATGCAGTTGCATTCTGACCATAACGGTCATTTTTGGCAACGAAGTCATAATCTTTCGGCGGAGTAGCCGGTAAGATACAAGATGCTCCCTCTTCCAATGTTGTTCGAAACTCTAACGAGTCAGTCACTGCTGTTACTTCTGGTTGTTTCGCACAGCCAACAACCAGCAAAACGAATATTGCTGATAATAAATTAAAAAAACGCATCTTAATTCCTTATGGGAAATCATTTCCCTGTTGATGGTAAACAAACAAAAACCTGCCCAAATCAGAGCAGGCGACTATTAAAATTATTTTTTTTCAGTCAGATCAATTTGATATACCGCAAAACCAATATCATCGTTTTCCAAATATCTCATCGGGTATTGAGAAAATGCTTTGATAAACTTCGCCGCTTTCTCACTTGGAGACGTTTCAAAACGGATATCCAGTTTCTTGTCAGTTTTGATTGGCATAATCGACCAGTTATTCTCAGCTTTGGTCGCTACCATCCCTTTCTGTTTAGACATTTTGATAATGTAAGCAGCCAAAATAGCGCGGTTCTCATCCGGTGAAGCGAATGCGATATGCCCTTCGCCTGTACCGGAAAATTTACCGCCATAGGCACGGTAGTTATTGGTAGCAATAAGAAATTTAGCTTGAGGATCGATCGGTTTACCCTGGTAAGTCAGTTCTTTGATACGGTTCGCCCCTTGATTGATGAGCTGGCAATCAACGTCATATTTAGCCGGTTGAGTCAGATCAATCTTATAATTCACACCACTGATCATGTCGAAGTTATAAGTACGGAAACCACTCCAGTTCAACAGATACTGCGGTTGAGTTGAATTGGGATCAATCTGGTTATACATGCCAGCCGAACACTCCAGCCATTCAATCACATCAGCGCCGGTGACTTTCACGACCGCCAGTGTATTGGAATAGAGATACAAATCTGCTGCATTGCGGAAGGTTAAATCGCCTTTTTCAACTTCAACAAACTCTGCCGGCGCATTTTTACGTCCACCAACTTTGAATGGCGCTGCTGCGGCTAAAACAGGAATATCCGCTAAATCAGGATCACCTTGAATAAAACGCCGCGCGTAATCTATTTGTGCATCATTCACGATTTGCACTGTCGGATCACTTTGAATCAACGCCAAATAGCTATACATATTGGCGGAAGCTCTGCCAATAAATTTACCGACAAAACTCTGTGTTCCCTGATGAGCCTGATCGACAATGTGCGCCAACTCACTGTCGCGCTCAACCAGAGCCTTTTTATTCACTTTGTCATAAATCGGGCGTGCTTCCGCTGTTGCCTGCGTCACTTTCCATGTCCCGCCCTCGTTGTCGATAACCATATCAACAACACCTAAATGATCACCCCATTGGCCGGGCATAACAGCCGGAATACCGTTAACCGTACCTTTAGCAACATCAACGCCTTTAATGTCTGCAAATTCCTGACTGGGGAATACCCCGTGCGAGTGACCAAACATAATCGCATCAATGCCCTTCACTTCACTCAGGTAATAAACCGAATTCTCAGCCATTGCCTTATAAGGCTCCTTGGAAAAGCCGGAGTGAGGGATAGCAATAATCAAATCTGCCCCCGCTTGTTTCATTTGAGGAACAAATTTTTTCGCAGTTTCAGTAATATCGTTAACGACAACTTTTCCATCCAGATTGACCTTATCCCAGATAACAATCTGTGGCGGTACAAAGCCGATATAGCCGATCTTAATGGTATGATTTTTACCCTCCCGGTCTTTCACCGGTGTATCAACAATAATATAGGGGGTGAAATAGTTTTTACCGGTTTTCGCATCCATGATGTTGGCATTGATATAGGGGAACTTCGCACCGGCAATGGCTTTTTTCAGATAATCCAAACCAAAGTTAAACTCGTGATTACCAAAGTTACCTACGGTATAACCCATTGTATTCATTAACTGATGTGCTGGATGAGACTCCCCTTTTTTAAGGCCCTTTGCTGCCACGTAATCCGCCAATGGGCTACCTTGAATCAAGTCACCGTTATCAACCAAAATGGTGTTGGAGGCTTCTGCTTTGGCTGCTTTAATTAAGCTCGCAGTGCGTACCAAACCAAATTGTTCTGTAGGCTTATTCTTAAAATAATCAAAATCAATCAGGTTACTGTGGACATCAGATGTTTCCATTACCCGCAAATCAACTGTTGCAGCATGGACATTGCATGCGACCAATAAGGTTAATGTGGAGACTTTCAACACATCGTTAACCATTTCACACCTCTTTTTTAGGCTAGTTTAGAGAGACTAAAATCAGCTCTCTTATCACTGTCAACTTATAAGTACAGACAAGCTCCCGTTTCCAGAACCATCTGTTTTTTATTTTCATAAGCTGGATTGCCGCTGTGCACATCATCATATGCGGTTTCAACGAACAAACGCAGGCTATTGTACTGAGAAATTGTTAAACGTTTATCTCAACCAACAAGATAAATCTGTTTTTTTATAGTTAGGGCCTTTTCATTTTTAACACGCGGAGAGTTACCCGCGCATACCACTTTGCTAGGATCTCACTCCTCCTTTTTGTCACTAACACGATAAAATCTGCCCTCCGGCCACTTGTAATAGTGTTCTATTTCAATTAAGTCAGAATAAAATATCTATAATGCTTTATATTTAATTATTAGCTTTATTTCTGAACAAAAATCTCGCTATTCTGTTTAGCCAGGTAAAATATTCATGCTAATAAATACCCCCATAATATTACTGTATAAAATAAGATTACTAACAAATTGAAAATATTTTTAAGCAATTAATTATTATCCATATTAGGTCTACTTATATAAATTCTTACGGCATTTAATTGTAAAATAATTGTTAATCATAATCAAAATAACCGAAAATTTTTAGTTAAAAAAGTTACTTTATTAACATTTCAATTTTTCGATGTGATTTTTAGCCATACAATCTATTGCAACTATATAATAAATAAAACAAAAATTATTTTCGTGAGAAAATGCACAATTATATCGTTAAATACACAGATAATTACAATTATTTGTGATAATAATCACATTGTCAGGTAATTTGATCTTTTTAATTGAATTTTATTAATTATCTTACTTATGAAAATAATTATTTAGCAGATTAAAACCTTAATAATTAGTTTTAATATAAATTTATCTTAACAAATAAAATAGAAAAATATTAAAATAATAAAAAAACAATGATATTTATTTTACATGAAATTAATTTTGAAATTTAATTTAGATTATTATTTATAAAATATCACCATATATTAAAGATATTATGTAAAGTAAAAAAACTTATTTTCACCATTAAAATAAAAACTTAACAAAACACAATTAAAAACAAACATAAAACCTAATCATGTCATTGATAAAAAAGAAAAAATAATATTAAATATATTTTTAAAATTGTAATTATTTTCAATAAAATTGACGCCACTATAATTCCTATAAATGATTTTCCCAATCAACATGACACATTCATCAATGGCCCGATTACTCACTCAATCCAGCAATGAAGACAAAATAAAAAAATTTATGTTAGCCACTTGACCAGAAACAACAATTACATTAATTTTATTTAACATTATAAAGAACATCATTAAACTTTATCATTTCAGCACTCCAGTAGAGCCGAAAGAACTTAGAATAAGTTTATAGTAATAAGTAATTAGCAAGAGCCAGTGTTAACTGTCCATTCATCTTAAAGAAGTTTTAAGGTTAATCGCTGATATCAAAACAAAAAATATAAAATAATCTAACATTTTGAAGCATTTTTTCTCATCAGGATTACTGAGGATTTCCTGACAAGTTGATAACACCTCTACCGTCTTTATTCATCACCATTAACCCTAAAATAATCAAAACATTATGATGGAGGTAACTGCAAATGAAATGGTATGTCAAGGAAGCCCTAGAAATTAATCAGGCTATACCATACAAGGAATCAATCAATATCGAAGCGGGTTTTGGACCAACAGGGCTGCCACACATAGGAACCCTTTGTGAAATCCTCCGTGCCAATCTCATCAAAACTGAATTGGAGAAAGCAGGCAGAACAGTTAATTTTTATCTCATTTCAGATGATTTGGACCCTTTCAGAAAAGTACCTTTGAATATTCCAAATGCTGAAAAATTAACGCCTTACCTAGGCCAACCAATAAGTAAGGTGCCGGACCCTTTCGGAAATTTCCCGTCATTCTCTGAAATGGCGGAATATCAACTCATGAAGCTCGCCACCGAGTATGAAATAGAGTGTCAGCTAGTCCGAAACTCTTTAGCCTATCAAAATGGCGATTACAATGACGAAATCAAACTATTCCTGCAAAATTTCTCAGCGCTAAACCAAATATGCAAGGAATCGACGGGATCTTTAAGACAAAGAACCTACAGCATGATCATGCCCATTTCTGAAAGAACTGGCGCCGTACTCGAACATATTATAGTCACCGGCGTAAACCCTGCATTAGGTGAAATAACCTATTACATACCTGGTGATGAAGTCATTAATAAACCCGGTTATGAATATGGAGTAGAAATTCGGGAATTCTATAAACATGAGATATTAGATCAAGAGCAAACTATTTCGGTACTAAACGGTAAATCTAAACTTCAATGGAAAGCAGACTGGGGTATGCGCCTCCTTGCCAAAAACATTCATTTTGAAATGCATGGTGAAGATTTGCTAGCTTCTGCCGCTGTTGTTCGCCAGATCGCGAGAACATTAAACAGGTCAATTCCTCGTTTTTACAAATATGGGCTTTTCCTTGATGATTCAGGTAAAAAAATATCGAAGTCGAAAGGAAATAGTTTCTCTTTGGATGATATTCGCCATCTGCTTACACGAGATGCAATTCGCACTTATCTCTCAAAAGAGCCACAGAGATCGTCTAAATTTTATGTCGCGCTGGCGCCACATCTCAATGATCAAGTTAATATTTCGCAAAAAGATAGAAAACGATTATCTTTTTCGAAGATCGCAAGAATATTACACGCTTCAAAACCGGCGAGTAAATTTGCTGCTGAAAATTTTCTAAATCGCTATAAAAAACCGGGGGAATCCATTTCAGAACAGGAATTGGAAATAAGTTATAATTATTATATCAGGACATGCAAAAACGAAAATCAAGGATTGCAAAACATTAAAGAAGAAAAATATTTCTCAGCCATTGCTAACTTAATAAGCTCAGGAGAAATATCCGCTAAAGATCAGCTTTTCCAGCGTATAATCAGTACATATGAAGACCATTTTTCAGATGATGAATCATCCCAAATATGGTCTCTGCTCTATCGAGGATTATTTGGCGATACCAAAGGCCCACGAATTAAAACATGGTTAGATGTAAATTGTATGCAGCATATTTTAACCCATTTTAACAATCCATATAAGAACCTATATAAAAACTCATCCCAAAAAAATGAGGAGAATATCGTTAACAATGAAATTAATAGATCTCAAAAAGAGAGATTAATAAACAATAACATCGAGGAAGACAAAATACATATGACTAAGTTATACAGTAAAATTAACTTCACCGAAATCAGGAAAAAATGTGACGAACTTTGCTCAGCTTTACAGAAGAATCGTGCGGCACTAGTTGAAGCGCTCTCTGGCTATCAATGTAAAAACGTCACCGAAGATGAAATTCTCCGTTCAATGGATGTCTTGAATAATATTGAGAACAACAGAGAATATTTCAAAAAGAAAATTTATGGCGTCACATCATTCCTCCCGCTTAACCAGCCTATTTATGCTTCGATATGTTTTGGTTTTATCCCTTCACTGATGGCAGAAAATGTGTGCATACGCCCCCCAACAGCAATGCACATACATTACAAAAAACTTGAGGAGGTGATTAATTTATCCGAATTTTCTCCGACATTATCTATTTCTTATGAAGATAAAGAGTTATTTTTAAGTCAACGAGTAAAAATAACTGACGCGGTAATCTTTACGGGAACACCGGAGAATGCGCTCAAGGTACGTAAACATTTCAGGAAAAACACCCTATTTATTCTTAATGGCGCCGGTCATAATCCACTTATTATCTCAAAAGATGCAGATATTAATCTGGCCGTTGAAAGTGCAAAACGAGTTGTTCTTTACAATCAAGGGCAGGATTGTGCTGGTCCAAACGCCATATTAGTACACAATGAGATATACGATTTATTCAAGCAACGATTAATCTCTGATTTGAAGAAGATTGAAGATAGAGTCGGGCCTTATAATGACTATAAGAATATCGTCGGTCCCAATAGCGATATCGATCACAGTATAAAAATTGCCTCAGTATTTAAAGCAAATAGACCTTATTGCACCTATGGAGGAGAAGTTAATCCCATTAATGGCATGATAAAACCGACGGTTTTCGAGAAAGAATTATCGTTGGGCGGCAATTATAAAGAATTTTTTGCTCCTGTTTTCTTCTTACAAAGATATTATCAGGATCAAGATCTAATCCATTATTTTTCTGATCCTTTGTATTCTGCTAATGCCATGTATATATCTTTGTTTGGCACCAGTGACTATATCCATCATCAACTCAGTGAACGCCTTCACCTGCCAGATAGTATTCTTAATAATACTGACTTACATCTGGAAGAACACGGTTATCTTCCCTATGGTGGTCAAGGCCCGGCGGCTTCATGCCTTTGGTATGAAGGTAATCGGATTAACGGCAGTACGTTGCCACAGCGTGATATATACCACTATTTAATTGAACCTTTTGATCCCCTTCCCACACCAAAGGGTAAAAAACGCCACTGCGTTCAAGCTGGAATTTAAACTACTCCGGTAAGTCCTCACTTCAACGGATGACCTGACAGCGCCGTACTTTCCACAAATAAGCACGGCGTGTCTTAGCTAGCGCTTAATATAATCACGAAACCATCAATCAAGATAATTGACACAATATACTAGGGCTTATCCCTGTGATTCGCTATCATGCTACCTTATGTTGGTCATGCTCACCGATTCATTGAGCAAAAATATGGGGTAATTTTATGTTGTGGTTCAAAAATTTAATGATTTACCGTTTAAACCGGGAAATTTCACTTTCTGCGGATGAACTGGAAAAACAATTGAGTCCGTTAGCATTCACCCCATGTGGTAGCCAAGATATGGCGAAAACAGGTTGGGTGCCGCCAATGGGTTCACACAGTGACGCCTTCACCCATGCCGCGAATAATCAAATTCTGATTTGCGCCCGTAAAGAAGAAAAGATGTTGCCTTCACCCGTTATCAAACAAGCACTCCAGGCAAAAATTGAAAAACTGGAAGGAGAACAACATCGCAAACTTAAAAAAACAGAGAAAGACTCTCTGAAAGATGAAATATTGCATACTCTGCTACCACGGGCATTTAGCCGATTCAGCCAAACTTATATTTGGATCGATATCGCCAATAATCTGATCGTTGTTGACGCTGCCAGTGCTAAACGGGCCGAAGATAATTTGGCATTATTGAGAAAAAGCCTGGGTTCTTTACCTGTTGTTCCCCTGACATTTAAAGATCCAATAGAATTAACCCTGACAGAATGGGTGCGTTCCGGTGATTTACCGACAGGTTTTGCTTTAATGGATGAAGCTGAATTAAAAGCTATTCTGGAAGAAGGCGGCGTGATCCGTTGTAAAAAACAAGATTTGGTTTCTGACGAAATCGCCACCCATATAGAAGCTGGCAAATGCGTCACTAAACTAGCGCTCGATTGGGAAGAACGTATTCAATTTATGCTGTCCGATGATGGCGCTTTCAAACGCATAAAATTCAGTGATACTCTGCGTGAACAAAATGATGACATTGATCGGGAAGATTTTGCCCAACGGTTTGATGCTGACTTTATTCTAATGACCGGCGAATTAAGTGCATTGATTAAAAGCACCATTGAAGCACTAGGCGGCGAAGCAGAAAAATAACCTCAACCTTTAATGCTATTTGCCGCTTTGAACTATTTTTCAAAGCGGTATTTTATGCCTTCCTCAATTCAAGGCCAGATATTTTTTAAAAAGATCCCCTTTTCATACTACCAGCAATATCTTCTTTAATTTACTCTGAAAAAATCATTTGGAGAACAATCAATTCAAAATTGGAAAGTAAGCCATCGCACTAATCAACGAAATAAAGGAAGCACGTAACGTTATTTCAGCAAAAAACGCCATCCATCCTAGTACAATACGAAGCTACCGCAAAAATTAACCTTTATCAGCTAAGATCTATGTTCCCATGCCAAGCGTATATCCTCCATAACTCCATATTGATTTATCCGTTTAACCACGCTTATCTCTATAAAAAATTATAGTAAACAATATTATTAAATGTAACATGCAACTAAAGTTATATTATTCACCGATAATTTATCAAAAGTAGTTTTTTTAATTGTTATTAAAATATATACAACAATTTTAATTTTTTTATGGCAATATTGTTTTGACAATAAACAAACTTTAATATAAAAATAAATAATTACATGAAGTTACATTACTATTATATATCGAAATACAACTCTCATTTTAGTCAAAAACGTCTTAATTCTCCCTCATCTAACACAGGCAGGATATCTTGACGAAAAACTTGAGTTTATCCTCAATCTGACACAGGTAAAAACAGATGAATAAAAAATTTCATGAGGCAAATCGTTTATCGTGGAATGCCGCTACTGTTGCCCATAATAGTCATAAAGGTGATCAAGCCGCTTTTTTCAGGCAAGGCGGCAACACACTCTATCCAGAGGAACTATCACTACTAGGTGATATAAAAGATCTAAATATCTTACACCTGCAATGTAATTCTGGTCAGGATACTTTAAGTCTGGTGAAATATGGCGCCAATGTAACTGGGGTTGATATTTCTGATGAAGCAATTAATTTCGCCCGTCAGCTATCCAGCGATAGTGGCATTCCGGCCCTATTCCACCGAGCTGATATTTTTGATTGGATGGAACAAGCCATTACAGAAAATTTGAAATTTGATCGGATTTTCTGTTCTTATGGTGTATTAGTTTGGATTTCTGACCTAAAAAACTGGGCCCGACTTATTTCACAATTATTAACACCAGAGGGAAAATTTGTATTGATTGAATTTCATCCGTTCTCCCTCTATTTTAATGCTCAATGGAAGCCTCATTATGACTATTTCAGGGAAGGCGCAGTCATTGATGAAGGCGGAGTTCACGATTATGTCGCTAAATCCGTCGAAACCCTCTATCCAGGTGAAGTGATAGAAGAAGGTGTTAAAGATTTCCAGAACCCTCACTATACTTATGAATTTTACTGGGGAATCAATGAAGTACTCAATGCTCTGATACAAGCAGGATTACGAATTGAACAGTTCAATGAATACCCTTACTCAAATGGATGGAGTGGATTTGAAGGCATGCGTAATATCGGTGGCGGAAAAATGGTACAGCCGGAAGGAATGCCTCGTATGCCATTAATGTATGGTGTGCTGGCAGGGAAATAATCAGACAACCCTCGTAACAATCGCCAGTCTGTTGCTCAGTATCACCTTACTGGCGATAATACCGACGCATTCCAAAACTAAATAACAGAATTAAAGCTATATTACGTGATTTAAAACGAGTTGGTCGCAATACCCAGCTCGTCAAGCGAGAGGGTTTCTGGCAGGAAAGTTTGGAG
This sequence comes from Photorhabdus caribbeanensis, assembly GCF_018448885.1. GTDB lineage: Bacteria > Pseudomonadota > Gammaproteobacteria > Enterobacterales > Enterobacteriaceae > Photorhabdus > Photorhabdus caribbeanensis. The sequence goes on from NZ_RCWB01000014.1 coordinate 55,741, forward strand.
AGCCGGTGTCCTTAACATGGCGGCAAGCTCCCTCTGGCGAACGGAACTTCATTAAAACAAAGTACCGGATAAAAAATCAGCATTTTGTCAATAATCTGAGAGCAACCACCAGGTTGCTCTTACCAGCATGTGAGTGAATTCAACCGGCCTGAAAAACAAATCGTCCGCCTAAAACAGCAGCATAGCGATTGAGTGTTCCCAACTGAGGATCAACCTCCCCTCTTTCCAGTCGGCTGATATTCTGTTTCTGGGTTCCCATCCGACAGGCAACATCTTCCTGAGTCATTTTGCAGGCTTTGCGCGCCAGTTTGAGTTGCTGGACAAGAGCCTTGCGAGCCTGAAGATCATCCCATGCCTCCAGCCCTTCAGTTGTTGCCAGGAGCTCTGCCTTAACATCAGACAGCGTAACGAAATCGTAATCATCACTGTTCATTTTCATTCCAGCATCCTCTTTACCACTTTCATTCGTTCCCGGGACAGTTCCAGTGACGTTTTAGGTGTCTTCTGGGTCTTTTTCTGCAAAACATGTACTACAAAAATTTATCTGCCCGTATGAAAGAAGAAAAATCCACGAGCAATACCTTCACGGGCACTCACTCTCAACTCTTTCAGTCCATTGCCTACATCCCTCACTCTTGGTTCCCTGAGCTCCGGTCCTGAATTTTCGAGTTCCTCCATTGCATCAACAAGCGCGACCTGTAACCCTACAGGAAGTCTTCCTAACTCCTTACGGGCGGCGCCAATTACCGTTACGGTAAATTTCATATCAGCATCCTTGTAATCATATACGATGACTTTACTCTATCAAAACAAAGCAATCAACAATGATTACTTTCAAACATTACTTATCTGATATTCTCCAGTTTGTTTGGTACATAGAGACGTTCACGGGCTCAGATAACCTCGGGTGTATCCCGAACAATCTTTTTATCCAGAATAATCTTATAAATTTATTGAATACACGAATTATTAACGCTGAGTAAAGCCGAATTTAATAATACACCTTAATTTTAGCCGTATTTATTAAATAGTTTAATTCAATAAAATCATAATACATATTAAAAATATATATCACCTTACAACCAAGCAAAAACAATTACTATTAATTCCGAATCAACCTTATTCCAATAAATTATTCACCATGATTAAACAGGCCCTTATAAGAGCCTGTTTAACTTTACTCTCCAATTATTAACGGGAAGAGAAAATAATCCATTCTAATATTTTCTTTGCATATAAAATTAATGATGAATTAGCTCTAATGAATACAATGTTACCGTTGAAGGTTTCGCACCTTTATCTACCAACGTTAATTTATTATTATCTATAGACACATTAATCTGGTTAGTCACCTCTGGCGGTGTTATTTGTGCCAGCGATCCGCCTTCTTGAATACGATATGCTTTAACTTTAACTTTCTTGCAGCCTATATGATCAATCACCACGGTAACTCCTTGGTCACTATGAGTATAATCGCGAGTTTTAGGTCTCAAAAGAGAATCTTCAGGAAGTTGCTGTACCGGATCTTTTTGCAATACCGCATTATTAGATTGAATGGCTGTCGGATCAACACCACCAAACCATTTATGCCTACTACAGGTATCCGTTAATTGATCTAATGTTCGGCTGGTATCCAAATAGTATTGTCGATATAAATCCGCCGGAACTGGTGGTACACTACCATCAGAAAAGCCCTTATCCACTTTATAATTTGCCGCGAGGATATTAATTTTATTACCTAATTTATTTTCGGCCGCCAAAACCGTTAAGCCGGTTGAAAAATCCTTTTGACCACTTAATATATAAGGGGTTTTTAACATCTTGGCAAAAAGACCAAAAGATTGAGCTGAATAGGTACAGAAATTTCTAACACTTGGGTTGTTAGGATTAGGTTGATCGTTAAATAAACCAAAAGATAAACCATCCCCACGATAATAATGAGCCAAGTCAACTTTGGTATATTGCATATAAATCAATGAGGAAGCGATATATGCTGCATTTTTAGGACTCTGCACTTTGGTAAATGTATTTCTCGATCCAAAAGGAGTAGAGTTCCACTCAGTACAAATACTCTCAGTCTTAGTAAAACCATAAGTATGCAAACTATTCTGAATGGTATTACCCATATCAATAATGTTTTGCGGATCTCCAGTATCAACATATCCATGCCAAGAAAAGAAATCTAACGGTACATGGTTATCCCGACAATATCGGAAGAATCCATCGATATAATGTCCTCCTGCATGATTACTAAACGAAATACCTGCACCACCGACTTTAGCATCAGGATCAACCGCCTTAATGACTCTCACTACTTTTTCATATAATTGATAATACTTTTGTGGATCATCGGTATTCCAGAAAAACAGCAAATCAGGCTCATTCCAAATCTCCCAATAGCTTATTTTTCTCGGCAATCCAACACAGGCATAGTCTACACCATAACGATTCACCAAAGCTTTAACTAATGCTGCATAAACATCAAAATCCTCTGGTATTTCATAACCGCCATCAAGTGAACGCCCAATACGAAAAAAGAGTTGTCGCTCAATATTATCTGGGTTCAGATCTGCTTGATTATTCAGAACATCACATAGATAAGCGTCCGTCATTTCATAATTGGCATCTTTTAATGCAAGATTCACATCATGATTTCTCATTCCGATAGCCGCATTAGGAAAAATACTTCTGACATTTGCAATATCAGCAACAAGCTTTTTAGCCGCGGGTTTCTTCTCCTCCGGCACATTGATAATCATTTGATCTTGATTGTTTTTCCTATCCACCTGGAAATAATTATCGATATCCCCAATACCAAAGCCGTCATGCAGCCGGACATGTGTCACTCCCATCTGATTAAATTCATTATCTAAATCAGGGAAACCTGGCGCTATCGATTTAGGAAGACCATTGACGCCATTAACCGCTTTAAGACGCGAGTTATACCCCGCTGATAAATCTCGATGATTTTTATTAAATGAAAAAACTTTAGTCATAATACCCTCTATATTAATTAAGAAATTGTATCCCTATAAACCAAAAACAATATCAAAGAATAAATACATTTATCTGGCAACTCAATAACAATAAATGAATGGAAGACCAAGATAATGGTTAAATATCACTTTCAACTACAACTTGAAATTATCCGCTATTACTTTGAATTTATTGCATTAAATAAACAACTACATTAACACAATTATTACTGATAATAAAATTGACCCTATGACTTATTTAACCACAGAATCATTAAAAGAGAAAAAATACATATCAATCAAGAGTGATATTAATAACAATGATAAAATAGCACACAATAAAATCATGCAGAGAGTAGATTATATTTAAAAATATCGTACAAAAGATCATTAACACATATTAAAAACATATTTTTAATCAAAAAAACAACCTTAACAAACCATCACCAAATATAAAAAACCATATAATTCAATTAATTGATATAAAAAAGGCTCTTAATAAGAGCCTGTCAGATTAAAATAATTTACTATAATATTTTCATTGCATATAAAATTAATTATTCTCTAGCTCTAATGAATATAATGTTACTGTCGCAGGCTTTGCTCCCTTATCCACTAGCGTTAATTTATTATTAGCTATAGACACATTGATCTGGTTAGTCACTTCCGGTGGTGTCATTTGTGCCAGTGATCCACCTTCTTGAATACGGCATGCTTTGACTTTAAATTTTTTATAACCTATATGATTAATTACCACGGTAACACCTTGGTCGCTATCAGTATAATCACGATTTTTAGCTCTCAACATATTATTACCCGGAAATGGCTTAACAGGTTCATGTTGTACTACCGCGTTATCAACGTGAATGGTTGTCGGATCAACGCCGCCAAACCATTTATTCTTACTCCAGGTATCCGTTAATTGATTCAGTGATCGGCTAGCATCAAGATAATATTGTTGATATAAATAATCAGGAGCCGCATTACCATCGGCAAGACTCTGATCAACTTTGTAATTTGCGGCAAGGATATTTATTTTATTACCTTCGGTATTCTCCGCGGCCAAAACGGTCAAACCTGTGGAAAAATCCTTATTACCACTTAAAATATAAGGTGTTTCGAACATTCTGGCAAACAGGTAAAAGGATTGAGCTGAATAGGTACAGAAGTTTTTAACACTTGGGTTTTTAGGATTTGGCTGGTTGTTAAACAAACCAAAAGATAAGCCATCTCCCCGATAATAATAAGCTTTGTCAGCTTTTATATATTGCATATAAATAAATGTGGAAGCAATATATGCCGCATTTTTAATACCTTGTACTTTTGTATATGTATTTTTTGTCCCAATAGGACAAGAAGTCCATTCAGTACAAAAACTTTCTGCATCGGTAAAACCATAAGTATGCAAACTTTTTTGAACCTTATTTCCTAAATCAATAATGTTTTGCGGGTCTCCGGTTTCAACGTATCCATGCCAGGAAAAGAAATCCAATGGTACATTATTATCTCTACAATACCGTAAAAACCCATCAAGATAATCTTCTTGTGATCTATCAGCAAACGCAATACCCGCGCCACCGACTTTAACCGAAGGATCAACCGCTTTAATTATCCTTGCGATTTTTGCATATAATTCATAATATTTTTTAGGATCATCACTATTCCAGAAAAAAAACAAATCAGGCTCATTCCAAACCTGCCAATAAGTTATTTTCCCTGGCAAACCGATTCTGGCATAATTTAAAGTATAGCGATTCACTAACGTGCTGACTAATATGGCATAAATATCAAAATCATCGGGTATTTCATAACCGCCATCACCGGTACGTCCAATACGAAACATGATTTGCCGCTGAATATTATCTGGATTCAGATCAGCTTTATTATTCATAATGTCGCGCAAATAATCGTCAGTCATTTTATAATTAGCCTCTTTTAATGCAAGACTAATATCATTATTTCTCATCCCGGCAGCCGCATTGGGAAAAATACTTCTAATATTTGCAATGTCAGCGAGCAATTTCTTAGCGGCGGGTTTATTTTCTTCTGGTACATTAATAATTATTTGATGTTGATCACTGATTCTATCCGCCTGGAAATAATTATCCATATCGCCAATACCAAAACCATCATGAAGCCGAATATGGGTAATTCCCATTTGATTAAATTGATCATCTAAATCAGGAAAACCCGGCAACAAAGATTTAGGCACACCGTTAACACCATTAACCTCTTTAAGCCGTGAATAGTGACCTGCTGATAAATCTCGATGATTTTTATTAAATGAAAAAGTTTTAGTCACAATAAACCTCTATATTCATTAAAAAATGACATTGCTATAAATCAAAAATAATATAAAAGAATAAATATATTTCTCTGACAATTCAACAACAATAAATGAACCGAATACTTAGAGAATAGTTAAATATCATTTTTAGTTGCGCTTTAAAATTACCATCTATTAATTTTAATTTATTACAGCAATCAACAATTACATAGATATAATTATTTTTGCCAATAATCCAACCTATGATTTATTTAAGAAATAAGCATAAAAGAACATATACTTCAATAAGAAATTTATATTAATAACGATAGTAAAAAAACACCCAATAAAATCATATAGTGAGTAAATTATATTAAATAATATCGCATAAAATCATTAATATATATGAGACGGATTCAACTAAATAATCTTGGCAAACCTCTTTTGCAATAACGACATAAATACGGTTAATTTTGCTGGCGGGTGAGCAAGCGCCCGCAATAAATAAATATCTTCTTTACGTCCATCGGGATCATTAAATAAAGGCACAAGTTTTTCAGAATGAATATCTGCTGATACCACCCAATTAGGCAGAAGCGCTATTCCAAATCCACTCACTGCGACCATTCTTAATGTTTCAAAATCATCGCTACGAAAGATCCTATTATTATCGCTGAAATTAATAACACTGCGATAGCGTGACCAGCAAATGCCCGCGGGGTCATGATGTTTATCAAGCAAATAGTGTTCACCCAGTTCAGTAAGTGTTGTCGGTATTCCATGCTTTCGAATATAGTTTGGACTGGCACAAATAATCCAAGTTTGTGTGGCGATACGTTTGGAATAAAGTGTGCTGTCCTTTAATTCACCAATACGAATAACTACATCAAGGCGATCCCTGACCGGATCAGTCAACCGTTCTGTTTGATCAAGTTCAACCCGAATTTTAGGATATCGCATGAATAGTTCTGCCAGCATCGGAACAATATGTTGGCGTCCAAACGTTGGCAGGCAAGCTATACGTAATACCCCTTGCGGCTCGCCATTCAACGCCGCTAATTCAGCCTGGACATCGACAAGATCATTGATAATACCTTGCGCCCTGGCAAACAAAATCTCCCCTGCATCAGTCAGCGATAAACCACGGGTAGAGCGAAAGAATAGTTTTGTCTCTAACACCTGCTCAAGGTTATCTATCTGACGTGTGATAGAAGATGCAGCCATACCTTGCAAACGGGCAACGGCAGAAAAACTCTGTGAGCGGGCAACATGAATGAATGTTGTTAGCATATCGGTACGTAATAAATCTTTCATCGCAATTTTTACCTTCGAATATTCAAACACTTCATATATTACAAATAATAAATAACGCCTATTAGCGCTATCATTTTTGCATTCTATGCAAAACAATTTCGCTCACTCTTTTTATTCCCACGATCTCAATATAGTGCCAGAATCATTTCATCATAATTCCGGCCAAACGCTGAGAGTTCCCATGTCAAATACAGCAACCAAACCAAATCCTATTTCTTCTATCTCTCTCATCTTGTTATCTATTGCTTGTGGTTTTGCTGTAGCAAATATTTATTATAACCAACCATTATTGCCAATAATTGGGACAAGTTTTAACGTTAATGGTTCAATATCCGGCTGGATCGCGACACTAACGCAGATTGGCTATGCGGCGGGGCTGCTCTTTTTTGGGCCGCTTGGAGATACGTTAAGCCGTCGCAAACTAATTTTCTGCCTGTTAATCGGCAATATAATCAGCCTTATTTTATGTGCCACAGCACCAAATTTTACATGTCTTCTGGCAAGTAGCTTGATTGTGGGGCTAACGTCTATTTCAGCACAAATCATCATTCCTGCCGTATCCGGCTGGGTAATACCAGAAAAACGCGGCCGAGCAGTAGGAAGTCTGATGAGTGGCCTTTTCGCCGGAGCACTATTTGCCAGGGCATTAAGTGGTGCAGTCGGAGAGCATTTCGGCTGGCGTGAAATGTTTATACTGGCCGCTTTAATCGATATCTACCTATTTTTTCTGGTCTGGTTTGTGTTGCCAGAAATAGAACCATCACACACGATGACTTACGGCCAACTTCTTATTTCACTCGGTAAATTAGTAAAGCAGCAATCCCTTTTGCGTGAAGCCGCATTATCCGGTTTTTTGCTGTTCGCCGCTTTTAATACGCTGTGGGGGTCGCTGGCCTTATTACTTTCCCAACCACCTTACGGATGGGGGAGTGATATCGCAGGTCTTTTTGGTTTGACGGGCATTGTGGGAATGCTAGCTTCACCAATAATAGGTTCATTGACGGATCGCTTCGGTGGAAGGGCAATTGTTGCCGCAGGCGCTTTATTAGTAATGCTGGCTTTATGCCTAATTAGCGGCACCAGCCACAGTATTCTATTTTTATTCGCTGGTATTATTCTGTTAGATCTTGGCAGCAGAGCGGGTTTAGTGGCAAATCAAACACGGTTGTATACATTATTACCTGATGCCCGTAGTCGACTTAATACCGTTTTTATGACCTTCTATTTCGCCGGTGGCGCAGTAGGTTCCTCTTTGGGAGCTGTCGCCGCTTGGTATTTTTCTTGGTATGGTGTCGCTTTCAGCGGCGGAGGATGCGCATTATTAGCCGCGCTATGGGTTCTATTTAATCCAAATAGCCACAAGCAAATATGATTTTACACACTGCGCCCCAAGCTATCTTTTGCGATAGATCGCCACCAGCCAAAAGATAACCGGTATCACGGTATTAACCAGTAGAAACGCCAGCTACTGAAATAGCCATAGCCTTAAAGAGGCTTAAGGAGTTGAATGATGAGCATTAAAGGTGTCCCATATTCCGACGTTAAAGCTGAACTGCTTGCTGATCCAAAAGTTCACACCCTTTATATGGCTGAGAAAAAAGAAGAAGAGTTGAAGGAGCTTCTTCTTAATATGCGTAATCAGGCAGGACTAAACAGCACCCAGGTTGCCGAACGAATGGGGATCATTCAACCCACAGTAAGCAAACTGGAAAGAAATGCCGGGAAGGCCAGTATCTTAACACTTGAGCGCTATGCTGTTGCTTGTGGGGCCAGTTTAAGTATTAGCTTTCAGTCTAATTAAAGAACAAGTAGTAGGTGACAAGTGTTCAATGGTTCTAATTTGCGGTTAGCTCGTCTGTATCACGAGCTATCTCTTGAGCAAGTGGCTGAGCGGGTTAATAAAACCCGCCAATATATTCAGCGGCTGGAATCCGGCTTTGCTATGCCAACTAATGAACTTTCTAATGAATTAGCGACTGTATTGCAGGTTATTCCTGCGTTCTTTGAAACCCAAATACAATCTCCTGTGAACGAAGAGATTGTTCATTTCCGTAAACGCAGCGCAATTAGAGTAGCAACAAAATTAGCAGCACTTGCAAAGGCTGAATTATACAGACGATTAATCGTCGTTTTTGAAGAAAATCTAAATTTACCGTCAGTGTTATTTCCTGAATTAAAAGCAAACTCCCCGGAAGAAGTTGAACGAGCAGCAGAGAAATGTCGGATTGATTGGGGATTAGGGTTTGGGCCAATTGAAAATGTGACTCGCCTGGCTGAAAAGCTAGGTGCATTTGTCACCTCGTTTGACTCAGTATCTGATGATGTTGACGCGTTATCCGTTCCATTAGATCGACCTTTCATTGTCAGAAATACAGCCAAGAAGTCACCATGCCGACAACGGTTTGATATTGCACATGAAATTGGACATCTTGTGTTACACGGCGGAATATCTACCGGTGACAGAATAACCGAATCTCAAGCCAACCAATTTGCCTCTGCCCTACTTTTACCACGAAGTGCGATGGCTAAATATTTCCCTGCCCCGATAAACGGAAGAATCAACTGGCGAGGTCTAAGTGAGTTCAAGTTAACTTGGAAAGTAAGTAAAGCAGCAATTATTTATCGGGCACATCAGCTTTCCCTTTTAACCGATACGCAATATAAAACGGTTTTTTTGGGGCTTAAACGTAAGGGAGAAGCTATTGAGGAAAAAGAGGATTATCTTATTCCCCATGAAAAACCTGAATTATTTCATCGAGCAATAAAAGTGCTTATTAATGATGTTTGTATTGATATTGAAACATTAGCTAAGCGTCTGAAAATTACAGTGCCAATGCTGCTTGAACTCGCTAACGATCGTTCACTTTATGAGCTTCATGATCAGACAGATTCTGTAAATGTCATTTCGATGTTTTCTTATCGCTCCAGAATAGCGTGATTATCCCCCATCCTGTTTAAATTAAGCTCTTATTAATACAAACCAATTATCATTTTATCTTAACCGCGCTTTCCAGCGCGGTTATTCAATGGAAGAATCAGTGACAATTAACCTGATGAAACCGCTTCCATCCCTACCAAGCCCACTTTCAAATAGCCCGATTTACGCAAAGAATCCATCACACTCATCAGTGTTTCATAATCCACGGTCTTGTCAGCCTGAAAGAAGATGGTGGTCTCTTTATTAGATTGGGTGGTCTGATCCAATACCGCCGCCAAAGTATCATGATCAACCTGTTGATCACCGACATAAAGCTGGCGATCAGCTTTAACCGTCAAGAATACCGGTTTTTCTGGACGCGGCTGCGGTTTTGCCGACGAAGCAGGTAGATCCACTTTAATATCAACGGTTGCCAGTGGCGCTGCTACCATGAAAATAATCAACAGCACCAACATCACGTCAATAAATGGCGTGACGTTGATTTCGTGCAATTCGCCGCTATCGTCCAAATCTTCATTAAGACGTATTGCCATAAATCACCTTGTCTTGCTATTTGCTAAATCCAAATCACGGCCAAGCAGTAATAGTGACTGTGCCGCCATATCGCCAATCTGACCACGGTAAGCCGCGATCATGCGGGCGAAGATGTTATAAATCACAACAGCAGGAATCGCCGCCACCAGACCAAGTGCTGTCGCTAATAAGGCTTCCGCAATACCCGGCGCCACAACCGCGAGGTTGGTTGTCTGTGAGTGAGCAATACCGATAAAGCTGTTCATGATGCCCCATACCGTACCAAACAGACCAACGAAAGGAGAGATCGCCCCAATGGTTGCCAGATAGCCATTGCCACGCCCCATATGACGGCTGATCGCCGCAACAGAACGTTCCAGACGGAAAGAAGCACGTTCTTTCGTACTATTCAGATCAGTACTCTCGGAAGATAACTGACGTTCTGCCCGCGCTTCACTCAGTAACAAGCGGCTGATACTGAGTTTACTGAAACCTTCAGCAATTTCCGCCGCTTGATCAAGACTTTTAGCATCCGCCAAAGCCAGTTGCTCTTTACGTAAACGACGACCAGCCGCCAACAGTTCAGTACCTTTCGAGAAGAATAAAGCCCAAGTAATCACAGAAGCAATCACCAGACCAACCATAACGGTCTTAACAACAATATCAGCGTTCTGATACATACCCCAAATAGACAGATCAGTCGCAAAACCACTGGAAAGGCTGGCTTCATCAGTAGGAACGCTAGGAGCAACCTCATCCGTTGCAACCGGCGTCACTTGCGCGGCCTCCGTCGCAGATGCCGTTTGCGGTGCAATCTGATTTGCAGGTGGTGCCGTTGTGCCCGTCGTTGCCGAGGGGGTAGCCGGAGTAATCTGTGCGGTTTTTGCCGTGTTATTGTTATCTGTTGCCGCCGCTGGTGCTGTATCAGCCAATGCTGAACCTGTCAGCCCGAACGCTAATATTATTGAAGCAGTCAAATTTCGCATCAGTTGGCCTTTACTCCCTTTACGATAAACCTTGTTATTTAGCAGTGAATTACTTTTCGTCATCTCACTAACCTTATTTATACTGAGTCTTTACTCATCTTCATCAAATTGAATGAAAATGCAGGCTGATAATATCAAACCTTAAGTGATTTGATAGTAATTATCATTATTGTTTAATAAAAAAGTATTACCCCTTCACAAAATAAAGTTGAAGAGCTCCCACTCACAGGTGATCAGAATGAATTTTCGTCAAGTTGTCCTAATCCCTTTGTACAAAAAGGTCTAAATCTTTTAACGTGTTAACTCTATTTTTTACACCATTTCAAAAATTGAAGTGTTTAAGGCAGCAACGGATCATGGCAGAAAAAAAACTGGAAACTTCACTGGTCAATGCTGGTAGAAGTCAAAAATTTACTCAAGGCGCAGTCAATCCCATCATTCAGCGAACATCATCGGTGATCTTCGATTCTGTCGCCGCCAAAAGACATGCGACGCAAAACCGGGACAAGTGCGAACTGTTTTATGGCCGCCGTGGTACACAAACTCATTTCTCTTTTCAAGCAGCAATGGCTGAACTAGAAGGTGGCGCAGGCTGTGTGCTTTACCCTTCTGGCGCCGCTGCGGTTAGTAACTCTATTCTCGCTTTTGCCGCCGCCGGTGATCATATTCTATTAACCGGTTCGGCTTATGATCCGACGCAAGGCTTCTGCGATAAGATATTGTCACGGATGAATATTACTACCGATTATTTCGATCCTATGATCGGCGAGGAGATTGCAGATCTGATTAAGCCCAATACCAAAGTGGTGTTTCTTGAATCCCCCGGCTCTATCACAATGGAGGTACAGGATATTCCCGCGATTGTCCGTGCGGTACGACGCGTTAATCCAGATATTGTCATCATGATCGATAATACCTGGGCGGCAGGCGTGCTGTTTAAAGCGCTAGAATTCGGCATCGATATTTCGATTCAATCCGGCACCAAATATATTATTGGTCACTCAGACGCCATGTTAGGTATTGCTGTGGCGAATGAACGCTGTTGTGTACAACTGCGAGAGAGTTCCTATTTGATGGGACAAATGGCAGATGCCGATACGGTTTATATGGCCAGTCGTGGGTTACGTACTTTAGCCATTCGTCTGAAACAACATGAAAAAAGCAGTATTGAAATAGCACGCTGGCTGCAACAACGAACCGAAGTTGCCGCAGTCTATCATCCTGCTCTGCCCTCCTGCCCCGGCCACAAGAATTTTATCCGTGATTTCAGCGGCAGCAATGGCCTGTTCTCTTTTCAATTGAAAGAAAAATTAACTCCGCAACAATTTACGGATTATCTGGATAATTTTCACCATTTTAAAATGGCATTCTCATGGGGCGGTTTTGAATCCCTAATCTTAGGTTATCAACCAGAAGAGATAAAAATTATGCGCCAGTATGGTGCGCCGCAAAGAACGGGCACCCTGTTTCGCCTGCATGTCGGGCTGGAAAATGTTCAAGATTTGATTGATGATCTCGCAGAGGGATTTAGTCGAATTTCGACTTGATTAATCTTATTGTTATTCAATGTAATAAACTGAAAAACTTAGCACTTGGAAGTCATAATGAAGCGATAATATAGATATATTGCCGGTACGATGTATTTGCATTACATTTCGTTAAACAGATTCTCAAATCAGCATAACGAGGTAGAAATATGCATGTCTTACCAAGTGTTGAGTTCGAAGTTGGTGCAGAATCCAAGCTTACCAATCGCAGCCAAACAACCATCCCAACATCTGTCCGTAAAGTGCTTAAGCAAAAACCAGACCATGATAGCATCACATATAAGATTTTATCTTCGGATGATGGACTTGTTAGTCATAAAAACAGCGAAGAAGAAAAAAACCCTGTCATGGAGTCATTTTTGAACTTTTTAGTAAAAGACATTCAGAAACATCCTGAACAAGTACGACAATTAGATGAACAACTCATTAACCAGGCGAAGTCACTTACCGCTGGAATAGACATAGATCTGAACAATCTATTATCCGATGACGATGAGTAAAGAACTATGTATGATCGAGTATGTGTAATAAACGGATGGGCTATTTTTGCTTATCCATGCTTTATCGAACAATTAAAACAAGCAATAGATAAGGTAGAACAACTTCAACAAAAATATCCAAATGACTACCTGAAAAAAATGATACAAAACGCTTAGCTGCAATCATAAAACTCGTTACTGAAATTATTCCCAGTGATCCAACTAATATAACCTTTCGTTTAAGTGATACATTAGGTGACAAAAGAAGACACTGGTTCAGAGCAAAATTTTTCCAACGATATTGCCTTTTTTTCCGTTTTCACGCTGAAAGTAAAATTATTATCTTTGGCTGGGTAAATGATGAGAGAACAAAAGGGGCATATGATGATATGCATGACCTAAAAAAACGTCTTACGATAAGTTTGAAAAAATGAGTATATCCGATACATTACGGTTGTTTCTGCGTTATGTAGTTGAAAATGAGAAACTCCCTTTTTCAGAGGTATCTTTGATTGTTGCTGATAATGATGAAGATATTCTGGATGTGGTTCGTGAACGCATTAAAAATCCAGCAAAGCGGATCAGAGTTAACCTAGATGAAATTTAACATCGATTTTGAGCAAGGCTTAAAATGTATTTTGACAAGGTTGCAATGAATCGTTCCTTTTCTATTTTTTTAACTTTTATTTGCTGGTTATGTGTCCCAATTGATTCATCAGTATCAGCCATTAATTTTCCCTTATCAGGGATAAAGTCAAGCCATGCCAAAGCTTTTACTGTAAACTGGCTTTATATATACAGATGCAATAAATTTATTTTATAACAGTTACAGGATAAGCAATGGAAGTACTAAACGAAATCATGCAGGCATTATGGCAGCATGACTTTTCTAAACTTGCCAACCCCGATGTTGTCTGGATTATCTATGGCATTCTATTTGTGACACTGGTTCTAGAAAATGGTTTATTACCCGCCGCTTTTCTACCCGGTGATACTCTGTTAATCCTTTCCGGTGCATTAATTGCCAAGGGAGTCATGAGCTTTATCCCAGCTATTTTTATATTAACAACGGCGGCAAGTATCGGTTGCTGGCTTGGCTATCTTCAAGGGCTATGGCTTGGTGATACCAAACGGGTTAAGAATTGGCTGGCACAACTTCCTATTCAGTATCGCCAACGAGCTAACGAGCTGTTTTTCAAACATGGTCTGGCCGCTTTACTGATTGGCCGTTTTTTGGCTTTTGTCCGCACACTGTTACCAACATTGGCGGGTATATCCGGCCTTAACAGTAAACGCTTTCAAGTTTTTAACTGGTTGAGCGGCTTGCTATGGGTCGTCATCGTGGTCAGTTTTGGTTATCTCCTCAATCAGATCCCGTTTATTAAGAATCACCAAGATCTGGTGATGAACATTTTGATAATTTTACCCATAGTGTTGTTGTTAAGTGGTTTAAGCGCCTCCCTACTGATGTACTGGCGCCACAAAAAAATCTCGGCGACAAAACGTAAATAAAAGTCATCATGGTTTACAAGCAGCAGCAGGGTTTTTATCCTTAACTTAATGTAACAATATTATATGGACTAAGGCTCTGCCACTAAGTGATATTCTTGGTATCGATGCATCACCAAACCGGTCAATCTATGTACTTGGCCATGTGTTGATCACAATCATGGCTTGGATCACGCCAATTGTATTACTTTCTTCAATTACTCTTAATATCAACTTAATATCAATCGTCATGATTTTAACTGATATTTTAAGTCTATCTTTTTATAGGAGTTAGTAATGGATAATCAACCTATTATCAGACTTGCTGATGGGAATCATATGCCACAATTGGGACTTGGATCATGGGCCGCAGATGACCAACAGATAGCAGAAACAATCCATGCTGCATTGGATATCGGTTATCGGGCAATTGATACCGCCGCTATCTACAACAATGAGAAAGGCGTAGGCAACGCATTACAAGAAACAGATATCCCCCGTGAAGATATCTTTGTTACAACTAAATTGTGGAATGACAGACATAATGATGTCCGCGTCGCCCTGTCAGAAAGTCTGGAAAAGTTGCAACTGGATTACGTTGACCTTTACCTCATTCACTGGCCTGCACCACCGCAAAATCAATATGTTAACGCCTGGCAACAATTGATTGAATTGCAAAAAGAGGGGCTTATTCGTAGTATCGGTGTTTCTAATTTCCAACCTGAACATATCCAGCGACTGATCAATGAAACCGGCGTTCATCCCGTTATTAATCAGATTGAGTTGCACCCGCTGTTACAGCAACGTCAGCTTCATGCCTGGAATGCTACACATAATATCGTTACCGAATCCTGGAGCCCACTGGCGCAAGGCGGTGAAAATGTATTTGATAATCAACTGATTCAACATCTGGCACAGAAGTATGGCAAAACACCCGCGCAGGTTGTTATCCGCTGGCACATTGATAACGGCATGATTGTGATCCCAAAATCAACTACGTTATCAAGAATTAAAGAGAACTTTGATGTGTTCGACTTCAAACTAGAAAAAGAAGATCTGACCGCGATGACTACGCTAGATATCGGTAAACGTCTGGGGCCAACCCCTGAAACATTTGTTGATTTCAGTGAATTCCTTGAGCTTCTTGAGCAAAGGAATGCTAATGATCAGTGCTGAAAAATAGCGGATAACATTGATAAAGTGATAGTGGGCAAAGCAGAATTAAAACGTGCGCGGCATCAACGCCGCGCCCCGATTTTGCTGAGCTATTTTCATTATTGATTGACCGGTATAGTCACTAATTGCCCAACAGAGCCGCGATCGGCCATTTCCAGAATCTGGCTGTAATAGAGGAATGGGAAGTGTTCATAAGAGGGCTGGTTCATATAAACCAGTAATTCCACCCGCCCATCAACCCAAACGGTATCCTTCCAACCATAATCTTGCGGTTGAGGCGTCCCACCATTGTGGTTAATCACCTTAAACTGTACGCCTTCAATGTGGAACGGTTGTGGGACAGAAGCATTTACGATCCAACGCTCCCAAGTTCCTTGCTGGCTAGTAATATCTACCCGATTCATATCCCATAACGCACCGTTAATTCCCGGCATATTGCCATCAAGATAAATTTCCCGGTTACGGATTGCATTGGAAACCGGCGTCACATCATCAACCAAACGAGATGGCAGATCATCTGTCACCAAAGATAATAAGCCGGTTGCTTTGATGGTCAGAACAGTGCTGGAAATCAACACCGTGGAGGGTTCAAACAAACCTCGTAACTTATCAAGTACCCCGGCTGATTCACCGGCGGTAATAACAACTTCATCCTCTTTGGACATATCAATCAATACTTCACGCCGTTCTCCAGGCGCAAGGGAGAGTTGCTGAACAGCTATCGGCGCAGGCAACAGCCCCAAATCAGTGCCTATCATATAGAAAGGGCGGCCATCGCTGATCTGTAGCTGATATCGGCGGGCATTGGATGCATTTAGTAGACGTAAACGAATCCAGCCGCGAGATACTTCAATAAAAGGATTTTGTACGCCATTAACTAACAGAGTATTACCAATAAACCCGCTATCAGAAGTCGGTTGATACTCAGGAACGCCAAAGTTATCTAACCGTTTATCCTGAAGAATAACCGGGAAATCATTAACACCATAATGTTTTGGCAACGGCAAATGGCGGCTGGTTTCATCTTCTACCAACCACATGCCAGCCAAACCTTTATAAACATGTGGCGCCATCCGATTAGGTGTATTGGCATGATACCAGCAAGTTGCCGCCTGCTGGCGAATAGGCAACACGGGCGACCAGTCAGCACCCGGAGAAATCTGACGGGCAACTCCACCGGTCAATGTACCCGGTAATTGTAATCCGCTGACGGTCATTGAAACCGGCTCCGCTAACCGATTGCTGTATATCAGTTTGACATCATCGTTTTTATGAACCCGTACAGTCGGACCAAGATATTGACCATTAATTCCCCATACACTGGTTTTATATTGTCCATCAAAAGTCCAATGCGCTTTTTGTAAAGTCAGAAATAACGGCTGCCCACCACGAGATTCCAATAAAGGGGGAACCGGCAAAGCAGTCTGCTGATTTTTGCTGGCCCGAACCAATAAAGGAGCGGCGCCGATACACATCGCCAAGCCTGATACCTGAATAAATTGGCGCCGACTAAATGACATATTTTCTCCGCGATAAACCTAATTAAATTCCGGGTTTATATGGCTCAAAAATAGTTGAGACACTGCAATCATTCACCCCGGCAGCGAATAACTCATTATTGAAGTTATTGAAGCTTATTATCCTTTTGATTGCGCTTAACAAAAACATTATTTATCAAGCGCTCATCATATCGCGAATATGGAGGGAATTAAACTATCTGAATGCATTACACGAATCTTTCCCGGTCAGTGATCAGTACATGTCATTTCCGACTAATAATAAATTGTGAGCATGGACAACGAACAAAAATCCTCACATAGACTAAATATGTGAGGATTAAAGTACGTTTAAAAGCTATCGCCTTTGTCAGTCCCACTCTTTTTTATAAAAGAGTGGTAAGGAATAACCTGTTATGAGTACTTATCCTGTTTCTCCATTGCAGCCAATTCCTCATCCAGCGCCTCTATTTTAGCTTTCATTATCTGATGACAATATTCCGCCAGTTCACGCACTTGATCTTTGGTATATCCAGAAGTCTCAATGGGGGGCAACATTTCAACAATGACGGAGCCATTATCCCAACGATTCAACTTAATACGACCATCAGTGATAGAAGAGACACAAACAGGTACAATCGGTACTCCCGCCGAGATCGCAGCATGAAAAGCACCGGTTTTAAACGGCAACAAGCCCCGGCCACGACTGCGAGTACCCTCTGGGAACATCCAAATAGAAAGACGACGATTTTTAATCTGCTCCACAACCTGAGCAATCGTGCCATGTGCTTTAGCACGGTTAGCACGATCAATTAGGATATTACCTGCCAGCCAATAAAGCTGACCAAAAAATGGGATCAGCACCAGACTTTTTTTACCTACTGTCACTGTGCCCGGCTGAACCGCATTGGACATGGTTATCATGTCATAGTTGTTTTGGTGGTTGCCAATGTAGATACTCGGACCATAATGCCTGGCTTCAGCAGGAATACGCCCAATAATTTTGACGCCAAATATTTTCGACAACCGACCAAACATATTCCCAAACACCATAACATGGTCAGGGTGACGTGGCCTGAATAAACAGTAAATAACGCCAGAGACACACACTACAATTGAAAACAAAATAACAATAATGCCGCGAATAATTGCTAACATAGTCCCCTCTTATTTAACGGGCCTCTTTAGCCCGTTAATCTTATACCCGTAGGGTAGATTTAATCCCACTATTTAGTTACGTTAGTAGCAGAAGGTGGAGTCTCAACCTGTACCCGTTCAATACGCTGCAACCCACGAGGTAGAGGCGTTCCCTTACGACCACGTTCTGCCCGGAATTTCTGAAGATCTTCAGGACGCAGCGTCAATTTACGCTTTCCAAAGTAAAGTGTAATAGACGATTGTGGCGATAGTATCAATAACCAACTCAACAGGTCATTTTCTGAGGCTGACTGAACAGAAATTATCTTATTTCCTTTCCCTTTAGAGAGCTGAGGCAAATCTGCAACCGGGAACATTAACATCCGGCCTGAGCTGGTAATTGCCAGCAGCATATCATCCTGCGGGTTAGTTATTTCCAGCGGCGTCATAACGCGAGCATTTTCCGGCAATGTAATCAGTGCCTTACCCGCTCGGTTTTTAGCAACCAAATCACTAAAATTACAGATAAAGCCATAACCGGCATCAGAGGCCATCAGAAACTTCTGTTCATCAGGCGCCATCAATACATGCTCCACCGTTGCCCCGGCAGGTAAAGTCAATTTCCCCGTCAGTGGTTCCCCTTGCCCTCTGGCAGAAGGCAGATCCCGCGGATCAAGCGAGTAACTGCGACCTGTTGTATCCATAAAAACAACCGGCTGGTTACTCTTACCTCGGGCTGCACCACGGAAGCTATCGCCCGCTTTGTAATTCAACCCGGCCGGATCGATATCATGACCTTTCGCACTACGAACCCAACCCATCTCAGACAATACAATGGTCACTGGCTCAGAAGGTGTGATGTCATGCTCACTCATCGCTTTGGCTTCATCTCGTTCTCTCATTGGAGAACAGCGTTCATCACCATAAGTGGCGGCATCAGCCATAATCTCTTTCTTCAACAACGTGTTCAGTTTGCGCTCAGAACCCAGAATCGCCTGTAACTTATCGCGCTCTTTTGCCAGATCACTCTGTTCGCCACGGATTTTCACCTCTTCCAGTTTAGCTAAGTGACGTAATTTCAGCTCCAGAATGGCTTCTGTTTGCGTCTCACTTAAACCAAAACGTGACATTAATACCGGTTTTGGCTCATCTTCACTACGGATAATGTGAATGACTTCATCAATATTGAGAAATGCGATCAGTAAGCCTTCCAGCACATGCAGGCGCTTAAGGACTTTTTCCAGACGATGGTTCAGACGCTTACGAACGGTTTCCCGGCGGAATACCAGCCATTCGGAGAGGATCTCAACCAGCCCTTTCACGGTCGGACGGTTATCCAACCCGATCATATTCAGGTTAACGCGATAACTCTTTTCCAAATCTGTAGTCGCAAACAGATGATTCATCACCTGTTCCAAATCAACCCGGTTTGTGCGAGGGACAATCACCAGACGGGTTGGATTTTCATGATCAGATTCATCACGCAAGTCATCAACCATTGGCAGCTTTTTAGCCCGCATTTGGTTGGCGATCTGTTCCAACACTTTGGCGCCAGAAACTTGATGCGGCAACGCAGTGATCACGACATTGCCATCTTCTTTCGACCAAACAGCACGCATCCGTACCGAACCACGACCACTTTTATAAATCTTACGGATATCTTCGTGAGGAGTAATGATCTCCGCTTCGGTTGGATAATCAGGGCCTTTAACATGTTCCATCAGATCATCAAGGGAACTCTGAGGCTTATCCAGCAGCGTGACCAGCGCATTCACCACTTCACGAGCGTTATGGGGCGGAATATCTGTCGCCATCCCCACCGCAATACCGGTGGTGCCATTCAGCAAAATATTTGGCAGACGCGCCGGCAGCATTTTCGGTTCCTGCAACGTGCCGTCAAAGTTTGGCACCCAGTCAACGGTACCGTGGCCTAACTCAGTTAGCAACAACTCGGCATATTTGGACAGGCGAGACTCGGTATAACGCATCGCGGCAAACGATTTGGGATCATCCGGCGCCCCCCAGTTTCCTTGTCCATCCACTAAAGGATAGCGGTAAGAAAATGGCTGCGCCATTAGCACCATAGCTTCATAACAAGCACCATCGCCATGTGGATGGTATTTACCCAGTACATCACCTACGGTACGGGCGGATTTTTTAAATTTGGCGGTATTGTTCAAGCCCAATTCCGACATGGCATAAACAATACGGCGCTGAACCGGTTTCAAACCGTCACCGATAAAAGGCAACGCCCTATCCATGATGACGTACATGGAGTAGTTCAAGTAGGCGGTTTCCGTAAATGAGTGAAGCGGTAATCGCTCCACACCATCATGAGTTATCTCACTCATTCGCTAATTTCCTCAGAATCTTCTTTGACTATCCCTGTGGGTGTTACACTTCAATTTCTACCGTATCGCCCTTCTCTTGCAGCCAGTTACGGCGATCTTCTGAACGCTTCTTCGCCAGAAGCATGTCCATCACAGAGAAGGTTTCCTGATAGTTTTCATCATCGATAGTCAACTGCACCAGACGACGGGTATTTGGGTCTAACGTCGTTTCACGCAATTGCATTGGATTCATCTCACCCAATCCTTTAAAGCGTTGTACGTTAGGTTTACCCCGTTTGCGGCTAAGGCGATCCAGCACCGCACTTTTTTCCTCTTCATCCAGTGCGTAATACACTTCTTTACCTAGATCAATACGATATAAAGGCGGCATTGCCATATAAACATGGCCATTTTTAACCAATGTTGGAAAATGGCGGACAAACAGTGCGCACAACAGTGTCGCAATATGCAAACCGTCTGAGTCCGCATCCGCCAGAATACAAATTTTGCCATAACGTAACTGACTGAGATCGTGGCTATCCGGGTCAATCCCAATCGCAACGGAGATATCATGAACTTCCTGTGATGCCAACACTTCATCCGAAGAGACTTCCCAGGTGTTCAGAATCTTCCCTTTCAGCGGCATGATCGCTTGATATTCACGGTCACGAGCCTGTTTTGCCGAACCTCCCGCAGAATCCCCCTCCACTAGAAACAGCTCCGTGAAATTGAGATCCTGTGATGTACAATCAGCCAGTTTTCCCGGTAATGCCGGGCCGCTGGTCAATTTTTTACGCACCACCTTTTTCGCGGCACGCATTCTACGTTGTGCACTGGCAATCGCCAATTCAGCCAGTTGCTCTGCCTCCTGAACATTCTGGTTTAGCCACAAACTGAAAGCATCTTTGACAACACCAGAAACGAAAGCAGCAGATTGACGCGAAGAGAGGCGTTCTTTAGTCTGACCAGCAAATTGCGGATCTTGCATTTTTACCGACAGAACATAAGTACAACGATCCCAGATATCATCGGCGGCAAGCTTCACACCTCGTGGCAAGATATTGCGAAATTCGCAAAATTCACGCATTGCATCTAGTAACCCCTGACGCAGCCCGTTTACATGTGTTCCGCCCTGCATCGTCGGGATAAGGTTCACGTAACTTTCAGCCAGTAATTCTCCCCCTTCCGGCAGCCAGAGCAACGCCCAGTCAACCGCTTCGGTCGCACCACTGAACGTACCGACAAAAGGCGCTTCCGGCAATGTTATCAGGCCATTCACCGCCGCCATTAAATAGTCGGTCAGACCATCGGCATAACACCATTTCTGTTCGGTATCGTTGATCTTGTCTTTAAAAACAATTTCCACTCCCGGACATAACACCGCTTTCGCTTTCAACAAATGGGTCAAGCGAGAAACCGAGAAACGTGGGCTGTCAAAGAAACTTTCATCAGGCCAGAAGTGAACACTGGTACCGGTGTTGCGTTTGCCGCAACTGCCAATCACTGCCAGTTCCTGCACTTTATCGCCATTTTCAAAAGCAATCTGATAAATCTGGCTATCACGACGAACGGCGACTTCAATCCGCTTGGACAAAGCATTAACCACCGAGATCCCCACACCGTGGAGACCACCAGAAAATTGATAGTTTTTATTCGAAAATTTACCACCGGCATGTAAGCGGCTCAGGATCAATTCAACCGCTGAAACGCCCTCTTCTGGATGAATATCAACCGGCATGCCACGGCCATCATCAATGACCTCCAGTGACTGATCGCTATGAAGGATCACTTCAATATGTTTAGCGTGCCCCGCCAAAGCTTCATCCACGCTGTTATCGATCACTTCCTGTGCCAAATGGTTCGGACGAGTTGTATCAGTGTACATTCCCGGACGACGGCGAACCGGCTCCAGACCACTGAGAACTTCAATGGCATCTGCGTTGTAACTAGATTGAGTCATGTTGTAATTCTGTTGGTTGCTTCTTGATTAAAGGGCTAATCAGTTTTGTATACTGTTGATAATACCAGTCGTTCAAACATTTTTGGCAAGTTTTTTCTCACCATCACTAGAAAGCCCAAGAAAATTGACGATTTGTGGGAAATAGTGTTCAAACCCGATAAAGGCATGATTACCACCAGATTCAATAGTTTGCTTACATAATACCAGATAAGCAACCGCCTGGCGGTAATCCAGTACCTCATCTCCGGTTTGCTGCAATAACCAGATAAGATCCGGTGACTCCAGCGGTTCAATCTGCATGATTTTAAGATCATGAACATGGCGCGGTTCCAACGTATATCGTTGGTTGGTATAGGGGTTAATATTTTCCCCAAGATAATCCCGCAGTAACTCAAACGGACGCACGGCTGGATTAACAACGACAGCGGGCAAACTGAAACATTGTGAAAGCCATATCGCCAGATAACCACCGAGAGAAGAGCCAACAATACCCAAATTATCCCCGGCACGCTCCATCACCAAATTTTCCAGCAACTCAGCCGCTTCTTCAGGATAAGGGGGTAACTGCGGCACCAATATTTCAATGTCAGGATGATGCTGATGCAACCACGCTTTTAAAGCATTTGCTTTTGCAGACTGTGGGGAACTGTTAAAACCGTGCAAATAGAGTAACGTTGACATCAGGCCGTGCCCCTCAATTGTGCGTAAATACCACCGGCCACTATGCTCCTGTGCAACAAGCCACAAATGGCGAAGCTTGATAAATCCAATAAGCAGAGAGTAACACAGCAGCACAAGGAGACAAACACAACCTAATATCCATCCGAATCTAAATCAGGGCAGAACTCATTGCTTTCCAGTCGATGGACCTGAGTTGCCAAACCAAATTCGCCATTATCGGCAACAGACAATTCGAGATAACGCCATCCCGGAGCAACAGTATCAAGCGTAAAATTGGTGCAATGTGGTTTGAATTGCACGCATGTTGATGGCGTCGCCATCATACGGATGCCATTCCAATCCAGATCCATCTCCTGATGGATATGCCCACAAAGCATCGCCTTAACCCGTGAGTAACTTTGCAGATACTGGGCCAAAATATGTGAATTGCGCAAACTATGCTGATCCAGCCAGGTACAACCTGATGGTAATGGATGATGATGAAGCAGGATCACCGTGTAACGTTCAGGGTACTGATCCAGGCACTTTTTCATCCATTCAAGCTGATATTCCGACAACTCCCCGTGAGGAACGCCCTGCACCTGACTATCAAGCATCAGAAGTTGCCAGTGCTTACCGACTAAAATTTGTTTCGACGGAGAAACGCCAGCCGCCGCCAAAGCATCCACCATCGCAGGCTGGTAATCATGATTACCCGGCAACCAGACACAAGGCGCCGGTAAACGAGCTATACCATCAGCAAAATGTCGATAAGCTTCCAGCGACTGATCTTGCACCAAATCACCTGTCGCTACGATTAAATCAATATCAGCATTTTGTTTTAGGATGGCATCCAGCACCGCCTGGTAACTGCGATACGTATTGATACCCAATAAAGTATCTTCTTTGTTGGCAAAAAGATGCGTATCTGTTATTTGCAATATTTTGGCTGTGGTTCCCTCTACCACAGGCAGTTCAAACTGGCTTTCCAAATGGTTTCCTTGTCCTATAAGTCATCGGCGAGCATCATAACTCGTTTTAACGCAAGAGATCTGCTGACTGGCACACACTTCCCTTTTCTCGGTTAAAAATTAGGAATTATCTGAATTCCACTCTTTTTTTAACTTTTCATGGTGTAATGCCAGCCATTGTATCGCAATAACTGAAGCAGCATTATCAATAATTCCTTCTTCCATCCAATGATAAGCTTGTTCACGACTGACCACATGCACCCGAATATCTTCATGTTCACCAGACAATCCATGAATACCGGTAGCTGTCGTCGCATCCACTTCCCCCACCATCACCGAGATACGTTCCGTTGTTCCTCCTGGGCTGGAGAGATAACTCAACACCGGTTTGCAACGTTTAACTTCAATTCCTGCCTCTTCCATTGTTTCGCGGCGCACCACCTGCTCCACTTCTTCGCCTTCTTCAATCATACCGGCAACAATTTCCAGTAACCACGGCGTTGCTCTCGTCTCTATTGCCGGAATACGTATCTGCTCTATCAATACAACCTCATCACGACGTGGATCATAAGGCAACAACGCACCGGCATGGCCCCGCTCAAAAACTTCACGGCTAACCTCTTCACTCCAACCACCCGCAAACAAGCGATGGCGGAAGCGGTAATTTGTCAGCTTAAAGAACCCATTGTATAAACTTTTTTTCGTGATAATTTCCACATCCTGCTTATCCAACATGACTGGCGTTGACGGCTTCTTATGCATAAAATTCTCCTAAATAGTTCCTTACTTGCTAGCCACTAAGATGATATTAATCAAGCGGAGTTAAAAAATTCATCCTTTGGTGGTGTAAAGTTAAGCTAAATTAAGGCAATATGGCACAAACGGCTACCTTTGGCTGATAGCATACTCTGCTAGAATCAGTAATATTTCGTTTTTCACCAAGGCAACGTAAGAGTCTATCCCAATAGGCGTAATTGGTGCAGGCCGTTCTTGTAAATGAACAGTGAACTCGGGCCGCGGGCAGCCCCCGGAGCGTTCACTTTTTATCACAAAGCATGGCAAATAAAATAGCCTAATGGGATAAACAACGAGCAAAATAGCTGTGCAATCAAGGAATTACAATGAAGAAACTGCTCTCCATTTTTATCGCTATGAGCCTGACGGGATTTAGTTCGATGGGTCAGGCTGAAGATCTTTTGCAAGTTTATAAGCAAGCAAAAGAGAGTAACCCTGAACTACGTAAATCAATAGCTGAACGTAATAAAGCTTTTGAAAAAATTAATGAATCCCGTAGCCCATTATTACCTCAGTTGGAATTAAATACCGGATACTCCTATAACAGTGGTTACCGCGATCAACGTGACACAGAAAGCAATACATTGAATGCGAAGCTTGGCTTAAGTCAGACCATTTTTGATATGTCTAAATGGCGCCAATTGAACTTAGAAGAAAAAACGGCAAGTATTGCTGATGTTACCTATCAAAGCAGTGAACAAAAACTGATTCTGGATAGTGCAACAGCTTATTTCAAAGTACTGCGCACCATTGATACGCTCTCCTACATTGAAGCTCAGAAAGCGGCCATTTACCGCCAGTTGGACCAAATGACTCAACGTTTTAATGTCGGTCTGGTTGCAATTACTGATGTCCAGAACGCCCGTGCTAATTATGATGACGTACTCGCTCAGGAAGTTGCCAAACGTAATGATCTGGATAATGCATTGGAAGCCCTGCGTCAGGTAACGGGGATTTATTACCCGCGGTTAGCCTCGCTAAATATTGATCATTTCAAAATACAGAAACCAGAAGCGGTAGATATTCTGCTAAAAGAGGCAGAGAAACGTAATTTAAGTTTATTATCTGCTCGTTTAGGTCAGGATCTGGCCCGTGAACAAATCAAAGCGGCCCAAACCGGCCATATGCCAACTATTGATTTAGGCGCTTCCACCAATGTTTCAAATAGCCAGAATCATGCACCAGGCAGATCAAACAACTATAGCGGTGAAAACAGCGTCGGCCTGACGCTTCGTCTGCCAATTTATAGCGGCGGCGCCACCAGTTCCCGCGTTGAACAGGCACAATATGGTTTTGTCAGCGCCAGTGAACAATTAGAGAGCGCTTACCGTAATGTTGTACAGACTGTCCGTTCTTCCTTTAACAACATATCTGCTTCCATAAGCAGTATCGACGCCTATAAACAGCTTGTTGTTTCTGCTCAAAGCTCACTCGACGCAATGGAAGCGGGTTATCAAGTTGGTACACGTACCATTGTTGATGTACTGAATGCCACGACAACGTTATACGATGCCAAACAGAAGCTATCCAATGCTCGCTATGATTATCTGATTAATCAACTGAATATTCAGCATGCACTGGGTACGCTAAACGAGAAGGATTTAGTTGCTCTGAATAATTCGCTAGGTAAACAGCTCTCAACTTCCGCTAATAGCATTGTTCAAGAAATAGCAACGCCAGAAACATCTGTTCGTAACTGATTCAACCCTTCACTTTCACTAATTAACGGCCCGCCACAAAGCGGGCTGTTTTATTTCCAACCAGCAGCAATTTACTCCGAAAGAAAATCCGATATTTACCTTAATGCAGAAAATATATAACTCAGAAAAGTCCTTCAAATGGATTCCAGCTCTTGCTATTCACTGTTTCTTTCAAATAATAAGCATAATTAGCAGTAGTACTCCATATTGCCGCAAAACTAAACTGAACTGCCAAAATAGTAGCAAAAGGAAGCTCAATCCCCAGAACACCTTCCATAGCCCCCAATATCATCATCACTACAACAGCAATGCCAAATAACGTCAGATTTTTCCGCCATAATCCTAGAACAAAGAAGTAAATAAAACCAAAAAAGAAGGCAATAAAATTCATGTTCAACAATATACGACGCATAGAGGGTTCTGCTTTCATGGCAGCTTTGTGCTCAGGCGTTTTAGGGGCGCCATGCTGTTCAAAGAATGCAAAACGTGTCTGCCACTTTTCTGAATATTGGACTTTATCCATGCTACTTAATTCCTTAATTAAAATAGAAAATACAACACCAACAATATAATAACTCCCGTTATTAATTTAAGATTATATTTCTAAAATTATTTTCTGGAGCTATAAAGTAGAAAATATAATTAGTAGATTTACTTACATCATAAGGTTACATATTCAACCGCCCTAAACTTACCGGAATTTATTTGGCTCGGACTAATACCATAAAATATTAATTTCAGCACTATTTTTCTAAAAAAATATTTTGCAACATTAAAACCAGATTAAACAACAGAACACCAGATAATCAATATCCAACCACCTCTTTGTCAGACAAAAAATCAGGCTAACAATTCGAAGGTTTATGCTTTAATTTTGTTCATATTTCCCCTATCCTTAAGGCTATTTCATAAAGAATCATAGACATCTAAAATCTGGGTATACGACGATGACAATAAAGCGGACCAAAGATATCAATCACGACACATTCCGTAAGGCTTGGCGTAGCTATCGCCTTGCACCTGTGGCAATGGCTGTCAGTGCGGTTTTCATGTTATCTGCCTGTGAAAAGAGTGATGAAACTGTCTCTCTTTACATGAATGCAGATGAATGTTCTCAAGCCAATCCATCACAAAGTGAGCAATGTACTACTGCTTACAACAATGCGTTGAAAGAAGCGGAAAAAACAGCGCCTAAATATGCCACCAAAGAAGACTGTATTGCCGAATTTGGTGAAGCACAATGTACTCAAACCCCGGCGCAAGCTGGCCTTGGCGCCACTGCTTCCAGTACCACCACCAATGGCGAAGCACAGGCACAGCAGCAGCAAAGCGGCAGTTTCTGGATGCCGCTGATGGCAGGTTATATGATGGGGCGTCTAATGGGAGGTGGTTCAGCGCCATCACAGCCTCTGTTTAGCTCTAAATCCGCCACCAGCCCGGCAAATGGTCAATTCGTTGATGCGTCGGGTAAAAGCTATGGCCCGGCAACCGCAGGTGGTCGTTCCATGACAGTGCCTAAAACGGCTATGGCGCCAAAACCAGCAACAACCACAACCATTACCCGTGGCGGCTTCGGTGACTCTGTTGCAAAACAGTCAGCCATGCAACGCAGCAGCGCCTCTTCGAGCTCCACATCTCGTTCAGCGGGAGGCTAACCAAGGATGAAACGTATTGCTATTACTGAACGCCCGGATTGGCGTGAAAAAGCGATAGAATATGGCTTTAATTTTCACACCATGTATGACAAACCCTACTGGTGTGAAGAGGCTTATTACCAGTTTTCGCTTGCCCAAATTGAAGAAATCGAGGCCACCACTGCTGAACTGCACCAAATGTGTTTACAAGTAGTGGAGAAAGTTGTCGATAGTGAAGAGTTACTGACTAAGTTTCAGATTCCAAAGCATTGTTGGGATTTTGTTCGTAGCTCCTGGATTACCAGCCAGCCATCACTCTATTCCCGTTTAGATTTGGTTTACGATGGTAAAAGCCCGGCAAAATTGTTGGAAAATAATGCTGATACGCCAACTTCGCTGTATGAGTCCGCTTTTTTCCAATGGATCTGGTTAGAAGATCAGATGAATGCCGGGTTACTGCCAGCACATGCTGATCAATTCAACAGCATGCAAGAGCAATTAATTGAACGCTTTGCTCAGTTGCGTGATGAACATGGCTTTGGCTTACTGCACATGGCTTGTTGTCAGGATACGGAAGAAGATCGCGGTACCGTTCAATATTTGCAAGATTGTGCGCTGGAAGCCGGTGTTCCAACTGAATTCTTATTTATTGAAGATATCGGTTTGGGGGAGAAAGGACAATTTACAGATCTAAAAGACCAAGTGATCAGCAATCTGTTCAAACTCTACCCTTGGGAATTGATGTTCCGTGAGATTTTCGCGACCAAATTAGAAGATGCTGGCGTTCGCTGGTTAGAGCCTGCCTGGAAGAGTATTATCTCCAACAAAGCATTACTACCGATGTTGTGGAAGATGTTTCCAAATCATCCAAACCTGCTACCCGCTTATTTTGCCGATGATAATTATCCGGCAATGGAGAGCTATGTTATTAAACCACTGTTCTCACGGGAGGGGGCTAATATCCGTATTATTGAAAATGGCAAGGAAATTGCCAATGTTGATGGCCCTTACGGTAAAGAAGGTATGATCGTTCAGCAATTTCATACACTGCCAAAATTCGGTGACAATTATACGTTAATTGGTAGCTGGCTGGTGAATGATCAGCCTTGCGGTATTGGTTTGCGGGAAGACAGCGAACTCATAACTCAGGATTTATCTCGCTTCTATCCACATATTATTTTGGATTAATTACTAACCAGGGAGGAATTAAAGTAGGTTGCCACAACGCTAAAGATTCCTCCTTCAACAATCCGATAAGACGTTGTATCCTTTTAATCTTATAATTAATAAAGGTAAATACTATGGCGAACACAATATATTTAACCATTACAGGTAAAAAACAAGGGCTTATATCCAGTGGTTGTTCTACCTATGATTCTATCGGCAATAAATATCAAACTGGTCATGAAAATGAAATTTATGTTTACTCATTTGACCACGATATCAGCAGAGAACAGAATGTTAATCATTCACCTATCTCAATCACTAAGCCTATAGATAAATCATCTCCTCTATTAGGCATAGCAATATCAGAAAACGAATCTATCAATTGTAGATTAGACTTTTATAGAACATCAAGTAATGGCGCTCAGGAAAAATACTACTCAATTGATATCATGCACGCCTCGATCAAAAGCATATCCACTCATTATCCTAATTCACTCACCCATAATGACGCACAACCCTACGAAATAATATCCATTGCTTATGGCAATATAACATGGAAACACCATATTGCAGGTACATCTGGATATAGTATATGGGATGAACGAGTTAGTTAAAATCAATATACCCGTTATCTTTCAAGCTGCCTCTTTGTTGGCTGCACTCACTCACCCCGGTAACAGAGTTCTCTATGCTCCCGGGGATTCGCTCCCTTGCCGTTGCGATGCAACTTGAAATCCATAGGGAATATATTGGGGAGAAATCCCCAATATATTCTCAATTTTATCTCTTTTGAAAAAACCAATATTAAACATTTATTTCCTTTATGGATAATTTTTCATAATATCAAACAATCATTAGAGTTTATTAAACTCATTTAACATTTTCAGCGAAGGTTAA
Organism: Photorhabdus caribbeanensis; assembly: GCF_018448885.1. Classification (GTDB taxonomy): domain Bacteria; phylum Pseudomonadota; class Gammaproteobacteria; order Enterobacterales; family Enterobacteriaceae; genus Photorhabdus; species Photorhabdus caribbeanensis. Next base: position 86,170 of record NZ_RCWB01000014.1, read on the forward strand.
TGTTAAGCAATGTTCTTTTTTCTCATTCTCAACTACAGACGATTTTGACAATATAAAAGAATCATCATATATAGTCTCAAAACCTTTCATATACCATATTTCGTCATTATTTACTGTGTAACCAGTTGATTTCATATAATTAATCATTATATTATAGCTATTATCCATATCTATCAAATCACAAAAATAAACGGAGCTATATATAGGCGATGATTCATCATTAGGATAATATTCAAAAAAATAATTTTTAGAAACACGAGGAGCTTCTTTTATTTTTTCATTAGTAAGAAGATGATACTTTAAAAAATCACTTTCTTTATAAAGAACATTAGGCATCATAAATAACCATAAAAATACACATATACTCAAGATACTTCAAAGTGCATGTTTGAAAAACGATTATATTGTTGAATTTAAATGTTTTTATGTCTGATGACTCAAGCATCTTGAAGTTCATTCGGTATATACAAGATAACGCCACCATTAATATCATAATTATTGTTATGGTTAATTTCTTCATAATTTCAGGCCATAAATCGTTGTAGGTTTATAATGACTAATAACAATATCTTGTAGCTCATAATATTAAAATTTCGGTTATAACTGTCTATATTTTTAAGCTAAAATTTAGTGTTATCACTTTACAATCTTTTTTGACCTCATTCCATTAGACTGCTCACGAAATCGATTCCTTTGTATATAACACAAAGATAATTGAACCAATAAAATTTTTGGTGACGAAACATCAATGCATTTTCACACAATGGGCAAGAAAATCTCTGTCTCACCGGTCAGCTATCAAGCCTTAAAAAATAAAGAATCCAGCCGTTATTGATGCTATAGTGTTCAATAACTATTATTGGTTTTTATTGGGAGCTCTTATGTCCATATCAGCAAAACAGACGATTACCGCACAGATACCTATCAAACTAGCTACAGCCATAAACGATTTAGCCAAAGAGTTAGACCGCTCAAAATCGTGGATCATTAAAGAGGCTCTTACCTCAATGATTGAGGAACGTGAACATCGCCACCAAATGATTTTGGCTGGCCTCGCGGATGTCGATACAGGCCGTATTGTGAATCATTCAGATGTTATTAATTTTGCATCCAAGCTGAAAAAATCATAATCATGGAGGTTTATTGGACACTTAAAGCTCAAAATGATTTGGAGCGCATCTATCATTTTGCCTGTCAATACAGTAAATCACATGCTAATAATGTGTTAGACCATCTAATTATCAGCACTACAGATCTGGCACTGCAACCTAAGATAGGAATTCCTCAGCCTAGATATAAGCCCCGCGAGGTACGTAAGGTACTTTTTAGTGATTACGAAGTCCATTACGAGATATCCAACGATACAATTTACATTGTAGACCTTTGGCATACCCGCGAAAACCGTTAGTTAAAAACCATCCTCACAAAAGGATATGCAGTATAACAAGTTCATGATCTGGTGCTAAATTCTGAATTCGACTAGCCATTCTGACCTATTCCAGTACGTCGACATGGGCTTTCAGTTTAACCCAACTTGAAAGCCCCAATTCACGGGCAATTACCCCCTGAGCATCACTCAACCAGCTGTGCTGTTGAATGAATTCCTCTTGTGTCAAATGAGGATAATAACGACAAGAACGTTCAATTCAACCAACCTGCACAGACAACATACTCAGCGAGCCAGACTCAATTCCATCCACAGGAATGGAAACCGTTTCTTTTCTATCCCACGTTCCCATGATATACAGCAACGGTAAAAAGTGTTCAGGAGATGGGTTCGATAATTGACCATCTTCTCTGTCCAGTGCATGAATCAAAGGATAAGGTTGCTCATAACTGGTAAGGTTATCACGCACATAATGGTTAAATGATTCTGCCCACGGGTAGGGTTCAGCATTAGGTTCTTGACGCTTCATGGTACGAAGATTGTGTACCACATTACCACTCCCCAAGATTAAAACACCTTCATCTCGTAAAGCAGCCAGCTTTTTCCCTAATTCGTAGTGGTACGTCGCTGGCTTGGCGTCATCTATACTCAGTTGAATCACTGGAATATTAGCCTGAGGATACATCTTAATCAGAATTCCCCAAGTTCCGTGATCCAATCCCCACTGATGATGATCGGCATAAACTTCCACTGGTTCCAGCATCTCCTGCACTAAAACCGCCAGTTCAGGCGATCCCTTCGCTGGATACTGAGTTTCATACAATTCCTGAGGGAAGCCACGAAAATCATGGATAGTCTTCGGTTGAGTCATGGCTGTTACCGCTGTGCCATTGGTATACCAATGAGCAGAAATCGCTAAAATCGCTCTGGGTACAGGCAGCCTTTCACCAAGTTCACGCCACACATTGGTATAGCGATTTTCTCCCAGTACATTCATTGGACTGCCATGACCAATAAACAGAGCCGGCATTCTGGAAATATTCATAATGACCTCTCACACCAAATATAGGTAATTTTAATACTTGCGGACAGGTTACGCCTTTCAGATAAGCAAAACAGTGGGCTAACGGTGATGAAGTTTGTCAAAAAAACTGAAAAGCCACAGCTTGCGCGAACTGTGACTTTAGAGAACGTGTAGGTTATAACTGATATTTCATCCGGTTATCGGACAATTAGATTTCAGCTTGCTTTCTGTTCCATTGCCTGGCGATAAATCACTAGATCCTCAATAGTGACTACCGGCATATTATGTAGTTTCGCAAATTGCACTACCTCCGGAGTACGCGCCATTGAACCGTCATCATTGGTTAATTCGCACAATACACCCGCTGGTTTAAATCCGGCTAAACTGACTAAATCAATTGCTGCCTCAGTATGCCCCTGACGAACCAATACACCGCCAGGTTGGGCACGTAGTGGAAAAACATGCCCCGGACAGTTCAAATCACTGGGTTTGGCATTATTTGCAATCGCTGCACGAATGGTCGTGATGCGGTCAGCCGCAGAAACCCCCGTCGTCACTCCCTGAGCGGCCTCAATGGTTATGGTGAATGCGGTCTGGAACTGGCTAGAGTTATTTTCCACCATCATAGGCAATTGCAATTGCTGACGGCGCTCTTCTGTCAGACATAAACAGACAATGCCACTGCCATGACGGATAGTCAGTGCCATTTGCTCTACGGTCATTGTTTCGGCCGCAAAGATAATATCACCTTCATTTTCACGATCTTCATTATCCAGCACCATCACCCCCCTTCCATCACGCAAAGCGTTAATGGCGTGTTCAACACGTTCTGATGATGTGCCATATTCAGAAAGTAGCGTCTGATTCATGGTAAAGAAACCTCATTAAAATTTATGGATTACCAGAATCAGGGCGGTCTTGAGGAGTTCTCGCTATAACATCACGCCATAACATTAATATTATTAATATCATGTGTGAATACCATAGCCGGAACAACAGACGAGCACAAAGCCCGACAGATGCCGTTATTCTCTCCCATCCGGACTATCACCGTCGGCTCCAGAATTACACTGGATCTGCTGACCTCCGCTTTATCATAAAGATAACCACAAACGGAGCGCTCGCGGGCTTCATCATGCCATCCAAAAGATGGACTGATGTTTACCGCCGGTGGGGACTTTCACCCCGCCCTGAGATAAGCTAGTGAACTATAACGCTAATATTTGTCGGCAGCAATCAACAAAATCAAATGTGAAACCTGGCTCACAATGGTTTGTGGTTTTACTATCTGGTATTACACTATTCAGAAATTATTTATGTCATAAAAAGGATGCATCATGCTCGATCCCAAAAAAATTGAACAAATTGCCCGCCAGATCCAGGATTCTTTACCAAAGGGGGTTAAAGAGTTCGGTGGTGATGTAGAGAAAAAATTACGGATGATTTTGCAATCCCAACTTGGCAAGCTTGATTTAGTGAATCGTGAAGAATTTGATATTCAAACTCAGGTTCTGTTACGTACTCGTGAAAAATTAACCGCAATGGAACAGCGTTTAAGTGAACTAGAAGCGAAGCTTGAGAATAAGAATGTTCTATCTGCTGATTACACGGCAAAAAAAGAAGAGTAATTATTACCATACATAAAAATAACCGCGATAATGAGCAGATATCATATCTGCTCATTACCATCACCACACTTAATTAGAAATTAAATGCTGTTCTTTGCCGTAATGCTCAGAACGTGGGCCATAAAGCAAACTATGACTACCACCGGCTGTCAGTAAGCGGTTACTTGTAATGCCAGCAATTTCATGACCTTTATCCATAATGGTATTAGCTATCTGTGAAATTACGGCAGATACCAACATGCCAACAAGATTATTCGAATTGTTTTGATTTTCAGTTGATGAAGCCGTTGCACGGCCATACCACAGTTGTTTACCATTACGCAAATCCACCAACCTCGCTGAAGCCGTTACACGCGTATCGCTGTTGATAATCTGATATTGCGTACCATATTCTTCAATATCCAAATAGAGCGCTGAATCTGCACCAAAAATATCATGCAATTTTTTATAACTGATATTCTGAACATCCTGTGCCGCTGTCACGCCATTTTGCTGAAATGTCTCTTCCACAACAGCAACAGGAAAAACGTAATAGCCAGATTCTGCCAATGGATATGTCACATGAGAAATCAGGCTGTGCCCTGCTTTAACTTCCAAAGATTTGTTTACCGCTGGCAGAACCAGAATAGATTTAGGTTTGCTTTCTCTAAATGCGGTGTAATCATAAGGGACAGATTTACTACATCCTGTCAGCACAAATGCCGCCAATAGACTTAATGCGACGAGAATACGGTTCATTGCATAGTTCCTTTATTTTTACTTAATAAAAAATCCATAAATGGCGCTGACTCAGGAAATAATTTTTTCTCTGTTTCAAACTGATGGAATGCTTCTGAAACACGACCTGTTTTGCTATAAAGCAGACCAATCTGAGCATGCAACCCAGGCGGTACAGGCTTATCTTTCGCTTTCGCTCTTTCAATTACCTGCTGCAAAGCCTGTAACTGCTCTTCAAACCCCATCTTATCTTGCTGATAATATTGATAAATTGTAGGTTGATATTTATCCCACTCATAAATTGTTTTTGGCTGCGTGACGCAACCCGCTAAGGTCATAGCTGCCAGCAATAAACCCGCTTTTTTCATTAATATCATGAATATATATCCCTATATTTCTTAATTAGATGGCTTCCATGCACCGGTTTCAACACTTTCAACCAGACGGTTTACTGCTTCACGAATAGCCAGATCCAATACTTTACCATTTAGTGTGGAGTCATAACTGGCAGTACCACCAAAGCCGATAATTTCACGGTTAGATAATTTATATTCTCCTGCTCCTGCCACAGAGAAAACCACTTCGGAAGTTTCTACATTCACCACATTCAACATGACCTTAGAATAAGCCACCTGTGATTTACCACGCCCTAACAAGCCCCATAACTGATGATCACCCACTTCTTTGCGGCCAAATTCAGTCACATCACCGGTAATAACGTAAGTAGCACCTTTCAACTTCTGCGATTTACCTTGTAAACCCGCTTCTGCTTTCAGTTCCGCCATATTAGTGCGTTCCAGCACCGTAAAACGCCCTGTCTGCTGTAAGTGCGAGATTAAAATCGTTTTAGATTGATTACCAAGGCGATCAACGCCGTCGGAGAAAATGCCATTTTGATAACTGGAACGGTTTTCAAACTTACCGATCGCAATTGGACTACGAACACCCTGATATACCGTATTATAAGAATTAACTTTTTGTACCTGGACGGTATTAGAAGATTCAGTTGTACACCCTGCTAATATTGCCGAAGCTAAACAAATTGAAGATAAAATCAACTTACCTTGCATAAAGACTTATTCCTGCGTAAAAAATTTATCCGTTTATCTACTAACTTTAAAAGGTAAAAGTTATAGATAACATATTTCATTAAAAAATCATTTACATCAGAAATCATTATGAATAAGCCAGCGTTATGTGACCAGCATTTTATGCCACAAAGATAAAAAACTATCTGTTACATCACACTTTTTCAGATTAATACCCCACCGGTATAGATAGTAAAATCACATTAAATTAAATTTTACTTATAATATTTTGATAATGTTTGTGTCGTTAATTAAATTACTCGCACCTGATATTACAAATATCTATATTATTTATGATGAAATATCACTCAATTAAGTACAAATTAAATAAAAAATAGCCGGGAAGATTTCATCTCTTACCCGGCTTTCATTCTAATAATATGATCAAATAAATAATCTACAGCGTTCAATGCAGTAATATCTTCCGGCTGTTTTCAATGACAAACTAAAGCATTATTTACTGATTTTTAATCGCCTTGATGATATTGGTTGTTGAAATACCATCTTCAAAGTTCAATACTTTGACTTCTCCGCCCGCAGCCCAAACTTCTTCACTGCCAGCAATTTCTCCCGGTTTATAATCGCCCCCTTTTACCAATACATCCGGCAAAACATCCGCAATCAATCGCTGTGGCGTATCCTCCTCAAACGGCACAACCCAATCCACCGCGCCCAGAGCAGATAACACAATCATGCGTTGTTCTAGTGGATTAACAGGACGGCTCTCACCTTTCAGACGTTTAGTTGATGCATCACTGTTAACAGCAACAATTAACCGATCACCCAGTTTACGAGCATTCTCCAGATATGAGACATGACCTGCATGCAGAATATCAAAGCAGCCATTAGTCATCACAATCCTTTCACCACGTTGACGAGCATCAGCAACAGCCTGTTTAAGCTGAAATTCAGTCATCACACCAAAACCCGTTTCAGCGCGGCCACGGATAGCATTTTCCAATTCAATCGGCGAAACGGTCGACGTTCCCAGTTTGCCAACGACAACCCCCGCAGCAGCATTCGCCAGGAAACAAGCTTCATTCAGTGGCTTTCCAGCCGCAATCGCCGTTGCTAACACGCCAATAACCGTATCGCCAGCACCCGTAACATCAAACACTTCCTGCGCCTGTGTAGGCAAATGTAATGGAGGTTGATCAACACTCAATAAACTCATCCCCTGTTCAGAGCGGGTAATCAATAATGCTTGAAGATCCAAATCCTTAACTAGCCGAGTACCTTTCTCAACCAATTCATTGTCATCTTTGCAGTGGCCCACCACCGCTTCAAATTCAGACAGATTCGGTGTGAGTAAAGTTGCCCCACGATAACGCTCAAAATCATTACCTTTCGGATCGATTAACACCGGAACTTTGGCCGCGTTTGCTAGTTTGATCATGTCCTGAACCTGACTCAGCGCACCTTTGGCGTAGTCAGATAGAACCAATGCGCCAATATGGGGTAACGCCTGTTCAATGCGCTCAAACATCGGTTGCGCATCGACATTATCGAAACCTTCTTCAAAATCTAAGCGAATTAATTGCTGGTTACGGGAAAGTACCCTCAGTTTGGTAATTGTCGGATGTGTCGGAACAGAAACAAAATCACAGCGCACCTTAACGCTACTCAGTTTCTCATTCAGCGCATGTGCTGCGTCATCAATCCCAGTCAAACCGATTAAATGCGAATTTGCTCCAAGAGCCGCAATATTCATAGCAACGTTGGCAGCGCCTCCCGGACGCTCCTCAATGGTATTGACTTTTACAACAGGCACCGGCGCTTCCGGTGAAATCCGGCTGGTCGGCCCATACCAGTAGCGATCTAACATCACATCACCGACGACTAAAACTCCTGCACAGTGAAAATCCGGGAGTGTCATTTTCATCCCTTGCTCCAAATATTAGATATTAAATTGGTGCCAAATATTATCATACGACTGTAAAATCCCTACACCAAACCAGTAAAACCCGTTATTGTTCACCCAACCACTGTTGCCAACTACGGCGTACCCGTTCCTGTTGCTCGCTGAAACAATGGGTTGATACTCGACTGGAAAGCGTCTGTAGCGCCAGATGATGCAGTTCATCACGCATAGAAACGTAAGCCTGCGTTAATCCGGCCGCCTCATCTTCATCCATAATTTCATAGGCCGCCATTAATTGAAAAATCCGCACATTATCCGACCAACGCACCAGACGCTCATTTTCAGCCGCGTAACGAAGCACCAAATATTGAGCGATAAATTCGATATCTGTGATCCCCCCCGGATCAGCTTTAATATCAAATTGATCTGAATGGCGACTGCCTAAATGTTTATGCATCTTTTCCCGCATTTCCCTTACCTGCTGACGCAACAAAGCGGGTTCTCGTCGCGTACATAACGTCTGATGGCGTATCCGCTCAAAATCCCGATGTAAGTTTTCATCACCAAATACCATGCGAGCACGTACCAACGCCTGATGTTCCCAAGTCCACGCTTGATTTTGCTGATAATCAGCAAATGCGCCGATGGTACTGACTAACATGCCAGATTCCCCGGAAGGACGCAGGCGGACATCCACGTCATACAACACGCCAGAGGAGGTTCGAGCACTGAATAAGTGCATAATTCGTTGGGCAAGACGCAAATAAAATTGCCGGGCATCAATCGATCGATCGCCATCAGTCATCACATCCACCGGGCAATCAAGCAGGAAAACTAAATCAAGATCAGAACTATAACCCAACTCCCAACCACCTAATTTGCCATAACCAATCACAGCAAATCCCAGACCTTGCCGCTGACTCAGATGTGATGGAACACCATAGCGTTTTGCCATTTGTCCCCACGCCTGTTGAACGACTGCTTCAATAATCGCTTCTGCCAAATAAGTGAGATGATCACTGACTTTCATCACCGGCAATACGCCAGTGATATCCTCCGCCGCAATCCTCAGTAATTGCGCCTGCTTAAACTGGCGGAGCGCTTCTAGTTGTTGCTCTTCATCATCTTCTGGTATCCGCAACAAATATTGCCGCAACTCATCTTTATAGGCATCCAATGGCAAAGGTTTATACAGGAATTGTGGATCAAGCAGTTCATCCAACAACAATGGGTGACAGGCAAGCTGATCCGCAATCATCGGTGAAGCTGCACACAACCGGATAACATGTGTCAATACAGCTTCCGATTCAAGTATCAGTTCCAGGTAAGTTGTACGGCTGACGATACTTAACAGCAACGGAATAACCCGTTCTAGCACTATATTGGCATTTTGATTAGCATCTTGTCGCAAACAAACTTTTGTCAACAAACGTGGCATCAAATGGTCGAGTACATCACGCCCACGAGGACCAATGGTTCTTTTACCCACATCATGACGGAATACAGAAATGATATGCAATATCTGTTGTGCAATCGCTTCATCCAAATTCGGAGCTAGTATGATTAATTCTTCTTTTTCGAGATCTTCCAGCCACAGACTTTTAAATGGCGCATGACCAAGTTCCTCTTCACTATTATCACTGTCATCGCCAATTAATTGCGTAAAAATGGCCCGAATAGCGCCCATCTTGCTGTTCAATTCAATTATCAGAGCATCCCAACTTTCAAATCCCATGCCCCACGTCAGTCGTGCACAATTCAACTCATCTTCTGGCAGAGTCTGGGTTTGTTGATCGTTAATTGACTGTAAAAGATTTTCTAGCCGCCGTAAAAAGAGATAACCATCAGCAAGTTGTTTCACCTGCAATGGTTGCAAAATCGCCAACTGCGCTAATATTTGAAGAGTTGGCAACAACGCCTGAGATTGCAAACACAGTTCACGCCCACCACGAATAAGCTGGAACACTTGGGCAATAAATTCAATTTCACGGATACCACCAGCGCCCAGTTTGATATTGTTTTTCAAGCCACGGCGACGCACTTCCCGTTCAATCATACCTTTCATATTTCTCAAGGATTGAATCACACTGAAATCAATGTAACGGCGAAAGACAAACGGTCTTAACATCCTGCGTAATTCTTCACCATACACTTGGTCGCCCGAACCCATAATCCGCGCCTTCACCATCGCATAACGTTCCCAATCACGCCCTTGCTCTTGATAGTAATCTTCCAATGCAACAAAACTGAACACCAATGGGCCACTATCACCGAACGGACGCAGACGCATATCCATCCGATACACAAAACCATCCACAGTTTGCTGATCAAGCACTTTGATAAGACGCTGCCCCAGACGGGTAAAAAACTGAGCGTTATCCATTTCACGACGGCCGCCTTGGGTAAGACCGTTTTCAGGATAGACAAAAATCAAATCAATATCAGAAGAGAAGTTCAACTCGCCACCGCCAAGTTTTCCCATACCGAGAATTAACAGTGGTTGAGGCTCTCCCCGCTCATTACAAGGGGTTCCCCAATCCTGACAACAACGCTGATATAACCAGTCACGAGCCGCAATAATCAATGTTTCAGCCAACATACTGAGTTGTTGCAGCGTCTCCTGAGTCGTAATGCTATACAGTGCCTGCGACCAGGCTATTCTCACCAGAATCTTGTTACGAAACTGACGTAAAACCCGCATAAGGGTATTTTCATCCTCTACCGATGCGAGTAACTGTTGCAGCCATTCAGCATATTGATGCCTCTCCTGCGCTCTAGGTGGATGTTGGCGGATCTCGGCTAACCACTCAGGATGAGCTTGCAGGTTTTCAACAACAAAATCACTCAGTGACAATACCGCCTGCTCATGAGCAGAAAAAGGCTCAACACTTAATACCAGTTGTTGAAAATGTTCCGTCACACGCTGTAGTTGAGCCAGAAGCGGGGTTGAAAGTGGCAACATAGAAAATTCCTGTTATTTAAGCGGAGAGATTTATTAACCACATGGATTTATTAACCACATAGTCAGTGCCAACTTACATTGTAAATAGAGCGAGCTATAACATAGCGTTTCAGCTTCTGTTTCCGTATCCAATAATTTCTGGTTGATAGCAACTAATTGGTTATCTAACTGTCCCGGCGCACCAGGATATTCGATCGTCTGATGAATCAAAGTCAGTACTTGCTTTAAACCATCCCGACCATCCGATAAACCGGCCAACCAACGCTCCTCTTGTTCTTGCCAATGGGCCAACATTGACGTGAGTACCGAAGGTAATGACTGCTGCATATCAATTTCTACCTGAGTTGAAAGTAAAGCTGCCTTTGGTTTTCCCTGAGCTAACTGATAACCACGAGCGGCTTTACTTTTATTTCCTTGCCGCAAGCCGTTTGATTTTGCCAATTCAACCGCCAATGCTAATACATCGGTTATAGTTCCTTGCTTTAACTCCAGTTCAAACTCACAAATTGGCTCCTTACGATTGGCCGCAATAATTTCGCCCTGATCGAGCACCACTTCGATCTCACTTTGTCCATAAGTTACCACCCACTTTTCGCGTATAAAGTCAGTACTGAATAACGCATTCAAACGGGATTGCAACGCTTCCACATCACAATTGTCGGGCCAGATATGCTGTGGAAACAGAGTCAATGCCAGTTCCGGTTTTACCAATGGCACATTATATTCCGGTCGCTGATGCAACCCGCCAACCACCTTACCAGCTGTTTTGATCGTCATCTCATACTGATCATCAAAACCACGGATCCGCAACCCCATATCAAGACTGCGCAGTTGGTTATCCGACGTTTCGAAATAGATATTGGTCAACTTTTGGGGAGAAAAATAGTCATGAGGAAACAACAGTAACTGCTGACGAATTGCAGGAATAGCTTGCGGTCTGGCGATAAGTTTTAATTCAATTTCTACACTCATATCTGTACCATTGATAACAATCTTTATCCTTCATCTTACCTTGATTTCGCTTTTTTCCACGATGAGTAAGAAGAAAATTAAAATTTCTCTTTCCTGCAAGTTATGATAGTAATTAACAGGAAATGTTTCGTTCAGCAGACAACAAGCCATGTATTCAATCGATTAGAAAAGTGTCATGTTGGTTTACCGATTGCTCTAGCAAACTTAACTCTTTACTATCAAATTCTAAACTCACCATAGATAAAGAACAGTTGAAATCACAATGCGAAAATTACATTTACTTCTTACGGCACTATTGAGCCTAAGCTTTTCGCTGACTACCCATGCGGAAGAAAAGCGCTATGTATCTGATGAGTTATCTACCTACACACACGCCGGACCGGGTAATCAATACCGGATAGCCGGTACACTCAATGCCGGTGATGCAGTCACATTGATAAGCATCAATCGGGACAGTAATTACGCCCAAGTTAAAGATGATAAAGGCCGTGTTGTCTGGCTACCAGTTAACCAGCTTAGTAATAAACCCAGCCTGCGTACCCGTCTGCCAGGATTAGAACAGGAAGTAAAAACATTGACGGATAAGTTAGCCAATATAGACAATAACTGGAATCAGCGCACTGCCGATATGCAGCTGAAAGTTGCCAATAGCAGTAACATTATTGCAGAGTTGAAAAAAGAGAATGAGAAGTTGAAAAACAAACTGACGGTAGCAGAAAAAAAGCTCGATGCTGCAAATCTGCAACTTGATGACAAACAACGCAATATCATTCTGCAATGGTTCATGTACGGCGGTGGCGTTGCAGGCGCTGGTTTAATCTTTGGGTTATTACTGCCACATATGCTTCCACGCCGTAAGCGTAATGACCGTTGGATGAGTTGATTAAGGAACATATTAAGTGAGAGTCTATCTGGTTGGCGGCGCAGTACGTGATCGCCTGCTAAATTTTCCTGTAAATGAGCGGGATTGGGTTGTTGTGGGTGGAACGCCAGAAGAGCTGCTATCCCAAGGATATCAGCAAGTTGGCAAAGATTTTCCGGTATTCCTGCATCCCAAAACCCACGAAGAGTATGCACTGGCACGCACCGAGAGAAAATCCGGTCAGGGATATACCGGTTTTACTTGCTATGCTGCGCCAGATGTCACACTGGAAGACGATTTGCAGCGCCGTGATCTGACAATTAATGCGATTGCTCAAACACCCACAGGTAAACTTGTCGATCCTTATCATGGTGTTGATGATTTAAACAATCGTATCTTACGCCATGTTTCTGATGCTTTCTTTGAAGATCCACTAAGGGTATTACGAGTGGCTCGTTTTGCCGCTCGTTTCGCCCATTTAGGGTTTACTATCGCCCCAGAAACACAAGCGTTAATGTCAAATATGGCAATTAACGGCGAACTATCAGCACTCACACCAGAACGTGTCTGGAAAGAAACCGAAAAAGCGCTTGCCACCCATTCCCCTCAGATCTTTTTTCAAGTTTTACGTGATTGTGGCGCATTGGCGGTGTTGTTTCCTGAAATCGATAATTTGTTTGGCGTTCCCGCACCAGAGAAGTGGCATCCTGAGATTGATACCGGTATTCATACGTTAATGGTGCTGAAAGTAGCGACTGAATTAACAGATGAAATCGATAGCCGTTTTGCTGCTCTATGCCATGATCTTGGCAAAGGGTTGACTCCGCCAGAACAGTGGCCTCACCATTATGGACATGGGCCAGCAGGTGTTAAGTTAGTTGATCAATTGTGCCAACGCCTGCGCATTCCGAATTCTGCCCGTGATTTGGCAAAACTGGCTGCTCAATATCATGATTTAGTGCATACCGTCGCTCAATTGCGGCCAAAAACATTACTTAAATTGTTTGACGCCATTGATGCATGGCGTAAACCTCAGCGCATAGAGCAATTGATTATCATCAGTGAAGCCGATGCACGGGGTCGTACTGGCTTTGAAAACACGCCATATCCACAAGGTGATTATCTGCGACAGGCTTTCAACATTGCCAGCCAGGTTCAAGTAAAAAACATTGTAGACAGTGGGTTGCTTGGTGCTGACATTGGTCATGAGTTACGACGTCAACGTCAGCACGCATTAGCGGAATGGAAACAACAAGACCATACTGTTCAAGGCAATACCGTTCAAAATAATACAGCTACCTGAAACATCCCCTGATATCAAATATTGGATAATATTCGAATTAAATTGATATCAGGGGAACCATTCGCTACATAAATACCCAGTAAACAGCGGCGGCCACAATAAAGCGGTAGATAGCAAATGGGATAAAAGATATACGCTTAATCAATGCCAGAAAAGTTTTAATGGCGACTAACGCGACAACAAATGCAGTAATAAAACCAACAGCAAACATTGGGATATCAGCAGCACTCAAAAAATGCAGGCTCTTATATAAGTCTAATCCACTTGCCCCCATCATCATAGGTACAGCCAGAATAAACGAGAACTCTGATGCCGTATAACGATTAACTCCCATCAGCATTCCACCAGAGATTGTCGCGCCTGAACGGGAAAATCCCGGCCACAACGCCAGACACTGAAAACAACCAATCATAAAAGCCTGACGATAAGTAATATCATCCAGCCCTTCTGCTCTCGGTGTTTTAGGTTTCAAGATTTCTGCTGTAATCAGCAACACACCACCAATAACCAAGGCGTACATCACGCTTTGTGGGTTAAACAGCGATTTGATGACATCATGGAACAGCAACCCAAGCGTCACCGCAGGTAACATTGCTAAAATAATATGGCTTAATTTCAGTTTACCATTGGTTTTACCTTCGTGAGGAACTTCACCAAAGTGGATGCCAATAAGCCCAAACAAACGACGCCAAAACACCACTACCACCGCAAGGATAGATCCAAGCTGGATAATAACTTCAAATGTTTCAGCTTTATCGCCAGTAAATCCCAACATATGGCCAACGATAATCATATGGCCGGTAGAGGAAACAGGAAGAAATTCAGTTAGCCCTTCAACAACACCAAGAATAGCTGCATGAAACAAGGTAGAAAGGTCAGTCATATAGAGAGATCGCCCATTAATAAATATCCGAAACAAGTAGCATAGAATAAACTCAGCTACCATTATTCCCATTGTCATTAATCAATTGACATAATTATCAAGCCTGGCATCACTGCATGCCAGTCTATGTAAGAACAATGACAATAATATGGCAGCCGAATTCACTACTGATCAGATTATTTTTTTCTTTCAATAATAACACCAACTTGACGAGCCTGCGCGACAGCGCCCGGTTTACTGACTTTTACCCGTACCCACGGCGAATTAAAACGGTTTAACAGCAGATCCGCTACCTCTTCAGCCACTCTTTCAACCAGAGCAAAATTCTGATTTTCTACATGGCTGATGATCGCTTCGCTAACTCTGGCATAATCCAGACAATATTCGACATCATCACTGGAAGATGCGCGTTTATTATCCCATCCCATTTCGATATCGAACACTAACTTCTGTTTAATGGTCTGTTCCCAGTCGTAAACACCAATTGTAGTAATAACGACTAATTCCTCAATAAATACGATATCCATCACGTCATTTTCCTGTTTTTCAATTTGTCGGATACCACTTCCGACTAAATATGCGTATTATCCATGACTAGGCTAAGAAAACGACCATTATTATTGGGGAGACATTATGAGTGCTATCGCGCTTGGTATGATCATCTTCGCGTATCTTTGCGGTTCAATCTCCAGCGCAATACTTATTTGTCGTCTGGCTGGTTTACCTGATCCTCGTCAATATGGCTCAGGCAACCCTGGCGCGACAAATGTACTGCGAATTGGCGGCCGCAGTACCGCGGCAATAGTACTAATTTGTGATGTTTTGAAAGGGATGATCCCCGTCTGGTTGGCTTATCAACTCTATGTTCCCCCGTTCTATTTAGGGATTACAGCAATGGCGGCCTGTCTCGGTCATATTTACCCGATCTTTTTCCAATTTAAAGGCGGTAAGGGTGTCGCAACTGCTTTTGGCGCTATTGCGGTAATCGGTTGGGATCTAACAGGTTTGATGATGGGTACCTGGCTGCTAACTATATTACTAAGCGGCTATTCCTCTTTAGGGGCAATTATCAGTGCCTTGATAGCACCGTTCTATGTCTGGTGGTTTAAACCTGAATTTACTTTCCCCGTCGCCATGCTCTGCTGTCTGGTGCTACTACGTCACCATGATAATATCCAGCGTCTGTGGCGTGGCCAAGAAAGTCGTATCTGGAACAAGCTCAAAAAGAAAAAAGAGATGACCGAAAAAGAAAAAAACCAAACAAAAAAAGAACGAAGATAAACAACATAACCGGATAAAAACCAGCAACTCATTGAGTTACTGGTCTTTTATTTGAAGATTTATAATGCGGGTAATTCCGACAACGGCCAGCGGGCTTTGACTGTCACGCCAAGTGAATCATTCACTCCTCCTTTTAGGCGGATCATACCGGCAAGCGCAATCATAGCGCCGTTATCTGTACAGAATTCAGGACGCGCATAAAATACTTCGCCACCCAATTTTGCCATGACCTCTTCCATCTTGGTGCGCAATGTACGATTGGCGCTGACACCACCAGCCATTACCAGTCGCTTGAATCCGGTCTGCTCAAGCGCTCTTTTACATTTAATCGCTAATGTATCAACTACCGCATCTTCAAAAGCACGAGCAATATCCGCTCTAGTCTGCTCATCATCACTGTTGCTATGAATAGTATTAGCAGCAAAAGTTTTCAATCCTGAAAAACTGAAATCCAGCCCAGGACGATCTGTCATCGGACGAGGAAATACAAAACGCCCAGCTTCTCCTTTCTGAGCCATCCCAGAGAGTATCGGCCCCCCGGGATAATCCAATCCCAGTAACTTAGCTGTTTTATCAAATGCTTCACCAGCGGCATCATCTATTGATTCACCAAGCAGCTCATACTTACCAATACCCGTTACACTAATGAGCTGTGTATGACCACCAGACACCAGCAAAGCCACAAACGGGAATTCAGGGCTGTTATCTTCCAGCATCGGGGCTAGTAAATGCCCTTCCATATGATGGACAGGAATCGCAGGAACGTTCCAAGCAAACGCCAGAGAACGGCCAATCGTCGCCCCTACCAACAACGCGCCAACCAGACCAGGACCTGCCGTATAAGCCACCGCATCAATATCTTTACGGGTTAATCCGGCCTCTTTCAAAGCAGCTTGAATCAAAGGCACTGTTTTGCGGATATGGTCACGTGAAGCCAATTCAGGCACGACACCACCGTAATCAGCATGCAGTTTAATCTGACTGTATAATTGATTTGCCAATAAACCGGCTTTGTCGTCATAAATTGCGATCCCGGTTTCATCGCAGGACGTTTCTATACCTAAAACTCGCATTACACTACCTATATTCCACAGAAGAGAGTCAGTTTATCATTAATAAGATAATTTGCGCGGCTTACATGCTGACTATTTTTGCTGCTTAGTCTATAATCACTCTTCTACATAAAATCCCTGTGTGGTTATCATCAATATTACGGAACTGATTTGCAGACCACCGTCGTGATGTTGTTGTTTCAATTTGCTGCGGCGCTTTACAAAGCCGTGTTCATTGAAGTAAAATTCCGCACCATTTTAAGATGGCTGGCATCCCACGCCAGCAAGACCGATTTCTATTGAGGTGAGAGGCACATGCCGGTAATTAAAGTACGTGAAAACGAGCCATTCGACGTAGCATTGCGTCGCTTTAAGCGTTCCTGCGAAAAAGCAGGTGTATTAGCAGAAGTTCGCCGTCGTGAATTCTATGAAAAACCAACGACTGAACGTAAACGCGCTAAAGCTTCTGCTGTAAAACGTCACGCTAAGAAGCTGGCTCGTGAAAACGCACGCCGCACTCGTCTGTACTAATCCTTGCGGTTGATCCGCATAGTGATTGAATTTGCAGACAACAGTAGTTGCAGATAAAGGCCGTGCTTTCCGAAAGGGAGCGCGGCTTATTGTCGTTCATCAACAGGCGTAAAAGGGCTTATGGCTGGACGAATTCCGCGCGCATTTATCAATGACTTATTAGCTCGTACCGATATCATCGATCTGATCGATGTTCGTGTGCCGCTTAAAAAACAGGGTAAAAATCACCACGCGTGCTGTCCATTTCATAACGAAAAGACACCCTCGTTTACTGTTAATGGCGATAAACAGTTTTATCATTGCTTTGGTTGCGGAGCTCACGGCAACGCCATCGATTTTCTGATGAATTACGACAGACTTGAGTTTGTCGAATCCATCGAAGAATTAGCTGCCATGCATGGTCTGGAAGTCCCTTATGAAGCGGGTTCCAGTAGCAGTCAGATAGAACGTCACCAAAGACAAAACCTTTATCAACTGATGGATAAGCTTAACAGCTTCTATCAAAATGTATTAAACACCCCCGCTGCACAACAAGCCCGGCAATATCTGGCTCAGCGTGGGCTTAGTGAAGAAATTATCCACCGTTTCTCGATTGGTTTCGCTCCCGCTGGTTGGGATAACACCTTGAAACGGTTTGCTCATAACGCGGAAGAGCATCAACAATTAAATGATGCCGGCATGCTGGTCACAAATGACAATGGCCACACGTATGACCGCTTCCGCGAACGAATAATGTTTCCAATCCGTGACCGTAGAGGGCGCGTGATTGCATTTGGTGGACGTGTTTTAGGGGATGCACTCCCAAAATACCTCAACTCACCAGAGACTGAAATTTTCCATAAAGGCCGTCAGCTATACGGCCTCTATGAAGCACAACAAAATTACAGTGACCTTTCACGGTTATTAGTGGTTGAAGGTTATATGGATGTGGTAGCACTGGCGCAGTTTGGTATTGATTATGCTGTTGCCTCTCTAGGTACTTCCACTACATCGGAACATATTCAATTACTTTTTCGTGCTACTGATAACGTCATCTGCTGTTACGATGGCGACAGAGCCGGGCGTGATGCAGCATGGCGAGCATTGGAAACAGCGCTACCTTATCTGAATGATGGTAGGCAGTTACGTTTTATGTTTTTGCCTGATGGCGAAGATCCTGATTCACTAGTCCGTAAGGAAGGCCGGAAAGCATTTGAACAAAGAATGGAACAATCTCATACATTGTCTGAATTTCTGTTTGAATCATTACTGCCAC
Organism: Photorhabdus caribbeanensis; assembly: GCF_018448885.1. Taxonomy (GTDB): domain Bacteria; phylum Pseudomonadota; class Gammaproteobacteria; order Enterobacterales; family Enterobacteriaceae; genus Photorhabdus; species Photorhabdus caribbeanensis. The sequence continues at coordinate 104,976 of NZ_RCWB01000014.1, forward strand.
AAGTTGACCTGAGTAGCCCTGAAGGGAAAACAAAACTCAGTTCACTTTCTGTACCATTGATTAACCAGATTCCTGGGGAAACTTTGCGTCTCTATATGAGACAAGAACTTGGCAATATGATAGGCATTCCTGATGCAGTACAGTTGGAACGTTTATTGCCGCAGCGTCTGGAAAGTGGGAATAATTATCAGATGCCGCAGCTAAAACCGACAACTATGCGTATACTTATAGGACTGTTGGTACAAAACCCACACTTAGCCGCTTTAGTTCCCCTACAGGGAATTATGCAGGCCAAAATCGCAGGCTTATCATTATTTACGGAGCTTGTGGAGGTTTGTCTTACTCAGCCAGGGCTGACAACTGGACAACTGCTAGAACAATATCGTGATAATAAATTTAGTAAACAACTTGAAAAATTAGCTACATGGAACGATATACAAGTAGAAGAAATAGCAGAAAATACATTTCGTGACGCATTGGATCATCTCGTTGATTCAGCGTTAGAAGAACGTTTAGACATTCTTATCGCCAAGGCAAGAACCGAAGGTCTGACACCGGAAGAGCGCGAAGAAGTTCGCTTGATTAATGAATCCCGTGCCAGAAAGTAAACACTGAATTCACGGCTTAAGTGCCGCATTTGGTAGGGAAATAACCCTACATTTTGCCGCTATAAGTGGGCAGCGGCAATATAACGAAAACGCCCTTAAAAGTTATTGTTGGCAGATTAATTTCGCCGACCGACACCAACCCAAATACTCTGAAGTGTGGATACCGTCTTATGGAGCAAAACCCGCAGTCACAGCTAAAGCTACTTGTCACCCGTGGTAAGGAGCAAGGCTATCTGACCTATGCTGAGGTCAATGACCATCTGCCGGAAGATATCGTCGATTCCGATCAGATCGAAGATATCATCCAGATGATCAATGACATGGGCATTCAGGTAATGGAAGAAGCACCTGATGCCGATGATCTGATGCTAGCAGAAACCGCTAACGACACAGATGAAGACGCTGTGGAAGCTGCTGCGCAAGTCCTGTCTAGTGTTGAATCTGAAATCGGTCGCACCACCGACCCGGTACGTATGTACATGCGTGAAATGGGTACCGTTGAGCTATTGACCCGGGAAGGTGAAATTGACATTGCTAAACGCATTGAAGATGGCATCAATCAGGTACAGTGCTCCGTTGCTGAATACCCTGAAGCAATCACCTATTTACTGGAACAATATGACCGTGTGGAAGCAGGTGAGGCTCGCCTGTCAGATCTCATTACCGGTTTCGTTGACCCGAACGCAGAAGAAGAGCTTGCGCCTACTGCTACTCACGTTGGTTCTGAGCTTCCACAGGAAGAACTTGATGATGATGAAGACGACGATGATGAAGACAGTGATGACGATGGCGATGGTGATGATGACAACAGCATCGATCCAGAATTAGCGCGCCAGAAATTCCAAGAACTGCGACAACAGTATGACATCACCCGTCAGGAAATTAAGGAAAACGGTCGCAACCATCCAAATACTGCGGCCGAGATTTTAAAACTTTCAGAAGTTTTCAAACAGTTCCGTCTGGTGCCAAAGCAGTTTGACTATCTGGTCAACAACATGCGTTCTATGATGGATCGCGTTCGCCTTCAAGAACGCCAAATCATGAAAATGTGTGTTGAACAGTGCAAAATGCCGAAGAAGAACTTCATCACTTTGTTTTCCGGTAATGAAACCAGCGACATTTGGTTTACTGCTGCAAAAGCAATGAACAAACCGTGGTCTGAAAAACTACTTGAGGTGGAAGAAGAAGTACAGCGCAGCCTGCAAAAACTTCGTCAAATTGAGGAAGAAACGGGTTTAACCATTGAACAGGTGAAAGATATCAACCGTCGTATGTCCATCGGTGAAGCAAAAGCCCGCCGAGCGAAAAAAGAGATGGTTGAAGCCAACTTACGTTTGGTTATTTCAATTGCCAAAAAATACACCAACCGTGGCCTGCAATTCTTGGATCTGATTCAAGAAGGCAACATTGGCCTGATGAAAGCGGTTGATAAATTTGAATATCGTCGTGGTTATAAGTTCTCAACTTACGCCACATGGTGGATACGTCAGGCAATTACACGTTCAATTGCTGACCAAGCTCGTACCATTCGTATACCCGTTCATATGATTGAGACAATCAACAAACTCAATCGAATTTCCCGTCAAATGTTGCAGGAAATGGGACGTGAACCAACGCCGGAAGAGCTGGCAGAACGAATGTTGATGCCGGAAGACAAAATCCGTAAGGTACTGAAAATTGCCAAAGAACCTATCTCAATGGAAACGCCAATTGGTGATGATGAAGATTCACATTTAGGTGATTTCATTGAAGATACAACGCTGGAACTGCCGCTGGACTCTGCAACCTCAGAAAGCCTGCGTTCAGCAACCCACGATGTTTTAGCGGGTCTGACCGCTCGTGAAGCAAAAGTACTGCGTATGCGTTTTGGTATTGATATGAATACCGACCATACGTTGGAAGAAGTTGGTAAACAGTTTGACGTTACCCGTGAACGTATCCGCCAGATAGAGGCGAAAGCACTACGTAAACTACGTCACCCAAGCCGTTCTGAAGTTCTGCGTAGCTTCCTTGATGAATAATCAAAAATTTTATTCATTCTGACTAAAAAGCGTCTGCTCCGGTAGACGCTTTTATCTTTTGATCTCACTCAATTAACATTCTCTCCAGCCGATAGATAAAGAAGCCGTTTTCCACTTAGTGATTAAATAACAATGAAAGGCATAATGAAAGGCATATAGTTGTCATTCAAATAATCGTTCATAAAATAGATTTTCATCGGAATAATAATATGACCAGATAACGCAAAATCGCTTCGGAAAAATTAATTCAGTGACGGATAGAAATGTTAAATAGACCATAAAAACAGCTAATATATATCACTCCCCGTTTTCACTACTTACTAAAAACGCAATTTTGCACATAAAATGATCATACGAATTTACAAAGCTAGACCGCGAGCAAAACTGTACGTATAATCCCTCCCATCCAACGGCCCCTTAGCTCAGTTGGTCAGAGCAGGCGACTCATAATCGCTTGGTCACTGGTTCAAGTCCAGTAGGGGCCACCAGATTTTCTATGTGAAAACAGATAGATAGACCACTCAAGCAAGAGTGGTTTTTTTATGTCTTTTAGCCAGTGTCCCCTTTTTGTCCCCTGAGAAAATTTTCATGTCCCTGTTGTGCCATTGTTCATACACAAGGAAGATTGTTTTTTGACCTAACGAACCAAACGCGAAAAAAATTTTCTGCCAATGAAAATATATCTACTTAACTTAGTTGATTTCAATTTTCTAATAGCTACGAGACCGCTCTAGTACTGTGTTTTGAAATTTCCTTCGGCTTATCTTCGTGATCTTACTTCTTACGTAAAATAGAAATATTTCCTTACTATCATTATGTTAACTTTTCTGCCATGATCCTTCCTAGATCTACAAACTGAAATGTCCTGAAAATCTTTTCAATCAATTTCAGTTTGCCGCTTCTCCCACAATACCAGTGCGCCTTGCTATCGCTTCTATGGTGGTTCAGGCAGGTTTCAGACCATCACAACACGAACCCGTAGCGCTGATTGATACCACATGATTAATCTGGTACATATTGGTTTGATTGATAACAGTGCTGTGTGCATCTGGTTGCAGTTTATCAGGATATAAAAAAGGCCACGTATTAACGCAGCCTGTTAATTAATGGTGATTTTCATTCAATGGACAAAGTTAACTGATGTCCGATAGCCGATGCGACCTTACCCACCGTATCAATTTTAGTTGCGTGCCGTAAATCAAAGATACGGGTCACTTCCTGCTTTTTCACCCCCATACGGTTGGCTAATTCAATTTGCGTTAATTTGGAATCAAGAAACGCATTGAGCATAAGCACCTTAGAGGCCACGCTTAAGGGCACATCAACATAATCCTGCCCTACGGGGCCAGGAAGCGGGATTTTTTCATTATCTTCGAAGTAAAATTCAAAGGCGGTTATTAGCGCATCGAGCGCCATCTCTAGCGCCTCTTCCCGTGTATCCCCTTGGGTTAAAGCTTCGGGGATATCCGGGAACGAGACGAAATAACCGCCCTCTTCTACTGGCTCTAGTGTGACTGGATATCGCATATTTTTAATGGTAAACCTGTGCGAGAACCCGCCCCTTGCGAGGCGGGTTTTTATCACAATCCTAATTGCTTAATGATTGCTTTCCTCAGCGGCTCTTTGATCTCTTGGCTAGGGTGTCTCGGCATAATGCTTCGTTTCCCCTGATATCTCAGTTTCAGATGGTTTGTCTCATTTGAAACTTCGACGCCTTGAGCTTCCAGCCACCGCCTAAACTCGCTTTGCTTCACCACTTCTCCATTCTGTTGAACATACAAACACAGTAAACATTTATGATTACCATGTCAACATTCTTGTTTACCATATGAAAGGGTAAAAATAAACCTCATCAAAGAGAGGCCAATCAATCTAGCTAATTACAGGAGAATATTTTTGTTTCAATCCATTGGATTTATAAATCGTGTTCCTTATCGCACTAGCGTTCCCCGTCGTACCTGTGTTGTGGCGCGTATGATTGCTCAGGAAATTGGTGTCACACCTGCTGAGATATGGACAGTCGGTATTTTGATGAAAATAAGCAGCCTATCAAACGAACCGCTCGAAATGATTTACCAAGCAATCCTGATATCACATAAATTATTTCTATATCCGAAAAAGTAACGGCAACTTTTAAACCACTAAACTAATATAACGCTATGAATTCTCGGTTTTTTTATTACACTCACTTCCCATTCTTTAATATCAGAATTGTATTCATAGCGCTATAAAAGCGTAAAAAAATCCGCATGTTGCGGGCGAGATAATTTTATTTCAGACCATCAAAACACGAACCAGTAGCATTGATTGAAACCGCATTTAAAAAGGTGTCCCAATGTTATTATGTGTATGACTCGCGGTAAACTACACTAATCTGTTGGCTATCCTCCCATACTACCGGAGCAATAACCGCTTGAACACGGGTTCAAGTCCAGTCGGGATTACCAAATTTAAGCTGTTAGATCAATATATTGGGCCACTTAAACAAGAGTGGCTTGCTTGATCAAAGGCGGTAAATGTTAAAGGCCACCGGGAGGTTCCCCTGATGGCCTTAGCTACGTTTCCGTTATCTATTTCAGAAATGCACGGATCAGCTCTAAAAGCGCGATTAACGCTTTGAGAACGATGATAGCAGTGTCAATAAATGCTTTCACCCGTTTGCTCCAGTTAGGAGCACGACTTAACCAGCCATTGCCTTTACGCTGCCTGTCCGGCTGACTTCCATCAAGTCAGTTAAGGAATATCGCGCTCTGACCGAGGCACTGAAGCAGCACCACCTGTTCTTCAGCCAGGACTTACGAAAACTTACGTCAGAGATACACAGGCCAGAACGCTACCCAAAACTAACAGCAGTTGATTATAGGTTTATTTTCAGATGATTCAATCAATTAAAATGGTGAGTTGGTAAAAACAAAAAACCAACTGGTGAGGTTGGCTTTTTTGTTTTACACATAAAGGGCGCGGGTATCTTTTGTGCTATTACCGAGATTGGTGGCCTCAGTCCTAGCGCGATATTCCTTAACTGACATAACCAGTCTAATGCCTATAGCATAAAATATCAACCTAGGGTGCGGAGTAAAAAAACCTCACATAAATGGAATGATATTCACCCAATCACAGGTGAATACTTCTATTTCAATCCATCGAATTTATAGACCGTGTTCCTTATCGCACAGGCGTTCTCCGGCGTACCTGTGTTGTAGTGCGTATGGGCGGCAGTCTGTTCCGCCAGTGCTTTAACCACATCCAATGTCTCTAACATCAAGGTCATGACGTTGATTTGCTGGCTGCCCACCCAAACCACGGGCGCAATGATTTCTTGCCTGGCTCCGGCGATGCTCTGCTTAAGCAGGACAATCTTCTCTATCAGCTTTTGCCCGACTTCAACATTGGTCTCTTTCCCCACACTGGCAACGAAATTTGATGATGTTAAAGGCCACCGGGAGGTTCCCCCGATGGCCTTAGCTACGTTTCCGTTATCTATTTCAGAAATGCACGGATCAGCTCTAAAAGCGCGATTAACGCTTTGAGAACGATGATAGCAATGTCAATAAATGCTTTCACCCGTTTGCTCCAGTTAGGAGCACGACTTAACCAGCCATTGCCTTTACGCTGCCTGTCTGGCTGGCCCTCATCTGTGTTAGCAGGAGAATATCGCGCTCTGACCGAGGCACTGAATCAGCACCACCTGTACTCAGCCAGGACTTACGAAAACTTGCGTCAGAGATACACAGGTCAGAACACTACCCCAAACTAACAGCCGTTGATTATAGGTTTATTTTCAAATGATTCAATCAATTAAAATGATGAGTAGATAAAAGTAAAAAACCAACTGGTGAGGTTGGTTTTTTTACTTTTACCCTTGGATAGGGCGATTCGTCTTTGCGCTATACGAGATTGGTAGCCTCGGTTCCAGCGCGACATTCTCCTGCTAACACAATCAGTCTACACCTTAAAAAAGGTGTTATCAACTTATGCTATAGCGTAACAACCTCACATAAATAGAATGATATTCATCCAGTCACAGACGAATACTTCTGTTTCAATCCATCGGATTTATAAACCGTGTTCCTAATGGCGCTGGCGTTCTCCGACGTGCCTGTGTTGTAGTAAGTATGGACAGCAGCCAGCTCCGCCAGTGCTTTAACACATCCAACGTCTTTAACATCAATTGCATGACATTAATTTGCTGGTTTCCCCCTCAAACCATAAGTGTGTAAGGCCCAAAAACTAAAATTTATTGAAAACTTTTCAATTAGCAATTTCTCTCTCGCCATCAATGCTGACGCAATCTGATGAGGCTACTCCGTAAAAAAGAGGGAGAACCATAGATTTTATTTCTAACGGTCAGTAACAACAAAACGGCGACAAAGATTTTCTTGACCGCTCTACCCTTCAGCCAAGAAAACAAGGCTACTTGCTATGGCTTTTGTACAACAGCGCTATAGACCGACATATAGTTTTTCACCAGAGCGACCGAAAAGTTTTCAGCCAGTACACGCAACTCTTCCAGAGGACCACCAACGCCTTTAGGAAAGTTTCGTTCGATATTGGCCTTAACATCTAATAACCAATGCATTGCATCAATATTAGACGGCAGTACCCTCATATCTTTAATGACGAAACCGCTTTCCTCTAACACCTGTCTAAAATAACCAGATGTTTTGCGGTTAGCACAAGCGAGACGATCAATAATGTCAGGAGTATCCGATTTATAGTTGTCCAACTCCACATTATAGAGATTGTCAGAAATAATCACCTGACCACCCGTGTTCATACGTTTGAATAATGCACACATAGCCTTTTCATACAACGAGTTCGGAAAATGTGAAATAACACCACGGATAATCACCAGATCATAAGGTTCCTGCGGATCAGGTAAGCGATCAATATCCTGTGCATTACATAGATACAGATTGATACGCTCAGAAAGTCCATATTGTGCATGAAATTCAGCACAATACCGCAACTGCTGCTCGCTGATATTCACACCATCCAAACGCTTACATTCAGGAAAACGCTCAGCCAGATATTTCAAGATATAACCCCAACCACAACCGATATCCAAAATACGCCGAATTGGTGGCCTTTCAATCTTTGTTTCCAAACCAGCTAAAAGCAATTGACGATCAAAATAACGAATACCTGACTCATCCAATGAAATTGGTGGTTTTGAAGCCGGATCATCATAAATACCACATTGGAATAACAGTGTATCGCCAATCACCTTGCGCCAACGTTCTGGATCTTCGCAATAAGTTTGTACCACTTTACTTTCGTAGTCGTTGGTAGTTTCCCCTCGGATGATGTGATAGGGCAGGACAGGTTCAACATCAGTGCAAAACATATTATTAAAGCTACTCATGAGCTTTTCCTTATTAAAGGTTTTTAAAAGCGTCGCACCCTTAATTTGCTGGGATTTGCGGCGTATTGGTAAATATCAATAAAATATTCATATCTAATTAATTTAATACCGTGATTACTGATAAATTACATTACTATCAGATTAGTCTTTGCCACTCTTCAATATCTTGATACGAAAGACCATCAATAATTTTTTTGAACCAAACCGTATACACATCAGGATCATTGTTAATTAGCTCACTCAATTTCAGTGGATTAACCCATTTGTAATCGGACACCTCATCAGGGTTAATTATCGGTCCTTTATCAAAGCGCCCGATAAAAACATGATCATATTCAATCAAATCATTAGGCAGTATTGCGTGATAAATAAATGACGAAACCTTTTTCAATGGACAGTCCAAACCCATCTCTTCTCCAAGACGCCGGCACGCAGCGGCTTCCAGAGCTTCACCAACTCTGGGATGACCACAACAGCTATTAGTCCAAAGTCCGGCTGAATGATATTTGGTTGCCGCCCGCTTCTGTAGGAGTAAATTCCCTTTATTATCAAAAATAAAGATAGAAAAGGCCCGATGTAACATACCCTTCTGGTGAATATCATTTTTTCCCGCCGAACCAATGGGATTGTCATATTTATCAACAAGAACAAGTATTTCATCCATTATTAATAGCCTTTGTGTGTATTGAATAACATAAAATCACAAACTTTAATTAACAATAAAATATAATCCATATTCAGCAAGTACTAAATTAACTTCACAAGGATAAGAATATTTTTCATAACAATATGATATAAATCACAAAATAAAAACATTTCATCCATTCCATTCTGCATCAATGAAAAAAAATAAATTAATAGAATAATTATTAATGCCTTCATTAAATGGATTCAAAAAAGAATATATCTAATATTAATCATTTACCACCAATATTCATCTGCTAAATTTGTTACAGCTCATGACCTCAGGTATCACACCAAAATCATAGCCATTTCTCTCATTTTTTTGGATGTGCTTTTACAACAGAAAACTAAACGAATAATAAACAAACAAGAAAAAACCCCCTCAATAACTAAACAATCATTAAACAACTGTTGATTTTTTACCTTAAAAAAACAAAAATAAACATCCGTTGAAGTTTTGTTTAATACTAGGGAAGTATACTCATCACTTACAATTCATCTTTCCTCCCGTATTTTATAGCTAGATAAAGACATGGAATATATGTATCAACCTGCCAGTTCAGGAATCCGACTGTTCACAGATTTAGTCGGAAAAAAAATCAGCCCGAGTCCCCATTGGTATTCTGCGCAGAATCGCACTAAATTTGCTTTACGCAGCGCCCTGATGCCAATATCGACGTTAAAACTATTAAACCAGATAGTTAATACACCGTTTTATCTGGATATTTTGAAGAAACAACCTTGTTTACCTTCTAAACTACATCGTCCCTATCTAAGCATAAACTTCAATAGAGGGCAGACGTTACGTGCAATAAATGAACATTACCAGCTACTGTTTACTGGTTTGAATCAATCTATTGTTAATAAAATATTTCGTTCCAATGCATATCCATTAGCGGTTATCAATGGTAAGAGTGGAACATATACTATTTCTTTAGATTCTATGGACTGTTTTAATAAAGAAGGCGAGCTTACTCTATTTATTACAACAGAAGATAATAAAACTTTGGCAAGATGCGCCTTCACACTACTCACTATTGCCGGTAAAAAAACATTGTTCATCGGTGGGCTACAAGGCTCCAAAGGCGATGCAACCCTTGAAATTATCCGCGATGCAACAAAAGATTGTTTCGGATTATTTCCAAAACGCTTACTGCTTGAATCTATTTGCCGTTTTGCTGCCCACTTTGAATGTCAGCAAATTCTGGCAGCCAGCAACGATACCCACATCTATAAAAGCCTACGCTATTGGCATAAAAAGAAAGATAAATTAGTCGCTGATTACGATTCTTTCTGGGAATCATTAGGTGGAACAAAGGAAAAAAATAAAGATTTCCATCTGCCATTATCTATTGAAAGAAAACCTCTTGAAGATATAGCCAGCAAGAAACGGGCGGAATATCGTCGCCGTTATCAATTACTAGATGAACTGGACAATGGCATGCGGCATTCCCTACCTTCAAATTAAATCAGATATCAGGCCGCTACCTTTCACCGGAGACGGCCTAATTTTACGACGACTCTTACCTCGGTTTAACCATCTGCCATTCAAGATGCATTTTAACCGCAGGCCATTCACAATTAATAATGCTGTAAACACAAGTATCCCTGATACTGCCATCTTTAGATACAGCATGACTACGCAGAATCCCATCAAGTTTTGCGCCCAGTCGCTCTATCGCCTTCCGACTCTGATGATTAAAAAAATGAGTGCGAAACTCCACTGCGATACATCCCAACTCTTCAAAAGCGTATTTCAATAAGAGATATTTTGCTTCCGTATTAACATGTGTCCGCTGAACAGAACGCGCATACCAGGTATAACCGATTTCCAACCGGCGGGCACCAGAATCAATATTCATATACGTGGTCATTCCAACCGCTTTACCTGTTCGATGATCAACAATAGCAAAAGGCAGCATAGTACCTTTTTCATGTAGCAATAAATGGCGTTCAATCTCGTTACCTAGCTCAGTCGGCGAAGGAACACTGGTGTACCACAACTTATGCAGTTCCCCCTCTTCAATTGCCTGTAAAAACTCATCATGCCGTTGGTGTGTCAGAGGTTCTAACGTCACCCCTTTTCCTGCCAAAGTTACCCATTCAGTCATCTGTTTTTTCATAATAACCTCTGAGTTATAAATTAAGTCAGAATAGAAGAGCTCACCCTATTCCAGAATTAAAACCGGAATCAAATTAATATATGTAAAATCAATCCCCTATTAAAGCAAAATCCGCACTTTTAACATCTTAGATAGCTCTCACATCATTTAGAAAAAAATACTAAATATACGCACTATTCTTACCAATCGTAGCCTGGTACATCCAACAGTAACCATATTCATACCAGGGCGGGATTCCACTTTGTATTTAATTTAATCAAAGATAAGTTGACTACGGAATTCCCCTGACCAAATGGCTCTTCGACGTTTAGCCGCCTGACTGTCTTTTATACTGGTATTCTGTTTAATCAC